>PHBU01000009.1 GCA_002840685.1 Chloroflexi bacterium HGW-Chloroflexi-6 | reverse complement strand
CCATCGCCTGGGCAACTTCCAGGCCGGAGCCCTGTACGTTCTGGCCGCCCGTCCCGGTTTGGGCAAGACTTCCCTGGCCCTGACCGTCGCCCTGAACGCCGCCCGGGCAGGCAAACGGGTGGTGTTCTTCTCGCTGGAAATGCCCACCATCCGCATCACCAACCGTCTTCTGGCCCAGGTCTGCGGGCTGGATGTGCAGCTGCTCGACACCGGCAAGGTGGGGGCCGATGCTTGGGAAAAACTGGTTCAGGCTGTGCAGTCTCTCGAAAACCTGTCGATTTTCATCGACGATACCCCGGCTATCACGCCTTTGCAGTTGAAGTCCAAGCTGCGCCGCCTGCATCTCTCGGCGGGCAAGCCGGATCTGGTGATCGTCGATTATTTGCAGTTGATGCGAGCCGGGGTAAAGACCGAGAACCGCACCCAGGAAGTGGGCTATATCTCGCGTTCGCTCAAGGCTTTGTCCAAAGAGTTGAGTGTCCCGATCATCGCTGCTGCCCAGCTAAACCGCGATGTGGAGAAGCGCGCTTCATCCCGCCCGCAATTGTCCGACTTGCGCGAGAGCGGCGATATCGAGGCCGATGCGGATGTGGTCATATTCCTGCACAAGCCGGATGAAACCGCCATGAACGGTCTACTGCCGATGGAGCTTTCAATCGCCAAGCATCGCAACGGCCCGACCGGCAACATTCCCTGTCTGTTCCGCAAAACAACCACCCGCTTTGAAAGCGCGGTGACCCGCACTGTGGAGTTGAATTAACCATGTTTGACCCGCCCTACCATCCCACCAACTTTTTGTGCGAAGCAGACCTGCCCGCTCCGTCTGCGCTGCGCAAACAGATCAAGCCGCTGATCGAACGCCTGATCTCCGACCCCGACCCCAAACAGGAAATCCGCTGGGCCCGCTTCGGGCCGGACGGGGAAGAAGCCCTGCTGACCGACCTGCTCCAGGCAATCGAGACCCTGCTTACCTGCCAGCGCGACGCGCAGCGCATCCCCGAACTCGAACAAACCATCGCCCGGCAGGAGCAACAGATCGGTCAGCACGAAGATCAGCTTTTCAACGAGCGCATAGGCCGGGAAATGGCCGAAGGCAGAAAAGACAGTCTGTACAAGAGTCTTTTTGAGATGGAGGAACGCCTCGAGAAAATGCAAGCCGAAATCGCAATGTGCCGCAAGCATCCGATCCTATTGCAGCCCAAATTCGACCCGACCCTCACCTGCGCCCAAACCGATTGGATGGAAGGCTGGCGCGCTGCACACGGCTTCAAGACCCAGGCCACCCTGATCACCCTGCTCGGCGATACGGGCATTGGCCGCCAGCCGCGCATCCGCTGGGAAATGGCCCAACTTCTCGGCTATAAAGATCCCAGCACCAGCAACATCACCAAAGCCATCAAAGCCTGCGAAAAGCGTGGTCTGATCGAAATACGCAAAGCCACCGAGGGCCTCAACGGACGGCCCCCGCACCTGATGTACCTGACCGACATGGGCCAGGCTGCCTACGTCATGCTCACCAACAAAAAACCGCGTTCCAGTGAGCTGAACACGCTCGCCAGTCACATGACCGATGGACACATGCTGCTTAATCTCGAAGTCGAGCAATTCTTGACCCAGGATGGCTACGAAATCCTGGCGCACGGTCACCGCCATTACCTGGATGGCGTCCGCCAGGCCGTTCCCGATATCACTGTCCGCAAAGACGATCAAATCAGCTACATCGAGGTCGAGCGCAATGGCCGCAAATCCGAGCGCGCCGAAAAATGGATCAACCTGTGCGAGCTCACCGGCGGCCAAATCTACGTTTTCTGCCAGTCCTGGCGGCTGGCGCAGGAGATTACCAACGAAGCCGAGGCCATCCTCGACGAGCACAACCTGAAATATCAGCTCAATGTCACCTGTCTCGAAGATTGCCGCAGGCATAACAAAATCATCTGGCTGCCGCTGGCAGAAAGCCGGTAGGAAACCCGGAAAATGGGGAAAAAAGGATTGCACGGTAAAAACGCGTGCAATCAGCCCGCGCAAACACTTAATTCCCCGTTTTGGCGGGGGAGGGCGCTAGTCTACTTAAAACTCTTTTTCTTTTGCAGAACCCACATCGGAGGAACCATGACCCTGCTGACCCAATTCTCAGAATACCTGATTTCCCTGGATCGTTCGCCCGCCACCGTGCGTGGATACCTGACTGATTTATCCGTTTTCTCGCGCTGGTTGGGTCGTGACCTGACCACCCTGGGGCCTGCGGATGTGCGCGAGTATCGCACATCCCTGCTGAAAACGGGTGCCGCCGCCCAGACCGCGAACCGCAAACTGGCCGCGATCGCCGCCTTTGGCAACTGGGCCGCCCAAAACAAAATCCTGCCGGGCAACCCGGCTTTGAACGTAAAAAGCGTGGAGACCGTTTCGCTCGCGCCAAAGTGGCTCGATAAGAAGCAGCGCAACGCGCTCATCCAGGCCATGAAGGATGATCTGCAAAAGGCGCGCATCCGCTATCCGCGTCTGTGGCTGCTACGCCTGCGTGACACAGTTGTGGTAACCCTGCTTCTGAATACCGGCCTGCGCGTTTCAGAAGTCTCCAATTTGCGTGTTTCAGATATTTTGATGACCGAACGCAAGGCTGCATTGACCGTCCGGGCGGGCAAGGGTGGCAAGCAAAGAAGCGTGCCGATCAACTCCGAAGCACGGCGTCTGCTGGATGAGTGGATCTCGATCCGCCCGGACAGCGGCAGCGAGATGCTCTTCCTCGGCCAGCGCGGCGAGAAGATGCAGGTACGCTCGGTGCAGTTGGCGGTATCCAGGCTGGCAGACCTGGCCGGGTTGAAAGATGTCACCCCGCACATCTGCCGCCATACTTTCGCCAAGTCGCTGCTCGATAACGGCGTGACCCTGGAGAAGGTGGCGGCCCTGCTCGGCCACGAGAGTCTCAATACCACGCGGCTGTATGTCACCCCCGGAGAGCGCGACCTGGAAGAAGCCGTGGCCCGGTTGGTGGGGTAATTCGCTCATTGCGCAATAACAGAACCAACGATTTGATATACAATCATATCGTTGGTTCTGTCTTTTCTCCACACATAAAACGAGGCGTGCCATGCCATTCTATTTTCCGATCAGCAATAATTTTAGCCCTGATGAAAGCCAGCGCTCGGCCATCAACCTGCTCAAATTACGCAAACAACTTCGTGATGAGGTGCCATCCCGAACAATGAACGACACCTTGCTGCTTGCCACCTGGAACTTGCGCGATTTCGATTCGAATAAATTCGGTCATGGACCGAGGCTAAAAGAGTCATTCTTCTACATTGCCGAAATTATTTCGGCTTTTGACCTGATTGCTTTACAGGAAGTGAACAAGGATCTGAGCGGATTGAACATTATCATGCGTATCCTCGGTCCGGAGTGGGATTACATCACCACCGATGGTACCGAAGGCGCATCGGGAAATGGCGAACGCATGACCTTCATCTATGACACCCGCAAAGTAAGTTTTCAAAAGATCGCTGGGGAAGTTGTGCTGCCCTTCAACAAAACCATCGGTGGACAGCAATTTGCGCGAACGCCGTTCATGGTGGCTTTCCAATCAGGTTGGTTCCGATTTAACATCTGCACCGTGCATATCTACTATGGCGAAGACAGAGGCGAACTCCTCCAACGCCGGATCGCCGAAATCGACACCATAGCCGCCTTTCTATCGAAGCGTGCAGATGATGAAGCCGCGAACTATATCATCCTGGGCGATTTCAACATCGTCAGCCCGGAACACCAAACCATGCAGTCGCTCAAAAAACACGGATTCATCATTCCCGAAGGTCTAAGCCCATCCAATATGTTGATGGACAAATATTATGATCAAATCGGATTCAAATCTCGCGAGGGACAGGTCAAATTTGGCGGTCGTGCGGGAGTGTTCAACCTTTATAAAACACTTTTTGGCGGATCCGAACGATTGGCATACTATCCCCTGATGAAGAACCGCGGACAATTGGAATGTGGACCCGATGGCGCGGCTCAAGATACTGAGAAAAACAAGGATTACTATCTGGGCATCTGGCGCACATTCCAGATGTCGGATCACTTGCCGATGTGGGTAGAACTCAAGATTGATTTTTCAGACGAGTATCTGCAAAAGATCGTTACCCCATCTTTTGACGTTGAACAAACTCAGCATCCACTCGATTTTTCCATGCCTGAGTTGAACAATCGCTAAAGGTTAGCGATACCAGATGCAGGTTAAATTTTTAGGGATTGGCTCAAGGCCAAGGGTGAGAAAATCGAACTTGGTAATACTGGGGTTTTCATTCAATTAATTACTGGCTTGATGCCATCATATACAACAATAAGGAGATGTATGTCAAACTTTACTCACCAGCAGGTTGCTAAAGTCAGTGAGTTTTTACAGAACCACATGCGCACAAACGGTATTCACGAACTGACAGCCGATGAATGCGCAAGCATTCTTGCCGACAATAAAATTTTGAGCAATGAGAGTGGGCCCAAGCCTGGTTTCACCTTTCGCCAGATGTTACGAGATGGGAGAGATAAACAAATTCCGATGGTGGCAGGCGCAAGTCAAGAGAAGGTACATGCCCGATGGAAAATCATTCTGGTCAAAGGATGAATTACGGAGCGAACACCCATTCACCAGAAAATCCCATATTGGTTGCAATTTGTACTTGCGGGGTTATAACAGCTTGTAATTGATCGCGGAATCGCGCTTTTGAAATTGTCCGCAATTCTGCTATTGATTCTGATTTCAACAAGAGTGCATAGTCTTCCAATAGTGCAGGCCTGGATGATTTGGCAACAGCCTGGACTGCCAGGTATTGTGCATCTGCAAACTTCTCGAAATAACGCGATAAATCGGGAAGACTATCGTTCTTGGATGAATTGACGCTCTTTGGGGTGGGAATTATATTCCACAATAGATCGTGCGCCACAAAACGCCAAGGAAGAAAGTGGTCGAGAGAAAACGCGCCTTTCTGTAGTGGCTGGCCTGAATAAATACAGATCAACGGCCCGGCCACATCTAAGACAGTCATCCAAACGGCTTTGGCCTGTTTCAAATCACGTTGCACTGGCTCAAATAACTTTCCTGAAACATTGGGAACATTCGGGTTGTTTTTCTGAAGGTAGTTCACCAAGTGCCACAAGCAGAAAGCTGTCAGGATGGATAAATGCTGGTTGAGATATTCGAACCAGGTTGGGTGTATCTCGATCCCACCTCGCGAAAATCGATACAGGCAGGGATTTTGCTCATTCGTAAAAGCGGCATTGGCCAATTGCTGGATTTGTCCATTTACTTTTGCATCTGTCAGGCCACGCAATTGTAGCGCGAAAAAAGGACGCAGGAATCTGTAAGGAACATAGGCGCCAAGGCTCTTGATGTCTCGTGGCAGATCAATTGCTATCAAATGCTGGATAATTTTCTGTCGGCTGGCATCCATCAGCAAGTTGGCGTCCGCCCCAAGCTGAACTGCAGCCTGGCCTAACCGGTCTTGCTTACCAAAGGAAAGCCGGAAATAATTGGTTGGATACCAGACCCCGGCAACCATGCGTGCCAACAAATCGCGGGTTGCAAGACACGGAGATCGCTTTTCCTGAATTTCTTCAAGAATGGCAAGAAACCAGTAGAACTTATAAGAGTTGGTCACCTCGTTAAATCCAGCAGCGAGGTACTGAACAGGCAGGTGTTGGGAAGATGGAATGGCAAGCATTGTGCCCTATTTCATCAGACAGTTTAAAGATAAAGACACACCAATGATATTTGCCATCAGTGGACATTATTATTCATGTTGATTATCGTTTCCCAATACATTGAGCCAACTAGGTTTTGGGTTTTTACTTTGGTTTTTAGCAATCTGAGCATCAATAGCATGATATTCACCGCGCATCTTTGTAATCCATTTCCCATATTGACTCTCATATTGTTTACCAGTTTGATACTGGCAATTAACATCCAACACAGCATCCGGCCAAAACCGGAATTTCATGTCGGCATTCCGAAGGGCAAGAAAAAAATGTATTTTTCCTTCGAGCAATTTTCTATACCATGAGCCTGATAAAGCCAAAGCTGGTGCTAGGGGGAAAGCATTGCGTAACACCGATAAATATTCAATATATATAGGAATGAACCAAAAATCTTCAACCCAATTCCAAAAATCTAAACCTGTTTTCAGGTCAATGATTTGAAAGCAGTAATCGCCCACCTGCACAATAATGCAGGTCAACCATTGTCCGAAAAAGTCTGGCTTACCAAGCACAAAATAAACATTCTTTGGCCGAAACTGCGCCACAAACTCTATACCTTGCTTGGCTGTGCGAAATGCCGAAATTTCAACCTTGTATCGTGGTTCTTCCCCGTGTTTGAGCCATTCCAGTTCAACGCCGGTTAGCTCATGTACTTTTTCTAACAAACCTAATGGAACTTCTTCTTTGCGAGTTTCCATTGTCAGGTATTGACGTTCGCTGGGTAAGCCCAGTAACTCAAAAAACTGACTACTTTGCACTTCAATCTCTTCACGTACTTGTTTGAGCCTATGCCCAACATCGAAGAAAATGTCATTGGAGTCTGTCGATTTACTGGTATTCTGACCAACATCATTCTTATCGCCAATAATTATATTGCCATTCACGCTTCCGTTTATAGAAATGGCCACATCTCTCTTTTTCTTCATATCCCGCCCTCCACCGTATTATCATCACCAACAACCACACTACCGCTGATCGAACCACTGATATTGATGTAAGTCATGCGGCGGACATCTTCGCTTTCGATGCCGTTGAGCAGTTGCTTGACATCGATTTTGATGTTGCGCTGGCCGTTGAAAGCGTGGCAGATCGGGATGTCGTCGCGTTCGAGTTCGAGCAGGTATTCGTAATCGAGCGGTTCGATGCCGGGCTGGCCAGGGACCGGGATTTTACGCTTGGGATTGAGCCCCTTGATCGAGGCGTGGATTTCATCCAGTTGATGGCGGATAATGGCCAAAGTATCACGGCGGGTGTGTTCGGGGCCGCCAATGTTGATGCTAATTTTTTTATCTTCGAGATCAGCCCTAAGCATGGCGTGGTTTACCCTACCAGAGATTGGTTCACCAATTTTTAACACTACTCCGCTTCTCCAAACCTGGTTTCCTTCAATGTGACTATTGATGCGGACGATGAAACGGGTCATCACGCTTGATGGCAAAACGGGATACTCATACAGAAATGCCAGCGTGTCATCCCAACTGCCTGTTGACAGTGCATCTTTGGGCAGCAAATCGGGGACAAGGAAGGTTTTATCGGATTCTATGTCATAGCACAGTTCAAATTTCTTCATCATGTCCACGATAAAAAGCCGTTTGTTGCGCGGATATTCGGGAAGGTTGAGAATCTCATCGAGCATAGCTACGGTAAGCACGCCTTTGTTTTTGAACAAGGGTTGCGAGTTGAGAATTTTGTAGACCCCATTCGTGACCCACTGCGGGTTGAGAATGCCGAGGGCTTCCAGGCGTGGATCATCCTGAAAGTGCAGGACAACGCCAAGATCGTGCAGGAAGCCAATCAGTGTAAGTTGACTGATCTCATCGGTCACTTCGTTTTCAGCACACAGGTCGAGGTATTTGTCGTGGGTGATGAAATTGGATTGACGTCCGAGTTCTTCGAGTTTGGTTTTGACAGTGAACCAGGTTTCGGGCAGCAGGTCTCGGACATGCGGCAGGCGGTTGACCTGCTCGGTGATGGCGGCTTTAAGTTCTTCAATACCTGCACCTGTAGCGGCGGAGGTTTCTAGGATGCCAACAATATTGGGGTATTTCTTTTGCAGGCCGGTGCGGTCAATATCAAGCGGGTGCTGGTCAATTTTGTTGCCGACCAAGAGCACCGGCGACTCGCCGCCGAAGGATTGAATGATTTTGAGCCAGTATTCCGCGCGGTTTTCTTCTTGAGATAACCTTGAATCAAGTACCAACACATAAAGACTGCGTTTGGTGAGGAAGAATTGATGGGTGGCATGCATGATTTCCTGTCCACCGAAGTCCCAGATATTGAGTTGAATATCATCGCTGGTTTCCCCCTTGCTTATCCAAATCCCTTCTGTTTTTGGCTCGTCAATTTTATAGTTATTATGAAGTAGTCTGCAGATAATCGATGTTTTACCAACAGCGCCTTGCCCAACAAAAAGCAATTTTGTTTCATTCAACTGCTTTGCTATTAATGTTTTCTTCTGGTTAATAATCGAAAAATAATAATTCAAAATCTTTTGCGGTTCATAGATTTTTTGACTGATTTCAGGAGGTATTGATAGCTTAGTGTCTTGAACATCAAGTGTTGTTAATTTCTTTAATCGAAGAATTTCCTTTGGTAAAGAAGCAATGGAAGTGCCACTAATATTTAGCCTTTCCAAATTAGTCAGATGCCCGATTCCTGCGGGGAGTTGATTGATAGGATTTGCAGATATATCTAAACTTATTAAATTGGTAAGTTGCCATAACTCATCGGGTAAGTCAAAAATGTTATTGAAAGAGATATCGAGTTCAAGGAGTTCTATTAATCTTCCAATTTCAGATGGTAGCGCATAAAGATTGCCCAGTTTAAAAAACGATATTCCGCCTATGGTGGATATTTTAAGTTTTTTTGCATGCGTTTTTTCAGCGCTCTGAATGAGTTCAAGAGCTATTTCATCGGCTTGTTCTTCAGGGGTTTTATCTGCCATCTCAACTCCTAATAATATTCCGTCACATACCCATACGCCTTCTCGAACAACTCCTCGTCCTTGTGGAGTTTGTACTTTGCCAGCGTCCTCAGCAGCGCCTTGCGCATTTCCCGTTTGCCGCCTTCGGTGGACTACCAATCGGGGAAGCGGATTTGGCGGACGATGTCGTCGATATCGTCGACGATGCGTTCGACCATGATCGGGGTGTCGGCCGAGCGGGTTTGTTGGAAGAGTTCGGTCAGGGCGGTTTTGGCGCGGTCTTCATCTTCAGCGGCGGGGACTTCCTTTTCGGTGTTGACCAGGTTGTGGGCCAGGTCGAGCAGGGGTTTAAGGAAGGTGATGCTGTGCAGTCGCCCGGCCTTGCGTAGCCTAGAACTATTTTGTTTTCCTGCTTCTCGGTGGGATCACTTCTATAACAGAATTCTCTCGTTCTCGCCGAAATGTTTCTTCTTTTGAAAAGTATGTCATCCACTGCTTGGGCGCGGAAATATCATCTGCGCCATGAGAAGTGACTCGAGAGCGCACCTGGCAAAGGAGTGGAGCGTTCACGGCTGCTCCTGCGATAATTGCCTGCCCTTTGGTTAAAGCAGGCAATTCGTTTATTAAATCTTGTCCAACCGATTCTACGCTTTCACGAACCCGGGATTGATCAACTGGATTGACAATGCGTAACAAAAACTGAGTATTGCATTGTGATAATGCATCTGCGTCCAGCTTGCCTGGTCGTTGACTAATCAGGCCAACGCCAATACCGAATTTACGTCCTTCAGCCAGGATTTGTTTGAGAATTTCTGTACTGATAGCATCGCCATTGGCAGGCGTAAAATGATGAGCTTCTTCAATCAGGATAAAAACCGGATATGGCAAATAGAAATCCTTATTCTCAGCTTGAGAGGCTTCTCCCTTCTCAGTTCGAACGCGGGCTTGATAGAGTTTTCGCAGCAGCGTGGCAACGATGACCTGCTGCTGTCGGGAATCAACCTGATTGAGTTGCATTACCGCACATTTTCCTGGCCGAATCAGATCTTGCAGGTTAACTTGCTGCAAGTTGTCAAAAACCTGATTCTGTCCTAGCGCAGTATTCAGCCTCCAAATTACCGCATCGGCTGTATCCTTATATTTTCCACCATTTTCGGCTATTTCGCCATCATCGCTTTCGGGATCTTCCAGTTGGCCAATCGCTTTAAGCTCTTCAATTAATTCATCCAATCGCCAGCGATCAGAATCTCCCGCGTGTTTCTGTTTGCTTTTCCGTTGAACACGCTGGAACGCGAGACGGAGTACATATTCCATCCGTTCTGACATGTCTGGCAAAAGATAGCGCAAATCGGACATGGATAATGATCCTATCCGAATTTTCACTTCCCCAGGCCGGTAAATTGACACTTCAGGGCTGTAATCTGCCTGCTTTAATAACGAGTGCATTTCTGTCAAAGTGTCATACTCGCCGTGAGGATCTATAACCAGCAAAGCTGCCCGGTTGTATGAACTTAACATTTCTTCAATGAGAACACCTGCTAAATAACTTTTACCTGCTCCGGTACTGGCAATAATCGCCAGATGAGTGCTGCAAATGGCCTCTAAATCGAGCACAACTGGAACGCGTCCTTTAGATCGGCTTAATAGCGATCCGATATGCGCACCGCCAATACTACCTACCTTTCGGCGGTTTAGAACCGTTGCCAGGAATTCATCAGATGCAAGTCTCACCTGGCTACCAATTCTTGGCGTAACGCGCGGATTAATAAAATCACGTAGTTCTGGATCAAAATACCCAAGAACTTCAACAGTAATCTTGAACAATTCAGAACGCTCCCCGTTGTACCCGAGCGAGCTGGCGAGAAAATCTGGGGATAAGTCTGGATCTGCCAGGAATCCGTTCGGATATAAGCGTAGTGGTTGGCGTTCGTTAACTCGTGCCAGAACTTCACGTTCTTGCGCGTCAATGTTTACAAGATAAGTGACAAATTCGCCAAGCTTAAGCTTGCGCTCTTGGTCAGCCGAAACGATTTCAAATGTATGGGGAGATACCCCAGGACCTTTAACCAGCCCGATAACGTTGGACAATGTAGCACTCATGATAGGCCTCCCAGGGGTGCGATTTGGGTTTGCCATGAAATTTCATCTGCCATTAAGTTGATCACTCTGGCCTGATCTATGTCATTGCAAAGTGTTCTCAATTGACCAAGTACATTCTGGAGCAGATAACGAGCCTCGGGAGTATTTTTCGCCAGCAAATAGGGCAAGTATGAAATTTTCCAAGAGGGGTTACCTCTATGGAATAAACGGATTTGCTCATCAGTTAAAGTTTCAACAACTGCATCACTATTTGCAGCAAAAGGTGGAACACCTTGAAATACTTTTCCAGATTCGTCGATCATTCCAATGGCAATGACGCCCACCACGGTTACTTTTTCATTCAAGTAATCGGGAGAAAACACAGCCAATTCAGAAGGTGGAGAAAGACGAGGTCCTAAACGACCAAAATCAGGATTGAGTAGGACCGTATCGTAGATTAAACCAACCAGCCAGGAAAGTTGCTCAGTATCTAACGCAATCCGAACAAAACTCCCGAACGCGTAATCTTGAACCTTGGGCAGGTTTTCAACATCTCCAGGCGCATAGATTTGACAAATATAATCCGCATGAGATGTAGACTTAACGATTTTTCCGAGTCGCATATCGATCTATTCCTTTCACAATCTGCGTTGTCGTTTAGAAACGGCTTTGCGAGAAAAGCGCAAGGGAATTTCCTCACGCTCCATAAATTGTTGAAAAATTGACAGGAACCTTTCACGGTCTTGGGCACTCAGCACGGCAACGGCATCAGCGGTTTCGATTGTGTAAGGATACCCATTGCCGACCACACATTCTGCGCGGATAATATCCATGACCCAATCATGCTGATTGCTCTCTGTCACCCAGGCAGGGATCTCGAGCCGGGCTGGATGATTATCATAGGTGGTTTTTAAGTACGTGAAGTGAACATCTTTGTAATATTTGACATTATTGGGCGAGAGTACACGGTCATCTCTGGCACAAACATACATACGACATCGGTCACCCCACTGCTCTAAATGTTGGTGGACAAGTGCAGCGTCACTCATATGTATTGGCCGCATAAATTTTGTGCTGCTCTTGATCATTGACACCAAATCGGTTGCATAACTGGTATCCACATAACCAATAACAGGAACCCCGGTGTCCTTCGATATTCTTAAGAGATTTTCGATCGCAGCAACGTAATTTACCTGTCGCTCTGGCCGTAACTGACTGACAAAAGAAATAATTAATGATCCATCAATAAAGGCAACCGCTTGGCGACCGGCCTGGGATTGCATGAAACGCTCCGCCTGTGCCAGTTCTCCTGAAAATCGTCGCCACTCAATTTCCTGGTCTGCATAGGCGCTTTCGTCTCCTGAAAGTTCCCCAGGTGCAAGAACCTGAATCGAAACATCTTTGATATATTCGCCGATGCCATCATCAATGTGGTGATTTTCGAACCAGCCAATTTGCACAACGCCAACTGGAACGGAAATATCGCGCGTAAAAATTTGAGAACCATCAGCGCAGAATGTTGCCACTCCCCGCAAGGTATTCATTGCCCAGGCACGGGCCTGTTGATGATTTTGCCAACTCTCAAAAAATGGGATCACAAAAGGCTGGGCATCCTGTTCGTCTGTTGGGCAAGCACCAGGCCATTCTATTCCAGCTAATTTGGCT
Source organism: Chloroflexi bacterium HGW-Chloroflexi-6 (assembly GCA_002840685.1). GTDB lineage: Bacteria > Chloroflexota > Anaerolineae > Anaerolineales > Villigracilaceae > UBA8950. The sequence continues at coordinate 186,913 of PHBU01000009.1, read as the reverse complement.
TCTAATTCTGCCTTGCTATAACCGATATTTGCTTTGAGCGCATCGTCCAAAATCTCGAAAGCATCCATAGAATCCTGTTGAGACTCACGAAACAGGGCTCCTTTGTTTTCCAAAGCCTGAATTATTTTTTCGCGATAAAGCATGCTTACCTCACAAAAACCAGACTCATATCATTTTCTTTCTGCACCTGAATAACATGATGGGTCTCTCGTCGGAAAGCATCATCATGTGTAATGACAAAGATTTGGCGTAATCCTTCAAGACCGGTAATTCTATTTGCCAAGTTTTCACGGCGTGTATCATCCATATTAGCGGTTGGCTCATCCAGGAATAAGATCCTTAATTCAGACATCTGGAACATCACAGCCAAACGAACTGCAATTGCGGCTGCCATTTGTTCCCCGCCTGAGAGCTGATTGAAAATCCGTTCTTCCAGACGATGGCGAACTTTGATTGCATAGTTTTCATCCCAACTTAATGTTAGCGATGGATCATCAATGACATCTTGAAAGATACGATCAGCGCTATAGGAAATTGCTTTTACCCTTCGTTGAACCACTTTAGGCCCTGCCAGACGAATACCATCGCGAATGAACCTAAAGACTTCAAATAGTTCTTCCTGGCGCTTCTTTTTTTTAAGGGTTTCTTCAAGCATCTTCTGTTGTTGATATAGTTGTTGAAGTTCATTCTTTAGGCGTTTGCTTTGATTGTGCATTTCAGTGGTCTGGGCACTTAACCCCGCAATTTTTTCACCTGTCTGGCGATTTTTCATCTCCAATGCAGCGTGCAGATCGGGATCGTAATCTTTTTGTGTTTGTCCATAAAAATTTTCTGCATCGTTAGAAATCTTTTCTTGTTCAGTGTATTGAGCTTTGAGGTTGTCCAGTAGACGAAGCCGTCCATCGCGCATCAAGGCAACGTTTTCATTGGCGACATAATTCTGATACGCTTGCTCATTTTGCTGAATTTGCGTATTGACCTTATCAATTGAAGCCTCCAATCCCGCATATTTGTCTAATTGTGCAACTTGGTTATGATGTTCTATTGCCAACTCACCGCGAATCTCTTCATGTTTACCCTTTTCAGCTTCAACCTGTAATCGTTGACCGGCAATGCCCTTTTGTTTATCTTGAGTTGAGCGCGGATCATTAAGTCTGGCCAGATTTAAACGAGTTGCTGACAACCTTTCTGCCGAATCCGATAAATCTTCAGCTTGCTTGGTCAACCGCGCAAGATCGTTATTAACAGCTTGGGTGCGAGCTTCTAAATCTACTGCCTGGTTTGCGTGGGCCAAAGAAGATAGTTCACGATTTGTGGCGCCGACTTTTTCTTGCAATTCCTGTTCGATCATCCGCTTGGTCTCGAGTTCATTGCGCTTGGTTTCTAATTGCGTTTGCGACGATCGATATTGTTTTTCTAGCATTGCCGCACGTTCGACAGCCCCTGCGAATACAGCAACATTCTCACTTAAAGCACTCAGATCTGTTTCGCTTTTGGCAAGTTCAGTGACAAGTTCTTCAAACCGTTGTTCCGTTGGGAGGCTTTCTTGCTGCTTGCGTAATTTGCTTTCTTGCTGAACCAACTCCTTGATCTTTTGTTCCAACTGTTTGAATAACTGGCGCGCCTCGTGAATTTTGGTTCCACAGATTTCTTTTTCAAGATCAAATTCTTTTTCGATTTGCTCAGTTTTGTGCTGATCCAGTGGCGTTTTGCAAATCGGACATTCGGCAGTTTCAACACTGATTAACAGTTCCAACCGATTCTCTAATTCAGAAATTTTTTGCTGGCAAATCTTTTCATCAGAGTGCGCTGCAGTTTGTTTTACTCGAACATCTTCAATTTCTTTTTGAAGTTCATCAAGAGTATTGGCCAGATCCTTTCTTTCCTGGATTTTTAGTTTTGTCTGTTCGAGTTGTAACTTTTTACCTTCAATCTCGCCTTGCAATTTTTGTAAATTGGTGGAAAGAATTTCCAGGTTTTTTGCATCGGATGCGGCAGATGTGCGTTGATCAGCAAGGGTTTCTGAAAGTTGTTGATTTTTTGCCACCTGGGCAGCTATTTGATTAATTTCTGCATTCGAAGCATTCACGATCATTTGAATAGCAGCTAATTCATTTTCAAGTGAAGCCCGTTGTTCGAGTTCCCGGTTTACCTTTACTAATTGCTCATTGAGCTGCAATAATAATTTCTGAGCTGCTCCGACTTGATCATTGGCGTTTTGAAATTCGGCCACTTGGCGCTCTAAAACAGAGATTTCCTGTTCCAGCTGTGCCTGGTGTTGAACTTGCGGTTCCAATTCTGCAATGATCACTTCCGCAGCACTGATTTCTTCTAGGCGTCCGAGACAGGCAGTCAGGGCTGTCTCGGTTTCCGCTAATTTTTTCTCAATCTCCGAAAGCTTTCTCTGCTCATTCTGATATGCCCGCTGCTGGCCTAGTAACTTTTCCCGGTCGGCCAGCGCCTGACGATATAATCCATATCCAGTACTGGCAGCTTCTAATATTTTCACGGCTTGTTCCGATTCAAGGAACGCAATTTCAGCGCTTTTTACCTGCTCGGAAAGTAACTCCAATTGGTGTTGCGCGGCTTCAAATTTCTGCCTGGCACTCTCTAGCCTGGCCTTGAGGGTCTCAAACGCCTTCAACTCATCAGCTTGTTTTTGCTGTGTATTCGTTTGAGCCAACAATTCGGCCTCGTTATCCGAGATACGCTGATCAAGCACAACCTTTTCGTTTTCTTTACCTGGTAATTCCTGTAAACGGCCTTCCAGCCTGGCCACAGTTTCGCGGATTGCGCCTAACCGAGAATTTAGTTCGGAAGCCGTCTCAGCCAATTTTTTCCAGGCCAGATCATATTCATCCACTCGTAAAATCGGCGCAAAGATGGCTTTACGCGCGGCTTCGTTTTCCAGAAAACTCCCAGTCATTTTCCCTTGGGCGACACCCAGACTATTTTCAAACAGTCTTTTTCCGTAGCCGCCATATTCGATTCCGAGGTTATCTGCCAGCCAATCTTCAGAATCCTTTTTCTTGGTGGCGATTTTGCGCTTTGTAGCCGGATCAAAGATTTCGAGTTTCCCAGCACCTTTCAGGCTGCGCACCACCTGATAGAGCCGTTCATCCCGGGCTTCAACCGTCAAAGCTATTTCGCCGTCCTGGGTTCCCTCGCGGATAAATTGACTGATGTTGTAATCCAGGGCACCGAATAAAGCATATCCAATCGCCTCGAGAATTGTGGTTTTCCCACTTCCATTTTGGCCCCAGATCAGGTTTACACCGGGCCGAAAGCCGATCTTGGAACCTGGCGCAGCATAACTTTTGATATTGCGAAGTTCAACGGCATTAATCAACATCTTGAGCCATCCCTTCGATTTTCTCGATTTGCATCTGTAGGGTAGAAAGGATTTCATCCACTGACCGATTGGCGATTGCCATCTGTTTGGTATTTAAGATTACACTGGCCCATTCATCTGGGTGAGCAGCAAAACGGCTGTCACCTTGGGCAATTTCTCGTAAGACTGTTTTCTCAAGCTCTTCAAGCGGAATGGATTCATCCACCGCAAATTCAAGCCCTGGTGAGCGCAGTTTGCTGGTGTTGATTACCACATGGAGTAAATCGGCACTTTCGCGGGCGATTTTTTCGATTTCTTGAGTATCCAGTTCATGCCGGTCGAAAGCCAGTTCACCTTCCAGATACAGGACAACAACGGGTTTATCGGGTGACTTTTTCCATTCAGCCGCCCACTGGCGGACATCGTTGCGGTAGGCACGCAACAGATCTGCTGGTTTGTCATAGGCACTAACTTGAAAGTTCTGAACCAGGAAGGTGCGATGATTGGAAGGAACATAGCGGACTTTTTTCTTGCCACCTGAATCAACTTCGACATCGTACCAACCTTTGGACCATTTTAATTCGCCGACATCGTAGACTTCCAATGAACCGGGGTTGTAGAGCCAGTTATCTTGCTCAAAATGTTTATGCAAGTGACCTAGACCGAGATAGTTGACGGATTTACGTAAAGGCTCAAGTTCGGCATAAGATAGGGCTGCATCCAACTTGCCAAGCTCCCCTTCAATACCGGCATGCGTCAATAAAATGGTGAAATTGGTTTTGTTCTTGGGTAGATTGGCAATAGCATCAGAAACCGCCGGAAGCCAGAGCGCAGTTGTCCCACCAAGATATGGCAATCCGATAATTCGAACGTTGGCGATATCAAGAAAGGCGCCGGTGTTCTCTTTTTGATCCCAGGTAGGCAACTGGCAAGCTTCATCCTGCAATACAGGCTCCAAAAAATACAGATAACCTTCATGGGCCAAGACATCTAACCAGGAAATTACATCCCGGCGACTGGCCTGATCATGATTTCCTGAAATCGCAATAACAGGGATACCAGCGTCACGAGCCAACTTCAGCATATCAGCAGCTTGGATGTAAACCATTGGTTCAATCGCTGATTTATGGAAAAGATCGCCAGCAATCAATATGGCATCGATCTTATTATCGATTCCATATTGAATCGCGCGTTCAAAAGCATGGAAAAAATCGTTAAATCGTTCGCCTAGGCTGTATTGTTGAAAGCCAAGGTGAACATCCGAAAAGTGCAAGAAACGCATAAATCCTCCTTGAAAAGCAAAATTATGGCTTATTCAGGTAGCGAGTACAACCAGTCTTAATTCAATTTATTCGATTACCCCGCCCGTCAGCAGGGACAAAACCTTCTTCGACAGCGAAATGACCGGCGCGCCGAGTTTGTCTAGGTTTTCGGCTGCTTTTATGAGCCCTTCGATGCTGACGGAGTACCACTTCTCATCTGGTTCAGGCTGGGTGACTTCTTCAACCAGCCGATTGAAGTTTTTAGTGACTTTGGAATTCTGTTCTTCGGGGAACGCTTGGATGATAGCGGAAACTGCACCGGCTAATTCCGTCAGAGTTTGTTTGAGTTCAGGATCAATCTCGGCGGAAGTGATTTTGTTGTAACTATCCTGGATAACCTGGTTCTCGTCGCCTGCAATCAGGTGGCCGCCGACTTTGCCACTGACAACGACACCACGATCACCGGTAGAGATACTCTTGTCGCGGCCAGAAAAATCGCCGCCGCCAGTATATACATCACCATGAATGATGACGCCGCCGTCGGGGACGTTTCTACGCTGGGACTCGCTCTCGATACCGCTCAAAAGTTGATGCACATTAACCGTGACCAGGCGGCTGCCGTCTTTGACGCGACAGGTTTCATCACCCGCGCGCTCCAGCATCAATAAATATTCATACTCCAGCGGTTCAGCATTGGGCGCTTCTCGGATTGGAACCCGTTTTTCCGGATTCAGCCCCTTGATGGACGCATGAATCTCATCCAACTGATACCGTATTGCAGACAGAGCATCACGGCGGGTGTGTTCGAGACCATCAATGGCGATGGTGATTTTCTTGTCTTCAATATCGGCCTTGACCAGGGCAGCGTTTTGGCCAATCTTGAGCACCACACCGGTGCGCCAGACGAAGCCATCGTCAATGTGCTGGTTCATGCGGACGATGAAGCGGGTGATGATGCTGGAGGGCAGGACGGGGTAGGCATACTCAAAGGCAGGGATGCCGTTGAATTTCAGGTCAGGTTGGTCTTTGGGGAGCAGATCAGGGACGAGGAAGGTTTTGTCGGGTTCAATATCGTAGCACAGCTCGAATTTTTTCATCATGTCGACGATAAAGAGCCGTTTGCCACGCGGATATTCTGGCAGGTTGAGGATCTCGTCGAGCATGGCGACGGTCAGCACGCCTTTGTTTTGGAAGAGGGTGTGTGAGTTGAGTATTTTGTAAACCCCATTCGTGACCCACTGCGGATTGAGAATCCCTAGGGCTTCCAGACGTGGATCATCTTGGAAGTGCAGGACAACGCCTAGGTCGTGCAGGAAGCCAATCAGCGTGCGCTGGCTGGTTTCGTCGCTGACTTCGTTTTCGGCGCACAGTTCGATGTATTTGTCATGGGTGATGAAATTGGACTCACGCCCCAGCCCTTCCAATTTGGTTTTAACGGTGAACCAGGTTTCGGGCAGCAAATCACGGACATGCGGCAGATTGTTGACCTGCACGGCAATGGTGGCTTTGAGTTCTTCAATCCCTGCGCCTGTGGCGGCGGAGGTTTCGAATATACCGACGATGTTGGGGTATTTCTTTTGCAAACCCGTGCGGTCGATGTCGAGCGGGTGCTGGTCGGTTTTGTTGCCCACGATTAGGACAGGAGATTCTTCACTGAAGGATTGGATGATCTTGAGCCAGTATTCGACGCGATTTTCTTCCTGGGTGAGGCGAGAATCAAGAACCAAAAGGTACAGGCTGCGTTTGGTGAGGAAGAACTGGTGAGTGGCGTGCATAATTTCTTGGCCCCCGAAATCCCAGATGTTCAACCTAATTTCAGATCTCGAATTTATGGTTTCGGATTGGTATTCACTTTCTGGTTTCTCGTATCCGTTAACATGCCATTGACTTATCGATATACCGTCAGTCTTTATTTGATTTTGGTTAAACTGTCCGTTAAGAATTTGATAAATGATGGAAGTTTTACCAACAGAACCTTGTCCAACGAAAAGTATCTTAATTTCGCTCAAAGATTTCTTTTTGCCTTTAGTAATTGTAAAATAATAATTGAGTATATTCTGAGGTTCAAATTTTCTGCTAAGTATTTCTGGAGGAATATGCAGGGGATTATTATCTAAATCTAATTCTTTAAGGTGGCTGAGATTTAGTAGTTCTTGCGGAAGTGTTTGAAATTTGTTATTGCGTAATCGCAGGGTTTGTAATTGCGAAAGAGATCCAATTTCGGACGGCAAGATTGTTAAAGGTGGCATCCTAATAAATATACTTTTTGGATTAAACCAATATTGCCTTGGACTGAAGATTTTATCAATCGAATCGTCATCCAAGCTACCAGGAATTCCTATTTCTTTAATCGAATAATTGTTTAATTTGACTTCCCACAGGTTTGGATTAATTTCTAAATGCTGAATTCGGCTAGCATTTTCGATCAACCGCAGGAGAAATGCTTCTGTTTCAATGCAAAAGAATAGCTCTTTGCGCCCCCAAATTTTTTCTTGAATATTCTTGATAATTTTTACTTCTGACATATTCTCTCCGGCTTTTAATGATCTTTTGGGTACACTGATTTGAAACAGGCAATTATATGACTAATCTTAAAACTTCATCATCTTATCTAGCTGATTTTTCGCCAACGCGGCTAGTCCACTTTAGTTGACTTCCACGAACTGAGGTAGAACTTTTGTTAGTTAGGGATTGCTTCGCCGCAAGTGCGGCGGCTCGCAATGAAATCTGCCTAATAATTCTCCCTAACATACCCATACGCCTTTTCGAATAACTCGGTATTGGTGTGAAGTTTGTATTTCGCCAGCGTTCTGCGCAGCGCCTTGCGCACTTCCCGCCTTTGGTGGACTGCCAGTTGGGAAAGCGGATTTGGCGGACACTGTCATCCGTATTCTAATACTCCTTCGCAAACTGCTCATGCACCCACAAAAACTCCTGACGTTTGTTCATCACGCGGACAAGACCTCCGAAGCTGGGATCTTTGGCTTTGAGCAGGGCGTGGAGTTGGCGCAGGCTGGCGCCGTCAGCGCGGGCGGCGATACCATGTTCGAGGGTGGATGAATCCGTTGCGCCGAGGAAGTCGTCGATCTTGGCGGTTTCGCCGAGGGATGCATCAATGATGGATTTGCCGAAGGCGAGTTGTTCTTCGATCAGTTTGTAGGCAGTTTCATCGAGCGCGAGTTTGACGGCGGAGGATGCGACGGGGAGAACCATGCCCAGCGTGCCTGTCAGGAGTTTCAAATAGGGGCTGGCTTTCTTGAACCATTCGCGCTCCAGTTCGAGTTCGTAAACGCCTTTCTTCATGCCGCCATCGTTGAGAACAGGGAGCGGCAGGCGCGAATGTTCGCACCATAAAACGAGGCGGAATGATTCGCGCACCCAAGTTTTGGGGTTGAACTTGCTGCGGTCAAGTGGGAAGAAACTGAACAGGCGCGGACCTTCTTTGGCTTCGTCAGTGAGGACTTGCAGCAAGTCAGTGTAGGTTTTATCCACTTGCGAGAGAATGCGGCGTGTGAGTACGTTGTTTTCATCCAGTTTGTCTTTGATGGCGGTGAATTCAGATTGCAACTCGATAAGCGAGATGGATTGCGTGGCAGCGGGCGCATTGCGAAGAAGCGCGTCAATATCTTGTGCTTGATTACAGCCAGACACCATACAAGGAAACATCGTCATTCCTTGTCTTTTGAAAGTCATTAGTTTTTCAACTTCAAATAATCCAGTACCAGCATTATTCTTTCCGCATGGGTTGATGCACGGAACCATCACATCACAACGCAAGCCTTCCCAAAAACTTTCGACAAGGAATTTCACTTCGCGGGTCAACATGCCAAGCAGACCTTCGGGGTACGGCGAGCGGACGGTAATACGGACGTCGTTGCCCACGTGTTCAAGAAATGCGCGGCTTTTGTATTCATCTTCCAACACCAGCCCGCGCTGCCAGTGGACGCTGGCGTTGTAATCGGCGCGACCGAGCGAATATTTATGCAGGCGGACGATCAACTGGTAGAACAATCCTTCCGCGCTGGCGGATTGACCGTTGGTCGCGTCCACAATGTGACAGATCTGCGTCTGTTGGACATCGCCAGACGCGGGAGAGGATTTCCACGCGTCGGAAATATTTTGCGGGCGGATATCGGGGACGAGTTGACCGATGAGACTGATCGGGTCAGAGTCGCTTCGGGATGTAAGATCAGCCACACGGTAGGAAAGATCGAAGCGTTCCATCAGGCGGAGAAAGATCGGGTGGAGAGAATCTGGGTAGCGCGAATCGTCCGCGCGGTTTTTGTCATCCCATAATTGAGCGAGGCGTGAGAATTTGACCAAGCCGTGCGCGGTACGCGTCGCTTCATCGTCGAGGACGTAACTCATTGCGGTGGCGAGCCAGTCGGGACGGAGGATGACGATGTCGCGCAGGGTCGGGTCGTTTTCGTAGTGCGTGAGATGACCGAGGCGGTGCGAGATGGTGATGAAGAGCCGCGCGATCTCATCATCCATGTTGTGGGCGCGGCAGATGTCGAGGACTTCACGCAAAGGCAGATACGGCGCGCCTTTGTCTTGCAGGGCCAAGCGGACATCGGCAAAACTCTTCGGCACGGAGCGACCGACTTCGGGCAGGCTCGCGGCGACCTGGGCAATGGCGCGTTTGAGTTCATCAATGCCTTTGCGATTACCATGCATGTCAGGCTTGCTGTCCACGAAGAAAAAGTCCACAACGGTTTCCTTACCGAACAAATCCCACAGTTCCTGGCGGTCAATATCGGGCTGACGCTGCTGCGGTCCGCCGTGCGTGGCGACGACGAGAATCTTCGCACTCGGCTCGCGGCGTTTGACGAGTTGAATCCATTCCTTGACCTGTCCCGCCTGCGAACCTTCGCGCGGCTTCCACACGACGAGATAGACGGCGGGCGCGCTGAAGAATAACTGGTGCGTGGGGCGGTACACGCGCTGTCCGCCGAAGTCCCAGGCGTTGAGGGTAATGGATGTTTGGGATTCGGTATTGACGTTGAAGGATTGGATTTCTATGCCGTGAGTTGAGTCGTGAGGTTGGAAGGGCTTGTCGAGGAGAGCGTCCAGTAGACAGGTTTTTCCGACTTCTCCTTCGCCGATAAGGATGAGTTTGGCTTCGCTGAGAATCAGTTGCGCTTCGGCTCTGGCGCGCAGGTAGGCCATAACGCCTTTAGTACCTTGTTTATAGGCTTCGGCAAGTTCAGGGTTGAGGGGATTATTGTCTATAAAGAGACTTGCCCAAAAGCCAAGTTGATTCACCGCGGCAGAAATATTTTCTTGAAAATAAGTTGACTTCTTTGCTAACTCATCATCAAAATATGCCTCATCAATCCATCCACTGTCACTACTATCTGGAAAAGAAAGGTTATTATTTGGTTCTATGATGAAAGTTCCAGAAAGCAAAAGCCTGACAAATGGAGTAGGTATATCTTTAAACAAATTATTGCTCAAAACTAATATTTTTAACCGCTTAAGTTGGCTTATTTGTTCGGGCATTGTTGCAAGTTGATTTTTGGAAAGATCCAAGTACTGCAACTGTGTAAGCCGCAGAAGTGTCTCCGGCAGTATTGCCAATTGGTTTTCAGAGAGATTCAGTATTTGTAATTGTGTGAGATTGCCCAGTAAATTTGGCAGTGTTGTCAGTTGGTTTCTGGAGAGATTCAAAGATTGCAATTGCGTGAGATTGCCCAGCCAATTTGGCAATGCTGTCAATTGGATGTTACTGAGAATCAGCGTTTCCAGTTGAGGAAGTTCCATCAGAGATTCTGGCAATGCCGTCATTGGATTGGAGGAGATATCCAGCCATTCTAACTTGGCGAGTTGTCCCAATTTCGGCAGTGTAGTCAATTCGTTGTAGGAAAGCCTTAACCTTTTTAACTGCGTAAGTTCCCAGAGAGACTCTGGTAACTCGGTGACCGAACCATCGGTCCCATAGCCGCTGAGAGAAAGCACCGTTGTTTTCGAATACCGTGCTGCTTCGATTTCCTCTTCGTATCGAGGATATAGCCAGTTACGCGCCATGAGAACTCCCTTCTGCCCCATCTGTCCTTCGAACATCTCCCCCAAATACGACAATGGAAAGCATACAAAATGATTCGGAGTGGGGGTGACAAGAGTTTGGAAGAATCATTTTTGGTTTCCCTTTGACGTTAGGGTTTCCGCGTACATTTCAGCGAAGTGTTCCATCAACAGGCGATGGATGAAGATATATCCGCCACCGATGCGGCGAAGGAAGATCAGGTCAACGCAGTGGTCGAGGAAGGGAACGAGTCTCCACGGGAGAAGGTTGTTGCGGACGAGGATTGAACGGAGAGTGTAATGTTGGATAATGGCGAGGCCGCCATAAAGCGACCAGAAACTCAGCCCGGCCATTAGCCCAAGCAGAAGCCCGAAAGGCAGCCCGCTAATAAGCATGCCACTCAGCGTGTAAAGCATCCCGGTACTCAGTAAAAGCAAAATGGCATTTCGGAGCGAGAAAATAAGTCGTTGGCCCCCAGTTGAGGTTTGTTTGATTTCCCGTATGTCTATACTAACGACCAGCCAGACAGTCTGCCCGATAGTCAGCCCGGCAAACAGCCAGATAATCATTGGCCCAGCAAGCAACTCGCCGATCAGCCAAAATAACAGCCCGAAAAGCATCGCGGAAAGCAGCCCATATCTTGCTCTTTCCCAAGACCAGCCTAGGCGATCAGCGGTTTTGATTTCACTTAGCTCGGACATCGCTCCCCCGCCACTCAGTCCGGCGAGCAGCCCAAAAAACGACCCGAGAAACAGCCCGACCCTCAGAGCGACAAGCGGCTCATCAACAAGCACGTCAAGCAACCCAAAAAACAGCCCGGCAATCAGCCCAACAATCAATCCGTTACTCAACCCGACTCTTAGTCTATACACTCGTTCTTGTTTTACACTCTCGAGCCAGCTCGGCTGCATACGTTCGAGCAGGTAGGGTACCTGGTTATGCGCGACCATGCGGCGGGCCAACCAGGAGAGCCAACGTAGTACATTTTGCTTTTTGAAGATGGTATTCTTTGAATGCGATCTCTCAAACATGCGCACTATGTAAGTATCAAAAAGATGTTTACGCCTTGCCCTTTCATCGCCCGAAACCAAAATCTCCACATCCCGCTTATCCCGATAAGCCAGAATCATAATGCTCAAAAACAAGGGTGTCTCTGCCATCTCACGCAGGGCGCTGTCTTTTTTGAGAACCTGCTTGATGCCCGCCATCTCATCCCCAAAGCGGTTGAAGAATTTGTGAATTTGTTCTTGCGTCAGCGGTTGGACTTCAATTGCGCCTTCAAGGGATAATTTTGTGTTGAGGTCGGCGTAATCCTGGCTGCGGCTGCACACTGCAAGCGAGGTCAATCCATTTTGTTTTCTAAACTCGTTGATCGCTTCCACGCACTTGGCACGGCTTTCCTGCCGCACTTCGTCCAAGCCGTCCAAGAGCAAAAGCAATTTATCGCCCTTTACCCAATCAGGCGCGGTCTTGCGGGGGACACTGTACAGGTTGTTCAACTCCTGCGCCAGCCAATCGGCGAGCGTGAGTTTCTCTGTCCACGATGCGAGGTTGAATACCATTGGGATGGGCTGGGTAACGTCTTCTCTGGCGCAAGCAATTAACTGGCGGGCGAGTTCTAGCAGCATAGTCGTCTTGCCAGAGCCAGGTGCGCCGAGGATCAGCAGGGAACGTCCCATGCCGATGGAGTCAAAAATCTCCAGCATGGATGTCCCTACGGGGAGGGTTTCATCGGTCGAATCCTTTTTGATCGCCCAAGGATACTTCGTCACCGCTTCGGGGTCGTGTTTAATTCCCAGATCTAATAACGCCGCGCCGTGCAGGGATGCGTCCAACACGCCTTTGATCCACGCGTTTTCAATGTGTCCTAGCAAAATGCGGCGGTTGCGCTGCTCAAGGGTTTCCGAGTCGCTTTTGAAAATGTTGAAGAATTTTTGGATGATGGTCTGGTTGACCGTCTTATTAACAACGTTATGGTCCCCAGAAATGACAACGCTATCCACCACATCCCCACCTATGGAGATGTTTTTTTTAGAAGATTTGGGGGATTGCTTATCGGAGGACATGAGTATTGACTGCCGCTACTTGTTTACTTCGTTTTCATCGCCAGAAATAATCGTACTGTCTTTAACGTCACCACCAATATAAAAGTTTGTGACATTCCCACGCTGACGGTCTTCCTGACGCGCAACGCCACTCAGCATTTCGCGAACATTTACCACAATCATCCTTCCGCCTGAAAGCACGGGATAGACTTCAACGTTGTTGTGATCCATTTGCAAGAGCAAATCGTAATCCACGGGATCGGCTTCAGGATGACCCGGGACAGGAACCATTTCCTTGACTTCCAGCTTGCTGATAGTCTTATGGATGGCATCGAACTGACCGCGAATCTTGGTAAGAAAATCATGCCGTTTGTGTTCGTTGCCGCCGACCCAGATGAAGATTTTTCGATCTTCAGTATCAGCCTTGACCAGCGCAGTATTGCCACCATCCTTCAGCACCACGCCCGAACGCCAGACAGTATCCTGGGCATATTCGTTCATGCGGACGATAAATCTTGTGATGACACTGGATGGCAGAACAGCGTAGTGATATTGGAAGGCCAGGGATTTCTCGCGTCCGTCCGTGGTGGGTTCGTCTTTGGGCAGCAGGTCAGGGACGAGAAAGGTTTTATCGGGTTCGATATCGTAGCACAGCTCGAATTTCTTCATCATATCGACGATGAAGAGCCGTTTGCCACGCGGATATTCGGGCAGGTTGAGGATCTCATCGAGCATGGAGATAGTGAGTATGCCTTTGTTTTGGAACAAGGTGTGCGAGTTGAGAATTTTGTACACGCCATTCGTGACCCACTGCGGATTGAGAATGCCGAGGGCTTCGAGGCGCGGATCGTCCTGAAAGTGCAGGACAACGCCGAGATCGTGCAGAAAACCGATCAGCGTGCGTTGACTGGTCTCGTCGCCGACTTCGTTTTCGGCGCACAGTTCGATGTATTTTTCTTGAGTGATAAAATTGGATTGTTTGCCTAGTTCTTCCAGTTTGGTTTTGACGGTGAACCAGGTTTCAGGCAGCAAATCGCGGACATGCGGCAGATGGTTGACCTGCTCGGTGATGGCGGCTTTGAGGGATTCGATGCCTGCGCCGGTGGCGGCGGAGGTTTCAAGGATACCGACAATGTTGGGATATTTCTTTTGCAGGCCGGTTCGGTCGATGTCGAGCGGGTGCTGGTCAATTTTGTTGCCGACGATTAAGACAGGCGACTCGCCGCCGAAAGACTGGATGATTTTGAGCCAGTATTCGACGCGGTTTTCTTCCTGGGTCAGACGGGAATCGAGCACTAAAAGATAAAGGCTGCGCTTGGTCAGGAAGAACTGGTGGGTGGCGTGCATGATTTCCTGGCCGCCGAAGTCCCAGATGTTTAGGTGAGTTTCAAAATTGGCTTCAATTTTTGTATTTTGCTCAAAATCCAAATGTTTAATGGATATGCCTTCCGTTTTTTGTTCTTCTTGATTGAACGAATCATATACTATTCGTTGAACTAACGATGTTTTACCGACAGCACCTTGACCGACAACGAGCAATTTAATTTCATTTAGCGATCTTTTGGACTTATCTGCAATAGAGAAATAATAATTCAGGATAAATTGGGGTTCATCGATTTTCTCAACGATTTCGGGCGGAAATGAGATTTTATTATTACGAACATCCAACTCGTTCAGGCTTTTTAAAAGAAGCATCTCACGAGGAAGTGACTTTAACTCATTGTTTGCTAACCGAATACTCTTGAGATTAACAAGTTGTCCGATTTCGCTTGGCAATACTTTAATGTGATTCCCGCCGTTTTCATAATAATAAACACCCAGTGACAAGTTCTCAAGTTTTTTAAGGGCAAAAATCGAGGTCGGTATGGCTGTTATTGAATTCATGCTGATTTCGAGCGAGATTAAATTACTAAGTTCTCCAATAACTTCAGGCAATTTAGTGAATTTATTATTGGTCAAATCAAGTTCGACTAACTTGGTAAGTTTTCCAATCGTCTCAGGCAATTCGGTTAGTCGATTATCTGTTAAATCCAGAGTCCTTAAGTTTTTCATTTGTCCAATTCGCGCGGACAAGTCGCTTAGCTTATTATGACGAAGTACAAGAGATTTAAGATTTTTTAACTGCCATAACTCATTAGGGAGTTCTCTAATTCGATTACCTCCTAGGTCGAGTTTAATTAGATTGGAAAGTTTACCAATCTCCTTTGGAACATTTCTTAATGCGCCCAAATCATCACTAACCCAAGCAACCTCCCCTATCATTGACAAATCAAGTTCCGTTGCATGTGTTAGGTATGCTTCTTCTATTCTTTCAAGTGCAATCGTTTCAGGTGATTTTTCTAACATATTATTCTCTTCTAATAATATTCCTTGACATACCCATACGCCTTCTCGAATAACTCCGTATCGGTATGCAATTTATATTTCGCCAGCGTCCGTCGCAACGCCTTCCTTACTTCCCGTTTGCCGCCTTCGGTGGATTGCCAATCGGGGAAGCGGATTTGGCGGACGATGTCGTCGATGTCATCGACGATGCGTTCGACCATGATCGGGGTGTCGGCCGAGCGGGTTTGTTGGAAGAGTTCGGTCAGGGCGGTTTTGGCGCGGTCTTCGTCTTCAGCGGCGGGGACTTCTTTTTCGGTGTTGACCAGGTCGCGGGCCAGGTCGAGCAGGGCTTTCAGGAAGGCGATGCTGTGCAGCTGCCCGGCTTCGTGCTGTTCTTTGAGCCGTTCGAGGCGTTCGGAGAGTTTGCGGTAGAGCGGATTGCCCATGTGCTTGCGCAAACGGTCTACAATTTTGATCTGCAATTCTTTGGCTTTGCGGTCAGGGTTATCCGTTTTCAGCACGGCTTCGAGCAGTTCGGCGTCGAGGATGATTTCGTCGAGGTCGTCGCGGACGGCGGAGACGTGCACGTTTTGGTGGATCAGCTCAATCGTCTTGGCGCCGAGCGAGTGCCAGAGCAAGGCTCCAGCACCGCTGGTCGGCTGAACGGAGACGTAAACCTGCGAGAGCCAGCGATAGTCGCTTTCATAGGTGGCAAGCAGCGGGTCGGGAGAGATGGCTTCCCACAGGCTGGACAAATCACTGTAATCAGCGGCAAAAGCGTCGCGCACATCGTTGTTTGGCAGACAGTCCTGGGCGGCCAGCAAACCTTCGTAGCCGTCGAGCGATTTATCGACACCCGCGAAGTAGGCCAGGCAGGTCTGCATCGCGGCGGGGAATTTGGTTTTCAGGTTGACGATATCCGAGACGACGCGACGGAATCCTTCTTCGTCGAATTCGAGCGACTTGGCAACATCGTCGAAGATGCCCAGGTAATCCACAATCAATCCATGCGACTTTTTATCGCCGTAGGTGCGGTTGGTGCGCGTGATGGCCTGCAGCAGGGTGTGGTCGCGCATGGGCTTGTCGAGATACATCGTTTGCAGGATGGGCGCATCGAAACCGGTCAGCAGTTTGGCGGTGACGATGATAATCTGGAGCGGGTCGTTGGGGTCGCGGAATCGGTCGAGCAGCTTTTCTTCGTTGTCGCGGTCGCGTTTGTAGGGTGCGTAGCGCGGGTTGTTTCCTGAAACGGAAATGACGATATCGCTGGCGTCCGGCGGCAGGTATTTATCCAGCTCGGCTTTATAGAGCAGGCAGCTCTCGCGGTCAAACGTGACCAGCATGGCCTTGAAGCCGTTTGGTTGTATTTTTTCCTGAAAGTGCCTGGCAACATCGGCGCAAATATTTTGGATGCGTTCGGGGACTTTCACCAAAACTTCCATCTTGGCGGCGGCTTTGCCGAGCGTGTCGCGGTCGAGGTCAGAGAGTTCACCGGTCAGTTCTTCGTAGGCGGCGTCTATGGCGGCTTTGTCGATGTGCAGTTCGACCAGGCGCGGTTCGAAGTGCAGGGGCAGAGTGGCCCCGTCGCGGATGGATTCTTCGAAGCCGTAGCGGCTCATGTAGCCATGTTCGTCTTCTTCGGCGCCGAAAGCGTAGAAGGTATTGCGGTCGCGGCGGTTGATGGGCGTGCCCGTCAGCCCGAAGAAAAAGGCGTTCGGCAGGGCGGCGCGCATCTTCATGCCCAGGTCGCCTTCCTGGGTGCGGTGGGCTTCATCCACCAGGACGATGATATTGTCGCGCAGGGCCCCATCCCGTACATCATCAGCCGCGTCCATCTCGGCAAACTTGAAAATGGTGGTGATGATGATTTTGCGCGTGCCTTGTTTGAGCAGGGTTTCGAGTTCGGCGCGGGTTTCGGCTTTGACCAGGTTGGGGATGTCGGAAGCGTGGAAGGTGGCGCTGATCTGCGCATCCAGGTCGAGCCGGTCGACAACGATGATAACGGTCGGGTTGCGCAGCGCGCCGGCCATGCGCAGTTTTTGGGCGGCGAAAACCATCAGCAGGGATTTGCCCGAGCCTTGAAAGTGCCAGATGAGTCCCTTTTTGGTGACGCCTTCGAGCACGCGCTGGACGATTTTGTTGGCGCCTTCGTGTTGCTGGTAGCGACAGATGATCTTCAACCGGCGTTTTTTCTTGTCGGTGGCGAACAGGCTGAAGTTGGCAAGGATGTCGAGTAAAACGTTTGGGCGCAGCAGGCTGGGGATGGATTGGGCGAGGAGTTTTATTGCACCCGTTGGGGCGGATCGCGATCCGCCCTTACTACCTTCTCCATCGGATATCCACGGGCTCCAGTGTTCGAGCGGGGTGTGGATGGCCCCGTAGCGCAGGTCTTTGCCTTCGGTGGCGATGTTGAGCACGTTGCAGGCAAACAGTTCGGGGATGTTTTTTTCGTAGTCGTCGTGGAGTTGTTTGGCGCCGTCGACCCAACTGATGGCGTTGCGGACGGGGGTTTTGGCTTCGAGGATGACCAGCGGCAGACCGTTAACGTACAGCACCAGGTCGGGGCGGCGTTCATACGGCCCGGCGCGGAAGGTGACCTGGGTCGAGGCGATGTACTGGTTATTGTCGAGTTCGCTAAGGTCGAGCAGGCGGACGGTGACGTGCCGGTTGTTTTCGCCAAAAGGCATCGAGCGCTCGCCGCGCAGCCAGGCGCTGAATTCTTCGTTGGCGCGGATCAGTCCATCGGAGCGCACCGAAAGGACGATGGCGCGTAAACGGTAGAGCACTTCGTCGGCGCGCTCGGGCTGGGCGGCGATTTCGGGGTTGAGGCGGATCAGGGCTTCGCGCAGCCAGCGCTCAATGAACACGTCGTTGATGCGGCGGGGCAGTTCGAGGGCGGGGATGTAATGCCAGCCCGCGGCTTTGTGGTTGCGCCCGAGCGGGAGGTAAGGCGCGGCGGCCTGGTAACTCTCCCGGCCCGTGACGGGCGGTGGCGTGACACCGGCCAGCAGGCTGACAACGTAGTTTTCGACGGTGTTCTGTTCGTTAAACATAATTTACATCTTTCAAGTGTTCTTTATTCTTTTCCAAATACGGCGCTAAGAAAACTGTCCATGCTTTTAAACATTCTGACGCAATTTCATTAGCCATAACATGTCCATTTTTTGTCTCAACGTAAAAATCGCTTAAATAATTTATTAGAGCACCACCATCTACGGATCTTGCGTCTGGTGCAATGGAGACGGTTGTCGTGATTTCTACTTCAGACATCTTCGGGCTTTGACCACTTCTGCCATCTCTCCTTAATTTCAAGTGCTTGCTGCTGTTGCAGATGTCGGCACAAAGTTGTAAAAACAAATTAGAGTTGATAGTACTTTCTACTATTTCAGGGGCTATATTTATTGCAGCGTCATTTATTACCCAATCTTTTAGGTGATAACAATTCACAAAGAAAGCATACAAATCATCAAGAAACAATTCCTCTTCGTTTATAGGTCGCCGTGCCTTTCTTATTAATCGGTTCCGAGACCGCTTGAAAACACGGTTGTACCAACGGTGTACCCGTAGATATTGTTGTATAAAATCTGGAACTTTTGCCATGAATACTCCAAAACACACTAAGCAAAACCCTGTTTGTTTAATGTGGAACTACTTTTATGCCGACAACATTTTTTTTAGTAATTGTTTTTTTAATTCAAACGAATTTCCTAAATGAATACGAGTTTGTTCCAACGTCTTTTCGGCTTCATTTGTTTTGGCTGCCAACTCTTTCTGAATATTCAATTCTGGCAATGGTAAATTTAGATTCAAAATTTGAACTTGGGAAATATTTTTCATTGCTCCGCCAGTACCACTGGCAGTTGCTTCAATCTGTTTACGTGCTTCTTTGCTTCTCAAAACCTGCAAAAGAAAATCTTTGTCTCCAAATACTTCATCAACTTCAAGGCGCAAAGTTTTATCTGACAACATGAGATTCGGATATTCTTTTGGCGCTTTGCAAACCCTGCCTACCAATTCCCGTGTGTTTGCGCGAGTTATCAATAAATCGTTTGCACGAACACTGAACGCTGGAATAAATGTGTCGTTATCTTCAAGAACTTTATTTTCATCAGCAACAAATCCATCTGCGCCGACGGCGCTGACTTTCAAAACACCAATTTCATTCTCTGCTGCTGGTTTTCCAATACCCAAGACGCTTTTTCCTGCTGTAATGTTTTTCACGCACGTTTTGAGTTTCTTGCGTGGAAGGTTTTTACTGCAAAGAACATCTTCCCTGACGGCTGCTAGAAGTTTTTCCAGTTTACTGATAGTTTGTTGCCACTCTGTAATTGCGTCATCCGCCGCCCAGAGCAGGTTGGCGATGCGGCGCTGTTCGTCCACGGGTGGGAGACGGAATTCGTACCAGGTAATGTCTGAGAAATTGATGTACGGATTGACCGATCCTTTGGATTGCTTGATGGAATGCTCGTTGAAAGAATCCATCTGCATGATGAAAGGCAAAAGTTCAGGCAACAATACTTCTGGATCTTTGGATTCAATCACATAGGTTGTGTTAGCGGTAATGCCTTCAAACTCTGCGACTGCCACTTTTCGCAAATAAGTACGGCGTGAACCGTAAAGCACCTGTCCCGGCTTGAAACGCATGTGGAACGCCGGCCCAAGATAACCATCGCCCACGTCACCCCAGCGGCGAATGTGCAGGTTGTCCGTATCCATGTGCTCACCCGCGACAAAACGCTCCAAACCCGCTGTCTGCGGTTCAACTTTGTCTTTTACCTGGCGAACTACGTCGCCGAATTTGACGGTATTCCACATCATGGGAAATATTATTCCTTGTCAGCCTTTTCTGTGTCAACATCTTCTTCTATTATTGTTGAAACCTGCCGATCGGCTTTATCCATACTTGGTTCTAAAGTCATTTTACGAGATGCTTTAATAAAATAATAGAAAATCAGCAGGATAATTGCTGGTGGGACGGCGCATAAGGTTGCTTGCGGAAGACTGCTAAGTGGCATAGGCGCTGGCCCCCAATATGTTGCTCTGCCTTCTGTAAAAAGCCAATAAACAATTGGAGAGACAAAAAGAATAAACCCCAAACCAAGGAGAAAGATAATATTCGCGCCCACTTTCAATTGAATCTTAATCTTTTGTACCCAAGATTTCCCATCATCCTTTGAATTTAGAGATGATCGTAAATTTTGGGCTAATTTTCCGATCCAAACACCTACAAAAAACTGATTTATCATAATAGATATTATTATCGCAAGAATGAAATAAATAACAAACCAACTTGCTGGGTATCGGTAATCACTATATCTAGAGTCTAGGCTCCAATCAAGAGGTATTAAGGCTGCCACAAAGCTCCAGTTGACAATAATTATTAGAAAAATCGCAAGACCAATCAACCATTGTAGTCGTTTGCCCTCTCTTTTATTGGCGATATAAGAAGGCATAATCGATTTTTCAATTGAATGTTGAATTTGGTCTGGTAATTTTGTTCCTTCGTTACTAAGTTTGGAATTTATTTCTTCATATTGCAAATAGTTCTGCGCTAAATCTTCTTTTACCTTTGCAAGTTGATCCTCCAAGAATACTTGCCTTGCCTTTCGGGGAATATCCCTGCTAATGATTTCTTCTAGGCGAAGCACCTCTTGTTTCATGCTGTCGATTTGTTCTTGAGTAAATTTCCCTTCCCAATCACGCTCTGCTTGTTCTAATATCGCATTATGACCATGTTCAAACTTTTTCTGGTCCTGGTAACTTTTTACTTGCAAGATGCCAGAAACAATCCCTACAACCCAACCAATTGCGCCAAGAATCCAACCTATAGTTAAAACCCAAGGGGAAGATAAGAATTCTTGCATAATCGTGCTCCTAATTTATCTTCGTAAAATAAACTTGTGGTGAATGTGCAAATTCTCCGGCTCAATGTGCTCCAGGCCGGGGGAGCGCTCAATCCGTGCGGCGAGCGGGTCGGCTGTCCGTGTGGAGGCGAGGGTGATTACGTCAGCAAAGCGGGTGATGGTCATTATTTGTCGCCAACATCAAAACCTAATTCACGAAAGATGCGATTGGTTTGCTCACCACCGCTGAAATCGGACGTTGGAATGCCAGTAGCCATACTTAAGATTTGCTTGGGCGGATAAAGCCGACCGTCAAAACGAACGGCAAATTTATAAGTGCCTTTGTTCAACCAATCATCATAAGCATTTGTGTCAGGGTATTGGCTGGCAAATTCGTGCAAAGAATCCAAAACTTGCTGTCGGGTCACTCGTTCATTCAGAAAAATGGTTTCCATCGTGATTCATAGTCTCCTTGTTATTAGAAGATGAATACTTTTACGCTCAATCACTGCGGCGAGGGGGATCGGCTGTCCGCGTGGATGAGAGGGTGATTACGTCAGCAAATTTTATAGGCATGGTCGGCTTTCGGCGTGGTTCGGGGCGGGACGCTACGCAGTCCCTGCCTCAGTTCGTAGAAGCCTGCTTCGGCAGGCTCAGCACGGCGCTGCGGGCTGTGAGTTGGCCAGTTCGCAGGACTTGCATGGACTGAGAAGCGGTTTCAACTGCGCCGATGGCGGCGAAGCGCTCAGTCCCTGCGGCGAGCGGGTTGGCGCGCGCAAAGATTTAATTTCCATTTGCCTTCCCTTTTGTGATATTCAAACCACTTCTGTATATTGGAGGAATCATATATTGTTCCCCTTTTTGTTCGAGGAACCCGATATCACACAATGCCTTTATTATTAAACTCATTTGAATTCTATCTGGGATATGGAAAAGTTCCGATAATGACTTTTCAGTATGATCAGATTTGCCATTTTGAAAAGCCTTAATGGCTCTTTTTACATCTTCGCCATACTCCGCTAGCAAAGTATCTTCAATGCGAAGTTTACTCAGCCTTATAGTGGCCTTTTTAAGAGATTCTGCCTCGATAAGTGGCACCCCAGAGACAAATTCTCTAGATGATCTACGCTCTTTTCTAAGCTGTTCTTCCTGGGCTATTATGCATAAATCAATCACATTGCGAGGCGCCTTAACGCCATTTCCATCCCGAACTTGGGACAATACCCATTTCCATGAACTAGGTTGCCCTCTTGCTGGGTTTATCTGTGATGGGAATATGGTGTTAAAAAGCTGTTTGTCGCTTGGACGATATAAACCAATACTTCGTAAAACTTCTTCACCTTTCCGAATTCTTTGGCACATCATCGCATAAAGATCGTTGTCATCCCAAACAATCTCTTTCTTTCGAGCACTAACGTGAGTTAGATTAACAAATCCTTCCTGAGTAATTTTTCGAAACAAGTCATTCCTTACAAATAATTTCAGATGAATGTTTTTGAATGAGCGCAAATCCATAAAAGTTCGAACTAATGCGCGAAGTGCAGGAATCTCTATGTCAGGCCTCCCTACAAAAGCCTCATCTAGTCTGTCCATTAGGACCCATGCAACTATTTTCTTCTCGGATAAGGCATCATCCAAAATCGAGAATGCTTCTTCGTGAGAAATCATTTCGGGTCGAACTTTTTCTTTTTCAGTTGCTTTACCCAATTCGACCTTTGGTGTAAACACTGGAATGCCATACTCGTTGAGACCAAACTCAACCCCAACCGATTTCGGCGTAGCATTATTTCTGAGCCAGCCCATCAATTTACCAAAGATATTTGCAGCGCTATCGTCACCGCTTAACAAATCGATTTTGGTTAAAAGCGCATCAAGTTTTTGCGCCTTGCTAGAAAAATTGCTCCTATGTTTTTTCAGAAACCAATTTCCAACTAGAGAAAGAAAATACATTTTCCATATCGTAACATATTGACCATCCGTTAACTTTTCTTCATTCCCAAGTCGCCTAAAAATTGGTTCACCAGAAACGTTAAACCCTGAAATTATGTCTATCCCCATAAGTTCAGGTATTTTCGAATATGATTGTTTCAAATGCTGATAAATGGCTGTTTTCCCCGTTCCTTTGTCGCCAGCAATAATATCCACATTGCCTGAAACAAGATGACGGAAAGCATCCGTGATGACAAAATAATTTTGCAATCCTTTGTCATATTCTGCTACTGGGTTACCAAATTCGATTTGCTGTAATATTTCACGTGCAAGCATATTGCCCTCCTGTTTTAGATAACAAAAAAATATTGGGTAGCTTTTCATGTGTTAATCGTAATCGAGTGAAACCATTTTCCCACTCTTGCACAATCACCTTCAGCCCACCTATATTGCCCCAACTGCGAATGTGCAAATTTTCCGGCTCGATGTGCTCCAGGCCCGGGAAGCGCTCAATCCGTGCAGCGAGCGGGTCGGCTGTCCGTGTGGAGGCGAGGGTGATAACGGAGGAGAGTTTAGCGAAGTTCATGGACGGTCGATGATGCCTTCTTGCTGGGCTTGATAGAGATAAGAATAAGAATTTTCTGCCAATCGTTTCCGATTCTCATTGCGGACATCTAATTGATATTTTCTAAGCGAAATACTGCCAGCAATTACAGCGCCTGCAATTGCTAATGGAAAAGGAATAGTCCCAATTGTTGCCAATCCTGCAATTATGGTTGGAGTTTCAACTTTCAACACATTCTCAACTGCCCCTAGAATGACCGGCATTTTTGCATCTGTAAATAGTCTATCAAGTTGGGTAACTTCAATCTTTATCTGTGATACAAAACGGTCAATTAAATCAAGTGCTTCGGTCTTTTCTTGTACTTGTTTGAGTCGGTCTTGATAATCATAGACAACTTGGCGAAAATTCAACAATTCCAGGTGGCGTTTTGACTTAAATTCGATAATTTTCTCTATTGACACATCCTGGCGCGGCATTGGTAAAACATTGTTTAAAGTGAACGAAAGGCCTGAACGGGTATTACCTTCGTCATCTGACGAGAAATTTAAATCCAAGTATGCTTTAAAATCTGTACCTGGGGTAGTAAGTGAATTCTGGTCATCATCCGCCAGATATTTGGCCAAGAGTGACATATAAAGTAGCGCATACGATCGTTCTAGATATAGCCAAGCACCATCAAGAATTGCATAACCGCCTTCGATAAGATCTTCGGCTAGAGGCTTAGAAATTTTCGTGTGATAAACCCTAAAACGATTTATACGTCCTGGAGTTTGTTTTACTGCAAGCTGGAACTTAGCCGTTTTAACCAAGGCAAGAAATTCTTTCGATAACTCATCACAATGGCGGACGCTATCTTCTGGATGGTATGTTCTGAATATTTCAAATCGACGAAGAATGCGAATATCTTCAGATTGCCGGGTAAAGCCATCCAATTCTCTTGGAATAATTGATCCGATTTGATCCCAATAGAGAATAACCTGTCTAATCCAACTTGGATTACGAATTGAGATTGTCGGGTAATATAGAATTGCTCGAGGAAGTGGAATTCCAGTGGACATTTTCAATGATCCTTATCACAATCTCGCTAAAATTCAGCCAGGTGCAGAATTTGCATGCGATCGAAAAACACCGGATAAGTAGATGGCGTAGTCGTTGGCATTGAGGTGACCTACGTTAGCGAGACGGGTGAGGGGATGCATAAAAGGTTGAATCACTTCTGGCTTGGTTTGCCATCAACCAATTTCACACCCAATAACAACGCAAGTTTATCTCTCATAATATTTGTCCGGGCTTCTAAGAACTCTGGAAATTTTTCGAATGTTAATTCCCCATCTGGTATCAGATGTAAACTTTTATAGGAACTAAGGTCGTTGGGAGTCGGACATTCCCCCATCAGCCAGCTTTCAAAAGCTTGGTCTGATTTAGACTGGTTGACGGGACCTTGTAGAAGCTGCAAATTGCCGATGTCATTGGCATGGTCGAGCCATAAATGCCATTTGTCTTCGGATATTCCGTGCGATATTAATTCTTTGGAATTAAATCTGCTTCGTGGAAAAATATGGTCAACGTGGAATTGCTGATCGTATTTGAGCCAGGGATAAAGCATCGCCAAAACTGAAAACACATAATTTTGCCCATACCGGTAACTTAATAGGCCGTCTAATTCCGCTTCGTCAAAACTCATGGATTTTGGTGTTGTTTTCAATTCATCAAATATTAAATTTTGAGGAAATATTTCGTTCCCCTCAGTTTGCATTGCGCGCCGAATTGCTCGTAAAGTATTATCAGTCGGGCCACTGAAAGTTCGTTTGAGTATGGCCACTCGTAACCAGTGCAACATCTTCTCGCGAGAGAATGCATATTGAGAAGCCGTAACGAAATTTTTCGGGGAGTTAAGTTTGTAGAGGTGATATGCTAGAGGAATAACAGCAAAGCTAGAAACCAGCGTCTGCCAGTTATATCCCCAAGAAGCCAATAAATATGCTGCGCCTTTGAGCGCGCCCACAATTCCTTCCCAATTTTCCTCAATGGTGAGCATATTTTGACGATTAAAGCTGGTGACGCGAAATTCTATTGACTGAATGTCACTAAGAACCAACCCTGCCTTGAGCACAAAATCTTTGTCAAAATTAAAACCATCACCGACTTGATTCAGCTGTTCCACCAAGTCATAAATTTCCTGGCGGGCATCCAGTTCCTTCCACGCAGCAGTTGCAATTGAAAGAAGCATGTCTGAATAGCTTAACGGTGTCCCGCCAGAATTAACCCTGATAAAAATGTTTAGGACTTTGTCGAGGTTTTGTTCTTCTTCGAGAAAATAGTTCACTAGAGGCTGCTGTGTAAGCACGTTCCATAATCCCACTAAAGTATCAGAAGAATATGTGTCACGATCGTTGATCAGTCCGCTCTTAACACAGAAATTGAAAACACTTTGCATGTTGGCAAATTGCATAACATCTCCAACCTTAAACCAATATTTTTTCTCCTCTGGCTTTTTGAGATCAACTTTTCGAAGAAAGCGAACTTCAAAACCGTTTGTCGCTGTTTCCGTCTCCTGCGGTTGAGGTCTATTCAAATTGATATAGAGTTCTTGTTTTGGGAAACCTTCATCATTATTCCACCAATAACGCGGCAACTTGTAAGCATACCAACCGTTGATACCAATATTCAAGGCAGTGAGCCTTTGTTGTCCATCCAAAATTGCCGTCACATCTTGGTGCGCTGGTGGATTATAGGGCTCATTGTGGCGAAAATCCCGCTCGTGATAATGATCCATAAAATGATAAAACTGGAAATCCCCGATTCTTTCTGGGGTTACTTTCCAGAAAAGAAATGAACCGATTGGATATCCACGTAGGAGTGAATCGAACAATTTTTCAATCTGTTCAGCTTTCCAAACGAATTCCCGTTGGATCGCAGGAAGAACATATTTATTGGATTGAATTTCAGAAATGGCTTTCTGAATGGTAATAGGCTTTTCAAATCCCATTTTGGTTCTCCAGTTCTGTCAGCAGATTTTCCAAAGTTTTAGACACCTCGATCGAACTCTCTTCCCACGCCCGCACCGCTTCCGTCAGTCCACCGGCGGCACTATAGTCGCCTTTTTCGTCGCTCACACCTTTTCCACGTACATAGAGCGGGATGCTCAGATTCCCATCCTTGGCGCGGATTTCATCCAGGGTCGCCACCTTCGCAAAGCCATCCATATCAGCGAAGGCGTGATAGGCGTCCGCGATCCGTTCCTGGTGTTCGGGTTTAAGGTAACTCATGCTGCGCTCACGGGTCACTTCGTCCACGGCGTTGATGAACTGCACCCGGCCGCGCCGTTCCGCCGGCTTGTTTATCCGGCAAATGACGATGCAGGCTTCCATTGGCGAGTTGTAGAACAGGTTCGGTCCCAGCCCGAGCACACAGTCCACCAGGTCGGCGTTCACCAGTTTCTGGCGCATGTCGGCTTCTTCCTTGCGGAACAAAACTCCATGCGGGAAGAGAATGGCGCAGCGTCCGCTGGCGCTCAGGCTCTTGAGAATGTGCTGGAAGAAGGCATAATCCGCGCGTCCCTGGGGCGGGGTGCCGAGGAAGTTACGTCCCCACGAGTCGCTTTGCCAGGCTTCGCGGTTCCACTGCTTGATCGAATAGGGCGGGTTGGCCAGCACCACGTCGAAGGTCGCCAAGCGGTCGTGCTCACTGAAAACGGGATTTTCTAGCGTATCGCCACGGGCAACCGCGAAATCGTCCACGCCGTGCAGGGCCAGGTTCATGCGCGCGATGGAGGCGGTCATGTGGTTGCGCTCCTGCCCGTAGAGTTTCAGCGTGCGGTATTCGCCGCCTTTGCGCTTGACTTCATCGAGCGCCGAGATCAGCATCCCGCCCGTGCCGCAGGTCGGGTCGTAAATCCGCTCACCCGCCTGGGGCTCGAGCATTTGTACCATCAGATGCACCACCGTGCGATTGGTGTAAAACTCCTGTGCGGTATGTCCGCTGTCATCGGCAAATTTCTTGATCAGGAACTCGTAGCCGTTTCCCAGTTCGTCTTCGGGAACGTTGGCCAGCGAAAGTGTGTGCTTCGCGAAATGTTCAAGCAGGTTCTTGAGCGTGTGGTCGGGCAGGCGCTCCTTGTTTGTCCAGGGCGCGTCGCCAAAAATCCCATCCAGTTTTACGGGGTTGGCGGCTTCGATCGAGCGAAATGCCGTCTGGATGGCTTTGCCAACATCCTTGGGCGTATCACGTACCTCGTTCCAGTGCGCGCCCGCCGGGATGACAAAGCGTTCATCAGCCATCGCGCGGGCGTAATCGGCATCGTCCGTGTCGACCAGGGCCTCGACATACTCCGCATCCCAAACATCCGAAAGACGCTTGTAGAACAGCAGCGGGAAGATGTACTGCTTGTAATCGCCGGCATCCACCAGTCCGCGCAAAATGGTGGCGGCGCCCCACAGGTAGGATTCGAGTTCGGATTGGGTTAGGCGATCGGTCATCTGCTCCTTACCTCTAAAATTGCCGCTTCGGCCGGTTCCACCAGAATGTTGTAGAACTTGACCATCGTTTCAGCTGCCCATTTGCGCAATTCGGTGTGTTCTTTGGGTTCGGCTATATGGCCGCCACGATACAAAGCAAGACGTGATGCTCTGCGGTTGTCCAATCTTTCCCATTCGATTTCGCCCAGTTCTGTTGCGAATCTTTCTCTTTGCTCGAATAATTTATCGAAAACATCTTTCGTTTGGGTTTTGTCTCCCAGGTCAAGGTATAGCTCAATGCGCAAACGTTTATCTCGACTAAATGAAAAAGTGAACGATCCAAATGATGCGCCGCTGCGTGGGATGGATTGAATCACGATCCAACTGGCACCGTCAGGCGAGGCTTCTCGAATAGAAAAATCGGCCTTTTTGCGAAATTCATCCAACAGCTTGCTAAAGAAAGTGATATAGGCTTTTTCTCGGTCACGGATACGACTGAAAGTAATTTTTCCTTCGGTCAGGTTAATATACGTAGTCCGCCAACCCGCTTCCAACCATAATTGAGAATGACTATGCCCGACTGAATCATTTGCCCACCAGGCACGGTAATTACGAGCAGAAATCGGTAGATCAGTTTTGATGATTTCCTCTATTTGGTTAAATGTCAACTTAATCGTGTCCACACGCCCTGATAAGCTTTGTAGCCAATCTGCCAGCTCTGCATAACGGCCACCACCTTTGGCAGATTCTGTTATTGAAAAATCAGACAAAATATTAGGATTTCCATCTGCCCCATTTAGTGCAATTCGAGCATCCAACAATTCCCATAGTGATTCGCTGTCATCGCCTGCTTTTACAGAGGTAGCAGCTAATAGAAGTTTATCTTTTGACCCAATATATTCTTCCTGGCAACGGGTTAGCCACTCTGCGCCAAATTTCAACCTGTCCCGCTGTTCGGCTGAGATATTGCCACGAAAATGGGCTAAGGAATTTCGAATTTCCCGAATTCCCTGCAATAATTCAATTACAAAGCTTCTTTGCACACCCAGAACCGGTTCAAAAAATGTCCACGTGTCTTTGAGTGTTAAAAGGGAAATGTAGTCATTCAAAGTTAAATCTTCAAAAGACCTTTTTCGTCTATCAACTTTGCCGACAGCACTTTCATTCATCGATGCTGAAATCTTTGCAATCGCTCCTTCAAGCTTTTCAGTATCAAGCTCTCCCTGTTCTGTAAGATACGCAAGTTTGATAAACTCTTTTACCATCAACTCAATATCTTCAACTCGCATTAAATCTTCAGTTCGATTACGAAAATATTCTGTCGAATCATAACTTGTAACAATTCCTACCAAGTCTGGTCCATCGGTAACTAGAATAGCATTTGTGTCCTTCAACTTATCTAAAATGTCAAAAAGATCATCTTCTATATTAAAGACGGGAGCTGAAATCATTACGTCACGAACCATTAAGTCTTCTATTTTCGCCTTGAAATTTCTTACCCCACGCAAAATGCCTTCATAATTTATCATGCCCTCAGGGATAATATCCGCACCTTTGTTTTTGACGACCGGTAATTGGCTAAAATCATATTCGATCATCAAGCCCAGCGCCTTGGATACTGGGACATCCCTAGCGACACAAATCGGTGTTCCTCGTCCTTCGATAATGTGCTGCACCTGATATGGCATTTTATTTTTCCTCCATCAAACCGTTCTCAACCATCAAATCCCGCAAGCGCTCCTCGGCTTCCTGCGCCCGTTCCCAGGCGGCCTTGAAATCTTCAATTGCCACAGCCAGCGGCGGGATGTGTGCGCCCAGGGGCGGCAGGATGTAACGGGAGATGTTCAACGTCCAATCTTCGGCTTTGATCTGGTCCAGGCTGACCACCCGTGTCCGGTTTTCCACATCTCCAAAGGCCTGCACCCAGCGGTAAATTTCCGTAGTGTGCTCCGGGTCGAGATAATTCTGCGCCCGGCCCTTGCGAAACATGGATGAAGCATCCACAATCTGTACCTTGCCGGCGCGCTGGGGGGATTTTTTCTTTTTCAGGACAAGGATGCAGGCTGCCAGCCCGGTTCCGTAAAACAGGTTGGGCGCTAGCCCGATAACAGTCTCCACCCAATCTTGCTTCAGTAAATACTGGCGGATCTGCCCTTCCACGCCGCCGCGAAAGAGCGCGCCTTGCGGCAGGACAACCGCCATCCGTCCGCGGCCCTCGGCCATGCTCTTGATCATGTGCTGGACCCAGGCAAAATCACCGTTTGAGTCGGTCGGCAAGCCCGCGAACGAACGTCCCCACGGATCGCTTTCCCAGATCTCGCGGCCCCACTGCTCCAGCGAAAAAGGCGGGTTGGCAATCACGCAATCAAAAGTCGCCAGTCCGCCGGAGGCCGGATCGCTGAAAACCGGGCTGCGCAGGGTGTCGCCGCGTTCGACCGAGAAATCTTCCAGTCCGTGCAGGAGCAGGTTCATGCGGGCCACCGAGGCGGTGGTCAGGTTCTTTTCTTGCCCGTAGAGTTTTCCGTAAAAAGTGCGCGGGTCGCCGCCTTTGGCGCGCACATGCTCGACAGCGCCAAGCAGCATCCCGCCCGTGCCACAGGCCGGGTCGTAAACAGTTTCGCCTTCTTGCGGGTCAAGGATATCAACCAACAGCCGCACCACACTGCGCGGCGTGTAAAATTCCCCGGCTTTGTTGTTGGTTGCATCTGCAAATTTCTTGATCAGGAACTCGTAGCCATCCCCAATGATGTCGCTGTTTACCCGTTTATTCCCCAGGTTCAAGGCCGAAAAATGCTCCAGAAGATCTTTGAGCAGGGCATCCGGCAGGCGGTCTTTGTTCGTCCATTGGGCGTCGCCAAAGACCCCGTACAAATACTTCTGGTTGGCCGCTTCGATGCCACGCATCGCATTTTGCAGGGCCGTGCCAACATTGGCCGCTGTCTCGCGCACATCGTTCCAGTGGCAGTCTTCCGGCAGTTGGAAGCGGTGCTCGTCGGCAAAATCTTCTCCGTAGGTTTCGACCGCTTCCTGGTATTCTTCGTCCCAGACATTGCAAATCCGCTTGTAGAACAGCAGCGGCAAAATGTAACTCTTCCAATCCGCGCGGTCGAGTGGGCTGCCGCGCAAAATATTGGCGGCTTGCCAGAGATGACTTTCGAGGGTGGAAATATCAGTAAGTGGCGGCATGGTCGGCTCTGTGGGCGGGGATCTCCCCAATAATAGTTTAGTGTAGCATGAAAAAGACATCCGGCAGTAGTGCCAGATGTCTTAACTTTTAACGAATACTTTTTTACAAGATTAATTTCTCAAAAACACGACAATCTTTTTATCTGTCATCCTTTTCGGGTCCTAATCGCCCCCAAACTGCCCGGTTTGGGGGCTTTTTCTGCACAAGGATAACGTGCAAGACCAATTGAATTGCGGGGGATTGTGCGATGTGATTTGCCAGTCTGCCCAAGATTACCCAACCTTTTGGCTTATGATAGTGTATATTTTGATGCCCGAACTTAAGATAATCCTGTAATGCAAACCATTTCTGGATTGGAAAGAAACCGAAAATAATTTTTGCTTCCTTTAGTACTATTCTTATGGTATAATACCTAAGGAGATAAAAATGAATAGCATTGAACAACTTCTTGAAAACTGGGAAAGTGTCTATAAAAAGGGACTACTTACCTTTTGGCTGCTCCTGCTCCTGGATGAGAAGCCTTCTTATCCTTATGAGATGAGCGCTTCCATCCAGAGCATAAGCCAGGGAATGATGACAGCCGATGAAAACAGCATCTATCGCGCAATCAATCGTTTCGAGGAGATGGGGCTTGTCACCAGTCAACCACAGGAATCAAAGGTTGGCCCGCAGCGTAAATACTATAGCCTGACTAGAACGGGGCTCGAGTTGTTGCGCCGTTTTAGCGAGCGGAATATCCTGATTTTTCAGAGTCCACCTGTGGCAGAGCGCATCCAGCATGTTTTACAAGATGGAGGTCAAAATGAATCATGAATCGATAACGGAAATCGAATCTCTTGAATACCAGCTTCCACGCTGGGAAAAGTGGTTATATTTATGCTATGGCGCTTCTTTTACAATGTTCGTCAATGCCCTTGTTCGATCTGTTGAGCGTTCCTATTTGAAGGCGGTTTTTGTTGTTAGCGCAGAAGAGCTAAAACTGATGGGGGGCAGTATCAGCGTTCCTGATTCCGTTGTTCAACATATTGCCGCTTCACTCAATGCCCCGTGGTGGCCTCTGGTCTGCGGGGGAATTCTGATGGCAATGCTTTTTCCCGGGCTGGTACTCTCCTTCCACTCTGGATGGCGGAAAGTCTCCATCCACAAACGTCTGAATCTTATGCTTGGATTCTTCATTTCTGCGTGGGTCATGCTCTTATCGTTGGGCGTACAGGATCCGCTCAATGTAGCTGATGGATACAATTTCTTGTTGTTGGGTTCAGCCATTGCGATTGGAGTTGGATTTTGGCGGCTGCGCCGAAAGCAGACAAAGGCAGAAGTGATCTTCCCCTACCTTATCATCCCCGCCTAGGCGGGGATTTTTTGTAATACAAAGCCACTTTCGTTGTATAACATCATAGAACCCCTTACCGGAGGACTCTTTGAAGCCATTGTTTCGGGCCAAGCCCGCCAAGCCTGCCGAACCTGCCCTACTGGAACAGGCCTTCGAGCGCTATTACCCGGCCATCTTTCGCTACCTGCGATTTTGCGGCGCAGATGCCGATACCGCCAACGACCTGACGGCGGCAACCTTCGAACGCGCCCTGTCCAGTTTCGCACAATATGACCCAGCGCGGGCGCAACTGCAAACCTGGTTGTTTGTCATTGCCCGCAGACTGGCCGCCAATCACTGGAAAACAGAAAACCGGTTCGAGCCGCTCGATGATAAATTCCATGAGGAGACCCCCGGCCCGGAACAGGAAATTATGCTCACCCAGAACCGGGAACAAATCCTGGCCGCCCTGCAAATTCTTGACCCACGCGCCCGCGAGTTGATTGCGCTCAAGTTTGGCGGCCCGCTCAACAACCGCCAGGTTGCCGAGCTCACCGGGCTGACCGAAAGCAATGTAGGAGTCATTCTCTATCGGTCACTATTAAAACTACGGGCCGCTCTGATTGAAGCGCAGGAGGTAAGCCATGAATAAACGCTTGCAGCAAT
This sequence comes from Chloroflexi bacterium HGW-Chloroflexi-6, assembly GCA_002840685.1. Taxonomy (GTDB): domain Bacteria; phylum Chloroflexota; class Anaerolineae; order Anaerolineales; family Villigracilaceae; genus UBA8950. The sequence continues at coordinate 153,966 of PHBU01000009.1, read as the reverse complement.
TCAACCTGCGTCTCGACCAATTGCTTGGCATCCAACCCGGGGCATTGACCCAGCCCGGCAATTCCCAGGAACGCGCCGCGCTGGAAACCGCCCACCTGCTTCACAATCTCAACTTCGATGCTGAAATGACACCCAAAGACATTTTTATCCTTAAGCCTTTCAGCCAAAGGAGAACCTTCATGCAAACCCTGCGCGCCAAACCGGCGTTGATGATTTTGTTCGTTTTGCTTGCCCTGGCCCTGCTTTCGGGCGCGGCCTACGCCATCGGGCGTTCGCTCGGTTACATCTACCTGCCAGATTCCGGATTCCTGCCCGCCGATTCGACGCTGGTGCTTGCCCAACCTGTCCGCCAGGAATACGAAGGCCGGAGTTTGACCATCACACGCGGGCTATCCACTCCGGACGAAACCCGCTTGTGGCTGGAATTCAGCGATAGAGCCCGCCCCGTCGATGGCGCGCACCTGATTCTCGAAAACGACCAGACACTCACAGCCTCATCCTGGCAGTATACGCCCAACACCCCCGAAACGCGTGGCGTTCTGCTGGTTTTTCCCGCCCTTTCTGGCGACACTACTCACACAACGCTCGCCTTGCCCGAAGGTTGGAATCTGCCGCTGGTCTGGCTTCCCGCCTCAGAGTCCAGCCTGCCGAATGTCTCTCTCGCTCCTTATCCAACCACTTCCGCCGAATCCACAACTTGCCAGGAAAGCAACGGGCTAAAAGCTTGCCTGCTGGCCGCTGCGACCACCGAGACAGAAACCTCCATCCTGATTGAAGTGCAATCGCTCCATCCTGAATTACAGCCCGGCGCATGGGTAGGCCAGGTATGGCAATTCCCAGATCAACCCGTTGAACTAAGGGATACCCAGGGCAATATCTATCCGCTTATCGACAGCCCGAGCCAAGCGCTGAGCTTTCCACCGCTCTCACCGAACCAGACTCTCACGCTTTCCATCCCTGCCTTGCTGGCAACCGCCGACCTGATCGGCCAATCCCTCACCGTTGATGTTGGCGATAACCCCCAGCCTGAAACCGTCATTCCACTGGATATAACCATCCCGGCAATGGGAATTGACATCCATTTCAGCCAGGCCACCTTCGAAGGCGATGGCGTCAACAGTCTGCGGCTTATTCTCAACGCTGACCCCATCCAGCCAATCGGCGGTATCCTGCCGGTAGCGCTTGAAATCGGCAAACCAGACCGGGTGGATGATCTGTATGGCGGCGGCATGTTTGCCGGTAGCAAGGATATTTTCATCGAGTTGTTGCGGCCTTCCGGCAAAATCAACGGGGTTATCCACATCCCGCTCGAAAAAGTTATCCTTGCAGTGCAAGGCCCGTTCGAATTCACCTTCACCCTGCCCGATTCTGCCAACTTGCCCGGCGATCCCGTACAAGCGGACCCAGGCAACTTCGTTCCGCAGCTCACTGTAACCCCGCTGCCCCTGGATGGCTATTCTTTCTTTGGGGCATCCCCGCAGCCGGGCGAGTTACTTTTCTCAGCCATCGAGACTGACACGACAACGCTTTTCGCTCTTTCCCCACTTAGCGAACCGCGCCGCCTGGCAACCCTGCCTGGGGCAGTCGCGCAAGTCTATGTCCACCCGGATAACCAGGGTATAGACTACCTGGCAGGCTTGCCAGTCATGCGCGACGGTTTTTTCTACATCAAAGATTTGGGCCTGTATTCTCTGCGATTCGACGGCTCACTCCCAAAATTCCTGCATACGTTTCCGCCTGCCCCGGCCAATACGGTTGGAACGATTGTCGAAGGACATTGGTCTTTCGATGGACGCTATGCTATTTTCCGTTACGTCAATAACCAACCCGGTAATAATTTTTGGCAATTTCTATGGCTAGATCTGGCCTGCCGCACTGACGGAAACTGCATCGCCCACGAAATCACGTCACGGCCTGACATCGAGCTATACAAAGCCCTCTTTGCTCCCTCCGATTACCGCATCCTGTTCACCGGCGCTGATTATTCTGGCACAGGTGAACAGGATATTTTCCTACTCGATTTTGACCCTGCTGACCCAGGCCGAGAGCCTGTCAACCTGACTTCTCATTCATCCGACTTTGCCGATGATGTCGGCGTTTCCCCAGCAGTCTGGACGCCAGACGGCAGTATCTTTACCCTGTGCAGCGATGGGCAAATGACCAACCGCTTTTGTACAGTGAATTCTGTCAGCGGGAATATCATAAACGGCGCGGTGTATGATGAACATCTCTTTCAATATGCGCTCACCCCAACCGGCCGCCAGATGATTGGAATTGTCATCAACCACACCGCTCTCGGTAAAGGAACGCTAGAACTACGCCTGTTCGACATGGACGGCCAGCCCGGCCTGGCGCTGGTTTCTGCTCCGGTCATATCGAATGTCGTCATGTCGGAAGATGAGCGCTTCATTGCCTGCATCACCGGTGAACCGGGGCAACTCACTTTGCTCGATCTTGCCAACGGGCAAATCCAAACCCTTCCATCTAGTGCGGTCTGGGGTATATCGTGGACCGGTTGGGTGCGCTGAAATTGCGTTACACTTGGGCGCATGAACTCTCAATTCACTCCACGTGAACGCCAGGTCATCGCGTACCTTCTTCAGGGAAAGAGCAACAAAGAGATCGCTCTTGCCCTCGGTCTTTCGGTGCAGGCAGTCGAATTCCACCTGGGCAATATCTACACCAGGCTGACGGTCAGCGCATGGGCTGATCTACCAAACAGATCCATTTTCTTGGGTTTGGTCAATCTGGAAATCTGCCAGTCCATTCCGCTTGTGGGAGTGCAGGGTGAAGCTCGGCAGTGGATCACCCCATAAGGCTCGGGAAATCTTATTCAACCGACGAACAGGCGTATGCAATCCACCGCCTGTTCGTCGGTTGATCGTTGGTTAAAGCCATATCCAACTGTGGCAAAATGTATCTTTGGCAATGGTTACAAAAGCAGAGGAGCCATAATGAAATTGCATACCCTTCTTCCAGTCCTGACATTCCTGCTTATTTTCTCGGCCTGCCAGCCTGTTGAGCCGCAGCCGGTTTTCGGCACATCCACCGAAATCAGTCTGACACCAATCCCGCTACCGGCAGAAGCGCCTCAAGCCGTAGCCACTCTGCCCGGTGTCATCTGGAGCTTCGACATCAGTCCAGATGACACCATCATTGCTTTTGCTACATCCAAAGGTTTGGAGCTTTACGATCTACAAACTTTCGCGCATCTGCGTACGTTGGATGCCGATCAAAATGTCTACAGTCTGGCCTGGTCGCCAGATGGGAAAGAACTGGCCGCGGGTTTATTGGCTGAAACTTCCGATCCAACTGAGTTTTCGGGTGGAAAAGCGATCCTGAAGATATGGGAAACATCCGCCTGGAAAATTGTTTTGGAATCAGATTTAGCAGACAGCCTTTTAAGCGAACGCATCCTCGATATTGCCTGGAAACCGGATGGGACTGCCCTGGCTTTGAGCACCGATATGCATGGAGTCATGGTTGTTGATTCCGTATCCGGCAAGATGCTCTTCCAGCAGACAGGCTTCGCAAGTTCGGTCATGGAAGCAGCCTGGTCGCCGGATGGTACCCGTTTGGTTTCAACCAGCGATATGGCGTATAGTCTGAGACGCTGGATCGTCAAAAGCGGCAAAGCTGTTCGCCTGTTCGACGAACGCGCCAGCAACCCGATGCACGTAGCCTGGACACCTGATGGTCAGCGCATTGTTTCCGGGCACGTCAACGGGGTGGTCTGTTTTTGGACAGCGGCCAGCAACAAGTGCGATGGGTTCATCCAGGCCCACCGCAGCGCGGTCTTCAGCATGGCACTCTCGCCCGATGGGTCGCAACTGGCAACCGGCGGCGGCATCCTCCGCATTTGGGACACCCAGACCGGGGAGCTGCTGACCGCCTTCGGGCTGGACGAGCAAATCATCTACACCCAAATCGCTTGGGCCGGGGCGGATAACCAGCTTATCAGCCTCGAAACCGGGATGGAGAATCCAGACCTGACGCGCGTCCGCATCTGGGACATTTCATCTGGCATTGCAGAAGTTGAATTTCTCGGCGGGCAACGCTTCCCAGCCTCCACGACTATGCTTCCACAGGCTGTTGCCATAAACGCGCAGCAGACTGCAGACTGGACAATTTATTCTGCGCAAGAGTGGCTGCAAAACGGCGAGACGGTAACCATTTCCGGTATCGGTGGCGACCCGGATGGCAATCTCTGGTTCGGGACAATGGGCGGTCCGGCTTCAAGCGGCACGGGCCTGTACCGTTTCGATGGCGAGACCTGGACTCGCTACAGCATGGATAACGGCCTGCCCGCCGATGAAATCTCATCGCTGGCGGTCAACCCCAACGGTGAGCTTTGGTTGACAACGTTCTGCTGCGGTGCAGCGCAATTTGACGGTGATACCTGGAAAATATTTACCCGCCAGGATGGGTTGCCCGAAGATGATGTGCGTGCCAGCCTGATAGACCGGCAGGGCAGCCTGTGGCTGGGATTTAGCGAAAGGGGTGTTGCCCGCTTCGATGGCAAAACCTGGCAGACTTTTCCGCTGGAAGGGTATGTCGGGTGTCTCGGTCTGCTGGCAGACGGTTCTGTGCTTGCCAGCGTAAGTGACAATTCCAACCCGCGCCTGGCTCGTTTTGACGGGGAGCAATGGACAGACTTTGAAACTCCCCCGCAGATGCGAAACGCCTATGTTTTTGATTTTGTCGAAACACCAGACGGCGTGCTCTGGTTTGCCACCGAACACGACGGTGTTTTTCGCCTTTCGGACGGCGAGTGGACGCATTTCACGCAGCAAGATGGGCTTTCAAGCGCTTCCGTCCTTGCACTCGCCGTTGCCTCGGACGGGGATGTCTGGTTCGGCACACAGAACGGGATAACCCGCTTCGATGGCGAAAGCTGGCAAACTTATCAGCCCGGCCAATGGGTTACATCCGCATTTGTTGCCGCAGATGGCAGCCTATGGTTCGGCGCAAACGGCGCAATACTGCGCTATGAAAAAAGTGAATAAACCTGGGCGCATAAATCTCAATTCGTTCGGTGTGAATACCAGATCATTGCGTATCTTCTGGGTAAAGAGCAACAAAGAGATCGCGCTTACCCTGGATTGGAATTCTGGAAGCCATAAAAGATGAAAAAAAATGTGCTTGTTCTGCTCGCCTTTATGCTGGCCGCCTGTCAGCCAGATTCCATGCCGACGGAATCTGCCAGCCCCCGGCCGTCCAGCAGCCCAACATCCATCCCGCAGGAAACGCCAGATCCTACCGTCACCCCCTTCCCAATCCCAACAGAAATTCCCGCAGACTGGCAAACATTTCACAGCCAGGATCTCAAATTATCTTTGCGCTATCCCCCCATCTGGCAGACGAATGGCGAGAATCGCGCCTCCGGCCCAGGCGGCTTCTGGCAGATCGAATCACAACGTTATGCCCGATCTCTGTATGACCAATTAAGTCACCTGTGCGTTCAGGAAGCCAATGACCCCAACCTCAATACCCGTTACGGTGAAATGCCTTTCATCTATGATTGGCAGGGCTGGGATATAAAGCAAAATCTATGGTTCGGATATGGCTGCATCGTTTCTCCAAACTTGCCACAACCGGGATTGGAATCAGTGCTTTTTGCTCGCAACCCGGCTCGCCCCGATGAATTACTCATCCTGCGCGCGGATTCCACCCATTTTGACGGAATTCTCTCCAGCCTGAGCTTTCTTCAGGCTGCTCCAGAACCCACATACAGCGGATACTATGATTCGCCGCACTGCCGCGAAATCCCCTCAGTTCTGGCGATTTCCAGCCAGCAGGCAGCCGGACTCACCATCACAGAATATGCAATTACCAACGATACCTGTCATCCCATCCGGCACCTCGATGGCTTCCGTACCAGGATAAACGCGCTTGATGTGAAAGTAAATACACTTTGGAGCCAAAGCGAGCGCGAGAAAATGCAAGCGACAAACCGCGATTTGGCCGCCTTTGGCTTGCGCCTGGAAGAGCGCCAAACCGCCCAACCCTGGGCTTCCTTCGACCTGAAAAAGGGAGATGAGACAATCTTCTCCAGGCTGGTTGGGCTGGGCGAAGTCTCCATCCGCCCGGATGGGAAGGATTTCATCTTTTGGGCGCGCGCCGAAGATGGGAACGGCAGTCAGTTCCCCATAATGGTCACAAGGGAGGGCGTGCAGCCCCTTTCGTTTTGGGAATTCGGCTTTGATCGCGTATGGGCAGGTAACCGCCTGCTTTCTTTCAACTACTCCGAAACCGAAGTCTTCCCTGTTGGCGCGCCTGCCCGCATGGAAATTTTCGCAGATGGTCAACCGCTTCAAACTCTTTCCATTCCGCACATGAGCTCCGCTGGTTCACCTATGCGCGGCTTGTGGGCATGGGATGGGCACTGGGTAACAGAAATCCGCTCTGTCTTATTCGTGGATGGCCTGCCCAAAAACCAAGAGTGGGGATATACCGAGATATTCGACTGGCACCTGGTGAACGGCAAACCGTTTTTTGCCGCACGCCGCGCTTCTGATTTCAGCCTGGTTTATGATGGATTGGAACTGCCGGTAACGTATAAAGATATTGCTCACGGCGATGTCTGCTGCGAAACAGGAATGTATGATTTCCAGCCGCTGGCGGGTGGCGCATTCTTCTACGCTCGGCGTGACGGGGTTTGGTTTGGGGTGTTGGTTCAACCTGTCAAAGAATAACCATGCCCATCGAACTCCCTATTCCCATTATCCTGGCTGCGCTGCTCTTCACCCTCTACAACCTGCGGCGGCGCGGTTGGAAATTCCTACTAACCTTCGCCGCCTTTTGGGTGTACCTGCTGGCGTTGGTGGATGCGGTACTGTCCCTCTCATTCTCACGGAGCCGGGTGTCGGCATCCCCTTTGCCTCCGCTGGGAACAACTCACTCATCTCTACCGTTATCATGGCCTGAACCTGATTCCGTTCTATTTTGGCGGCTGCTGGGAATTGCCCAACGCCTGCAGGCAAGGAATCATCGCAAACATCCTGATGACCATCCCCTTTGGCGTTCTCTACCCGCTGCTGCGCCTCTTGCCTGCACAGCACGTTCCGCTTCTCGCGCTGGCGGTGGGTTTCAGCACCGAGTCCGCGCAACTGCTGACCATGCTCCTGCTCGGTAGCAACTACCGCACGGTGGATATCAACGACACCATTCTCAACACCCTGGGGGTGATGTTGGGATTATGCTCTGCTCAGGTTAGTGCAAGAAGTTTTCAACAGGATTTACAGGAGTAAAGGTTACTCCTGTAAATCTCGCCCATCTTGTTACTTTTCCCACCCCAACCCGATATACATCATAGATGAACCCATCTGACCCTGATTCTTTTGCCGCACTCTACCGGCAGTACCTGCCTGCTGTTTACCGCTACCTGTATCATCGGGTCGGCAACGTCGCAGAGGCCGAAGACCTGAGCGCTCAAACTTTCACCGAAGCGTTGGATGGGCTTATGCAGGGCCGCTTTCAACCTGGCGGCAGCTTCCCTGCCTGGTTATTCACCATTGCCCGCCGCCGCGCCGCCGATTTTTACCGTCAGCGTCCCACTGCTCCGCTCGAAGAGCATCCTGATCCTGAACCCGGTCTGTTGGCCGTACTCGAAGCCCGCGAAGATCTGCGCCGCCTGAAGACCCTACTCGCCCAACTGGACGAAGAAAAGCAGGAACTGTTGCGCCTGCGCTTTTCTGCCGGGTTGGGCTTCGCTGAGATCGCCCTGCTCGAAGGCAAGAATGAAGCCGCCGTTAAAATGAGCGTTTATCGCGCCCTTGATTGGCTGCGCGAACACTGGGATGCCGAAAATGGATAAATTGGATTTGACTCTGCCCCCAAGCCTTGATACTGCGCTAAACGATTTTTATACCGCGCCTGAACCGTATTCCGCCTTCGCTTCCCGTCTCGAATTGAGCCTGCACCGCCGTCATCAGGCTTTGATCGCAGCCCAGGCATCTGCCCGTCAAAGGAAAACCTTCATGCAAACCCTGCGCGCCCGTCCTGTTTTTGTCCTATTGCTAGTTCTGCTCGCGCTGGCCCTTCTCACCGGAGCGGCCTATGCCATCGGCAGGCTTTCCGGCTTCATTCCCGGCTTTGGCTTCACCAGCGACTCCGGCGCAGTCTATACCCTGGCGGAGCCAGGCGAGATCAGCCTCGATGGGGTTACCTTGCGCAGCCTGCAGGCGACCAGCGACCTGCAAAAATTCACCGTGACCATCGAACAAATCGGTCGCCCGACCCAGGCCACGCGAGCCTTTGCCCACGCGGTGATTCTCCTTCCAGATGGAAGTGAAGCCTCCTTTCGGCAGGGTTCCGGCGATGACCCTAGCGCCAGCCAAGTGCTGACCACGCTCGAATTCGACCCACTGCCACCCGGCACACAGCAGTTAACCCTGCGATACGATCTCATGGATGAGAATGATGTGGTTGTGTGGCATGCCGAGCTGCCCATCCGCCTGCGCCCGCTGCGCGCGGAAGAAATCATCCCGGCCCCGGCAGGTAGCGACTTGAAACCACTCGCCAGTCAAAATCACGATGGCTTGAGCATTGTTCTCGAAAATATCGCCGCCGCCAGCGACAAAACCGTTTTACAAGTAGCCCTGCATTTCGACCAGCCGGGCACAAATCTCAACAGCGACTGGAACGTCACATTGACCGGCGCAGACGGGATCATCTACCCGCTGACCCAGGTGATGAACGATTCCGAAAATCGCGTAAAAACCTACGAAACGGTACCGTTCAAAGGCGGCGAGTCGCTCACCCTGTCGCTGACCGCCTTTCCCGACCCGCGGAACCTGCCGCTTTCGCTGGATCTATCAGGGGATGCCCCTGCTTTCCCCTTCGACCCCGGCCCAAATCCGCAGGCAGGCCAAACCTGGCATCTGGATGAGACTCTCTCGGCGGGCAGGTTCATTCTAAAAGTAACCTCTGCGCAACTGACCAACCTCAACACCCTGGTTTTTACCCTGCAATCCGATGACAGCGCAAATGGTGTCATGCTTTACAGTGAAAAAGCCAGCGGTTCACGTGGGGGTATGCCAACATCTGAAAACACATTCAGCGCCGAGTTGACATTCGCCCCGCTCCCGACGGAGCCGTTCGAAATTCGCCTGATGCGCGTCAACTATACGGCCCGGGGAGAGTGGAACATCACCTGGCAGGCCCCGGCGGCCCCATCCGGCGTGCTTGTTGGCGGCACATCCACACCGGCTCCGACACAGTCGGCATACACCAGCCCTACCCCGGCCTTCAGCGACCCGCTCTGGCTGGAGCTGGTCCGCCTGACCGAATCTTTCGATGCGCCCTTCCAGCAGGGCCTCGGCTGGGTGCATTATGTCACCAAAACCGAGACCACCCCCAGGGCAGGCCAAACCTTTCCGCCGCCCTATATCAAATCCGAACAATGGCTGGAGATTGACGAGGCAGGCTATATCACGCGAACGCTGCACACAGACTACGATGAGGCAGGAAACATCATCCAGCGAACAGTAACGGTCGGCGATTACTTTATCAACTTCACCGTTGGGGACTCTGGCTATCTCGGCGGGGAACGCTATCGTTTCTCATCCAGTTCGCTGCTCGCGGACTTTAATGCCGCCCTGGAAAATAGCAACGCTGCAGTAAGCATCGAAGAAACTCAATGCGATAATGGCTTGCCCTGCTATCTGGTGACTTTTATTGATATCTTTGGCGCCTCCAACCAAAATTCCGGTGAAGCCCAGTCGTTTTGTGGGTCGGCCCGCCAGGTGTGGGTGGACAAAATGACCGGGCAAACCTTGAAAACACGCGTTCTCCTGCGTCTTGCCGATGGAACAGAACAGGTTGACCACACCAATACCACCCTACTGCTCGAAAAACTGGACATGCCGCCACAGGATGTTGTGGATATTCTGGAAAAAGTGATTGTGCCGTAAATATCGAAAAACAAGTGATGGCCTTCGGGCCCTGAAAAATAACTTTTAGAGCGAACGGCCGATGGAAACCATCGGCCGTTCGTTTTGAGATTAAGAGTGAGATGCTTCTTCAGCATGATGTACGTGCAATAATTCGTGCGCCAGGGGGCTGCCTGGTTCGCCCAGGAACTCCTGGTACAACTGCTGGACGGCGGGATTCTCATGCGATTTGCGGATGGGCAGGTTGCGGTCGATCTGATATAGGCCTCGTACCCGCTGCTCAACAACTTCCTCACGGTTGCGGGAATAAGGCTGGCCGCCGCCGTTCACGCATCCGCCAGGGCATGCCATAATTTCAATGACATCGTAGTGTTCCTCGCCCTTGACAATCTTCTCCAAAACCTTGCGCGCATTTCCCAACCCGGAAAGCGCCGCCACCTTTACCGTTCGTCCGTTGATCTGGACTTCGGCTTCTCGAATACCAGCCATGCCTCGCACGGCGACAAAGTTAACATCTTCGAGCTTTTTGCCCGTATATTGTTCGTGAACGGTACGCAGAGCCGCCTCCAAAACGCCGCCTGTCGCACCAAAAATTACACCGGCGCCAGTGGATTCTCCAAGCGGATTGTCAAAATCTTCTTCGGGCATGTAGCGCAAGTCAACCGAGCCTTCTTTGAGCATTTTGGCCAGCTCGCGGGTGGTGATCACATAATCAACATCCGCGATGCCGTTAACCTGTTGGTAAGGCAATGCTGCTTCATACTTCTTGGCAATACACGGCATCACTGAAACCATGACAATATCTTTGGGGTCGATCCCCATTTTATTGGCATAATAGCTTTTGGCAACCGCGCCGGTCATCTGTTGGGGCGATTTGCAAGAGGATGGCATATATTTCAGGCTGGGGAAATGATAATTGATGAAGTTGATCCAACCGGGGCAGCAAGAGGTCAAGATGGGAAGGTTTTCATTGGTGGTCAGCCGCCCCATGATTTCCTTGGCTTCCTCCATCACAGTCAGGTCAGCGCCAAAGGTGGTGTCAAAAATTGCGTTGAATCCCAGGCGGCGTAAACCGGCAGCCAACCGGCCCGTGACGATTTGCCCGGCAGGCATCCCGAACTCTTCTCCAATTGCTACGCGTACCGCGGGCGCAACTTGAACCACAACCGTCTTGGCCGGGTTGAATAGCGCTTCCCAAACTTCGGTGATATAGCCAACACCTGTCAAAGCGGCAGTCGGACAGACAGACACACACTGGCCACAGTATACGCACGGGGATTCGGTGATGGGTTTCTTTTCGGCAGGGGCAACCACGGTGTTGAAACCGCGCCCAAAGGCGGTCAGGGCCCCAACTGTCTGGACTTCATTGCACATCACTTCGCAACGGCGGCACATGATACATTTTTCCGGGTCACGCTTGAGAGCGCCGCTAGATTTGTCGATGGCGTGAGTGGCACGCTCGCCGCGATAACGCTGGGAGTTGACCCCAAATTCCCAGGCCAGTGTTTGCAATTCGCAGTCAGTCGATTTGGCGCAGACCAGGCAGTTAAAGGGATGGTTGGACAGGATCAGCTCGAGGTTTTTGCGCCGGGAAAGCAGCACGCGCTTCGAGTTGGTTGTGATCCTCATCCCATCTGAAACCGGGGTAGCGCAAGCCGGGGGCAGGTTGCGGCGTCCTTCCACCTCGACAACACAAATGCGGCAGGATGCGACATTGTTCAGGAAGTTAGATTTCTCGAGGTTAAGATAGCAAAGCGAAGGGATTTTGATATTGGCCTTACGAGCCGCTTCCAAGACAGTGGTTCCATCGGGAACGCTGATCTGTTGTTTGTCAATAATTATGTTTACCATGATAAGACTCCTTAGTTTCTGGAGATGGCGCTGAATTTGCACTTCGTCATGCATGCGCCGCATTTGATACAACGGGTTTGGTCGATGGTATGCGGCTGCTTCACCATGCCAGAAATGCAAGTGACCGGGCAGACGCGCGCGCAAGCCGTGCAGCCAATACACTTTTCAGCAATGACTTCGTAGCGCAAGAGTTTCTGGCACACTCCCGACGGGCAGCGCTTTTCCTTGACATGGGCTTCGTATTCATCCCAGAAGTATTTCATGGTGCTGATGACAGGGTTGGGAGCAGTTTGACCCAGGCCGCACAGCGAAGTGTCCATAATGCTTTGCGAAAGTTCGCGCAGTTCGGCCAGGTCGGCCTCCGTGCCACGCCCTTCTGTTATATCCGTCAAAATCTCAAGCAGGCGTTTGTTGCCCAAACGACAGGGGCCACACCGGCCACAGGATTCTTCCACGGTGAATTCCAGGTAGAAGCGGGCGATGTTGACCATGCAATCGTCCTCGTTCAGAACGATCATACCGCCCGACCCCATCATGGAACCGATCGACATCAGCGACTCATAGTCGATCGGGGTGTCCAGGAACTGGGCGGGGATACAGCCGCCCGAGGGGCCGCCGGTCTGGGCGGCCTTGAACCGGGAACCGCCCTTGATGCCGCCCCCAATGTCATAAATGATCTCGCGCAAGGTGGTCCCCATCGGGACTTCAACCAGGCCTACATTTTTAACCTTGCCAGCCAGGGCAAAAACCTTGGTACCCTTCGATGTGCCGGTACCCAATGCGCTGTAATTTTCCGGGCCATACTGGAAAATATACGGAATATTCGCCAGAGTCTCAACGTTGTTCACAATGGTCGGGCAGCCCCACAGGCCGCTCTCCGCAGGGAAGGGTGGCTTGACGGTTGGCTCTCCACGCTCGCCCTCGATGGACCGGATCAGGGCTGTCTCTTCGCCGCAGACGAAAGCGCCAGCACCCAAACGAATATCGATATCGAAATTAAAATCAGTGCCGAGAATATTCTTGCCCAAAAACCCATAGGCGCGGGCCTGTTGCAGGGCAATTTTTAATCGGTTTACCGCCAGCGGATATTCCGCGCGGATATAGACATAACCCTGGCTGGCTCCGATCGCAAAGCCTGCCAACGTCATGCCTTCGATCACGCTATGGGCATCGCCTTCCATGATGGAGCGATCCATAAACGCGCCCGGGTCGCCTTCATCGGCGTTACAGATGACGAATTTTTCGGGGCCGGCATAGCTTTTGGCAAAGGCCCATTTCTGCCCGGTGGTGAAGCCCGCGCCGCCGCGCCCGCGCAGGCCGGAAGCTTTCATCGTCTCGATGATATCTTCGGGTGTCATCTGGGTCAGGGCTTTGCCGATGGATTGGTAACCGCCATTGGCGATGTATTCTTCAATTTTTTCGGGGTTGATCAAGCCGCAATTGCGCAGGGCAATCCGCTTCTGCAAGCGATAAAAGGGAATTTCATCAGCAGTGACGATCTTCTCTTTCTGGTTGGGCTCTTCATATAAAAGGTGATCCACCTTTTGACCTTTGAGCAGGTGCTGGCCAAAGATTTCAGGCACATCTTCCGGTTTGACTTCCACATAAAAGGTGTTGTCCGGGAAAATCTTGACGATTGGGCCTTTTTCACAAAAACCGAAACAGCCGGCAATCGAGGCTTCAAGACGATCCTGCATCCCGTGTTCTACAATCAAACGCTGGAATTCGGATACGATTTTGGCGCTATCTGAAGATTGACAGCCGGTTCCGCCGCAAACCAACACCATTTGAGACCCAGACTCGTCGGCCAGGCCCAAACGCCCGTTCAGGATCGGCTTGACCTCCTGGTAATTTTCCAGCAGGCTTTGGTAGGAAATAATCTTAGGCATGGACGGCCTCCTCGCTCACGTTTTCGCTTTCTTCAACCAGGAAGTTTTCAAGGATGTCGCGCACTTTGCCAGGTTTTACCTTGCCATACACTTTTTGGTTGATCGTCACCACGGGAGCAAGGCCGCAGGCGCCTACGCAACGCAAACTTTCAATCGAGAACTTGCCATCTTCGGTAACCTGGCCAGCTTTGATACCCAAGACCTGCTCAAACTCCGTCAGAACTTTGTCGGCGCCGTTGACATAGCAGGCAGTACCCAGGCAAACATTGACCTGGATTTTTCCCTTGGGTGTAGTCGTAAAGTAGTTGTAAAAGCTGACCACACCTGAGACTTCGGCATCAGAAATGCTATAGCTTTGGGCGATATGAACTTGCACCGCATCGGGCAGGTAGCCAAAAATTTCCTGGGCTTTATGCAGGGTTTGGATCAAGGTGTCTTTTCGGCGCGGATTCTCGATATTGATATTCAGGGTTTCAATATATTCATCCAATGCCAGGAAAGACGGATGTCCGGTTTCTCCACAGCAGGGGGAGTTTTGAACACTGTCACTCATAAAATCTCCTTGTTTCTCTAAATATTTCTTAAGTTGTTCTCAGCGCTCTCAGTGGTGATCTGGCTTTCTTGCTCCAGCATTTGCCACGATCATCAAACAGCGCGAAAATTGTTTTGGGATGTCTCCACCAGGTTGTATTTGCCTAAAAAATTTGTTGAAAAATACAACGCAGAGTGGGTCAACAATTGAACTTCTTCCGGATCGTGCGTTACCAGCAGCATCGATAATTTTGGGTTGGTCGCCAACAAATGCGTGATGATCTCTCTTTTTGCCTGTCGGCCAATCGACTGAAAAGGCTCATCCATCATGACGAAATCTGGTTTTTGCAGCAGCCCGCGGATCAAGGCCACTTTTTGCTTCATGCCACCCGAAAGCTGGTGAGGAAAATACTGTTGGAACGATTCCAGCTCGCAGACCCGCAGCCATGCTCTGTAATCCTGCAGGGTTTGCTCACCGACCGGTTTTTGCTGCACACAATAAGGGAGGAAAACGTTCTCCTCGACGGTCAGGTGCGGGAAAAGGCGCGGTTCCTGAAAAATGATCACAGGGCGTGAATCATCCACCTGAAAGCTGCCGCTATCAGGCTGTTCGATACGTGCCAAAATCTGAAGCAGGGTTGTCTTTCCAGAGCCGGACGGCGCAAAAATTGCCATACGCGCCTGGCGAGGGATGGAGAACGACAGGTTGGATATAGCCACCTGTTCGCCGAATCGTTTGTTCAAGTGCGAAACTGTCAAAATATTCATTGTCAACTACTGATAAAAATATTTTCGCAAGAGTGTGTTCGAAAGTAACGATAAACCAGCCTGGAACACGAGCGTGAAAAGGAGAAGAAGCACGAGATAGAAGAACACTTCCTTCATATCGAAATAAATTCGTGCGGTGTTCAGCAGGTAGCCCAGACCATCTTGCGAACCGATAAACTCACCCATCAAAACCACTTTGATGGCCAGCCCCATCCCGATGCTCAAGTTGCTGAGCAGCGTGGGAACCAGGGAGGGTAGATACAGATAACCCAGAAAGTGATGCTTCTGCGCTCCGATCGAAGCCAGGTATTGTTCGAGCGCCAGATTGCGTTTAGAAAGACCGTTAACCGTATTGATGGTCAGTGTCGGCAGGGTTAGGAACGCTACCAGCGCGATCGGCGTCTCGCTTCCGATACCGAGAACCAGCAGAAAGATCACTCCCAGCACCATGCCCGGCAGCACGTTCAGCGCGGACATAAAAGCGTTAAGCGACAAGTTCCATTTTTTGGTAAAGGCCAGGATGCCGAGAAAACTACTGGCGATGAACGAAACTCCAAACCCGATCCCGATTCGTGCGCCAGTCATTGCCAGGTGATGCGAAAAATCCTGTGGAAGATAGGCAGGGTAGCTTGCGGCAACCACGAGCGGCGAAGGGATGATGTAAACCGGGTAAAAAAGTGTCGCCAAACTCCAAATACCAACCAATAAAGCCAGGGCAATCAGTTCATTGCGCAGGGATGTAATAAAAATCCGAGTAGTCGTCATCCAACGGTTTCCCAATCAATTCGTAATAGCCAGTAATATCTTCTTCCAACTCTTCACCAGTCAACAGGGAAAAATGCGTGCGTTGGATCGAACGAAGAAGAACGGCCTCCGGTAATTTGAAATTGTCTTTAACTTTGGCAACGGCTTCTTCAGGATTTTCCTGGATAAATTGAATTGCTTCAGCCAGGGCTGCATTGAAAGCGGCCAGTTCTTCGGGGTGCTGCTGCGCCCATTCTGAAGTGACAAAAGCGCCAACCTGTGGGTAGCCAGTCTGTGTGCCGGTAACCTCGTTCCAGCTTGTGAAATAATCAAGCGAAATAAACAGGTTGGATTCCTTCTCCACCAGGGTCACAAAAGGTTCAGGAAGCACAACCGCCCGGGCCTTGCCTTCTTTTAGCAAGGCTACCGAAGCATCGAACGGGGAATAAATCGGTTTGAGATCCGTCCCCCAGATCAAACCTTCCTGTTGGGCCAGGAAGATGGTCGCTTCTTCGATTGGCGATCCTTCAAACGGCAGGTAGATTTCCTGGCCTTTCAGGTCGCTCAAACTGTCCACTTTTCCGCCATAAGTTACCAGGTGCGATAGACCTGTGACGTAGGTATTGACAACCTGAACTGGCGCGCCGCTCTTGCGCAGGTCAACACCCACCGACAAGCCCGATACCAAAATGTTGATTTCGCCGCGCAGGAAAAGCGTATTGGCCTGTGAAGCATTCTGGATGATCTGAACCGAAACGTTATCCATTTTCTCCGCGGCCAGAAGCAGCGGGATGGAGGATGGGGTAGCTGGCCCTGCGATAACAATGGCGGCAGGAGATTCGGTTTTGGGTGCGGTTGTGGGGACTTCAACAACTGGGGCTTCTACAACAGAATCAACAGGAGTGGCGCATCCTGCGCTGATCAGAACGAGAGCCAGACACACCAATAAAAACCGGGAAAACAAACTCACCTTACTCATTTTTTCACCTCTAAGGATTTGATATAGGTTATTTTTCTTATTTAGAAAAAGATTGTGATAATTTTCACTAATGATTTTAGCCGATTGCTCTATTTTGTGAAGTGATTAAGGATAAAGATCAATAAAAATAATGACGTTTGATACCCCAAAAAGCCTGCCGCAGGCAGCGGCCACCTGAACAAACCTGGCTCAAGTGGCCGCAGTACAAAAATTCAAGCAGGAAGATCCTGGAATTACCCCTAAAGAAATTTCTTGACAACCATTCGAAACAGGTCGCTATCGGTGATCACACCGCACAATTGCCCTTCATCATCGAGAACCGGTAAACAGTGAATCTTGTTTTCCAACATCGATTTTGCAACTGTGACCAGGGTGGCTTTTGGTGTAGTGGTGATCAGTTCCCGGGACATGATTTTTTCGATGGGCTGGAGCAGGATGGCGAAAGATTGTTTCTGATTCAGATGGGATGCAAAACGGGAAGGTTCAACCTTGACCATATCGGTGCGCGTCACCAGCCCGACAAGTTTTCCTTCTTCAATAACCGGCAGGCTGCGAATACGCTTGATTCCCATCAGCCGCTGCGCTTCCAAAAGACTTGTATCAGGGTCCACTACAACAACATCGTTGGTCATGTAATCTTCTGTGCGCAAAACTGATTTCAGATCGGGCAATTCACTCATGATGAAACGGAAAATATCTGTTGTGGTTAAAATTCCCTGAGCCCCGCGTTTTTCATCAAAAACCGGTAATACGGGAATTTTGTTTTCGAGCATAATTCGGGCCGATTTTGGCAAAGGTGAATTGGGGAGAACGCCAATCGGGTTGACCGTCATAATATCTTCGACGCGTTCTTCTTTGAGGAAAACCTCTTTTGTCCAACGCACCCCGTCGATGACAGGGATATCAGCACGCAGTAAGCCGCGCCAGGTGATGATGCCGATAACTTTTTCATCCTGGACAACCGGCATGGCTCGAATTTTTTCATTATTCATCGTTTGCCGAGCTTCCATGATAAAAGTTTTGGGCGAAACGGTTTTAACCGGAGTACTCATCCAATTGCTGGTGATGCTGTTTTTCATTTTCTTCTCCTGAAACATGCTGATACGATAAGATGGTTCAGAGTATATTGCGGGCAGCCAAAACATGTATCGACCAAAGGGTTTGAATGACGTCAATAAAAATAATGATTCTGGGCGTATTTCAGAATCAAAAAAGCCGCCAAGGCGGCTCTTCAGGGTTAAATGGCGTATTTTCAGGCTTAATCCAATGGAACCAAACCGCGCTTGATGGCATACAAGGCTGCCTGGGTGCGGCTCGACAGGTTGAGCTTGGTCAGGATTCGACTAACATGGGTGTGGACAGTGGCATTGCTGACAACCATATCGCGCGCGATCTCGGCATTGCTAAGTCCGCGAGCCATCAGTTTCAGCACTTCCAATTCGCGTTCGGTCAGGTCACCCTCCGCAGAAAAAGGAGCCGCAGGGGAGTGCATCTGCTCCAAGACCAGGCGGGTAACCCCAGGGTCAAGTGATCCTTCGCCCTCAGCAACCCGACGAATAGCGCGGATCAGATCATCAGGCGTCGAATCTTTAAGCAGGTAGCCGATTGCCCCGGCGTTTAGGCAGGGAAAAACCTTATCGTTGCTGCTAACACTCGTCAAAATCAGGATGTTGACCACAGGGCAGGTCCGCTTGATTTGACGGGTGGCTTCAATCCCATCCATAACCGGCATAATGACATCCATTAAAACCACATCGGGTAGAAGCTGACAGGTCAATTGGATCGCTTCGGCCCCGTTGCCGGCCTCGCCGACGATCTCGAAACCGGGTTCAGTTTCGAGCACCGCGATCAGCCCTTTGCGAACAACAATGTGATCGTCTACAACCAAAATGCGTATGTTTTTTTTCATAAGGCAACCTCGACTGTAATTCTCGTTCCCTGATTGGGCTGGCTATCTATTTTCAGGCGGGCATTCAAACTCGCGGCACGTTCACGCATCGTCTTTAATCCCATGCCGCCAGATGTTTCATCCCCCGGTTCAAAACCGGCCCCATCATCTTTGATGGTCATGGTCAGATGTTGTTCGTTTTCGGCCAGGCGCACGCTGATTGAACGGGCATTGGCGTGCCGGATAACATTGTTGAGCGCTTCCTGGGCAATTCCATACAGCATTTCCTCAACATCTGGTTCCAATGGAGAAGAGATACGCCACTTGAAACTGGGTTGTAACCCCAGTTTTTCTTCTACGGATTTTAACCTTTGGGCAAGCGAGGCTTGCAAGCCCATTTGCGTCAGCCCGGAGGGTCTCAAGCCGAAGATCAACATTCGCATTTCTTTCAACGCTGCCTGATCCGATTCTTCGATGTTCTTCAGGTAGCGGCGAGTAGCATCCAGATTACCTTGATCCATCTGGCGCACAGCAGCTTCAGTATAGAGCGAAATGCCATAAAGCAGTTGGTTCACCGAATCATGCAATTCACGCGAAAGTCGATGGCGTTCCTCAAGAATTGCCATCTCTTGAACCATGCGGGTCAGTTGGGCATGGTCGATGGCAATCGCTGCCTGTCCGGAAAAAATATGCATCAGACGAGCATCATTAGAGTCAAAGTCAGTGCTTTTGAAAAGGGTTAGGAGTCCCATGGTGTGATTCTTGACCTGCAAAGGAATAGCCAGTCGGGAATTGATATCAGTTCGTTCAGCAGGCCGGTTGATGATCAGCGGTTCGGTTCGATGGTGAATTGCCCGGCCAAGGTGAGAACGACTGGCCCGCAGCCGTCCCGGCTTGTCTGGAGTCTCACCAGCACAGTACATGACCCGCAACCAGACATTGCTTTCCAGCAAGGCAATCGAGCCCCCATCGGCATTGGTCATTTTTTGCGCTTCATCGCAGATAATTTTCAGGACTTCGTCCAGTTCCAATTTCTGCAAGATGGCAAGCGTCACCTGGTGCAAAGCCTCGTTTTCGGCCAGCAGCTCCAGAGTTTTGTGATACATGCGGGCGTTATCCAAAGCCAGCGCTATTGACGACGCAAACCACTCAACCTGACGGATGGCAAGTTTGGAAAAATCATCAGGTGTATTCCGGACAATCAGCAATACCCCTGACAATTCTGAGCCGTTCATGACCGGCACTGCCAACGTTGATTCGGCCTGGAAAGCCCCCAAAATTGAGCCACCAAAATTCTGGTTGCCACTTGAGCGAAAATAAGCCAGATTCGATGGGTGCGCCAGCATATGGCGCGCTAAAGCATCCGTCTCAGAAGTAAGCAAGGTCGAAAAAAATAATTCTCGCTCGGGTTCTGCGATCGCTCCACCCACAGTCAAAGGAAGAAAACCCTGGTTTTCGCCAAGAGCATAAATGTAGCAACCTGAAGCTTCGATAAATTCACACAATTCAGTTGCACTGCGGCCTAAAGCAACCTGCAACCCTTGCATATGGCTTCGTCCGAATGCAAATTCAGCTTGTCGGTGAGGTGGTCTTTCTCGCATGAAGGGTATTCTCCCAAAGAAATATTATAACCTTTCAACCAAAGCTCAGAAAAGAAGGGAACAAACCACCCCGGCCCAGGCAAAGCGGGGTTTCGTTTTGAGCACAGGACACCATTTTTTAAAGTAAAAAGGGCTCATCCACATTGGGGTGAGCCACTTTTCTTCTCATTACATTTGCTCGTCGGTCACAAGGTGAGTAGGCCATATCCCCGGGTCAAGAACGCCGTGCGTTGTTTCATCGGACGAATTGTTAATATTTGCCAGCGGAAAAGATATATTCGTTTTCGGTAAATGACTGCCTGTTTGGCCCCCCTTCGCATCGGTTTGAGGCACCGCAATTTCGGCGAGGTGCTAGAGTATGTGGATACGTATTTGGGTAAGAAATCATATTTCGCGGCGAAAAAACTTGACAATTTTTGCAAACCGCATAAAATAGTCACATTATTGCGTTCCCGGTCGTGTTTGGGCGTTTTTTGCCCAGGTGCGCCCCCAAGGGTGTATTGGGCCTGTTTACAGCGCTCCCTGACTTCAGGGAGCGCTTTTTTGTTTTCCCGGCCAGCACCTGAAAGGAGCCGCCAATAAAAACAACATAATCATTCCACCCACCACAAATGTACTATTTGCTGGCGCAAAAACTTTTTCACAACAAACTTTTTCTTGTTTGGCAAACCAAAAGCCTGACAACACCCATGTTTGCAAGAATTTGAATTTGATTTGTTATTCAAATCCTTTCAGCAAACAACAAATGAGTAACCCCAATACGAGACAACCAGAAAGCCAGCATCGCCAACGAAAGATTTCAAATTTCATCTCATTTGTTCATGGAAGGAGGCACAAAATGCCAACAAAAAATTCTGCAGCTGCCCGAACGTTGCTCAAAAATCGGCTCTTTGAGCTTAAGTTTGCCAGGTTCGCAAGAGTCGATGAAACGATGGTGGCTGCGTTCGCCCACAACGCTGCGCCAGCCCGGTTTTTAGCGCGGATTGGTTTCCCAATGCGCGCCATCACTTTACTGCAAACCGTTAAAGCAGGTTCACTCCTGCAATTCTTGACGACGGTTATCTTAGCCAACAAAACGCTCGCTTACAATATCGTTCACGCCTGGATGGCTGAACGAAGCTTGTATCTCATCTCGACAGAAGAATGGAGTCGTCTCAGCAAACAATAAACACAGCCAAGATTCTAAATAGCAGATAACGCTCAAGATGATTGTTATCTGCTATTAATTAATGATTGACAAGTCATAGCGTATTCCGCCCTTTTTCCGAACATCTTCAATCGTTTGAAAATGATGATACAGCTGCCTGCATCAAAAAACAAACTACGCTATGTTACACTGCAGTTTGACTTTCCTCGGCTCTAATTCGGCGGCGGCGGTGTTCCTCCAAATTTACTGGGAGGGTTTTTCTTTTCACCTTTATGACTTTAAGAAGCTCCAGGCCGCTGCCAGCTACTCCAGCTACTCTATTGGTAGAAATAATAAATTTGGATTAGAATACTTTTGATTTCGCAATTCTTCGGGAAAAATAATTAAAACAACTGTCATATACTCCTGAGAGTATAATAGGCAAGCAATTTTCTGAAATTATACCCGTCCCGGCCACAATGCGCAGCATGATATGCGCAGCAGGATGTTGTGCATTTCTGACCATGGGCATTATAGAAACGAAAAGGATAAGCAGATGGAAACCAACGAAACCACCAGCCGCATTCCCACCTTTATTCGCGAGGCTGTTGCAGAGGACCTGAAAACTGGCCGCTTCAACTACGTCCGCACCCGGCTGCCCCCCGAACCGAACGGCTACCTGCACATCGGGCATGTCAAGGCCTTCCTGATCGACTATTTCACCGCCAAGGAATTCGGCGGCGAGTTGTACTTGCGTTTCGATGACACCAACCCGTCCAAAGAAGGCACCGAATATGTGGAGGCCATCGAGGATGACGCAACCTGGCTGGGAATCAAGTGGGCAAAGGTGACCTTTGCCTCCGATTATTTTGACCTGCTCTACGATTGGGCGGTGCGCCTGATCAAAATGGGATTGGCCTATGTGGACGACCAGACCCAGGAAGAGATGAGCATCAGCCGCGGCACGCTCCCCAAAGGAACGAAGTGGGGCGATTCAGAATCAGCGATCAAGCCCGGGGTCGATTCGCCCTGGCGCAACCGCCCGGTGGAGGAAAATCTCGACCTGCTGGAACGGATGAAAAACGGCGAATTTCCCGAAGGCAGCCGCGTCCTGCGGGCCAAGATCGACATGGGCCACCCCAACACCCTGCTGCGCGACCCGGTCATGTACCGCATCATGAACGCCCATCACCACCGCACCGGCGACAAATGGCACATCTACCCGATGTACGACTGGTCGCACGGGCAGAACGACTCGATGGAAGGTGTTACCCATTCGCTGTGTTCCAACGAATACATCATCCATCGTCCGCTTTACGAATGGTTCCTCGAAAAACTGGGGGCCTTCCCCAGCCGACAGATCGAGTTTTCGCGCCTGAACCTGACCTATGCCATGATGAGCAAGCGCAAATTGCGCAAACTGGTTGAGAATGGCACCGTCACCGGCTGGGACGACCCGCGCCTGACCACCCTGCGCGGTATGCGGCGGCGCGGCGTGACCCCCGAGGCCATCATCAACTTCATCACCGGCTTGGGCGAAACCAAAAACGATAGCTGGGTCGAGATGGCCCAGTTCGAAGCCGTCATCCGTGATGACCTGAACAAACGCGCCCTGCGCCGCATGGCAGTTTTGAATCCATTAAAACTGATCATCGACAACTACCCCGAAGGCCAAAGCGAGGAAATGGAAGCGGTCAACAACCCCGAAGATGCCTCCGCCGGGGTGCGCAAAGTCCAGTTTTCGAAGGTGCTCTATATCGAGCAGGATGACTTCCGCGAAACCCCGCCGCCCAAATATTTTCGCTTGTACCCCGGCAATGAAATCCGCCTGCGCTATGCCTACCTGATCCGCTGCGTCAGTGTGGTCAAGGATGAAGCCGGCAATGTGACCGAAGTCCACTGCACCTACGACCCGGCCACGCGCGGCGGCGACGCCCCCGATGGGCGCAAGGTCAAATCGACCATTCACTGGGTCTCGGCGCAGCACGCCCTGCCCGCCGAAGTGCGCCTGTACGAGCAGTTGTTCAGCGTTGAACGCCCGGACGACGGCGAGGATATCGAAAGCATTCTCAACCCCAAATCGCTGGAAGTGTTGCAGAACTGCTACGTCGAACCGGCGCTGGGCGAAGCCAAAGCTGGCGATAAGATCCAGTTCGAGCGCACCGGCTACTTCTGTATCGATCCTGACAGCAAACCCGGCCACCCGGTTTTCAACCGCACGGTGACCTTGAAGGATAGCTGGACAAAGATACAGGGAAAATAATGAATGAAAAGGTGACAGTCACTTTTGAAGTGACTGTCACCTTTTTTACCGATGTCAAAGCTCATCGCAATCGTCGGAACCACTGGGGTTGGCAAGACCAGCCTGGCGCATGCTCTGGCGCAGGCCGCCGGGCTCAAGCTCGGTCTGGAACAGCATACGGATCGGCCTTTCCAGGCCCTTTTCAATGCTGATAAACGCTACGGTCTTGCCAACCAGATCGACTACCTGCTGCTGCGCGCCGAGCAAGAGCGCGAACTGCGCACTTCGGGACGAATCGGATTGGTGGACGGTGGCCTCGACCAGGATTTTCACGGATTTACACGCCTTTTCCATACCCGGGGCTATCTCAGCGCGGCGGAGTTTGACCTGTGTCGCCGTTTTTATACGTTTATCCGCGCCACACTCCCGCTACCCGACCTGATCATCTCCCTGCAAGCCCCCGCCGCCGTCATACGGGACAGGTTGTCCCGGCGCGAGCGCGTCAACATCGCCACTGCCGACGATATCCTGCTGATTGATACTTACTTGACAGATTGGCTACACGACATAGGGGTTGCAAAAATGCTATCCATCGATACATCTGGCGCAGATCCTGATTATCGCGAAATCCTGCAGCTTATTCTTCCGATCATCAATGCGCTTTAAATAAAAAACCCGCCAGGGCTGGCGGGTTTTCGCTTTCGAATACGGAAATCAGTCCTTGGCGTCGTAGCCGGCGCCTTTGGAGAAGTAATCGTAATTGGCCGGTATATCCTTGGTCAAATCAACAACCTCGCCCGCAGCCAGTTTCTTGACGGTGTTCAAGACAACTTTTTTGCCATGATGATCGGTGCCATCGTAATCGCCCACCAGGCCAATACGGTTGATGAATTCACCGCCCTTGGCCGTGTAGGCCGCAGGTACTTCATCTTCAGGGAAGATGGCCGCATACGGACATTCAGGCACACAAGCGCCGCAGTCAATGCAGGTATCCGGGTCGATGTAGAACATGGGCCACTCTTCGACGGGCTTGCCAGGCATGATGCACTCCACCGGACAAACTTCCACACAACCGCTATCGCGCAGGCAAAGACTGGTGATGATATGGGTCATAGCGTTTTCTCCTTATTTGTTTTTGGCGAAATCTTGTAAATTCATTATATCCACGCCAGGAAGGGGATGCAATGGATGTACAGGTGATTTTTCACAAACAAACAGCCGCGCCATATGATGAGCGCGGCTGTTGATGATCAAAAAATTAACCCAGACGATGGGCAACTTCATCCCAGTTGACAACGCTCCACCAGTTGGTAACGTACTCGGGACGACGATTCTGGTATTTCAGGTAGTAAGCGTGCTCCCAAACATCGATGCCCAGGAGTGGCTTGAGTCCATCGGTCAGGGGATTATCCTGGTTAGCAGTCGAAACCACCACCAGCTTGCTGCCCTGCTTGGCAAGCCAGGCCCAGCCAGAACCAAAGCGTCCAACAGCAGCCTTTTCAAATTCAGCTTTAAAGTTGGCAAAACCGCC
This sequence comes from Chloroflexi bacterium HGW-Chloroflexi-6, assembly GCA_002840685.1. Classification (GTDB taxonomy): domain Bacteria; phylum Chloroflexota; class Anaerolineae; order Anaerolineales; family Villigracilaceae; genus UBA8950. The sequence continues at coordinate 128,923 of PHBU01000009.1, read as the reverse complement.
AAAATCGGCATCGATGGCCTTGGCCAACGCGCCGGTCGGTTCGCCGCCAGCATTGGGGGCCATTACTTCCCAGAAAATGTTGTGATTCAGGGTGCCGCCGCCATGATTGCGCACGACGCCGCGCACGCTTTCAGGAACTTCACTCAGGCGGGCAACCAGATCATCCAGCGACCAGGAGCCCAACTCGGGGGCTTTCTCCAAAGCACCGTTCAGGTTGGTGATATAAGCCTGGTGATGCTTGGTGTGATGAATGGTCATGGTCTGGGCGTCGATGAAAGGCTCAAGCGCCTCATAAGCATACGGTAATTTGGGTAATTCAAAAGCCATTGTGATACTCCTTGTTAGTCAGGGTTGACGATTAGTTAGGGGTGATTTAATATGTTACTCTGTCATTCTAGCCTCGGCCAAAGCCCCGGTCAATTGACAAATCGGACGATTTTGGTCATCTAAAAGGGTGATAGCCAATCACCACAGGAGGCAACCTTGCAACATTCACGCCCCAGCCCGGCTTTTCTGTACATCGCCATCGCAGGCGGGATTTTGGCCGTCTCCACCGCTGCGATTTTTATCCGTTATGCCCAACAGGATGCCCCGTCGCTGGTGATCGCCGCGATGCGCTTGAGCCTGGCGAGCGCAGTCCTCGCCCCGATCGCCTGGTTCCGGCATCGCGAAGAGTTACGCGCGCTGACGCTGCAGACCCTGGGACTGGGGCTGCTCTCCGGCTTTTTCCTGGCTTTGCACTTCGCCACCTGGATCTCTTCCCTTGAATTTACTTCGGTTGCCAGCTCAGTGGTGCTGGTCAGCACCACGCCACTCTGGGTGGCAATCCTTTCGCCGCTGGTTTTGAAAGAGTCGCCATCCAAAGCCACGTTGATCGGCCTGGCCCTGGCGCTGCTCGGCGGGACAGTTGTCGGCTTGAGCGAAGCCTGCCGCTGGGACAATGGCCTGGTCTGCCCAACGCTGGCAGAATTCACTCAGGGCCAGGCCTTTTTGGGGAATTTCCTGTCCCTGTGCGGGGCCTGGATGGCAGCCGGATACCTGCTGATCGGACGCCGCTTGCGCGAAAAGATGTCACTGATTCCCTATATTTTTGTGGTTTATGGCATGGCGGCCATCGTCCTGATCATTATCATGCTTGGGTTTGGTCAATCGCCGTTCGGCTACCAACCGCTCACTTACCTGTACATGCTCATGCTGGCGCTGATCCCGCAATTGCTCGGCCATTCGACCTTCAACTGGGCCTTGCGCTACCTGCCTGCTTCGTTTGTCTCTGTGACGCTGCTGGGTGAACCGATCGGCTCGACCATCCTGGCCTTGCTGATCTTAAAAGAAAGCCCCTCCGCGCTGGAAATCGGCGGAGGGCTGTTGATTTTGGCAGGGATTTATGTAGCAAGCCGGGTGGAAACTTCTTAAGGCAAGAGATTATCTCTCCCTACCCTATTACCTGTTTCAACGTTTCCACCAACAAACGATGCTCTGTCTGGTGAATACGGGTTTCGAGGCTTTCGAGCGTATCATCCGGCAAAATCGGGACGATTTCAGTAGCCAAAACCGGGCCATTATCCACGCCTTCGTCGGGGACGAGGTGGACCATGATGCCGGTATGATCGATCTCAGCGCGCTGGAAAGCTTCGTAGGCGCGTTCAATGGCATGAGTACCAGGGAAAGTCCCCGGCAGGGCGGGATGCAGATTGATGACGCGGTTTTGGAAAACGGACAGGAAATTCGAAGTCAACAGGCGCATCCAGCCAGCCAGGATTACATAATCCGGTTCATAGCTGGCAACCAGGGCGGCCAACCGGGTATCGTAATCGCGCCGGGATTCGCCATCTGCCAGGGGCAAGGCAATCGCAGGCGCATCCGCGTTTTGGGCGCGGATGAGACCATAAGCGTCGGATTTGTTCGAGAGTACGGCAACCACGGAGGCGGGTAGCACGCTCCCGGCACAGGCGTCGAGAACAGCCTGTAAATTGGAGCCGTTGCCAGAGATGAGTACAACCAGTTTGGCGGACATTTTCAGAATCCTGGTAGGAGCACAACAATGCTGCGCCTCTACAAATTAATGATGGAACAACCGCACGCCGGTAAAAGCCATGGTCATGCCGTAATCGTCGGCTGCGGCGATCACTTCGGCGTCACGGGTCGATCCGCCCGGTTCAAAAATATATTTGACACCGCTGGCAGCAGCCCGGTGAATGCTGTCAGAGAAGGGGAAGAAGGCGTCTGAGCCGAGGCTGACGCCGGTCATCCCGTCGAGCCAGGCCCGTTTTTCCTCTTGACTGAGCTGGCGCGGCAGATCGATGAAGATCTCAGACCAGGATGCTTTTTCCTGGGGGGTGACATCGTCGCGCAGGAACTGATCGATGGCGTTATCGCGCTCCGGGCGCTTGGTGCCAGGTTTAAAAGGCAGATTGAGCACGGTTGGGTGCTGGCGCAGGTACCAGAGGTCCGCCTTTTGGCCTGCCAGGCGGACACAGTGCACACGCGACTGCTGGCCGGCGCCAACGCCAATCGCCTGGCCGTCCTTGACGAAGCAAACCGAGTTGGACTGGGTGTATTTGAGCGTGATCCAGGCCACCATCAAGTCGCGGAAAGCGACGGCGGGCAGGACGCGGCTTTTGGTAACCAGATTGGTAAAATCACCCGGCATCACCTGCCGATCGTGGCGGCGCTGCTCGAAGGTCACGCCGGCCACATCGCGGGTTTCGGTCTGGGCGGGTTCGTAAGCCGGGTCGATCTTGACAACCGCATATTTACCGGCCTTCTTGGCTTTTAGAATTTCGAGGGCGGCCGGTTCGTAGCCGGGGGCAATAATACCGTCCGAGACTTCACGGGCGATGATGCGGGCAGTGGGTTCATCGACAACGTCAGACAGGGCAATAAAGTCACCAAAAGAGCACAGGCGGTCCGATCCGCGAGCGCGGGCGTAGGCCGTGGCCAAGGGGCTGAGTTCAAGATCATCCACAAAGTAGATCTTGCGCAGGGTTTCATCGAGCGGAGCGGCAACAGCGGCTCCGGCCGGGCTGACATGCTTGAAGGATGCCGCGGCAGGCAGGTTGGTAGCCTGACGCAGTTCATGAACGAGCAGCCAAGCATTCATCCCGTCAAGCAGGTTGATATAACCGGGCGAGCCCCCCAGAACGGTAATAGGCAGGTTGGAGCCGTCACGCATGAAAACGCGAGCAGGGGTTTGCTGGGGATTGATCCCATAACGGAGGGAGAGAGAGGAGGGCATAAGATGATTCCTTTCAGTGAGCTCAAACGGATGCGCGAACGGATTTTGAAACAGAATAACGAATGAACGGAAAAGAACCGGATTTCAGATCAGACGGGTTTTGTGGCTGCCCGCAGCCAGTTCGCCGATGACAAAGGTTTCTTCCGGGATCAGTTTTTGGATCTCCGCCACAGATTCTTCAGCCACAATAACAACCATGCCGATGCCCATATTAAAAACACGGTACATTTCATCGGCAGCGATATTGCCTTTTTGCTGGGTTAACTTCCAAAGCGCAGGCACAGGCCAGGAGCCAAGGCGGATGACAGCATCCAGCTCGGCGGGCAGAATACGGGGGATATTTTCGATAAATCCGCCGCCAGTCAGGTGGGCAAGGGCTTTGACATGCGGATTGCCGAGCACGGAATACAAGATATTAAAATAAGAACGGTGAGGGGCGAGCAAGGCATCGGCCAGAGAGCAACCCAGCTCGGGAAAAACGGTATCGAGCGGGGTATCGGCAAATACCTTGCGGATCAGCGAAAATCCGTTGGTGTGCGGGCCACTGGAGCGCAGGCCGATCAGCACATCCCCGGCCTTGAGTTCGGATGTGCGCGGCAGGATTCGCTCACGCTCCAGCACGCCGATGATCGTCCCGGCCACATCAAATTCGCCGGGAGCGTAAACACCCGGCATTTCAGCCGTTTCGCCGCCCAGCAAGGCCATCCCCGATTCTTTACAGGCTTCGGCAATGCCGGTCACAACTTCTGCGGTCTGCTCAGGGTTAAGTTTGGATGTGGCAAAATAGTCCATGAAAAAGAGCGGGCGCGCACCCTGAACGAGAATATCATCAATGCAGTGGTTGACGATATCATGCCCAATACTACGATAACGCCCCGCAGACGCAGCCAGCTTAACCTTGGTCCCGACGCCATCCGTTGATGCGACCAGCACCGGGTTGTCCATTGCTTTCAAAACAGAAGCGTCATACAAGCCACCAAAAGAGCCGATCCCTGCCAAAACTGCCGGGGTGTAAGTAGCTTTGACAGCATCTTTCATGAGCTCAACCGTGCGATTACCAGCGTCGATCGAAACGCCTGATGCGGCATAAGCCGAGACAGTTGTGGGCTTCAAAGCGCGTGAAGCGATATCTTTCCTGTACTGCATGCCATCAAAATAGATCTTATCTACCGCGCCATAAGCGGATTTTGCCGCGGCTGGCAAATCCTGCGCCCAGGCCGTGGCGCCGAACACACGCCCCCCCGAAGTTGCCAGTAATCCATCAGCGTTGACCTTCGTCCCGGCATGGAAACAGATGGAATTCTCCGGTAGCCCGCCAATAGTGGCCAACTGCCCGCTCTCAACCTTGCCCGGATACCCTTTCGAGGCCAGCACCACACAAACGGCTGCACCCGTCTTCCAACGGATTTCGGTATCTGCCAGGTTGCCACTCACACAGGCATCCGCTATCTCAACCAGATCCGTTTCGAGCAGCGGAAGAACAACCTGCGACTCGGGGTCACCAAAGCGACAGTTGAACTCCACCACCCGGACGCCGTCCGGGGTAAGCATCAGCCCGGCGTAAAGCACACCGACAAACGGAGTACCTTCCAGCCACAAACCGTTCACTGCCGGTTTCAGGATATTTTCCAGGGTTTCCGCCAGCAAATCCGAGGTAAAGATTGGGGCGGGAGCATAAGCACCCATACCACCGGTGTTCGGGCCGTGATCTCCATCGAAAATCCGTTTGTGATCCTGCGCGGCCAGCATCGGAATCACCGTTTTGCCATCCGTGAAGGCCATCAGCGAAACCTCCGGGCCGGTCATGCGTTCTTCAATAACCACTTCTGCGCCGGCTTCGCCGAAAGCACCATTTTCGAGGATTTCCACCAGAACGGATTTTGCCTCGTCCAGCGTTTCCGGCAAGACAACCCCTTTGCCCGCCGCCAGGCCGGAAGCCTTGATCACCAGCGGATAATCCACAGCATCAATATGTTTCAGCGCATCCGCAAGCTTGCTGAAGGTAGCGAAGCGCGCTGTTGGGATGTCGTGGCGCGCCATAAATTTTTTTGAGAAAACCTTGGAGGCCTCGATCTGCGCCGCCGCCTTTCGTGGTCCAAAACAACGGATGCCGGCATCTGCCAGAGCGTCGGCGATCCCTTCCGCGAGTGGCACTTCAGGTCCCACCAGTACCAGATCAACCTGCTTTTCCTGGCAAAAAAGGATGACCGCTGCGTGATCACTGACATCCATCACAACGTTTTCGCCACAGTCCGCAGTTCCGGGGTTGCCTGGCGCAATATACAATTTTTCCAGTTTCGGTGACTGGGCCAACTTCCACGCCAGGGCATGTTCACGACCGCCAGAGCCGATCAGTAAAATCTTCATTCTACAATCTTCCTTCCGCATTCTGCATTTATTTCGTTCCCCGCTCAAAACCGGTCTTGGCGCTCATCAAATCCACCTGAACCGGATATTTTCCGGTAAAACATGCCTGGCAGAAACCATCTGCCCGTCCGACAGCGCGCATCATGCCATCCACAGACAGGTAAGTCAACGAATCTGCCCCGACTTTTTCGCAGATCTCATCCACGCTGCGTTTGTGAGCGATCAGATCTTCAAAACGGCCCATATCAACCCCCATAAAGCACGGATGGGTGATCGGCGGGCAGGTAATGCACATGTGAACTTCCTTCGCGCCAGACTGCCGCAACAGCTTGATCAACGGGCCAGTCGTGTTGCCACGCACGATCGAGTCGTCGATCACAACCACTCGCTTATCGCGCACATTTTCATCAATAACATTGAACTTCAAAGCCACGCCACGCTTACGCAAGGAATCAGTCGGCTCGATAAATGTCCGCCCGACATAGCGATTTTTGATAAAGCCATCGTTAAAAGGGATGCCGCTGATACGCGCAAAACCGATCGCCGCCGGGGTGGACGAATCGGGCACGGGGATGACCACATCTCCGATCCCATCCTCCCGAATGCGGTTTTCTGTTTCGATGCGCAACCCAAACTCACGAGCCAATTCTTCACCCAGCCTCTGCCGCACCGCGTGAACATTGACTCCGTCCCAGGTTTGGTCGGGGCGCGCAAAGTAGATAAACTCAAAGACGCATTTGGCTGAAGGGCTGACAGGCGGCAAGGCCTGGGTCACGGTCAGGGCATTCGCCGAGAGGGTCACGATCTCGCCGGGTTTCACATCTCGAATGGTTTCACATCCCAGCGTGCGCAGCGCCCCGGTTTCAGATGCAACGGCGTAGCCCCCATTCGGAAGCATGCCCACGCTCAGCGGGCGAAAGCCCCAGGGATCCCTGACAGCATAGACACAGTCGCGTGACAGGATCACCAGCGAGTAGGCCCCAATCCACTTTTTCATCGCATCCTTGATGCGATCCTCCCAGGTTGCGCCCGCGTCCCGAGCCAGCATCATCGTCATCACTTCGCTGTCAGACGAGGATGAAAAACCGACCCCCTGATGCAGCATCTCATCGCGCAGTTCGGCTGAATTGACCAGGTTACCATTATGGGCCAGCGCCAGCGGACCATTCATCGTTTCAATCATGAATGGCTGAGCATTGCGCATCAGCGAAGAGCCGGTTGTCGAATAGCGCGTATGCCCGATGGCATAATGGCCCTTCAACTCTTCCAGCGTGCCGGGACGAAAAACATGCGAAACCAGCCCGACATTTTTATAGACCGAAATAACCTGACCATCGGCGACAGCCATGCCCGCCGCCTCCTGGCCGCGATGCTGGAGCGCAAACAGGCCAAAAAACGTCATGCGCGCCACGTCTTCGTGCGGCGCAAAAACGCCAATAATGCCACACTCTTCCTTAGGGGATTCATCCCACATATTTTTGCACTTCTCCAATTTTTTGGTTCAGGATTTTTCGGCTACCCGCAACAAGATTGATATGCCCGACCTTGCGCCCGGCGCGCGGAGCCTTGTCGTACAAATGCAAGTGTGCGCCTTCAATGCTCAGGATGGAGGCTGCGGCGGGGATTTGGCCCACCAAATTGACCATTGCGCACGCCCCGAGCGGACTCGTGCTCCCAAGCGGCAAACAACTGACCGCCCGGATGTGATTCTCAAACTGCGAGGTGAGCGCCCCATCCATCGTCCAGTGGCCACTGTTATGAACGCGCGGCGCCATCTCATTGGCCAGCAACCGACCATCGATCTCAAAAAACTCGATCGCCAGCACCCCAACATAATCCAGCGCATCCAGCACCGCCCGCGCATAAGACTCTGCCTGAGATTGCAAACGCTGGTCAATGCGCGCGGGGTCGACGATAGACAGGCGCAAAATTCCATCGCGATGGGTATTCTCGGCCAACGGATAAAAAACCACAGCACCATCCCGCCCGCGCGCGCACACGATCGACAACTCGCGCTCAAACGGGATAAACTGCTCGAGGATCACATCCTGCCCGGCGAGTTGCGCAAGCGCACCCACCAGATCGGTCTGGCTGCGGACCACAAACTGCCCCTTGCCGTCATAACCCATCCGGCGCGTTTTCAGCACCGCCGGAAACCCAACGCCGGAAAGTTCTTTGTCAAGCTCACAGGTAAATGCAGGAGTTGGGATGCCAAGATCGGAGAAAAAGGTTTTCTCCACTAACCGATCCTGGGCTTTCTCCAGCGCAATCGGCGGCGGATAGACCGGAACAAACTGCTCAAGAAAGCGTGCCACCAAGACCGGGACATTCTCGAACTCATAGGTGACAACATCGAGACCGTCCACGAAACGGCGCAGGGCCTGCTCGTCAGCGTAGTCGGCAGTCAGATGGTCAGCCAGCAGGTTGGCGGGTGAATCGGGAGTAGGGTCAAAAAAGCGAAAACGCATCCCCAGCGGGTATCCCGCGAGAGCCAGCATCCGCCCCAACTGTCCTGCGCCTAAAATTCCGATCTTCATTCGGGGAAATCCTTGAGAGAAATTTTCGTCCCTATGATACCAAACTTATCTATACAAATTCCACCAAAAGTTGGCAACTGCAAAAATCATCACAAATCCCAGCACCCGCCGCAGCCCCGGAATGCTCAAACGGTGCGCGCCCCAATAGCTGCCGAGGAGCGCCCCAACCAGCCCAAACGGGATCAGGGATAACCCGAACCAATCCAACAAAAACGTGCCGCCGATCATACGCCCAACCAGCCCGCTGACAGAGTTGAGCGCAATAAAGGCCGCCGCCACGGCCGAAGCCTGTTTGGATGTTCCCCAGTGCGCCAACAAGATCAGCGGCGAGAGAAAAATCCCACCGCCAATGCCCACCACCCCGGACAGCAAACCAATCCCCAAACCGATCGCCATCGCCAACAAAGGCGGGACCGGGCGCAAATTCTGAATATCATCTGATGGCTGCATTTTCTCGAACAGCATTCTGAAGGCTACATAAGTCAACACCGCATATAGCAAAATGGCATAAATTTGGTCTGAGATCTTAAAATAACCCCCGAAAAACGCCGCCGGAACAGATGTAACCAAAAACGGCCACAACAGGTCTCGGCGCAAATGCCCGGCGCGGTAAAAAGAAGAAAACGAAATACCAGCAACCATGATATTGAGCGTCAGAGCTGCGGTAGCCATCACCTGTGGCGAAACACTAAAAAAGCTCATCGCCGCCAGGTAGCCGGTCGCGCCGCCAAATCCGACGCTGGCATACAGGAATGCGATGAGCAATACCAGAATATGAATCAGGTAGGGCAAAATTACTCCTCTTCTGAAACCTCACGCAGCGGACGTTCCACCACCACCCCGGCGCTAATCGCTTTCCCGGCGGCGGCAGAACGGGTGTGAACCTCGAGTTTTTCAAAAATAGCCTTGAGATGGCGCTTAACGGTGTTGGTGGTGATCACCAGGCTTTCAGCAATTTCCTTGTTGGTCATACCTTGTGCCAATAGCACAAGCGCCTCGCGCTCACGGTCTGTAAGGATATCCAATTCGGATGAAACGCCGCGTGTGCGGCGAGCCTCTTCCACCGCGCGGCGGAAGGCAGCCCGGTCAAACGTTTGTTTTTCGAGATAAGCCACGATCGCCTGCTGATCGTAAGCGCGCTGGATCTCATCGATCGAGGCAACCCCGCTGACCACAATGGTTGGGATGTTGGCGGTCTTGGTACTGGCAAGCAGCTGGTAACCCTCAAGCGATTCTTCAACGTGAAAAATATCGCGCAGGTTGGATCCCGTCAGCGATAGGTCTACCACCGCAAGATGATACTTGTCACGCCGCAGGCAACCGGTTGCCTCGCCAAAACTGTTGCAAAGCCGCACCTGGTAGCCCATATCACCCAGGATTTCAGACAGGATTCCGCGCCAACCAGCATCATCTTCCACCAACAGGGCGCGGGTGGCACTCGGCGAGGCTGCACTGGGCGGCTTTCCTTCGCGGACAACGGTTGGCAGGGTTATTTTCTCATCGTATGCCGGTGAGAGCGGCGCGCTCGCCAGAATGCGCTGGATCAATTCGCGAAATTGAGCGCGATGGAAGTTTTCCTTGCGCAAAAACGTAAATGCGCCATATTCAGTTAAAACGCTGACCGCCAATTCGACCGTGGCATAACCGGTTAACAAAATTGTGCGACAGGATGGGTCGTGGCGGCGAATGGCTTCGAGTATCCGCAGGCCATCGTGATTGCGATGGTCGCTGCCGGCCAGCGATAGATCGACCACCGCCAAACGGTGCGACTTTTCCTTGAGCAAACGGTTGGCCTCATCCAGGTTGCCGGCCAGATCAACGGTCAGCCCGGCATCGGTCAGTAATTCGGTCAGGATCGATTGCCAGGAACGGTCGTCTTCAACCACCAGGACTCGCAGGGATGAAATGCTCATTGTCCGTTCCGTTCTTTCGACTCAGCGCGCGGCAGACGCAGGCGGAAAGTTGTGCCATGCAGCCCATCGCTCTCGACGATGACTGAACCTCCCAGGCGCGTCATCAGGGTTTTGACCCACCACAGGCCAAACCCCAGTTTACCGGGACGCGATGCGCCTCGTCCTGAGAAGTTCAACTCAAAAATATGCTCATGCAAATGGGGCGGAATGCCCGGGCCATTATCGCTGACGCTGATCTCAACCCATTTATCATCCGATTTGCCGCTGATCTGGATCTTTCCCTGCCCGTCCATGGCGTCAGCGGCGTTTTCGAGCAGGTTGGTGAATAGCAGCGATAGGGTGCTTCCGCCCGCCATAACCATCGGCAGGTTCTCGAGCGCTTCGTAGTGAACGTAAATTCCGGGCGGCAACTTGGTAGCGTGGATGGCATCCTGGATGCGCGGGGCAACCAGAACCGGCTCCATGCGGATCGGGCGCAGATGCATCAGACTATCTCGTACGCTTTGCATGGCTTCAGCCGCACAGCGTTCGATCTCATCGAGATTATGCGCCAGATACGGGTTGGCCGCCAGCGCGTCTTCGCATTTATCTTCGATGCCCTGAATGCGCACCGGGATCGTTCCAACTTTATTGTTCAAATGATGCAGCAGGTTGGATGTAATATCGCCCACCGCCGCAAAGGTTTCGGCGATCGAGCGTTGTTCCTGGGCAGCCAGCAGCGCTTCCTGGCGGGCGGCATTCTGGTAAGCCAGAACAGCATAATCGGCCAGACAGACCAAAACCTTCTTATCCCACTCAGACTCGGCAAAGTGACCGGTTGCCGCGGTGGAACTGTAGACGCTGAACGCGCCCAGGGGCTGCTTACCATCGCCCGGCAAAAGCGGGACGATCAGCGCCCGCGACCAATTCTGAGACTGGGCCAGATCCGGGCGGTGGAAACGCGCATCGGCGCGCAGATCATGCGCCACCAGCGGTTGGCCGCTCCGCACCACCTCGCCAGTCAGGCTGCCATTAAGCGGAATCCGCTCTCCGTGCTGGTAGCCTCCGGAGGAGACATCCAGCACCAGCTCGTCGCCTTTAAGCGACCAGATCGAGCTGGCCGAAGCATCAAGCAGGTTGCAGGCCAGTTCGGCCAAATGCTTAAGAACTTTGTGATAGGGCTGCGTCAAGAGCAGGCGCGCCACTTCCTGCAAGGCATCCAGCAGGCGTACCTCCTGAATGGCGATGACGGCCTGGGTCGCCAGAGCCTGCAGCAAGTGACTGTCATCTTCGCCAAAAGCGGCAACTGCCGGACTTTCGAGATTCAGCACCCCCTCCAGCCTGCCGCTGGCCCCGATCAGCGGAACAGCCAGTTCGGAGCGCATCCGCAAAACGGCATCGAGCGGATAATAGATCTGCGACCAGGGGGCTTCGTTCAGATCCGAAATACAGATCGGCTGGCGGTTACGCGCCACCCAGGACATGACACTGTTGGCATTAACCGGCAAGGCGTCGATCATCGGACGGTCAAGGTGCTCCCCGGCAATTGCGCGCATATTCAGGAACTCGCCGCTCGGATCGAGCAAGCGAAAAATGCCATACTGCGCCCCGGTCACCTCGAGCGCCATTTGCAGGATGGCCTTGAGTGTATCTTCCAAACGCAAACGGGATGAGATCAGTAACCCGGCGCGGCGCAGACGAGTGAGTTCATCTTCCTTGCGGGCCAGGTTTTTGTGCATACGCGCCAAGTGGTGGGCATGGTAAATGGCCATGGCCGCCAGGTTGACGAAATTATCGAGCATCAAGAGTTCCAACTGGCTGAAAGGGCGCTCGTCGAGCAGGTAAACGTACAAGACGCCGACCGGCTCATCAGCCACGACCAGCGGAAAAACGCACATCGACTTTGCGCCTGCCTGCGCACGGACGGGGTGAATCGCGGCCCCGATATCTTCCTGCGAAAGCACCCGGCGGCGCTGACGAATGGCTTGCATCCCCAACCCCGCAGGGCGGGGCTGGTCGCCGGTCGTAGATTGGTCCCACTCCCCGGCTGAAACGCGCGAATCCGGGTTGAACTCTCCGATGCGGGAATCGTAGCTGTAGATAACCGCCGAGGCGCCCGGAACAACCCGGGTGGCGCTTTCAACGATCATTTTAAGCGCTACCTCGACGCTGACAGCGCCATTCTGCCCGATATGATTCATCGCCTCGCCAATCTGGTTCAGGCTGGCAAGGGCATCCAATAATCGTGGGTCGGGTTCAGTCAAAGGCATACGGTCATCCATACAAGGAATTTTATCATCGATAACTTACCAGAAAGGCCGAGGGGTCGCCTCGGCCTTTCGCCTCCGTTCATCTCACTCCAAGAGTTGGCGAGAGTCAGATTTATACGTCGTAGTACAGGGTGAATTCGTAGGGGGTCGGGCGCATGCGCACGGGGTCGACTTCCACCTGGCGCTTGTAGCCGATGTAGGCTTCAATCAAGTCACTGGTGAAGACATCGCCTTTGAGCAGGAATTCGTGATCGGCTTCGAGCGCAGTCAAGACGGCTTCGAGTGAACCCGGAACCTGCTTGATGAGCTTGGCTTCTTCGGCGGGCAGTTCGTACAGATCCTTGTCCGAGGGGTCGCCTGGGTCGATACGATTCTGGATACCATCCAGGCCGGCCATCATGATGGCGGCGAAGCACAGGTAGGGGTTGCTGGAAGCATCCGGAGCGCGGAATTCGACGCGCTTGGCCTTGCTGCTCTTGGTGACCGGGATGCGGCAGATTGCCGAGCGGTTGCGCTGTGAGTAAGCCAGGTTGACAGGTGCTTCGAAGCCCGGAACCAGACGGCGGAACGAGTTGGTGGTGGGCGAGGTCAGCGCCAGCAGGGCCGGGGCATGTTTGAGCAGACCGCCGATATAATATTTGGCTGTTTCTGAGAGACCAGCATAGCCGCTGGCATCGAAGAAGACATTGGTGCCACCCTTCCAGAGCGAGGAGTGGACATGCATGCCAGAGCCGTTGTCGCCAAAGAGTGGCTTGGGCATGAAAGTGACGGTCTTGCCATTTCGGCGAGCCACGTTCTTGGCAATATATTTATAAACCAGCAAATGGTCAGCCATGCGGGTCAGGGTATTGAAACGCATACCCAATTCAACTTGCCCGGCAGTGGCAACTTCGTGGTGGTGAACTTCCATTTCAACGCCGGCTTCTTCAAGCGCCATGACGATCTCGCCCCTGACGGTGGTCAGGGTATCGGTCGGGGGAACGGGGAAGTAGCCGCGTTTTGGGGAGATCTGTCCACCGAAGTTCTGGCGATCGCCGCGGCCGCTGTTCCACCAGCCTTCGTCGCTGTCGATGTGATAGTAAGCTTCGTTGGTGCTGCTGGAGTAGCGAATGTTGTCAAAGATGAAGAATTCGGCTTCGGGGCCAAAGAAAGCGGTATCGGCAATGCCGGTCTGCTTCAGGTAGGCTTCAGCCTTCTTGGCAACGTAACGCGGGTCGCGGCTGTAGGGCTGAAGGGTGATCGGATCGTGAACGTTGCAGGTTAAAACCAGGGTCGGGATATCTGCAACCGGATCGATGAAGGCGCTTTCGGGGTCTGGCAGCAGAAGCATATCGGATTCATGGATTTCCTGGAAGCCGCGGATCGAGGAGCCGTCGAAAGGCAGGCCTTCGCTAAACAGGTCATCATCCATGCGGCGGACCGGGATGGTGAAATGTTGCCAGGTACCAGGTAGATCGATGAAACGAATATCCACCATCTTTACGCTTTTGCCCATTTCAAGGACATCTTTTACAGTTTTAGCCATTGGTGTATCTCCTTCTCTGAGTTGGAAAAATGATTCAAGATTGCTTCAATGGCCGAGATTATAGTTTCGCCAGTATGACCCGCCCATTACCCAAACGGGTAGTATTTCCATTTGCCACAGAATCTCACAGACGCGGAGAAAAACAGAGAAATCTCTGTGTCTCCGCGTCTGTGTGGTCGAAATAGTCGGACAGTGTTTACAACGGCATGATCACCCCAACCACCGCCAGGAAGTGTGCTGCAGCGCCCAAGAGAACAAAGATGTGCCAGACTTCATGAAAGCCAAATTTACCGGGCACAAAATCGAAGGTTTTGGTGGCGTAAACAACCGCACCCAGGGTGTAGATAACGCCACCTGCGATCATCCAACCCAGGCTGAAGGGGGTCAGGGCGGTTGTCATTTCGCCCGCAGCCATCACGCACAACCAGCCCATCAGAACATAGATGACAGCCGAAAGCCAGCGCGGCGCGCCCATGTAGAACAATTTAACGGCAATCCCAACTGCCGCAAAGCTCCATACAATCGCCAGCAAGCCCCAACGGAAAAATCCATCAAAGGCCAGCAAACAGAAAGGCGTGTAGCTTCCGGCAATCAGCAGGTAAATGGCCGAGTGGTCGAGTTTGCGCAGAAACGCCGTAACTTTCGGCCCGGCGTTGACCAGGTGGTATCCGGCGCTGGCCGAAAACAAGCCAACCAGGCTGAGGCCATAAACCAGGACCGAAACAACTTTCTCAACTCCCGGCCCACCCAATACCAATAAAACAATCTGTCCAACCAGTGCGGCGATCGCACCCCCCAGGTGCATCAACCCACTGACCGGTTCGCGTAATTTTGAATACATGCTTCATCATCCTTTCAGGGTTATATAGACAATTGAAAAACTGTCTATACCTGGATGATAACCACCCAGTGCATTTCATACCTATCCGTTGGCTAACAATTGAGTATCAAATTAAAAATAAACCACTTCTGCCGTGCTGTATAATCGAAATAGGCAATTTTTCACACAGGATAAATATGGAACAGGCTTACCAGATCAACATTGCCATTTTGATCTTTAGCGTGGTGGTATCAGCAGCAATGCTGGTACGCATGTGGCCGTTGCGCCAGTCACCGGGAGCAAGTGGGCTGATGGCAGCCATCTTCTTCGTTACGATCTGGTCCCTGGCTTACATGATGGAAATAAGCACACCAGACTTGCCAAATAAAATCTTTTGGGCCAAAGTCCAGTTCATCGGCATTCCGTTTGGGCCGATCGGCCTGTTCATTTTTTCGCTGCATTACAGTGGGAGAGCTGCGGGACTAACCCGTCCGCGAACATTTTTGCTACTAGCGCCGGGAATATTGACCATCATCCTGGCTTTCAGTAACGAAGCTCACAGTCAGATCTGGCGCGAGATCAACCTGACGAACAATCAACCTTTTGGGCCTCTGGCTCTATCGCACGGGCTCTGGTTTTACATCATCACTCTTTATCTGTACATCCTGCTCGTGCTGACCACCATCTTTTTGTTCCAGGTCGCCTTGCATGCCAATCACCTGTACCGCAACCAGTCGCGCATCATGTTGGCCGGGATGATGATCCCGTGGGTGGCAAACTTTATGTATATCACTGGTCTGAACCCGGCCGCTTCGCTTGATCTGACCCCGGTGGCACTGACCCTGACCAATCTGGCGCTTTCGCTCGCCTTTGCGCGCTATCGCCTGGTGGATATCCGCCCGGTGGCGCATAGCACTCTTTTCAACGCCATGAGCGATGGCATCCTGGCTCTCGATGCACAAGAACGTGTAGTAGACATCAACCCTGCCGGGCAAAAAATTTTGCAGGTTACATCAACAATCATCGGAACACCAGTTCAGGGCATCCTTCCAGAATGGGACGGTTGGAAAAACCAGGAATCGGCGCGTGAACTCAGCCTGACCAATGGGCGTGCGTACGAAATACACATCACCCCAATCCATGGCGCAAAACAACAACCCAACGGCTTACTGCTGGTTATGACTGACATCTCGGCCCTCAAGCGCGCCAACCAGGAAATGAGCGAAGCCAGCCAGATGAAAACCAAACTACTGGCCAATGTTAGTCACGATTTTCGCTCGCCGCTGGGGGCCATCATCGGCTATGCGGAAATGTTAAAAGCAAACATGTTTGGCCCGCAAAACGACGAGCAGAAAAACGCAACTGCAGAAATTCTCGACAGCGCCAACCAACTTCTGGCTTTCGCCAACAACCTGATCGGCCAAGCCCAGGTTGAAACCGGGAAAATCGTTCTGCGTGAGCGCCCTTTTGCCCCGAACGAGATCACCGAATCGATTAACGCCACGCTCCAATTCCACGCCGCCAAGAAAAAACTTGAATTTGTTCAGACAATCGATCCCAATCTGCCCGAACAATTGCAAGGGGATGTCTACTGGCTGCGCCAAATTGTGGTCAACCTGCTCAACAATGCAGTCAAATTTACAGATAACGGACAAGTGCGGCTGGCCTTCAAGCTGGTTGACTCCGGGCAGTGGATGATCGAAGTCAGCGACGACGGGATTGGCATTTCACCCGAAGATCAGGCCCTTATTTTTGATGCCTTCCAGCGATCCAGCGATCCGCTGGCGCGCAAGCAATACGGATCCGGGCTGGGACTCTCGATTGTGCGCGAACTCGCCCGCCTGATGCAAGGACACATCGAGTTGGAAAGCGAACCCAACAAAGGCAGCAGCTTCCGAGTCATCCTGCCGCTGCGCCCTGTAGAGAGCGATGCATAGGTGACCCGACGCTCATTACCACAGCCCAGCTTGTTATCGATCTGGATTTGTGCAATAATGGTTCTTCTAAAGGAGGAAGATCCATGAACAAGAGAATCGTCTACGCCATACTGATCCTGGTGCTGGCAGCATTTGCATGCAGCTTGCCTGGTCAGAGCACACCGTCTACCACAGCATCTGAAACACCCGGGGATCAGAACCAGCCCGACCTGGCAGCCACCATCACCGCCCAGGCCATGACCATCCAGGCCCCCACTGCAACACTCCCGCTGCCCACAGAAACCCTGACCCCCGAGTTTACAGCCACAATCACGCTGACTCCCACTCCCGAAGTGCCAATGGCTTCGGTCAGTGTCAATACCAACTGCCGCACCGGGCCAAACATCCAGTTTGATTTGATCGGGGCCTTGAACGTTGGTCAAACTGCCGAGGTGGTTGGTAGATATCAAAATGGAGCTTACTGGATCATCAAAAACCCCGGCAGTTCCGGAAATTGCTGGCTATGGGGGAATTATGCCACTGTGACCGGCAACACCAGCAACCTGCCAGAATTCCCATCTCCACCCACGCCAACGCCCTACCCACCATTGGCGCCTAAAAACTTCGACGTTGATATTGCCTGCACCCTGCAAACAACGCCAGTGTATGTTAACCTGGTGGAGATTTCAATGAGCTGGTCAGACGAAGCGACCAACGAAAGCGGCTACAAAGTTTATCGCGACGGTACACTGATCGCGACACTTGAAGCCAACAAAACCAGCGCTTCAGACGACACCACTCTGGCGGCCATCTGGCTCATTGGAAACCCGGAACCAAGCATAACCTATGCAGTCCAGGCCTTCAACAGCGCCGGCGCATCGCCCAAAGTCGAGAAAACGGTCGACTGTCCGTAAAATAACAAGCAAAACGCCCCTCGCGGTAATCGCGAGGGGCGTTCGTTTTTTTAACCAGCAGGAGCGGTCTAGGTGCCTTCTTCCCACGAGTTCAGGTACTTGACCTGTGCCGTGGTCAGGGTATCGATCTGAATGCCCATTGCGTTCAGTTTTATGCGCGCAATTTCCTTGTCGATATCTTCAGGGACGGAGTAAACAGTGTTTTCAAGCTTGTCGGCATTCTTGAGCATGTATTCTGCCGAAAGAGCCTGGTTGGCAAAGGACATGTCCATAACCGAGGCCGGATGGCCTTCAGCGGACGCCAGGTTGATCAGGCGGCCTTCGCCCAGGATGTTGATCTTGCGGCCATCCTTGGTTTCGTACTGGTCCACAAACGGGCGGACGAGGGTCGGCTCACCCTTGCTCATCGCGGCCAAAGCCGGGATATTGATCTCGACATTGAAGTGACCACTGTTCGAAACAATCGCGCCATCCTTCATCGCTTCGAAGTGGTGGCCGTCGATAACATTCAAGTCGCCGGTCACGGTGCAGAAGATATCGCCAATTTTGGCGGCATCCAGCATCGGCATGACCTGGAAACCATCCATGACAGCCTCAAGAGCCTTGAGCGGGTCGATCTCGGTGACAACTACAAGAGCGCCCATACCGCGTGCGCGCGAGGCCAAACCGCGTCCGCACCAGCCGTAGCCGGCCACAACGAACACTTTGCCAGCCAGCAAAACATTGGTAGCGCGGATGATGCCGTCGATGGTACTCTGGCCGGTTCCATAGCGATTGTCGAAGAAGTGTTTGGTCATCGCATCGTTGACAGCAATCACCGGGAAGTTGAGCATCTTGTCAGCGGCCATGGCGCGCAGGCGAATGACGCCCGTGGTGGTTTCTTCGGTGCCGCCAATGATGCCGGGGATCAGTTCACGGCGATCTTTGTGCAAGACCGAAACCAGGTCAGCGCCGTCATCCATGGTCATCTGGGGTTTGTGGTCGAGAGCAGCCGAAAGGTGCTTGTAATAAGTAACATTATCTTCGCCTTTGATAGCAAAGGTCGGGATTTCCCAGATATTGACCAGCGCCGCGGCAACATCATCCTGGGTCGAAAGCGGGTTGGATGCGGTAATGACAACATCCGCGCCACCGGCCTGCAGTGTGCGCATCAGGTTGGCGGTTTCGGCAGTGACATGCAGACAAGCTGACATGCGAATACCCTTAAGCGGTTTTTCCTTCTCGAAGCGCTCACGGATCAGGCGCAGGACGGGCATTTCGCGCTCGGCCCAGTCCACTCGGCGACGTCCGCCTTCGGCCAGGGAAGCATCTTTAATATCGTAATTGCTCATGTTTTCTCCTTAAATAGTAGTCTTGGAGACGTTTAACTCCAACTTATTTCAACAATTCATTCAGTTTACCACCATCGTCATAATGCTCGCGAAAGCGTTTGACGAATTGTTCACGCGTGTAGTAGTGATTCTGGGTGCCGTTCTGCTCCAGGACATAAACCGCCGCCAATGAGCCAACCTGGCCGCACAGTTGCCAATCCCAGCCACGGGAATAAGCTGCCAGGAAGCCGCCCCGGAACGCATCGCCAACACCGGTCGGATCGATAATACGCTCTTCGGGCGTGACCGGGACAACGATTTCTTTGCCTTCGGCATAAATGCTTGCCCCATCCGCACCCTTGGTGACAACGATAATATCAACGTGCTTGAGCATATCTTCCAGGTTCATACCGGTTTTTTTACAGATCAGGCCAAATTCATAGTCGTTGACAAACAGGAAGTGTGCGCCATCCATATCGCGGGCGATCTCCTCGCCTTCGAGACGCAGGATCTGCTGGGAAGGATCGTACAGATAGGGAATGCCCAACTCGCGGCACTCGGCAGCGCGGTTTTTCATCGCGGCCGGGTCGTCAGGGGAAATGACAACCAGGTCCGGTCGCTTTGCAACATCGCGCAGGCTGATTTCAGAAGCATGGGTCATCGCCCCCGGGTAGAAGGATGCGATTTGAGCGTTGATACGATCGGTCGTGGCAAAGAATGAAGCCGTAAATTTGCCATTGATAACCTTCGCCCACTCAGTGTCAACTCCATTTTGCTCAAGCCAGGTGCGATAATCGCCAAAATCCTCGCCGACGGTTGCCATCAGGCGCGGTTTTTCGCCGAGCAAGGCCAGAGTGTAAGCAATATTTGGGGCCGTCCCGCCTCGCTGGCGGGTCATGCTATCCACCAGGAAAGACAGGCTGATGTTTTTGAGGCGCTCAGGCAAAATCTGTTCGTGGAAATGACCGGGGAAAGTCATCAGGTAATCGTAAGCGACCGAACCGGAAAGCAAAATATCCATTTTATTTAATCACTTTCTTCAAATTTATCTCAAACGGCGCTGACACCACGCCCTTTTCAGTCACGATACCACTCAAAAGCCGGTTTGGGGTCACGTCGAAAGCCGGGTTGCGCGCTTTTGCATTCAGCGGGGCAACCTGCTCGCCTTGAAACTGGATGCCCAAGACTTCAGCCGGGTCACGCTCTTCGATCGGGATTAAACCGCCGTGCGCCAGCGAAAGATCGATAGTCGAGGTCGGGACAACCGCATAAACCGGAACCCCGTTGTCGAAAGCGGCCAGCGCTAACATATACGTACCGATTTTGTTGGCAACATCGCCATTCGCAGCGACCCGGTCTGCACCGAACAAAACTTTCTGGGCCTGGCCGGTTCTCAGAAAATAACCAGACATATTGTCTGAAATGATCTCATACGGCACGCCGTACTGTTCAAGTTCCCAGGCGGTCAGGCGCGCACCCTGCAAACGCGGACGGGTTTCATCGACCAGTACCCGGATCTTCTTGCCCTGCTCCCATGCCATGCGGATGACACCCAGGGCAGTACCCCAATCAACAGTTGCCAGCGCGCCGGTGTTACAGTGATGGATAATGGTATCTCCATCGGCGATCAATTCCGCGCCATAAGTTGCCATGCGACGATTGATCTCGACATCTTCATCAGCCAATCTTTGGGCTTCAGCCAGCACTCCAAGTCGGATCTCGTCAGCAGATTTGAAGCCGGACAAACGCAGGGCATCCGCCATCAGCCGATCGACTGCCCAGGCCAGGTTAACCGCGGTTGGGCGGGCAGCTTTCAAGGTGCTGGCAGCGGCATCCATATCGGCGAGCAAGTCACGGGAAGTTTGGGCTTTTGATTCAAATCCGGCCAGCGCCAGGCCAAATGCGGCAGCAGCGCCGATCGCCGGAGCGCCTCGTACAACCATCCCCCGAATTGCTTGGGCAACTTGTGCGCAAGTATGATATGAAACGATTTCCAACGCAGCCGGCAAGCGGCGCTGGTCGATCATATCAAGAGTGTTTTGTTGGTAGTTCCAGGTTACAGTTCGCATCAATAAAGGCACAGGAAAAGACGCCCTCAATGGAGAGCGTCAGAGAAGTAAAGGTAGTTTAACATAAGATGATACCCTTGTAAAGCATTGACACCCCCCGCCAAAGACAGTATAAGGTCAGGATGAAAACCCGATTCGTGCTCCTGTTTGGCCTGATTCTCGCGCTGACGGGCTGCTCCCTGCCCGTGGCAGGCGGAGTTGGCGCTACCGTCACCCCGGGCCCTTCGCCAACCCCCACCGCCAGCCCGATCCCCTCGCCGACCAATACACCCGCTCCAACCGCAACGCCTTTCCCGGCGGCGCGCATCAGCGCCGGGGAGAGTGCAATTTTGATTGGCGATTACGGCCGCTCCCGCGATGAATTCCGCATTTCGTTGGCCGGGAGCGATGACCCCGAAGTGCGCGCCTCGGCGCTTTGGGGTCTGGCCAAAACCGAATTCCTTTCAGGAAATTACCCGACCGCGCTCGAAAACCTGCGCTCACTGACCCAAAATTACCCCGAAAGCGAACATTCGGCGCATGCCTGGTTCATGCTCGGCGAAACCTATTTCGATCTGATGCGCTACCAGGAATCTGCCGATGCCTATGCGCTCTACCTGCAAATGCGCCCCGGCCTGCTGGACAGGTTTGTCCAGACCCGGCGCGGAGATGCCCTGAGCGCTTCGGGAAAACCGCTCGAAGCGATTGCCGCTTACCAGGCCGCACTCGATACCGGCGTAAGCGACCCAATCCCGCTCCAGATCCAAATCGCCCAATCCTATGCGGCGGCCGGCGACCCACAGGCTGCGATCATTCTCTATGATGAAATCGAAACCGCCACCCAAAACGATTATGTCAAGGCGCAGGTTTACCTGCTGTCAGGCCAGGCCTATCTCCAGATGGGAGACAGCGCCACTGCCTACGAAAAGTGGCTGTTTACGGTCAACAACTACCCCTTGTCCTATGACTCATACTGGGCGCTGGTCGGGCTGGTCGATGCCGGTCAGCCGGTGGATGAGTACAACCGCGGCCTGGTGGATTATTTCGCAGGCCAACATGATGTGGCTCTGACCTGGTTTGACCGTTATATTGCAGCCAACCCGACCCACGATGGCTCGGCTCTTTACTTTAAAGGGGCAGCCTTATTTCAACTGGGAGAATACGAAAAGGCCGTTGAAGTCTGGGACACTTTTATTCAGAACTATCCGACACACAAATATTGGGCTATTGCTTGGAACGGGGATTTACAATTACCAGGAAGAGCATTTACTCTATGGGCTTATTTAGATAGATACGATGAAGCTGCCGAGTCTTTGGTGAGCTACGTAAATAGCACGCCCGGATCATCACTTGCACCATCATACCTTATGAGCGCAGCCCGTATCCACGAACGCGGCGGCAACCTGCAACGCGCCGCCGAACTGTGGGAAACAGTTGCCATGCAATATTCCAACGATCCCGAAGCCAGCAACTCGCTCTTCCAGGCCGGCATCGCCCGCTACCGCCAGGCGGACTACTCGCGCGCAAAGGAGAACTTCCAACGCGCCCTGGTGCTGGCCCTCACCCCAATAGAGCGCGCCCGCGCCCAGTTTTGGGTCGGCAAATCTGCGCGAGCGCTGGGAGACCTGCCCGGCGCCCAGGCGGCATGGCAGGCAGCCCAGGCCATTACAGCCAACGAATATTACGGCCTGCGCGCCCGCGATCTGTTGTTCGACCGGGTTCCTTTCGAAACACCCTCCGTTTACAATTTCGAATACAACCTGGAAGCGGAGCGAGTTGCAGCGGCCACCTGGCTGCGAGTCCAATTCAGCCTGCCGGGCGAAACTGACCTTTCGAGCCCCGGAGAGCTGAGCAACGATCCACGCTTTCGGCGCGGGCTGGAATTCTGGCAACTGGGGATGTACGATCAGGCCCGCCTCGAGTTCGAAGAACTGCGTCTCGCGGTCGAACAAGACCCGGCAAACAGCTTCAGACTCGGCAACTACCTGATTGAAATCGGTCTGTACCGTTCTGGCATCACCGCCCTGGAACAGGTGCTGACCCTGGCCGGGATGACCGAACACTCCACCAGTCTGAACTCGGCCCCAATCTATTTCAAACACGCCCGCTACGGATTGTATTACCGCGACATCATCTTCCCGGCAGCGGAAGAGTATGGCTTCGACCCGATCCTGATCACCAGCCTGATCCGGTGGGAAAGCCTGTTCGAAGGCTTTGCGCGCTCCAGCGCCAGCGCGCGCGGATTGATGCAGATCATGCCCGCAACAGGCGAAAGCATCGCCGAGCAAATGGGCTGGCCAGCCAACTACAACAACGAATCGCTTAACAGCCCATACGTCAGCGTACAAATGGGTACTTATCTTCTAAAAGATGAGATGCGAAGGTTCGATGATCTCTATGCCGCACTGGCCGCTTACAATGCCGGATCTCCCAGCGCCGCCATCTGGAAAGACCTGGCAGGCAGCGACCCAGACCTGCTGCTGGAGATCATCCGCTTTCAGGAGCCTCGTCGATACATCCGCGGCATCTACGAGACATTCAGCATCTACCGCTCCCTTTACAGCCCGATTCAACAGTAAAAAAACCACGCTTACTATTTACCCTGCTTCATCATACAAAATTTGAAAACAAAAAGGCGCGAGCAAAATTGCTCGCGCCTAAAAATTTCCATTAATTACTATTGTATATACGCAAGAAGCCGTTGCTGCACTTCTTCTTGTTCCATGCCAATGATCGAAACCAGTTTATCGCGCCCGGAAAGCCCGGCAACAATATCCAGTTTCGAGGGCGGGCAGCCCAACACTTCAGATAAAAACTCAACCAATTGCTTGTTACCATCCACATCGGTCGGAGGCGCAATCAGGCGCACTTTGACCGTGCCATCGCTCTGAATCTCGGTCACTTCGTTCCGACTGGCGCGCGGCGTTACCCGCACAGCAAGCGCCACACCACGCTGTCCATTGTGCAACCTGAATTGACGATTTGCCATTTTTACCTCACATTCATAAGAATGTTGATTAATAATCCCGCGATTAATTGTACCAGAATAATCAAGACCAGAGAGCTAAAATCGAACATGCCGATGGTAGGCAAGACCCGGCGAATAGGGGCCAGGAAAGGCTCAACCAGGTTATCGATCGTCATTCTAAATGAATGGTAAGGGCTCATAAAATACGAGAGTATTACCTTCAAAATCACCAACAGGCTAAACAATTGCTCAAAGATACGGATCGCGGCAATTAAGACATCAATCATCAGTGTTTTTCCTCTCAAATGGATAAAGATTTCCGAACGATAACATTTTCAACAACCGGAGCGCGCTACCCGCGCGTTGGTCGCTGGCCCATAATAGCGGTCCCAACCCTGACGAGGGTTGCCCCCTCTTCGACCGCAACCGTAAAATCGACGCTGGTTCCCATCGAAAGTTGGCCCCAGTCTGCCGCCGGGATCTGCTTCGCAAGATATTCCTGCACCCGGCGCATCTGCACAAAAAACGGACGGGACTCTTCGGCCAGATCAGCAAAGGGCGGCATGGTCATCAGGCCGCAAACTCGCAGATTCGGCATGGCCGCGATTTGCAAAAATTCATCGCGCAGGGCAGGCCACTGGTTTGAATCCCAGGCCGGATAACCAAACTTGCTGTCCTCGCTGCTGACATTGACTTCCAGCAAAACCGGCAAAATGCGCCCGGCATCCGCACAGAAACGATCGAGGCGGCCGGCTAACTTCAAACTATCAAGCGAGTGCATCCAATCAAAATGTTTTGCCACCAGGTCGGCTTTGCGGCTCTGGACATGACCGATCATGTGCCATTCTACGTCAGACATGCCAATTTGATTGATTTTTAAAACGGCTTCTTCAGCGTAGTTCTCGCCCAGATTACAGGCCCCCGCCTGGATCGCGGCTTGAACACTCGCCACCGGGTGGGTTTTGGTCACCACCACCAGCCGCACTGCAGACGGGTCGCGCCCAGCGCTGTGGGCCGCGCGCGCAATCTTCTCCTGGGTATCTTCCAACCGCGCGCGAATTTCAGAAACCAAATTTTCATCCATGCTTGAATTTTACCAACGATCAGCCGCGCAGGGCGATCAAAGCCCCAAATCGGCCGGTCTTGCCTTTTTGCCCGCGGTGCGAGTACCAGTCCTGTGGATTGCAGGCAGTGCATATCCCGGCGGTTTCGATATTTTGCTCTTGCAACCCAGCCTGCCGCAGGGCAAGCCGGTTGGCAGCCCACAAGTCAAAATGCGAGCGCGGCCCGCTGTTTTGGTGGAACAGCGAAGATGCATCCGCGCCAAAAGCGTGAGTGGCCTGCTCGACAACCTCCGGGCCGACTTCGTAGTGGTCGGGGCCGATCGAGGGGCCGATCGCCGCTAAAATATCGGCCGGGTCTGAGCCATAAGCGGCCTGCATGGCGGCCACCGCCGCGCTGGCCGCTTTTCGGACCGTGCCAAGCCAGCCGGCATGGACAATGCCCACCGCCGGGTGACGCGGATCGTAGAGGAGGATCGGCGTGCAGTCGGCGAAACGCATAAAGAGCGTTACATCTAAGTTATCAGTAATAATGCCGTCGGCTTTGAGTTCGCGGGGAATGCTATCGTGCGGAGCGGTGGCGATCACCACATCGGCGCTGTGAACCTGCCAGACATCGAACATTGAATGCGGATCACGGCCCAAAGCCCGAAAGGCCCGGAAACGATTTTCGCGCACACGCGGCGTATCGTCGCCGACCGTGCCGCCAACGTTAAGAGACGCCCAGGGGTCAGGACTCAGGCCTCCCTGGCGGGTGAAAACAGCGTGGGTCACCTGCTCAGAAAGCAGGTCAAAGGTCAGGTAGCGAATCCCGTCAACAGTCTGGAAAGGCATCCATCCACCGTTTACTTCTTACTGGTCTGCTGGATAATTTGCACTTTTTTGACAAGCAGTTGACGGGTTTCCTGCATCGATTCTTCGACATAGGGCAGGCCAAACCAGGCGGTCATAAAACCAAACAGGAACCCGGTAAAAGTGCGCAGAAAAGGCGTGCTTTCGCGGTAGGGGATGATCTCATTCAGACCTGGAATACCGACCTGACTAAAAAGCTGCGAAAACCCGTCCAGTCCAATTGGAACGATGCCGAGCAGCAGCCATAACATCCAATGCAGCGGCTTGAGGCGGCGGCCTGTCACGCCATAAATAACAATAAAAAGCACAATGGCCCCATAAATGGCAATATCACGGGCACACAAAGCGGTTTTGTAACCCACTTCTTCGCTGCCCAGGTATTGACGGGCTGCCCACAGATCATCTTCTGAAACGCCGGTAGCAAGTTCAAAATTATCCAGATCATGAACGTCTGCCGCTGCGCGCGGGTAAAAATACTGCGGGCCAAACAAATAGAGCGAACGAAAACCGAGTTGGTGGCAAAGCGGGCTGTAAACGGTATAAATGACCCGCGCCGGAAGCGGTAGATTGGCTTTCATCAAAACCGGGGCCAGGACTGGCAGGCCGACATACAAGAAAAACAACAGAAAAACCAACCAGAGATAGTGGCGCGAGATCCAGAAGGAAAAACGGTCAGCGCCGCTCATGACTTGAGCGTTGGCCGTGCGACGCTGGTATTCAGGATCAGAGAGTTGCTCGAGATGTCCGCGCCGGTCGCGGGCTGCGCCAAGAGTCATGCGCAATTCAGGCAGACCAAAAGGCGCTTTCAAGCGATAAGGCCCGGCTTCAACGACCGGGATCTCGACAAGGTAAGTTTTCAAAAGCGAGGGGTCGCTCTCGATATCGATCTCAACCAATTGGTGGGGAATTTCAGCTTGCAGAGACTGCAGGTCAGCCCGGGCTTGCTCACACAGAGAACAATCTTTACGAGTAAAAAGGGTAACTGTCAGCACGATTTATAATCCAAAGTCAACGAAGAGGCCGTAATTGGCGAGTAAGTTGAAAACACCGAAGATCAACATCAAGCCAACGATGACCAGGATGACACCCATCGCAATTTCAACATAGCGCATGGTTTTACCATGTTTACGCAGCAGGGTCGTAACCCAGCCGATGCCAAGCGCAGCAATCAGGAAGGGAATTGCCAGACCGGCGGAATAGGCTGTCAGCATGACGAGACCAAAGCTCAAGTCGCCGCCGTTAAGCGCCAGGGTCAGGATCGCGCCCAAAACCGGGCCAACACAGGGCGACCAGCCCGCCGAAAAGAAGACACCCATCAGAAAGGAGGCCAGGTAGCCGAGGCGGGCATCGGGCAATTTTTGCACACGGGTATCGTATTCAAGGAAAGGGATACGAAAGACTCCGATCATGTGCAAACCGAAGATGATCACCACCAATCCGCCGATTTGAGCCAGCCAGTTGCGGGCATCATACAAAACCCCGCCCAGGGCCGAAGCAGCCAACCCGAGCGAGATAAAAACCACGCTAAAGCCAAGCACAAAAACGAGGCCATGCGAGAAGGTTATCCAGCGGTTATTGGCGCTGGATTCGCCGCCTGCAGCGCGCCCGCCCAGATAGCCGATATAGGCCGGGACAAGCGAAAACACGCAGGGCGAAAGAAAGGATGCCAACCCCGCCAGGAAAGCCAGCCCAACCGTGATATTTGCAATTTGCATATTAATACCTCTTTAGTAAGTACGCTCTTCAACAACAACGTGGGTGCCGCCCTCGCCCTGGATGGTCAAATCACCAGGCTCAAGGCTGACGACCGGGGTCGTCCAGCGAAATATCCATTTGGCGTCTTCGGGGGTGACATTCAGACAGCCATGCGAACGGGGCATTCCGTAAAGGTTGTGCCAGAAGGTGGAATGAATGGCGACACCCGTACCGGAGAACAAGGTTGTCCAGGAAACACCGGGGGTATCCCAACCACCGCCGACCGTGCCGCCCGCCATGTGAATGGAAATGGATTTACGCCAGGTCCAGTGCGTGCCGATGGGCGTGGACCAGTTATCGACCGGGTTGCCGGCGGCGTCCCACTTTGCGCCGGAAGACATGCGGCAGAAATAGACTTCACGCTCGTTTTCCACGCAAGAAATGGTCTGATAGGTCAGGTTGGCGATTACCTTTTTGGTTGCAGGGTCAACATCGGGCGAAATGGGAGCCACATCTTCGTCGGAAATCGGGCGGAAAGCGGCGCCCTCCGCCCAAAAAATATCGCCATAACTGCCATAGCGTTCATTGATACGGTAAATGATATTGCCGGTCACTTCACTGACCTTGATCTGGTCAACCCACATCACCTGGCTGTAGTACAGACGCAAAGGACGGCCAATGGTAACCGAATCAGTTATCCACGGCGAGCTGGGCGTTTGGTTTTCAAGCACGAATTCAACATAAGGAACGGTTACTTCGGCCCAAAAACCCGGTTTGCCAGGCGGCATCTCGCGCAGGGGCTCATTGGGAATATTTCTAACCGGCTGAACGAAACCTGCAAAGATGTAACCTTCGGGGGTTTCGACCCAGCGCTGATCGATGTAATTAAAATCCATCGTACCGGCTGTGATCTCGCGCAGCAGCGGAACAACGGCATCTTCGTAGGCTTTACCGGTAATGGGGTAATCAACACGCGGCGCAGAACGCAGATCCACCGAAGCGGTCAGGCGCCCGAGGCGCTGCCCTTGCGGGAATTCGGGCAAAGGCATGACCCGGCTAAAAGGGCTGAGGGCCATGGCACCAGCAGCGCCACCGATCAATTTCAGAAAATCGCGTCGAGTAAGAGTCATGATAATTTCTCGTAAAAAAATATTTGAAGTTCTACTTCCGCAAGCGCAAAAACAGAGCTTTTGCGCCCTGCCTTAAATTTAAGTTGGGTAAGGATACTCGGAAATACAACGGGCGTCAACGCACAGATGAGAGAGGATTAATCCTGCAAATAATCCACCAGGGAGCGCAAACATTCGGCGCTGACCTTGTGGGCAACCTCAGCTTCACAGTAATCGACCCGGGCCCCGGCTTGCTCGAACAGGCTGACCGCATGGCGAGCGCGTTCGACAGAAACCATCAGGTCTTGGGTGCCGTGAGCGATAAAAACCCGTTTCTCAGGGTCAAATGATGTGGGAAACAATTCTTCTGCGCCATGCGGCAGGAAACCGGCCAGCATGGCCAGCTTGCGGACGCGCTGCGGATAAAGCAGGGAGAGCATCCCGGCCATGGCGGCTCCCTGGCTAAAACCGGCTACATCAAACTGATCCGTGTCGACCCGATTGGCAATGCCCCAGCCTTCGATAAAATGAATCAGCTCGGCCGCGGAGGCGCGCAAATCATCCAGCGAATGGGCTGTTTCAACGTGTTCGCGCCACGAATAGCCGCCAGAAGGGGCCGGGAACGGGGCGCGCGGAGCCAGCATCCAGGCGGTGCGCGGAAAGTTGCGGGCAAAAACCCACATCGAGTTTTCATCGCCGGTCCAGCCATGCAGGAGCAACAGCAAGCGGCGGGAGGCTTTCTGTGGCGGGAGAAAGCGGTAGGTCCAATCTTCAAGGGTGGCGAGGTGGGTTTCGAGAGCCATAGGGGTCAGGTTTCAGGTGCCAATTCTGAGTGGAGGCTGAATGGTCTTTGCGAAGCGAGGGTCGGGCTAGTCGCGGTTGGCGCGTTTAACGATCCAATCGAGGCCGAACATGAAAAGCGCGATCAGGCCAATCGGAACAAGCGACCCCAGCAGGCAAAGAAAGCCGCTGATGGCAGCTGGCAAACCGTAGATGAACCAGATCAGGCCAAGCCCGACCACAAAGAGCAAGGCAAAAGCGCCCAGAAACAGTCGAAAGTTGGTTTGAGACATGTATTTGCGCAAATCACGAGTCATAAGGGTACCGTCCTGAAATAAATTGCTGTCAAAATCGAGAAATCGGCCAATAAATGAGCAATCGCCGGAATGAACAAACTGCCAGTTTTCCTGAAGATCTGCCGCCAAAACCAGGCCGCTGCCGCCAGAATGCAAACAGCCAGAGCCAGCCAGGCCAGAGGCACAAAGCGTATCAGGATCAGAACGTGGTAGCTGGAAAACCAGAAATCTTCAGCAATCGGATATTTCGATGGACCAGAAAGCCATCCGCGCCAGTAGATCTCTTCGAGCCAGGGGTTGACCAGGGCAAAATAGGCAATGAACCAGGGCCAGGTCTGGCCCGTCAACCCTAATGAAACCAGCGAAACGGGAAGAGTTTGCGGCAGGGGCAATCCGCTCCAGCCAAGATAAAGCAGCAAACCGGCGAGGCAGGACAAAATCCAGGCCAGCGCCGCCCAGCCTGGGTGCAGAGCCGGGCGCAACGCGCGGAAGTGGCCAAAGGCCCGTGAATAGCCCATCACCAGCAAAATCCCGGTGTGATAGCCAATCAAGGCCAGCCAGGCGCTGTCAAAGAGCAGTAATCCCAGCCCAACCGCCAGGTAGGGAACCAAGCGTGCAAGCCAGGGCATGTCAGCGCCGCAACAGGAAACGCATCAGGCGCGCCCGCCACGAAACAGCATGTTTCAGGGAAGGCAGAGCTTCGAGGGTGGCGACTTCACCCCGACTCGATATTTTGTTGACATCGATGGCGTCCAGCAAGCCAATATCGCTGACCAACGGGGAAATGATCACGGCCGGTTTGTCGATTTCCAGGCGAAGTTCAGTCAGTTCACGCTGGCCAATATCGACAGCTTCGCCAAAAATCTGAAAGGCCTGCGTGAGATTAAGGCGTGAAATTTGCTCGACAAGCGTTTTCGGACCGGGAAATTGCAGGTTGAGCGGCGTGGAGGGCTGGTCGAGCGGCGGATTGAGATTGACAGCAACAACCGGTAAATTGGGCAAGAGGGCGCGCGCAACATTAACCGGCACCGGGTTTAGCGTGCCGCCATCCACCAGTCGATAGGGCTCATATTCCTTGGGCGGAAAAATACCCGGAATGGCGATCGAACCAAGAATGGCATCAACAACCCGACCTTCGCGAAGGATGATCTCACGGCGGCTGTTCAGGTCAACCGCAACCACAGCAAACGGGATTTGCAGATCATCAAACGAGCGATTACCGAGGTGGGTCCGCAAAAAATCCGTAATACCACGAATCCCCAACAAGCCAGGGCCTTCGCTGAGCGGCCAGCCATACAACAAACGCGAAAAATCGACTGAGGCGAACAGGGCTTCTATTTCATCGGGAGTATAGCCAAACGCATAAAACGCGCCGACCACCGAGCCAATCGAAGTGCCGGCCACAGCGCGAACACGGAATCCGTTGCGGGCAAGAGCGCGCAAGACTCCAATATGAGCCGCGCCACGCGAACCGCCGCCGCCAAGTGCAAGGGTAATATCCATGGCTGGGATTATAATCGCACTCGTGCGCTGCTATTGCCAATTTAAACTCGCCTCATAGGAAACTATTATGCCCTTCTTTGATCTGCCCCTGGATGAACTACAACGCTATACCCCTACGCGCAACGAGCCGGCGGATTTTGACGCCTTCTGGCAAACCACCCTGGTCGAGGCACGCCAACATCCGCTGGATGCTCGTTTTGAGCCGATCAAAACCGGGCTGGCGCTGGTCGAGTCGTTCGATGTCACTTTCCGCGGCTTTGGCGGGCAGCCGATCAAGGGCTGGTTGAATCTGCCGCGCGCGCGGCAAGGCCAACTGCCGTGCGTGGTCGAATTCATCGGTTATGGCGGCGGACGCGGTCTGGCGCAGGACTGGCTATTCTGGGCAGCGGCCGGCTACGCCCACTTCATCATGGACATGCGCGGCCAGGGCAGCAGTTGGTCGCGCGGCGATACCCCCGACAGCGAGCCGGAAGGCAGTAATCCGCATTATCCCGGTTTTATGACGCGCGGTATTCTTGACCCGAAAACCTACTATTACAGGCGTGTGTTCACAGATGCCGTGCGCGCCGTGGAAGCCGCCCGCAGCCACACCGCGGTGGACAAAAACCGGGTGGCAGTGACCGGCGGCAGCCAGGGCGGTGGGATCACGCTGGCAGCAGCCGGATTGGCCGAGGTCCAGGCTTCGATGCCGGATGTGCCGTTCCTGTGCCATTTTCGCCGGGCAACGCAGATCGTAGCGACCTACCCGTATACGGAAATCTCAAATTTTTGCAAAATCCACCGCGACAAGGTTGAAACTGTCTTTCAGAATTTGGCCTATTTCGACGGGCTTAATTTTGCGGCCCGGGCCAAATCTCCGACCCTGTTCTCGGTCGGCCTGATGGACGATATTTGCCCACCCTCGACGGTTTACGCGGCCTACAACCATTACGCCGGACCCAAGCAAATCCGCACCTATGAGTACAACAACCACGAAGGCGGGGCCAACTTCCAAACCGTGGAGAAGTTGAAGTTTTTGCACGCGCTCTGGAAATAAGAATATAAATCAATTCAACAAACTACTACAAAAGACGCCGGATTTTTCCGGCGTCTTTTTGCTACTCTTGTTATTTCTTTTTTCTTTGGGCAGAGATCAAGAAGCGCCCCTCGTCTTTCGGAAAAACACCTTCCTGCGAGGAACGCACTTCTTCAACGGAGAGAAATGCGCGCGGGTGGATGCGATTGATGATGCTGGTCACATCGGCCAGATCGCGGCGGTTGACGATGGTGTAGATCAGCTTGACCTGCCCATTGGCCCCCTGGCCATCGACAATCGTTGCGCCAAACCCGGATTCATGCAGGGCATGGGCAACTTGCTCGCCGCCAGTCGATAAGATCATGCGCACGACAACCTTGCCAATTGCCAGGGCGTCTTCTATTTTCATGCCGACGTAGTTGCCAACCGCAAAACCGGCAGCATACGCAAAATAAGCAGGCAGGCCCGTTGCGGTTTTGGTGATTTGGCTGATAACGGCAACCCAAATAAAAACCTCGACAAACCCGAGCAGTGGGGCAAGATGGCGTTTGCCGCGCGAGGTGAAAATGATTCGGATCGTTCCGAGACCGACATCAAGAACGCGGGCGACAAAAATGATGAGCGGCAGTCCCAACCATTCGTACCAGTTGAACTCCATGGTTACAAGCTCCTGCTATGCCCCATTCCGGGCATGATTTGATCGTCGCTGAAATGCTCTCGCATCATTTTATAATAAAAGAGGGCCTCTTTGTTCGGCAAAGTGTAATTCCATTCTCTGGCAACGCGTTCGCGTTCCCGGGCGAACTCGCCATCGCCAATTTTATCGTTGGCATGCTCAAGAATGACATCCCTCGAACCGGCCCCGTGCGAGAATTTTTGTTTGGGACGCCAGGCAATCTCATCAGGGATCAAGCCTGAAAAAGCCTGACGCAGCAAAGCCTTGGGCGTTCGCCCATTGTTTTGTAATTTCCACTCAGTTGGCAGGCTGAAGGCCAGCGATATTGATTGCGTATCCAAAAAAGGAACCCGCGCTTCAAGGCTCCAGGCCATTGAAAGCCGGTCGGCGCGTTGCAGGTTGGTATTGTGCAGGGCGGATGTGATCGCCCGTAGTTCGGTATCCAGCGCGGGGGCGTCAGCGTAACGGCTGAGATAATCGTAGCCCGCGTAGAGCTCATCCGCTCCCTCGCCGGTCAGAAAAACCTTGACATAATCCGAAGTCATTTTTGCAAGAAAATAGTTTGGAATAGCGCTGCGAACAAGAGCGGGATCAAAAGATTCAAGGTGATAAATAACATCAGGCAGGGCATCGAGCATATCCTGATCGGTGTAAACAAGCGTGTGATGAATGGTGTTAAGCGCTTCGGCAGCAACCAGCGAGGCGGCGATATCCTCGCTGCCTTCCATGCCGACAGCAAAGGTATGCAGTTCATTCAATCCTTCGCGGGCCAGCGCCGCAACAATCGTGCTATCCAAACCACCGCTCAGGCTGACACCCAGCGGCACATCTGCCATCAGCCGTTTGTGGACTGCTTCACGCAGGATGTTAACAATCATGGGCTGGGCATCGATTTCGCAGGAAGGGATCGGCACAATGCCCTGCCCAAGGAAATAATACTGGTGTAAACCGAGTTCTGAGTGGTAATAATGCCCGGCCGGAAATTCGCGAATGTTGCTGGTGAATTCGGCCAGAGCCTTGATTTCAGATGCAAAGTAAATTCTTTCGCCTTCCTGCGACCAGTAGAGTGGTTTGATCCCAAGCGGATCGCGCGCCAACAGAAATTTTCCGGGGGTGTGCAGGGCAAACGCAAACATGCCATCAAGCATGGCAACCGCTCTTTCGCCAAAGCGGGCAAACAAGCGCAGGATCGTTTCGGTATCACTTTGGGTATCGAACTGCATGTCGCTTAGAAATTGTTGACGCAAGTTTTGGTGATTATAAATTTCGCCATTGAAGGCGATCCAAAAATCATCCGCCTTCATGGGTTGATGACCGCCATTTACATCCACAATGGCCAGACGGGTGTGACCGAGCGTGCCTAGCGGCAGGCTTTTGAGCCCGTCGCCATCCGGGCCGCGATGGCTGAGTTTATGCACCATCGTTTCAACAATATGTTGGGGATTCGCGTTAAAAACGCCACAGATACCACACATGGTTTTCTCCTAAATTTGATTTATATATTTTTTTTGCTTCAGCCTGGTTATGGCTTGGCGCCCTCATTGACATAGGCTGTCAGCTCAGACACTGATAGATCAGACAGCCCTAAACGCTCGACCGTGCGCCCACGCCGCCAGTAATCGGTCTGGTGCAAAATGCTGCCGAGGCGGATGATGCTCTCCATGCCGCGCACAGAGACACCGTAACGCATCCCAAGTGAGGCCAGCGGAACCAGGCTCATCGGCACATCTTCGAAAATATAACGGTGATTAAGCGTGGAGGGGGCCTTGATCCCGTAATAGCCGGGCTGATTATGAATGGCTTCGTTCAAGTTGTCACCTGAGGTGTCATAGGCCAGTTTCAGCCACTCCATTGCCGTGCGAGCGCGCACGCCCAGCGCCGCAGCAACGGTGACGCGCTCGCGGTCGAGCACTTCCAAAATGCGCGCGGTTGAAGGCGTAACCCCATCAATATAAAACTGAAAATCACCGTTAGTACGCTCGATCCAACCGGCGTTGAGCAGGGTCAGGGCCGGGTGGAAGATCGCGCCCATGTTGTTCAAACCGGTATTGAGCACATTCACGCCATCAATAAACTGCGGATATGCCGGATTGATCGCATCCAACACGAGTTGGGTGCGGGTGGCTGGCAGCGCTGCCAGCGGAACCGCTTCCTTGATGCGAAAAATCCGCGCCTGGGCCGGGCCGTCAGAGCGAGAAGCGTAGATGAACGTTTCCGCTTCCGAAACGGTCACATCAGCGGTACAGCCAGCATCTTTCAGCACCTTGGCAAACTCAAGTGCACCGCAGGTGCGGCCAGGATGCAGAACGATGATCTGTCCATCCTTCAAGTGCGGGGCTGTGGCGCGAGCAATATCGACGTGGGCCGAGGAGGGTGTCACCACCATGATAACCTGCGCTTTTTCAAGCGCTTCGCTCATATCGGCGGTGGCATTTTCGAGCTTGCCAAAACCACGCGGGCCATCGTGCTCACCCGATTCCAGGTCGAGTCCGCCGCGCTTCTTGATCACCTGAATGCGTTCAAAAGTGCGGTTATAAATTGTTACTTTCAAGCCCATCAGGGCCAGGTGCGCAGCCATGGCTTTGCCACCATGGCCGGCTCCAATCACGGTGTAGTTTTCGGGGGTGGTCATGCAATTCTCCTTATGGGTAGAGCGAGATAATATCTCGCTCTACAAAAACTTTAACAGGCGTTCTCGTTCGTTGATGGCTTGTCCCGTTTCATCGACCGCCAGGCAGGCCCCGTTGACGATCCTCGTGCGGATCTTTCCCAGCCCGAACTTGTTGTTGCCCAACTGCGGCGCATCCATCACCCCGGAGGTGACCGACTTCGCCAGGGTGGCGGCGTCAGCCCAGGGGTCGTCCACCCCGGTCGGGGCCAGGTTGCGGATCGCCTCCAGCGTAGTGGCGGCTTCAGCCTTAAGTTCTTCGATGCGGGTACGGATGGCAGGATCGTGGGTCATATCCGGCGCGCCCATCGCGTTCTGGATGGCGCGCCGCACGATCTTGCTGGCTTCGATGATATCCGAGCCGGTGGCGGCGTGATGAGCCTCCGTGTGGCCGACGATGTGCAGGATATCGGGTTTGAGCGCCATTTGCAGGTAGGTGCTGGCCGCCAGGTGGCCGCGGGCGGCATCCGGGTCGAGCGGGTGCGAGAGCAGTCCGATGCGGACCTGCTTCCAGATGCGGAAGGCACCCTCCTCGGCCAACGGAGTGATCATTTCCATCACAGCCAGCATCTTGGCCAGATCCATCGCGTTGCTTAAGCCGGGCGGGCTGTTGAACATCATCTGAGCGATGTAATCACGCACCCCGTATTTTTTTGCATTATAGGCCGCCAGAAAAGCTGAAACAACAAAGATCACATCCGGCGCGTCGCGCATGCCCCAGTGGTGCGGCTCGTTCAGTTCAACGGGAATATCGCGTTGACTATAAAAAGCCATCACCTGTTGATGCTCACGGATCGAGCCTTCCAAGTCCCACGGGCCGCGCCCATCCATCAGGTTGAACCAGTAAAGGGGAATGGCGCACCAGGCAATGTTGATGGTTTCAACGTACATCTCGGCCAGGCGGATGAAATCGTCGGTTCCGGAATAGGTTCGCAGCAGGGGGAAATTGCCGCGGCGCGAGGCATTGTACAGGGCGCGGTAATCGTCCGAGCTGCGGACGGGCACGCCACCCGCCCCCATGCGGCGTTTATCCTGGCGCTCAGGGTGGAAGAAATTTTCCTGGGCATCCTGGTCGATGCCGAGCGAGATAACATCCACAGCCTGGGCATCGGAAATCAGCTCGATGTCGCGCAAGGTGTCTTCCATCGTGGGCAGGCCAAAATGATGTCTCAGGATCGGGTAGGGACGCTTCCACAGGATGCGATCCACAGTGCGCTGGGGAAAATCCTTCTCGCTCAGGTCGCGGGCGGGCTGACCCTTGAGATAGGCCAGCACCTGCTCAGGCGATTCGGAACTGTCGAAGATCTTATCGAAGAATCCACTCAGTTTTTCGGCTTTTTCAGCGACTGGCGGCGTGCCTGCAAAGGCAAACTTGACTCCGGCTTCGTGCAGTTCGGAGGCCGCTTCGGCAAACTGGCCAAGCAGACGTTCCCCGGTCTCAGGAGTCAGGCGATACGAAACACCAACCAGGTCCGCTTTTTCGCGGCGGGCAGCTTCGAGTACCTGCTCAATCGGCACAGCCGGGCCAAGAAAGATGGTTTTCCAGCCGGCCGTCTCGGCCAGCCGTAAGAAATTGGATACACCCGCCACATGAACACACTCCCCCAACGCGGCGGCAACAACAATCTTTTGAGTCATGGTCATTCGCTCCTTTCGCTGTCGTAGGGCAACCAGCCAGGTGTTGCGAGAATGCTTTTTGGCTCAACTTTCACACCAAAAACACGGGTTTAATACAAGCAGGTCGACCTTTCACAAGTGATTTATCTCGCGCCGGTGGAGGCGCGCATCAATAAGCGAGGGGTAATTAGCGGGTGCTTCTCAGCAGGAATCCCAGCTACCAAGTTAGCAGAGAGCATCCGCACCAGGGTCTGGGCAATTTCCGGGATCGGAATGTCCAGAGTCGTCAACGCGGGACTGGTGTGCGCTGAAGCGGCAACCCCGTCGAAACCGGCCACCGCCACCTCGCGACCAATCTCCAGCCCCAGATCGTGCAGGGCATGCAATGCGCCAAAAGCGGTTTCGTCGTTGACACAAACCAGCGCATCCGGCGGATTGGGCAGCCAGCGCAAGCGACGGGTCGCCTGATAACCGGCCTCCGCACTCAGATCGCCATCAAAAACGAGTTCGGGATCGAACGATAAGCCGCAATCGGCCAGCCCCTGGCGATACCCGCTCAGACGCTCAACTTGCATCTTCAAATCTTCGGGGCCGCCGATAAAAGCGATCTGGCGAAAGCCCTGCTGAAAGAGATGCTTCATCAGTGCAGCCATCCCGGCGATGGTATCAACTTCGATATGCGGGTACTCGACCCCATCCAGCGAATGCTCCAGAGCCACAAAGGGGATCTTGTTTTCAGCCAGGTAGCCCACCCGCCAATCGTTCAGGCGGATGCGGTTGAGCACAAACCCGTCCACTTTTTGTGAGCGCACCCAGTCGCGATAGAGATCTTTTTCGCGCTCCGGGCTGCTGCCAGCCGTTGAAACCAGCAGGTCGAGGTGATGGCGCGGCGCTTCATCGCCCATGCCGATCAGGAACTCGGTAAAGAAGGCCTCGCTGAAACCGGGCGAACCCGAAGGCAGGATGAATCCGATCGAATCAGTCTTCTGCCTGCGCAGTTGACGGGCCGCACGATTGGGCACATAGCCCATTTCGCGGGCCGTTTCCAGAACGCGCTGGCGAGTTTCAATGGAAATATCCGGGTAGCCATCCAGAGCGCGTGAAACAGCCGCGATGGAGATGTTTAATTTTTCTGCAATTTGACGAATGGTGATCTTCATAGGATTACTTAAACGTTTAAGTCATAATACCATAAAAAAGAGAGCAATTTGCTCTCTTTTTGGCTTTCTATCGGCGCCGGCGATTGCGGTCTGACGGACGCTTATCCCTGCGGGACGGCTCAGGGCTGCGCGCAGCCGTTCCGGAGGATTGCGCAACGGGTCCGGGCACAATCCCATGCAATGTTTGCTGATAATAATCGTCAAGAAGCATGGTTAACAGGGCAAGTTCTTCATCATTTTCAGCCAGCGAACGCACCAAGGGCAAAAAGCGCTGACTGCGCTCGGTTTGCAGCTTGTCGCGGGCCCGCAAGCGCGCTTCGAGCAAGGCAGTTGCCCGCTCGGCAACCACAACCTGCACATCGGCATCGGTTGGGATGAGGCGTTCTTCCATTTCAATGCTGTACTGTTTGGCAATACGTTCCAGGGCAAATTTTTCGCCCTTGTTAACCAGTGAAATGGCGATACCGGTTGCGCCGGCCCGCCCCGTCCGCCCGGCGCGATGGATGTAAGCTTCAGCTTCTTCGGGCGGTTCATACTGAATTACGTGTGACAGACTGGGAATATCGAGGCCTCGCGCGGCAATGTCGGTCGCCACCAAAAAGCGCAGACTTCCGCGTCTAACACGTTCCAGCACGCTTTCGCGGGCAGCCTGCGAAAGATCGGCGCTCAACTCATCTGCATCATAACCAAAGCGCTGCAAAACGACAGAAACGTAATGCACCCGATCCTTGGTATTGCAGAAAATGATGGCCGAGGCGGGCTGCTCGACCTCGATCAGGCGCACCAGACTGCGGTCCTTATCCATGCCATCGACGATGTAAAAAACATGCTCGGTATCGGTGACGTGGACATGATCGCTGCTCAGGCTGATAAATTCCGGCGTACGGATGAACTCGCGCGCCGTGCGCTGAACCGCATCGGAAAAAGTGGCCGAGAACATGCAGGTATGAACTTCGCGCTTGGGCAGGTAACGCTGAATTTCGCGCATATCCGGGTAAAAACCCATCGAAAGCATCCGATCAGCCTCATCGAAAATCAACATACGCAGATGCTCGAGCGAGAGTGTCCGCTTGAGCAAATGATCGAGAACGCGCCCTGGCGTCCCCACCACGATGTGTGCGCCCTGCGTCAGTGCGTCAATTTGGCCCTTGTAGCCAACCCCGCCATAAACAGCAACCGTGCGCAGGCCTTTATCGCCGCACAGGCGCTCCGCTTCTTGAAAAACCTGCTTGGCAAGCTCGCGAGTCGGGACGAGGATCAGCGCCTGACAGGCCGCGCGACTCGAATCCAGGCGTTCAAGCATTGGCAACAAAAAAGCCCCGGTTTTGCCGCTTCCGGTGCGAGCCTGGATCATCATATTGCGTCGGGCCAGCAGGTAAGGGATGGCGCGCGCCTGGACAGGCATCAGTTCACCCCAACCGGCGCGCGCAGCGGCCTCGCGCAAATGGCTGGGCAACTGCTCAAAGGTAAGATCAGGCAGGGGGTTGTTCAGTGTTTCCGGACTTGTTTCGGAGGGAATGACCATAAAAATCTCAATTCTTTTTTGATTTATCGCGTTCCCAGTATATCAGCTAATGCAACAGGGCCTGCAAACCTGCCAACAGTGCATCGATATCCGCCTGAGTGTTGTAAGCCTGGACTGAGACACGCACAAACTTGCGATTCTGCCATTCAATGAGTGGAACTTCAACCTTGAAGTCATCGTACAGGCGCGATTTCAAAACTGGCAGATCGGTTTCAGCCGGCAAGGGCGCAATCGCCATTTGCGAATAGAGATCAGAATCAAGTGGGTACAGCGGCGCGAGGCCGGTCAGTTCGCAAATGTCAAAAATCGCGTCTCGCAACAGAGTATGACACTCACCGCGCGCCGCATCCCAATCGTGCTCGCGCATAAATCGAATCGCATCCGGTACAGATAGGCAAGCCGCCGGGTCACGTGTGCCCGTCCACTGGAACAGGTCGATATAGCGCGATCCCGTTCCAAACTGCGGATCGTTGCCGTAGCCCCAACTAACGACCAACGGCTCGAGCAGCCCCTGAACTTCGCGGCGCGCGTGCAAAAACGCTGCTCCCTTGGGAGCCAACATCCACTTATGACAATTGCCGGTGTAAAAATCAGCCGCAAGCGCCGTCAGATCAAGCTCCACCTGCCCCGGTGCATGAGCGCCATCCACAACCGTCAAAATTCCCTGCGCGCGGGCGCGCTGGCAGATCTGCTCCACGGGCAGACGCAAGGCGGTTGGCGAAGTAATATGGCTGAGGTAAATAATCTTGGTCTGAGAAGTCACGCCCGTCCAAAACTGCTCAACCATTTCCGCTTCTGAAATTGCCGGCAGCACAACGGATTGGCGGATGTAGTTTGCGCCGCTCTTTGCACACAAAAACTGCCAGGTAAAGTCGCACGCGCCATATTCATGGTCGGTCGTCAGCACTTCATCACCAGGCTGGAGAGTCAACGAACGAGCGATGATGTTAACTCCGTGGGTGGCGTTGGGAATGTACACCAGATCATCAGAGTCCGCGTTGAGATAAGCACCGAGCGCGACGCGCGATTCTTTGAGCAAGGAGTCGTATTCGCGCCCCAGAAACAGGACAGGCTGGCGCTCCAACCGTCTCTGCCAGGCCTGGTATGCCGCAAAAACCGGAATCGGGCAGGCGCCAAAAGAACCATGGTTGAGAAAATGAACGGAAGGGTCAAGCGTGAAAAAGTGTTGTAGATCTGTCATGTAAATATTATACGAAATGAAGCATACATACACAATACACAGCCGGTGTTTTCTCTTGCTATACCATAAACAAGGGTCTGTTCACTTCTGGCGATTTCAAAAAATAAAAGAAACAAAAATCAATTCTTTTGCGTAGATATAGCCAATGAATACCAACCCTTCAACTCTTAAGCTTGCCCGCTCCATCACCAAAGCCGCCAGCAAGCAAACCTATTACACGATCGGCCTCCTGGTAGATCACGATCGGGTTGCAGAAGCCTATTTTGCCTACGCCTACTTCCGTTGGGTGGACGATCTTCTCGATGCAGGAGCAAACTCGGGGCAAGAACGAAGCGACTTTATCGATCGACAAAAACTACTGTTGGATAAATGCTATCGCGGAATACCCGCAAGCGATGCTTCCATCGAAGAGCAAATGTTGGTCGAATTAATCAATAACGATACAAGCAAGAACAGCGGCTTGCAATCTTACCTGCGCAACATGATGGCCGTTATGGTTTTCGATGTTGAACGTCAGGGCAAATTAATTTCTCAATCGGAATTGAATCAGTATACCGGCCACCTTGCCAGCGCTGTTACAGAAGCCATGCATTATTTCATCGGGCATTGCTGCTATTCGCCTCAAAACGAGGCCCGTTATCTGGCCGTGACCGCCGCGCACATCACTCACATGTTGCGCGATACGTTCGACGACATCCAGGCGGGATATTTCAACATCCCACGCGAGGTGCTTGATGCAAACGGCATTACACCCCACGATGTTCAAAGTGATGCATATCGTGAATGGGTGCACAGCAGAGTGCAACTGGCGCGGGCCTACTTCAAGACTGGCAGAGAATATTTGAATCAAGTTGAAAACCCGCGCTGCAAGTTAGCAGGCTTTGCATATACAGCACGTTTTGAGTGCGTGCTCGATTTGATCGAACGCGATGGGTATTTATTGCGCGCTGCCTATCCAGAGCGAAAGGGGCTGGGGGCCATAGTGCGCGCAGCCGGGTCCATACTCCCAGCGCTCTTCGTTCGTCATGGAATTCAATCTGTGTTCAACCCTGCGCCGGTTCGCCGGCGCGCATCGAGGTAAAACATGAAATCAAAATCCGTAATTGTGATCGGCGCAGGTGTTGCCGGGATCGTCGCCGCGACCCACCTTGCCCGGCGCGGGATCAAAGTAACCGTACTAGAAAAAAACTCACGCGCGGGCGGCCGCTGTGACCGTATCAGCCGCGATGGACATCATTTCGATACGGGTCCCACACTGCTTATCATGCCGCTTCTCTTTGAAGCGGAGTTTCGCGCACTGGGAACGTCCATGCACGAAAAACTTGATTTACAGCGCGTCGACCCGACCTATCACCTGGTTTTCGATGACGCCGATCAACTCGCGCTGACGTCAGACATGAAATCTTTGCAGGAGCAACTTGAAACCTTTGAGCCCGGAAGTTTCCAAGGGCTCCTGCGCTACATGAACGAAGGCCATCGCCATTACCATCTGGGCATTGAAAAACTGGTTAATCGCGATTTTCGTAAAGCCTCTGAATTTTTTGCACCCCAAAACATCCCGCTTGTTTACCAGCTGAAACCGCTTGTCAACCACTATAGCAACATGTCAAATTATTTCGATGACCCGCGTCTCAAGGCGGCTTTTACATTTCAGGATGTATACATGGGGTTAAGTCCGTTTGAAGCCCCGGCCACCTTCTCGATGATGCCCTATACTGAGCTCGCTCATGGCGTGTATTACCCGCGCGGCGGCATGTACAGCATCGTGGAAGCGCTCATGGATCTGGCGCGCGAAGCGGGTGTGGAATTCATCTTTGATTCTGCCGTTCAACAAATCGATGTGGACTCTGCTCAGGCCCGCGGTCTCATTCTCGCAAGCGGCGAAAAGCTCGAAGCTGATGTGGTTCTCGCCAACGCTGACCTGCCTTATGTCTATGAAAATTTATTGCCGGATGCTAATTTGTCCAACTCATTGAATCGCAAACGCTTTTCGTGTTCTGTGATCAGCTTTTTCTGGGGAGTGGATAAACCATACGAGACGCTTGGGCCGCACACGCTCTTCCTGGCGGACGATTATCGAGAAAACTTCGACAGCATCATCCGGGACTTGGAACTACCCGCAAATCCATGTCTTTATATCCACGCTCCAGCCCGGCTCGACCCGGCCATGTCACCACCCGGACAGGACACCTTGACCGCAATTGTCCCGGTTGGTCACATGAACGAACATGAAGAACAGGATTGGGGCAAACTTCGGGATGAAGCGCGCCAGCATGTGTTCCGGCGATTGGCAACGCTGGGGATCACCGACCTG
The DNA here is from genome assembly GCA_002840685.1 of Chloroflexi bacterium HGW-Chloroflexi-6. Taxonomy (GTDB): domain Bacteria; phylum Chloroflexota; class Anaerolineae; order Anaerolineales; family Villigracilaceae; genus UBA8950. The sequence goes on along the minus strand of PHBU01000009.1, from coordinate 85,649 downwards.
GAATCGCACATTAAGTTTGAAACCACATTCACGCCGTTATCGTGGCGCAAGCGTTACAACCTGGTCAAAGGCTCGACTCACGGCCTCTGTCATAACCTGACCCAGTTGGGATATTTCCGCCCGGGCAACCGGCATCCACGTTATAACAACCTATATTTCACCGGCGCAAGCACGCACCCCGGCACAGGCCTGCCCACAGCCATGGTTTCTGGGCGCTTATCCGCGCAGCGTATCATGGATGAACTTTCTCGCTGAAATGGCTTGTCGGTAACTTCAACATCTCTACCGTTAATTATAAAAGTAGCCTGCGGTGGTGCAGGCTACTTTTATAATTAATACACACAATTCCCTGCAACCAAACGCTCATCCCTGGAAAAGCAAAACCAACTTGGGGCCAAGCTCCAGGCGCATCCCAGGCTGGAAGGCGTAGGGCACGCCTGCTACCATACGATTTCCGTTTAAAGTTGAACCATTGCCGCTGTTCAGATCGACCACGAAGAAAGTATTCTGCCCCGCTTCATAGCGCACCTCCAGGTGGTTGCGCGATACCTCTTTTTCAACACTCAACAAGGGATGGGCGCGGCCGATGACCGCCGGGAATTCGCTTAATTCGAGATGCTGCCCGGCAGTTGCCGTAGCTTTTTCGATAAACAAACGCAGATGCGGGACAACCAGGTCGCCGATGCGGGTTTCATTCGCGGCCGCAGGCTGCTGGGGGGCAACCACCACCGGGCGCGGGGCTGATGCAGGCTCGGCCCGGGCCGGGGCAGATTTAACCACCCCCGGTTGCGGCATCACTTTCTGTGAAATGGAAGATTGCAGCAAGAAAGTCATATGCACTTTTTTGCCAAATAAAATCACATCGTTATGATGGATTTTTGCCATCGCATCCACCGCCAAGATTTTGTTGTTCAACGTGGTCGGATTGCTATCCGTCAGCGTTTCCAGGTAATAATTTCCATCTTCGAAAACGATCTGGGCGTGTTTGCGCGAAACAGTCATGCCCTGAGGATGAACCTGCAGGTTGACCGCCAGCATAATATTGTGTTCAGCTTCATTCGTCGGACGCCCAATGATAGCCGGCGTCCACTCGATCCCATACAGGCGACCCGTCTCTTCATCACGCAAAAAAGCATACTGGTGTGGGTCCAGCATCTCGCGGATATCCTGTCCCTGGCGCAAGTACTCAAAAACCAGTTCATCCTGCGGTTGGATATCGGCCTGGATCAGGGTATGCTCTTTGGCAAGTGGACGCTTATTGCCCTTTAGGTACAAAGCAAACCGTTCCGGCGACTCAGACGGAACATCATCGAATTCTTTGAGAACTTCACCGATCAGCTCACCCACCTTGAGCGATTTCATCACTCGTGCGCGCTGACTGACATGCTCAAAAACATCCAGGCGAATTTCAAGATACTCATCCATAGCGCTCACCTTGCCGGTCAGGCCGGCTTCTCGTTCTTCTCATCATCCTTCAACAAGCCCATACTGCGGGCGTTTTCGATGATGTCTGCTTCAGAAAGCATGGCCAGCAAGGAGTCGGGCAAGCCGCTCTCCAGCAGTCCTTTTTTCAAGGCCGCCACATCATACTTGGATACATCCACTTTGGGCGGCGGCTGGCTCAGGCCACCCTCCGCACCGGCGACTGGGTCGGGCACAGAAGATGCTTCGGCCGGGGCTGCCCCGCCAGGGCCAGACTTCCAGGTCACTTTTTTGCCCGGATACTGCTTCTGGATTTTCCGCACCCAGGCGTCCATCGCCCCTTCGGTATCATCGTCGTTGGGGTACGGGGTGGCGATCTGGAGCATATTGGTGATCCCGGTCCGGACGATGAATCCGCGCCCCATGGGAAGTTCCACTTCAGCCAGGCTGCGCGGGAATTTACCGTTCAGACGGTTGACCGCGTCGGCGCTCTTCAGGGCGATTCCAAAGCTCGGCGCGGCAAAGACGCGCCGCAGGTCATCGCTGGAGCTCATAATACCCAGGGAGCCGGCCACAACCATGTAAACACCCGCCGTCTGGTATTTGCGAATGAGCGCCGAGGTCTGTTCAAAGAAAGCCATATTCTTGCGGTTGGATTCTTCGGTAAAAGCATCGTAGTTGTCAATGAAGAGCATGATCTTGCGCCGCTTGGGGTTGGTCTCGAACTCTGCGCATTCTTCGCTCAGGTTGCGATACAGCTCATCAAGCTGCGATATCTCTTCGATGGTCTGGACGACATGCGGCAAATCAGCCAACGAGGTTTCACTGCCCTTCCATAACTTGCGTGAATAATCCACCAGAATCATCATGACGTCATCAGGTGAGTAACGCGAAGCAATCGAGAAAATCATCGTTCGCAAAGCAGTGGTTTTACCTGAGAAAGGCTGGCCGATCACCATCAGGTGCGGTCCCTGGCGTTCAATATCGATCAGAGAAGGCATCAGGGTGCGATCGTCGATGCCCATCACAGCGTAGATACGGCGCGTCGCCGGTATTTCCGCCTGCTGAAGCAGGTTTTCGAGCGAGTAGCGCATCGGCAGGGTTTCGATCGTGGACGGCTTTTCAGCTTTCCACTGGCCGGCCCACAGCTCCTTCATCCGCATACACATTTTGCTGATTTTGGACAACCCGTCCAGGTCATTTTCGGTCGGGTCAAAGGTCAGGGCCGTCTGGAACTCGAGCGGCATGTTGCCAATACGCACATATCCACGTCCAGGGACGGGACTCAGATCCGCCGGGACTCCGCGACCCACGATTTCGGTATATTCCGCCGGGTCGGTCAGTTTCAGAGTGAAACGCTCTGTGACCAGGCTAAAGAGCTTGCTGCCCAACGCGTTGGGAGAATCCGCCGAAAACAGGAAGTGAACTCCGTAGGCGCGCGACTCGCGGATCAGCGACATCAGCGGCGACATCAGCCCTTCATAATACTCCTTGAACTCGGCAAAATTATCCACCGCCACCAACACGGCCGGCAGTTTCTTTTCGGGGTTGGAGATATTATACGAATCAAGGCTGTTGACCTTGGCCTCGCTGAACAAGACCTGACGGGCATCGATAATGTCATTCACCTTGCGCAAGACGCGTAGAACACGCTCTTCCTCTTCGGCGGTGATCACAGCGCCAACGTGCGGCAAATCCTGCAGGGTTGAAAGTGCCCGTCCGCCAAAGTCCAGGATGTAAACATGCAATTCGTCCGGGGAATGGGTCAGCGCAAGGCTGGAAATGATCGTGCGCAGAAAAGTTGTTTTTCCACGCCCCGATGCCCCGAAGACCACAGCATGGCCGTTCGGGAAATTGATCAACAACGGCTTCTGAATGGCCTGGTAAGGATTGTCGATGATACCGATCATCGGGCGCATGGCATTTTTGCCCCAGCGCACCCCGTCCCAGTTAAACTCGTCTTTCCAAAATTCCACAGCTTTTTCGTTCAGTGAAACGCCCTGCACATCTTCAGCTTCATTTAGCCGCAACAAGGCCAGGTCCGCTTCAGTCATGTAAGCAGTGTCAAGCGTGGTTTGCAGGGAGAGCACATTTTGCCCGGTTTGGGGAGGCAGGAAAGCTGGCCAGGGCCGCCACTGAGGCTTGGATTCCTGTGTCGAAAGGCTTAGCATCATATCCACGATCACATCATACAGCTTGGGCGGTTCGGTTGCCTTCTGCGCCGCCGATTTGCGCGGGCGGTCGAGCCAGATCACGTTGGGGGTGCTGGTCTCTTCCTGTGGACCCTTGTAATCTGCACCGCTATAAGCAGTCTGGATCAACTCAATGTTTTCATTACCAATCTGCAAGTATCCACGCCCCGGGATGCCTGGGGGTAGGAAGGCTGCATCAGAGCGGCGCAAAACCTCCCGACTATCGTCTGGCGTTTCAACGCGCAGGGATATTCGGAATTTTATATTGGCGCGCATCTGATCGGTCACGCCTACCGGACGCTGGGCCGCCAGGATCAACGTTACGCCCAGGGCGCGCCCAAGGCGGGTGATGCTTTCGAGCTGGGCCTTGTACTCGGCATTGCCTGAGATCATTTCAGCGAATTCATCGATAATGATGAACAGGTGCGGGTACGGCGGGCGATCCGGCTCAAGGTTGAGTCCTTTTTTACGATAATGGACGATATCCTTCGAGTTGGTGTACGTGTTCAATTTCTGGCGACGGTCCAACTCGGCAATGATGGATGCAAACACGCGGGCCGTTGCCGATTGATCGAGGTTGGTGACAATATCCACTGCATGCGGCAATTTTTTGAACGGTTCAAACGCTGAACCGCCCTTGTAGTCCACCAAAACAAAGTTGAGCACATCCGGGCTGTAATTGAGCGCCAGCCCGATAATAAGCGTCATCAATAACTCGGATTTACCCGAACCGGTCGATCCGGCGATGATGCCGTGTACGCCATCAGCCTTGGCAGAGAAGGTCAGCACGCGTGGCTCATTTCCAGAGAGAAGACCGATGGCAGCATGCAGCCAGTCAGCGTATTTTGGTTCCATACTGCGCCGCCAGTTTTCACGCGAGAAATTGCGCAGTTCTTCGAGCGTGGTCAGGTTTAGCATTTCGAGCAGAGTCACCGTCGAAGCCAGGCTGGCGCCATAGCCACGGCGGATGTCGAGCGGCTCCAGCGCGCGGGAAAACTGCCGGGCGGCATCCTGTGTCGCCACCAACGGGGTAAAGCCAACGTACCGGATGGTATTGAAGCCCGTCTCGGCATAACGGAAGACAGCCGTTTCGGCATCCTGAACCGCGTCATCGACTTCAACCACCGCCAAACACCGACTGGGAACGTTGGACCGCTCCGGGACAAGGAAAACAACCCCCGCCCCCAGCATTTGCCCATCCATAAGAATGGTTGAAATCGCTGCTTCACTCTCCAGGTCGTGCAAGCAAGACCAATCGGGAGCAGCCTGCAAAACATCCACAACCACCAGCAGGAAAGGTAGACGAACATCTGCGCCACTTTCTTTATCCTGCAAACGCATGCGGCGACGTTCCAGAACCGTACGAATGTTCTTCCAGAACTGGCGCATGCGATCTACTTCATTATCTTCAGGCTGCTGGTCGCTTTCGAAGCGTAACGTTTCAGATTTATCCGTTTCCTTGCAGTGCGGCAGGGCATAAGCCCAGCGCCAGTTGGCGCGCGCACCGCTGGTTCCGGCCACATATAGCATCGTATCCTGCGGAGAGTGGTAGGTGGCGTAATCCACCAACAAGGTACGGGCATAAGCATAGACTTTTTCGGGGGTGTTTCCGGTGATACCGATCGAATGGCGCACAGAGATTCCCTTGGTTTCCTGGGCCTGGGATTCATCTTCGGTATCATCCTGTTCTTTGCGCTTTTCATCGACCTTCTTCTGTTCCGTGTCATTGAGCGCCAAGTAAAGCGGTATGGTAACGGGTACATCGTACAATAAGCGCGAATCTTCCGCCAGGCGGGTGGCCTCGCGCATGAGCGGGTTTTCCGGCTTTTCGTTGTCGGCTATTTTGTAAACCACGGTAGACTGGCGGGTGCTCAAACCCAGGCGAAGGTGCAAAAAGTCGTGGTCGGTGGGGCGGCGCTCCCAAAGACGGGTACCTGAGCGGATATCCTGCTGCAAGGGTTCGCCCTGCTGGCGGTGCAAATCCTGGGCAATCGCCAATCCCTGTTCTGCGTTCGGATAATTATAAAAATAATAAATTCTCTGTTGCTCGTGCTCGCTTTCCATCTTGCGACGCAACTCTCCCAGACGGCGCTTATAAGCCGCTTTGGCTTCTTCCATTTTCTTGTTTTCCTGCATGTGTGAGTAGATTGCAAGTGAAACCGCACCAACGATCGAGAGCAGCATCGGCACCATCATCAACATGTTGCGGCCCTGCCCAAACACCGAAGCCAGGAAGTAACCCATGATCATCAACAGAGGCAAAAATGCCTCCTGCAGCAGGCGGGCGGGGTCGGTCTCGGCATCGGGTGGGTTGGGGATACTCACCGCTCCTGAAGGCAGCTCAGGCTCGATGCGCGGCGGACGTTCGATGTAAATTTTATCGCTCATAACATCTCGCTCTCTTGCTCTTTTAAACGGGTACAGCGATCAGCGCCAGGCTGATGATCAGGAAAATCGCCAGAAGCGCGCCCAAAACGATAAATACCATCCGCCAGTTGACGCGGAAAGGTTTCTTCTCAGCCGGGATGCCCGGGATATTCTGCCGGAGCGCATTCGCAAAGGACATGACATCGGCAAAGCGCTGGGCAGGCTGAGGTTGAACTGCTTTCTCTGCGATCTGGGGAAAATTCTTCAAATCAATGCGCCCGGTTGGCACAAAACCGCCTGCCAGCACATCCTGCACCACGGTCTCATCCCGACGTAGGTGATAAGCGTAGACCGGTCTGCCAGCCAGCATCTCATAAAGCAGCATCCCCAGGCCGTAAACATCGGTTGCCTGGCTTACCTGTCCGCCGTTTGACAATATTTCCGGCGCGGTATAGGCAGGCAGGTTGTAGTGAGACTGCCAGATTTCTGCCAGGTTTTGGGCCGAGTCGCCCAATCCCAGGTCGATCAATGTGGCGCGAGGAATGCCCTGCTTGTCGAAGCGCAACAAGATCGTATCTGGGTTGAGGCACAGATGGTACTTCCCGGCCCGATGCAGGTACAAGATCACATCGGCAACGCTCAGAACGATCCAACCCACATGCTGGTACCAGGGTTGGGGATTTTTCAACAGCCAATTGCGCAGGATGGTCCCTTCGGCAAAGGCAAAAACCTCGTAATACTTAACCTTCTCGTTGATCACGATCCAGCCATAAGGGTGGTTTTGGCGCAACCCATGCAAATGAGCTGAAAGTAAAACCGGCAACAAGGGATGCTGTCCTGCCTGGGCAAGCTGTAAAAAAGCGCGCGCTTCTCGACGGAGTTTATCTTCACAGCCTGCATTCGCTACCTTTAATAGGATATGTTCTTCGTCCCGGCGCGCTTCGTAAACGATAAAGGAGCGCGTAATAACCACCGGCTGGATGATCTCCATCGGCCCAAACCATTCGCCGTTATCGAAAATCTCGGTCGCTTTTTCGGCCGGACAATCTTTTTCCTGACACCACAAATTGAAATCTTGCGAAATCACATTACATCGCTGGCAAATTCGCTTCATACGCGCCTCACAACCATGATTTTAGCTTGCCCCATAGTTTGCTCTGATAGGCCAGCACAGGAGGGGGTCCGCGCAAAAGTACACGAAGCGCGCAGCCCCCTCCAGAAACATTCCCGGTTTTGGGCCGGTGGGTTAGCCAGCGAAACGCTGCGAGCCCGAAAAATCTCCATCGCGATAGGCCTTGATAGCGCCCATAATATCGCCAGAAAGCTCGTTCATCTTGGCCGCCGCGCGCCGGATGTTCGGCAAGATTCGATCAATAAAGGCTGCCATTGCCGCCGTTGCGCCAAAGGAAAGCCACGCGGTCGCCTTCATCACCATACTGATCGCTTCCAGGGTCTTCGCTACCGCATCCAGTACATCGCCAAAGGTATTGAAGGACTTGCTAACTTCTTCCATTTTAGGAATATCCATAAAGACTTCTTGTGCCATGGCTTAGCTCCTTTCTTAGAAAATCTGCCCAAAGACATCCATGAGCGTTTGCGCCGCCTGGGTTGCCTGTCGCTCGGCCTGGCGCATGCGCTCTACAGAGCGCGAGATGGCCGAAGCATAGCCCTGGTTGACGTTCATGATGTTAACCAGCATCGGGATAACCTCGCTGTTCATCTCATCCACAAAGCGGGTAGCGCCATCGCCTTTCCAGGCGCCGCTTACGATCTGACCAACGATACCTCGCAGGGGGCCCGTGACCGCATCTTCAACGATGCGTACTTGAGAAACGATCTGCTGGATGACTCCATCCAGAATTCCAAAAGCCAGTTTAAAAAGACCACCAAACATCGCTCACCTCCTAAAACTTCTGGCCAGCAGCCTGGTCGGCACGCTGCATATCTTGGATGGCTGCGCGAATATCTTTGGCTTCTTCTCGATATTTTTCGCTCAGCTTCATCACTCTGCTGGCAAAAATACCCAACGCCATCGAAAAAGTTTCGCCGGGCTTGCCTTGCAAAGCGCCGTTTTGCATCTGGTTGGCCATTTTCTGTGCAGTAGTTGAAGATTGAACCAACCGCTGCGCCGCAGCATCGCACTGACGCGCCATATCCTCCAGCGCTTGATAATTGACACGAATTACATCAGCCATTGCAATTCTCTCCTTTCGTTCTTATTACCCACCAATACCAGTGAAGAAGCCTTTGGTTTCTTCATCGGCCTGGTTGATAATTTGGACGATCTGCTTGGCAACGCCAGCTGCCACATCGAGGGCATAGATCATCTTTTGGGTGCGCGGGAAGACAAAGCTGTTCATCTCACCAAAGAAGCGGTCCGCCGCCTCGCCAACCCATTGACTGCCATGCAGGCTTTCGGCCATCTGTCTGGTCTGCTGAAAGAGTTGTTCAATATCCCCTTTTTCAGTCTCCAGCATCTTGATGATGCCCTGCATTTCGTCATAATTTACCTGCAATAAATCTGCCATTGTTTTACTCCTTTTGCGATAGAAACGAGTGTTGTAAACAGATCAAAGAACCGGTTGTTGATAAAAATTTCCAAACACGCCTCCTTTCTGGAAAATACCTATCCAGATTGTTCCGATTTATCCTTGAGCGCTTTGGCGGCCGCGCCCACTGCCGCAGCACCTGCTGCGCCTGCAACACCAGCCGCCGCGCCACTGCCAGAGTCAGCACTGTCGGCAGACGCGGAACCAGCCCCCGCTGGCGCGCTCTCAGAGCCGCCCGCCGGAGCGGAAGCCCCGCTTTCAAAGACATGATCCGGGATATCCGGCTCACCTCCAGAAACCGTACTCACCTGTGTGGGCTGGGCCCCCAGGCCTTTTCCCAGGTCTTTCAAATCTCCCGGGGTTCCGGATGAAGCGCTGCCCCCTCCACCGCCGCCTGATGCCGCAGCAGCGGTATCTTTCTCCGATTCTGGGGGTTCGTCCAGCTCCATATCTTTCTTTGCCATCTCAGGTGCAGTGGGTATACTGGCGGAGCCTCCACCAGACCCCGAACCCTGCTCAGGGACAGCCTCTTCGAACTGCGAAGCGCCAAAATCATCCCCGCTTGCGGGCGTGCCCGAGGGAACCGCCTGCTCGAACTGCGAAGCGCCAAAATCGTCGCCGCCCGGCAAGCCCGTTCCAAGCCCCTGCCCGGCCTGGGCAAAAAGCCCGGCTCCAAAATCAGCGCCAAAATCAACCTTGAAATAACCGCCGGTCTCTTCATCAGCTTCATGGATCAGCTTCATGATCTTGCGCGTCACATCATTTGTAAGATACATGGCCTCATAAGTTCGTTGCAACGCAGGCAATAAAACCTCTTCCATTTCAGCAAAAAAAGTATCTGCAGCTTCGCCAACCCAATCGTGTTGCAAGGCTTGCATCTCTTTTCTCAACCTGGAATAAACCTGTGCCAAATCATCACCATCATCACGAAACAACTCGGCAATCTGGCTTAACTCATCATAATTTACCTGCAAGACAGATGTCATCGCTGCTCCTTATTTTTGCACATCCAGCCGGAGAACAACATTCGGCCCCAGGCGAAGCAGCATACCTGAACGCGCCTCGGCGCTCTGGCCGTGCGAAAGATATTGTGAATCAAGCTGGGAGCCGTTACTGCTTTCCAGATCCGTCACCAGGCATACACCCCGTGTTGCATCAAAAGAAATTTGCAAATGACGGCGAGACAGGTGCGGGTCCGGAATAACCAGGTCGCCATCGTTGCGGCCAATCACAAAGGGAAAGGATTTAATTCTATGGGTCTGGCGAACCATCCCGGCCGGGCCTTCCAAGATCTCGATGCTGACCAGCGGAGGCACGGCGGCAGAGCCGATCAAAGTCGCATCCGCAAAATTCTGCGCCGGGCCTGCGATCAGGGTCGCATCCGCCTTAAGCGGAGCAGCAGGCGGGCGAGATGGTGAAGCCGATACGGGCGGACTGGCCACCGGCCGCGGCGGAGCAACCTGCTGGGGTTTCCGAACCGGCTCCTCGTCAGCAAGCGGTAAAGGCATCGAAGATTTTTCCGCCTTGAAACCGCGTCCCAACTGCCCGCCCATAACCGGTGTACCACTCAACGCCTTCTGGCGATTGCCAGAAAACATGAGAAACAAGACCACCGCAACAACAACCGCCAAAACAGCCGCCAAAAAGATCGGTGCAGCAACAAATACCAGCCACAGGCGCTCGAACAGGGTGGCAGCGGTATACGTCACCCCTTCATAAGTCGCGGTAGAAAAAACCTTTTCGTTTTTCGAGAGCACCCGCATCACGATCGTGTATTTCCCGTTGGGAACGCGGCTGTTACGCAAGGGGATAATGACCGTTCCGGAGGTCTCAGGCACCTCGCTGATCTTGAAATCAGAGCCTTCCACCTTGGTGTTGGTCTCTTCGTCGATCAGCCACCCGTCCAGGCCGCCGACCAGGGCAACGTTGCTGAGGCTGACATCCACAGCCAGATCGTTGTTACGCTCGCTGATCGATTGGATCTGCAAATTCGGAAAAACGGATGACGGGTCAAAGACAAACTCGTGCTTGAATTCCTTTACCGCTTTATCATCCTCGCGGGCGATCTCGAAAGGTGTGTTGTCTGCTTTGGATATGGCCGATATCAGCAGAAAATAGCCTCGATCGATCGTAAGTGTCTCAGTCGGGATTTGAAAAACGTTGCTCTCTTGCGGGTTTTCATAAATAAATTCCCCAACTTTTGCCCCCGCGCTCTTGTCCCAGACTTCAATTTTTACGTACTTCACCAATTCTGGAGAAGTCAACGTAAACTGAACATCATAGGATTGCTCAACAGCATTCAGTAACAGGCCATCCAACTGCGCGCGCACCGGGCTGGGAGGCCCCGGGTAATCCGTGTTTGAATTGATCGAGTAGTTTTGACTTAATACTTCGGTATCAGAGATCTTCACCGTCAGCAGCACCTGACTGGTGCCGCGCCGCGGGTAGACATCTGCCTGTATCATCCACTGTGATTTCAAGACATCCATAATGTTCGAAAAAGCCTGAGACAAGTCGTCGCGCTTGACGATCGCCGCAAACCCGCCCGTGGACGATGCCAGCCCATTCAATTCAACTTCATTAAGATTCCCTTCTTTAAAAGAAAGTCCGATCGTGTTGACAGGAACCTGGCTCTCCATGGCCAAATTCAAGGTTTCCTGAAAAGAATGCTTGCTGCACTGCTTTCCATCCCGATTTTCATCACGTCCATCGGTAAAAACAACGATTGAACGACGGCCGGTTGGTGCCTTTTGAAGCGACTCGACTGCACTGAAAGTGGCATCATACAAACAGGTTCCTTTATTCGAAACCTTGTATTGATCGATCGCAAAACTAACGGCTGAGATATTTTGGGTGAAATCCTGTAAAAGTTTTATCTCTTCGTCGAACTGCACCACGGCAAAAAACGAGTCATTCGGAGTGTTCTCAAGCGCTTGCTTGGCCGCTTTCTGCAAATCGGCGGCAACGCCGCTCATGCTGCCACTTGCATCCAACACCAGCACCACATAAATAGGAACATCCGGCCGGGTGACAGGTACTTCGGCCGTATAGTTGTATTGGGGCAGGCTAACCTGTGCACTCTGGGGAGTAACATCCAGTGCAGGCAGGCTTGTTTTGGGGTCCAAAATATTGAAGTATGTTTTCAACACCATTGCGTCTGGTGTTTCCAGAGTCGATATCTGGCTGATGCGAATTTCATAACGCGCGGCATCCTGCGCCAACACAGTGCTTGAATACACAAAGGCCAACAATACTATGAAAAAAATGATCCCGATTCTCTTTATCATCTAGTTTTCCTCTACGGCCTAACTGTTTCCGGAATGTGTTTTCTAATTGTTAGACAAAGGAATATTATTCAGACCTATAGAGTCTGAATAAGACAATATCACTATACAATCATATTAAGCAACTTTCAATAGTATCTTGGTGTGAATATGGTTTTGCAAGAATTTCTCATCGAAAACAACAGCATCCATTGGTCATGTTGGCATGAAAATCCAAGGAAAATTCTTTCGAAGAAACACTCATCCAAATTTATCTTTGAAAGTTTTTTTGAAAACCTGCAACTATTTACGCGCTCGCACATCAAATAGCAGGGAACAATACAACAAGAACAGGAAACAGGCAACTCCATGGATAAAAAAGCATTTCTTGACAAACTTGAACGCAATCCGCTGCCGGTGGTGGTGGATTTTTGGGCGCCGTGGTGCGGACCGTGCAAAATGGTCAAACCCATTCTTGAAAAACTGGCCAAGGAATACGCCGGGCGGGTCGATTTTTGGCAGATTAATGCGGACCAAAACCCGGGTTTGCTGCACGAACTCGGTATAAGCGGCATCCCGACCCTGATCATTTACCGGGACGGGAAAGAAAGATCCCGCTCGGTTGGCGCAAAACCTGCCAGCGCGCTCAAAGCTTTATTTGAAACTCTCGCCAGCGGCGGAGACCCGGCTCCCGTCGGAATTTCCGCAGGAGAACGGATCATCCGCTTCGGGGCGGGTATTGTCCTTGCCGGATGGGGTTGGGCAAGCGATATCAATATCATCCTGCTCGCGCTTGGCGGCCTGGTGATGTTCAGCGCAATATATGACCGCTGCCCGATCTGGAGAGCGCTTACGAGCCAATTCAAGAAACTGACCGACCAAAACTAACCCACTAAACTAAGGAAACCCAACTATGCCTTTGTATGAATATCGCTGTAAAGAATGCGGAACGGAATTCGAGAAAATGGTTCGTTTTTCCGAAGCGAACCAACTGCCCGCCTGCCCACACTGTGAAAGTTCACAGACCCACAAAAAACTCTCGACAGTAGCCTCGTTCGGTTCAAGCGATGCTGGCTCCGGCGGATCCGCCGGCAGCAGTTGCAATCCGCGCGGAGGCTTTAGCTGAGCAGGCTAACTTGACGGCCGTGCGCTGTCTCCGAAAGATTAACTCAACAACACACCTCGAATTTGATCATCGAGGTGTGTTGTTGAGTTATTGACTGCAACTCACACGCCTGATGGGCTTGACGGATTCTCGCTACGGGCATACAAATGCAAGTCTTATGAAACATATCCAAAAACTCTTTCAATTCATCAAACCTTATTGGAAACCCGCCAGCGCCTCGTTGTTCTTGCTGATCGCAGTGGTTTTCATGGATCTGGCCATCCCGCGCCTGGTTCAGCGCGTCATCGATGATGGCATTCACGCCCAAAATTATGAAGTGGTCTTCCAGACCGCGGCCCTGATGTTGGGTATATCCATCACCAGCACCCTGTTTGCTCTGGGGAACAACTATCTCTCCATCCTTACCGGTGAAAGTGTGGCGCGTGACCTGCGTGAAGCCATGTTTGTGCGCATCCAATCTTTCTCACACGGCAACCTGGATCAGATCAACACCGGCCAACTCATGGTGCGCCTGAGCAGCGATGCAACCATCATCCAACGCCTGACCCAGGTTTTCCTGCGGATCGGCACGCGCGCGCCGATGATCATGATCGGGTCGTTAATTCTGATGTACAGCACGAACGCGCACCTGGCGACGATCATGCTGCCGATCTTGATTGTTTCGGGCATCCTGATCATTTTCTTCACAGTTAAAATGGGCCCGCTCTTCCTGACCGTCCAACAGCAATTGGAACACCTGAACAGCATCCTGCAAGAGAACATTGCCGGGGTGCGGGTGGTCAAGGCCTTTGTCCGCAACCAGCGCGAAACAGAGCGCTTCGGCCAGGCCAACGATAATTTCGCAGAACGCAACATCCGGGTCATGAAGTTCATGTCGGCCATGTCGCCATCGCTGACGCTGATGGTCAACTTCGGCATCGTGACCGTTATCTGGTTTGGCGGAATCCAGGCCATCGAAGGCGATGTGACGATCGGTCAGTTGGTGGCTTTTATCAACTATCTGCAAACGATTTTGGGGCCGCTTGGGATCATGGTGATGCTCTCCAACATCATCGCCGCCGCGACAGCTTCCGCGGAACGCATCAACGAAGTGTTGGAGACGGTTCCCGAAGTGGCGGACTCCCCTCAGCCTGTCAGCCTGCCCGAATTGCGGAATCCACGCGTCGAGCTTGAGAACGTTTACTTCCACTATAACGATGGCGCGGTACTGGAAGGCATCAATCTGACCGCCGAGCCGGGGCAAACCGTTGCCATTTTGGGAGCGACCGGCTCTGGCAAATCCACACTGATCAACCTGATCCCGCGTTTCTATGATGTCAACAGCGGACAAATCCGCATCAACGGCATTGACGTGCGCGAACTATCGCAGAGCAGCCTGCTGGCGCAGGTCGCGATCGTGCCGCAAGAAACGGTGCTATTTTCAGGCACAGTGCGGGAAAATATCTGCTATGGCAAACCTGACGCCAGCCATGAACAGGTTGTTGCGGCAGCCAAAGCCGCGCAGGCCCATGATTTCATCCTGAACCTGCCGGATGGTTACGATACCCACGTTAACCAGCGCGGCGTCAACCTTTCGGGAGGACAGAAACAACGGATTGCCATTGCGCGCGCCCTGCTGCTTGAACCGGCGATCCTGATTCTGGATGACTCAACCAGCGCCGTGGATGTCGAAACCGAAACCAAAATCCACGCAGCGATCAACCCTTTGAGCGCATTAACCGAAAAGTCAGCTGCCGCTCCCCCGCTCAGAACGATCTTCATGGTTGCCCAGCGCATCAGCACCGTGCTAAAAGCTGACAAGATTGTTGTCATCGACAATGGGCACATCGCCGCTGAAGGCACCCACAGTCAATTGATGCAATCCAGCCCTATCTACCAGGAAATCTTCGCATCACAGCTAGGAAACGGCACGCCATGAGCCAGCAGACCCCATCCCAACAAAGAGCCAGTGCGGTTGTTGCCACACGCGGCGGCTCAACCAAAATTGAAAAAGCCGCCGATCCGCGGCGCGCGCTGGCCCGGCTGGTACCCTATCTTAAGCCATATAAAACCAAAGTGATCCTGGTTGCGATCCTGATCGTCTCGATCACTTTTCTCGACCTGCTCGGCCCATACCTGATAGGCCGATCCATCGACCAACACATCGAGGGCAAAGAGTTGGGTGGCCTGGCCCAAATGGCCCTGATTTTGCTGATTGTTTATATTAGCAACAATGCCTTTCAGACACTTTCATCATGGACAATGGCCGGGGTTTCACAGCATGCACTCAAAGACCTGCGCCGCGACCTGTTCGAACATCTGCAAAACCTGCCGCTCAAATACTTCGATACACACCCGGCCGGAGAAATGATGAGCCGCCTGACAAATGACATCGAAGCAGTCAACCAGGCTGTCTCGCAAAATGTGATCGCCATGCTCGGCAGCCTGCTTTCGCTGGTCGGGTTCGTCGTTGCCATGTTCGTGCTTAATTTCTGGCTGGCACTGGCTTCCGTGATTGTGGTGCCGATCATGATCTGGTTCACCAATTTCATCGCCCGCTCGACACGCAAAGGGTTCCGAGAATTGCAAAAAAGCCTGGGCGAATTGAACGGGGTCATGGAAGAATCGATCAGCGGCCAGCGCGTGGTCAGGGCCTTTCGGCGCAACGAAAGCGCGATCGAGAATTTCAGCCGGGTCAATGGCGATGTTTTTCGGGCTGGCGTCTACGCCAACACCTACGCCATGATGTTGATGCCGCTCACCAACCAATTGGGAAACCTGTTCGTGATCGTGCTGGCTGGTCTCGGCGGCTGGCTGGCGCTTCAGGGGCTGGTCAGCGTTGGAATCATAGTGACTTTTATCAGCTATGCGCATGGGTTTGTCCAACCTCTGCGTCAATTGGCCAATATCTATAACGCCATCCAGGCCGCGCTGGCAGGCGCGGAACGGGTCTTCGAAGTGATGAACACATCTCCGGAGCAGGAAGATGCCGAGGGCGCGGTCAGCCTGGAGCATCTCAAGGGGCACGTTGAGTTTCGGGATGTGGATTTTGCCTACGAGACGGGGCATCCCATCATCAAAAAGATGACGCTCGAAGCCCTGCCCGGCCAGACGATCGCACTCGTTGGCCCGACTGGCGCCGGAAAAACAACCATTACCAACCTGCTGACGCGTTTTTACGATATCGACGGCGGCTCAATCCGCATCGACGGCCACGATCTACGGGATATCCGCCGGGCTGACCTGCGCCGTGAGTTGGGGCTGGTCTTGCAGGATACCTTCATGTTTGCCGATACCGTTATGGAAAATATCCGCTACGGGCGGCTCTCGGCCAGCGACGAGGAAGTGATCGAAGCTGCCAAACTGGCCGATGCCGACCACTTCATCCGCCAGTTGCCGAACGGCTATCAAACTCTGCTCTCGGAGCGCGCCGCCAACCTGAGCCAGGGACAGCGCCAGATGCTGGCCATCGCCCGCGCGGTGCTGGCAGACCCCGGTATCCTAATTCTCGATGAAGCCACTTCCAGCGTGGATACGCGCACCGAGGTGCGCATCCAGCAGGCGCTGCTGAAATTAATGGAAGGCCGCACCAGTTTCGTGATCGCCCACCGCCTATCAACCATCCGCGATGCCGACCAGGTGCTGGTCATCAAAGATGGCGAGATCATCGAGCGCGGCAAGCATTCCGAACTACTGGCTATGCGCGGATTCTTTTACCAGTTGTATATGAGTCAGTTTAAGGGGAATGCGATCTAAAAACCAGAACCGCTTGGCTTACGAAAAGCTCCCGATCTCATCATCAATCGGGAGCTTTTGTTTATGGCTGGCGCTTGCGCCGGTAGCTCAGTGGCGATTGGTTGGTTTCCTGCCGAAAAACGCGGCTGAAGTAATTAACATCCGAAAAACCGCAAGCCAGCGCAATAGCAGTGACGCTTTGCCGGGTGGTTGCCAACAAGGTTTGCGCCTGATGGACACGATAACGGTTGAGATAGATCATTGGGGTCAGCCCGGTTTCCTGACGGAAGCAACGCGCCAGATGACCATCGCTGACATTGACATGCCGGGCCAGAGATTCGCGGGTGAGCGAGCCGCTATAGTTTTCGTGAATATAAGCCATGGCTTTGCGCACCAGGCGCTGCGAATCACTTCCAAGCCGCAGGCTGCGCGCCAGGGCGGCTTCGATGTGCCCCAGCATTTCATGGGCACCATACAGGCCTTTGCTCATCACCATGGCCACGCCCCGATTCAGGCGCACCATATCGGCTTCGGTCAGCGTTTTGGAGGTCAATACGATCACAGCTGTTTCACGAGTGGCTTCCCATTCGCGCATTTGGGCCAGAACACCAAACCCATCCACCTCGGGCATCATCAAATCCAGCAATACCAAGTTTACCGGAACCTTGCTGAGAATTTCCAGCGCAGCACGTCCGTCACAGGCCTTGAGTACACGATGAGTGGGGAAATGTTCCTGGATCATGCGCGAATTCATCTCCAGCATGCCGGGGTCGTCGTCCGCGATCAAGATGGTTTTGGAATCCCCCGGTTCGTTGCTGACCCAACCCTGGCGCGCCAAAGCCTGAAGCAGTTCACCCGAACCGACAGGCTTCATCAGGTAATCAAGCGCCAGCATCGAACCACTTTCTTTTTCATCATCCAGTGAGTAGAACAGAACCGGGATGTTGGCCGTATGCGGGTTGCCCTTGAATACTTTAAGTAGTTCCCATCCATATTTGACTGCCAGTGGTTCATCCAGCACCACCGCCCCGGGAGGAGAGATCAATAGCCTGGAAAGCCAATCAGGTATATCTTCAACGGACTGTTGTTCTACAGCAAACCCGGCTCGCAGCAAGCGATTCCGGATCGGTTCGCTGGTTTCGGGATGATGGCTGAGAATCAAAACCGATTGCTGCTGGGACTCAGGTTCAGGTTCGGTATTTTTTTCCAAAACCGGCAGGCGAAAGTAGAACGTGGAACCAGCACCTTCCTCACCACTGGATTGCAAGCCTATCTGGCCGTTATGCAACTCCACCAGCCGTTTACAAATTGCCAAGCCCAGCCCCAACCCTCCGTAGCCACGAGCAGTGGTCCGGTCAGACTGGCGGAATTCGTCAAAAATCCAGGCTTGCTCGTCGGGTGCAATCCCCAGGCCGGTATCGCGGATCGCAACTTCCAGCAGGTCATCCTGCACGCTGATTTTCAGCATGACCCAGCCTTTTGCCGTGAACTTGATCGCATTGCTGACCAGGTTAAGGGTAATCTGTTGCAAGCGTGTGCGATCACCCCATATGCGCGGCAGGTTGGCAGGGATATCCGTTTTCCATAACAGACCCTTCTCGCTGGCAAGTTGTCTGCCCGTTTCGCAAACCATTTGCAGGGCTTCTCCAAGATCAAGCGGTTCACAGGTCAGGCGCAACTGGCCGGCATCGCTGCTGGCCAGATCGAGCACATCGCGGATAAGCCGCCCGAGATGCTGGGCACTGGTATGAATTTGCCCCGCAAACTTGGCAGAGTCAGCTCCCGGTTCATTCAACAACATTTCGCTCCAACCGACGATCAGATTCAAGGGAGTGCGCAGTTCGTGGCTGACCGTGGAAAGAAAACGGCTCTTCAAACGATTGGCTTCTTCGGCAAGCTGACGGCCTTCGGCAGCTTCGCGGTAAAGCCGAATGTTCTCAAGAGTCGATGTCAACTGCCGCGCAACCGCCAGACAAGGGCCAAGATTGGTGGCATCAAAGGCGGCAAATCCGACTGGCCTTTTTTTCGTCACCAGCGGCAGCAGAGCCAACTGGTAGGGTATTGAATCTGGATACAAACCCGATGGCGGAAAACTGCGCGTCGAAAATCGCCAGGGGATCTCAGGGGTGCCCGGCATCACGCTCCAGGCCAACGGGTCATCCACATCAGGCTCGAACAGCACTAAACGAGCATGGCGGATTCCCAAAGCGGGAGCGTAACGGTCCAGGATGGACTGGATCGGGGCCAGTTCCACAGTTTCGCTCAACTCCGCAGACATCAGGCTAAGTTGCTGGGTAAATTGGTTTTGGTGGGCAAAATAACGCAAAAGTTGATGCTGGGCAAACTGACTGATGGACATACGCGCCTGATCGAGCCATTCCCGCACCGGGTGTTCGCCCGGGTTTTGCTCAAGCCAGCGCTGGCGCAAGAGATGGATCGCTGCCTGCCAGGCGTGGGCATCTTCCTCGAGCGGTTCGATTTGCTTCAGAATATCTTGCAGGCCAACCTGAAACGGAGCAGGATCATCCAATGCCACACTGCGAGCAAAGCCATCGACCAGCCCGATGGACAATTCACGAATGGTTTCCAGGCGCAGCTGGCCAACTTGAGAGAAGACCGCCGTGCTGATCGCTTCGGCCCATTCTGCAGGGGCAATACCGGCAGACGCAGGGGTGGTTGATAGCGAATCTGTTTTGCAACCGCACGATTCGCGAATCACCAACTGGGTATCGACCCGCTGGATGGTTTCGGCGCTGGCTTCTCCGGCCAGGCGGCGCAACATCAGATCCAGGGATTGCCAGCCAATCTCATAAGCAGGCTGATTGACGGTAGTCAGCGGCGGTTCCTGGTTGCGGGCTTCAAAACGGTTATCAAACCCAATCACAGCCACATCTTGTGGGATTTTCTTCCCGGCATCGCGCAAAGCTTGCATAGCCCCAACCGCAGATTCATCATTACAGGCCAGCACAGCTGTGAATGAGACTCCGCTCTCGAGGATCTGGCGCATCGCGTTATGCCCGCCAGGGGTGGTAAAACGCCCATACCCCATCAAGCGCTCATCGCTCTCCAGTCCCAATTCCTGGCAGCTCGCCTGAAAGGCCTGTAAACGCTCAAGACTGTCCCCCGGCCACCCTGGCCCGCCGCCAATGAATGCGATCTTCTGATGGCCATGCCATTTCAGGTGCAGCAGCGCAGCCTGGATGCCGCCCGCATTATCAAGACAAACGGAGGGGCCGATCTCGGATGTTTCCGTAAACACCATCGGGTGTCCGACTTCGAGCATTTCACGAATGAACTGAGACTGGGCGCTATCAGACTGAAGCGGCGCAATCACAATCAGCCCATCTGTATTCCAGGGGCCGACCGGCAAAAAGTCCAGATTTTCCGCGTACAGCGGCCAGGCAGAGCGAACACTATCTGAAAAATCGGAGACCACCCCGCAGGCCATCAGAATGTTACACTCCCGGGCCTGGGCGGCATCATGCAGCCCGCGCAAGATCGGGCTGAGCAAGGTGTTCAACGTGCTGGCATAAACTGGCCAACTTGCCAGCACACCGATGATGGGTCGCCTATTTGCAGGTTTAACAAGATGGGACAAGATGGCTCCATTAATAAAAAAGGGGAAATGTGCACAAATTATACTATCCCGGCCTTGGAAACCCCCGATTAAGACAAATTTAGTCAAGAACAACCCGGATTAAATGTGTGTTTTCTGCTAAAACGGGTGCGTCTGGTGCAAGATTTCAGCTCAGGAGTGATGTATCTTTATCAACATCATCCATCCTTTCGGATGGCCCATCTTGTCCCACAAGCAGGAGGCTCACCCAATGCTTCACCGATCGCTCTCTTACCGAGTACTGTCTTTTTTCATACTGCTGGCGATGGTTTTTTCATTCGCCGGGCAGACCACACCGGCGCAAGCTGCGCCTGATACTCCCTTGCCGTTCCTGGATGATTTCACGGGCGGCACTCCTCCAACCGGCTTTGTTGGCTTTGCAGATTCGTGGGATGGCACAGGCTCCAGCACCACGCTGGTGCTCTCCTACCCCACCGATAGCCTGCCAACCGTGCCGGCCATGGACAATACCGATGTTGTGACCGTTACCTACAATGTAGCGGCCAGCGGCGGCTGGGGCGGCGGACCAGGCTACGCTGGTATTTCGCATGATTTTACAACCACGCTCGACCTGAGCGGCTATCAGGCGTTTCGTTTCTGGTTCGAGGGCGGCAACACTGGAGCAGCCATGCGCATCGAGCTCAAGGCTGATGGCGCAAACCCCGGCGCTTCCAACCGCTTTGAGTACAGCTTCACCGACAATTTCAGCGGATGGCGCTATTTCGCCGTTCCCTTTGCCAGCTTTGTCAAACGCACCGACTACAACCCAGGCGCAGGCCTTGGCGATACCCTCGATCTGACACAGATGTGGGGCTATTCCATTCTGATCCCCGGTGGGGCGGCTGGCAGTTTCTCCATGGATGAAGTTTCCGTTACGGGCTTCGACCCGATCATGGCCGATTTTACTGGTGGCGTTGCGCCGACCGGCTTTGTCGGTTTTGCTGACTCTTGGGACGGCACCGGTTCCGCCACCACCCTGGCACTCGCCTACCCCACAGATACACTGCCGACAGTCCCGGCGTTGGATAACACCAACGTTGTAACCGTCACCTACAATATTGCCGCTTCAGGCGGCTGGGGTGGCGGCCCAGGCTATGGCGGCATCAGCCAGGATTATGCAGCCACCCAAGATTGGAACAACTACCAGGGCTTTAGCTTCTGGTTCAAAGGCGGCAACACCGGCGCGGCCATGCGGGTTGAACTCAAATCTGACGGCGCAAATCCCGGAGCTTCCAATCGCTTTGAGTATGGTTTTACAGACAACTTCAGCGATTGGCGCTACTTCAGCATTCCGTGGAGCAGCTTCGTCAAACGCACCGATTACAACCCAGGCGCCGGCCTCGGCGACGCCATCAACTTCAGTACCATTTGGGGCTACTCCATCCTGATTCCCGGTGGGGCGGCTGGCAGCTTCTCTATGGATAACATCAGCCCTTACGGCGGTGGCGGCAGCGGTGTTGTTGTGCCAAACGCCAAATTCAGTTCCGCAACCTATGCAGTTAATGAAGATGCTGGCACAGCCACCATCACCGTCAACCTCAGTTCTGCCACAACCGTTGCCACCAGTGTCGATTACGCCACTTCCGATGGCACCGCCACCGATGGCGTAGAATACACTGCCACTTCCGGCACCCTTGACTTCGCCGCAGGCGACACATCCAAAACCTTCACGGTTACCGTGGCAGATAACGCCAACTACGATGGCGACAAAACCATCAATCTGGCACTCTCCAACCCTGTAGCTGTTACTCTGGGCACACCCAACACAGCGGTTTTGACGATTGTGGACGATGATGCTCCCGATACCAAGATCGTGGATGACTACAGCGGCAGTGTTGCCCCTGTCTACAACCCGTTCGGTACCGCCATCGGGTTTGCCAACTGGGGTAGCGAAAATGGCAATGTCCAGCTTTCCACCGTCAGCGTGCCCGACAGTGACCCGCTGGCCGTGCCTGGTCAGAGTGGAGACAAATCCCTGCTCAAGGTCGATTACAACATCGGCAGCTGGGGCGGATTCACCCATGCCTTCGAAAATGGCAATGACTGGGTCAGCCAGGATTGGAGCCGCTACGATGGCGTCAGCTTCTGGTTATACGGCAACAACACCGGCGGTGTGATCCAGACCGAGATTTTCGATAACCAGGCGCTCGGCTCCACCGGCGACTCTGCGGAGCGCTACTACTACCGCATTACCGACAATTACACCGGCTGGCAGTTCTTCCGCATTCCGTTCTCGGCCTTCCAGCGCCGCAGCGATTACCAACCCGGTGGCGCACCCGGCGACGGCCTGAATCTGACCGAGGTTTCCGGCTATGCCTTTGGCATGCCCGCGAAAACCGCCATTGCTTACATCGCTGATTACAGCCTTTACGGTGACCTGGCTGCCCACGCGCTGGATGTGCGTGTTCAATCTGCCGCCTATGCTTACGGGGCGAACGAAGGCAGTCCCATCACCGTCAAAGTGTGGCTCAACGAAGCCGCTGCCACCGATGTGACTGTGGATTACACAGTTACTCCCGACACCGCCCTGGCTGGCATCAACTACAATGCCAGTAACGCTACTGGCACCATCACCTTCACGGCAGGCCAAACAACCAAGACCGTTGTCATCGAAACCATTAATGATGGCAAGATCAAACCCACCCTGACCATGAAGATCGCCTTCTCCAGCCCGACTGGTGCCGACTTAGGTTGGAAAACCTGGGCCACACTGGGCATCATCAATATCAATGTGCCCGACCCGAGCATCATCGATGACTTCGAAGATGGCTTGCCCGTCCCGGCCAACCTGCCCACCGACCCTGCTGGCAGCGTCATCTTTGACTGGGAAGACATTCTCTCCTCTTCGCCCGATGCTGTTCCCGGCCAATTCCCACTCAACTATGTGCTCTCTGGTAACTACGATGCTGGCGCGAGCTTCGACCGCCTGTTTGGCATCGGACGCGACCTGACCGGCTACAATGCGCTGCGTTTCTGGTACAAGGGCAGCAACAGCGGCCAGCCCGTCAAAGTAAAATTGCTCGACGGACAGCCCGACCCCGGTCCCAGCCAGTGGACCCTGGCCTGGAGCGATGAGTTTGACGGAGCAGCTGGAACCGCCCCCAACGCAACCTACTGGAACCACGACATCGGTGGCCAGGGTTGGGGCAACAACGAATGGGAATACTATACCGATAGCACCGAAAACTCTGCAACCGATGGCAGCGGCAGCATGGTCATCACTGCCAAGCCCAACACAGACCCCGCTCTGCAATGCGCTTACGGCCCCACCGCTGGCAGCCCGCAGACCTGCGCTTATACATCGGCCCGCCTGCTGACCAAAGACAAGATCGATTTCGCTTATGGCCGCGTCGAAGCCAAACTGAAGATCCCGCATGGACAGGGCGTCTGGCCCGCCTTCTGGATGCTTGGTAGCGACATCGCAAGCAACCCCTGGCCCGGCTCCGGTGAAATCGACATCATGGAAAACATCGGCAAAGACAGCGAACTGCAAAACCTGTACGGCACACTGCATGGCCCAGGCTATTCCGGCGGCGCCGGCATTGGCAGCGGCCCCTATGATACCGGCGTAAACCTGTACGAAGATTTCCACACCTATGCCATCGAATGGGAACCGACTGAGATCCGCTGGTACTTTGACGGTACGCAATACTTCAGCGCCACCCCGGCGGATGTCCCGGCCGGTCAGGAATGGGTCTTCAACAAGCCCTTCTTCATCATCCTGAATGTGGCCGTTGGCGGCAACTGGCCCGGCTTCCCGGATGGGTCAGCCACCTTCCCGCAAGAAATGCTGATCGATTACGTGCGCGTTTACCAGGGCCCGGATAACGCCCAGCGCTTTGAAAGCAGCTTCGTGGATGACTCCACCGGCTGGAAGCTCGTCACCCTGCCCTACAGCGAATTCGTCTCCAGCGCCACCCAGCCTGTTGGCGCTGCCAGCAACGCTCACCCGCTGCTGACCAATGTGCGCGGCTACGGCTTTGAACTGCCCAACACTGCGGGCAGCTTCAAGCTGGACGATGTGCGCGGCGCACATGTCAGCACTTTCTCTGATGTCCCCGAAGATTTCTGGGCAGCATCCTTCATTGAACGCCTGTATGCCGCCAAAGTCACCAGCGGATGCGGCATATCACCGATGGTTTACTGCCCGCAAAAATCGGCCACTCGCGCCGAGATGGCAATCTTCCTGCTGAAGAGCATGAACGGTGGTTCGTACGCGCCCCCGGCTGCAACAGGTACCGTGTTCGGCGATGTATCTGCCGCTCATTGGGCCGCAGCCTGGATCGAGCAATTGGCAGCCGAAAACATCACTGCCGGTTGTGGCGGTGGAAATTACTGCCCGGACAAGGTTGTCACCCGCGCTGAGATGGCCGTCTTCTTGCTGAAAAGCAAACACGGTGATACCTATGTTCCTCCGGTTGCTGATGGAACCGTGTTCGGCGATGTGGCTGCTGACCATTGGGCCGCAGCCTGGATCGAGCAATTGGCTGCCGAAGGCATCACCGGTGGTTGTGGCGCAGGCAATTATTGCCCTGCAAAGCCGGTAACCCGCGCTGAAATGGCAGTCTTGCTGGTTCGAACATTCAACCTGCCGTAAAAGCTTCTAAGCCTGTAAAGAATGCTGAGCAGGGAGTTATTGATAACTCCCTGCTCTTTTTTTGTTCTACGATGCAAAAAACTCCAGTTCTGGCAGTGAACCCTGACCGCAACACATCATCCACACTGGAAAACAAAAAACCGCCTTGTGAAGAAAACTTCTCTCCACAAGGCGGTGATCTTTAAACACGATCAGGCTGCCAGCGCGCCAGCCAGAGCCCCAACCGCTTCGGGTTTGGGCAGGTGAATGCGCAGGATGCGCCGTCCACGGGTGGCGAGGGCTTCGTAGTCACCCAGAGCCTGCCCGCGCTCGAGGGTGCCGAAGGTCAGACCCTGGCCGGGAATATCGAAATCGGCCACCGGGTCGGAGGTGATTTGCAGGAAGACGCCATTGTCCGCGCCGCCTTTGTGCAACTGGCCGGTCGAGTGCAGGAAGCGCGGCCCAAAGCCAAGGGTGGTCGGCAGACCGGTCTTCTTCGTGACCGCAGCGCGCAGGGATTGAAGCATTGCATCCAGTTGCGGGTTGCGCGGCAGGTAGGCATTGATCGCAACGTAATCGCCAGGGCCGGTTTTGGACAGGAAGTCGGTCAGGGTGGCGGCAAAATCAGCAGTTTCGGATGAAACAAAGGTTCCGGCGCTGAGTTTGCCGTTGGCGCGGAATTCGGCGATTTTACCCTTGGCGATATCTTTGGCGATCTGGACATCCGGCTGGTCGAAGGGGTTGACTTCGAGCAGCGCGCAGGCCATGGCGGTTGCCACTTCCCAGCGGTAAATCTCTCCGCCCAGATCGTGAGGGTCGCTCAGCTCAAAGGTCAGAACGGGGTGGCCGGCGGCGCGCAGTTCGGCAACAAAAGTATCGAGTCCGCCGTCGAAACGCAGATAGACAAACAGGCGGTCGGGGCCGTAGGCAGCGGAAGCGGCCTCGTAACGGGGCTCGCCATCCACAACGACGATGCCCTTGCCGAGCTTGCCACTCGATTCGGCGATAAGTTGCTCGAGCCAGGAACCGACCGAAGCCAGTTGCTGGTCGGCCAGGACGGTCAGCTTGTCGCGTCCGGCGAGGGTACAGCCGCCCATGGCCGCTCCCAGCACCAGGCCGGGGTTGCGCGCAACGGGAACGTCCGCAGCGCATTGTTTCATCATCTTTTCAGCACTACCCAGGAATTTTTCGAGGTTGATTCCCATCAAAGCAGCAGGAACCAGGCCAAAATGGGTCAGGGCCGAATAGCGGCCGCCCACCATCGGGTCAGCGTTAAAGACTTTGCGGAAGGCGCGGCTCTTGGCCAGGTTTTCAAGCGAGGTGCCAGGGTCGGTCACAGCAATGAAACGCGAGCCGGCTTTTGCGCCAAATTTCTGTTCGGAAAGTGACCAGAAATAATCGAAACCGGCCATAACTTCAGCCGTGCCGCCCGATTTTGAAGCGACGATGTAGAGCGTGGTCTCCGGCGTAAAGCGGACGGCAGTTGCGGCAACCTGACCGGGATCGGTCGAATCGAGAATTGCAAAGTTATTCGCGCCAAAAACAAGCGAGAAAACTTCCGGACCAAGCGAGGAGCCGCCCATGCCGATCAGCAGGATGTTCTGAATGCCTTCGGCGCGGACCGTTTCGGCAAAAGCATTGATCTCGGCAATCGCGGTGCGTGAGGTTTCGGGCAATTTCAACCAGCCCAATCGGATCTTGATCTCGGCCTGTCCGGCGGGGTCGGTGGTCCACAGGGTCGGATCGACCTCCCACATGCGCCGGGCGGCGGATTTGGCTTCCAGTGTGGCAACGGCATCCTTAATGGTAGCCAGGATCGGGGCGGCCTGGTCCGCAACGGACTTGCGGCGGGCTTCGAGCGAGTCGATCAAAGCGGTAAAGGCATCAGCAAAGGATTTAACTCCTTCTTCTTCCAACTCATCCGTTACCGTTTTGAGCGAGATGCCCAGCTTTTCGAGTTCGGCAACCTGGGCGCGGCATTCGTCCACGCCCTCAGGCAGGGTCAAGGCAGCGGTACCGTGCTCGCGAAAGGCATCCAGGGTTTGGGGTGGGACGGTGTTGACGGTGGCCGGGCCGATCAGGCTATCAACGTAAAGGGTATCGGGATAGGCCTGGTTCTTCGTGCCAGTCGAGGCCCACAACGGGCGCTGGAAATTGGCCTTGGAAAGTTGCAATTTACCAAAGCGCTCAGTGTTGAAGGTTTCCTGAAAGACCTCATAGGCCAATTTGGCATTGGCAATCGCGGCTTTGCCCAGAAGAGGCGAGTTGGCGGGCAGCTTCGGATCGATCTTGCTATCGAGACGCGAAACAAAGAACGAGGCGACCGAGTGAACGTATTCGATGTCGCCGCCCGAGAGCAGGCAATCTTCAAGGCCGGAGAGATAAGCTTCGATAACTTCGCGGTAGCGCTCAATGGAGAAGATCAGGGTGACGTTGACGTTGATCCCGGCTGCGATGGCCTGGCGGATGGCGGGCAGGCCTGCTTTGGTGGCGGGGATTTTGATCATCAGGTTCGAACGACCGACGGTCTGCCAAAGGTGTTTGGCCTGCTCGATGGTTTTGGCGGTGTCGTTGGCAAAATACGGGCTGACTTCGAGGCTGACATAACCATCCACGCCGAAGGTTTCAGCGTAGAGCGGAGCGAACAAATCGCAAGCGGCGCGAATATCTTCCACGGCAAGCTGCCAGAAAATCGATTCGGCGTCCCAACCCGAAAGCGCCAACGGAACGAGAGCCGAGTCGTAATCGTTCGTTTTACTGATGGCGTTGTGGAAGATGGTCGGGTTGGAGGTCACGCCGCGAATGTCGCCGCGTTCAATCATGGCGGCCAGTTCGCCGCTTTCCAGCAATCGACGCTGGATGTTGTCGTACCAAAGCGATTGGCCTAACAGGGTAAGGTTTTGGATCGGTGAAGACATAGAAACACTCCAAATAGAATATGATGACAAGAATAAAATTCTTACTTTTCATCCAGCAAGTTTTGCCAGGTTTTTAACATTTCACGAGAGCATATTTCCCAGCTTTGATATTGAGAAAGACTCAATGTTCTCTCACGAAGACTGCCATAAAATTCCGGGTCATTCGCAACCCGGATCATGGCCTGGGCAAGGGCAACCGAATCACCCGGATCTACCAGCAAGCCGGATTGTTCCTGTTCAACCAGTTCCTTGACCCCGCCACTGTTGGCGCCAATAATTGGCAAACCAGATGCAATCGCTTCGAGCAAAGACAAGGGTCTTTGTTCTATGGGACAAGCCGAGACCAAAACATGAGCATTGCGAAAATGGGTTGCCATCTCGCTGTATGGGACCCGCCCCAGGGCTTTGGCTCGCGGATGAGTATCAACCCAGGGATTTACCAAATCAGCTTCAGGGCCACCCCCAATCACCGTAAAATGAGCATTGGGCAAGGCGTCATAGGCGATCTCAAAAGCCTGCACAAGAGTCTGAATGGCTTTATCAGGAGCAAGACGCCCAACATACAAAAAGTTAAGGTTCCCAGCATTAACGGAAACAGAATCAGCAGGGAAAAACTCGGTGGGATCAACGCCATTATAAGTGCCCTGCCGCCCGTTTTTAACTCCCCAGGAAGATAAATAACCCGATGCGCCAGGCGATGCAATCATCAAAACCCGGTAGCTATTATAGACCCAAACTAGCAGTTTTTTTGCCAGGTAAGTCATTCCCGGAATACCTAGAAAAGCGACCTGCTCCTTATAACCATCCGCAAGAGCAAGATAGTTGGTGTGATAAATCGCAGTAGCTGGAATGCCCAATTTCCGAGCAAGCTTAATGCCTGGGCGGCTCAAAAAACCCAGGAAAAGCCTTTCGGGGCATTCGGCATGAATGACATCCGGGCCAAATTGGACAATTTTTTCATCCAGATTCCCAAGCGTAAAAGGCTTTGGGTCGCGAGTGTAATCAACATAATAGGGCACACTCTCGAAAGGATGGATCGTCACACCTGGCATGATCTCGCCAAGATAATCCCCATAATTGGGGTAAATATCAGATATGGCAGAATAATCTGGCGCAAAAACCTGAACCTGGTGCCCCCAACGACTAAAACATTCCAGCCGTTTATGCAGACTCACTGTTACACCTGACAATTCCGGGAAGTATCCTTCTGAAAAAATTGTAACTTTCATGTTTCATTCCCGGTGCTTTGTGGGCAGCCTCCGTTTGGATTTTTTATGAAAGAGTTTCTAATCAAAGCTCCGAAATCATTGCATAGATTTTTACCGGCTCAGATTTTCCACGAACTTCGATAGGGTCAAGCGGCTCAGCAACGAAAGGCATATCGCGTGCAGCCTGTTCAACCGTGATTGCACTGGATAGAACCGAGCGCGATAATTGCTTGGTCAGATCTTGCAGGCGAGCCGCCAGATTGACCGTGTCGCCGATAACGGTGTACTCGATGCGGCCTTCACCGCCGACATTACCGGCCACAACCGGACCGCTGGCAAGGCCAATCCCGATCTGCAACTCGGGCTGAGATCTGACCTTCTGCTCAGCATTGAACCCTTTGAGCGACTTCTGCATCTGCAAGGCCGCGCGGATGGCCTGGGCCGCATGATTTTCTGCCGGGTTAAGAGGGGAGCCAAAAACCGCCAGCAACGAATCGCCGCCAAATTTATTGACCAGGCCATCGTTGGCGATCACCACATCCACCATGCGACTCATATAGCGGTTAAGCAAATCGATCAACTGCTCAGGCGGCATCTGCTCGGAGAGCGAGGTAAATCCGCGAATATCCGAAAACAGGACGGTACATTCTACCAACTGTCCGCCGAGTTTGGTGCCATGCGCGATAGCCTCGCGCGCAACTTCGGGGCTGACATACAGATTGAGCAAATTGCGCATCACTTCGGCATGCCGCAGGCCTGTCACCATTTCGTTAAATCCCTGGGTTACATAGCCCAATTCGTCATTCGTATCAGCCAACAGGCGAACATTCAGATCATTTTTTGCAACCCGCCCCATCGCATCTTGCAAACGCCTGAGCGGATCAACGATTGAATGCGAAACCAGGGTTGCCAGGGCAAATCCGGCTGAAGCCGCCACCAGCGAGATCACGCCCACAGCAATATACAGATTCAGCAAAATCGCCTGCGGATTTTCCGCTTCCAGCAAAGCCTCAGCCCGGCTGACCGCTGTCAGCGAAAGCAGCGCGGCCGGGTAAAACCCGACCAGCACAAAACCCAGAACCAACCGCCACTTAACCGAGTTGCGCCAGGCTCCCACATCATTGGTACGGCCATCAGGAAAGAACAGCCAGACTACGGGCCGCCAAACAGAATCCACTGCAAAATAAACGATTGCGGAAGTTATAACGCCGCCAACACCAAAAACGCTTGCCAGCGCCTGCCAGGCTCCGGACAGTAAAAAACCGAAGAAGAACCCAGCCACAAACCACATAGAAAATGAAACCAGGGCAACCGAAGCCGGATACTGCAAAATCTCACGCCGGGCTTGTGGCGGCACATCGGCTACTGGCGCGCCATCGATCAGTCGCGTCACCCATTTTGGGAAGTAGCGGTTTGCCCGACCACCAACAAAGTTCCCCAAAAACAGCAGGGAAACGATCGCGGCCACCGAAACCAGTGAACTCCAATACGGCACATCGATCAGCGGCGAACTACCCTGCGGAATCGGCTGGACCACAGCCAGGTAAAAATATGTAATCAGCGCGCCCAGAAAGTTTGCGCCAAGCGTAATGACAGCGCCAATCCGCTCGATCCGTTTGTATTCCGCATGGGTCAGGATATTGCTCATCGCTTATCTCGCGTCAAGTTTTCGGACCTTGCCAACCCGGCGCTGGTGGCGCTCCTGGCCGGGATCGTTCCCTACGAAACGCGCCCCCAGAAAAGCGGATACGATCTCACGCGCCGGCTCAGGGCCAATGATTCGCGCGCCCAGGCAGAGCAGGTTCATGTCATCATGTTCAACGCCCTGGTGGGCCGAATAGGTATCGTGGCAAATCCCGGCGTAGATGCCCTTCATTTTATTGGCGGCAATATTTGCGCCAACCGCCGAGCCGCACAGCATGATCCCGCGTTCAGCCTGGCCCTCCAAAATCGCCCGGCCCACTCTTTCGGTATAGTCAGGGTAATCGACCGCCTCGGTGCTGTGTGTACCCAGATCGATCGGCTCGTGACCGGCGGCGCGCACCGCCTCGATCACTGTTTGCTTGAGCGGGAATCCGGCATGATCTGAACCAACTGCAACCTTCATTTCATTACCTCGCGAGCTTTCGCCATCACATTTTCAACGGTAAAACCGAACTCTTTAAACAAAATCGAGGCCGGGGCTGAAGCGCCGTAATGCTCCAGGGAAAGTATTGCGCCGGACTGGCCAACGAATTTTTCCCAACCCATGCCAATTCCCGCCTCGACAGCGACTCTTGCGCTAACAGCGGCGGGCAGCACAGACTCACGATAAGCCGAATCCTGTTTCGCGAACAATTCCCAGCTTGGAACGGATACCAACCGCACATTGACACCTTCCATTGCCAGGCGGGTGCCAGCTTCGACGATCAGCGAAACTTCTGATCCGGATGCCATCAAGATCAGTTCGGGTTGGTCATCACCGATATCGGCCAGCACATAGGCTCCCATTTGCAAAAGCGAAGCATCGGAATACAGCTCACGGTTGAGAGTCGGCAGGTTTTGGCGGGTCAGGATCAGGGCGGTCGGGCCATGCTGATTGAGTACGGCTGCCTTCCAGGCCTCAACCGTTTCGTTGGCATCCGCCGGGCGAATGACCGTCAGATTCGGGATGGCGCGCAGGCTGGCAACTTGTTCCACCGGCTGGTGGGTCGGACCATCCTCGCCAACGCCAATGCTGTCGTGGGTAAAGACAAATATCGACGGCAAATCCGAGAGAGCGGCTATACGCAAAGGAGGCCGCATGTAATCAGCAAAAACAAGGAAAGTTGCCCCAAATGGACGCAACCCGCCATGGTAGGCCATGCCATTGACCACCGCACCCATGGCATGTTCACGCACTCCGAAATGGAAGTTACGTCCTTCGGGGGTCTCATGCTGGAAAGCGGGTAAACCCGTCAACCAGGTATTGTTCGATGGCGCCAAATCTGCCGAACCGCCAAGCAGCTCAGGGACGCTGGCCGCGATCGCATTGAGCGCTTTGCCAGACGCGGCGCGCGAGGCCATGCCCTTCTCATCGGTCGGGAAAACCGGTAAATCGGCATCCCAGCCTGCGGGCAGCTCACCGTGCATCCGGCGCTCAAACTCGATCGATTTCTCAGGGTTGGATGTCGTGTACCGCTCAAAGAGTTGGTTCCATTCATCCTCGGCCTGTTGTCCACTGTCACGGGCTGCGCGGAAGTGGGCCAAGACATCGTCTGGAATATAAAAGCGCGGTTCAACAGGCCAACCAGCGGCTTCCTTCGCTCCGTTCAGCTCGGCATCTCCGGGTGGCTCGCCATGCGCTTTGGATGTTCCGGCACGGGTTGGCAGGCCAAACCCGATAATGGTGCGGCACATGATAATCGAGGGGCGTTCATCGAGTTTCGCTTTTTGAATGGCAGCATCGATCGCCTCGAGATCATTGCCATCGGCAACAATCTGAACCTGCCAGCCGTAGGCTTCAAAGCGTTTGGCACGGTCTTCGGTAAAAGACAGCGAAGTCGAACCATCAATCGAAATATGGTTATCATCGTACAGGTAAATCAACTTCCCCAGCTTAAGGTGAGCGGCCAGCGAAGCCGCTTCAGCAGAAACACCTTCCATCAGGTCGCCATCGGTGACGATGGCGTAGGTGTAATGGTCAACGATCTTGTAATCGGAGGCGTTGAATTCCGCAGCCAGGTGCGCTTCGGCGATCGCCATGCCAACCCCGTTGGCGAATCCTTGCCCCAGAGGGCCGGTCGTCGTCTCGATGCCGGGAGTCAGGCCAAATTCCGGGTGGCCGGGAGTTAAACTTCCCCACTGGCGAAAGCGCTTCAATTCTTCCAACGAAAGCTCATAGCCTGTCAGATGCAAAAGGGAATACAACAAGGCCGAGCCATGCCCACCAGACAAGATGAAGCGGTCACGATTGGGCCAATTCGGGTTACGCGGATTATGGCGCAGGTGGCGCATCCAGACGGTGTACGCCATCGCCGCAGCGCCCATCGGCAGGCCGGGATGCCCTGAGTTTGCCTGCTGGACGGCATCAGCCGACAGAAAGCGGATAGCGCTCAGGGCGCGTTGTTGTAAATCAGTAGCCATAGGAACCTCTCAGATAAAGGGATAAGAACCGGAAAGCAAGGGGAAGCGCAAAATTTTCTTATTGTACTACTATGTAAATATCATTGACTCAGGAGCGTTTCCAGATCGTGAAGGTAACGTTCAGCAAATTCAATAATGACCACATCGGGCTGCTGCTGGTCAATCCAATTCAGCGACCAAATCGGGCGACCAGAATAATGCGGCACAGAAACAGCGCTGCTAAAATGCATTCCGAGCAAGCTAAACAAGCGCGGGGCAAAAGAGTCGTGGTACATCAAGAGACGAGGAAGTTTGTCATCTGCAACCCAGGATGTAAACAACTTGCGTCCACTCACTTCCAATTGGCGATACTCAGCAGGGTTATCAAACTTCGGAGATACCGTCAGCGATGGTTCGCGCAAGCTAACGCCACCAGTATTGGCCGCCAGATCCCACAACTCTGGTTGTCCTTCTTTCAATTCGAACATCTCAAGCGGATACGGCGCAAGCTCGGGGCGGGATTTGGCCAATTCCTGCAGGATCGCCTGGTAAGCAAGCAAGATACCGTAGTCGTTCCAATGGGTATCAGTCTTGTAATAAACATCGCGAACCGCCTGCCCGTCCGAAAGCGTTGGGCGCAAATCAAGCAAGATTCCGGGCAGGTTTTGCTGAAGATGAACTGTCAGGCGCTCCAAACGGGATGTGTCGGACAGTTTTTCAATTTCAGACGGGACAATTTCGGGGTAGATCGTTGGCTTGTTAGGAGCAATAACCACTAGTAAAATCGCGCCGCGTGCCGCCAAGCGGGATTGCAACTCGGCCAGTTGATTCGTGATCGTCACAATTTGCTCATCAGAAAACTTAAAAGAGTTCTGGTAATCTTCCAGGCTGCCTTCAGCGGTAAAGATCAGCCAGCCATCTTCTCCCACCAGTACGTTCGGGAAGACGCGGTCGCCAATCGTCAGGCGCAGGTCAGCAAAACGTGCAATTAGCTTGCTCTGCCCCCAAAAAGATGAGTCGAAACCAAAAATACCGCCATCCGAACTGCGGATGAGCAAAAAGTACGAAGCGCCTAAAAAGAGCAGCACGAACAGGCGGGCGTACCAGACACGAACGAGAGCGTGGGAAAGTTTCATTTAAAAATTAGCATAAATATTCGGGGCAAAGCCGCCGGCCAGCAGGGCTGCCAGGCCGAGCACGAACAAGGCCAAGAGCAGGGCATCTTCCAGTGGTTGGAAGATAAAGAACAGGGCCGGGCGTTTTTCCTCCAGGCTGGCGCGCAGGCCGCGCCACCAGGGGCCAAGCGGCAGACAGAACAACAACCCGATCACCAAAACAATTACGAACGATGACTCGATGAACGGCAAGGGGCTGGTCTCGCGAAACGAGCGCATCACCAACCCGGTCGTATCGCCGGCCAAACGGCGGAAAAACTCCAGCGCGAACGGAAAACTTCCTGCGCGAAAAAAGACCCAGCCAGCCAGCACCACCGTCAGCGTGTAAAAATGACGCAGGGGTCGCCAAGCAGTTTTCAGCCAGCGTCCAAAACCACTCATTTCGAGCGCAATCGCCAGCCCATGCAGCAGGCCCCAGGCCAGGAAAGTGGGCTTGAAGCCGTGCCACAAACCGGTCAGGGCAAACACGGTCAGGATGTTGATCTGCTGCCCAAGAAACGGCAGGCGCCGCCTTTCGAGCGGAAAAAAGACATACTCGCGGAACCAGGTCGAAAGCGAGATGTGCCACCTGCGCCAAAAATCGCTGATACTCTCGGCTATGTAAGGCGCATTGAAGTTTTCAGGCAGTTTGATGCCGGCCATTGCCGCCAGACCGAGCGCCATATCGGTATACCCCGAAAAATCGAAATAAATTTGCA
Organism: Chloroflexi bacterium HGW-Chloroflexi-6; assembly: GCA_002840685.1. Classification (GTDB taxonomy): domain Bacteria; phylum Chloroflexota; class Anaerolineae; order Anaerolineales; family Villigracilaceae; genus UBA8950. Next base: position 50,742 of record PHBU01000009.1, on the reverse strand, counting down.
GGGCGTAAGCCAGCAACGCCAACCAGGCAAATCCCGGCTCAAGATTGGCCGTCTGCTGATTAAAGGCCGCATTGACAAAAATCGCCAGTTGGTTGGCGATCAGGGCGCGCTTGACAAAACCCGCCAGCAAGCGCCGGATACCGCCCGCAATCTGCTCCGGATTGGGGTTCAAGTCGTTCAGTTGTTCGTTAAATGGCTTAAAGCGCACCAGCGGTCCCGAAACCAGTTTCGGGAAGAAGAGCAGGTAGAGCGCCAGCCGGGCTGGGTTACGCTCGGCTGGGATCGTCCCACGCCAGGTATCGATCAGATACGAAATCGCCTGAAAGGCAAAGTACGAAAGCCCGAGCGGCACAGCCAGCCCACGCGCAGATTCGGACCAATTTAATGGTAAAAAGGCCAGCCCGTAGAGCGGAGTCCACTTGAAAAAAACCAGCAGCGCCAGGTTGGCCACTATCCCGGCCCACAGCCAGGGCAGGCGGCCCCGTCCCCGTTCCACCAAAAGGCCGAACCCATAGGTCGCTGCGAATGCCGCGCCCAACCAGGCCAACGCCACAGGTTGGCCCCAGGCCAGGAAGATCAGGCTGGCCGCAACCAGCACATAAACACGCACCCGCCGCTCGCTGAGCAGGAAAATCGTCAGAAAAAGCGGCAGGAAAAGGAACAAAAAGGTTGGGGTCGAAAAATTCATCGGCCCCATTATAATGGAGATATGAACCTTCATCGCCAACGTCTCGAAGCCGCCCTGCGCGGCGAAATCATTGACCGGCCGCCGGTCGCGCTCTGGCGACACTTCCCCGTCGATGATCAAAACCCTGAAAGCCTGGCCGCCGCCACCCTGCACTGGCAGGCCACCTACGGCTGGGATCTGGTCAAAGTCACCCCGGCCTCCTCGTTTTGCCTGAAAGATTGGGGCGCAGAAGATGTTTGGGAAGGAGCCGCCGAAGGAACTCGTCGCTACACGAAACGGATTATCTCCGCACCGGCTGACTGGGGCACGCTCAAAGTGCTGGACGCGGACTCTCCTCAGCTTGCTGCCCAATTAAAATGCCTGCGCATCCTCCGCGAGCGGCTCCCGGCGTCTGAACCGTTGATCCAGACCATTTTCAGCCCAATGTCCCAGGCTAAAAATCTGGCTGGCGGCGAACGGCTTATCCTGCACCTGCGCCAACACCCGCAATTGGTCCAGCGCGGGCTGGAAATCATCGCCGAGACAACCCGCCGCTTCATCAAGGCGGCCATTGCGACCGGCATCGACGGAGTTTTCTTCGCTGTTCAACATGCCCAGGCCGGGCTGCTGACCGAAGGCGAATTTGCCACCTTTGGCCGCGCTTACGATCTGCCGGTACTCGAAGCCGCCAAACCGCTCTGGTTCAACATGGCGCACCTGCACGGCCATAACGTCTACTTCGATGCCGTGGCCGATTACCCGGTGCAGGTCTTGAATTGGCACGACCGCGACACAGCCCCCAACCTGACCGAAGGACAAAAACGATTCAGCGGCATCACTTGCGGCGGCATGCGGCGCGAAACCCTGGTGCTGCGCAGCCCGGCAGAAATCCGTGCTGAGATTGAAGATGCCCTGGCCCAAACCGGCGGCAAACGCTTTTTGCTGGGAACCGGTTGCGTGGTTGAGACAATTGCCCCGCATGGAAATTTGTTGGAAGTAACAAAGATCTGACAGGTTTCCACAGCACGCTTTCAAGCCAATTTTCAAACTAGCGCAAGTCACCCTTCCAAACACGAGCCTGATAAAACCTGTCAGGTCTCACCTATCGAAACAGACAAATATGCCACTTAGAGTCATTGCAGGAACGGCCAAGAGCCGAAAATTAAAAGATGTACCTGGCGATACCACCCGCCCGGTAACCGACCGCGTCAAGGAAGCTTTGTTCAACATCCTCGGCAGCGATGTGGACGATTCGCGCTGGTGGGACTTGTTCGGCGGCACAGGGGCGATCGGCATTGAAGCCCTCAGCCGTGGTGCGGCTTTCGTCCGTTTTAGCGACCTGAACCGCCTGCCGATCGAAGTCATTAAAGCCAACCTTGAAACAACCGGCTTCAGCAAACAAGCCGAGATCCGGCGCGGCGATGCCTTTGCCATGCTGGCGGGCAGACCAGACACATCATTCGACTATCTCTACATCGCCCCGCCCCAATACAAAGAAATGTGGATCAAGGCCCTGCAGCTGGCCGATGAACATCTAGAGTGGTGGAGTGAAGATGCCTGGATCATTGTCCAGATCCACCCCGCGGAATACAAAGAAATCGAACTCAAAAATTTCGAAAAATTCGATGAAAGAAAATACGGCAGCACCCTGCTCATTTTTTACGAAAAACTGGAGCCCAAAGTATCCTGACTTTGGATTTCACATGGGAGAAAATCATGCTCGAAATTCTTAAACTGATCGCTGCCATTCTGACGATTGCCACCGGGGCGCTGGCGCTCTTTTCGCCCCAATCTGTGCCTGGCTTTACCGGCCTGCAGCCGGTCGGCGGGCGTGGGATCACCGAAATCCGCTCTATATTGGGCGGGTTGTTCATTGCGCTTGGTCTCTATCCAATCCTGGCAGCCAGCCCGGATGGCTATGCAATGCTCGGCTGGGCCTATCTCGGCATCGCGCTCGTGCGCCTGGTTTCGATCTTTCTCGACAAATCAGCGGAGCGCTCGAACTGGATCAGCCTGGGTGTGGAAATCGTTTTTGGCGGAATACTGGTTCTTTGATTAGCAGACTGCCGAAAAAAGATTGAAATATGCTATAACATTATTAAAAGATTTTCATTGCGGAGTTCACATGGATATTCAGCTTGTTCAAATTGAAAAACCGGAACCGATCAATTTCGTTCTTGGCCAGTCGCACTTCATCAAGACAGTCGAAGATATTCACGAAACCCTGGTCAGCAGTGTGCCCGGAATCAAGTTTGGTGTGGCCTTTTGCGAGGCATCAGGCAAGTGCCTGGTGCGTTTCAGCGGCACAGATGAAGCCATGATCGAGCTGGCAACCAAGAACGCACTGGCGATTGGCGCGGGCCACTCGTTCATCCTGTTCCTGGGCGATGGCTACTACCCGATCAATGTGCTAAATGCCATCAAAAATCTCTCTGAAGTAGCGCGGATTTTCTGCGCCACGGCCAACCCGACCCAGGTGCTGGTGGCCGAGAGCGAACAAGGCCGGGGTATATTGGGCGTGATCGACGGCTCAGCACCCAAAGGTATAGAAGATGCCACAGAAAAAGAGTGGCGCAAATCTTTTCTGCGAATGATCGGTTACAAATTCTAAGCAGGCGCGGGCAAAACCCGCGCTTTTGTTTTGCACCTTATCAACTTCTCGTATAATAGCGTTATGCGAAATATGATTTTAATTCTGGCAATTACGGCGATTGTGTTGGTGGGCTGCGCCGGGAATACCACCGAACAAACACAGGCACCCCCAACTCCAAACACAACCCGCACGCCACGCCCAACCCAGACACGGCTGCCGCAAACCACATCACGCCCGACTGTGACCATTTCACCCAGCATAACCCCAGCCCCCTCCGTGACTGCTTTCAGCATCAACGATCCGGCCCCGATGAAGATCAGCTTTCAGACCCCCGATGGAGTCACCTTGCGCGGATATTTTTACCCGGCCGCGCGCAGCAATGCCCCGGTCGTTGTCATGATGCACCAAAACGAAGGCAACCAAAGCCTGTGGTGGGCTGAAAACTCCGGGTTCATTCCCTGGCTGCAAAACTGGCAGCCACAAAACGGCGAACAGCCAACCCCCAGCGCCAACGGGGCGCTTCCGCTGCTCAACCCGACCCTGACTTTTAATGTGCTCACTTTCGATTTTCGCGGGCATGGCGAAAGCGGCGGAGAAAGGCCACAGGATTCCAACATTTTCCTGATCGATGCCCGAGCCGCATACCAGGCGGCCCGCAGCCTGCCAGGTGTGGACGCAAACCGGATCGCAGGGATCGGCACGAGCATCGGCGCAGACGCGGTGATCAATGCCTGCGATGAAACCTGCCGCGGTGCATTTGCCATTTCACCGGGCAGTTGGCTGGGTGTGGATTACACCCAATCAGCACAAAAACTGATCGAAAAGGGTAAACCCGTTCGCTGCATGTACGCGGTCAACGACGGGCCATCCCCAGCAACCTGCTGGAGCATTGCGCCCGGTGAGCAGTATCAGATTTTTGCTTATGCAGGCGTCAAACATGGCATGACCTTTTTCGTACCGCGCAAGATGGAAGCAGATTTTGGCAAGAACATCATCGAATTCCTGATCGAAGCAACCAAGTGAGGCTCCCATGAAAAGTTATGACTACAAAAACAGAGAAGGCGTGGAAAAAATCAGTTGGGAACGATTCGGCGACATGACCCGTCAGCTGGTCGAGAAATTGGCCCATGAAAAAGTGGATGTCGTCATCGGGATCGCGCGCGGTGGGCTGATCCCTGCCACGGCTATCGCGGCCGCTCTGCGCTGCGAGATGTTCCCCATTCGCCTGACACGCCGAATGCACGATGAAGTTGTCCACTCGACCCCGGTTGTGCTGCTGGATGTCGCCATTCAGGTTGCCAACCGCAAATGCGCCGTTGTCATCGACGAAATTGCCGATACAGGCCAAACCCTGACCCGCGCAGTACAACTCGTCGGACGGCGAGGCGTGCCACGCATCCTGACCGCCACGCTGGCATCACATTCATGGTCAAAACCACGCCCGGATTACACAGCAATCGAGACCGACGCTCTGGTCATTTTCCCCTGGGATGAACAGGTTTACATCAACGGGCAGTGGCAAACTCACCCCGAAATCGAAAATGCCCTGAAGTTACAGCACAACTTGCAATGAATTTTTACAAGAATCACTATAAAATAGGTACTTGTATTTATAATGAATATGCTGGATAACTTTCCTTAATCCTTAGCATTATTGTTACGAGGCAATTTTATGCATCAGCTTAACCTTCCACGCAAAAAACTTCCGGCTCCCAAAGAGATCATTCCAAAGGCCTTCCCTGGCATCTCGCAGCTTGAGATTGAAGAACTCGTTATGCGCAGCAAGGTCACCAATTACCCCAATGGGGTTATTTTGTGTCATGAAGGTCAAATTGAGAGCAAGTTTTATATCGTGCTCGATGGTCAAGTTAATGTCACAAAAACCATCAACAATGTTGAACAAAAACAGCTAAAAACCCTGGATGCCGGCGACTTTTTTGGCGAGATGGCCATCATCCACAACGCGCCACGCGCCGCTTCGGTAACAACCTCCGGGCCGACAACGGTCATGGAAATTGACAAAGAGAATTTCGATCGGGTTCTACAACGCTCCAGCAGTATATCGATGGCAATGGTTCGAGAAATCTCGAACCGTCTGCGCGAAAATGATGAAATGGCGATCGTAGATCTGAAGATCCGCGCGGCAGAACTGGCCGAAGCCTACCAAAAGTTGGCTGAACAAGAATTAACCCGCCGTGAATTCCTGACCAACATTGCTCACGAACTGCGAACCCCGCTGATGGCTGCCGGCGGATTTTTACAGTTGATGCAAAAAGGTCTGATCACGCAGGAAAAGATCCCGACAACCATAGACACTGTAGCCCGCAATATTCAACAAATCACCACCCTGGTAAACGACATTCTGTTCCTGCAAGAAATGGATCTAATCCTTCCCAAGTTCCAGCCGGTAAACCTGCGAGCAGTGGCTGAAGATGTTGCCGAAAAATATCAGGACAGGGCGGCCGGCAACCTGGTCACCATTCAAATCGAATCACCGCCCAACTTGGCCATGGTTTCCGGAGATCCAAAATCGCTTGAACGCGCGCTAATTGCCCTGACAGACAATGCCGTCAAGTTCAGCCCGCACGGCGGGCAGATAAAGATCCAATTGCACGAGGAAGAAAATTACGTGGTTATGGATGTCATCGACCAAGGGATAGGGATCGAGACATCCCAAGTCCCCAAGATCTTTGATCGCTTTTATCACCTGGAACGCTCCGGTGAACAGCTATTTAGCGGCATCGGACTCGGGCTGTCCATTACCAACCAGGTTATCAAACAGCACAACGGGCGGCTTTCCGTGCAAAGCGAACCAGGCAAAGGGAGCACCTTTACGGTTAAGTTAAAAGCCATCAAAGTTGTATTCTAATAAAAAAAGCGGCGGATGCCATCTGGCATCCGCCGCTTTTTTTATTGCGCAGTTAATTTATCAAACTCGGCTCGTAAATCATCGGCACTAACGTAGCCGATCCATTTTTTGATAACATTGCCAGATGAGTCCAGCAGGTAAAACTCTGGCTGGTAATTAAAACCCAATTGACGTTGAAACTCTTGCGTTGCAGGATCATCGGCATCCAGAAAATAAAAATCGACTTTGCCGAAATATTCCGCTTCGAGCCCGTGCACGACGGGCGCCAGGGAGCGGCAGGTACTTCAGGTAAAGCGAAAAAACTCGACCAGCACCGGACGACCAGAGGCAAGATTGACCTGGGCAGGGTCGCTGGCCACGAGCGCATCTCCGCGCGAAGTCGGGACAGCCTGGGGCTGCTGCTGCTGCGCTTCAACCACGGTGGATTCAGGCTGAGGCGTTTCAACCACAACGGTTGGTGCCTCGCTGGCTGCCTCAGTCGGCAGCGGCGAGGCCTGCTGTGGAGCGGCGCAGGCAGCAACCAGAAAAGCCAATAACAGAGTAAGGATTATTTGTCGCATCATCTCTCTCCTTGAATGAATTAATCCTACCATTTTAGAGAATTTTTGTCTAATATACAGACAAGAGTTGAGAGATTTTGCCAGCAACCTGAGCCAGGTTGCTCATTCCTGAAAAAGATCTTCGGGCAACAGGGTTGCCAACCAACAACAAAGGCACCGGGTTGGCTGTATGGCGACGGGTGGAGAGATCTTCAAGATTGCCGTGGTCAGAAGTGAGCAAGATCAGATCGGTCTCCATATCCCAATCGTTGCACAATGCCCCAAAGACAGTGTCGAACTGTTCGAGCAGGGCAATCGCAGCGGGCATATCCTGTTGGTGACCGGCATAATCGCTCAGCCAGTATTCGAAGAAAGAAAAATCATAACTGCGGGCCAGACTCGCCAGACGCCGACCAGCCAAAACAGGAGAAAGCAGGGGTGTATCAGGCTGCTGCAGGCGCTCACGCCAACCAGCCCCGGTAAAATCTGCAGATATGGCATCACCAGACTGTAAGTCCGATTCGGTAAAAAGTGAAAGTCCGGCCTGCGAAACAGCCAGCGGAATCGCAGAATACAGGCGCTTGCCCGAAGCGATCGCGGAGAAATAGCCCGGCGGGTAGGCATTCAGCAGGGCCGCCCGCTTTCCGGCGCGGGATAATTGTCCGAAAAGGCCGCCATCGAGCAAGAAACGCGCAACATCCGGGTTGGGCTTGGGACCGTAGTGGTAGCCGAGGGCGGCAGGAATGTTCTCGCCGGTCAGCAAAACTGCCTGGCCAGTGGCAGACTGCGGTAGGCCGGATACCCCCAAGCCGGCGTCCAGCCCGAGCAGGTCAGCATTTAGACCGGTCTGGGGGGCAGCGTCCGCCAATAAACGCCGCCCGCCGAGCAAAGCTGTCAGGGCTGGCATATGTGCACAGGCAAATGGGTTGCTACCGGGGTTATCTGCGCCCAGGCCAACACCGTCAAGGAACATGAATAAGATTCTCATTTATATTTTCAGGGGGTTATTCGCGCACGAACCAGAACCACGATGCCCGTCGGCCGCCCGGATCAAAACCGTCTTCGCGACGCTGCAAGGTAAAGCGGGTTGATATTTCATCAATCTCTTGCTCTAAAAGACCGGGCATTGAATTGGGTTCGGTGCGGCCCATCGCGTACAGGAGCCAGGTCCCGCCGTGGACGAGGATGCGGCTGATCGTTTTTAAATAAACAGGCCGCCGGGTCGGCTGAATCCCGTGGAAACAGCCAATATCGAGAACCAGGTCAAAGGGTCCGATCACATCCGGCAGACGGGTAACATCTTCCACAGAAAAAGAAATTTCGAGGTTTTGCTGGCGGGCTTTGCGGCGGGCGGTTTCAATCGCGACCCTGGCGAAATCAACCCCGGAAACGTGCCAGCCATTTTGTGCGAGGGTGATGGCATTCGTGCCTGTGCCACAGCCCAGATCGATGGCCCGCCCGGAGGGCTTTTCGCGGATAAACTGCCAGAGTTCAGGCGGGGTAATGCCGCTATCCCAGGGTGGACGGCGGAAGGTGTACCACAGGTTGAACAAAAGTCGGCGCAAGGAGAAAGAATTCATATCTCAAGGCGCCGAGAGTTCCTGGCGCAGGCGGGCTTCGTCAAAAGAGCCAACTGTTCGCCATTGCTCATTGCCATCGGCCGCAAAATAAATAAAGGTGGGGGTATACTGGAACCGGTAAATGGGAGCCAACTGCATTCCAACCTGCTCCTGAACGTTTATGCGCAAAACAATCAGCTGGCCGGAATATTCCTGTTCGATTGCGTCAACACTTGGTTTGAGTGCCACGCAAGCAACACAATAAGGTGACTGGAACTCCAGGAGTACGGGAACGCCCTGCCCGATCATGGATTGAACTTCGGCAGCTTCACCGACCAATTCCGTTTGAACCGGGCGGATATAAAAATAAAGAGCGGTCAGGCCGATAAATATGCCCAAAAAAGCCGCTACTTCAGGGATACGTGGTTTGTTACGAAAAAGGACAAACCCGACAATAACCATTAATCCGAGCGCCACCCAGACAAGTGAGTAGTACTGCAAGCCATCAAACATTTAAAAACTCTCCAAAAGGTAAAATAAGGTTATAAAAAGCCAAATAAGTGAGTAAAAAGTGACGAATAACACTTTGACAATTATACAGACTTCTCTTAAAATTCACCGACGTGTTTTAACTTGGAAAAGTACATACCGCGCCAAACCGATGCGGTCAAAGTAATCAAAATTCCATTAGAAAGGTATAAACTTCATGAAAGAGTATACCACCGAGTACCTTCGCAACATCGCTCTAGTCGCTCACGGCGGCGCAGGGAAAACGATGATGGCGGAGGCATTTTTGCATTTCACCGGTGCGACCACCCGCCTGGGGAAAGTGGAAGACGGCAGTTCCGCTTCAGATTATGACGAGGAAGAAATTCGCCGCAAGATATCTTTGTACACCAGTGTTTTGCCAGTTGAATACCGAGACCATAAGTTAAATATTTTAGATGCTCCAGGTTTTACCGATTTTGTCGGTGAAGTGATTTCGGCGCTTAGCGTAGCCGATGGCGCAGTGGTGCTGGTTGATTCGGTTTCCGGTGTGGAAGTTGGGACCGAAATTGCATGGCGACATTGTGACAACTTCAAACTTCCACGGTTTGTGGTTATTAACAAGATGGATCGCGAAAACGCTGACTTTGCCAAAACGTATCAATCGGTCGAACGTTTTGCGCAGGCCAACGATGAGCGCGTGGTTAAAGTGCAATTGCCCTGGGGTGAAAAACTCGATTTCAAGGGTGTGATCGATCTTGTTGGGATGAAGGCCTATAGCGGCGATGGAAAATCGGCGCAAGACATCCCTGCAGAATTAAAAGACGATGCCGAAGAAGCCCGTCTGGCATTGATCGAAGCCGCGGCTGAAGGCGAAGACGCCTTACTTGAAAAATATCTCGAAACTGGTGAACTGACCCAGGAAGAATTAGTGCGCGGCCTGAAAAAAGTTGTCCAGTCAGGCGCATTCATTCCGGTGTATGTTGCCGCAGCCGGCCACGAAAAAGGTGTTGGCCCGCTCCTAAATGCCATGATCGAACTGCTGCCCAACCCTGCCGAACGACCGACGGTTGTCGCCCAGGGCAAAGGTGGAAACGAAGAACTCAAAGCCAGCAACAGCGGTCCGGCAGCACTCTATGTCTGGAAAACCACCGCCGACCCGTTCGTAGGCAAGATGACCTATTTCAAGGTTTTCTCAGGCAGTGTAGCGTCAGACACGCACCTTTGGAATCAGGCCCGGGCCGCCGATGAGCGCCTGGCCGGCTTGCACATCCAGCGTGGCAAAGAACAAATCGCGATCAAGACTGTCCACGCAGGTGACATCGCCGTGGTATCGAAATTGACATCGACCGTGACCAGCGACTCGCTTTGCGAGAAAAACCACCCGCTGACTGTTCCCGCTCCGGTCTACCCGGCTGCGCTGTATCGAGTGGCTGTCTCGCCCAAGACCCAGGCCGACGCCGCCAAGATCTCGACAGTTCTGACCCGTCTGTGCGAAGAGGACATGACCCTTTCGTGGCATAACGAGCACTCCACCCGCCAGACCATCCTGCAAGGCATGGGCGACCAGCACATCGACGCCGCCGTGCATCGCGCGCAGACCAAGTTCCAGGTCGGATTATTGACCGAAGAACCCAGAGTCCCGTATCGCGAAGGCATCACCCGCAAAGCATCTGCCCAATACCGCCACAAGAAGCAAAGCGGTGGGTCGGGCCAGTTTGGCGAAGTGCACTTGCGCGTCGAACCCTTCCCTGAGGCTGATTTCGAGTTTACCGATGAACTGGTCGGTATGAACCTTTCGAAATCGTACCTGCCGCCCATCGAAAAAGGGATTCGCGCTGCGCTGGATCAGGGCGTTTTCGCCGGTTATCCGCTGAGTAACGTTAAGGTAATCGTTTTCGACGGCAAGGAACATCCGGTCGACTCGAAACCGATCGCGTTTGAAACCGCCGGACGCGAAGCCTTCAAAATTGCCGTTCACGATGCCGGCCCGGTCTTGTTCGAGCCGATCATGACCGTGCGGGTGATCGTACCCGACTCCAACCTGGGCGATGTAATGGGTGATATGAACTCACGCCGCGGCCGGGTGCAAGGCACCGAATCGGAGCGCGGACAAACCATCGTCAACGCCCACGTGCCGCTGGCCGAAATGCTCAAATACACCACCGAACTGCGCTCGCTGACCGGCGGACGCGGCTACTTCACGATGGATTTCGACCACTACGACATCGTTCCAACCCATCTGGCGCAGCCCATCATCGATGCTCACAAAAAAGAGATGGACGCCAAAAAGGAAGAGTAAAACTTTTCCAACCGGCAAGATTTTCCTGCGATGCCATCCGCTAACGGATGGCATCGCTATTTTTTTATCTTGACAAATATATGCGATGTATACTATCGGGGAACAAAATTATTGGGCAGTTCGTCTGGAAATAATGCGTGATAGAATCATGCGCATTTGTTCAAAAAGGTGCAAACTATGAGCGAAGCCATCTCAATCCCACAAACTCAAAAATCCAATCCTTTCAAACGCATCTTTGCGCTCCTGCTCCATCCGCGTCAGTTTTTTGCAATCGATCCCGGCGGATGGCGGTTACCAATGCTGGTTGTCAGCCTGACCCTGTTCCTGCAAACTATGGTGACAGGTTATTTCCGCGCCAAGGCGGCCGCGATGGGTGAAGTGAAGTTCCCGCCCGACTGGGAATGGTGGACGCCTGAAATGCAGAATAATTATATGCAGGCCCAACAAGCCACCCAGGGACCAGTTTTTGCCTATATCATCCCGCTGGTCGGCGCACTGACCAGTCTTTGGCTGGGCTGGATGCTGGTCAGCGGTTTGCTGCACCTGGCTTCGACCCTGCTGGGCGGGCGCGGTAATATGGGTTCGGCCATGGGCGTTGTCGCCTGGGCCAGCATCCCGTTCGCCTTACGCGACATGCTGCGGGTGATCTTTATGCTGGCAGTTGGCCGGGCAATTGCCAGCCCAGGTTTATCGGGATTCGTCAGCGGGAGCGAACCGGGAATGCTCTTCGTCGGACAACTGCTCGGGCTGCTGGACGTGTTCTTCGTCTGGTATGCCATTTTGACGGTGATCGGCTTTAGCGTCAAAGACAACCTGGGCAGCGGCAAGGCCGCCCTGGGTGTAATTGGCGTCCTGCTTCTCATCCTGCTGGCCCAGGCCGGGCTGGGAATGCTGGGGCAAAACCTGAGTGGGATGCTGATCTCCCGTCCGTTCTTCTAAACCATGAGCAATTCGCCTTTTATTCGCATTCATAACTTAAAAAAACACTTCGAGATGGGCGGGACAACCGTGCGCGCCCTCGACGGAGTCGATATTGATATTCCCGCCGGGTCATTCACGGTGGTGATGGGGCCTTCCGGCTCCGGGAAAAGCACCTTGCTTTACCTTTTGGGCGGTCTGGACAGGCCGAGCGAGGGCGAGATCGAGGTCAACGGCCAGCGACTGGATGCGATGGACGAGAACCAGCTGGCGCTGTTTCGACGCAAGACCGTCGGTTTTATTTTCCAATCCTTTAACCTGATCCAGAGCATGACCGCCCAGCAAAATGTAGCTTTCCCGATGCAATTTGCCGGTGTTCCGGTAAAACAGCGCGATTCGCGCTCGCTGGAATTGCTCGAACGGGTCGGGCTGGCAGATCGCAGCCAACACAAACCCAACGAACTCTCGGGTGGGCAGCAGCAGCGCGTGGCGATCGCCCGCTCTCTTGTGAATGAGCCGGCCTTGATCCTGGCCGACGAGCCGACCGGTAACCTGGACACGACCAGCGGCGGGAGCGTGATGCAGGTACTATCCGAACTACACCAGGCCGGGCGGACCGTGCTGGTGGTGACACACGACCCGCGCATGACCCATTTTGCCAGCCATAAGATCTTCCTGCTGGATGGTCAAATTGTCAGCGAGGCCGAATATCGCAGCGCGAGTTTGGAATGATTCAGTGAAAAATTTGGAGCTTGCCATGTCTATCAAACAAAAAATTTTTAGTTTTGTAATTCTATTGAGCCTTTTCATTTCTGCCTTGCAGGTCAGCCCGGCGGCAGCGCTGACAATTACAGGGGTCAGCCCGGCATCAGTTTTAAACAATGTTGCAACCGAGGTTACGATCAGTGGAACTGATTTTACAGCCGATGTTGTGGTCACACTGACAGGAGGGGCAAGCCCTGTTGCTCTGGCCTTGCAATCTTGGTCTGAAACAAGTCTGGTGGTAATAGTTCCTGCCGGGGTCACGCCCGGTACATACAAGATTCAAGTTACAACCGCTCTTGACACCAAAGAGTTTGGCGCATTTACCGTTTCCGCCCCCATTCCAACGGCAACCCCGGCACCTTTTGGCCGCCCACAGATCGTGATGGATTCGTACCGCACCAATGTCGGCGAAATTAAATACAACGAAGAATTCAACCTGGTCGTGCGCCTGCACAACGCCGGCCAGGTTCGCGCCACCAACATTCAGGCGGTTTTCTCTTCCCCAGACCTGACTCCGACCAAGACCGGCGGCGTATCTGCTGAAGATGTGATCAATGCAGACAGCCGGGTCGATATCAGCCAGAAAATGCGCGCCACCACCTCGCTCTATGGCAAATCGGGCGTTCAGGTGGACCTTAGCATCAGCTATTATGATGACAAAGGCACAGCTTACAGCGAAAAATTCACGCTTAATGTGCCAGTCAAAGCGACAAACTACGTCGCTGCGGCAACAGCCACCCCCACAGGAATGAAACGCTCGCAACTGGTGATCACATCCTACGAGTCGGATGTGGAGATCCTGCAACCCGGCAGCCTGTTCTCGCTCGAGTTGGGCGTACAGAACCTGGGCAATGCCAGCGCGCGTAATGTGACGATGATCATCGGCGGCGGATCATCGGGTGGCTCCGGCGCAGGCGGAACCCCCCAGCCAGGAGGCGTCTCGGGCGGCAGCGGCGAGTTTACCAACTTCGCGCCGGTCGGGGCTTCCAACATCCAATCCCTGGGAGACTTTGCCCCCGGCGCAGCCCTGGTAGCCAGCCAAAAATTGATCGTGAACGTCTCGACCAACCCCGGCGCCTACCCGATGAAAATCACGTTCTCCTACCTGGACGAAAACGGCAACACCATCAACGATGATCAGGTTATCACCTTGCTGGTTTACAGCCTGCCGAATGTAGACGTCAGCTTCTACCAACCCGTTGGAACGCTATTCGTTGGCCAGCCGAACTTCCTGCCGCTGCAGGTGGTAAATCTCGGCAAAAAAATGTCCGTGCTTGGCGGCATGACAGTCACCACGCCCAGCGGGATGTTGGAAAATGCCCAGACGCTGGTCGGTTCCATTGAATCGGGCGGCTACTTCACCCTGGATGCAATGCTCTACCCCGACATCCCGGGGCCGCTCGAGTTAACCGTGACGATCGACTACACCGATGATTTCAACCAGCCCCGCACCATTACCAAAACTCTGACGTTGGATGTGATCGAAATGGAAGAAATGCCAGTTGATCCTAATTTCCCGGAAGGGGGCGGTGGCGGAGGTGGTGGAGAAGGCTTCCCCCCCGTTGAACAAGAAGAAACCTTCCTGCAAAAAGCCTGGCGTTTTGTGCTCGGCCTGTTCGGCCTGGACAGCGGCCAGCCTGTTGAGCAGCCCGTCCCGATCTACGAAGAAGAACCCATCCCAGTGGAACCGGGAGTACGCGGCCCGAAAGGCTGAAAGGTTTTGAATGAAGTTCTTTGATCTGCTGCGTCTTATTTTTGGAAATCTCAGCCGCCGAAAAGCGCGGGTGGCGTTAACCGCCATCGGCGTGGTGATCGGTACGGCGGCGGTCGTGATTCTCGTTTCGCTGGCGATCGGGCTGCAGCGCAATGCCAACGAACAGCTCTACGGGATCGGCGATCTGACCCAGATCCAGGTTTACCCGGCTTACGACGAGGGAATGTATATGGGAGGCGGCGGGGGAGGAGGTGGAGGCGGCGTGGTAGTCGGGGGCGACTCCACATCGAAGCCGAAACAGCTCACCAATTCCGCCATTAAAGAATTGCTGGCCCTGCCAAATGTCCAGAATGTCATCCCGCGCGATTTTATGTACGCTGGCGCGATCATCAAATACGAGCGGCTTGAAAGCTGGGGCAACATGATCGGCATTGGAACCAGCGACCTGGCGGAACTGGGCCTTGAAGCCAGCCAGGGCATCACCACGTTGCAAAAAGGCACCATCATTATTGGCTCGGAAGTCCCGAAGAATTTTTACGACCCGCGCCTGCGCCCCGGACAGGAACCTCCGCCCCCGCCCGATCTCTATGACAAAAATTTAAAGTTCACTTACACCAAAGTGGACAAAGACGGCAACGAAATCCGCAAAACAGTAACCTACCGCGTTGTAGGCGTGATCAAAGAAACGCGCGGAGAGTCAGACTGGTCGATCTATATGGGGCTGGATGATGTCAAAGCCATCAACGAATGGACGATGGGCAAACGCATTAACTATAACCAGACCGGGTACGCTCAGGTGATCGTCAAAGTCGATGATGTCGAAAACGTTCTTTCAGTGAACGAGCAAATTGTAGCGATGGGTTTCCAGGCCTTCACGCCACAATCGTTTGTGCAGGGAATTAACAATTTCTACATGGTATTGCAGGTTATCTTCGGCGGGGTGGGCGCGATCGCCCTGCTGGTTGCCGCGATCGGCATCGCCAACACCATGGCCATGGCCATTTTGGAACGCACCCGCGAGATCGGCTTGATGAAAGCTGTCGGCGCCACCAACCGCGATGTATTGAGCATTTTTCTGGGTGAAGCAGCCGGGATCGGTTTCATCGGGGGCCTGGGCGGTGTGGCAATCGGCTGGTTGGCCGGACAAGGTTTGAACGTGATCGCGATCGTCTACATGGCCGGGCAAACCGCCCAACAGGGCGGTCCGCCTCCCAGTATCGCTGTCTACACCCCGCTCTGGCTGCCGATCTTCGCGCTTGTTTTCTCGACCGTGATCGGGCTGCTCTCCGGGCTGTACCCGGCCCTGCGCGCCGCGACAATGATCCCCGTGCTGGCGTTGAAATACGAGTAGCAAAAAGAAGTTAAAAAATCTCCCAATTTTTCGCAAAAACCGGGAGATTTTTTAACTCCATCACAGGCTGTGATAGAATGCACAGAAGTTTACCCACACGGAGCAAACATGACTGACATCCCTGAATCAATTCAATTCCTGCACACTGCAGAACTTGGCCTGGGCGCATGGGCCTGGGGCGACCGGATCGTATGGAATTATGGCAAAGGCTATTCAGACGCGGATATCGAAGAGGGTTTCCGCGTTTCGCTTGAAAATGGGGTGACACTGGTCGATACCGCCGAGGTTTATGGCAATGGCCGCTCCGAACGGCTGCTCGGTCAATTCCTAAAAAATACCCAAACGCCCGTTATCGTGGCAACCAAATTCTTCCCGCTCCCCTGGCGGTGGACAAAAAATAGCGTTGTGCGGGCCTTGAAAGCCAGCCTGGAAAGGCTCGGCCTTGAGAAAGTGGATCTATATCAGATTCACTGGCCCAGCCCACTGATCCCGATCGAAACCTACGCTGAAGGGCTGGCCGAAGTTCACAAGGCAGGGTTGGCGCGGGCGGTGGGTGTTTCGAATTATGACAAGAACCAGATGCAGCGCGCTGTAACAGTGCTGGCAAAATACAAAATTCCGCTGGCTTCGAACCAGGTCGAATATCACCTTCTTAACCGCAGCGTGGAAAAGAACGGACTGCTGGCGCGTTGCCAGGAATTAGGCATCCGCCTGATCGCCTATTCCCCGCTGGCAATGGGTCTGCTGACCGGCAAATACACCCCCGAAAACCCACCTCCGGGTGTGCGCGGCAATCGTTACACCAACAAACTGCGCGAGATGCAGCCGTTGATCAAACTGATGACCGAGATCGGACAGGATTTTGGCGGCAAAAGTCCGGCGCAGATCTCGCTCAACTGGCTGATCTGCAAAGGCGCGCTGCCCATTCCGGGCGCGAAGAACACCCGTCAGGCCGAGATGAACGCCGGGGCCGCCGGTTGGCGCTTGAGCGAGGAACAAGTCGCAGCGCTTAACAAGGCCAGCGACGGGTTTACAAAGTAAACAACGTGGGACGGGATGGCATCCCGTCCTTTTTTATAGGTTGAATGGGGGATTTTCAGCGTAGACGCCGCGCAGTTCCGCGGGTAGGTTGGCAGCCATTGTGTACATCATCTTTTCGGTCAGTGAAATGGCCGATTCGTTTTTATGGGGATGAATTGGCGGGGCGATCACCACCCGGACCTGGTTGCGGCGCGGGAACTGCTTGAAAAAGCGCTGACTGCCGTCGATCGAAACGGTCACGATCGGAGAATCGGTATCGATCGCCAGGCGGGCAACCCCGGTCTTGGCTACCGAAAGCCCTTTGCCGCGCGAGCGGGTCCCCTCCGGGAACATCGCCAACAGTTGCCCGGCGGCCAGGATGCGGGCAGAATGTTCCAACGCCCAGGCGTCGCCCTCGCCACGATAAACGGGGAATCCGCCCATCTGACGAAAAACCGCATGAAGCGGACCTACTTGAAACAACTCCGCCTTGCCCATGAAGAACAGCGGACGAGGCAAGGCAAACTGCAAGGGGAAAACATCAAAGTGAGTCAGGTGATTGGCGGCGACAATCGCCGCCCCATGCGCAGGCAGATTTTCGAGACCGCGAATATCCATGACCATGATTGGCTTGAAAACCCAACGCGCCAGAGCAACCATGATCTTGTGAAAACGGGTTTCGGCAAGGGGATAATGCAAGCGTGGACGCGGGTCGTTTGCGGGAATTTCTAAAGGGGACACAAGATTCTCCGGTCAGATTGGCTTAAACTGGATTATACTTGGACGGGCAAATTTACGGGAAATTCCCCCCGTTTGATGTATGCAAAGCATAACCCCGCAGCCCTTATTTCGATATTCAGGAGAAAAATATGAGCACCATAATTGAAAGCATTTCAGCACTCGAAATTCTTGATTCTCGCGGCAACCCGACGGTTGAAGTCGAAGTCGTTCTCGAAGATGGTTCCTGGGGCCGCGCCGCGGTTCCGTCTGGCGCTTCGACCGGCATCCACGAAGCCCTTGAGCTGCGCGATGGCGATAAAGCCCGTTTCGGCGGCAAAGGCGTTCTAAAAGCTGTTGACAATGTCAACGAACAGATCAGCGACGCGCTCTATGGATGGGACGCTGCCGAGCAGAAAGCCATCGATATGGAGCTGTTGGCGCTGGATGGCACCCCCAACAAATCGAACCTGGGCGCGAACGCCATGCTGGGCGTCAGCCTGGCGGTTGCCAAAGCTGCCGCGAACGGCCTCGGCCTGCCGCTCTACCGCTATATCGGCGGTGTCTATGCCCACGTTTTGCCCGTCCCGATGATGAACATCCTGAACGGCGGCGCGCACACCGGCTGGCAGAGCACCGATGCCCAGGAATTCATGGTCATGCCCTTCGGCGCTTCCTCCTTTGCCGAAGGCCTGCAATGGGGTGCTGAGATCTACCACGCCCTCAAGTCCGTGCTGAAAAGCAAAGGCTACGCCACCCTGGTCGGCGACGAAGGCGGTTACGCCCCGGCGCTCAAGGCCAACAACGAGGCCGTCGAAGTCATTCTCGAAGCCATCGAAAAAGCCGGTTTCAAAGCTGGCCGCGGCCAGCAGGTAGCGATCGCGCTCGACCCCGCAGCTTCGGAACTCTACGACGAAGAAACCAAAACCTACAACCTTCGTAAAGAAGGCAAGAAGCTGACCGGCGCGCAGATGGTTGAATTCTGGGCCAAGTGGGTCAAGGATTACCCGATCGTTTCGATCGAAGATGGCCTGGCCCAGGATGACTGGGATTCCTGGAAGTTGATGGTCAAGGAACTCGGCGACAAGATCCAGATCGTCGGCGATGACCTGCTCGTCACCAACCCGGAACGTGTCCGCCGCGGCATCAAGGAAAACGCCGCCAATGCCCTGCTGGTCAAGCTGAACCAGATCGGGACCCTGACCGAAACCATCGAAGCCGTTGAACTCTGCCATCGCAACGGCTGGCGCGCCGTTACTTCGCACCGCTCGGGCGAGACTGAAGACAGCACCATCGCCGACCTGGCGGTTGCGCTCAACATGGGCCAGATCAAGACCGGCGCCCCGGCCCGCTCGGACCGTGTTGCCAAGTACAACCAGTTGCTGCGCATCGAAGCCGAACTGGCCGAGACCGCCAAGTATGCCGGCTGGGAAGCCCTGCGCGGTTTTTAATAACACCCGAGGCTGTAGAGAATAGATGGGGCGGGGAATTTGGCAAAAAACGCCAAATTCCCCGCTTTTCTTTGGAGGCAGAAGATGGGACAAAAAATCAGCCTGGCTGCAATCCGCATGGATGCCGCGCCTGCCCCAACCCAATCCCGGTTGGAACAGGCTGAAAGCCTGATCGCACAGGCTGCCGCGCAGGGGGCGCAAATCGCTGTGCTGCCGGAAGTCTTCAACACCGGTTACGAATACCACGACCGGAATTATGACCTGGCAGAGCCGATCGACGGGCCAAGCGTGCGCTGGATGAAGGCAGCCGCCCGCCAGCACAACCTGCACCTGGCCGGGACCGTGCTGCTGCGCGATGGGTCAGAGATCTTCAACGCGATGTTTTTGGTTGCGCCTGACGGAAGAAGCTGGCGCTACGACAAAAGCTACCCCTGGATCTGGGAGCGGGCTTATTTTCGCCCGCGCCGGCACCCGATCGCCCCCGCCGAAACCGATTTCGGCAAGATCGGGATGATGATCTGCTGGGATGTGGGCCACCCCAGGCTGTGGGCGGCCTATGCCGGCAAAGTGGATTTGATGCTGGTCAGCAGTTGCCCGCCGCTCGGGCATATTTCCCCTTTCATCCTTCCAGATGGAAAATCAGTGCTGCCTCGCGAGTTGGGGCCGCTGATGAAGCTGGTTTACCGCAACAGCGAAAATGTTTTTGGCGAGTACATGCGCCAGCAAGCAGCCTGGTTGGGCGTGCCATTGGTCCAGACAACCGGCGCGGGGCAATTCCGCTCCTTCCTGCCGCGCCCAGGGCTCTCGCTCGGCATCCTGTTCATGGCCCGCCCCGACCTGTGGAAGTACATCCGAAACGCCAGGGATGTGTACATCGAATGCGGATATTTTGACGAAACCTTCATCGCCGATCAACATGGCAGGGTACTCAGCCGCGCGAGCCTGAATGGGGACAACTTAATCGTATCGACAGTCGAATTGGATGAGAATCTCCCCAACCCCAGCAAAGAACAACCCAAAATCGACCTGTCGCTCATGACCTATGCTGCTGATGCGCTAACCAATGCGCTCTTAGTGGGATATTACGAGAAAAACAAACCGCCCAGAGAATAAGATTGATTTTGTCCACAATTATGGCTATACTGGTTTAGGGAAACATCATCTGGAAATTGATGACAGGAAAAAAACGCATGATACAAGGCAAAAAACTATCCGTAGCGATCCCCTGGTTTCTTTTGGGTATTGTTTCGCTGTGCCTGTTTGCATTTGGCAGTTTGGCGCAGGTTGACCTGGGAGACAATACAGATTCGGGAAGCACAAGCGATTCGACCTGGGTCAGCGACAGCAGCGAAACGGAGAGCGACCCGGCTGTAGACAACTCGTCAGACAGCGACTCGAGCAGCTGGTGGGACTGGAGCAGCGACAGCGACTCGAGCAGTTCCGACAGCAGCGATAGCGGCTCAGACGACAGTTGGAGCGACGACTCATGGGACAGCGGCTCTGACAGCGGCGGCTGGGATTCGGGCGGCGACTCGGGCGGCGGTTCAGATAGCGGCAGTTGGTGATGAGGAAATGATGAAAAACTGGCTGATCTGTGGCGTTTTATTGATCATCATGTTGTGCGCGTGGGCCTTCCTGCCGCCCCCGATCTATCTGATCGGGGCGTTCATGCTCTTCTTTATCGGCTATTCCGAATACCAAAACAGCGGCAGCCCCCGGGGCGCAGTCCAAGCCATCCAAAACACGAGTCAGGCTCCGGCCCAGTCCGGCGCGGCGACAGCGCAGGTTATCCTGCCGGAGAGAGAAATGCCCGAAAACATCCCCGCTGATTTGAAATGCCCATCCTGCGGCGCGAGCATCAAGCCGACCGACAGGCAATGCAATTACTGTAGTTCAAACCTGCAACCTCTGCTCGAATTGCCCGAACCGGCCAAGCTGGCCGCGCTCGAAATCGGCAAGACCGTACGTGTGATCCACCCGCAAAAAGGCGAGCAGACCTACCAGGTGCGCGGACGGTTGCTGTACACCGAGTTGTGGCAGGCTTCGCGCGGGCCAAACATCCCGTGGACGCCGACCGGCAACTATTATGCCGGGTTTGCGCTCGAGCCGGATGCTTATCTGCTCAACTGGCAGGAGCGCTTCTACCTGCTCGAAACACGCCGCGCCCTGACCGACATGGATATCAACCGCGATTTCATGCCCTACGCCAAGCAGTTTGCCCAGTCGAACCAGACAGCGCGGGTGCAGTTCAGTTATGATGGCGCGCATTGGCTGATGGTGGATATTGGCCGCTTCGCGATCGAGTTCGAGGAAGGCGAGGGCCTGCATCTGCGCAAAGGCGCGATCGGGCGTTTCATCCACTCCAAGAGCGAGAACCAGGCTCTGGTACTGGATGACTTCCAGAGCGGCGGCAGCGGCGGCCAGGATACACTCTGGCGCGGTTGGCAGATCAACGAAAACGAAATCCATTTCTAAGAGGAGAGATCATGCAAAACTTCTTCACGCGCTATAAATTCATCATCATCCTGCTGCTGACACTGATCGTCGGACAAGCTGTCTCATTTGCAGCCTCGCCCGCCTCGTGGCAGGGATTTGTCAAAGTGCTGGGGCGCATCCTGAGCATGATCGCCTTCTGGGGGCCGATCATCGCCGCCATCTCGAGTCTCTTTGTCTGGATCGTGATGCACTTACTTGGCTTTAAGTCGCTCGAAGCCATCCGAGAGGAGTCGGTAGAACAGAACAACCCCGCCCCGGCGATCGTCTTCGTCGGCACGCTGATCGCAAGCGTCTTGTTCCTGATGCTGGTCATCAAGCCGTAAATGATGAAAGTCTCAAATTTTGTGCATTTTTCAATCGTAACAGGCGGAATACTGGTTCTGGCAGCAAGCCTGGGATTCGTATTCCAAACCCCAGCCGTGACGATGACCTGGCCCTGGCCCGATGGGCAGCTTTCTTATCTCTTCATCGGCTCGATTTTTGCCGCGGTCAGCGTTGCAATGATCTGGATCGGCTGGACCGGCGAATGGGGCGCACTGCCCGCCGGATCGTTAAACGTGCTGGTGATCGCCACCCTGTCCTGCATCTATTTCTTTTACCTGTTCGCCAATGGACGCTCCGAACTTTTGCCGTATGCTGTCGTCAGCGCGCTGGCGATCATTCCCAGCGCTGTCGCATTCGTGTGGGGACGCAGAATTCCGCTGAGCGACGAGCGCCCGACCCCCAGGTTGGTTCAGGTTTCCTTCGGGATTTTTACCGCATCCCTGATCCTGGCGGGCGGCGGACTGGTCTTGCGTTTACCCGTCTTTCCCTGGGCCCTGAACCCTGACTCTTCGGTTATTTTTGGCTGCATTTTCCTGGGCGACGCCTTTTACTTTCTGTATGGGTTGCTGAAACCACGCTGGCACAACGCCAAGGGACAACTACTCAGCTTCCTGGCCTACGATCTGGTGCTGATCGTGCCCTTCATCCAACTTTTTGGCACTGTAAAGCCCGAATTACTGCTCAATCTGACGGTTTACGTAGCTGTGCTGGTGTTTAGCGGAGGGCTGGCACTCTATTATTTACTGCTCAGTCCAAAAACAAGATCGATATAGTTATTCAGCGCCTGATAATAAAGAGCAGGGTCACCCGGTTTGCGTGCGGGTTGACCCTGCTCTTTATTCGTTTAAATGTCAGGTGGATTCAGGCCCGTTCCAACGCGGACTCTGCCGGGTTGGACGGGTCAAAGTAAACGGTCACAACCGCTCCGACAGGGTATCTGTCCACAGTCTCGTAAGCGTCGCGTGAACTGCCCGAGCGCATGAAACGGTCACCCGCCTGAATTTGGACACTTTGATAGACCTGGCCGTGGACTTCATACTCGTAGAGCACATAGGGCGAAACGCTGGTGTGTTCACCGCCCGAAACCTCCACGCGCGATTTCAGGACCCGGCCTTGCGTGCTGCGCCATGCCAGGCTGGCCTGTTGCAAAACATCGCGTTGTTTTTTGCGCTTGAGGAGGAACCAGATAACCGCGCCGATCGGCACAACAGTGCAAAGCACCGAGAGACAAACGCTAAAAATAACAATAACCACCGTCATAATCATGCCGCCGCCAAACAATAACGCAAAAAGCTCGTTGGGGTCCATAACTTATTCCTTTCCCTGTGTCAGATCAGAAAATAAGATATATATTATCGTAATTATATTCAAGAGCTTGCCGAATTCCAATAAGAGAAAAGTCCTCCGGCCAGCCGGGCGACTTTCTCTTTTGCCGCGCGGGCTAATTCTCCCAACAAAAAAATGACAGCATTTTCTCTACTCAGGTGCTATACTTATTACATTCTGTCACATAAAAAAGGAGGAGATGATGCAGAAGTTCTTCAAATACGATGAAATTGCCCTTAACAAAGCCGGACAGCTCGCCCCGGCCCAGATCAAAGATATCCACCAGGCCACCAACCCGACGATCTGGCTGGCCGGAGGCGGGATTTTGATTGCCATCGTGGTCTGCTTTGGGGGTT
Source organism: Chloroflexi bacterium HGW-Chloroflexi-6 (assembly GCA_002840685.1). GTDB lineage: Bacteria > Chloroflexota > Anaerolineae > Anaerolineales > Villigracilaceae > UBA8950. The sequence continues at coordinate 27,289 of PHBU01000009.1, read as the reverse complement.
TGTTTTCCATGATGGGCGCGGACCTGGGCGGCATGATGGGCATTGCCCAGCTTGTTGTTGGCGGCAGCCTGCTCTTCGCCCTGTGGCGCGGCGGACGGTTGTTCCTGCTGCGTATGAATCTGCAAAAGGGGCCGATCCAAAGCGCCGAAGGTGAAATCACCTTTCAACCCGAAAGCATGACTGACCCGGCGCGCTATATTGCTACAACCAACGATGGCAAGAAGCTCCATACCATAGGCCTGGCCGGGGTTGGCGTTTTCCTGCCCGAAGGCCGCTATCGCTTCTTCTATCTGAATGCCCAAAACTGGTTCCTTTCTGCCGAGCCGCTCTCCAGCGAAGCCGAAATCAAACAGAATTTGACCAACCGCCTGCTGGAAACGCTTGGCCTTGACCAGGATGCGCTGCTGCGCGCCCGCCAAATGGCCCAGAGCGGACAGGCCACGGTCCACGAAGGCCCGGTAACCTTCCGCACCAGCGAAGAACGGGATTATTCATATCCCGACCCAAACAGCCCCCTGGCGGTAAACCACACGTACCACTGCAAAGTGGGCAACTTTGAATTCCAGCTCAGCAGCAACGCTATTGCCGCCATTCTCCCGGAACTTCCCTACCGTCTCTACACAGCGCCCGACCTGCTGGTGATGGAACCGGCATAAAGCAAAGAGAAAGCCCTCCGCAAAAAGCGGGGGGCTTTCTCTTTGTTACCGGCCGCATGCCGTAGCAAATGAATACCTTTATTTAGGACACGACCAGTAAACAATTAAAGCTGAAAAAAACGCAAAAACAAAAGCAACCGATGCCACCAGGATGAGCAATAAAGAAAAGGTAAAAATATCCGAGTTTGAAAAATCCATCCAAAGAACAACCATGGCAAATAAGATAAGAAAGAATGGAAGGAAGATTTCAAAAGCCCGACGCATGGCCGGTTTTTTCTCAACCATGCCAGTTATAACCTGCAAACCAAAGACCACAGAATCGAAGCCCAGTTTGCAAAATATACCGAACAAGAAAACAGTCACAGCAAGACGAATATAATACACCAAGGAATTGGGGTCTAGAGGCAAGCCGAAAAATGAGAGAAGAATATACATAATGGCTGAAAGATTTGTAAAAACGTAAGCGGAAAGTATACATCCAAATCCACGTAATAACGTAATCTTCGAGCTGGCTCTCCCCGCAAAGAACAGCTTAGTCAAAACGGACCTTTGTTTTTGCCCGCGACGATTTAATGTCCCAAAGTAAAACAACATCTTTGGTCTTTCATCTTTCTGTTAGAATCTCTCCCATTCCACTGTAGGAGTCTCCCCTTGCTCACAAAAACTTCCCTCACCACTGACTTCCGCGCCCTCGGCATGACCGAAGGCGACACCATCTTTGTCCACAGCGCCTACTCAACCCTTTCGCGCGCGCCCGGCGGCGTGGAGGGCGGTCCGCAAACCGTGATCGACGCCATTCTCTCGGTTATCGGCCCAGGCGGCACGTTGATCATGCCAACCTTCAACTATGACTTCCTGCGCGGCACCCCCTGGGACATGCGCACCAGCCCCTCCCAAATGGGCGTGCTGACCGAAGTCGTGCGCAAAGACCCGCGCGCCAAACGCATGTTTCACCCGGTCTACTCGATGGCCGCCATCGGGGCGCACGCCGATGAAGTCGCCGCCCACCGCGCCACAGATTGCTTCGGCGAAACAACCATCTTCACCAAATTCCGCGAATGGGATGCCAAGATCCTGATCCTGGGCCTGGCCTACAGTAAATCGATCACCTTTTTGCACCACTGCGAACAGGCCGCCGGCGTCGATTACCGCTTCTTGAAAGAATTCAAAGGCGCAGCCATCGACGCCCAGGGCAAACCCAGCGAAGAAACGATCAGCATGTTCGTGCGCGATGTGGAACGCGGCGTGGTGCTCGACTTTGAACCGATCGGGGCCCTGCTCGACAGCCAGGTGGTCGCCAAACGCGCCATCGGCCTGGGCGAGTGCCGCCTGATGAAATGCAACGACGTTTTCCGCGTGGCGGTGCAGGCCATGCAGGAGCATCCCGGCCCCGGCCTGACCTACATCATCGAAAGTCCTGAGCGCGCCAAAGACTGGATTCCGCCGATGAAGCCCATCTCTTCTTTGAAGGATGTCCTGGGAGAGATCGTCCCGTTACACCGGACTCTCGCCTCCGAGGGCATGGATGCCGCTTTGGAGATTATCGGCGCCTACCTCCCGGAAACTGCTCATTACAAAATCGAAACCTACGCCCCGCTGACCCCCGTCTGGACCTGGTACGTGCCCGAGCGCTATCTCGTCCACGAAGCCTACCTCGAAACCGAAGATGGCCAGCGCGTGGTGGATTTCAAAGACAACCCCCTGAACCTGGTCTCGTACTCGCTCCCGATGGATACCCTCCTGCCCTGGAGCGAGCTCGAACCGCATCTGTACTTCAACGAAAAACGCCCGCACGCCATCCCCTGGAAGTTCAAATATTACGACCGCTCGTGGGGTTTCTGCCTGAGCAAAAACCAGTTTGATACCCTGCCGCGCGATAAAAACTACCGGGTTGTGATCCGCTCCGAGTTTTTGACCGATCCGGCCCAGGGTGGCTTCAAAGTGGCTGAAGCCGTCATCCACCCGCGGGGTGGGAAAAGCCCCTCCGCCGGCGAAATGTTCATCATGGCCCACGTCTGCCACCCTAACCAGGCCAACGACGACGCGGCGGGTGTGGTGACCGCCATCGAGGTCGCCCGGCGGCTGGCGGCCAATCCACTCCCGGCGGGTTCGATGAGCGTGCGCTTCTGGTTCGGCGCGGAGACGATCGGCACGATTGCCTACCTGGCTCACCACGAAGAGCTGATCCCTGGCTTCAAGGGCGGCATCTTTATTGAAATGACCGGAAACGACAACAGTATCGCTTTGCAGCACACCCGCCAACACAATTCCGCGCTCGACAAGGTTGGACAGTATGTACTCAAAAAACGCGGCAAGGAATTCCGCGAGGGGACGTTTGCCGATGTGATCGCCAACGATGAGCGCGTCTTAAACGGCCCCGGACTCAACGTGCCCTGCCTGTCGGTCAGCCGCTATCCTTACCCCGAATACCACACCACCGACGACAACCTGGACATCATGCACGAAGACAAGCTGCAAGAAGCTGCCGATGTGATCGAGGAGATTATCCGCGTTTACGCCAGCGATTACCTGCCCAGGCGCCAATTCCGCGGCCCGGTCTTTCTCTCCGGCCACGGCCTGTTCGTCGACTGGCAGGTCAACTGGAAGCTGAACCGCGCCATCGAAAAGATGATGATGCGCTTCGAGGGTAAACAATCGGTCTTCGAAATCGCCAACGAGTTGGAGTTGGACTACTGGGAAACCCGCGAATACATCGAAAAATTCCGTGTGCGCGGGCTGGTCGAGGCGCTTCCCTTGCCAGAGGTAGCGGAGAAAGCTTAAAAAACAGGACACAAATCTCACGAATTTGCACTAATTTTAAAAAGCTCTTTTCGTGTCAATTTGTGGAATTCGTGTCAGAAAAGGTTTAAAAGATGGCAAATCTATTCTACAAAGAAGAATCTTACGCCATTGTTGGCGCTGCTATGGAGGTTCATCGTACGCTCGGATGGGGTTATCTTGAAAATGTTTATCAGGCCGCCCTGGCGCATGAGTTTACGCTGCGAAACATTCCTTTTGAACAACAAAAACGCCTGCCTGTCCAGTACAAAACTGTTCAGGTAGGCGATTACGCGGCTGATTTTGTTGTCTATGGAAAAATTATCGTTGAAATCAAAGCCATCAGTGAGCTGCATGCGCGACATCACGCCCAAACCATTAACTATCTAACCGCCACAGGGTTTAAGCTGGGACTCATCATCAACTTTGGCGCAGATTCGCTCGAATCTGCCAGGGTGGTTAAGTAAAAAATCAACCGGCTTTTTTGATAATTTTGCAAAACGAACACAGCCCATCGCCCGAGGTGGGCTGTCCGCATTGCGGGCACTCGGTCAGGACAAAATCCTGCGCGGTGGCCGGTGTAAACAATCCGTCTTTTTTGGCTTCCAGGAATTTGACATAATAGGCCAGTTTGGCCCCCGGGCGTTCATGTTCCAGTTGGTTGAGCAGTTCCTTGTAATAGATCGAAGTCGAACCAACCGAAAACGGGCATTCTTCATAAATATATTCGATACCGCGCAGCAGGGCATAGGCGGTCATTTCTTTTTCGCCAAAGCGACAGAGCGGCTTGACCTTGCGCGCCAGACCATCGCTTTCGCGCAGGACCGGCTCCTGGCGGCGCAGCAGGTCGGCAGACCAGGAGATGGTATTGGCGAAGAGCACCGCCACTTCATCGTCCAGGTTGTGGCCGGTCGCCAGCACATCGTATCCAAGGTCGCGGGCGATGCGGTTCATCTCATGGCGTTTGGCGACCCCGCAAACCGAGCACGGACGCCCCTGTCCGCGGCGCGATTTTTGAGCCAGCATCGGAATCGACGAACCGTATTCTTTTTCGATATCAACCACGTGCAGCTTCAGCCCACGCTCGCTGGCAAACTTTTCGGTCAGGCGGTGCGATTCGTCCGAGTAGCCGATACCCTCGTCGATGCCCAGGCCAAGATACAGTCCGTCTGCCTGATAGCCCAGACGGTGGAGAATATCCCAGAGCGAGAGCGAATCTTTCCCGCCCGAAACCGCCACCAGAACACGTTCGTCCGGGCCAAACATCCAATATTTTTTGATAAAACGGGCCGTTTGCTCGGGGACCCATTCGAGGTAGTGCTGGCTGCACAAGGCCAGCTTGTGGTGGCGCATGTTGACGGTGGCCTTCTGGCCGCAGGTTTTACATTTCATCGCCTGCCTACCCGCCCGAGATGACGGCCACCAGCTTGACCACGTCACCGTCTTTCAGGATCTCATCTTCAAGGATCATTTCCCCGTTGCGAACGGCGATCACCGACTCGGGCAGGATGTTGATCAGCTTCAGCGAGGAAAGCAGAGTCATACCCGGTCGAATGTCATGTTCCTGGTTGCGTAAAATAAGTTTCACCATAGTTTTGCCTGCCAATAAACGGAAAAGTTGAAGCGAGATTGTATCCTGAAGGAGGATGAGAGTCAACTTGAGAGCATTTTTCCCATTTGATGCAGACAACAAAAAACTGGCTGTCCATCAAGATGGGCAGCCAGTTTTTGCGCATTTTATTTCTTCTCTTTCAACCCAGCCAGCAGGTGGGCAACATGCTCCAGCATGCGCTGTCCGCGGAAGCTGCCGTAGAGCAGGCGCGCGGCGACTTCCTTGTTGATCTTCTCGGTCGAGCCAAGCGCTTTGCCCAGTTTCTGCAGCAGGCCCTTGTCACACTTGTCCAACAGGTCGGTGGCGCGGCCAATTTCCGGGCCAAGGGAAACGTTTTTGTCCCACAGGCGGACATCCGCTTCGTAATTGGTCTCTTCCTGGTCAAAGATAAAGCAATAGGTATGGAAAAGCTGGTGGGCCGTTTCGGCAATATATTGCATTTTGACGTGCGGAGCGTTGGTCTCGAAATGAGCCTGAACCCGATCTTTGAGCTGGGTCAGGGTCAGATCGGGGCTGGTCTTGAGAAATTCGTGGAACTTGAAAACGATCGCCGGACGGAACTCGTTGGGCGTCATGCGGATCTTCTGGCTGGCCAGGATCTGCAGGTAACGATCCAGGAGGGCATCGGGAACCTGTGAACCAACCTGCTCAGACTCTTCTTCCAGGCGCGCTTCAATCTGCTGATTGTCATTCAGGCGCACTTCAACGATATCGGTTTGGGCCGCCAGGAATTCCTTGAAGCTCTTGAAGTTGTAGTTACGTTCATTGAAAGCCGGGTTAAGACGCAGCATAACCTGCTTCAAACCAGCCGCAAGCATCCATTCCTGCTCTTCAGACTGCAAGACTTTGCGCAGCAATTGGCGCGCTTCGCTGATATCAAAGGTGACGACCGGCTCCGGGGTCGGCTCGTCCTTGCCTTCCTTGCCGTTCTTGACAGGCTTGGCGGGCTTGGCAGGCGGCGGCGGGGCCACCAGCTTGTCGTAATAGATGAACTCGTCGCAGGCGTTGACCAGGTACTCAGCGCTCGTCCCGCTGACGCCCATGCCGATGACTGTTTTGCCCTCGACGCGCAGACGATGCACCAGCTCGGTAAAATCTCCATCGCCCGAGATCAGCATAACGTGTGTGATGGATGTGCCGCGATGGATCATCTCCAGCGCGTCCATCACGATCCGAATATCGGCAGCGTTCTTGCCGCGTTTGCTCGAAACATGCACCAGTTCAATGCCGCGCCCCAAAAGTTCACGCTGGCGATCCGGGTAAATGGCCCAGTCGGCATAAGCCCGCCGCAGGGCAATCCGCCCGATGCGCGTGGCCGTTTCCAAAATCTCGCTCCAATCAACATCTGTGTTCTTCCCCAAAACATCGGATACACTAATTTCGATGTTGTCATAATCAATAAATATCGCTACTTGAGCGTTTTCTGTCATAAGACCCTCCTTAAATTATTAGGTCGTGGTTGAGTATATAATAGGTAGGATGAAAGCGCAACCTGCATTTCATCACCAAGTCACCAAGACACAAAAAACCTTCGTGACCCTGTGCCTTCGCGGTAAAAGGAGCAAGCCATGCGTATCGGCATGATGGCAGATACATATAAGCCACACATGAGCGGCATCACCAACTATATCGAGCTCAACAAGCGTGTCCTCGAAGAAGCCGGCCACGATGTTTTCGTTTTCACGATTGGCGACACCGATTACGAAGACAACGAACGCCGGGTTATCCGCTCGCCCGGCCTGCCATTAACCGACACCGGCTACTATTTATCCTTTCAGTACAGCCGCAAAGCCAAGGCCCTGCTCCAGACCATGGATGTGGCCCACGTTCATCATCCCTTCCTGAGCGGCCGGCTGGCCCTGCGCTACTGCCGCCCGCTCAACATCCCGATCGTCTTCACCAACCACACCCGCTACGATATCTACGCCCAGACCTATCTGCCCGGCCTGCCGGAGAGCATCACGGACACGCTCATGGAAACCTACATGCCCGACTTTTGCAGCGCCATCAACCTGGTGATCTCGCCTTCGCCCGGCATGGCAGCCGTCCTGCGCAAATTTAAAGTCGATGCGCCGATCATGGTCGTGCCAAACGGCGTCGAATTGGCCCGTTTTCAAAAGGCCGCTCCGCTCGCGCGCGCCGATTTTGGCTACAAACCCGAAGATATCCTGTTGGTCTACACCGGGCGGCTGGCACCTGAAAAGAACCTGCCCTTCCTGCTCAAAGCCTTCTTCGGCGTGGCCCAGGCGCTTGATAACGTCCACTTGCTGCTGATCGGCGACGGGTCGGAACGTGAAGACCTGGCCGAGCAAGCCGCCGCCAACCCGGTTGGCGAGCGCATCCACTTTACCGGCAAGATTCCCTACGAGAACCTGCCCGGCTACCTGGCGATGTGCGACCTGTTCGTAACGGCCTCGATCAGCGAAGTTCACCCGCTCTCAGTCATCGAAGCCATGGGTGCCGGCCTGCCCGTGCTCGGGATCCACTCGGTAGGCGTTGGCGACACGGTTCTGGACAACATCAGCGGCCTGCTGGCCCCCGAAGATCTGCCTGCTTTCACTGCCAAACTGACCCGCCTGTGCATGGATTCGGGCTTGCGCAAGAAAATGGGCCAGGCGGCGCGCAAAGAAGCCCAGCGCTACGACATCCAGCGCACCAGCCAGGCCATGCTGGCCCACTACCAGCGCCTGAACACCGAAAGCGGGCCGCGCAAAGCCAGCTTTTCCACCCGGCTAAAAACCTTCCTGGAGCGTTTCAAGACATGAACCACAACCAGAAGATCGGAAAATGGGGTGAACAGGCCGCCGCGGAATACCTGCTGGGCCGAGGCTACGAGATTGTGGAACGCAACGCCCGCACTCCCTACGGTGAGATCGACCTGGTTGCCCGACTGGAGGGTTTCACCGTTTTTGTGGAGGTCAAAGCGCGCACCACCCGCAGCTTTGGTCTGCCCGAAGAAGCCTTAACCCCCCGCAAGCTGCGCCACATGCGCGCCGCCGCCGGTCACTACGCGGCCGAACACGAAATCGACAACTGGCAATGCGATGCAATTGCCGTTGAAGGAACCCCCGGCACACCACCGAGGTTTGAGCATTTCGAGAATGTCACTTCGGGGTTGGAGTAATCCCCAAGCCAAACCGTCCTTTGACTGCTGATCTCGATATGGGCTATCGCTCTACTCGACCCTCCGCTCACATCGCCCCGGCGCTTTTTGCCGGGAGGATGTGATTACTGACTACTGAATACAGGATACTGACCACTGACTAAAAAACTTCCACTCCTCGTACTGATCGGCCCGACGGCGGTTGGCAAGACCGAACTGTCGCTGCGGCTGGCTGAACGGTTGAACGGCGAAATCGTTTCAGCCGATTCGCGCTTGTTTTATCGCGGCATGGATATTGGCACGGCGAAACCGTCCGCAGCCGAGATGGCGCGGGTGCGGCATCACCTGGTTGACGTGGCCGACCCCGACCAGACCTGGTCGCTGGCCGTTTTTCAGGAGGCTGCCCGCCAGGCGATCGCTGATATTCATTCATGCGGCAAACTGCCCCTGCTGGTCGGCGGAACGGGACAATACATCCGCGCGGTGACCGAGGGCTGGACTCCACCGGAGGTGGCCCCGGACGCGCGATTAAGGGAAGTGCTCGAAAAAATGGCAACGGAGCGAGGCGAGGACGGTATTTATTGGCTACACGCCAAATTGGAAATTCTCGACCCGCATGCTGCCGCCAAAATCGACGCGCGCAACCTGCGCCGCACCGTCCGCGCGCTGGAGGTGATTCTCAGCACCGGCCAACTCTTTTCTGCGCAATCCAGCAGGGGTGAGTCCGCTTATGAGTTGCTGACAGTCGGGTTAACCCGTCCACGCCCGGAACTCTACCAGCGCGTTGACGAGCGAATCGATTTAATGTTCCAAAATGGTTTTTTAGAAGAAGTGGCGCGTCTCTACGAACAAGGCTACGGGCCAGATCTGCCGAGCATGTCAGCGATCGGCTATCGTGAGGCCGGAGCAGTTTTGCGCGGGGAGATGAGCCTGGAAGATGCCAAAGTTCAGATGCGGCGGCTGACGCGCATGTTCGTGCGCCGCCAGACCAACTGGTTCAAGCCGGATGACCCGCAAATCAAGTGGTTCGAGGCCGGGCAAGTGAACGTGAAAGAAGTGGAAGCCTGGGTGAGATCAAAATTAAGCTGATTGGGATTTTCGTCACTAATCCGGCTCTCATTGACTTTTGATTTTTTTGAATCTATACTAAAACTACACACCGTTCAAAAGCCGATGGAGGAGGAGAAAAAATGATGGATTCGCGTCCGTGGGTGGCCCATTACGATCAGGGCGTACCGCAAACGATCGATTATCCGCAAGTCCCGGTCTTTCATTTCCTTGAAGAGTCCGCCCGTAAGTATCCAGACAAGGCATGCACCATTTTCAAAGGCGCAGTTGTAACCTTTAAGGAAATGTCTGCCATCACCGATGAGATTGCAGCGGCCTTGGTCGGGATGGGCGTAAAAAAAGGCGATCGGATCGGGCTGTTCATGCCCAATACCCCGCAGTTTGTGATGGCCTATTTCGGTATTCTCAAGGCCGGAGCGGTGGTGGTTGCCACCAATCCGCTCTATACTGCGAGCGAGATCGAGCACCAGGTCAACGATGCCGGCATCGAGATCATGTTCGTGATGTCGAATTTTTACAAAACGATCAAAACCGCCCAACCCAAAACCAAAATCAAAACCCTGATCGTCACCAACTTAAAAGAAACCTTGCCGCCCATCCTGCGCATCCTGTTTACACTTGCCAAGGAGAAGAAGGGCGGTTTTCGTATCGAGGGCGGGCTGGCTCAGGGCGATATCTGGATGAAAGACCTGATGGCGCAGTCCAAAGGTGCTGCCCGGCCAAAGGTTGAAATTGGCCCGGATGACACCAGCCTGTTCCAGTATTCGGGCGGGACGACCGGCATCTCGAAAGGCGCGGTGGCCCTGCACCGCAACCTGGTTGCCAACACCCTGCAAATCAAAAACTGGATGTCCAACCTGGACGAAGGCAACGAGATCATGCTGATGGCCATTCCGCTCTTCCATGTTTATGGCATGGTGGCCGGGATGCACTTTGCGCTGGCTTCGGGCGCGAGCATGATCATGGTGCCCAATCCGCGTGATCTGGTGGATGTGCTGACCAGCATCGACAAGTACAAACCGACCATCTTCCCGGGTGTGCCAACCCTGTATAACGCGATCAACAATCGCGCCGATGTCAAGGCGGGCAAGTACAACCTGAAATCGGTCAAAGCCTGCATTTCAGGCTCAGCCCCGCTCCTGCGCGAGACGAAAGAGCAATTCGAAGCCCTGACCGGCGGCGTGGTTTTCGAGGGATTCGGCCTGTCAGAAGCCCCGACCGCCACCCACTGCAACCCGCTCAAGGGCGCAAACAAGACCGGTTCGATCGGCATGCCCCTGCCCGATGTGGAATGCAAGATCATCAGCCTGGATGACGGCGTAACCGAACTGCAAATGGGCGATGTTGGAGAGCTGGTCATCCGCGGACCGCAGGTGATGAAGGGCTACCACAACATGCCGACCGAGACCGAAAACACCCTGCGCGATATGGGCGACGGCGGCGCTGCATGGCTGTTCACCGGCGATATCGCCCGCATGGACGAGGACGGCTACTTTTACATCGTCGACCGCAAGAAAGAGTTGATCAAACCAGGCGGCTACCAGGTCTGGCCGCGCGAGGTCGAGGAGGTCATCATCACCCACCCCAAAGTGCTCGAGGTTGGCGTGGCGGGAATCCCTGACCCGTATCGCGGCGAAACGGTCAAAGCCTGGGTGGTGGTCAAGCCCGGCGAAACCCTGACCGAAGCCGAGATCAAGGAATTCAGCAAGGAACGCCTGGCGGCCTACAAGGTGCCCACCCACATCGAATTCCGCGATGAGCTGCCCAAGACGACCGTTGGCAAGATCCTGCGGCGCGAACTGGTCCGGCAGCACAAAGAAAACAATTCCTAAAATTTCAGCATGGAAAACAAGAAGCCGCAACTCGTATGAGTCGCGGCTTCTCTTCATTAATAAGTGGAAGTGACTTTGCCTAACGGCAAAACTTTTGCAGCGCTGAACGGCTCAAGACAACAATTTTCCCGGCGGCGGTGATCGAAATCATTTCCTGTTCGCGGAAGAAAACCATCACCTGGTTGACGCGCTTGCGTGAAGCCCCGACCAGGTCGGCGATGTCGCTTTGGGTTAACTGGATCGGGATCAGGACCGATTCACCTTCGCCGCGTTCGCCGTATTTCTCGGCAAAAGCCAGCAGCTGGCGCGCCACCCGTCCGTAAACATCCATCGCCGCCAGAGCCTGGATCAACTCGTTGTTAAGCCGCACCCGCGCAGAGAGAATCCGCACCAGGTTGAGGGCCACCGGCGGGAAGTCCGTTAATACTTGCTGAAAAGTGCCCTTGTCCATCCACAGCAGGAGCGAATCTTCGAGCGTGATGGCGCTGGCAGAGCGCCCGGCGCTGTCGATCAGGCTCATTTCGCCGAGCGTGTCGCCAGAACCGATGATCGAGAGCACCACATCCCGCCCGTCAGCCTGCTCGATATGGATCTTGACCGTGCCGTGCAGGATGATATAGACCGCTTCGCCGGGCTGTTCGGCGGTGATGATATTCGTCCCGGCATTGAACAGGCGGCGGTGAGAGCGGGCCGCAATCCAGTTCAGATCGGAGTCCTTCAGACCCTCGAAAAGCCGGATGAACGAGAGAATATTGCGGGTATCGTCGTTGCGGATGTCTGTCATACGTAACATGATTTTACATCCTTTCAGCGTATCGCGAGAGGGTATCTTGCGCAAAAACAACGGGCATTCTCTCGTTTGAAACGCTCACTTCCAGACCTTCTCTGGCCGAAAAAGTGGCCGGGAACAGGCTCTGAGCCTGGGATTCCAGGTCGAGCAGGGTGGCGTCATCGTAGTTCGGGTCGTGGTGGAAGAGCGCCAACTGCCTGACACCGGCAGCCAGGGCCATTTCGCAGGCCATCTGCGGAGTCGAGTGACCATAGCCCTGGGTGGCGGGCAGGCCGGGGCGCTGGCCGCGATAGTGCGCTTCGGAATACTGCGCATCGTGGATCAGCAAATCGGCGCCGCGCGCAAAGGCCATCAGCCGCCGGTCACCGCCAACGTAACCTTCGATGTCGCTGGCGTAGACGACCGATCGTCCGCGCCACTCAATGCGATAGATGTAGACTCCGCCCGGATGGGCGTAAGATTTCATCAGACGGATAACCAAGCCCGAAGCCGCGTGATCCCCGTTGCGGACCAGTCGCACCCCGTCTGCATCCACCGAGATCAGGTCGGTCTCGGTCAACGAGCGGATCTCTTTGGCGGCGCTCATATCCCTGAGCGTGACCGGGAAGGCCGGGGGCTGCTGGTTGTGAGCGAGCAAATCTTCGAGGGCCTGTTCCGATGCGCCTGGACCGAACAAATGCAGGTGCGAGGCCGGGTTATAGGCCGGGCCGAAGAAGGGAAATCCCTGAGTGTGATCGTGGTGCAGGTGGCTGAACAGCAGGATGGCATCAACCGGGCGTTTTTGCTGGGTGGCGCGGCGAGACAGGTCTCGCCCGAGCGGGATGATGCCCGTCCCGGCATCCAGAATGACAACATACTCGCCAGCCCGAACCTCGACACAGGCAGTGTTACCGCCAAAAGCGACCGTGTCCTGCCCCGGTGTCGGATAACTGCCGCGCACACCCCAAAATTTGACGATCAAATCTTCTTTCATCTCAGCCTCCTTGTGCCAGAACTTTCATTCCTATCCAGTTCCTGCGCTTTTTTATTTCTTGAGCTTATTATGCGCTTTGGAGGCAATGCTCACAAGGAAACACGGGACAAGCAGACTGGGAAATATTTCTCTCTTTGTCTGCTCTTTTGACCAATACCAGCGCCAAAATGTATAATAAGAAGCAGCGCGTTAGATCAACCGTGGGTTTTGCCTGGAGAAAACATGTCGAAAACACTTCTTCATACTCGAATCATTCAATATCCGTTTACTGCCGGGCTTCAGGGCGCGCAAATTGAGTCCGTTCGCGATGAAACGCGCGGACAACTCCATGATCTCATCATGGAGTACCAGGCTTTCGAGCGAAAGAACTCAGAACTGTTCGAGCGTGACGGAAGGATTTTCGAGCGCATATCGGGGCGGTTTGTCCCGATGCGAATACGTTTTGAAGCAATTACCGGGCTGGAGGGGGATGCATATTTCAAGAACCCGCCCGCCGAGGCCGAGGCCCGTTTACTGATCGATCTGCTAAGCTGGCAGGCACCTGGGCGGAATGATATTTTTCACCTGTTCAGCGTCAAAGCCATCGACGCGCCCGACCTGGTATTTTATGCGCGCAGAGCCAGCCACGAACAAACCCCCGGCGAGTCAACTCCCATCAGCCTGGAACGCGACTGGTGCCCTCCACCGCCGATGCCCAACACGCTGCACCCCATGCCAAAAGCCATCCATCGCAGGTTTGGTGGCGACCCGATCCCAGTGCGGATCGATGACCGCCCTGAGCGCCGCCGCCTGTTTATTGGCGGAGTCCATCTTCAGCCTGAAAACCACCCCTCGGTCGATTTTGTCCTGAACCTGGGCGAAGAGCCGAGCAAGTGGGCTGCAAGCGGCGTTGCCGACCCACGCGACCGCTGGGACAACAAAGGCGAGGGCCGCCTCGGGATGAGTCCGGAGGTGATTCGCCAGGAAGCCGAGTGGGTGATCGAACGGCTCAAAACGGGCCAGCGCGGACTGGTACACTGCGTGGCCGGGATGAACCGTTCCACAACGATTTACTGCGCAGTTCTAATGTTTTTGGAGGGGATTTCAGCTGAAGCTGCTTTGGCGCGGGTGCGTGAGACCCATCCCATGGGGCGGCCCGACAGTCGTCACTGGCTTGCGCTGCGCTGGCTGGAAAAACTTAACGGCGTAAAATCTGCTCAATAAACCAGGCGACGCCATCCTCATCATTCGAAGGGGCAACCAGGTCTGCCGCGGCTTTGACTTCGGCGCGGGCATTGCCCATCGCCGCTGAGAGCCCGGCCAGCCTGAGCATCGGGATGTCGATCATCTGGTCGCCAATGGCGGCGATCTCATCGAGGGCGTAGCCCATTTTTTCGGCGTAAATTGCCAGCCCGGAGCCTTTATCGACTCCGTGGGCGGTCACGTCGATATAACGCTCTCCGGCCACAGTGTGGTGCAGCGATGGACAGTGACGCGAAATTAACGGTTCCGCGATCGCCAGAAGCCGCGGATGCGCCACCAGCGTAGCCTTGTGCAGGGGTTGGTCGAAATCACGCTCCGGGTCGAAGGTGCGCGCCTGCAGCGCCGATTCAGCCGTCAGCGGATCGAGATTCTCGAACAAAGCGTCCGGTCCAAACCACAGGTGAGTCCCCGGCGCATCTGCGACGAGCCCCAGGTCGTGCTCGCGGACAAAATCCAACACGTAGCGGAATTCATCCATGCGCTGAAAAGTACGCGAAGAAAGCGCCGGCCCGCCGCGCGTCTGACGGATGAGCGCACCCGCCGAACAGATATGCGGCAGGTCCATGCCCAGGCGGTCGAGGCCCATCTCGACCCCGCGCCGTCCGCGGCCAGTCACCACCAAAGGCGTGATGCCCGACTGCTGTGCCAATACAATCGCCCGGCGGTCTGCCGGGCTGATTTGCTGCTTGGAGTTGAACAGGGTGCCATCCAGGTCGATGGCCAGCAGGCGGATCATAAAAACTATTTCCCCTTGTCGCGTTTGTCCAGTTTTTCAAGCAAAAGGTTGAACGCCAGGTTTTCGCGCAGGCTGGTCAGAAATTTCGACTCTCGAAAATCATCACTGTCTTCCGCGCCATGCTCAACTACTTTGGCCAGATGCGCCAGAGCCCGCTCGCTTTGACCGAGCATGGCCGCGGCACAGCCCGCCCCAAAATAGGCCCAATCGGGCGCTTCAGACATGGAGAGCGCTTTTTCATAATAACGCAGCGCATCGGCAAAATTATCGTTGACCAGTTCGAAATAACCGCGCTGGGCCGTGTTCAAGGCCGGGTCGAACCAGCCAAGATAAGCGGGATAATCGGCAACGTGTTCAAAACCCGCCTTGAGCGCAGTCGCACCCGAAGCTACGTTGTTGGCGCTGCAATGCCAGCCAACCCGCGCCACGCCGCGGGCCTCGGCCATCTCGACAAAAGCCAGGGCCAGCATCGTTCCCAGGCCGCGCTTGCGCACATCGCCGCGAGTGGCGATCCCGACTTCGCAGCGGTGATGGGTGTTGTACTCGGAAAGGCACCAACCCAGGATCTCATCATCGCGGGTCAGGCAAACGCCAAAGCTTTTTGCCAGAAAATCTTCGACCGAGGGGCGCTCAGAAACCATTTCTTCGGTTAAATATTCAGGGTTGTGCCATTTTTCAGCCAGCAAAGCAGCGTCCACCGCGCGAACCTGCATCCCTGACGGAAGCATGCTGTGCCAGTTGGCCTTGGCTTCTTTGAAGGCATAATACTGCCGGCCAACCTGGATCGGTTCGCGCTCTTGCAGCGCCAGGGCGATGAACGGCTCCCACGAAGCATCCGGGTAAGACAGCATATAGGCATCATGCCCGGCTTTGAGCGCCTCACGCATTAAAATCCCGCTGAAAACCTTGCGCAGCGCTTCAGCTGCAGCCCGGTTGCCGGGCTTGCCCGCCAAATAAACCCGGGACATGGCCCAGGTCAGCGCAAAATGCGGGTGTTCAACATCATCGACGTAGATCGGCGCTTCGACCTGCCCGGCCAAAATCGCCTGCAGGGCCAGGTGCATGTCCATCTTACGAAACAGAGAGCGCGCGCGCCCAATTTCTTCAATCGGCAAAAGGAACAAGGTTATTCTCCAAAGCTATACCCGTTCGGGCATTGTATGATTTAATACAAAGATGAGCGCTTCATTCTACCAGATAAGGCAATGCCAAAACCCATCCTGTGGGCTGAGATTTCCGTTGGTCGAAGGCCAAAGTTCAAATGCGAGATGTCCGCGCTGCTTGGATGAGACCGCCATGATGGCCCAATACCCTCTCGAGCACGAACCCGTCAAACCAGCGGATACAGCTTCGCGCCCCGGGCCTGTCGTGCTGCTCGACAACATCCGCTCAGCCTGGAACGTAGGCGCTATCTTCCGTTCTGCCGACGGATTCGGTTTCAGCGGCCTGCACCTGTGCGGGATCACCCCCAGCCCCGAAAACGAGGCCGTCAAAAAGACATCCATCGGTGCTGAGAACAACCTGCCCTGGCAGGTTCACCCCAACGCCCTGGCAGCGGCCCAAGCATTGCTCAAGAGCGGCTACACGCTATTTGCACTCGAGCTGACTGAAGATGCCGTGCCCCTGCCCCGCCTCGCAAGCTTTCCGCGCCCGGAGAAAATCGCGCTCGTTCTGGGCAGCGAAGTCTGCGGCGTGGACCCGGAAATCCTGGCCCTTTGTCAGCGCAGGCTCTACATCCCAATGCGCGGACAAAAGCGCTCCTTCAATGTGGCAGTTGCCTTTGCTGTGGCAGCTTACGAGTTGATGCGCGGGTGAACCGGATTTACAAATGCGGCGCAGGCCACTTTTTGATCGTTTCGGCTCCCGGCGGGAGGATCTTCTTCTCGCGAAACGGATACCAGCCCAACTCCGTGCGCACAGCCTGCTCTTTGAGTTCAGTCGAACCCCAGACCAGCGAAGCCCCAAAGGCCCCCAGCAAAGCCGAGGCCCAATCGTTCGAGAGAAAAAGCGAGCCGGCCGCCAGCAGAATGCCCAAGCCCATCACATACGGCCACCACAAATAGCCAAAATAGCGCTCGCCGCGGATGACCCAGACAAACCCCAGGCCGATGATGCAGCAGGTTAATAGCCCGATCCAGATGCCAAAAAAGTTCACAAAGTATTCCTTGTCGAGGAGGACGAAAGACAAAAGACCAATGACCGAGGCCAAACCATCATCCTTTGTCGTTGGTCTTCCGTCTATGGTCGTTAGTCAGTTCTTCCGGCGAGTATACCCTCCCACGCGGGTCCCAGTCCAGCCAATCGACTGTCGTCGCGGATGAATGCTCCGCCAAAATACGGGCGTGGCGCGGATTGTTCGGGTTGGCCGGGGCGTGACCGGTCTTGATGCGCTTCTCCTGGCGATAAAACTCAAAAGCATCCCAAAGCAGCGTCATGCCCAGGATGCCCAGCCCCGCTGAAACGGGCATCGAATCGGTCAGCAGCGCACCCGTCCACAGCCCAAGACCCAGCAAGACACAAATCCCCATTGCCGGACGGATGTCCGTCAGGTTCGATTCGAATTTCCGCACCGCGACATGCCCCCACCAGACTCCGATGAAGGTTGCCAATGCAGCAGAGAGACCGGTCAAATTAATTTCCATCCATCACCTGTCAAAAACCGATTGAAGTCGATGGGGTAATTATATAGTGCTTGCAATTAAAATTGTGCCACATGGGTATTGACAAATCAATCGCAAAGGAATAATATATCCACAACAGATATATCTATCGTGGATATATTATTCTAAAAGGAGGGTTTCCAATGGCCGAACAGATCGCACCACAGCAACCGCTCACACCGGCCGTTTTTCACATCCTGCTGGCTCTGGCGGATGGCGAAAAACATGGCTACTTGATCATGAAAGATGTGGAAGCCCAGACAGGCGGCAGACTCAAAATGGGTCCAGGTACACTATACGGGTCGATCAAGCGCATGCTAACTGCCGGTTTTATCGAGGAAGCCGAAGAACGCCCAGACCCGTCCCTCGACGATGAACGTCGCCGCTATTACCGACTGAGCAATATGGGGCAAAAAGTTCTGAGCACGGAAAGCCAAAGGCTGGAACAGGCTGTCAAGATTGCCCGTCAGAAACAGGTTCTGGCTTGCCTGACAACAGGAGCGTAACATGACAACCAATTCCTGGGTTGAAATTTCACGCAAAATCTACGCTGCGCTACTCAGCCTTTACCCTAAAGAGCATCGTGATGATTACGCAACCCCAATGCAGCAGGTTTTTAACGAGCAATGCCGCAATGCCTATGAACAAAAGGGGCGATTTGGAATACTCCTGCTCTGGCTGCGCACCCTGCCAGACCTGGGCTACACCGCCCTGCTTGAGCATGTTACCTCGCCGCGCGCCACCTGGGGTCTGATGGAACCCGTCCCGAATGCGCCGCTGCCCTGGAAAGGCGTTTTTCTGGTCCTGCTACCCGGACTGGTGTACCTGGCTGGACAGATCGCACAGCTCATTACCGGCGAAACCTGGTTCTATTTTGTCACCTACCGGGTAACGTTTTTCCTCATCATTCCTCCACTCATTGCCTGGGTCATTACCCGTCGATTCCCGCTCTGGGGGTTGATTCCGATGGGTCTGTTCTTCAGGGTCACGCAAGAGATCGGATATCAATTCATCGCCATGCATCCGAAGCTCTTTTCAGGCAATCCGATTCTAAAAGTGATTCTGAATGCCGCTCGCCAGGTTAGCGAAAACCTGTGGCTTCTGCTTATTCCCCTCGCAATAACTACCCTGCTGCTCGGATGGTGGTATGTTCGCCAGAAAAAACCGATGCGCAGCTTCTGGGTTTGGCTGGGCGTTTACGCACTGATCGTCTTCGCCAGATTTGGGCAGGAGTATCCCTCGGCCGCACAGTTCGTGCGCTATCTCTCAACTTATCACTACAGTGAAGGGGTATGGGAATGGATAAATTCATTCATCGCATGGACTTTGTACCCTTATATCGCGTTCCTGCTATTGATCTTCCTTGGGGTGTTCTTCACGCGCAGGCACGGATTCTTCGCCATCCTGATTCTCGTCGGATATATTCTCCCGACCTCCGTGATGGGGCTGCAAGATTTTAACCAGTACCCCAATCCGACCCTGGCCCTGGGTATATTTAGCACCGTCATCCTGGTTTACCGGTCGATCCTGACTCTGCTTGCGCCCATCTGGATGTCGCGCAATCCTTCGCAAACAGGCAAAAAACACGTCATCCTGATTTCCATCGCGGCGGCCCTGGCCATCCACGCCGTCACCCAGTTTTATCAATTTATGTTGTTAGCCCCGGCCTACCTCACATCAAATTGGATTTTCTCCGTTGCACTCGATGAACTCAAACTCATCAGCGCCTTCCTGCTGGCTATCTCCATCTATCAAAACGCCCTACCGCAAACAAATGAGCCAGAGCCAGCCCAAATCCGAACTGCGGAATTAACTACTTAAACCAATCAGGGCTTATAAAATTAAAAGACAGCCTGGACTGAAATGTCCGAGCTGTCTTTGCGAATCTACCTGAGTGGAAGATTTTCACAATAACCTCGCCGCAATCACCAACGGATGGTCGGCAGCGCGATTTGCGCCGTCCGCGATCTGGGCGCGGCAGGAAGCGCCGGGAGCGGCGATCTGGGTTTCAGGGCTGGCGCTTCTAACGGTGGGCAGCAGAACCAACTCACCCACCGCTATCGAGACCTCGTAGTGTTCCTTTTCGTAGCCAAATGCACCGGCCATGCCGCAGCAGCCGGAGGGGACGATTTCCACTTCAAAGCCGAGCGTGCGCAGAAAAGCCGCAGTGGCCCCCTGCCCCACCGGAAATCCGTCTGGCGCAGGGGGTTGGGCTTTCTGATAGCAATGGCCGTGGAGGAGGATGGTGCCAGGCGATGAGGTGCCAGGTGTCAGGCGTGCGGTGTCAGGTTGTTGTTTTACGGGTAAAATATTAGTCAATACATTGGCTACACGCTGGGCTTGAGCGCCAGGAATGTTTCGGATAAGAAATTCGTCGATCAGAAAGGCCCGGGCGGCGATGGCAACCGCTTCGGGGCGGCGCTCAGCCGGGACGAGATCGCGCAGTTCATCTTTGAGCGTATACAGCTCGGATGGTTCGATGCCCAGGATGGGCAGCTCCCCACGCGGGTCGAGGCGGTGGATGGCGTCGAGCAATTTCAGATGGTGAGTCCGCGCTTCGGGCAGGAAGCCTTTCGAGATCAACGTCCGGCCAGCCCCAAGAAGCGGGATTTCGATCAGGTTGATTCCGGCGGCATCCAGCAGCGACAACGCTGCAGATTCAATCTCCGGCTCGAAGTGGCGGGTAAAGGCATCGGGTAAAAACAAAACCGTTTCAGGGGAATCGGGCTGGGGGGAGTCCGCAACGGAAACGGCCGAGGGTCGAATCGGCTGCGGGCGCGAGAGTCCGAATCGAGGCAGGGGCCGCTTTTCGTTTATTCCAAAAAGCGGATCGATGATTTTACGAACCAAACGGGCGGCCATGACGGCATTGAGCGGCCTTCCCAAGCGCAAGTCGGCAACCAGCGCCCCGATAGCCCCGATATACGCAAAAAGATAGTCGCGCAGGGGGCGGCGATGGCTGCGATAGTAGCGCTCAAGAAAGGCGTATTTGAGCTTAGCGATGTCGACGCCACTCGGGCATTCCGATTTGCAGCCCTTGCAGGCCAGGCACAGGTCGAGGGCGTGTTTGACTTCAGCTTCGGAGGGGGCTTCAGGCCTGGCGCTGGCCAGGGCGCGCATCAGGTTGGCGCGGCCGCGGGTGCTGAACATTTCGATGCCGGTCGCCTGGAAGGACGGGCACATCACGCCCCCATCCTTGCGGCAGACGCCCGCTCCGTTGCACTGCTCGATGGCCCCGGTCAGGCCGCCCTGGGCACTGAAATCGAGACTCGTTGCCCAGCCCTCGGAACGGTAATCCGGGCCATAGCGCAAGTGGCTGTCCATGGGTGGAGTAGCGAGGATCTTGCCGGGGTTGAGCAGGTTATGCGGGTCGGCAGCCTGCTTGAGGGCGCGCATGGCTTCGACCAGTGTCGGGCCGTAAGTCGCTTCGAGAAATTCGGAACGCAGCAAGCCGTCTCCGTGCTCACTGGACATGGCCCCACCCAACCGCAGGGTCAGGGCCAGAGTGGCTTCGGCGATGCTGCGCAGGGATTTAACACCCTCACCTGTGCGCAGGTCGAGCAGGGGCCGCACATGGAGCGTGCCCGCCGAGGCATGGGCGTAGTACGCGCCGATCGTGCCATGTGCTGCCAGGATTTTGTCCAGTTCGCGCACGAACACACCCAGATTTTCAACCGGAATGGCGCAATCTTCGATGAAGGCCACCGGCCGTTTGGGGCCGGGACCGGAATCGAGAATGCCCAGGCCAACCTTGCGAACGTTCCAGACGCGGGCCTGCTCTTCGCGCGATTCGGCGATCACCACATCCGCGCCGAGGGATCGGGCGCGCTCGCGCAACCCATCGGCTGTTTCGCCGCTAAACTCGACCACCAGCAACGCGGACGGGTCGCCCCGCACCCAGGCCAATTGCGCGGCATAGGCCGGCACCTGGCGGGCGAGGCGTACCAGCATCTGCGGAACCAACTCGACAGCTGAGGGCTGCAAAGCCAACAGGCGCGGAACATCGTCACAGGCGGCAGCAATGTTTTCGTAAGAGAGTACACCCAAAATGGTGTGGGCTGGCTTGCGAACGAGGCGCACGGTGGCCGAACGGATGATAGCCAGCGTGCCTTCGGAGCCGGCCAACAGGGTTGAAAGGTTGAAGGTTGAAGGTTGAAGGGTGGTGATTGGCGGGTAAGGGGTGCTGCCCCACTGCGGCGGGGTGGCGGGCGACCAGGGCAGCAGGTAGTTCAGGCGATAGCCAGCCGAGTTGCGCCAGGTTTTCGGCCAGCGGGCGCGGATTTCTTCCTGATTGTTGTCGCGGATATTGAAAATAGCTTCCAAAATTCGCGCTTCGACTTCGGGCTTTGTTCTCCATTCAGCATTTGGATCAACTTCGCCAAACCTCGCCAGGCTGCCATCGGAGAGGATCACATCCGCGGAAATGATGTGATCAGCAGACATGCCGTACAGGATCGAGTGCGCGCCGGTGGCGTTATTGGCGATCACGCCGCCCATCGTGGCCCGCTCGGCGGAAGCCGGATCAGGCCCAAATTGGAATCCGTGGCGGGCAGCGGCAGCATTCAAGCGCGCCAGGACAACTCCCGGCTCAACAATGGCTGTTGCAGCCTCAGGATCAATTTCAATGATCTTGTTCAAAAAACGAGACGTGTCCAGAACCAAGGCCGGGCCGACCGCCTGACCGGCCAGCGAGGAGCCTCCGCCGCGCGGCACGATCGGAATTCGATACTTGGCGGCCAGTTCCAGGGCGCAGATCAGGTCATCCTGGGTCTGGGGGACAGCAACGCCAAGTGGCATCATCTGGTAGATACTGGCGTCAGTGCTGTAGAGAATGCGCGAGGCGCTATCCATCAGCACTTCGCCACGGAAATGGCGTTTGAGTTCGGAGATGAAATCAGCAGGAAGGGGCATGATCGTGGAAGAAAGTGGAGTGGTTAAAATACGCAGAAAGATGAAAGAACCAGGATTATTCGAACTGATTGTAACGCGAATTGCCGCCGAAACAGGCAATAAAAGTGCCAGGGAAACTCGCGCTCCCTGGCACTTCTTTCTTCGTTTCGTTTGCAGCGAATTACTTCTTGGCTGAACCCTGCGCAGCGACCGCCGCAGCGGCAGCGGCGACGGCTTCAGGATCACCCAGGTAGTAATGCTTGATCGGCTTCAGGTTTTCATCCAGTTCGTAAACCAATGGAATACCGGTCGGGATGTTGAGTTCCAGAATTTCGGCTTCAGACATGTTGTCGAGGTATTTGACCATCGCACGCAGGCTGTTGCCATGGGCAGCGATCAGCAGACGTTTGCCAGCTTTGATATCCGGAACCAGAACTTTGTGCCAGAACGGCAACACCCGCTCGAGGGTGATCTCAAGCGATTCGGTCGCAGGCTGTTCATCGGCGGTCAGGCCTGCGTAGCGGCGGTCAAAGCGCGGATGGCGCTCATCGTCCAGGTCCAGCGCAGGCGGCGGAACGTTGTAGGAACGTCGCCAGATCTTGACCTGCTCGTCGCCATATTCTTTGGCGGTCTCGGCTTTGTTCAAGCCTTGCAGAGCGCCATAATGGCGTTCATTTAACTGCCAGGCGCGCACGACCGGCAGCCATTCAATGCCCATCTCTTCCTGGATGATCCAGAGAGTCTTGATGGCGCGTTTCAGCACGGAAGTATAAGCAATATCGAACTGATAACCAGCTTCCTTCATCAGGCGTCCGCCTTCTTTGGCTTCGGCCATGCCCTGCTCGGTCAGATCGACATCTGTCCAGCCGGTGAAACGGTTTTCGAGATTCCATGTGCTTTGTCCGTGGCGCACCAGCACGAGAGTATATTTTGCTTCCATAGATCTTTTCTCCTGTTACATAATCGTAGGGGCGCGGTAGGGGCGCAACATGTTGCGCCCTACATACGCCCCTACGGGGATTACGGGTATAGCGTGCGAGAGCTAGCGAATGGCTTGTTCGGTCTCGGGGTCGAAGATGTGGAACTTGTCCATGTTGAAGGCAACCTGGACTTCATCGCCAACTTTGAAGCTGGTGCGCGGATCGATGCGGGAAACAAAGTTGTTGCTGCCGGCGACCAGGTACAGGAAGATTTCGTTACCCATCAACTCGATAACATCCACCTTGCAGGTGACTTTCTCAGAGTGGATCGCGGGCGGCAGGTACATGGGGTTGTAGACATCCTCAGGGCGAATGCCAAAGACAACCTTTTTGCCGACCAGTTTCTCGTAGGGGCCGGTCAGGTGGGCCGGAATGGCAACTGCGCCGGTGCCCAGGTCAACAACCAGTTTGTCGTCAGCGCGCTTGAGGGTGCCAGGGAAGAAGTTCATCGCCGGGGAGCCGATGAAACCAGCCACGAACATGTTGGCGGGGGTATCGTAGAGCACCTGGGGGGTATCCAACTGCTGGAGGGCACCCTTGTTGATGACCGCGATGCGCGAGGCCATGGTCATGGCTTCGGTCTGATCGTGGGTCACATAGATGAAGGTGGTCTGCAAGCGCTGGTGCAGCTTGCTGATCTCGGCGCGGGTTTGGACGCGCAGTTTGGCATCCAGGTTCGAGAGCGGTTCGTCGAACAGGAAAACCTTCGGGTTGCGGACGATAGCGCGGCCTACTGCAACGCGCTGGCGCTGGCCGCCGGAGAGTTGGCGCGGCTTGCGATCGAGCAGTTCCTGGATGCCCAGAATTTCAGCAGCTTCCTGAACGCGCTTCTTGATTTCGTCCTTGGGGGTATTGCGGAGCTTGAGGCTGAAGGCCATGTTATCAAAGACAGACATGTGCGGATACAACGCGTAGGATTGAAACACCATTGCGATGTCGCGGTCTTTGGGCGGTACGTCATTGACGACACGATCTCCAATTAAAATTTGCCCACTTGTGATTTCCTCCAGCCCTGCGAGCAAACGCAAAGCGGTGGTTTTACCACAACCGGACGGGCCAACGAAAACGAGGAATTCCTTGTCTTCGATGCGGAAGTTCAGGTCGTTCACTGCGCGAACGTTCCCAAATTCCTTGACAACATGATCATAAGTTACACTTGCCATTTCAACCTCCTTCTAGGAATATAGTGACTTTATTATATCGCAATGTGCCTGATTTCAAACTGACGAATGTCACTATTTTTTGACGTTTCGCATTAAAATCACCCGCATGAGCTCCGAAGATGTCACTCCCGTCCGCCAACAATACCTTGACCTGAAACGACAGCATCAGGATTGCATTCTCTTCTTCCGCCTCGGGGATTTTTACGAAACCTTCGACCAGGATGCCGAAACCATATCCCGCGAATTGGATATTGTTCTGACCTCGCGCCCGGTTGGGAACGGGATACGCGTCCCACTGGCGGGCATCCCCTACCATGCGGTTGATAACTACTTGGTGCGGCTGATCGAAAAAGGCTATCGTGTGGCCATCGCCGAACAGGTGGGTGAGCTGCCCGCCAAGGGTATCTTCCCGCGCAAGGTGGTACGCATCGTCACACCGGGCACGCTGATCGAACCCAGCCTGCTGCCCGGCGATGCCAACAACTATCTGGCTGCGGTTGTTATCGATGGCGAACATGCCGGGGTAGGCTATGTGGATATTTCGACCGGCGAGTTCGCCGTTACCAAGCTGAACGACCCGGATATCCAGGCCGCGATCCGGGCAGAACTAACGCGTCTACGCCCGGCCGAGGTCATCCACCCCGACAACCAGGTACTGCTGAATGGCATCTCCGGCCACATCACCCCCTGGCCCGCCTGGCGCTTCGAGCCGGGCAAAGCCAGCGAAACGGTGCTATCGCACTTCAAGGTCGCCGTGCTGGATGGATTCGGGCTAAAAGGTCAGCCGCTGCCGGTACGCGCCGCGGGGGGCATCCTGCTCTATCTGCGCGAAACCGAACCAGCCGCCCTCGATCTGCTGACCAGCTTGCGGGTTTATTCCACCTCCGAATTCATGTCCCTGGATGCCGCCACGCGCCGCAACCTGGAACTGACAGAAACTCTCCGCCAGGCGCAGGGAGAATCGGCGCGCGGTGACGCCAAAGGGTCGTTATTAAGCGTACTCGACCAGACCGTGACCCCGATGGGCAAACGCCTGCTGCGGCAATGGGTCAGCCAGCCCCTGCTCGATCTGCCCAAGATCGAAAATCGTCAAAACGGGGTTGAGTTTTTCTTCAGCCAGTCGATGCTGCGCGCCGAACTGCGCGCGGCGCTCAAGCCGCTCGGCGACCTGGAACGGCTGACCAACCGCGTGCTCTCGGGCCACGCCCAGCCCCGTGATCTGGTAGGGATGCGCGAGACACTCTCAAAGCTGCCCGCCATCCTGAACACCTTACCCGCCGGGGGGGATGAAAATCCGCTCTCGCCGGTCACCCGCAGCCTGTCTCCGTGCGCGGATGAACTCAACCTGCTGATGGCGGCGCTGGCAGACGAGCCGCCCGCCACCCTGCAAAATACCGGCATCCTGCGCGCCGGTTACTCCGCCGAGCTGGATGGGGTCATCGAGGCCTCGCGCCACGCCCGCGAGTGGATCAACAACCTGGAAGCAGTCGAACGCGAACGCACCAACATCAAAACGCTCAAGGTCGGCTACAACAAGGTTTTTGGCTATTACATCGAAATCTCTGCCGGGCAGGCCGCCAACGCCCCGGCCCATTACATCCGCAAACAGACGTTGGTCAACGCCGAACGCTATATCACCCCCGAGATGAAAGAGTACGAAACACTGGTGCTCAACGCCGAGGAACGCATTCGCGAGATCGAGCTGCGCCTGTTCAAGGAAGTCTGCCTGGCCCTGGCGCGCACCTCGCAAAACCTGCTCGCCTCCGCCCGGGCCCTGGCCGAGTTGGATGGTCTGGCCGCGCTGGCCGAAGCCGCTGCCCTGGGAGGCTACGTCCGCCCACAGGTGGTCGACGGAGATGTGCTCGACATCCGCGAGGGACGCCATCCGGTCGTAGAAAATACACTGCACGGTGAACGCTTTGTCCCCAACGATATCACCTTTGAAATGGGTGAAATCGTGCGGGTCATCACCGGCCCGAACATGAGCGGTAAATCTACCTATCTGCGCGAGGCGGCGCTGATCGTCTTGATGGCGCAGATGGGCAGCTTCGTCCCGGCCCAGTCAGCGGTGATCGGGCTGACCGACAGGATCTTTACCCGTATCGGCGCGCAGGATGAGATCCACGCCGGGCAATCAACCTTCATGGTTGAAATGATCGAAGCCGCCAATATCCTGAACCATGCCACCTCCCGTTCCCTACTCATTCTGGATGAAATCGGGCGCGGCACCAGCACCTACGACGGCGTCTCAATTGCCTGGGCAATGATCGAGTACATCCACAACCACCCGCACCTGCGCGCCAAAACGCTTTTTGCCACCCATTATCACGAGCTGACCCAACTGGCCGACCTGCTGCCGGGTGTGCGAAATTACAACGTCGCCGTGACCGAGGCCGACGGGACGGTGGTTTTCCTGCACAAAATCATCCCGGGCGGCGCAGACCGCTCGTACGGCATCCACGTTGCCCAACTGGCGGGGCTGCCGCGCCCGGTCATCCAGCGCGCGAACGAGATCATGTCTGAATTGGAAAAGAGCTCGGGCCGGGCGGTCAGGATCAACCCGGTGGCGGCCCAGCAGGTGGCCCTGTTCCCCGAGACAAACCCGCTGCTGGATGAGCTAAAATCGCTGGACGTCAATTCGCTCTCGCCGATCGAGGCGCTCAACCGCTTGTTCGAGTGGCAAAAGAGATTTCTGAAGTAGAAACAAAAAAAAACATGACTCACCCCGAATTTAAGGAAGGCAGGGAGTGAGGGCGAACGTCAAGCCAAAGGGAAGAAAGAGCAAGACGCAGGCGATAAAGTGGAG
>PHBU01000026.1 GCA_002840685.1 Chloroflexi bacterium HGW-Chloroflexi-6 | reverse complement strand
ACTGATCATCCCGGTCGCGCTCGAGCAGGGCTCCAAGTTCGCCATTCGCGAAGGCGGCTTGACCGTCGGCGCGGGTGTCATCACCAAGATCATCCAATAATTTCTGAAAGTTGGTAAGTTAGCATGGCATCTAAAAAGAAAGACGTCCGCCCGGTCATTACGTTACAGTGCAACGATTGCAAAGAACGCAATTACACTAGTGAAAAGAATCGTCGCAATGACCCCCAGCGCATGGAACTAAGCAAGTACTGCCCGCGCTGCCGAAAGCACACTGGACACCGCGAGACGAAGTAAGAATACAGGGGCGAACTTGGTTCGCCCCTTTTTCCCTAGGCCAGTAGCTCAATTGGTAGAGCTTTCGTCTCCAAAACGAATGGTTGTGGGTTCAAGTCCTGCCTGGCCTGCCTGAGTTTTCCAGCGCCGTCCTCTACAAGAGTTATGAGGCGGCGTTTTCACCGTAAGAGTAAAAGGAGTTTGCCTTGGCCGAAAAAGAGAAAAAAATCGTCAAACGCCCAAATGCGATAGCTCGCTTCTATCTTGAAACAAGGGGTGAATTGCGCAAGGTAAGCTGGCCCACTCGCCAGGAAGCTTGGCATATGACCAGAATCGTTCTTGTGGTTCTGGTGATCATGGCAATCTATCTGAGCAGTCTTGATGCAATTGGCGCATGGTTGGTTAGCTTGGCCTTAGGCGCTTAGTTGGTTGAGAGAAAAGAGCAGATAATGAGTGCGCAAGACCCTGAACAGTTGGAACCCGTAAATAGCAACGAGGAAACTCCTGTCTCGGAAGATCAAGATTTAGCTTCCGGGTCTTCAAACGCACCTGAAGAAACCCTTGATAGTCGGGCTTGGTACGTTGTCCATTGCTATTCGGGCTATGAAAACAAAGTGCGACACAACCTGGAACAGCGTGTCGAGACAATGGGAATGAAAGACAAGATTTTCGATGTCGTCATCCCGACCCAGGAAGAGATAGAAGTAAAAGAAGGCAAGCGCCGAACAGTCGAACGCCACATTTTCCCTGGGTATGTTCTGGTAAATATGGTTCTAACCGAAGAATCGTGGTTTGTAGTGCGCAACACCCCGGGCGTGACTGGTTTTGTCGGTATGGGTAACGATCCCACACCCCTTCGGCAAGAGGAAGTCAACCAGATCATCAAGCGCATGGAAGCTGAAGCGCCCACCGTCAAAGTTACCTACAAAGTTGGCGAACGTGTTCGGATTGTCGATGGGCCATTCAACGATTTTCGAGGTATTGTTTCGGAAATTGATATGGAACGCACAAAAGTGCGCGTAAGGGTTTCTTTCTTCGGTCGCGAAACGCCCGTAGAGTTGGATTTCTTGCAAGTCGAAAAAGCGTAAGCCGCGTTGCAAAAAACAACGCGTTAAAAAAGTGGGAGGGTGTCCCCAAAATCACCCGTAAAAACCACAAGGCGCAGGGTAAGTGCCCTGACGCAAGGAGTAAAAATGGCAAAGAAACTAAAAGCAGTTGTTCGTCTTCAGCTTGAAGCTGGAAAAGCCAACCCGGCTCCCCCGGTTGGTCCGGCGTTGGCTGGCCATGGTCTTAACATCATGGCTTTTTGTAAAGAGTACAATGCCCGCACCTCAAATCGACCCGGAGAAATCCTGCCGGCAGAGATCAGTATCTACAGTGATGGTTCTTTCACCTTTGTTTTGAAGACCTCACCGGCTCCGGTGCTGATTCGTAAAGCCGCAGGCGTTACCAAAGGCTCCAGTGTGCCGAATAAAGACAAGGTTGGCAAAATTACTCGCGCCCAGGTAAAACAAATCGCAGAAGCCAAAATGAAAGATCTGAACGCCATTGATATCGAAGGCGCGATGAAACAAGTTGAAGGCACAGCCCGCTCAATGGGCATCACAATTGTAGATTAACTGATGGGAGGGTCGTTTTATGCGGCCCGTTTGTACCACGGAGGCTAAAAATGGCAAAACACGGAAAAAAATACCTGGCTGCTGCAGCCAAAGTAGATCGGGATCAACTGTATTCCCCAGAAGAAGCCCTTTCACTTGTAAAAAGCACTTCATATACCAAATTTGATGGAACTGTAGAAGTTCACATCCGCACCACCCTTGATCCCCGTCAGGCCGATCAGCAAGTCCGCGACGTTGTGGTGTTACCGCACGGGCTCGGCAAGAATGTGCGCGTGCTCGTTTTCGCTGCGGGCGAAGCCGCAACCATTGCCCGTAATGCAGGTGCAGACACGGTTGCCGATGACGATGAGACCTTCAGCAAGATCCAGGCTGGTTGGGCTGATTTTGATGTCGCCATCTCAACCCCCGATCTGATGGGTAAAGTCGGCCGCCTCGGTCGTGTGCTCGGTCCGCGCGGTTTGATGCCAAACCCCAAAGCCGGCACAGTTGTACCGGGCGAAGATCTGCCTCGCGCGATCGAACAGGCCAAGGCCGGGCGCGTTGAGTTCCGTCTCGACAAAACAGCCAATATTCATGTCCAGATTGGCAAAGTTGGTTTTGACCAACAGAAACTCTTCGAAAACCTGTCAACACTGATGGATGCCATCAAAAAAGCGCGCCCGTCTGGCGCCAAAGGTTCTTATATCAAAACTGTTACCCTGGCCGCAAGCATGGGCCCCGGCGTCAAGGTTGATACGAACCTGGCTCAATCCATGGAGGTTTCCGGGTAAAATTTACCCGTTACCGCACTGACAAACACTTCGCCCGTGACAGCAGGCGCCCTACCAGGCTTAATTCCCTGCTCAGGTGAAGACTACTGGAGATTCTCCCATCCCCTCGGGGATGTTTCCCTTACGGGAAAGGTCTTTGCCTGGCGTTTGTCAGGCAAAGATTCTTAAAAGAAAGGAGGTAATTTTCATTGGCTATTTCACGAGAGAAAAAAGACCAGGTGCTTGCTCAATATCAAGCGTGGTTAGATGGCAGTAAGGCAGTGATCGTGGTTGAATATACCGGTCTAACGGTTAAGCAGCTCGATTCAATTCGCACCAAAATCCGCGAAAGCGGTGGTGAGCTGCACATTGTCAAAAACACATTGGTACGCAAAGTCTTGTCAGATAAAGAGATGCAAGTACCCCAGGAATTGCTCGAAAAAAGCACCGCCATGGCCTTTGCTTTTAGCGATGCCGCAGCAACTGCGAAAGCATTGACAGAAGCGACAAAAAGCATGGAAGCTGTAAAGCTCAAAGGCGGTTTTCTCGAAAAGCAAGTCCTCAGCCCAAGCCAGATCAAAGCGTTGGCAGAACTGCCGCCTTTGCCCATCGTTCGCTCACAATTACTGGGCGTTCTGCAAGCCCCAGCCGGAAAACTGGTTCGCACAATCGCCGAACCGGCCCGCTCTCTGGCTTCTGTGTTCCGCGCCTACGCCGACAAGGCCCAGGCAGCTGCGTAAACAAACTTTACGCCCCGATGTTTCACTGTTTTCAATAATCTCAAAATTTCCCTGATCTTTAAGGAGTAATTACACAATGGCTGCAAATCTCGAAAAACTGGTTGAAGAACTGAGCAAGCTCTCCGTCTTGGAAGCTGCCGATCTGGTCAAGATGCTCGAAGAAAAGTGGGGCGTTTCCGCCGCCGCTCCTGTCGCTGCAGTTGCCGTTGCCGGCGCCGCTGCCGCTGCTGAACCCGTCGAAGAAAAGACCGAATTCGATGTCATCATCAAGGATGCTGGTCCCAAGAAAATTGAGACCATTAAAGTCATCCGCCAACTGACCAGCCTGGGTCTCGGCGAAGCCAAGACCATGGCTGAAACCGCTGGTGGCAAAGTCCTGGCTGGCGTCGGCAAAGATGCCGCGATGGATGCCAAGAAGAAGCTCGAAGAAGCCGGCGCTGTCATCGAAGTTGCCTAGTTTCTGGTTCTAAACATAAAAAAAGACGCCCTTGTGAAAAGGGCGTCTTTTTTTATACAAGGAGCAACCTACATGGCGGTGGTTGCAACTTTTCGAATGACCATTACTACCTTACCCCTGATCTCAAGCTTCTCGCGCTTATCAACGTAAATAGCATCCATGGTTGGGTTGGCAGGCTGGAGCCGATAACGATTAGGCTCTTTGTAGAAATACTTAAGCGTGGTCTCATCCCGTTCGGGCAGCCAAACAGCAACCATTTCACCATTTTTGGCTTCAGCATTACTTGCCATACGGCGCATGATAACAATGTCGCCATCGTTGACCATTGCATCGATCATTGAATCACCCTGGACTTCCAGCGCAAACAAATCCTCGATTTTGGTTTTGGCAGGCAAAAGCGAACGGGCGATTTCCACACTGGCTTCCTGATCATAATAAGCAAAATCAGAAGCAGGGACCGGGGCCGGGGCGCTCGCGACAATACGACCGGCAACTGGGATTTTCAGCAACTCAGCCGTTATGTTAACAACTTGCGTAACAGAAGCGCGCGCGGTATTTCCCAGGCGGTGGGCAACTTCGGCAAGCATCTCAGGCACAACCCGCACACCACGCGAAATGCGCCGATCACGCTCGATGTAGCCCCACTTTTCGAGTTGTTCAAGATAATAATTCACCACCGAAGTGGATGAAATTCCCGTCTCTTCGCCTATTTCGCGAATAGAGGGCGGGTAACCTTTATCTTGATGTTCGCCCAAAAAATTCAAAATTTTTATGTGGCGATCACTTAATCCTTTACTTTTTCTTACCATCATCATGGTTTTCTCCTTGAGCCCATAAACCGCTCATCCGTTCTATAAAATAATACACGAACATGCGTTCCATGTCAAGGGCTAAATCAAAATCCCCTGTTATAATTGAGGCATGATAGAATTAACCATTCCCGGTCAGGGTGTGCTTAATTTGCAACACTTGGTTATGGATGTTAATGGGACGCTGGCTTTGGATGGTATACTCATCGAAGGCGTGCAGCGTCGAATTGCGGTACTACGTGACCGGCTCCAAATCCACTTGCTGACCGCAGACACACATGGCGGGCAAGCGATCATTGACAAGCAACTCAACCTGCAGGCCATCCGCATCCAACCGGGCAATGAAGCCGCTCAAAAAGCAACTTATGTGCGCAATCTGGGAAACAAAAATGTTATAGCAATTGGGCAAGGTTCAAACGATGCCCTTATGCTCAAGGAAGCAGTTCTCGGTATCTGCGTCATGTCCACCGAGGGACTAAGCACCGAAACCATGCTTGCCGCGGACTTGCTCATGCCCAACATTATCTCGGCGCTTGATTTATTCGATAAACCCCTGCGCTTAATAGCGAGCCTAAGAAAATGAATCCTGCATCTGAAGACCCAAACCTGATTCCACAAGATGACGAAGAGAACAACATGCCGCACCAACACGGCGCGGATGGTTCTTCTGAAGCAAGTGAAAGCAACACAAAAGATATAGAATCGTCTGTGCCAGATGATTTGAACGCGCCTTTAAGTAATATTCTTGCTGAAAACACAGAGTCAGACGATGTCCCAGAATTCGATTTTTCAGCCCTGGAAGCCAGCGCGCGGATCAACATTGAAGAACTGGGCTTTGCGCCGCTCCCAGAAATAGAGCGCCCCTCAGTGCGCAGGCGACGCTCGCGCCAGCCCCTGGTGGCCCGCCTGAGCGATGAAGAAGTTCCAGATCGCCTCGAAAGCATGGCTCAACGCGCTGTCCCAACTTTTGACTTCTTTATTTTTGCGCTTATAGCAGGTTCACTGATCGGCATTGGCTATTTGTTGAATGCCCCCGCCATTCTCCTCTTGGCCGTTGTGCTGGCGCCCTTTCCCGCACCCTGGCTGGGCATTTCACTGGCCGCAGCTACAGGCGAGTCGCGTTTTTTTGGCCAAACCCTGGGCGGTTTTTTTACAGCCATTCT
Organism: Chloroflexi bacterium HGW-Chloroflexi-6; assembly: GCA_002840685.1. GTDB lineage: Bacteria > Chloroflexota > Anaerolineae > Anaerolineales > Villigracilaceae > UBA8950. The sequence goes on along the minus strand of PHBU01000026.1, from coordinate 38,860 downwards.
GATCATATTTATTACCGGGCTGCTGGCCGGGCTGGCCTCGCGCATCTTCATGCCCATCCTGCTGGATCAGGCCTATCTGCACGCCCGCCTGTGGTGGCCTGACCTTTTGCTTGTTGCGCTCGGTACGATCGCCCTCGTCATTGTATTCATTCAAAAAGACGATAAACCGACCTTGCCGGGCTTAATCTTGAGCTACGAACTGCTTCTGCCGATCGGCGCCGCCGGTTTCGGACTGGGCAACGGTACTCCCGGCCTGTGGCCGCAGGCGCTGGCGGTTTTTCTGGTACATCTGGCGCTGTCTATCGTGCTTGGCCTGGCCATTTTCTACTACATGGGCTTTCGCCCGATCGAATCGATCGGCTACGCCTGGGGCGCGGGGGTTATCCTTGTCAGCCTGATGATCGTGGTTGGATTTGCGGGGCTTGGGACTCTGGTGCCCGTGCCCCAGCCTGAATCAGAACCAACAGCCACACTTCCCGCACCGACATCCACCCTTAGCCTTGCTCCCGTTATCGAGACAACGAACACGCCGATGCCGGAACCGCCAACCATCACCCCGCAGCCAACAGCTACCACACGCTCAACGGCCACGCCAGTGCTCATTCCAACCGCTGCTTACGGGAAAATTCAATTTGGGGCAACCATTCGCACCACACCCGCGGGGAATGGCATTACCACCATCATGGACGGTTATGTGGTTGAAATCCTGCCAGACGAGCCGGTCACGCTGGAAGACGGCAGCATCTGGATCAAGATCAAAGTTACCACATCAACGCGCGTTATCGAAGGCTGGGTATTACAAAACCTGGTAGTCACCCCAACCCCACAGCCCTGATATCACTAAAAATCGGAGAAAAATAGCATGCCAATTCACTTTGGTACTGACGGCTGGAGAGCCGTCATATCTGACACGTTCACCTTCGCAAACCTGCGCATGGTTGCCCAGGCCATTGCTGATGCCGCAGCATCAGAACAATGGCGCAAGGAAGCCGGTGTGGAAGAAAAAAAGTTTGTGGTTGGTTTTGACACGCGCTTCCTATCAGATCGCTACGCTGCAGATGTAGCACGCGTATTGGCAGCCAACGGATTCACGGTTTTCCTCGCCCAGGCGGACTCTCCAACCCCTGCAATTTCATACGCCATTAAACATCTGCACGCTGCCGGTGGTGTAATGATCACCGCCTCACATAATGCCCCCCGCTATAACGGCGTAAAATTAAAAGCGGCTTATGGCGGATCGGCTTTGCCAGAACAATGCCGCCGGGTTGAAGTTTACATCAACGACAACGAAGAACGGGCGCGCGGCCCCAACTTGATGGATTTCGACAAAGCCCGCGAGCAGGGTTTGATTCAAAAATTCAACCCGCTGCCCATCTATTTTGATCACCTGCGCACACTGATCAACACGGATATTATTGCTGACAACCCGCAAAACTTCGTGGTCGATTCAATGTTTGGTTCAGGTCGCGGCACGATAAAATCTTTTCTGCACGGTACGGGCTGCGAAATCACCGAAATCAGGGGAGAAATGAACCCGGGCTTTGGCGGCATCCACCCGGAGCCGATCGACCGTTATCTGGGTGCTCTGAAAGGGGCAATCGGTGCCGGGTTGGGAAATTTTGGGCTGGCAACGGACGGCGATGCCGACCGCATCGGCGCCATGGACGAACGTGGAAATTTCATCGATCCCCACAAAATCATGGCGCTGGCCTTGCGATACCTTGTCGAAAAACGCGGATTAACCGGCGCAGTGGTGAGAACTGTTTCAACAACCCGTATGATCGACCGGCTGGCAGCGCGCTACGGGCTGACTTTGTACGAAACACCGGTCGGGTTTAACCATATTTCCGATTACATGATGAGCGAAGATGTATTGCTCGGTGGGGAAGAATCGGGTGGTATCTCATTCAAAGGTCACATTCCCGAAGGTGACGGACCAATCATGGGTCTGCTTCTGGTAGAGTTGATCTCTGAATCGCGCAAGACCCTCTACCAGCTCGTAGATGATCTGCTCAAAGATGTTGGTCCGGCTTTCTATGAGCGAGCTGACCTGCGTTTGAGCCGGCCGGTCGCCAAAGCGGAAATGACAGATTTTCTGGTCAAACAAGCCCCGGCAGCCATCGGCGATCAAAAAGTGGCGGAGGTTTCCAAAAAAGACGGGGTCAAATACATTATGACCGATGACTCCTGGCTCTTAATCCGTCCTTCGGGAACTGAGCCGGTATTGAGAGTATACGCCGAAGGGCGCACCCAGCAAATGGTCAAAGATCTGCTGGCGTACGGCCAACAAGTCGCCGCAAGCGTTGTTTAGAGAGAATAAAGAATCAAAAAAATCCCCAAGAAATTGGGGATTTTTTTGATTCAAGGCAGAGTTTTCTTACCGGCTTACCGGCGTTTCGCGCAATCGGCGCACAAGGAAAATAACCACGACCAAAACCAGTGCACCCAAGAATAACCCCGGCAGGCCTATATCGTCCGCAAAACCGGTATTGGAAAGGGCCGTGACGCTGGGCATCAGGGTAGCCGTTAACTGGGCATTTGCTAGCTGGGTATTAAGCGCTTCCACCGTAGAAGTTGCATCAGCATTTGCATCGCGCGCAACCACACCTGCACCAGGGGTCTCGGTGGCAGGATCAACCAGCACCGGGGTAAAGGTCGGAACCGGTGTGGGAGTCTCGGTTGGCGGCAAGGTCGGGGTGTAGTTCAGAACTTCCTGTGTCAACGCCACGGCAATCGCCGCTTCGGTATTGACAGCTTCCATGGTACCTTGAGCGCTCAAACGGGAAGCCTGTTGCCCAGGCAAAATCATCAAAGCGTAGACTGCTCCGGCGATCAGTGTACATAAGAGGAGCACCCCAAGCACAATTGCGCCAATAATAAAAGTTCGATTGCCCGATTCGCCTGCTTGCTCGGGTTCATCGTTCTCCGCTTGCGTTTCGGTTGGCTCATCGTCAAACGGAGGGTTCTCTTCATCATCATCAAAACTGAAGACATTGGACATGGTTCTTCTCCTCGTGTTGGTAAGGCTATTTTACCCCAGTACTTCAAGATTGGAGAGCGGGACGATGATCTCCTCGCCCGATTCCAAGCGCACCTGCGCTGATTGAGCCCTGACGCCGCTGGGAAGGATTGACATTTCTTCTGGCAGGAATGCGATTGTTCCGATACGCCCTGGTTGAAGCATCGAAACAATGTGAACCGTTTGGCCTGATGCAAATTTTTCCACTACAGGCGCTTCCGGGGGTTCCTGGTTGAATGGCAACGATAAAAAAACTTCAGGCACAAGACCCTGTTTCTTATTAACAGATGCTGCGTTTACTGCCGCATCTCGTTTGATATTGGTGCTTAATAATTTAAAGGCAGCGCTATTCATCGGGCGGCGGCCAAAGCCATCAAGAACGAGAATAGGATATGGCATTTGCCTGGCAAGCGGGACCAAATTGGGAGCAATGCTTGAAACAATCAGCCCTCTAACCGGCAGCTCAGCTGCATTTTTTAACGCCTTTGCTTCGGCCACATGGCCAGCAAGAAGAACAGAGCCGCGCAAGCTAACATCCAGGCGGGCAGGGTCCAAAACATCATCCGGTTTTTCTATCAGGCTCAGCAATACCCCAGCGTCGATTTTGCCGTTACCCCAGACTCCCTGAACAACTGCTCCCGAGGCGCGGATAACAGCACCTCGTTCCTCGATAACTTCCGTCACGGTACCGACCAGACCCGCATAAATCTCAACGGCAGCCCGGCTTGTTTCCAGCACCAGTTTGCCTCCACCCAAGGCTGCCACGCGCCCATCTACAGGCGCAAGCACTTCCCGGCCAAAAACGCCACCAGCTTCGGCAATCAGATCACCCTTGGAGATCTTTTGGCCGCGTTTGACCTTGATATTGGCATCCAGCTTTGCGCCGGTTAACTGCAACTTTTCAGCCAAATCCACCACAATGTGTTTGCGGCTGATCGACGCTTCGGCAATTACATCGGATGAAGAAACTTTTTGCCCGACACGCACCAAAACACGTCCGGAAAATGGCAATACCCGGGTGCGGGTGATTGTGCCCAAAGGCAGGATATAAAATGATGGCGCACGCATGGCTAATAGCCTCCCATCTTGTTTTGCCAAAGGCCAAGAAGTTCCCTGCGGCGGTCAGCCTCCGTGGGCAATCGAATGGGGCGCCCACGAGCATCAATAACAATCCCTAGCGAACTACCAATAACATCCACTTCACCGGCGCGGCCTGGGCCAAGCCCAACATCGGCACGGAGCAAGGGCCGCAGTTGCAAGCGGGCAGTTTGTCCACTATCCAACGGCAAAATCTGAAGCGCACCCATTTTTACCTCGGTTTCGCTTTCACTGCCATCATTTCGGATCAATTTGGCCCGTACAATCGGCGTTCCATAATTAACGTTATTAATTACTGGCGCGATAACCGTTGCCAGATAAGCCAATGCGCCAGAATCAATCACCTGCACAGGAAGCAAGCTGTTTTGCTCGGCAATTGCGCCAAGCATCGATAACAGGTTGTTTTGATCCATAGCCAGGGTCGTAATCCCTGCCGGTTGCAAACCATCCAGCAACATCAGCAATTTTTGCCCCGGAGTGGCGGCTTCAGTTAGCGCTGCGCCAGAAGCCAAAATTGGCTGCATGGAGGGCAGCAAGCCTGTCCTGGACCGATGCCGGGCCGGGAGCAGGGAAATCGCAGCATGCGATGCCAGTTGCAGCAGGTGCCGCACAATGGTCTGTTCGATGATCAGTTCATCTTTTGCCGCCGGGATAAAAGTGGGGTAAAGCGACTTTTGATAAAGATAATCCCGCACAACATCAGCCGACAGGTTGGAAGGAAGCCAACGAACCAACTCTTCAAGGGTTGTATGAGAGAGCAAACCGCCCAGGGGTTCTCCCATCCCGTATTGGTTGAAAACATTGGCATACAACTCATCGCCAAATGCCATCGCCAGGGAGAGAGAAGAAGCACCCACGTCCACGGAAAGTACGCCGCGCCCGGTATCAAAATGACGCGAAAGGAAACGCACCATACGTCCCTGGTTATAAGATGCCGGTAAAACGGCGCTGCCAGAAAGAGCGCAGAGATCTTCCAATTCCGGCATTTGGCGCTGGCGCAGTTTGATCGTCTGGCTGGCAAGCTCACGCTGGGCGGGACCTAAATCTTCAGCATCCGCAACCGGACGCACATTGGGCGCGATCGCCAAAAGCGGAGACAGATTCTTCATGGAAGAATGAACCTGTTTTTGCATATTCTTGTTACCGGCGAATAACAAGGCCGGACGGTTGGCTTCTGGCATAAGATACGAGGCCAGCCCCACCAATTCCAATATTTTTTGAATGGAATGGGTTGCCCCGCCATCTGTGCCACCAGCGATCAAGACAAGGTCCGGGCTGATCTTCAAGATGGCATCCAGTTGCTCATTGATGTCACGAACATCGTTCACGTGAAACGAGTCAACAATCTCTATCTCTGCACCTTGCGCTAATTTTTCAATGCTTTTCAGCGATACATCAGGCAGTAAGCCAACCAGTACGGTTTTGAGTACATTTCCGGCTGATATTGTGGCGCACAAACCGTCCACGCCGGTGCCGTCAGGTTGGGAGGGCATCGCGAGTTGGCCGTTTTCATCCATCAACGATTTGCCAACCACAAACTGCAAAGATTCGATGGCGGCCTGCACCCCAAAAGCAACGTTTTTCGCGGGGGCGTTAATGGTCGTGGGAGAGTAGCCCATGCCAATAAAACGGTACTGACCCTCGACTACGTCAAAATACGCAGCGCGGGTGGTTACCGAACCAATATCAATTGCCAGGATGGAATTTCCTTCGACCAGGGAGACAGGCATAAGATGATCTTAGAAGAAAAGAGAAATGAAAAAGTCGACAATGGATTGCATTCTATCCACCATTGCGGTAATTGCGGAAGAAAGTACGCCCGCAAACAAAGCGCCAAATGTAACGGCCAAAAAGATCTCGCCTATAAACGAGATGATCTGCATAAAAATGCCGCGCTTACCGGTTTTTGCAGAACTTTCGCGCACACTAAACTGAAAATAAGCCAGTGTAGAGATCGTTCCCAGCAAAATAAAGGCACCTTCTGCGATCTTTTCGGCATTTGTGCCAGGAGCGAATGTATCCACATCGAACAAATTGATTGAGGCCCAGGCTTGCGGCAACAGAGTTCCTGTCAACGCGCCGGCAATGGCCGCCGCTGCGCCGACCCCAACCATAAATGCAACCACCCAACGTCCCAAACCCTGGTATCTTGATGATATTTTCATCAACAAGAAAAAGGACATAATGAGAGGAACAATCAGCAGCGCTATTTTCGACAAGTCCCCTGAAAACAGAGGCGCGATCAGCCGGTTGACAATCACCTGTTGTCCCACCACCAAGAAAACATATCCCGCAGCGACCCCAACAAAAATATGGATCGCAATGCGAAATAAGGGGTTATCGCCCACTATATAACTTAAAATCATAATGGTAAACAAAAAGCTCAGCAAACCCACAAGCAAGTCGGTCATCGCAACAGGCAACATTTTAAGCCTCTTCCTGTTCCTGTTTCTGACGCCGGGTACGGATGCCGGCAACAAGACTCCACACCCCACCGGTCAAAATCAACAATTGGGCGGCGATCAAACCAAAGCCGTAAGAATCCCAGTAAACACGCGCCAGTCCCGGTTGCTCGCGGGTGGCCTCATAAACAGCCGCACCGCTCAAACCGGTCAACAAACCGCGCACCTGTCCAGAGTCGTAATAGGGGATCAACATTGGCTCGGCCTGGGCGCTGATAACCATAAGCATCGGCTGCTGGTTTAGCGCCGACCCGGTTTGCTCAACCCAGATGCGCCCATTGTCAGGGTTATCGGTCACAATAATTACCGCCGCAAAATCGCTCATCTGTTTTATATTGGAGAGCATTGGCAGATTCCACAAATTTTCACCAAAACCACCCAAACCGATCGCCGCATGCGGCTGGGTGACAAATGCCCGAATACCAGCCGCGTCGCCGGGCAAATAGCCAAGGTCAACATATTGCACACCAGCCTGATAAGCATGCCCATAACGGGACTGCATGCGGTCCATTGTACGCGAAACCATGAGCGGTCCGGTGGGTAAAGTACTTACAAAACCCAGGTGGCTTCCGCGAATCATCAAATCATTGAGAACAGGCGAAAGCGCCGCGTCCATCTCGCCAGACATGGCTGGCTGGTAATCCATCACGATCAGAACCGGGTTTTCGGAGTCAAGCCCGTAAATCGTTGAAATAAAAGCGCTCAAATCGCGAGTCGGTTGGTTGGGAACAGCGAAAAACCGCGAGCCTAAAGCGGCCGGGACAAAAATCGTCAGTAGCAATACCGCGGCAACGACCCAGCGCAACAATCGATCAGCAACAACCTTGCGACGCCCCGCAACAGGACGCGGCGTGCCTTCAGCATGAACCAACGCCTCCAGCAAAGCGGCTTGCTCTTGCTGGGTTTTATCAGCATTCAATTTCATTGAGCTGGATGCGGTTTTGCGCCCCGTCATCAGGCCGGCAGAAAACGGTAAAACAGCGCGAAAACCGGCCAACGGGCCCGCTTTTTCGATAGATTGCTCGTCTTCACCCAGTCCTGTATCCGATGCGACCGATTCAACCGGGCGCAAAGCCTGAACCCACGAAGGCAGGTTGGCCGGGGCAAGGTCATCGTCGTCAGAGTCTCCGGGTTGGGCATGCGACTGTTTGCCAGAAGCCGGTTCAAGTTCTCCGGGGGTAAATCCGGCCAGCCAATCTGGCACATCCATCGAAAGAATGGAATCAACATTTTGTTCACCAGCCGGGATCGCGAACGGTTGCCCGCCCGAGGTGTCAAACACGCTCGAGCTGTCTGATACCGGTTCTGCGCTTTTTAGCCCGGACTCTCCAGTTGCCTCAGCCGGTTCCACCGTTTCAAAGGCCGATCCAGACGCCGAAGCATCTCCCAGGTTTGCCAGCCAGTCAGGGGTAACATCCATGCGAGCTTCTTCAAGCGACCCGGTCTGAAAAGCTTTTGGTTTTTTGGTTGGTTCAACCTTATCAGTGGAAGCAGGTTGTGCGGAATCTCCAACCGCCTGCGATAGCCAGTCTGACATATCCGTATCGGCAGCCGGCTCGGAGGCAGAAGGGGGAACATCCGCCGAGAACGAGGCCAGCCAATCGGGGGCATCACCCGTTTCAGCGGTTGGCGCGGAGGCAACAGGAATATCGGCTGAAAACGAGGCCAACCAATCGGGTGTATCTCCGGTCTGGGCAGCCGGCTCGGAAGTTGCAGCGGGAACATCTGCTGAGAGCGAGGCCAGCCAATCGGGGGTATCACCCGTTTCAGCAGCTGGCACGGAAGCAGCAGCGGGAGCATCTGCTGAGAGCGAAGCTAACCAATCGGGGGTGTCTCCAGCCTGGGCGGCTGGCTCGGAGGCAGAAGGGGGAACATCTGCTGAGAGCGAGGCCAGCCAGTCGGGGGTGTCTCCAGCCTGAGCAGCCGCCTCAGAGGCAGAAGGGGGAACATCTGCTGAGAGTGAGGCCAGCCAATCAGGTGTGTCGCCTGTTTCAGCAGCCGGCTCGGAGGCAGAAGGGGGGACATCCGCTGAGAGCGAGACCAGCCAATCAGGTGTGTCTCCAGCCTGGGCAGCCGGCTCAGAGGCAGAAGGGGGAACATCCGCTGAGAGCGAGGCCAGCCAATCGGGAGTATCTGCATCAGAAGCAACAGATTTGGATGCAGCCGGGGGCACATCTGCCGAAAGCGAAGCCAGCCAGTCGGGGGTGTCTCCTGCATCAAAGGTAGATTCAGGCTGGTTTGATGGCGAGACAGGCTCCGGGGAGAATGTTCCCGCAGAGTCGCTCCCAGCCAGATCATTCAGCCAGGAGGGCAAATCGCCACTCTGGGTGGGAGAAAACTCCACATTTTCCGCCGGGGGTGGCTGGACCGGGGTATCGGCTTGCTGCCCTTTGAGCGCGGCAAGCCAATCTGGAGTTTCTGATTCAAAATTGAAAGATTGTTCTTCCTGGGCATTCTCGTTGCCAAAATTAAACTTTTGATCCTCGAATCCCCAAGATTCTGGCGCCGGCTGCTGGGCTTCAGGCTCGCGAGGCGAATCCATGGAAGCCAGTAAATCGTGCAAATTTCCTTCTGCCGGCGAAGAAGATGAAGCCTGTTCTTGAGGTTGTTCTGCGCGCAGGCTTGTCAACCAATCTGGCACCTCTTCTTCGTCATCCGTGCTCGAGGCCAGGCCGGCCAGAAAATCGAGCGGGTTTTCGGGTTTGGGTTCAGGTTTGGTTTGTGCCGCAGGTTCAGGCGCAGAATTTAAGAAATCTGGCATTTCCATCTCAAAAGCGGCTTGATTCTCTGTTTCAGAATCAGCTTGACTTTCGGGTGTCACCTCGTCCTGGGCTGCTTTTCGAACATCTCTCAGCCAGCCCGGCAGAGTACGTTCGAGATCAGCCGTTTTCTTTGGTGTTGGGGTTTCGCCAGGCTTGATCGTATCAAGCGGAGCGGTTACCGGGGTCAGGCGGGCGCCACAAAATTCGCAAACATCAGCATCTTGCCGGTTGGGCTTGGAGCACATGGGGCATCTTATCTCAGCCATTATTTGCTCCCATAAGGCCGGTCGGCCCCAAATAAGATGCGCAGCCCGGTGGTCAAGGAGCCCAAGGCAATACCAATCAGGAGACCACGCGCACCGCCCACAGCCAACACCTGCGAGATGATTTGTGAAACGATTGGGAGGATTTCATCGCCAATCATGGGCAACCCCAACAAAATCGGCAGGGAGACTGTGCCAGAAAGAACCAGCAAAGCCGTCAAAAGAAAAACGATCGATTTGGCATCGACCCGGTTGCGCAACAGACGAATACTGGCATATACCAGCGTTACGGCAAGTACCGCCATCAGACTGATTTCAACAGGGATCATGATGGCGTTCATAGCAAATTTTGTAGCATCCTTGAGCCCAGCAACACCTAAGGCAAGAACACTCAGCATGGAAACCAGCGTGATCAGGCTATAGATATATCCCTTGCTGCGGGTGCGCACCCTGGAGAAATGAACAAAAAATAAGTTGCCTGTCCCCACGAGCAAGGCAACGCCAGCCAGAATGATGGCCCATTCGAGCAAAATAGCCTGAAAAGGGGCGACAGGCGGCACAAAATAGCCAAGCAACACCAAAACCCCAACACTAATTGCTATGACAGCATAAAAAGCAGAAGCGATTCGTTTCACAGCGCTCCGAACAGTTTCAGGACGATGCCAGCAAGGATGACAATGATGATGATCCAGCGCAAAATATCCTGCACGACCAGGCTCGCGGTATGGAAATTCCCCGCCTGATTGTACGCGCCAGATGCAAAAAGTTCTTCTCCTATCAAGGAGCCGGGAGTGGTCGCATAAAGAACGGCTTGGGCCGGCAGGTGGTCGCTGGCAGCAATGACTGCAGCCCCTTCTCGCTCTGAGGCTTCTGTCAGCAGGCCAACTTCAATGCCATAACTGCCAATCAAAACATTGGTTGAGACTTCATCATCGCGGATATAAGGCATGACACCCGCCGCATACGAGAAGGGGGTCAAACCTGTCATCCGCGCTTGTGTGAAATCAAAAGGCTTGTCTTTCTGGGTGATTTCATGCGCTGTTCGTAAAGTTTCCTGGGAGAGAAGGTTAACCAACCCGTCGCCTGAGGTTGCAATGGGAGGGCGGTCACTGGTGGATGTTGTTTCTGCCAGCCGGCGCAACATCGCCAAACCAGCAAGCGCCGCCGCGCCAAAGGGGGTCAACAAGCTGCCGCGCCCAAGTGAAACGTGCAGGCGCGAACCATCTTCCACAACCATACTCACGGCGCGGCGGATAAATTTGAAAGCTTCTATTTCTCGAAAAGCAAAACGAGTTCGCTGGGCAAGAAATGCAAAGACCGCCATCATCAGCGCAGAAACAACGATTATTACGAGGGCAATTATGGCGGTTGGGTTCACGAGTGTTCCCTCAAAAAGGTGATGAATTCACGCGTTTCAGATTCGTCTTCAAGGATGCAAGCCAACGCTTTGGATTTTTCAGAATCTCCCAAAAAGGGAGATGTCAGATGCACAAACTGCGCGCCAAGCAAATTCAGCGGGCCAGCGGCATCAAGCGCCCAGGCAACCCAAAGACTCAACCCCTTTTGTTGTAAAGAATTGAGCCAATCAGGCCAAAAAGAGCGGAATGAATCCATGTTAAAAAGTATAGCATAAAACATAGAACAAGCGTTAGATTTTATTGCTCCTTAGGTCCTAAGTGCAATTGATTTCCAATGATTCGGGCAATCGCATTTGAGGCATCCGGGCGGGCAGCTCGGGCGCAAGCCTCAACCACCGCCTGGCGCTCTTCAGGGTGTTCATACCAGCGGCGCAAGGTTGCCACCACTCGCTGTGGCGTGGGAGCCCAGACTCCCGTGCCCGTTTCTCGAACAAAAGTCACGTTGCCATCTTCCTGTCCGGGCAGACGGGCATACAGAATCAGCGGCAGGTGGGCGGCCAGGGATTCTGCAATTGTACCGGGGCCAGCCTTGGTAACCAGCACATCGGCGGCGCGCATGAAATCTGGTAAATCGCGGGTAAATCCATGAATAAAAGCCGGGATCGGCCAGTTCATCTTCTGCAGGCTGTTCTTGACTCGTTCATTGCGTCCGGCAACCACCACCAGGCTGACATCCAGCCCTGATTCGCCGATCGCGCGCGCTGTCTGGGCGAGCGGCCCCATGCCATCTCCGCCCCCAACGGCGACAACGGTAAATTTATCTTCAGGCCAGCCCAGCGCGCGCCGCAAGGCAACTTTCTCGCCGACCGGAGCGCAGTACTTGGCTGCGATAGGCTGACCAACCACAACCACCTTTTGAGGCGACATGGAATATTCAATAGCGCGCTGGCGGGCTGTTTCAGTTGGAACGCAAATTACATCGGCGCGATTGTCGAACCACAAAGCATGGGTTGTTACCATGTCTGTCACAACGGTCATAAACGGAGGCCGGTTATGACCAAGCGCTTTTAAGATGAAAGAGTTCCCAAAAGGGTGAACCGTCACAACCAGGTCGCTGGGATGCTGGTCAATGATCCGGCGGGCGTAACGAGCAGCGACTGGCCACATCGTGGCAGTGATGGCCCGGGCTCGGGCGCGGCCATCCGTGATTCGAAAACTGGCTCCCCATAAATCTGGCGCTTTGACCATATAAGGATACCAATCGGGCATGCGGTTGAGAGGGCGAGGCGCATAATCCTTGAAAATATCCACCATTTCAGTTGTGACTGAGTCGCCATATTGTAAATGAACCGCCTCGATAATGGCCTCGGCGGCAGAGCGGTGGCCTCCGCCCGTGTCTGAAAACAGGAAAAGAATATGGGGCTTTTTATCCATTGGATTCTCGAATCTCAGTATTATTTGGGAGTGCAGGAGCAAAAATGACAGTTTTTATCCGGCGGGCAAGTTCGCGCCGGGTAAGCAAAACACGATGGTGACAGGTATTGCACTCCAGGCCGATATCCGCGCCCAGGCGGGTCACTGTCCACTCATAACCGCCACAGGGATGCGGCTTGCGCAACTTGACAACCGTAGTGAGTTGCAAATCGGTTAACATTGTTCTTTTTCTCTCCGGGAAGATTATACCGTAACGAAGGGGTGTGATAAACTATGGCGTTGTTAGAACATTTTGCGGAGAAAAAATATATGGATAAAAAAGATTCTTACACGGTTGAAATCGCCGGATTAAAGCGCAACCTGCGCCTGTTCGAGGTCGCTCCCGGCTTGCGAATCGCAATCCTCAACATTCTGGGGGATACTGAATTGACCCAGGCTGCCGCGAAAGCTTTGGCAGAAAAACTGCAAGCGATCCCATACGATGTACTGGTAACGGCCGAGGCAAAATCCATCCCGCTGGCCTATGCGCTCTCCGTGGAAACCGGCATGCCCTATATTGTCTTGCGCAAAGCCTATAAACCCTACATGGGTGATGCCTTGCAAGCTGAGACGCTTTCCATTACCACCGGCAAGCCACAAACCTTGATTCTGGATGAAAAAGATCGCAGTCTCATTCAGGGCAAGCGGGTTGTGGTGGTGGACGATGTCATCAGCACCGGGTCAACACTGCAGGGCATCCGCATCATTCTGGAAAAGGCCGGGGCGAGTGTTGCCGCTGAAATAGCGATCATGACTGAGGGCGAAAAGTCCAAGTGGATGGATATTATCTCGCTGGGTCACCTGCCCTTGTTCACCGAGTAAACCTGCCCTTGACAGATTTTTTTTTCAGCATAAAATTGGGCGCAATGTCTACACAACGCCGCCGTACCTGGGAAAGAATTTGTCATAAATTTATTGGTGGGACAGGTGTTTCTGTTTTTCGAGAGTCAGAGAGTCGCTTTTAGCGGCTCTCTTTTTTTGTCATCATATCCGAACACAAGAGGAGAATACAATGTCCACAAAACAACCGAAAACAAAACCCACAGTTATGGGCTTCCTGCCCGCTGACACCCCGCCCTGGGGCGCCATGATTTCGCTTGGTTTCCAACAGGTATTGACGATGTTCCCCGCCACCGTGCTGGTCGCCATTCTGACCAAGTTCGATGTCGGCGTCACCCTGCTGGCCAGCGGCATCGGCACGATCATCGCCCTGCTGGTTTCCCAACGCAAAATCCCGATGTACTACGGCTCATCGTTCTCATACATCGCCGTGGTCGTGACTGCCATGAGCCTGTACGCAGGTGACTGCTTCAGCGACCCGACAACCGTTTACTGCCCAGAAGGCGTGCGCCTGGTACAGGTCGGCATCATCGGCACCGGTATCGTCAATATCCTGGTCGGCCTGCTGATCATGCGCCTCGGTAAAGCCGCGCTTGACCGCGTTCTGCCTCCCATCGTGACAGGTTCAATGGCGGTTGTGATCGGCGTGGCCCTCTCCGGCGCAGCTCTCGGCATGGCCGGAGCCAACTGGCTGGTTGCCTTCGTCACCCTGATCGCCACCATCCTGTTCTCGGTTTACCTGCGCGGCAAAGGCTTGCTCGGGATGCTGCCAATTTTGTTTGGCGCGTTGTTCGGCTACGCCGTTTCAGCGGCCCTCGGAATCATCGACTACACCGCCATCACCAATGCCGAATGGATCCGGATGCCCGCCATCACCTTCCCGGCCTTCACTGACCCCAACGCTTGGGGTCTTGTTGTCAGCATCGCCCTGATCGCCATCGCCACCATTCCCGAAAGCACGGCCCATCTGTATCAGATGAGCCTGTACATTGATGAACTGGCCCACGAACTCGGCAAGAAACCGCTCAACATCAAAGAACTGATCGGCCTGAACCTGGTTGCCGATGGCACTGACGATATGATCGTCGGTTTCCTGGGCGGTGCGGCGGGCACCAACTACGGTGAAAACAACTCGCTGATGGCCATCACTCGCAACTACTCCGTCCCTGTCCTGATGACTGCTGGTGTGATCGCCATCCTGCTCGGCTTCGTCGGCAAACTGGCCGGCCTCGTCAACAGCATCCCGGTCGCAGTGACCGGCGGCCTGGCCATCTACCTGTTCGGTGTGATCGGTATGCAGGGTGTCGCCTTGATCCAGTCAGAGAAGGTCAACCTGTTCGACCCGAAGAACCTGGCCATCGGCGCGATCATTCTCGTCACCGGCATCGGTGGAAACCTGGCCCTGCCCTCCGGCCTGTTCCCCTTCATTGTTCCCGTACTCTTCCCGGCAGGCATCCCGGCCATCGTTTTTGCCGCGATCCTGGGCATCCTGGTCAGCCTGGTTTTCGCGATCTTCAAACCGGCAGAATAAAATAAAGCCACAAAATGCTATACTGGGGATTGGGAGCGGATTCGTTCCCAATCCCTTTTTGTTTCGATAAGCGTTCACCCCCTGCAAAATTTTTCATCCGCGCGGCACCCCACCCGATGCCTGATTCCGCTTAATCGAAACTCCCAACCTTCAAGATTCACCTTTCAACAGCCAACCATGATCAAACTTCCCGGCTTAATCGACCCCCATGTCCACCTGCGCGAACCCGGCGCAACCCACAAAGAAGACTACGACACCGGCACGGCCTCGGCCCTGGCTGGCGGCGTGACGATGGTGCTGGCCATGCCCAACACCAAACCGCCCATTTTCGACCAGTCCACCCTCAGTGCTGTGCTGGCGACCGCCAAAACCAAAGCCCGCTGCGATTATGCCCAATATCTCGGGGCCGGTCCCGATAACGCTGCCGAAGTCGCCCGCCTGGCCCCCCAGGCCGCCGCACTGAAAATGTACCTGGACTCAACCTTCGGCCAACTGCGCCTCGACGATATGACCCTGTGGATGGAGCACTTCCGTCTGTGGCCGGCTGCGACTCCGATCGTGACCCACTCCGAAAGCCGCAGCATGGCCGCCGCGATCTGGATGGCGCAACTGTTCGACAAACCGATCCATATTGCGCACATCTCGCTGCGAGAAGAAGTCCTGCTGATCAAGGAAGCCAAAGCACGCGGAATCAAAGTCACCTGCGAGGTCTGCCCGCACCATCTGTTCCTGACCGATGGCGGAATCCCGCTTGCCCCGGCTGGCTGTGATTGCTGCTCCGACGGCCTTTCCGGCGGGCGGGCCGAAGTCCGCCCGCGCCTGGCCACGAAAGCCGATGTGGATGCGCTCTGGGCCAACCTGGATGTGATCGACTGCTTCGCCACCGACCACGCCCCGCACACCATCGCCGAAAAAGACGGCGAAAATCCCCCGCCCGGTTTTCCCGGCCTGGAAACGCTCCTGCCGCTGCTGGTGACCGCCGTCAGCGAGGGACGCCTGACGATTGACCAGATCATCGAAAAATCGGTCACCAACCCGCGCCGCATCTTCAAGCTACCCGAGCAGCCTGAAACCTGGGTCGAAGTAGATGAGAATGCCCGCTACGAGATCCGCGCCGCAGAAATGCACTCGCGCTGCGGCTGGACGCCCTTCGAGGGCTGGCAGGTCAAAGGCCGCGTCACGCGCGTTGTCCTGCGCGGGCAGGATGTTTACAAAGATGGAAAAATCCTGGCTGAGCCAGGATTTGGAGTCAATATAAGATGTTAATTTTGTGATATAACGAAAGTATGAGAACTGAATTCACCGAACGAAAAGGCAAATTAAAAGACTTGGATAGGTCTTTTGACCTACAATTTTGGCAATCCCAGCCGGCTAAAGCCCGTTTTGATGCCACTTGGGAAATAATCGTCCATTATATGAAAGTCAAGGGACGCGATGTTCGTCAACTCAGACTTCAGCGATCTATTACAAATTTTCAACGACAATCACGTTAAATATTTGGTAATTGGTGGCTACGCCGTTATCCAATATGGTGAACCACGCTTTACCAAAGATCTTGATCTCTGGATCAGCACGGATATTGCCAATGCCGAAGCAGTTTATAAGGCGCTTAAAGAATTTGGCGCACCGTTAACAGAGATGAGCGTTGATGATTTTTCTGAAGAAGGCTATTTTTATCAAATGGGTGTGCCCCCGGTCCGCGTTGATGTGCTGATGGGAATTCCCGGCGCAACCTTTGAAAAATGCTGGTCCCGCCGTCAGATTGTAGATTTTGATGGGCTCAAAGTTAATTTTATTTCCAAACAAGATTTGGTGACAGCAAAACGGGCATCGGGACGCCCCCAAGATTTAATAGATGCCGATTTACTGGAAGGTTCCTAAAAAACTACCCCAACAACGCGTTCAAATATTTCTCTGTCATCGCCTCCAACCCAAAAGCAGATTCCGCGTGCGCCCTGGCCCCCTCGCGGAATTTTTGTTGTCTGTCCAGCACCTCCGCCAACCCCTGTGCCAACAGCCCGGCAACGGGCGTCTCCAAATTCCAGGGGTTCGCGCCATAGGGAGCCACCATCCCCGCCGAAGCCGGGACCAGCTCGGAAAGCGAGCCGGTATCATAAGCCACCACCGGCAGGCCGCAGGCCAGCGCTTCAATGACCGAGTTGGGACAGGCCGGATGGACATCCGCGGAAAACAAGGCGTGCGCCTCGTTCATCAGTTGCGGGATGCGATCCCGCGCCACTTTACCGGCCCAGGAAATCGGCACAGTACTTTTGGCATTCCACTCCGCCTTGAGCGCCTCGCCGACTTCCCCGACCACCATCAACTCCAACGGTTTCGAAACCAGACCCGAGGTCGCCTCAGCCAGCCGAATGGCATTGGCCAGCCCACCCTCGTAGCCGCCGCCCATCGACCCTTCCACAACCAACAATCTGTAAGGCAAAGCGGCTCTTGGTTCTACAGGCTTATACACATCCAAATCGACCGCATTATGCACCACCGAAAACGGGGTTTTGAGCGTTCCAAACCAACCATTCCACCAGACGCGCGAAAATTCACTCTGGTAAACGATCCGATCCGCCACAAAGCGCCGGATCAAACTCAGGACAAAGTTGCCGTATTCCGAACGCAGGGAATGTTTCAACGAAACGGGCTTTTTACGGTGGATCCAGTTGATCCCGTCAAGGCGCTGGACAACCCTTTGCCTGGCCCTGAAAAGCGAGAGCAGTTGTCTCGACCCGCCGATCACCAGGATCGCGCTGTAAGGTTCATCCGTTAAATCGAAAGTGACCGCGACGCCGCGTTTCTCCACAGCCGATGAAAACTTGTGGAGAAAGGACACCATGCCGCCAACGCCATGCACCTTAGGGACAATACAAATCCGCTCAGTCATCTGTTCAACGATCCGCTTTCATCACATAAAAGACATACCCATAATCATTCGAATGTTTGCGATAAAGCTCGATCTCAGCATACTCGCTATCCAGAATTTCCTGAGCGGCAGCGTTTCCGCGATACATTTCGCGCAATTGCGTGATCCGTTCTGCCATCGGATGATAGTACAAATTCCACCAGGCGCTTTCGGGCAGCGTAAAATGCCCAAGAGACTGGTAACCAGCCCGGGCCACACGCGCCAGGTTCTCTTCAACTGGCGCCATGGCGGGATACGCCTCCAGCCAAAAGCGGGCGGCTTCATCAGATACATCCGGTTTGAGCCAGGAAATCTCTGTTACCGCCAGATAACCGCCCGGCTTCAACAACGAACGCCACTTGCGCAAGCCTTCTTCAAATCCAATGATGTAAATCGCGCCTTCCGACCAGATCAGATCAAAACGCTCGTCAAAAGCCAGGTCGAACATCGAAGCATTGACCGGTTTGATGCGCTCCGCCACTCCGACCCGCACCGCGCGGCGGACAAGATCATCCAAAAATGGTTGATGGGTATCAACCGCAACGATTTTGGCCTGGCTGGCGCGCGCCAGGGCCACCGTCTGTGCACCGGGGCCGCAGCCGATATCAAGAATACTCGCCTGGGCGGGCAAATCTTTTAACATCGCAAAGGCCTGCAGGGTCGATGCTTCATCTCCGGGGGCCTCGCGCGGCAAGTCTTTATGAACAGCCCAAAAAATCTCATTGCCCAAATGATCTGTCATTTATCATCTCTCTTAATTCCTGCCCGCAAATCCGCGACAAAGTCCGTTTTAAACTCTCATTCCAACTTTTTGGGCCGGGATACCCGCCCAGATCTCATTTTCGCCAGTCGACTGGGTCAGCACGGCGTTCGCGCCGACCACCGTCCCGCGCCGTACGCGCAAGATTCCGCTGTCGCACAGGATCTTGGCCCCGGCGCCGAGGATCACATCCTCTTCGATGACAATCCCCTCGAAAGCGGATTGCGCTGCCGGGCGGTAAACATCGGCGCGACCGAGAGTCACCCCGGGGTAGACTCCGACCCGCGCGCCGAGGACCGCCTTCGGGTGGATGACGACTCCCACCCCGCCATGGTGGAGCAAAAATCCGGGGCCGATCGCCACCGAAACAGGGATCTCGACCCCCAGCAGTTTTAACAAAAAATAGGCAATTTTTCCGAAAAGCCGGCTTTTTCGCGCGTAAACGAGACGTTCATAAATCGACATGCCGCTATTATACGCGCAGAATTCTGACTTCATCATTCAGCCTTCTGCCGTTGATTTATGGTATCCTTAACCATCATTTTCCGGGAGTCGCCGCATGTACATCGCCATCGAAGGTGTGATTGGGGTCGGTAAAACCACCCTGGCGCGCCTGCTGCAGCCGCGTTTCGAAAATACCGAAATTTTGCTCGAAGTTTTCGAGGAAAACCCGTTCCTTTCCGATTTTTACGGCGACCGGGCGCGCTATGCCTTCCAAACCCAGATTTTTTTTCTGCTCAGCCGCTACCGCCAGCAAAACAGCACGGTTCCGGCCATTTTGAACACCGGCAAAAGCCTGTTGGCCGATTACACCTTCGCCAAAGACTCGCTTTTCGCGCGCATCAACCTGCAGGGCGACGAGCTGACCATGTACCACCGCGTGCATGAGGCCCTGGCTGAGAAAATTCCGCTGCCCGATCTGACGGTCTACCTTTCGGCCAGTGTTGATACGCTTATGGCGCGCATCGCACTGCGCGACCGCTTTTATGAGCGCGCCATGGAACGCAGTTATATCGCCGAACTGGCCGCCGCTTACGATGATTTTTTTGCCCAGACCAACAGCCCCAAGCTGATCATCGACAGCAACCCGATCGACTTTGTGCGCTACCCTGAACACCTGAACCTGATAGAAAACCGAATCCGCGAGGCGCTGGGGATTTCTCCCTTCCAGCCTACGCTGATCGATGGAGATTGAGATGCGGATTACCCGTGACATGCTCGTCAAACTGGCGCGCGATACTGTCGAAAAGCGATTCAAACCCGATCCGAGCGTGGTCGCCGTTTTTCTGGTTGGCTCGGTACTGAGGGACGAATCGCTGCTCGGCGGCACAACCGATATCGACTTGCTGGTCATCACCAAAGGCGAACCGACCTTTGCCCGTGAAGTTGTGAAACTCTCCAACGAAATCCATCTCGATATTTTTTTCGAGGCTGAAAGCCTGTATGCCAAACCGCGCGAACTGCGCGGCGATCCCTGGCGCGGCTGGACGATGTGGGACCCGCTGCTCTTGCACGAAAAAAGCAAATTTTTCGAGTACACCCAGTCGATCTTGCGCGCCCAGTTTGAAGACCCTCTCAATGTTTTGGCACGTTCGCGGGCCTTTGCCTCCCCGGCCCGCCAGGCCTGGACAATGGCTCAACTGGGAGAAATGCCAGCCCTGCCCGAATACCTGGTCATGGTCGAGCAGGTCGCCAACGCCCTGGCCGTCCTGAGCGGATTCCCCCTGGCCGAAAGACGCTTCCTGTTAGAATTTCCGCAACGCGCACAACTTGCCGGCCTGCCTGAATTGAACGACACTTTGCTGGCCCTGCTCGGCGGCCTGGAGCTGACTCCGGACACACTGCGCGGCTGGCTGCCGGCCTGGGAAAGCGCCTTCACCCGCGCCGCCCAATCTCACCAAAACCTGCGCATCCACACTGCCCGCCTGGAATATTACAAACAGGCCTTGCTGGCCCTGTTGGATAGTCCAACCCCTATCGCAGCGCTGTGGCCGCTCCTGAACACCTGGATGCAGGCCGTTGAAACCGGCACTCTGGAGCAGCCTCAGCTGGAAACCTGGCAGAACGTGCTGGACATCCTGAGATTGGACCCCACCGGACTCTCCCTGCGCCTGCAAGGGCTGGATCACTTTCTGGATGTTCTTGAAGAAAAATTTGACGAAATTTCCGCTCAATACGGCCTGTAGCATCCCCCATATGTGGGATATGCGAAACCCGGCCCTGAGTCCAAAAAACCAACAATCTCGCACAAGCTGTGGATAAGTGCCATATATCTGTGGATAACTCATCAGGGGTGTGGACAAACTGCTCACCTGTTCGAAGTATGAAGAAAAGATACCCCCCATATATGGGGGGTATCTTTTGAAAAAGCCAATCTATTGGAAGGGCTTTTCTGAGTAAAAAAAGAACTTATCCACAAGCTAAAAACAAGCCGTGGCTTTTCTGGGTTTTATCCACAGCCTCCACAAGAGCGAGTCGGGAACAGACCCGCAAATACCCTGAAAAAGAAAGCCAAATTCCCAGATATGGGGCTGTAAAAAAGTTTTCCACATATCCACAGGCTCTACTACGAATACTAAAGATATATATTTATATTCATATCTCTTTTAAAAAGAAAGGCAAACCTTCCAAAAGAAAACAAGGGTGTTGATTTGCAAGTTTGAATCTTGTATACTCAACTTACGAACTGCCCCTCGTTTTCATCATTGGAAGGGAGAATACTATGGATATGATCAAAGTTTCTGCGACCTCCCGCACATCTGCTGTCGCCGGGGCAATTGCTGGAGTCGTTCGTGAACATAAACGCGCTGAAGTTCAGGCGATTGGCGCCGGGGCTGTTAATCAGGCCGTCAAGGCCCTTGTCTTGGCCACCACCTATTTGCGCGGAGATGGGATCGAAGTCTGCTGCGTTCCGGAGTTTGTGGACGTGGAAATCGAAGATAAAGTGCGGACCGCCGTCAAATTGGTAATTGAGCCGCGTTAATTGAGCGCAAGTTGTTATAATCTGGGGGAACTGTGTGCCCTGCGTTTTGGGTGCTGATTTTGTTATGCCTGATAACCCATGAAATCAATCTCCCCCACCCACACCCACCCCTCGCAACCAGATCATAAGGTCTGGTTGCGACGCTTCTTTGCCCTGTTAACCTTTGGCGCGCTGGCTTTTTCCCTGCTGGCCTCGGCGGGCCTGATGCAGGTCGAGGCGGGGGCTCAAAAGCGGCCCGTTCCGTCCTTAGGGACGAGTGTGGTTATCAGCGAGTTTCGAACGAGAGGCCCTAGTGGCGAAAATGATGAGTTTATTGAACTTTTCAACCCTACACATTTCGCTGTTGATATTTCAGGGTGGAAAATTTGGGCTTCTGATAATGTAGGTTTAACTAGTGTTATTTATGTTTTTCCGGCCTCTACTCTGATTCAGCCAGGGCAACATCGATTAATCATAAATTCATCCGGTTATACCGGTTCAGTTTTGGCTGATTCTGATATTTTTCCCAGCAGTTACGCTTCAGATATTACAGATACTGGTGGAATTGCACTTTCACTACCGAATGACACAATAGTAAACCAAGTTGGTATGGGTTTGGGGTCTACCTACAAGGAAGACATTGTTATTAATCCACTGTTAGGAAATATTAATCAAAGTTATAGTCGCGTTTATTTATATGGTTGTCAAGATAATGACAATAACTCTATAGATTTTGTTCTCATTAATCCCAGTACCCCCCAGAACTCATCTTCTATTTTTAATGTTTGTCCTCTTTGGGAACGTCTTATCCTGATCAATGAAGTTGCCTGGGGCGGCACCCAGGCCGATGACACCCTGGCACAGTGGATTGAATTGCATAACCCGAGTTTGACTGAACCTATAATTCTAAATGGTTTGTATTTACAAAGCCCCGGCAAAGACAGAATTCCCCTATCCGGCTCCATCCCTCCAGGCGGTTATTACCTGATAGAAAGAAACCAATCCGATACCAATGTCCCCGCCAACCTGGTTTACGCTTTCCCATTTTTGAATGTCAGTGGTGACAGCCTGTATTTATACAGCGATACTAACGATCTGGTTGATTCTGCCAACAGCGATGGCGGGCTCTGGCCGGCCGGGAATCGTTTTGCCTTTTACCATAGCATGGAACGTCGCTCGAATGAACCGGATACCGATCCCGCCTGGCTGACTTTCAATGGAACTCCTTTTGCTTTGGATCGTCTAGGAAATCTCATTAATGGTTCACCTGGAGCCGCGAATATTGGCGGCGCAATCAGCACCCCAACCTTTACACCAACAGCTACTTTTACGCCAACCATAACACTTACCCCGACTCCAACATTTACGCGGACCCTGACCTCAACGCCTTCTGCACTGCGCTCCATTGTGATCAATGAAGTCGCCTGGATGGGAACCCTGGCCAGTGATACCGACGAATGGATCGAATTATATAACCCGGGCACAGTTCCGATCGACATTACCGGCTGGACTCTCACCGCCAGCACAACCTTCTCGGTCACCCTGAATGGCACAATCCCAGCCGGTAGCTATTTCCTGCTTGAGCGCACTGACGATGATACGATAAAAGACATTGAAGCTGATCAGATTTTTACGGGCTCGCTTACCAATACCGGTATGATCTTGCAACTTAAATCATCTCCCAGTTCAATTGTCGATACTGCCAACGGCAATGGCGGCGTGTGGCCTGCCGGGAATTCTAATGCAGACAAGCGTTGCAGTATGGAGCGGCGCGGCGCAAGTTTTGCCGATAGCGACACGGCCTGGATCACCAACACAGGTGTTCTTAAAAATGGAACGGATTCTGCGGATGGTCTGATTTGCGGCACACCACGCAATGTGAACTGGGCCTACTTTGTTACCCCCACTCCCTCGCCGGCCAAGTCAACGACTCCGACCCGCACACCGACGAAAACCCGTACCCCAACCCGCATTCCGGCGGCCAAGATCAGCCAGATCATCATTAACGAATTCCTGCCCCACTCGCGTTCCGACTGGAATAATGACGGCTCGATCGACTCAGGTGATGAGTTTATCGAGTTGATGAATGTCGGAAATGTATCTATGAGCATTCAGGGCTGGAAGCTGGACGATCAAAATGGAGATTCGTCCCCCTATACCATTGAAGGGGTTACCCTTGAGCCCGGCGCCAGGCAGGTTTTCTTTGCCAGTCAGACCGGGTTGCTGCTGAGCAATCGTTCAGACAGCGTGCGCCTGTTCATGGCCAATGGCACCGTTTCGGATGCGTTTACCTACACCACGGTTCCCATTCCCGATCAGACCTGGTGCCGCCTGCCCGATGGCAAGGCGAAATGGGTCTTTGGCTGTCAGCCGACCCTCTCCCAGATCAACAAACAAGCCGAAACTGTTTATCGCGGCGAGATGAACCAGCCCATCATTTGTGAATCGCCAAATCTGCCCGTCTCCATCTACCTGGCAGAATGTATGCCCTCCGGCCTGGAATCCTGGTCGCGCCGCCTGTGGGATGATCTACAGCCGGTCTTCCGGGTCTTGGTTGAAAGACACGGACAGGAATACTGGATTGAATAATTGTTACTCGGAGGGTAAAATCAAATTATGATACCTGATATGTTGCGTGTTTTTCTGGTCATCTATATTGCGATTTCCCTTGTAATCGCTTTCTTTTACCTTGCGCGCCGCCGCCTGACCCTGGGGGAATGGATTTTTTGGGGATTGGTGGCCGTGACACTCCCAGTGTTTGGGCCGTTTTTCGTTATCAGCGCCCGACCTGGTCCGCGGCCGCCGCGTCGCCGTCAAACTCAAACTCAACTGCAAAAATAAGGAAAAAATCCATGAAGCAAGATCGTTTTCTTTTAGGCATCCTGGCGGGGATAGCCGTTCTTGTGCTTGTTGCACTGGTTGTCTTTTTTGCCCGTCCCGACAACCTTGAATACGGGAAAGAAACAAATCCTGAGGGAATAGCCCGCAACTATATTGTGGCTTTACATTTGCGAGATTACGAAAAAGCCTATACGTACCTTGCCGAAGGGGAAAACAAACCCACGCTGGAAGAATTTACCCAGCCTTTCCTTCTCAATTATGTCAGCCCGGGGAATGCCGGGGTCGAAGTGCTCGAGTCGCAGATCAGCGGGGACGGCGCATCCGTTCAACTGAGTGTACTCTACAATCCCGGAGACCCATTCTCTGGCAGCTATCGAAATAACGAGTACGCATCGCTCGTGCGCCAGGATGGCCAGTGGAAAATCAAAGAGATGCCCTACACTTTTTGGTATTACGATTGGTATCAGGAACCCTACGAAGAAGAAAAGAAGCCATAAATCGGCCTGTTCTGCACTGATTCCATTTTCCGTGCGGAGCGCGCCACCCTTTGCCTGGCCTTTAGTTAACTGGCCTTGCCCACCCTGGAGTTTCTATGCGTACCATTCGCCGTGTTTATTTTTACGCTGTTGCCCTGATCAGCCTTGAAGTTGTTCTGTGGGGCATGATCTCGCTTCTGCGCACCATGTTTGCGCAAGATGTGATTTTTCCAACGGCCGATACCCTGGCCCAGGCCCTGGCGCTCATCTTGGTCGGTGTGCCCATCTTCCTGATCCACTGGCTTTGGACACAGCGGACCACAGCCAGCGACAGCGAAGAACAAACAGCTACCGTCCGTGCGGTTTTTTTCTACCTTGTTCTGCTTTTTACGCTGATGCCGGTGGTTCAAAACCTGCTGGCCCTGATCGACCGGACTTTTATAGAAACGGTGCGCCTCGATCGAGCCAGCGCCCTGTTTGGCGGCAGCCAGAGTTGGGTCGATAACCTGATCGCCATTTTAATGAATGGTGTGGCGGCAGCCTACTTCTGGAATCTGCTGCGCGGTATCTGGGTTTCCCTGAAAGACCGCGAAAATTTCGCCGATGTGCGCCGGCTCTATCGTTATATCTGGCTGGCCTATGGTTTGTTGATGGTTGTCTTTGGCGCGCAGCAGGTATTGCGTTTCCTGTTTTTCCTGCCAGATAACACCATTTTAGGCGCATCGGGCAATGAGTTGGCGATCAATGGGATCGCCCTGCTGCTGGTCGGCGCGCCGGTCTGGTTGTACACCTGGAAAACCTGCCAGGATGCCCTTGAAGATGTGCTCGAACAGACTTCCAATTTACGATTGGGTGTGCTGTACCTTCTTTCGTTATCCGGGGTTGTGGTTGTGCTTTCCTCGGCAGGCATCTTGCTCGATATCGTCCTGCGGATTGTGCTGGGAGAGGCTTCCAGCATGGCGCAGTTCTTGCAGAAAGTCGGCACTCCGCTTTCGATCGGGATCCCGCTTGGGCTGGTTTGGGCCTATTACGGAGGCTGGTTTCAGCGTGAAGCCCAGTCCAACCGTGAGCCGGGCCGCCAGGCTGGCGTCAAAAGACTTTACTACTATGTTCTCTCTCCGATCGGGCTGGCCGCCACCGTGACTGGTTTGGCGCTGTTGATCTCCTTTTTGATCGACGCTTTGCTTTTGCCGGGGGTGGTCTGGGGTGAGACGCTTCGTCCGCGTTTGAGCGGAGCACTGGCGACTCTGTTGGTCGGGCTTCCTCTATGGCTGATGGCCTGGCGGCCGATGCAAGCTGAGTCACTTTCAGATGGCGAGGTTGGCGATCGCGCCCGCCAGTCGATTGTGCGCCGGGTTTATTTGTATGCGGTCATTTTTGCCGCGGTGATCGGCGGCATGATTTCTGCCGTAGTTCTGGCTTTCATGTTGTTGAATGCGGTCCTAAGCGGCGATGTGCCGGATGATTTCCTGGCCTCCACCTTGAATGCCTTGCAAGTCTTGCTGCTGTTTGCCGGATTGCTGATTTACCATATCGCGACCTTGCGCAAGGATGGCAGCCGCGCCACAGACTCGCTCTCAGCCCGCTATCGCGATTTTGCGGTGCTGGTTTTCGAGCATGAAGAGAGCGGTTTTGGCCGGCGTTTGACGGAGGCCCTTTCCCGTCAGGCGTCCGCTTTGCCGGTGGCGGTCCAGGCAGTCGAGCAGCCCATCCCTGACGGCGCAGAATCGGCGCGCGTGGTGGCCCTCCCGGCGGATTTGGCGCTGAACCCGCCCGAGGCGTTGCGTTTGTGGCTCAACGCCTACCAAGGCCAGCGGGTGGTGGCTCCGTCCGCTTCCTCCGGCTGGTGGTGGGCGGGCAGTGTTTCTGCTCATCCGGAGATACAGGCGGCTCAGATCATCCGCCAACTGGCTGATGGTGAAACGCCGCGCCAGAGCGCCGGCTTGCCGGCCTGGACGGTGGTGGCCTACGTTTTTGCGATTTTGTTTGCGCTGCAGGTGGTTTTTATCTTATTGAGTCTGGGCATTTCGCTAGTGGCGGGTTTTTAGCAACTCGTGATATACTTTTTTCAAACAAAATCCAGGAGAAACGCCGATGAAAGTCACTGTCCTTCAAGAAAACCTCGCACGCGGCTTAAGCACTGTTTCCCGCGCAGTTTCACCGCGCAGCACCCTGCCTGTATTGGCGAACATCTTGATTGCCACGGACGAAGGCCGTTTGCGCCTTTCGGCAACCAACCTGGAGTTGGGCATCACCTGTTGGATTGGCGCAAAGATCGAGGAAGAAGGCTCGACGACCGTTCCATCTCGCACGCTGTCTGATTTGGTCGGGACCATGCCTGACCCGCAGGTCAGCCTGACTCTGAATGCCCAGACCCAGACGTTGAATGTGCGTTCGGGGTCTTCAACCAATGACATCAAAGGCATCGACGCCCAGGAGTTCCCCCCCCTGCCTGTGCCGGATTTTGATGACGCTATCCTTATAAATGTCTCCGATTTTAAAGAAATGATCCAGCAGGTGGCGTTTGCCGCCTCGACCGATGAAGCCCGCCCGGTGCTGATGGGTGTGCTGGTGACGGTCGAAAAAGATCTGGTGACGATGGCTGCAGCCGACGGATTCCGTTTGTCGGTGCGTAAGGCTGCGCTTTCCTCCTCTGTGCCAACTTCAGTCAGTGCCATTATCCCGGCCCGGGCGCTCAACGAACTGGCCCGGATCGCTTCGGACGGCGAGCAGATGATCCAGATGGTGTTGCCCAAGGGCCGCGGACAGGTGGTCTTCCGCGTCAAAGACGCCGAGCTGGTCTCGCAGTTGATCGATGGCACTTTCCCCGATTACCAGCAGATCATTCCGCGCTCGTACAAGTCGCGCACTCTTGTCTCGACAGCTTCCCTGCTCAAGGCCTGCCGCCAGGCGGAAATTTTCGCCCGCGAAGGTTCGAATGTTGTGCGCCTGAACATCAAAACCAACGGCGAAATGCAGCCCGGCGAAGTGGAGATCTCTGCGCACAGCGAGGAAACCGGTTCGAATGAAACCCTGGTCGAGGCGACTGTGGATGGAATTCCGCTCTTGATCGCATTCAACGTCCGCTACCTGCGCGAGGTACTTGAGGTGATCAAATCACCCAATGTCGCAATCGAGACCTCGGCCCAAAACGCGCCAGGTGTGGTCAGGCCGGTTGGCGATGATCATTTCTTGCATGTGATCATGCCGATGCATTTGGGATAGGCGTTGTTCAGCAAGCCTTTTTTCTTTCCTTGGCGGAGCGAAAGCGAAGCCGAAGAAAAATCCATAGAAACCAAGAAAAGCGCCAGATTTTACCTTGCTGGCGCTTTTTGTTTTAGAATTAATTGACACCTGACACCTGACACCTGACACCTGACACCTGACACCTGAGATCATGACCCTTCCTCATCCTTCCGCTGACCGCGTACTGAATATCTACCTGGCCCTGACCCAGTATCCGATCCTGTCCGGGAAAATCCGGGCCCGGATGCGGGCCGAGTTGTTCTCGCGCGGGATCATCATGCCAGATGCCTTTGAATCTGAAGTGCGCGACCGGGCGATTAAATCCCAACTGCGCGAAGGCTTGCACGATCCCTATTCAGAAGAGTCTTTTGAAATCTGGGAACTGCGCATGGAACGCCTGCGCGAGACCCTGACCGATTATTATTTTGCCTACAATCTGCCGTATCGCGATTTCGAGGCGATCGTGCGCGATACGGTTGGCGAGCGCGGTGAAACGCCCTCTTTTATCACCTTCAACCCAGAGCTGGCTCCGCAGGATATGCTTTTCGAGCAGGCCGAATTGATCGAGAGCCTGCCTGCCGACAAGCGCAAGCCGCTCGAAGCGCGCTTGAAAGAGATCAAGGTGGTTCTGATCCGCACCATCATCAGCGACCAGTTGGCCTATATCAAAATTGCACGCAAATGGTTTACGATTGCCGACCTGAAAGACATCCGCAGCCGAAAGATCGGTTACGGAAAGATCGGCGGTAAATCGGCAGGGATGATGCTGGCTCATCGCATTTTGCACGAGGCGGCCCCGCTCGAAGTGCGCGAGGCCTTTCGCATTCCGGTTTCTTATTTTCTGGCTTCGGATGTTTTTTACACATTTCTTTCCAAAAATGGGCTGATCCACTGGTCTGACCAAAAATATAAGAGCGAAGAGCAGATCCGTGAGGATTACCCGCTGCTGGTCGAAGAATTTGTGCGCGGAAAATTCCCACGAGACATTCTGGATCGTTTTGGGCGCATCATTGAGGAAGCCGATGGCCGCCCGCTGATCGTGCGCTCCTCCAGCCAGTTGGAAGATAATTTCGGCACCTCGTTTGCTGGCAAGTACGACAGTTATTTTTGCCCCAACCAGGGCACACTGGACGAAAACCTGGAGGCGCTGACCAAGGCGATTGCTCGCGTTTATGCCAGCGGACTCAACCCGAATGCCTTGTCCTACCGCAACCACAAAGGCCTGCTCGATTACGATGAGCGCATCGCGGTGCTGATCCAGTTTGTCGAAGGCGAGCAGTACGGACGCTATTTCTTCCCGCATGGGGCCGGGGTGGCCTTCAGCCGCAACCTGTACCGCTGGTCGCCGCAGATCAAACGCGATGACGGATTCCTGCGACTGGTGTGGGGCATGGGAACCCGCGCCGTGGATACGGTCGCCAATGACCACCCGCGCCTGGTGGCGCTCAGCCACCCGCTTTTGCACCCGGCGGCGGCCACCAAGATGATCCGGCGCTATTCACAGCAATTTGTCGATGTGGTTGATCTGGAAGAGAACTCTTTCAAGACCCTGCCTGTCTCCGCCCTGATCGACCGGCGTTACCCGATCCTGCGCTATATTGGTCAGTTGGACGAGGGCGATTACCTCTCCCCGATCCGCTCCAGTTCGGTTGACCCGGAGCAGGTCGTGATTACCTTTGATGAACTCTTGCGGCGCACACCGTTTGCCAATACCATGCGCTCCGCCTTGAAACTTCTTGAAGAGCATTATCACGGCCCGGTCGATACGGAATTCACCTTGCAGATCTTGGAGCCGCTCTCGCTCCAGCCGCAGGTCAAGATCACTCTTTTACAGTGCCGCCCGCAGAGCGCGATCGAGGAAGAAGAAGCCCACATCCCCGAAGAACTGCCTGAAGCGAGCATCATCTTCTCGACCCGGCGCATGGTTCCGCGCGGGGCGGTGGCGGGTATTCGTTACGTTTTGTTTGTTCCGGCGGAGGGCTATTTTTCGCTGACTTCGCCTGTTGAACGGGTGCGCCTGGAGCGCGCTATCGGCGAGTTGAATAAATCTCTGAAGGATGAAACCTTCATCTGCGTTGGGCCGGGGCGCTGGGGAACCTCCACGCCTGACCTGGGCGTTCACATTACGTATGGGGATATTTACAACACGCGCGCGCTGGTCGAAATATCCGGCCAGGGGATTGGTTCTTCCCCGGAGCCTTCGTTCGGCACCCACTTCTTTCAGGATTTGATGGAGGCGCGCATCTACCCGCTGGCTGTTTTCCTGGACGATAAAGATGCGGTTTTCAACCGGAAATTTTTCTACGACACCCCCAGCCGCCTGGCGGACTGGATCGAAACCGCAGACGAGGCCCTGGCGAAGTGTTTGCGCCTGATCGCCGTCCACGATTTCCACGCTGGTTGCCACCTGAACCTGGTCATGGATGACGATGAAGGCCGCGCGGTCGGGTATTTGGAGTCGGAGCGACCGTAGGGAGTGCAGGTCGGATTGACAATCCAACCTGCCGATTCAAGGCAAAACCTGATAGATTGTAAAGCGCTGGTTTTTGAAGACGATCTGCAACTCGACACTCGGGTTGCAGGTTTTTATTTCGCCTGGGTCGATCTGTCCGTTGCGTTCCTGTTTTTCATGCATGACAATCAGATCCCCTTCTCCGATGCGGGAGCAGTCTTCGATCAGGATACTGTAACGGTCGGTCATCAATTTCATCAGGCGCGGTTTGAAGAAAATAACGGTGCTATCCGCTGCGGTTTTTTCGCGGACGTAGGCGAACATCTCGGCGCTGACGGGGTCAAACGGCCCGTTGATCTCTTCGCGGCTGAAGAGTTTCCAGTCTGCGCGTTGGAAGCTGACCACGAGCGAGAGCAGGGCCAGGGCGGCGAAAAACCCGAGGGGCAGGCTCCCGGCCAGGGTCAGTTGGATGCGCCGAACAAGATCGAGCAATCCGTGGGCGGCAAAAACCAGAAAAAAAGGCAGGATCGGGTAGATAAAACGCAATCCCTGGCGTTCGGGCCAGGTGATGAAGAGCGCCATCGTCAGCAGGGAAAAGGCCAGCACCGGCAGCTCGCTGCGGGCTTTTTGGAAGATGCCCCAGAGGCAAGACAGCCCTGTCAGCGCAAAGAGAAGAGTCGCTAAGGGCAGCCCGCCGAAAAGCCAGCCGGGCAGCGTCAGGTAGAAGAGAAAATTGTCAAAAAGACGGGCCGGGCTGAAGAACAGTTCGTAGTGCTCAAAGTAGGAACTTTGCCCGCCGGGGAAGATGAAAAGACTCAGGCCGAAGAACGAGAGAAACGTCAGGTAGGGCAGGCTGATTAAGCGGAATCCAGGCCGAGGGGTGGCGCGCCACTGGAAAAAATCCACCAGCACGAGTGGCCCAAGCAGCAGAATCCCGTTGGTGCGCAGGAGAAAGCTCCAGAAAATCAAAACTCCGAGCAGGTTTTTTTGCCAGGCAGGTGAGCGGCCTGTACGCCATTGCAGATCGATCAAAAACAGGCTGGCCGTGGTGGCCAACAGGAAGCTGAAATCGGCCTGGATCAGATCATGGGCCTTGAGCAAAACCGGATTGAAGGCAAGAACGGAGGCCAGCGCGGCGCTCAGGGCGGCGTTGAAGCGCTGGCGGGAATAGGCATAGAAAATGATCAGGAAGGCGGCAAAGGCGGCGGTATTGAGCAGTTTGAAAGCGGTGATGCTCAACCCGGCAAGCGCGTAGACCGGGGCCAGCAGCAGCGGGAATCCCCAGGGGTAAGCGGCCGGGCCGACCGGGTAGGTGGATTGGGCGATGGCGCGCCCGTTTTCGGCGACGAATTGGGCCATGCGGCCATCGAGGATGGCGCGCGCCTGCAGGATGTAGGATGCGAAATCGTCCCACCAAAATTGGCCGGTGCTGTAGAGTGAAATGCTCATCACGCTGGCGACAAGCGCAATGAGCAGGATGGTCAGACTGTCTCGTTTCATTTTGGGTCAGGCAGGCATGGAGAGGGTCGAGGTTCCGGCGGGGGGTAACAGGATTTGAAGAGTTGCGCCTTTGCCCAGGCCTTCGCTCTCGGCCCAGATGCGCCCGCCCTGGGTTTCGATCAGGCCTTTGGCGATGGTCAGCCCGATGCCCAACCCGCCAAATTTGCGGGTGTTGTGCGGCTCGACCTGGTAGAACTCTTGGAAGATCTTGGTTAACTGTTCCGGGGCGATGCCGATTCCGTTGTCGCTGATCGAGATCTGGATGTTGCCGCGTTGTTGGCGGGCGCTGATGGTGATCTGTCCGCCCGGCGGAGTGAACCGCACGGCGTTGTTGAGAATGTTGACAAAAGCCGGGGCCAATTTTTCAGGGTCGGCGGTAACAAGTAAAGTTTGGGCCGGCAGGTCAAATGTGACGATATGGTGCATTTCTTCGGCGATCTGGCGCATTTCGGCATAGGCGGCGTTGAGTACCTGTTGAACCGGAACAACGCGCGGTTTGAAGGTCAGCCCCTTGGCCTGGAGCAGTTGCAGGCTGGTCATGGCTTCGATGACGGAGCGCATCTGGCTGGCGGCTGCCAGCACGTGCTCGGCGTGTTCTGAAACTTCACCGGTTTCTTCTTGCAGAAAGGATGCATAGCCGATGATGATCCCGAGCGGGGTGCGCAATTCATGTGAAGCCAGCGCCAGGAAGTTGCTTTTGAGACGGTCGGTTTCACTGATGTTTTCGTAGGCGCTCTGCAGGGCCTGGATCAGGCGCGCATTGTGAATGGCGATCGCGGCCTGGGCGGCCAGTGCGGAGAGCAGCTTTTCATCTGCGGGGCCAAAGTCGCCGTTGCGTTTGTTGAGGGCTTCGAGCACACCGACCCCTTTATCGCGGATGCGCATCGGAACCCCGAGCAGGGATTTTGGCTTGAAATCGACCAGTTGCGACACAGAGCGAAAATGGCGCGGATCTTGCTGGACATCGTTGATCAGGATGGCCTTGTCTTCGCGGAAGATCGTCCCGGCCAGGCTGCCGTCGATCGGGACGGGGATCTTGGCGATTTGGCTGGGATCCGAGCCACTGGATGCTGCAAAAAACAAGCGGTTGCGTTTTTCGTCAAACAATAAGATTGAGGCGGCTTCGCATTCCAGAATATCGGTTGCGGCAGTGATCAGGGAGTCGAGCAACTCATCCAGGTTAAGGGTGGAATTAAGCGTCAGGCTGACTTCCATCAGGCGGGCAAGTTGTTTGGATTCAAGGCTGGCGGCAGTTTTTATCATGCAATAAGTTTAGCGCGAATCGGCGTGTTTACAAATGGAACATAAGTTCTATTTGTCGGGCAAGTATAAAGCACACAGCCCACAAAGGCGGTGGTTATAAACCTTTGTGGGCTGCCTGGGTTGACCGGGTTTATTCCTGTCGGACAGGGAGTTGTTTGAGCACGATCAACACGATGATGACCAGCGCCATCGGCAGCCAGCCTGCCAGCCCGAGTGGATTGCCCGCCAGTGCGGTATCCAGCCCTTCGGGCCGCAGGAACAGGAAGCTGATCCCTGCGATGGCGTTGAATGTGCCATGAGCCAGTGCCGGCGCCCAGGGACTGCGCGTTTTGAGATAGATCCAGCCAAAGATAACGCCCAGCAGCATGCAGCCGACGGTCATCACCAGCACGCCGAGATATGGATGGAGCGGGAAGTTATATCCGTGCAGAAGGGTGGTTGGAGCATGCCAGATGCCCCAGATCACTCCGCTCAGAAGCAGGGCTTTCCATTGACCGAGAGGCAGCAGTTTCGGCAGCAAGAATCCGCGCCAGCCGAGTTCCTCACCCATGGCAAACAAAATGTTGATGAAAGGCGCAATGGTCAGCGCAGATGCGATCTGGATCAGCACCAGAATTTCCACTGCTGGCATCTCCTGCGTTTGGGGAGCCTGAGCCAGCAAATCACGCATAAGGCTCAGGCTGCCATCAAACTGGCCCGTGCCAAGCAGAACGGTCGCGGCCAGAGTCAAGGCGGCGATCACTGGCGGAATGAACCAGGCCCAAAAGTAGATGCGTTTTTGCCCAAGCGTATTCAGCCGAAGCGTAGAAAACGGCTCGCGGGCAACAAACAGGGTTACAACAATTGCCGCTATGCCAGGCCCCCACATGCCGAGAGCGAACAGCCCCTGCATTGCAACAGGGTAAAGCGTCTCGTCGTTTTTAAATGCCAGGGGTGCGGCAAATAAAATCCAGGAAAGACCAAAGGCAATTGCGATGAACCAGATCAAAGATTTCTTGTCGATCATTGTGTGCTCCAAATGAATATAACAGGGGCGACCCTTCAGGGTCAGCCAATAGTAATTTTGACTCGGGACGGGAAGCCCTTATCGGCCGCCATACGAAGGCATCGAGCGGGTGCGCTTGACGCGCTCGCTCAGCGGGCGTTTGGCGATGACATTGATCTTGTTGGCATTTTCGAGAATGTGGGTTGAAACCACTTCCCAGCCTTCTTCGCCCCAGGCGTTGAGCAGGGTTTCCAATTCATCGGCTTTTACGCTGCTCAAAAATGAACCGACAGTTTGTACGCGATATTCCCATTGTTTCATTTCTTCTGTCACAGAGATCTCCTTGTAATTATGTCACCGCGAGCCGCTTTTTTTCGGCGTGGCGGTCTCTTGTAAAACTGGAGATTGCCGCGTCGCGCTACGTGCTGCGCTCCTCGCAATGACATTTTTCTACAACTTTGCAACCAAAGCGCTGCGTTTGAATTGACTGACACTGACATAGATCAGCGCCGCATCCACAACCCAAACCAGCGTTCCGATCACCAATACTGTGCCCGAACCCAGGATCAGCACTCCGCTGATCTGTCCGAAAACCAGCGCCAGCACAAACAAAACCAGCGAACCGCTCATTTGATAGGCTTCCATGAATGTTTTAACCCGGCTCGAGATCAAGACTGTCGCCGAAATTCCCAGCACCGCCAGTGCTGGCGTTAGCCAGAACATCATCGGCCACCATGAAGCCAGCGGGAACCAGATCTCGCCAAACAGCGGAAAACTGGCTGCATTGACCACCACGATATACAGCGCGTGGGTCAGCCATGAAAGCGCGATCGCGGGCAGGACCGCCGCCAGCACCTTGCCGAGAAATAGTTCCATATCGCTGGTGGGCGCGTACAAAAGGGCTTCGAGCGTCTTGCGTTCGCGTTCGCCAACGAACGAATCTGAGCCGACCACCGATGAAAACATCAGCGGCAAGATCAGCAGCATCGGGGCGAACATAAAACCGGCCATATAAATTACGAACATTTGTTCTAGAGATTTGCCGTCAAACAACGTCTGCATTGTGGGCGGCAGGTTTGCCAAAAGGGTGTTGATGTCACCCATCTCGCGCTCAATATCCTCGGCTGGGATCACCTGCGGCAGGATGATAAACAGCATTGGCATCGCCACCGCGAAAATCACGGGCAGCGCAATTGCCGGTCCCCAGGCCATTTTGTTCTGGCTCACTTCCATTAAATCTTTACGGGCAATTGCCCAAATACTGCGCCAGTTCATACTTCACCTGCCTGCAATGCAAAATAAATGTCCTCGAGCGTGTAATCTCGCGGGTTGACTTTGAGAATCGAAGCTTTCTCCTGCACCAGAGCGGATACCACTTCGGGGATGACCTCGTCCGCCTCGACCTGGATCGCGAGTGATTCATTTTCTCCCGTTACCTGTCGCACGCCTCGCAAGGCCTGAACTTTCGCTGAAAGATCCGCCGCCGGCGCGCCATAAAAGGTGACATCCACCCAGCGGACGGGCCACAGCTTACGGGAGAGCTCTACCAGCGAGCCAATCGCGAGGATCCGGCCCTTGTTCAGGATCGCCACGCGGTCGCACAATCTTTGGGCGTCGAGCAGGTTATGGGTTGCCAGCACCACCGTCTGCCCGTTGCGGCGGCTCAGGCTGGCGATCAGATCATTGACCTGCTGGGCAGCTTCCGGGTCGAGGCCGCTGGTCGGTTCATCCAGAAACAAAAGCGGAGGCTGGTGGATCAAGGCGCGGGCCAGGGCAAGCCTCTGCTTCATCCCTTTGCTGAAGGTTTCAACCCTGTCATTGCCACGCGCGGAGAGATCAAAAAATGCCAGCATCTCATCCACACGCCGGGGCAGGTTGGCTTCCGGAATTTCCGCAAGCGTGCCGAAGAAGCGCAGGTTTTCACGGGCCGAGAGCCGCTCATAAAGCGCCGGCGTTTCGGTTAACACGCCGGTCTTGCGCCGGACCTGTTCGCCCTGCGTGGCAGGGTCGAAACCAAAGACGCGCATGGTTCCACCCGATGAGGGCAGGATGCCGTTCAGCAGGCGGACGCTGGTGGTTTTGCCTGCGCCGTTTGGCCCAAGCAAACCAAACACTTCGCCCTGTTCCACGCGGAAGGTGATCCCATCCACTGCGCGGTTTACGCCAAAAGTTCGTTCAAGATTGCTTACTTCGATAATTGGTTCTGTCATTCTAAATTCCGTTTTTTCTTTACTTTACTGCTGACGACAAGTTTTCACCCCCCTCTCTTGGAGAGTTCCGACCTGTCCATTCGGCTGGTGTTTCACGTGAAACTATTTACTTTTTCGCCAGGCGCGCAAACAAAATGTATGAATACACAACCGGCACAAGCGCTGCAACGAGCAGCCCGACCAGCATTAGCCAGACACCGTTCTCGCCAAAAAAAGAACTGATGATGACCAGCACGCCGCCGGCCATGAAAGTTTTCGCGCCGAGCTTGTGGGTCTCGTCCCAGACATAATCGTTCGAGAGAGTCCAGGGTGTGCGAATGCCGATGAAGAAGTTGCGTTTGGCGCTTTTCATCATGTAACCGATCCCGATGAAGAGCAAGCCCATGGCAGGCAGAAGCATGATTGTCATGTTGAACTCATAGCCCAGAGATGCTCCCATCGTCAAGGCATACACATACAGCATGTAAACCACGAAGACTACAATAAAGGCATTGTAGATTCCGCGAAACTGATCGATGTTCGACTTGAGCGGATCGATGGAGGGCACCGCCACCAGCAGCAGGGTAATGCCGAAGGTCATCAGGGGCATCATGAACACGCCCCAGAACTTGGACATATAGCCATCGATTTCCCCGGCGGCGTTCCAGTGCGAGGGCATCGGGTCTGGAAGTTGGGCGTACAGCGCCAGCCCAACCAGGGCGGCGATTGCGATCAAGACAAATGAAATGGTGATGCTGAGTTTGGTAGACATTTGAAAATCCTTTTGTTTTGTAGTTCCTGTATCACGTTTCACGTGAAACGTGATACAGGTTGGTTTTGTTATTTTTCTTTGGGCGTATGCTGCTGCGCCAGTGAAACCATGCCGCTCATGCCGCCCAGGTTCATCGTATCCACGGCCGAGCTTGGCACAATCACCAGCGCGCCTTTTTCTTTGAGCCCTTCAAAGAGCATGTTCATCGCGCGCAGGTGCAGGGCAGTGGGGTTGTTGATATAGGACTGTGACGCTTCAGCAAACGATTCTGCGATCTGCTTTTCAGACTCGCCCAGGATAACGCGCGCCTGGCGTTCGCGTTCGGCCTGGGCCTGGCGCGACATGGCATCTTCCAGATCTTGCGGAATAACGATGTCACGGATCTCGACCGACTGCACGGTCACGCCCCAGGGGGTGGTGCGCTCGTCGATAATCTTTTGCAGCTCCTGGTCGATGGTGCTGCGTCCGACGAGAATGTCTGCCAGCATCATGCGGCCGGTGATATCGCGCAGGGCGGTCTGGGCGGCCCAATCCACAGCGGCTTCGTAGTTCTTGACTTCGAGAGCGGCCTTCTCGGCATCCCACACCACCCAGAACAGGACAGCGTCCACATCCACCGGAACGGTATCTTTGGTCAGGGTCTTCTGCGCGGCGAAGGGCGTGACCATTACGCGGTGATCGATCCAGGTCGGGATGGTGTCCACCAGCGGGACGATCCAGAACAGGCCGGGGCCGCGCAAGCCCTGGAATTTACCCAGGCGCAGAACGATCGCTTTTTCCCACTGGCTGGCAACTTTCAGCGCGAAAAGAACATAGGTGCCGATCAGCATCCAGCCAACGGCCCAGCCACCGATCAACGCATCGGGTTGTTTGCCTTCCATCAGGATCGCGCCCAGGATCGAAATGGTTAGAAATGTGCCAAAAAGCGTCCCGGCGATCGGCGGGATGCGCTGGTCAACTTTGGTGGTGCCCAGGACGGTTGTAGCAAGCAATCTTGAATTCATGGTTTTCTCCTTCTTTTTCTTTTTCGATTATTCTGTGTTCCGGATCTCCGGTTTTCCAGTTTTTTGGAATACCCGTTTCCGTGATTAATTGTTGTCTGTTTTCTTTTCTTCTTCCTGCATTTCTTGAAAAATCAGCAGGCTTTTTTCGCGGCTGAATCCCAGGCGCTTGGTTTCTGCCAGATAGCGCCGCGCCAGGGCTTCAAGTGCCTCGTGTCGCAAACGTTGATTCGTCTCAGGCGGGGGTTGTTCCAGGATGAAGGTGCCGCGCCCTTGCTGCGTCGAGATGACCCCGACCTCATCCAGAATGCGGTAGGCGCGCGCCACTGTGTTGAAGTTGACGCGCAAATCGAGGGCCAGCGCCCGGACCGTGGGGAGCTGGTCGTTTGGTTTCAGTTCCCCGGCAGAGAGCAAGTGCTGGATCTGTTCCACGATCTGGTTGGTGATCGGCATATCGGAGCGAAAGTCAATTTGAATGTTCATAATACTTTCTTCCTGAAATTGTATTATTGTATCTTTGTATAATTGTACAACTTAAGGAAAAGTTGTCAAGAGGTGGCTGCTTGATTTCTCCCCACGTTGGCGCTGGTTGTTAAAAAGAAAAACATGATTAACCCCGAATCTCAGGAAACGGGGTAATAGAAAAGAAACAGACCTTCTGGTAGAGTTTTGTGTAGCGAGCACAAACGAGCCAGGAGG
>PHBU01000038.1 GCA_002840685.1 Chloroflexi bacterium HGW-Chloroflexi-6 | reverse complement strand
GCTTGTATGGTTTTTAAAGCCTATTTTTGAGAAGCTCTAAGAAGAAGAGCCGGGGTGGAGGGACTTCGACTGGCATCTGCCGCGCTGCGGACAGACTTACTGAGAAATCTCCCACCCACACCCCAAACGTCGATGAAGAATCTAGCGGCATATGTATTGACCGCCGATTTGAACGCAAGCTAACGTCGGTGTGTGCCACCCCAGCATTATTACTTTACTTCCGGAGGCTATCATCATGCAAACCTTTCTGAACGTAGGGGTGGATGTTGCCAAGGACGCCGTTGTCGTTGCTTGTGCCGCGCAAAGCTTTCCTGTCCACAGTGTTGTCAATCAGCATGTAGCGTTGCTGGCTTGGTTGAAATCCCTGCCCGCAGGCAGCCGTATCGGTTTGGAATCCACGGGCTGCTATCACGAGTTGCTGGCTGATCTTGCGCATTCACAAGGCTATACCGTATTTCTGCTTAACCCAATGGATACCCGCCACTACGCCAAAGCCATGGGCAACCGCGCCAAAACAGACCGTGTGGATGCCGAGCTAATCGCCCGCCTCATCGCGCAAGAGCACACTCGTCTGCGCCCATACACGCCCCCCACTGCCAACCAGCGCAAACTGGATCATCTGATCCGGCGGCGCGCCAAGATCGTCCGCATCAAGAGCACGCTTAAGCTGACGATGGCCAACCTGGGCGGGTTTGCCCCTGAGATCAAGGCGGTTTTGTGCAAGCTCGACGCCTTGATTGCCAAGATCGATGCCAACATGGCAACGATTGCTGCCCGTTCTCCGCAACATGAGGAAGCGCAACAGCGGTTGCAAACCATTGTGGGAGTCGGCCCCCTGGTGGGCATGGCCTTAACCAATACGTTGGAACGAGTTCCTTTCCGCAATGCAGATGCGTTCGTCGCATTCACCGGTTTCGACCCCAGAGCAAACGACTCCGGTCACAAGGCTGGCCGTAGACGCTTGTCCAAACGGGGCTCCGGCGAATTGCGCCGTCTGCTGTTTAATGCCGCGATGTCCGCCGTCAAAACCAAGGTCTGGAAATCTATCTACGAATATTACCGTAGCAAAGGCTGGAGCACGACCGCAACGCTGGTGATCATCGCTCGAAAAATCGCCCGAGCCGCCTGGTCTATTCACCATTACCGCTCGACATTTAACCCGGAACGGCTTACAAAATGCTTGACGTAAACCATAGAATCTCAGG
>PHBU01000030.1 GCA_002840685.1 Chloroflexi bacterium HGW-Chloroflexi-6 | reverse complement strand
TAGAAAAGGCACATCCTTTTACGGATGTGCCTTTTGATTTACCGGTTACTTCTGAAGCAATCGCTGCACATGACAGGTCGGTCGGTACGGGGCTGGAAGGGAACCTGGCAGGCTTTGCCGCATTCCGAGCAAACTGCGTCATACATCTGACGCGGCGCATTATCGCGGTATCCGCCATCGCGGGAACCGCCTCGGGAGTTGCCCTTACGAGCTACACGGCAGGCTTTGCAGCGCTGCGGTTCATTCGTAAAGCCTTTTTCGGCGAAAAATTCTTGCTCGTTGGCAGTAAAGGTGAATTCTTGTCCGCAATCTTTGCAGACGATGGTCTTGTCGCTGTACATCAAATACCTCAATTAAAATATTGTATGGTGCGGAAATACACCACACAAGTGCCACTTTACTGCTTTTTTCTATGTATGTCAATCAAATGTTCCATGGAGGAAACGTATGAATCCACTTCGCGCTATATTTCACTCCCGTGACAAGCCGAAAGACTCTCTCAACGGTAGCCGCTATAGTTTCTTCTTCGGTGGCACATCGAGCGGGAAACCAGTGAACGAAACGACCGCCATGCAGATGACAGCGGTGTACTCCTGCGTGAGGATTCTGTCCGAAACCGTCGCGGGCCTGCCGCTGAACGTCTACCGGTACAACGACAGTGGCGGGAAAGAAAAAGCGTTCAAGCATCCGCTCTACCGGCTGCTGCACGACGAACCAAACCCCGAGATGACGAGCTTCGCGTTTCGGGAAACGCTCATGAGCCACCTGCTCTTGTGGGGCAACGCCTACGCGCAGATCATTCGAAACGCCAGAGGCGAGGTGATCGCGCTCTACCCGCTCATGCCGAACAAAATGACAGTCGACCGTGATCAAAACGGTCGGCTTTTTTATTCGTACCAGAGGAGTGTAGAAGATCTCGCAACATTGGGCAAATCAATCTGGGTGACACTTTCTCCTTCGGACGTACTGCACATTCCCGGACTCGGGTTCGACGGCCTGATCGGTTACAGCCCAATCGCCATGGCGAAGAATGCGATCGGACTAGCAATTGCAACAGAGGAGTATGGCGCAAAGTTCTTCGCCAACGGCGCGGCACCGTCCGGCGTACTGGAACACCCCGGGACGATCAAAGATCCGCAGCGGGTCAAGGAAAGCTGGAACTCGGCATATCAGGGCAGCGCGAATGCGCACAAGATCGCGGTGCTCGAAGAGGGTATGAAGTATACGCCCATCGGGATCGCGCCGGAACAGGCACAGTTTCTGGAAACGCGCAAGTTTCAGATCAACGAGATCGCGCGCATCTTCCGCGTGCCACCGCATATGCTGGCGGACTTGGAGAAATCGTCGTTCAGCAACATCGAACAGCAGTCGCTGGAGTTCGTCAAATACACGCTCGATCCCTGGGTTGTGCGCTGGGAACAGAGCATGTGTCGGGTACTGTTCAGCGAAAGCGAAAAGCCGACGTACTTCATTAAGTTTAACGTCGATGGACTTCTACGCGGCGATTACGCCTCCCGAATGACTGGGTACGCCACCGCGAGGCAGAATGGCTGGATGAGCGCGAATGATATCCGCGAACTGGAGAACCTCGACCGCATTTCACCTGATCTTGGTGGGGACTTATACCTGATCAACGGCGCCATGACGAAGCTGGAGGATGCGGGGGTGTTTGCAAACGCGACAAAAAAGGAGGATTCCGCTTGAAAAAGCAATTCTGGAACTGGGTGCGAAACGAGGACGGCACCCGAACATTGACATTGAACGGCACGATCGCCGAAGAGAGCTGGTTTGAAGACGACGTCACCCCAAGGATGTTCAGGGACGAACTGAATGCCGGAGCGGGTGACGTTGTGATTTGGATCAACAGCCCGGGCGGCGACTGCGTAGCGGCGAGCCAGATCTACACCATGCTCATGGATTACAAGGGGCATATTACGGTGAAGATCGATGGCATTGCGGCGTCTGCCGCATCGGTCATCGCTATGGCGGGAACCGAGGTACTCATGGCCCCGACCAGTTTACTCATGATCCACAATCCGTTGACGGTAGCCATCGGCGACAGTGATGAGATGCAGAAAGCCATCGCCATGCTGGATGAGGTGAAGGAGAGCATCATCAACGCGTATGAGCTGAAAACGGGCATGTCCCGCGCGAAGCTCGCGCACCTCATGGATGCGGAAACGTGGATGAACGCGAATAAAGCGATTGAGCTTGGTTTTGCGGACGGTGTGCTGGAGGACGAGAAGAAACAAGCGAAGCACGATGATGCTGTGTTCAGCTTCTCGCGTCGCGCGGTCACGAACTCGCTGCTCAACAAGGTGCAACGAAAACAGGCAAGTAAACCACCTGCTATGGAGGAGGCCCTCGTTGCCCAAGCAACCGAATCGAGATACCCCGTGGAGCCGCTTTATCAGCGGCTCTCTTTGATTTCACACTAAGGAGGAAATGAATGAATACGATTCTACAGCTGCGCGAGAACCGCGCGAAGAAATGGGATGCCGCAAAGGTGTTTCTGGACGTCAAGCGCGGCACGGACGGCCTGCTCTCCGCCGAGGACGCAGGCGCATATGAAAAGATGGAGGCCGAGGTCGTCGCGCTCGGCAAAGAAGTCGAGCGCTTGGAACGTCAGGCGGCGATGGATGCCGAGCTCAACAAACCAACGGCCGACCCGTTGACCAGCAAGCCCGCGCAAACCAATACGGAGCAAAAGACTGGCCGCGCGTCCGACGCATACAAAAAGGCGTTCTGGAACGCGATCCGCTCGAAGAATCCGCGACCGGAGATTCTCAACTCCCTGGTCGAAGGTACCGACAGCGAGGGCGGCTATCTTGTACCGGATGAGTTTGAAAAGACGCTGGTGCAGAAGCTGACGAATGCGAATGTGCTGCGTCCGCTTTGCCACGTGATTCAGACCAGCTACGGCGATCGGAAAATTCCGGTGGTTGCGTCAAAAGGCACCGCCGACTGGGTCGATGAAGAGGGCACCTATCCCCTCTCGGACGATTCATTCTCGCAGGTCGTCCTTGGCGCGTACAAGCTCGCGACCATGATCAAGGTGTCGGAAGAACTGCTGTCGGACAGCATCTTCGACATCGAAGGATATGTATCCGAGCAGTTCGCCAAGCGCATCGGTGACAAGGAAGAGGACGCGTTCCTCAACGGCAATGGCGTAAGTAAGCCCATCGGTATCCTCAATGCCTCCGGAGGCGCGGAGATTGGTGTGACCACCGCGGGTGCTGCCGCGATCACGGGCGACGAGCTGATCGACCTCGTCTACTCACTCCGCGCACCGTACCGCAAGGGTGCGGTTTTCGTGCTCAACGACACGACCGTGAAGCTGCTGCGCAAGCTGAAGGACGGCGATGGCCAATACCTCTGGCGTCCGGGTATCACGGAAAACGCACCGGATACGATTCTCGGCCACCGCATCGTGACGAGTGAGTTCATGCCCTCCGTCGCGGCGGGGAATAAGTCCATCGCGT
This sequence comes from Chloroflexi bacterium HGW-Chloroflexi-6, assembly GCA_002840685.1. Taxonomy (GTDB): domain Bacteria; phylum Chloroflexota; class Anaerolineae; order Anaerolineales; family Villigracilaceae; genus UBA8950. Next base: position 2,958 of record PHBU01000030.1, on the reverse strand, counting down.
TCGGCGACTTCTCCTACTACTGGATCGCCGACCGTCAGGGCAGGACGTTTAAGCGCCTGAACGAGCTGTACGCGACCACCGGCCAGGTAGGCTTCCTCGCGTCCCAGCGTCTCGACGGCAAGCTCATCCTGCCGGAAGCGATCAAGGTCCTGCAGCAGAAGGCGTAACGGAGGGTATACATGGAAATCGTGGAGACTCCTGTGGGCGACGTGAACCGCAACTGTAAGAACTACGCGACGGATGGCGGCGATCGACTGGTGATCGGCGGCACGCTGGAGATTCAGGAGGGAGCTTCGGTGACGGGGCTTCCCTCCGCTGCGGCGGACAGTTCCGGTGTCGTCCGTATCGCCGCCAACCAGGCTGTGAGCGTTGCGGCAGACATTGCCGCGCTGACCGCAGATTTCAATACACTGCTTGCTGCGCTGAAGGCGGCCGGGATCATGGCGGCGGACGCATAACGATATGAGTATGTTGCTGGAGAAGGTCAAAGCGAACCTGATCCTCGAGCATGACGCGGATGACGAACTGCTACAGCGCTTGATCGACGCTGCTGTTTCTTACGCGGAAAGCTATCAGCACCTGACCGCCGGGACATACGAAGCGGCGGGTATGCCACCCACAACCGAGGCGGCAATAATCATGCTCGCTACCCATTTCTACGAGAGTAGGGACGGCAGCACGGGTGGGTTCTTCGCGGACAACGTGCAGGCTAGTCAGCAGGTGTGGAACACGGTGAATACACTGCTCCGACTCGATCGGGATTGGAAGGTTGGCACATGAGCTTTGGCAAAATGAATGTGCGCATCTCGATTGTTGAAGAAACAATCGGTAAGGACGCGGAAGGATTTGCAACAAAAACGGATACGATCGTCGCGTCCGTACAGGCATACCGGGAAGGGCGGCACGGTTCCCAGAAATGGGTGAACCGCGCCGCATTCTCGGAGGCAACCGATCTGTTCCGCTTTCGAACGATTCCTGGTCTGATCGTTACAACGGAGCATGTGATTCTGTGCGATGGCGAACGGTTCGAAATCACATCCGTTGAGGATGTAAAGGGAAAAAAGATGTACCTCGAGGTGTTGGCAAAGAAAATGGAGGCGTCGCATGGCTAAGGTGTCGATACAGCTTCCAACGGCATTCATGGATCAGTTGACGAAGATTGCTTCGAAAACAGATATTGCGATTCCGAAGGCACTGGAGGCTGGCGGCAAGGTTGTATTTGAGAAAATGAAGGACAACCTGAGCAGCGCAGTCGGCAGGAATACGAAGTATCAATCCCGTTCGACCGGCAAACTGATCACGGCGCTTGGCGTATCGCCGGTCAAGGTAAACGACGAGGGTAACTTTGATATCAAGGTAGGATTCTCCGAGGGTCGGAGCGTGAGCAACGCCATGCTGGCAAACATTCTGGAATATGGAAAGCATGGTCAATCGCCGAAGCCGATTCTAAAGCCGACACGGGCTTCCAGCAGAAAACCCTGTATCGAGGCTATGCAGAACGTGCTGAAGGAAGAGTTGGGTGTGAAATGAGCATGCTGGAAGAATTAAACACGATCGTGGAGAACGCAGGACTTCCTGTGGAGACCGGCGTCTTTTCGGGAGCTGCGCCGGATACGTATGTCGTCATATCACCAATCTCGGAGCATTTCACATTGTACTGTGACGACTATCCCGGCCTGAATGTCGAGGAAGCGCGGTTGTCGCTCTTTTCGAAGAGGAACTATACCAAAAAGAAAGACCAGCTTGTCCGAGCATTGCTCTCGGCGGGATTTATCGTGACCGATCGGCGATTCATAGGCCGTGAAGACGATACGGGATATTTTCACGTTGCGATTGACGTCGCAAAAGAAACGGAGGAAAACTGAATGGCTACAGTGGGGTTGGACCGGCTGTATTATTCCAAGATAACGGAGGACTCAGCCGGGGATGAAACGTACGGCACGCCGCAGATGCTGGCAAAGGCGATGTCTGCGGATCTGGAGATCGAGTTGAATGAAGCGACGCTGTTCGCCGACGATGCAGCCGCAGAGGTCGTAAAGGAGTTCAAGAGCGGTAAACTCTCGCTCGGAATCAACGACATCGGGGCTGCGGTCGCCGGCGATCTGGTTGGAGCGGTGATCGATGATAACGGCGTGGTGATCTCGCAGGGCGAAGGGATGCCATCGCCGGTGGCTGTTGGATTCCGCGCGAAGAAGAGCAACGGCAAGTACCGGTACTTCTGGCTCTATCGCGTGATTTTCGGCATTCCGGCAACGAATCTTGCCACGAAAGGCGACAGCATAAGCTTCAACACGCCGACAGTTGAAGGAACGATCTTCCGACGCAATAAGATCGATGGACAGGGAAAGCATCCGTGGAAAGCCGAAGTCAATGAAGATGACGCGAGTGTATTACCGGCAACGATCACTGGGTGGTATACGGCCGTATATGAGCCCACGTTTGCCGTGACGGTGGAGTAAAGGAGACTTCATATGGAAAATGAACGCGCAACGCCTATCTCGATTGGCGGCAAGACATATGAACTGGTACTGACCACTGGGGCTACGAAACAGATTGCAAAGCGCTACGGCGGTCTTGCAAGCCTTGGCGACAAGCTCATGAAGGCGGAGAATTTCGAGAACGCACTGGATGAGTTGATTTGGTTAATCGCGTTGCTGGCGAACCAGAGCATCCTGATCCACAATTTCCAGCATCCGGAGGAGAAGCGAGAGCTGCTGACGGAAGAAGCGATTGAGCTTCTGACCACGCCGACGGATTTATCGGATTACAAGGACGCGATTATGGATTCCATGCTGCGCGGAACCAAGCGATTTGTCGAAAGCGAACCGCACCCGGAAAAAAACGCGCCTGCCGGGTGAGCGATGAAGAAACGTTTGCCCGGTTGCTCTTTTACGGAGTGACTCTGCTGAGTCGGCCGGAGCGCGAAGTCTGGCTCATGCCGCTTGGCGCTCTTTTGGA
>PHBU01000002.1 GCA_002840685.1 Chloroflexi bacterium HGW-Chloroflexi-6 | reverse complement strand
GCTTTCGCCGTGATCGTGGCCCTGCCCGTGGCCATCACTTACGTTGCACTCCAGAAGTACATCACTTCCGGCCTCACCGCCGGCGGCGTTAAAGGCTAACAATACAAAATGGGCGCGGTTTTCAACCGCGCCCATTTTGTATTTACACACTCTACGAACGAAAGCAGAAAACTTACATTCATGCAAAAGCCTAAAAACACTAATCATTGGTGGCAGAACGGCGTGGTATACCAGGTTTACCCGCGTAGTTTTAAAGATACCAATCACGATGGGATCGGCGACCTGAACGGGGTTATCGAAAAGCTGGATTACCTGCAAGCGCTCGGTGTGCAGGCCATCTGGCTCAGCCCGTTCTACCCATCGCCGATGGTCGATTTCGGTTATGATGTTGCCGATTACTGTAATGTCGACCCAATATTTGGCAATCTGGATGATTTTGACCACCTGGTAAGCGAAACCCACCAGCGCGGATTAAAAATCATCATCGATTGGGTTCCGAACCATACATCTGACCAACACCCGTGGTTCATTGAATCTCGCTCATCCCGCGTCAACCCCAAGCGCGACTGGTATATCTGGCGCGACCAACCGAACAATTGGGGTAGCGTCTTCGGCGGCCCGGCCTGGACTTTTGACAGGCAAAGCGGGCAATATTACCTGCACCAATTTGTGTCTGAACAACCGGAGTTGAATTGGCGCAACCCTGAACTGCGCGCGGCCATGTATGAAACTCTGCGCTTCTGGCTGCGGCGCGGTGTGGACGGTTTCCGTATGGACGTGATCGGCATGATTCTTAAAGATGAGGAGCTGCGCGATAACCCGCCTAACCCCGACGCAGACCCCAACGCGCCCGCCAATGATCTTTTTGGGCGTTTGCTGGCCACCTATAACATGGATCAAGATGATGTTCACAAATTCATTCGCGAAATTCGCGGCGTGCTCGATGAATTCGATGACCGCTGCGGGATCGGCGAGCTGTGGGGTGAACTTCCGCGCTGGGTGCGTTATTATGGCAAGGATGGCGACGAGCTTCACCTGCCTTTCAATTTTCGCTTGATGTGGGAACCCTGGCAGGCTGATGCCATGCGGCGCTCGGTGGATGCGCTCGAAGCGGCGCTACCCAGCTTCGCCTGGCCAAACTATGTGCTCGGTAATCACGATCAGCCGCGCCTTGCCACCCGCTTCGGCGGGCAAGCCCAGGCCCGGTTGGCTGCAATGATGCTGCTGACCTTGCGCGGCACACCAACCCTGTACTACGGCGACGAAATCGGGATGGAGAACGGACTCATCCCCCCTGAAAAGATCCAGGATCCGCAGGGTAAAAACCTGGGGGCGGAGCGCACTCGCGATGTGGCCCGCACCCCGATGCAATGGGACGATGACCCCTTTGCCGGTTTTTCGACGGTCGAACCCTGGCTGCCAATTTCGGTGGACTTTCAGGAGCGCAACGTAAGGGCTCAGGCCGCTGACCCGGCATCCCTGCTCAATCTCTATCAGCAATTGCTCCACCTGCGAAGCGAAACCCCGGCCTTGCATGGCGGCTCGTATGCGGCGATTGCTGTCAGCGCCGAAAACTGCTTTGTATACCGGCGGCAAGCGCAAGGGGCAGAGTGCATCGTCGCGCTCAATTTCTCAGCAGAGTCGCGTCAGGTTTGCATCCCTGGTTACCAGTGCGGTAAAATAATCCTGTCCACCACACCCGGCCGACAGGAAACGGTTAATTTCGAAGGGTTCAGCTTGCGCCCATATGAAGGAATCATCCTGATTCCTTCAAAATAGAGGCACTCATGGAAGAAATTGAACTTTCGGTCATGCTCCATAGCCCCGGCACGGCAGAAATAATGCAAACCCTGCTGGACGAATTCAAGGCCAAGCATAATATCCAGGTCAAACTGACCTGCCTGGATTGGTTGAATGCGCGCGCCGAATTGAACAAAGCTGCGCTCTATCACCAGGGGCCAGATCTATCGGAAGTCGGCTCGACCTGGGTGCCGGATCTGATCAGCATGGATGTGCTCAGTCCGCTATCGCCATACGAACTCGGCGATGCCGGCAATGCTGCGGAATTTGTCCCGGCCTGCTGGAGCACCGTTCAGGCGCAGGAAGAACCCCTACCCAAAGCGCTGCCCTGGCATGCCGAAACATATGTGATCCATTACCGTAAAGATCTTCTTGCCAAAGCTGGCCTGGACCCCGAGACAGCCTTCAAAAACCACGCCGAACTACAAACCACTGCCGCCAGGCTGGCCAAGACCGGCATCCCCGTGCCTGTGGAATTGAATTTGCAAACGGACCGTTACGGCACGCTGCATGTGCTGGCATCCTGGGTATGGGCCAACCATGAAGAATTCCTGAGCAAGGACAGCAAACACATCCTGCTTAATCAACCCCGGGCGCTGGCTGCAATTCACGATTATTTTGCCCTGCTTAAATATTCCAGTACTGAAGGCCAGCAGGCGATGCTTGCCAAAACCCAGACACCACTCTTTCACCAGGGCCTGTCAGCAATAACTTTTGGCACAATTCGCATGGCGATGCCGGAAATCGAAATCCCTGAACAGGTAAAAGAAAACTGGGGCTGGGCGGCGTTACCTCAGCCGTGTTTTGTAGGCGGCTCAAACCTGGTTTTGTGGAAGCATGGCCGCAATAAGCGTGCTGCCCTGAAATTGCTCAGTTTCCTAACCGAATCCGGAACGTTGCAACGCTCCAGCCAATCCATGGCAACCCTGCCGCCGCGTCTGGCTGCGCTGCAAAGCCCGCAATACACCCAGGACCCAATGCTCAAAGTCATGAGTGAAGCCATCAAACACGGACGAACCTATCCGCCGCTCAGGTTGTGGGGATTGGTGGAAGACAAAATCGTAGCAGGATTGTTGAATATCGGTACGCAGGTGCTTTCCAACCCGGCCAGAGCCGTTTCGGAAATTGTCGAGCACGAAATCGAAAACATCTGCCAGCGTGTGGAGCTGATTCTTTCGCAGTAAGTCAGGGTATTTAGAATTCTTCGAGATTCTTCAGGGCCAGCCTCAGTCTTTTGACTGCCAGCTGGCCCTGAATTTATTGTGGCTGAAGAAAAAGCACAACCATGTAAACAACTGAGATCAATATTCCCAAAATACTGGCTCCGATCCCAAAAATCGCGGTCCGCCTGCTCTCGGAGCGCATTCCAAACAAGCCCAGGCCGATCCCGGTCAGGGCGGTTGTTCCGCCACAGATTGGCACAACCGACATGCACAGGCTTAGCACGCCCAGAGCCGCAGAGGCAATGGCCAAAATCTTATTTGTTCGTTCTTCGGGGTCAAGGGATGCAGGGTCAACTTCCATATTTTCTAAACCTTTCGAGCGTTATCATACCCCAAATGGGGTATTTGACAAGATTGCAATGTGATTAGCCCGCAAGGGCGGGGTTCTTGTTGTAAAATTGTCTCCGTTATCGATACCATTTCCTCGGAGCCATTATGACAGTCCCGTACTGGGTGCAAGACGCTGTTTTTTATCAGATTTTCCCGGACCGCTTTGCCAACGGTGATCCAAGCAACGACCCGATCAACATCCAACCCTGGGGGGCGCCTCCCACCATTCATCACTTTCAAGGCGGCGATCTGCGCGGCATCATTCAAAAATTTGATTACCTGCTCGATCTGGGGGTTACGGCCCTTTATCTGAACCCTATCTTTCAGGCGACATCCTCCCATCGCTACAACACCAGCGATTACTTCAAAATTGATGACAAACTGGGCACAATGCTCGATTTCCACGCCCTGCTCGACCTGGCGCATCGCAGCAACGTGCGGATCATCCTGGACGGCGTCTTCAACCATGTCGGGCGCGGATTTTTCGCCTTTAATGATCTGCTTGAAAACGGAGAATACTCAGCCTACAGGGATTGGTTCCACGTTCGCCACCTGCCGATAGATGCCTACGGACCCGGTGAAGCCTACAACTACGCGGGCTGGTGGAACTACAAATCCCTGCCCAAACTCAATATCCAAAACCCGCAGGTGCGCAACTACATCCTGCGCGTTGCCCGCTATTGGATCGAGCGTGGCGCAGACGGCTGGCGGCTGGATGTACCCAACGAAATCGATGATGATGCTTTCTGGGCTGAATTTCGGCACACCGTTAAGTCGGTCAACCGCGATGCCTACATTGTCGGCGAAATCTGGACGGCCGACCCGCGCTGGGTCAATGACAAACACTTCGACGGGCTGATGAATTATCCGGTAAAGGATGCGCTGATCGCCTGTATGAACCACCACGATAGCGTGGAACAATTCGCAGAACGCGTTGAGAACCTGTTCAAGATCTACAACCGCGAAAATCTTTACGCGATGTATGTGCCGCTCGATTCACACGACACCGCCCGCGCCCTGACCGCACTCGGCGGCAGGCTCGAAAAGCTCAAATTGGCCTTTCTGTACATCTTCGCTTACCCCGGCGCCCCCGCCGTCTACTATGGGGATGAGATCGGGCTGGAAGGCGGCAACGACCCCGACAGCCGGCGTGCCTTCAACTGGGACTCAACTCACTGGAAAGGCGATCTGCGCGACTTCATACGGGAGCTGATCGCCATCCGCAAATACCGCTCCAGCCTGCGCCGCGGCGATTATGCCAGGCTGGCAGTCAACGCCGGAGAGAAATGGTACGCATTTGTGCGCAGCCTGGGTGAAGAAAAAACAGTTGTCGTTGTAAATATGTCTGAAAACATTATCAACATCCAGGTTCCGGTAAAAACTGTCTGGCCCGACGGCCGCAGTGTGCGCAGTTTGATCGACAACCGCCCCTTCACGATTGAAAACGGGCACATAAACATCACCCTGCCTCCCTGGGGTGGAGCTTATCTCGGTTAATTGAAAGAGACGCGGGCGAGCATCCCGCGTCTCTTTTTTGTGTTTTAGCTTAAAACAGGAGGCAATTCAAATGAGCATCCCCGAAGAATTGCGAAGCCCCGACCCGCAAAACCGCAAACAAGCCCTGCAAAAGCTTACCCTGGAACCTGCCACCCCCGACCTGCTGGCCGCAATCGAACACATGGCCGCCCACGACCCTGACCCTGAACTTCGGGCAGCCGCGCTGGATGCCCTCGACAGTTCCAGGCTGCGCGCCCTGCGCACCCAGCGCCTGATGAAACTGAGCGGCTCGGAGCAAAAGTTTATCCTGCAGGAGCTGGATACCTGGCAAAAGCAGGGCTTGATCGGGGAGGACCTGGCCAACTCTCTGCGCTCGCGCTATCGGGTTGCGCTCAAGCCGGCAGTTCCACTCGTTTCACAGGCGGAGCAACCTGTCCCACCCACACCAGCTTCCGCGCTACAAACCGACTCCACCTCCACGCCGATTGCGCCCGCAGCTTCGCGCGAGCCGCGCCCAAGCCTGGCCCAAACCCTGCTCAGCGAAACATCCATCAAGACCTTCCTTTATCTGGGGGCTTTTTTTGTGATCGCCGCGGCCGTCATCCTGGCGGCGTTGGTTGAAACCCTGCGCCTGCCGATCCTTTCACTGGCTGCACTCAGTTTCGGCGGCACAGCCCTGGCAGTCAAAAAACGCCTGCCTCAGCCCAGTTTTGTGCTTTTTATTGTTTTTTCTTTCATCCTGCCGATCAATGCCGGGGTTTTTTCCGATCTGGTCGGCCTTGAAGGCCAGGTTCTGGCAGCCTACTGGACTTTCGTCTTACTGGTCAGCGCCGGCATCTGGGGCTTTGCCACCTGGTTCTACAACTCGCGTTTCTTCAGCCTGACTATGCTGGGGGGCTTTCTCTGCTCGGCCGGGTTCATACCGGCCATTCTCAGCAGCGATCCGATCGCAGAAGCCAGCCTGCTGACGATACAGCTCGCCAATCTGCTCGGTCTGGCTGGGGTTTTATTGCTAACGCGCAAGAAAGGCCGTCCGTTTGGCATGCCGGCCTTCCTGCTCGGACAGATTTTCAGCGCCGTGATCGTGGCCGGGCTTTTCGTGACGGGTCCAGCCAATTTCTTCGATCTGTATGTGGACGGCAACTCAACCGGCGCAGTCTGGCTGACAATGTCAGCGGCCTGGTTCGTCACAGCCATCTTTTATATCGCCAGCAACCAACTGATCGCCTTCCCGCTCTTCCCCTGGTTTGCAACCGCCGCGCTGATGCCGGTCATGTTCATTGCGCAACAAGGATTCGAATTTTCCCGGCAAAGCTGGGCTTTGGCCATCGGCTGGACGATCTGGGCTACCATCCTGACCCTGTTGAGCGAGACGGCCTATCGCATCGGCCGCTTGCAAGAGTTGCAAGGAAGGATTCAATCCATCAACCTGCCGCTAGCCCTGGCCGGGATCGCGCTTTTCCTGGTTGGCGGTGTGTGGGGCGTCAGCAATTCGGCATCCTGGGGCTTTGCACTCCTTGCGACGGCTGCCGTTGTTCTGAGCCTGGCGCACATCATCCGCCCGCGCGGCTGGGTCTGGCTGCCGGCCCTGGTCAGCGGACTATTCGCCTATTTCAACTTTTTCGATTTGCCTTTTTTCCCCGATCTGGAAAACTACCCGCTCTACCAGATCACCCCGCTCATCATCCTGCTCCTGCTGCCCGACCTGATCCTCAGGCCAGAATGGAACAAAAATCCCGCCTGGTTTTACCCGCTGCGCGGGCTTGGGGTCTTAATGGCCCTGGCCGGGCTGTTCGTCATGCTGGTGATCGGGTTCTTAAGTGACCCGACCCAGTCTGCTGTTTGCGCCATGATCCTGGCAGGCTTCTCCTTGCTTTATGCCCTGCGCTACCAACAACCGATTCTCGGCTATATTCCCGGCGCATTGTTTGCCCTGGAACTGACTTATATGTTAAACAGTTTTGCTTTTCCCTTCACATTTACTGCCCTTTCGTTGCTGGCCTTGCTGTACTACGGCCTCGGTTGGGCCTTACACCGCATTCTACACAGCGAAGGCTGGTCAATAACCAGCCGCTGGAGCGGGCTTGCGTTGGCGTTTGCCCTTGTGATCGCCGCCCTGGTGCTGGAAAACAGCTTCGAAGGTTGGCTGATCGGTATCTTCGGCATTCTGTTCATGGCCGAAGCCCGCCGCCATCCCAAGATCGAGACGGTCGCCCCGGCACTGTTCGCGCTGGGGTATAGCCTGGTACTGTTTGAAAACAATGTTTCGCAAATATTTACGTATCTTTTCGGTATGAGCATTTTGTGGTTGTCCGCGAATTACGCCTATTCCAAATCCCTGCCGAACAGGCCGCTGGCCCGGCTTACACAAATTACAGCCGTGCTGCTCCTGGTACTGAGCGCGGCTTTTCTGCTTGGGAGCACGGATCCAACAGGCTCCCTTTTCTGGATGGGTCTGGCGCTCTCGATCTTCCTGCTGCTGCATGCCCTGCTTTACCGCCAGGCCTGGCTGGGATATGCCTTCACGATCTTCCTGGCCCTTTCCGCGCTGACGATGTCCAGGATCTGGTTCGAGCCGGCCTGGCTGTGGGTGCTTACCCCGCTGGCGATCATCTATTTCGCGATCGGGCTGGCGCTGAAAAACGGATGGAGCAACACTTTCAGGTTTTCAGGGCTCGGCCTGGCGGCGTTGACAGCGCTCTGCGCACCGTTCGCCTTGCAAAGTGGGGCTGGCTGGTTTGTCGCGGTTTTGGGGCTGCTCTGGCTGGCCGAAACCTGGCTCAACAAACAATCCTGGGCTGAAGGCGGATTCTATCTGACGGGGCTGTTTGCGCTCGGTATGTTGCTTAAGCAATATGACCTGCTCAGCCTATCCTATTTCTTCTTCGGGATGGCGCTCTTCCTGCTCGGTTTCGACCTGATCTTTGGACTGAATTTCAAACGTAACCCGCTTCTTTCCACCTCGGCGCGGGTGCTGGGCGGAGCGGCGGCTACGATTTCGATGCTGGCTTGTCCGCCTGATGGCATCCAGGCCGGTGAAGTGCTGGTAAGCCTGGCGCTAACGGTTTTCTTTGCGCTGTACGCTGCTCTGCGCCGTCAGCCTGTTTTGGGGTACATCCCGGCCGGGCTGCTGGCCGTGAGCACCCTGTTCGCGCTCAACTGGCTGGAACAATCGACCTGGCTCTGGCCGCTGATCTTGCTGGCAGTCGCATATTCGCTCGCCAGCCTGGCGCTCGGCCTTTTAGCGGCTCCAAGCTGGTCGCGGGTGCTGCGCATTAGCGGAGTGGCCCTGGGAACGCTGACCGGCCTTTCGGCGCCGTTCGAAGGCTCGGGCGTGGCGGCGGCCATCCCGGTCGCCATTGCGGCCAGCCTGTGGGCCGTTGAAGCCTTCCGCCGCCGCAATGTCTGGCTGGGATTTCCAACCAATGGCCTGTATTTGATGTCTTACTTTATGCTGCTGACCTCGCTCGAAGTGACCCAGGCCCAGTTCTATTCGATCGGCGCGGCCCTGCTCGGCCTATTGATGCACTACCTGTTGACCCGCGCCGGCAGCGACAAGGGCGCATTTGTGACCGGGCTGGTCTCGCAATTGGTGCTGCTCGGCACAACCTACATTCAGATGGTGGCTAATGAGCAGTTGGGTTATTTTGCTGCGCTGTTCTTTCAGGCGCTGGCGGTTCTGGTTTACGGACTGGTGGTGCGCTCGCGCAGCCTGGTGGGTGTGCCGGTCGCGATGCTGGTGCTGGGAGTCAGCACGGTGATGCTGTTCATCCTGCGCGGGCTTTCGACTGTCATCCTGATCGGCTGCACCGGCATCGTCATGATCCTGGTGGCGACCCTGGCGGTTGTCTTGCGCGAAAGGCTGGCCCAGGTTGGGGAACGCTTAAGCGGCTGGCGGGCATAAAACTGGCCGATTAGAACGATCATGCCCCGTATATAATAGGATTGTATTGGTGAAATTATGTAGATGCAATTCTGCCGGATTTATCGTTACCCGCGGAAAGGAGCGATTTTCATGGATCAAATTCGCGCGAAAGCGTCGACCAAAAAACTGTTTGAGCCGGCCAACCGGGAAGAATTACTCCGGGGCTGGCTGCTCCATGCCCACAAGGGCCGTGACCGACATGATCTGGCGGCGCGGCAAAATGACACCTATCACTATTGGTTGGGCATTCCCACAATCATCTTTGCAGCGGCAGTTGGTACTTCCGTCTTTATGTCTCTCGAAGGACAAGTCGATACTACGCTAAAAATTGGACTGGGGTTGGTAAGCATTTTGTCTGCGGTGTTGGCGAGCCTGCAGACGTTTTACAACTTCTCCAGCCACGCCGAAAGACATCGTTCGGCGGGCGTTAAATACAAAGCGATCATCCGCGAGTTGGAACAAATATTGTCACAACCCGCCAAGCAGTCGCCAGAAAAGACAGATTTTATCGACGATCTTCGACTGCGACTGGATGATCTCGAATTGGAAGCCCCTGTCGTGCCGGAAGGCGTATATCGCCGGATCGAGGAACGGTATGCAAACGTGGTTTTCGCAGACAAGGTCGCATCGCTCATCAAATAAATAGGCCCGCGGCATTAATAGAAAAAAGAGCCGGGGTGCCAGTTACAATAAAACCATCCCATGAACAATCTGACCATCGCCATTCCCCTTAAACGCTTCCTGCTCATTGAACAATGCCCGACAGAGTGGATGAATTTGAATTTGTACCTGTTTCGAGACGAAACGGTGGTCTTTTATGTCGGCCAATCGCAGTTTGCTTTTGCACGGGTCTGGGAGCATCTATTAAATGGTTTTAAAGGACAATACTCGATCGCCGGACGCTTTATTTGGGCAAACTGGCCCGTATCAATGAAGTTCAGCATTGAATTGTTGTCTTCTCAGTCGCAGCAATTTGATATTGTCGGGAACGATCTCAGCGTAGCCGAGCGAGCCTTGATCCAACAGTGGACGCCCTGCTTTAATGTCTCGCTGAACAGCCGCCCCACGCCGCTTCCCCAAGCGTACCTGCCGCCTAATGCCAACCTGCGATGCGGCCGAAGCCTGAACAAGTTAATCCACGAAGCTGAACGCGCTGTACAAATGGATGATAACTGGGCCCTGGTGCGAGAGCTGGAGCAGACCAAGTAACACGGACGTATCAACTAAAAAGGAAAATCTTAATGGCGCAATCTGACAACCTGAGCAGCCGTGAATGGCAAGTGGCAAATCTTCTGCTGGAGGGGAAAAGCAACAAATTAATCGCATCCTCCCTTGGGATTTCTGAGAGCACGGTTGAATTCCACTTGAAAAATATCTATGCCAAGTTTCAGGTAAGCTCCAGAATGGAATTGGTAATAAAACTGGGGCAATCCACAGTTGCAGGCAAGGGGGAAATTGCTGAAAATAGGGACTGGCTCAACTTAAGGAATTGGGCCGCATCTTTGAGAGAAATTGTCTCTAAATTCAGCGAGGAGTTAAAAATGGCAAACGAAATAAATTCAAATACCCACAGCGAAGCAAGCCCCCTGACATTTTACGAATCGATCCGCGTATGTCTTGCAAAATACGCAGAATTTAACGGACGGGCTTCGCGGTCAGAGTTCTGGTGGTTCACGCTGTTCGTCACGCTGGTCGCCTCGGCGTTAACGTACCTGAGTGAGACCCTGGGCAGCGTATTCCTGATCGCGATACTCTTGCCCCTGTTGGCCGCCGGGACCCGGCGACTTCGCGACAGCGGCAAGAGCGCGTGGTGGCAATTGTTCCTGCTGGCGCCGGGGGGCATCGTGATCGTTGGGGTTTTGTGGGCGCTGCCGCCAGCAAGTTCTCTACCAGACGAGGCGCTTCCCGCTTGATGAGTGCGAAATGAATCATAACAACAACAGGGCAAGAAAAATCTCTTGCCCTGTTGTTGTTATAAAAAGTGTCTTCCTACTTCTCATCCCCCAACTCCCGCACCAGATCGGGCAAAATCTCGCCGGATTTGCCATGGAAGGCGTAATCCACATACTCCGTCAGCGGGGTCGGTTCGTAATTGATCTCCACCACAACCGCGCCGCGCTTTTTGGCCATCAAGGCCAGAGAGGCCGCCGGTTGTACCAATCCGCTGGTACCGATCGAGAAAAAAGCCTGGCAGGTATTGGCGGCGTGGACAGCGCTGTTCAACCCATCCTCGGGCAGGTTTTCGCCAAACCAGACCACATCCGGCCGCAGTAGCGCCCCGCAATGCGGACAGGTTGGCACAACTTCGGGCAGCTCTTCCCACTCATCGATTACCCCGCAGCCTCGCGAACAGCGGATGCGGCGCAGATTGCCGTGCAGCTCGACCAGATTTCGGCTGCCCGCGCGCTGGTGCAGCCCGTCGATGTTCTGGGTGATGAGCGTGAACTGTTCGAAATGCTTCTCCATCCCGACCAGCGCGAAGTGACCGGCGTTCGGCTCTGCGCCCCCGGCCCCTTCGCGGCGGGTGGAATAGAAATCCCAGACCAGACGCGGGTTACGCTCGAAAGCCTCGGGCGTGGCCAGATCTTCAGGCTTGTACTGCGCCCAGATCCCGACCTGGGCATCGCGAAACGTGCGCAGTCCGGATTCCTGTGAAACGCCCGCCCCGGTCAGGACGGCGACACGCGTCGAGGCGCGCAAAAAAGAGATCAGCTCGGGGGGAAATATAGTCGTCATGGGACAAGTATAATAGCATTCATGAGAAAACTTCCTGAACACGGCAGTTGTTTCGTCTGCGGGGCGAGCAACCCGCGCGCACTCGGGTTGACCTGGTACGCAAATCCGGACGGCAGCATTTGGGCTGAATTCACTTTCGACGCCTCGCAACAGGGGCCGCCCGGGCACGTTCACGGCGGGGCTTCGGCAGCAGTGCTCGATGAGGCCATGGGCGCGGCGGTCTGGGTGGCCGGGTTACAGGTGGTCGCCGCCCGGCTGGAAGTGGATTACAAACGCCCCCTGCCGCTTGGCCAAAAAATCAGCATTCACTCACGGATCAGCGAGCGGCATACACGCAAGATTTTTGCCACATCTGAAATCCTGCTCGAAAACGGCGAGATTGCCGTGACCGGCAAGGGCATTTACGTTAGCGCGCCGCATTTTTTCGTCAACACAAACTTCGAAAATATCGAACCGCAGCATGGCAAGGAAAAAAGCAAAAATGAGCAACCCAACCCTTGAACTGATTCGCACCCACGGATCGTGCCGCAGCTACCGGCCAGATCCGCTGCCAGACGGGATGATCGAGACCATTGTTGAGGCCGCACAGCACGCTTCGACCTCATCCAACATGCAGGCTTTCTCGGTGGTCGCCGTGACCGAGGCTGCGAAACGAGCAGAACTGGCGCGCCTGTGCGGGGAGCAAAAGCACATCGCCCAGGCGCCGGTTTTTCTGGCCTGGTGCGCCGACCTGGCCCGCCTGGATCGCGCATGCCAACTGCGCGAGTTGGAACAATCTCACGAGCATGTTGAAAACTTCCTGATCGCAGCCGTGGACGCCGCCATCGCCGCCCAAAACGCGGCCCTAGCTGCCCAGTCGCTCGGGCTGGGCATTTGTTACATCGGCTCGATCCGTAACAACCCACGTCAGATCATCCAACTGCTTGAGCTGCCGCGCCTGGTTTTCCCGGTCACCGGCATGACCATCGGCTGGCCCGAAAAGCCGCCGCGCACCCGTCCACGCCTGGGCCTGGAGGCGGTTTTGCACCGGGAACGATACAATCAAGATCAGGACGAAGCCCTGTTGGCCTATGACCGCGAAATGGCCGCCACCGGCATCTACGAGAATCGTCAGGTGCCAATCCCCGGCCGGCCGGGCGAAATGGAAGCCTACGGCTGGCTCGAACACACCGCCCGGCGGGTTTCGCAGCCAATGCGCATTTTCCTGCGCGAGGTGCTGGAAGAACAAGGATTTTTGTTGAAATAGTTTTTAGGAGAATTTATGCAAGGAATTCGTGAAACCCTATCCGCTTCGGCTCAAAAAGTGCAGAACGCCTTGATCGAGCGCGGCACAACTCTGAAAGTGGTCGAATTCATCGAAAGCACGCGCACCTCCGCCGAAGCCGCCGAACGCGTCGGGGTCAGCCTCGGGCAGATCGCCAAATCGCTGATCTTTAAAGGGAAAACCAGCGGAAAGCCGGTGCTGATCATCGCCAGCGGCGCAAACCGCGTGGACGAGAAGAAAGTCTCGGCCCTTTTGGGCGAGAAGATCGGGCGCGCCGACCCGGAATTTGCGCGCGAGGCGACCGGCTTTGTCATCGGCGGAATCCCGCCGCTCGGGCATATCCAGCCGATCACGACCCTGCTGGACGCTGACCTGTTCCAACATGAGATCATCTGGGGCGCAGCCGGCACACCCAACGCCGTTTTTGAGCTGACTCCTGCCCAGCTGGAAACGCTGACCGGCGGCCCGATCGCGGATGTGAAAGAAGTCAGAGAGTAGTTTGATAATGAACATCACCAACCTGACCATTTTGAACGATTCGCTGTGGACCAGCGGCCAACCCACCCGCGCCGAACTGGCCGAGGTTGCGGCGGCAGGCTTCGAGGTTGTCATCAACCTGGCTATGTCAACATCCGACAATGCCCTGCCCGACGAGGCCGAACTGGTTCAGTCGCTCGGCATGGAATATATTCACATCCCGGTTGTCTGGGAAGCGCCCCAGCCCGGAGATCTGCTGCGCTTCATGGATGCAATGGATACACGCTTTAATCGCAAAGTTCTCGTCCACTGCGCACTAAATTACCGGGCATCGGCCTTTACCGCACTGTGGCGCGTTTTGCGTCAGGGCTGGGAAAAAGAGAAAGCTTTCGCCGTTCAGGAAACCATCTGGCAACTGGACGATTATCCGATCTGGAAAAACTTTGTTACCTCAGCGCTCGGGCGAAATTATTGATAATGTTTTTCAATAAGTCGGTTTCGTGGTAAACTATATTCGCTCTGAGCATGGTTGAAGAACAATTTTTCCCCCAAGAGGCACTGTGACGCATCCCCCATCAACAAAAGAACCCGCCCGGCTTGATCTGGACAAGATCAATGTCGGTTACAACGGCAGCCTTGTTCTGCGCGATCTATCCGTACAGGTTGCGCACGGCGGCCAGGTGGCGGTCGTCGGCCCGAATGGCGCGGGCAAATCGACCCTGTTCAAAGCCCTGGTCGGTCTGCTGCCCTTGCGCAGCGGGCGGATTTTTATTCACGGCGAACCGCTCGGCCATCACAAGGATTGCGTGGCCTACGTCCCACAGCGCGAAGACGTCGATTGGCGTTTTCCCGTCAGCGTGGCGGACGTGGTCATGATGGGTCGCTTCGCCCGCCTGGGCTGGACGCGCCGCCCCGACAAGAGCGACCACGCCGCCGTAGCCCAAGCGCTCGAACAGATGAACATCGCCAACCTCGCCAAAAACCCGATCGGCGACCTTTCAGGCGGACAGCAGCAGCGCGTTTTCCTTGCGCGCGCCCTGGCCCAGGAGCCGCACATCCTGCTGATGGATGAACCCTTCACCGGCGTGGATGCATCCACCCAGGAAGCGACCCTGTCCCTGCTCGACCGGCTCAAAACCCAGGGCGTGACCGTCATGGTCTCGACCCACGATCTGAACATGGCCGCCCAACGCTTCGAAACCGTCCTGCTGCTCAACAAGGGGCTGGTGGCCTACGGCCCGCCCGAAACGGCGCTCTCGACCGAAGCGATCCAGCACGCCTTTGGCGGGCAGGTACTCTTCCTGAACGGTGTTGCCGCCATCGTTGACGACTGCTGCCCAGGCGACGAAGAACATCATCACCCGGAGGCCGCATGAGCTTCCTGCTTGACCCCCTGGCTTACACCTTCATGCAGCGTGGCCTGGCCGCTTCGGTCATCGTCGGCATTGTCTGCGCTGTGATTGGCAGCTATGTTGTCCTGCGCGGCATGGCCTTCCTGGGCGATGCCCTGGCGCACGCCATCCTTCCCGGCGTGGCGATCGCTTATTTAATGGGAGGCAACCTGACGGTCGGCGCGCTGGTCGCGGCGATCATCGTTGCCCTGCTGATCGGCCTGTTCACCCGCCAGGGCACCATCCGCGAAGATACCGCCATCGGCATCCTGTTCGCGGCGGCGCTCTCACTCGGCGTGGCGCTGATCAGTTCCATCCGCACCTACGCTCTCGATCTGAGCCATATCCTGTTCGGCAACATGCTGGGGGTTTCTGCCACCGATCTGTGGATGGTGGGGATTCTCGGGCTGTTGGTTTTGGCTGTTATTGTCGGGCTTTACCGGCCCTTTTTGGTGGTCTCGTTTGACCCGACCCTGGCCGCCACCCTGCGCTGGCCGGGAGAGTTCTTCCGCATCCTGCTGCTGGTACTGCTGGCGCTGACAGTCGTCATCTCGCTCCAGACGGTCGGGATCGGGCTGGTGGCCGCGATGCTGGTCACACCCGCCGCGACCGCCTTCCTGCTGACCCGCCGCCTGGCCCGGATGATGGTGTTTTCGGCTGTGCTCGGGGCCATCTCAAGCGTTATTGGGCTGTACGTCAGCTATTACGCCAACATCGCCTCGGGGGCGGCGGTCGTGCTGGTGGCGACTGGCTTTTTCCTGCTGGCCTTCCTGTTTGCACCCGGGCGCGGACTGATCTGGAAACGATAATGAACTGCAAAGATGGCGCGCCACAAAAACGATTAAAATCAGGCATTCAACGATATCAGGAGCGTGAATGGGTCACGTAATAGCCATCTCAAACGTCAAAGGCGGAGTTGCAAAAACCAGCACCACTTCTGCGCTGGGGCGGGCACTCTCCAAGATGGGACACAACATCTTACTGGTAGACCTGGATGCGCAGGCTGACCTGACCACCAGTGTAGGAATAACCCTGAGCAGTGTTGCCTATGGCACAAAAGATCTGTTTACGCCCGGATTAATCGAAAAACTGGGTGTCAAAAATTTTGTACACGCCACAAGTTACGAAAAATTGGATATCATACCGTCCAAAGGGGAGATCGACTGGTACGACAAAGGTCTGATGGAAGCCAACGACCACTTGCTTAGCGCGCTTTTCGACTCACAGTTCAGAGCGCGCTATGATTTCATCATCATGGATTGCGCTCCGGCAATCAATATCTATGCCCTGAACGCTCTGACCGCTGCCGACCTGGTCATCGTCCCCACCCAGGCGGAGTTCTTTTCAGCCAATTCGCTTATAAAAATGATGCGCGTTATCCGGCATGTGCGCCAAAACGGTAGGCCCGATCTGGCCTACCGCGTTTTGGTAACGATGTATAGCCAGCGCACGCGAATTCAGCGCACTGTTATGGAAGAATTTCGCAACGGCTTCGGCGAGAATTTGTTTGCGACCACGATCGAGATCGACACAAAGATTCGCGAATCACAGTCTGCCCATACCCCAATCATTGACTACAGGCCGATTTCGCGCGGTGCGATCCAATACCAAAACCTGGCCAGTGAAGTCCTGGCATTTTTCAAACAGCCCGTTCAATCGGTTGCGCCCATCCCGTTAACAGAACAAAAAACGGCAAAAACCGAAGAAACCGCGCAAACATTTTGCCCATTTCTGGGCTTCAAAGATGATCTCAAAACCGTGATGAATTATCCAAGTGACCTGAATCACTGTCACCGCGCAAGCAAACCCGCCGCCCCAAAATTGGGGCACCAGGCAACCCACTGTCTGACTCAAGCTTACCTGGGCTGCCCCATGCTGCAAACAAGCAAGAAAATATCACTGCCAACCGAGTTGCAAGAACGCCCGCCGAGCCTGTGGAACAAGCTCGGATTTTAGAAACCAAAGGAAAAATATGATCGAAGGATGGGATTACCTGTTCATTGGCCTGGCCGCGCTGGCTGCCGGAGTCATCAACGCTCTGGCCGGCGGAGGAACGCTGATATCTTTCCCCGTACTGATTGCGATTGGCGTTCCAAGCGTGGCTTCCAATATCACTAACACAGTCGCGCTTTTGCCGGGTTACCTGGGCGGCACGTTCGCACAGTGGAGCGACATCAAAAGCCAAATGAAGCGCCTGTGGCTGATCTTGCCGGCCAGCCTTGTGGGCGGCCTGCTCGGCGGCATTTTATTGGTCTTTACCGGTGAAAAGGTTTTTCGCCAAATCGTGCCCTACCTGATCCTTTTGGCTTCACTGCTGCTGGCGGTTCAGGATCCCGTTCGCGCCTGGCTGGTCAAGCGCGCCACCGAAAAAGGCCACCAACAGGTTTCGCCCTTCTGGAGCATCCTGCCGATCGGGCTGGCCTCAGTCTACGGCGGATATTTTGGCGCAGGCCTGAGCGTTATCGTGCTGGCCGCGCTTGGGCTGACCACAGATGAATCCCTGACGAAATTAAATGCGCTCAAACAGGCCGTTTCGTTCAGCGTCAATATTGCGGCGGCGGTCTTTTTTCTGTTTTCCGGCTATGTGGTTTGGAATGTAGTGCTGGTTATGGCAATTTGCGCACTGATCGGCGGCTGGCTGGGCGGAAAACTGGCCGGAGCGATCAAACCGTCCACCCTGCGCTGGCTCGTGGTCAGCATCGGCTTCATCGTTGGCATCATTTACCTGATCCGCGGGTAAGTAAGCCTGCGGGTAAGTTACCCCGTGGATAAAATTTCAACGGGCTCGCGGCGTGTGCCGCGAGCCCGTTCTGCTTTGCTACAATTCCATTTTTCTAAACCGCCAGACCGCCAGCAGGAAGAAACCGGTGGCATAAGCCAGTAAGATCGCGGTCGGCAGCAAGGTCGCTTCCAGCCCCAGCCCGCGGATAAGCAAGTTCTGCAGGCCGTTCATCGCCCAGGCCGAGGGCATCAGCCGCCCGATGGCCGCAAATGCGCCGCCCGAGGCTTCCAGCGGAAACCACGTCCCGCCCAGGGCCGAGAACAGGAACATGGCGATCATCGAGAACAGGATAACCTGATCGTCGGCTTTTGCAATCACGCCGATCAGCAAACCCATCGAGGCCACCCACAGCCCGAGCGCCACAGAAATCAGCAGCGTGCCAAGCGGCTCTCGCAAGTAATCCACACCCAGGGCCAGTTGCCCAAAAACCACCAGCAAAGCCGTCTGCAAAAAGGTCAGGGTAAACATCGCCAGTAAATGACCGGCCACGATCTCCCAGGGTTTCATCGCGGTTGTCATCAGGCGCTGCAAGGTACGACTTTTGCGCTCCTGCACCAGAATCTGGGCCGAGGTGGTCAACCCAAAGATCGCAAACTGAACGATGATGCCAGGCGAAGCCTGGTTGTACGGGTTGCCGCCCGTCCAGTCACTCTCCGGCTCGGCTGCAACAGCCTGTTCCACCCGCACCAGTTCCAGGCGCGAATTCTCATCCCACTTGGCCCAGGCCAGTTCCAAAGCCGGGGAGAACTCGTCGGGGTCGTTCTGCAAGTCCGCGCTGATCCGGGCAACCTGCTCCGCGCTCATCAATTGGGAAACCGGACCTCGCAGCAGTTGATAGAGCGACTGCCCCTGTGATGAACTGGCATCGGCGATAAGTTCCAACTGCGAAAGCGGACTCCCCTTCGACTGGTCGCTCAGGGCGGCGCCCTCCGACTGATCGCCAAAACCGACAGGAATGATCAACACCCCGGCCACATCCCCTTTTTGCAGGGACTCGAGCGCAGCAGCCTGGTCGATGCGGACGACTCTCACAGCATCTGACGTTTCGAGCCGTTCGACCAGCATTTCACCCAACCGGGAATCTGATCCCCCAACCACCGCCAGCGGAATACGCATATCGACATTTTCATCGCCGCCAGATGTATAGGCAAACCCCATAAACAACGTGAAGACGATCGGCATGGCCACCAGGAACAAGAGCGATTTCTTGTCGCGCAAGATCTGGGATAAATCTTTGAGGGCTAAATCGTAAATTCTCATCTTGTTTCTCCGCTTGTTGAGAGCGCGATAATCGCACCCCAACAACATAATTATGCGTAGCGCTTCTTGAACATCACGGCCCCGGCGGCAAACATCACGATACCCATTGCCAACAACACCACAAACGGCAGCAGCAAATCGACGGGGGCCGAGCCGGCCAGGGCAAGCTTCCAGGTTTTGAGCACCCATCCCTGCGGAATGAAGTTGGCAAGCAGATCAAAAGCCGCTGGCATGGCGTTCGGCATGTTGGCCGTGAACAGGCCGCCGAGCATGCCCAGGGCCGTCAGGCCACCGCCTAACACCGGGCCGCCCTGTTTGGTGGTTTTGACGAACGAGATCAGCAATACACCCAACCCGGAGGCCGCCGCCACCTGCCCAATCAATGCCAGGGCAACCGAAGCTGCCTCGCCCCAAACGATCCCGAAAGCCAATCGACCGGCCAGCATCAGAACCAGCCCCTGCAGAACAACCGTCAACACCACTGCCAGGAATTTTCCTGCCAGAATATTGGTGCGATCGGTCGGCGTGGTAAAGAGCCGTGCCAGGGTGCCTTCCTCGTCTTCGCGCAGGATCGACATCATAGAATAAGCCCCGGTGAAAAAGGCAAAGAAAATCATTTGCCCCGCCATCGTCAGGCCCATCATCTGCTGGATCGGGTCAGCGGATTCTTCTTCACCGGCAGAAGGAGCAGAGAGCACCAGGGCGGCTTGATCCGGGTTATGAAACAGGTCGCGCTGGAAATCCCGGTACCAATTGCCATAACGCTCGGCCCAGGCGGGGATTTGCAGCGGGTCAGCTCTTGTCCCGTTCGCTTCCTGGCGCTCGATCAGGGTTTGGATGGCGATACCGCCGCCGGCTACACCGTCAACCATCATCGTCACCATATCTTCGACCACCGCCGGGCCAATCGACAGGGTCGGGTCGCTGACGATCAGCACCTGCGAATCCTTTTCACCGCTCAGGTAACGCGCGCTAAAATCCACCGGGATGATCACCGCCACACCGATCTGCTGTCTATCCAAAGCGGCGCGGGCGGAGGCTTCGTCAGGGTAATCGCTGGCGGCGATCCAGGATTCGACGCTTTCATCGAAAAACATCATGCGGATGTTGTCGCCGATCGGGGCATCGAGCAGGCTGTCCGCCGGGAGGCTGTCCGCGTTGACCACGCCCACCTTAATGGCATTCATACTCACATCTCCGCCAGACATACCGCCAAAGGCGAAGTAGATCAACCCGGTCAACATCAGCGGCGCGATCACCATCATCCCGATTGCAAAAGCGCTGCGGAAGGAGCGGGTCAAATCGTTGAGCGCAATATCTATAATTTTCATTTTGTTCTCCCATAGGGATGACCCAGTGGATCGCCCCTACCATTAATCCCGCAAAGCCCGCCCTGTCAGGTGCAAAAAGACGGTCTCGAGGTTGGGTTCCTGAATATCGACCGAGGTGATCCGCGCCCCAAGTTTGGCTGCCGCTTCGAACAGATGCGGCAGGACACGATTGGAGTCGTCCACCAAAACAGTAACTTTCCCATCAAGTGAGTCGAGTTTCTCCACACCATCGACATCTTTCCAGGCTTCCAGAACTCTTTCGCCTTCAACATTTAACGCCAGGTCAATGCGCGTCTGCCCGCCAACCAGCCTGATTAACTCATCGTGCGTGCCATAGGCGATGACCTTGCCCTGATCCATGATGGCGATATGATGTGAAAGCTCGGCGGCTTCTTCCATGTAGTGAGTTGTATAAAGAACGGTCATGCCCTGGCGGTTGAGCTCCTTGACGTTATCCAGTATGTGGCGGCGGCTCTGCGGGTCGATACCAACGGTCGGTTCGTCCATAATGATCACCTGCGGTTTGTGCAAAAGCGCCGCGCCGATGTTGACCCGGCGCTTCATCCCGCCCGAAAACTTACCAACGGCATCCTTCTGGCGGTCTGCCAGGCCAATGATCTCCAACACCTCGTCCACGCGCCGTTTAAGCGCCGCGCCGCGCAGGCCGTACATCTTGCCCCAAAACTCCAGGTTCTCGCGCGCCGACAGGTCGGGATACAGCGCAATATCCTGCGGGACAACGCCCAGACAGGCCTTGGCCGATTCCGGCGCCGTTAAGATGGAATGTCCCATGATGGTCGCGTCGCCGCTGGTCGGGGCCAGCAGCCCGGAAAGCATCGAGATCGTGGTTGATTTTCCTGCCCCGTTGGGGCCAAGCAGGCTCAGGATCTCGCCTTGTTGGGCGGAAAACCTGGCGCCGTCCACGGCTCGTAAAGCACCGAACGATTTATGAAGAGATTGAACATCGATTGCGAGCGTAGCGAGTGTCATCTTATTTATTCCTTCTCATTATCCAGCACCACAATTGCCAGACAGGCAAGGCCAATCCCAAGCAAGAGTACCTGGGTTTGCAGGCTGGCAGTGCCCAAAATATTCAGCACCACGGCAGCCACAGCCATCGCCATGCCAACCCCCTTGAAGACCAGGGTTACGATTTCGCCAACAGACTTGGTTGAAATAGTTTTCATGATTTTGCTCCTTGAATGATCTTGACCCCATTGTATAAATTTTTTCTTTCCCGCGCATCGTCCACGCGGATAGTCTCGCATTGTACTTTCGGACACTGTACCCGTAGACAATAGCAAAAATCAGCTTCTGGGATACAATTTATAGTGATGAAACTCAAACTCCCCACAACCACTCCCGACCAGGATTACCGCATCTTTTTCATCTTCATGACCGTGGTCATGGTTGGCGCAGCGATCTGGTCGCTCGCGATCAACCCGGGCCTGCGCGAACCGCTGCCACTGATTGTTTTCACAACTCTGATGGCCACGCACATCATCCTGCACTGGAACGTCAACAGTCTCATCCAAACACCAACAAAAAAAACGATCTTCATCATCGGGCAGGGCGCCCTGGCCTTTGTCATTGTCCACCTTTCGGGCAATGTTGGCATGATCTTCGCTCTCTATATGGCGCTGATCGGCGAAACGATCGGCATCCTCGGCCTCTCGCGCTGGAGTTTGCTGGCCGGAGCATATTACCTCGGCCTCTCGATGGTCAACTTCAACATTCTGACCGCCGGCGGCAACCCCTTCGGCTGGATCCTGACCACCATCCCGGTTGTCTTTTTCGTCAGCATGTACGTGCTGCTCTACACCCGCCAGACCGAAGCCCGCGAAAAAGCCCAGGCGCTGGCCGCCGAACTTGAATCAGCCAATCGCCAGCTCAGCGAGTACGCCGCCCGCGTCGAAGATCTGACCATTACTGCTGAACGCCAGCGCATGGCGCGCGAACTGCACGACACCCTCTCGCAGGGTCTCGCCGGTCTGATCCTGCAGCTCGAGGCCGCCGACGCCCGCCTCAGCCAACAGCACCCTGAAAAGGCCCGCAGCATCATCACCCAGGCCATGGAGAACGCCCGCGCCACCCTGACAGACGCCCGTCAGGCCATCAGCAATCTAAGAGAAAATCATCTGGAAGAATTGGGAGATTCGTTGCGCCTCGAAATTTCCCGTTTCGAGAGCGCCACCGGCATCCCATGCCTGTTGCACGCGGAACCTACCCCGCCCCTGCCTGACCCCGTCAAAGAAAGCGTGCTGCGCACTGTCAGCGAAGCCCTGACCAACATTGCCCGCCACGCCCAGGCCAGCGAGGTGACTATCAGCCTCGTCTGTAATGAGCAAATCTTTACCGCTGCCATCAAAGACAACGGGCTCGGATTCGACCCGGCCCAAATCCCCTCCGGCCACTACGGCCTGCTCGGCATCCGCGAAAGAATCCGCTTAATCGGCGGAACCTTCACCCTTGAGAGCGCCCCGCAAGCAGGCACAACCCTGACCATCCAAATCCCCCTGCACCCGACAGCTGACACCCGATGACCCGAATCCTGATCGCCGACGATCACCTCATCATCCGCCAGGGCCTGCGCCTGATCCTCGAAACCGAGGATGACCTGCAACTGGTTGGCGAAGCCTCCGACGGAGCCGAAGCCTTGCAACGATGCGCCGACTTGCACCCGGACGTTGTCTTGATGGACTTGCGCATGCCCGGCATGGACGGTATTACCGCCATCGAACGCCTGCACCAGACCCAACCCGAGATTGCCGTGGTCATCCTGACCACCTTCAACGAAGACGAGCTGATGCTGCGCGGCCTGCGCGCCGGAGCCAAAGGCTTCCTGCTCAAAGATACAGATCGTGCGGCGCTCTTCGACGCCATCCGCGCCGCTGCGCGCGGCGAGACCCTGCTTAAGCCTGATATCATGGCGCGCCTGCTAAATATCGCATCCGCTCCAGCAGCATCACCATCGCCCTTCAACCTGACTGAACGCGAAAAAGAAGTCCTGGCCGCCGTCGCCCGGGGCGAACGCAGCAAGGAAATTGCGATTAAATTGAACATTACCGAACGGACAGTGAAAGCCCACCTGGCCAGCATCTACCAAAAACTGGGCGTCGATTCGCGCGCCGCGGCGATCGCAGTCGCCGCGCAAAACGGACTCTTATAACCCCTACCCCCCTGCCCAGACCTTACCTGCCGGCAGGATAGTTTTATCTGGCACATCGGCATACACCACCGCCCCGTTGCCGATTCGCACCCCATTCCCAATTTTAATTCCAATTGCAGTCGTGACACCCATCCCGACCAGGCTGCGCTCGCCGACATGCACATGCCCGGCCAGCATCGCGCCCGGCGCTATATGGGTATAGCGCCCAATTTCGCAATCGTGCGAAACGATCGCGCCGGTATTGACCATGCAGCGTGGATGGAGCACCGTCGAAGACCCGACATAGGCATTGGCAAAAACCTGAACCCCATCTGAAAGGCTGGCGCTGGCCTCGACCGTTGCGCGTGGGTGCGCCAGGGCCGGGAAACTGAACCCGGCGCTTTCCTGTAACTCGAACAAACGCACCCGCACCGCAATATCCAATATTCCGCCGACGCCGTTGGCCGCCAGCATCAGGCCCTTCTCGCGCAGCAGCGCCAAAAGGCCGCGCCCGCCCAAAACCGGGATTCCCAGCACGGATTTGCCCGCCAGGGCCGGGTTATCGTCCAGAATGCCCGCGATGCGATGTGCGCCGATGGCCTGGACCATTTCCATCACGGCTTTGGCATGCCCGCCCGCCCCATAAATGAGAATGTGATCGTTATCATAATCAGGCAAATCGATCGGCTGGCGCGCAGCGGCGATCTCGCGGATGGCGGCTTCGGTCAGCAAGCGGCCGGTCGGCAGGGATGAAAGTTCAAGGCCGAGGCTCTCCGCCAGGGCCTGGGCAGGCCGGGTAATACGCAACCCGTCCGGGGTGGCATCCTGCGTCGAAACGACCGGCAGGCTGCGCGGAGAGTGTTCCAGCGCTTCGTTGGCGGTCTCGGTCAAATAGGCCAGCACGTCGCCCACTGCCAGGATATCGCCCTCAGCGGCCAGCATCCGCACATAACCGACGGTCGGCGCTTCGACATCGCTGGCGGCTTTGGTGGTTTCGATTGTAAACAAGATCGCGCCGGCTTCAACGCGCTGGCCGTCAGCAACATGGACATCCACGAGGCGGGCCTCAGGCTCATTGGCATTTAAAAGGGGGACAGTGATCGGGGTTTGGGGCATCTAAAATTCCTATTTTTGGGGAAAATAACAAATATTCGAGCTTTTTAGTCTATAATCAGATTATCACATTACTTGAACAAGGAGAATACTAT
This sequence comes from Chloroflexi bacterium HGW-Chloroflexi-6, assembly GCA_002840685.1. Lineage (GTDB taxonomy): Bacteria > Chloroflexota > Anaerolineae > Anaerolineales > Villigracilaceae > UBA8950. The sequence continues at coordinate 382,540 of PHBU01000002.1, read as the reverse complement.
GGATTTCGCACGTGCTTTTTCATACATTTTTGAAGACCAAGATTGGCTCAAAAAAGTCGGTATAGCAGCGTTGGTTTTTCTGATTCCCGTACTCGGCCCAATCACAGTGCTCGGCTGGAGCCTGACCGTCACAAAACGCTTGATCGACGGCCAGACCACCGACCTGCTTCCCGGCTGGGACAACTTCAGCGACCATATGACGCTTGGCTTCAAGGCCTTTGTGGTTGGCTTCGCTTACAGCCTGCCCGTGACCGTCATGTCAAGCTGCACCAACATCCTGCCCATCCTGGCCGAAAACATGAGCGGCGACACTTACGAAACCGTTATGATGATCACTGGCGTTGTGTCGATCTGCTTTAGCTGCTTGATGATCATCTACAGCATTTTCCTTGGCCTGGTAACACCTGTTGCTTACGCCAAAGTAGCAGTCACTGGCGAAATCGGTGCGGGTTTCCGCTTCGGCGAAATCTTCGGGATGATTAAAGCCGCTCCCGGCGCATATGTATTGGTGCTGGTTGGCAGCATTGCCGCCGGTTTTCTCGCATCGCTTGGCCTGATCGCTTGCGTTATTGGTGTCATCTTCACCAGTGCGCTTGCTACTGCGATCATGGCTCACTTCTACGGCCAGGCCTATAACACTGCCAAAGCCGCCCAACCTGCCCTGTAATTCAATTTTCAAGCAATTGCCCGAAAGGTTTCGCGCCTTTCGGGCTTTTTTGTTAATTTTCCAGCAGCGCCAGCGCAGTCTGGATGATCTTCCCTGTCGAAGGCAGGATATCGTCTTCAAGGGATTTGGCATTGGCGATGGGCAGGTCGAGCGCACCCAGGCGACGGATGCGGACTGCGCCCGGCAGCTGTTCGGCGCTGCGAGCAGCCACCTCCGCGCCCCAGCCAAGGGTTTGCGTGCCTTCTTCAAGGGTTAGCAAGCGCCCGGTGCGGCGCAGCGAATCGAAGAGCGGATCGAGTTCAAACGGGCTGAGCTGGCTGAAGAGCACAATTTCACTAAAGATTTCATATTCATACATCAACTCGCGCGCGGCTTCGCGGGCCAACTCGAAATTGTAACCGTAGGTGGCAATCGTCAACCTGGCAGGCAGGTTCTCGGCATTGCGCAAAATATGAAATGGGAACGGGCGGCCGCCGCTTTCCACTTTCCAATCTAGCAGGTCTTCCGGGGTAAGCAGATGGCGCGTATAAAGCAGTTTGTGCTCGACGAACAATACCGGGTCATCATCGGCAATCGCGGCCAGCAACAGGTCGGACGGATTGCCGAGCGTGTTGGGGGCAACCGCTTTCAGGCCGGGCGCGCCAAGCAAATGTTTTTCAAGCGACTGGGAATGGGTCGGGCCATAACCGCGCCGCCCGCCCATCGGCAGGCGCAGAACGAGCGGCACACGCACCTGGTCGTTGTACATCCAGCGGAATTTGGCCGCATGATTAATCAACTGGTCGGCCATCAGGGTTACGAAGTCGCCAAACATGACCTCGGCCACCGGGCGCAGTCCGCGCAGGGCCATGCCGTTGCAAATGCCCAAAATGGCCGCTTCGGAAATGGGTGTGGTCAAAACACGCTCAGGGAAGCGGGTTGAAAGTCCGCGGGTGACCTTGAACGCGCCGCCATACGGGTCGAGAATATCCTCGCCTAGTACGTAAACGCACGGATCGTTTTCGAGAGCAGTATGCAGGGCAGAGTTGATGGATTCGAGGATGGTAGGCATTTTTTATAATTCAGAGTGCAGAATGATGAGTGTAGAATGGAAAATCTGCATTCTTCATTCTGCATTCAGGATTGGAAAGGGGTCTTTCATCGCGCGCACGAAGGCATCGTCGATGATGGCCTCGGTTTCGGCTTCGACGGAAGCGCGGGCGGCGGGGTCAAGCCGCGGGGCGTGGATAGTGAGCGGGTCAAACTCCGCCCGGGTTTTTGCAATCTCAGCCGGGTCGCGCGGGTCGTCGCCCTTGCTGTGGGCGGAGAATCGGTAAGTGTGCAAAATCAAGGCTGCGGGCAGTCCGCTGCGCGCGTGGTCAACCGCTTCGCGCGCGACCAGCCCAAGGGTCAGGACATCGCTCGAAGCCGCCTCCCAGGTCTCGATCCCAAAAGCCTTGAAGCGGGCTGGGATCGAACCGGCCACGCCCAACTCGGTCGGGGTGGTCTGGGCATAGCGGTTGTTTTCAACTACGTACAGAACCGGCAATTTCCAGAGGGCGGCGACATTCAGGCTTTCGTAGAGCGCCCCTTCACCCAATGTGCCGTCGCCGACGAAAACGACTGAGATCGTGCCGCTCTTTTTGGCTTTTTCAGCCAGGGCAATCCCGGTCGCAACCGGGACAATCCCGCCCTGAATGCCGTTCGAGTAAAAATTGCGCCAGTGGATGTGCTGGCTGCCGCCGCGCCCGCCAACCAGGCCGGTGGCGCGCCCCATCAGTTCGGCGGCCAGACGGTAAGGATCGCCGCCATAGGCCAGGAAATGGCCGTGACAGCGATGGTTGCTGAAAATGACATCCTCGGGGCCAAGGGTGGCGAAAACCGCAGCAGCATCGGCTTCCTGGCCAATGTAGGCATGGGTGGTGCCGAAGAGCTTCCCGGTAGAAAATTCGGCTAGGGCGCGTTCTTCAAAGCGTCTGATCAGGTACATCGTGCGGTAAAGTTCAAGGTCGCTGGACATAACGGGCTGATTATACTCTCGGAATGTTGCAGGTTTAAGGTTGGAAAGTTGAAGGAGTGTGATGCCGGAGGTCGAGTAAGGCGACAGCCCATACCGAGACCGGATGTAGAGGTTGCAGGTTTAAGGTTGGAAAGTTGAAGGAGTGTGATGCCGAAGGTCGAGTAGGGCGACAGCCCGCACCGAGACCGGAGCAGGTAAATGCAAAAAAGGCCGGGCATCGCTGCCCGGCCTTTTGGTTCTATTGATTTTGTTTACGGCTGTTGGTTCTGAGCGCCGCGATTGCCACGCCCGCCACCCATGCCATGGCCGCCGCCACCGAAGCCGAAGCCGGAGCCGTCCATCGGGCGGACGCCGTCATGGTCGCAGGTTCCATCGGCGAGGCCGCGCGACTGCATACGCTCGGTCATCAGGTCGGCCTGTTCCTGGGTCAAAACACCATCGGCCACGGCCGCGTTCAGGGCAGTCTGGTGAAGCTCCTGCATCAAGGCGGGCAGATCGGCTTCGGCAACGCCATTGTCGAGCGCGATCTCGTGCAGGCGTGCGCCACTATCCAACAGAGCGGTGACTTCGTCCACGCTCAGGCCGAACTTGGCGGCAAAGGCTTCCACTTTGTAGGTGCGCAGAAGACCGGCGTTTTCACGCATCATGCCATGTCCAAAGGGAGCGACCGGGGTTTCGGTAACAGGCGGTTCTTCCGTCTGGGCAAAAGCGACACCAACTCCGAGGGCACCCAGCGCCAATACGAGCGCAAGCATTACAAAAATTGACTTTTTCATTGTTATTTTCTCCTTTTAGTTATGCCAGGGTCATTGCCCTGACTTTCTCAAGGATACAACTTCAATGTAAAGGGTTTGTAAAGAAGGGCACAAGGTTGTTCAAAGAATTAGCGGCTCAAATAGCACAGCCGCAGAATCTTCAATTCATCGTAGCTGACCCGCCCGCCCAGCCTATCGAAAGCAGGCTTGAGATAGTCCGCGCCCAGTTCTTCAAAAACAGCAAAGACAGCTTGCTGGTCTTCGGGGGATGTGGAGGTCAACGACTGCAACTCGCCGCCGTTTCGCAGGCGATTGCCCGCCAGGGCATATTTCGTTAAATGATCGATGATCGTTCCCACCGTCACGCGCTGGCGCTCCATCAGGCTTTTAAGCGACTCCCCGGCATTGTAAGCTTCGGCGACCAGCGTGGTGCGCATCCCGACTTCCGAGTCGGCCTTTTTGACGGGTTTCTCCCTTTTAGCGGATGCCGTTTCACGCGCCTTCTCGACGATTTTATGTTTTTTACAGTAGGGCTTGATCACATCCAAGAATTCATTGCCAAACTGGGCCAGTTTGACTTGCCCCACGCCCGAGATACTCAACAAAGCCTCGCGCGACTGCGGAAAATAAGCCGCCATCTCGACCAGAGTCCGGTCGGAGAAGATGACATAGGGCGGCACGCCATCGGCATCGGCCAGTTCCTTGCGTTTGGCGCGCAGCAGGGCAAACAGGGCGTGGTTGTATTCCAATTCCTTCTTGTTATCCTTCTTCTTCGCCCGTTCTTCAACTTCCTGCAACTGTCCAAAGATTTTGGCGCGGATTTTGAGCACGTTGCGGGCCGTTTCGGTCAGGCTCAAAGTACGGAACTCGCCATCCTGGTTGAGATAGCCCATCTGCGCCAGTTGGCGGGCCAGGTGCATCCACTGTTTTTGGGTCAGTTCCCTGCCAATGCCATGCGTCGAGAGTTTGTCGTGCTCCAGGCGCAGGATCTTTTCGTTTTTCGAGCCGAGCAAAACATCGGTGACATGTCCCGCGCCAAAACGCTCGCCGGTGCGCACCACGCACGAGAGAAACTTCTGGGCCGGGATGGTGATATCTTCAAGGACCGGCGCTTCAGCGTTGCAATTGTCACAGTTATCACATTTCTCGGCATTGAATTTCTCGCCAAAATAAGCCAAAAGCGGTTTGCGGCGGCAGACTCGCTCATCTTCAGCATAACGGACAATCGCATCCAGCTGCTGAACGGCCGCCTTACGTTCGTCGCCTTCTTTCTGGTCAATGAAATATTTCAATTTGGCGACATCGCCGTAGCTGTAGAGCAGCAGGCAGTGCGCGGGCAATCCATCGCGCCCGGCGCGGCCAATCTCCTGATAATAGCCTTCAATGCTTTTGGGTAAATCATAATGGACGATAAAACGCACATTCGGCTTGTTGATGCCCATCCCGAAGGCGATCGTTGCCACCATGATCTGGACATCGTCGCGAATGTAGGCTTCCTGGTTGCGGTGGCGGGTATCGTCGTCCAGACCGGCATGATATGGGCGGACAGCGTATCCGCGCCGCTCGAGGTACTCGCTGACGTCATCCACCTGGCGGCGCGAGAAGCAGTACACGATCCCGGATTGATCTTTGAAACGCTCGAGAAACCGCCCCAGTTGAATGTCCGCATCGCGTTTGGGCGCAACCTCGATGTAGAGGTTATCGCGGTTGAAGCTGGCGACAAACTCGTTCGATTGGTTCAGTCCCAGGCTGCGGGTGATATCGGCGCGCACCCGCGGTGTAGCTGTCGCTGTCAGGGCCAGGCAGACCGCCCCGGGGTAGCGGCGGCGCACATCCGCCAATTGACGGTACTCAGGCCGAAAGTCGTGTCCCCACTCTGAGATGCAGTGCGCTTCGTCGATCGTCAGGCAATCCACTTTGAGCGCCGAGAGCAGCGACAGAATGCGCGGGGTCAACAGGGTTTCAGGGGCAACGTAGAGCAGTTTGACCTGTCCGCGCCGGACATATTCCATATTCTCCTGATAGGCTTCGGGCGAGAGCGAACTGTTCAGGAACAAAGCCGGGACGCCCGCCGCGCGCATCTGCTCGACCTGGTCTTTCATCAGGGCGATCAGCGGTGAGACAACCACCGTCAGACCGTCAAAAAGAAGGGCCGGGATCTGGTAACACAGCGACTTTCCGCCGCCGGTGGGCATGATCGCCAAACTGTCGCGCCGCGCAAGCACGTTTTCAATGATCTCGCGCTGGAGCGGACGAAAGGTGTCGTATCCGAAGGTATCTTTAAGAATGGACTGGTGAGTAGGCATAGATATTTCAGGCAAGGGCGGGCGCATTACGCCCGATCTGAATCTGGGCCAGCAGCACGGCGACAAAGATCAACCCACAGCCGAGGGCCTGGATTGGGGAAAGGATTTCTCCGAGCAGCAGCCAGCCAAAAAGTACCGCAAAAACCGCCTCGAGACTGAGCAAGATGGCGGCATCGGTCGGCGGGGTGTGGCGCTGGGCCCAGACCTGCAAAGTGTAACCGACCCCAACCGAGAAAACCGCCGTGTAAAGCACTGCGCCGAGGAAAGGCCAGATCTGCGCGAAGGGAAGCGCTTCGGTAAAGGCTCCCACGCCCAGGTTGAACAATCCGCTGACCAAAAACTGTCCGGCCGAAAAAAGCAAGGCATCATAACGCGAGGCGAATTTGCCGAGCATGACGACATGCAACGCCCAAAACAGGGCCCCAACCAATTCCAGCAAATCGCCGGGCTGGATGTGGAACTCGCCGCCAGTGCTGAGCAGGTAACCGCCCAAAATCGCCAGAAAAACGGCGATCAACTGCGTCCAGAATGGGCGTTCCTTCCAGCCGAGAAAGAGCACGATCGGCACCAGGACAACATACAGGCTGGTGATGAACCCGGCATTGCCGGCCGTAGTATAAACCAGCCCTGCCTGCTGGAGGGCACTGGCGATAAAGAGCACCGTCCCTGCAGCAAAAACCCACTTCCAGCCGGCGCGCGGCAGAGACGGTTTACCGCGCAAAAACGGCCAGAGCAATAGCGCGCCCAGTAGGAAACGCAGCCCATTAAATAAAAAAACGTTGCCCATCTGGCCGATGATGCGCTGGGCAGCGAAGGCGCTGCCCCAGATCAGGGCAACGAACAAGAGAGTAAGGTCAGCTTTGAGGCGCATGGGTGTGGTCGGTGTTCAAACAAGTCCTGAGCGGAGGGCTGAACGATAGTGAAGCCCGTAGTCGAAGGGCGGATTGATGGATGAGATAATATGGCCAAGTAAACGCCCTTCGACTTCAGCCCTTCGTTGCACTCAGGGCTTCCGCTCAGGGCTTGAGTTAATAAACATCACTCAACTTTGATATAAATCCGCTTGTTAATGGCGCCCTTCGACTTGTAATCGACCACCTTGACCGTGCCGACTTCGGAGGTGTTCTGAACATGAGTGCCGCCATCCGCCTGAAGGTCGAGACCGACGATTTCAACAGTGCGGATTTCGCTAATACCCTCTGGCAGCAGGTTGATCTTGGTCCGAATCAAATCGGGAATTTGGAAAGCTTCTTCGCGCGGCAGGATTTTGACACGCACTTCACGAGCGGCAGCCACTTCACGGTTGACAGCAGCTTCGATCTCACCGACCAGTTCACCACGCAAAGTTGCAAACTCAAAATCCATGCGGCCTTCGAGCGGGTCCATATTGCCGCCGGTGACGAGCGCACCGTAATCGCGGAACACGCTGCCGCACAGGATGTGCAGGGCAGTATGGGTGCGCATCAGGTTGTGACGACGCTGCCAGTCGATCACGCCGCTGACAGCCGCGCCAACCCCCGGGAGAGGCGCGTCGCCGCCGAGAAAGTGCAGCACATCCGCGCCCGCCTTTTTGACGGAAGTGACCGGGTAGGTTACACCATCCGCGCTGATCTCGCCAAAATCGCAAGGCTGTCCGCCACCGCCAGGGTAAAAGGCAGAACGATCGAGAACTACGCCGCGGGCGGCTTCGTCCACAGCGCTAACGGTGGCGTTAAATTCTTTGAGATAGGCATCGGTTTGGTAGAGAAGGTCGGTCATGGTTGCTCCTATTGGTGAAGGAATCGCCCTTCGACTACGGGTCTCGATACACCTTGAGCAAAAACCGCTCAAGGCTACTCGACCCTCCGCTCAGGGCTTGATTTTTTACTTGTCTACACGCTCTTCTACAACCGTCCACTGGATGCCACGCTTGCGGATTTCATCCATGATCTTGGCGGCGGGAACGGTTTCCATGCGATGTGCGCCGGGAGCAACTTCACCACGTGCCTGGAATCCCATCATCAAGGCGCAGTGCCAGCCGGTCAGGCGCTCCATGCCGGTAAAACCGGTCACAGGGTCATAGCGGTCGATCAGGTCGAGGGTGACGCGGGTTTCACGGCCGTCTTTCAGGCCAACCCCAACCGCGCGCATAACGCAGACATCTTCTACGTGGGCAGCGGTAATCTTGCCTTCGAGCAATTTATGATAGAAATGGCGCGGGTTGACCGGCACCCCATCGACTTCGACCGGTTCTTCAGAGAATAGGCCGAGGCGCTTATAGCCTTCAAAGGTTTCGAAATGACCGGGATAGCGCAAAACTTTGTTCTCGTAGCGCTGAAGTTTACCCAGATGACTATCCGCAGTAGTGGACATGGAACCGGAGATGACAAAGGCTTCCAGTTTGCCGAGCGGCGGGAAATCTATCTCTTCCCGTTCGGTGAAGGTCGGCACAAGGCAGATCTGGCCGTCGCGGATGAAAGTGGCCTCGTGGTCGTACTCATTCGTCAGCCCGTTAAGGTGGAAGGTACAGTAGTAGTTCCAGGGCGGGGTCGGGTCACGGGGCAGACCGGCATCGTACAGGTAAACCTCGCTGGGAGTGTCGAGGGCGTCCATCACATAAACACCCATGTTGTTGATCAGCCCCGGTCCCATACCGCAGTCGGGGAGCAGGCTGACGACGGCTTTTTTGGCAGCTTCATCGAGCGCCAACTGGCTCCAGACCACATCGGTGTTGCCGCCCATATCACACAGGCTGACTCCGCTTTCGAGGCAGGCCCGGCTGATGGACAGGTTGTGGTAGTAGGTGACAGCGCTCAGAGCAACATCCATACCCTTTAAACGGAGCAAGAGCGACGGGTAGTCGGTCACGTCCAGGAAAACGCCCTGGGCCACTTCGCGGCCGATTAAGCGGTTAATCCTTGCGGCGGCTTGAACCGCCGCTTCTTCCTTGAAATCAGCCAGCACAATTTGTTCAGCATCGCCGAATTTTGCAAGGTCGTAGGCGGCAGCTGTGCCCTGGCGACCGGAACCAAGTATGATGTAGTGATAGCCCATGAATTCCTCCGCATCTAGTGCCGGAACTTTCTAAAAATGTAGGGTAAAAGCGGCGCATTTCAACCGCTTTTGCCCTATAACCCAACGAAGTTCGGGTACTAGTTTACAATGAAATTGCATTCACGACAACGCACGCTTTTTTTTGTAAAAATCCGATATACTTTAAGCAATGGATGAAAAAAATGGCGAGTTGGAAACATTTATTCTGGAGCGTCTGGAAAAATCGATGCCGCTGAATGATATCGTCTTGCACGTTTGCCAGCACAGCGGCATGTATTGGTCCGATGCGCTGGAAATGGTGAAGCAGGTGCAGGCCGAAAATTCTTCACACCTGGAGCGCAGAAAGATACCCTGGCATTTTGCGCTGGCGCTGGCAACAGCAATCGGGGGCATTGGAATGCTGACCGCCGCGATCATTCCGTTTTTGAATTTTTTCAGCGGGCCAAACGCAATCCCATTTACCGGCACCAATATTTTGTTCTTTGCTGTAAATCTTGCTCCGTATTCGTCAGGGTTGTTGCTGACGGGCATGGCAATGCTGGCCGGAAGTATGCTTGGGATGCGCCAAACATGGAGCAGCTTGCTCGAAACTTTTATGAACGCCCTGGAGAAATAAGTATGCCAAATATGGAACTACGCTGTTATAAAGGCGAGTGACATCCAAAAAAGTGTGGGCAGTTCCTTTACAATGAGGTGTATAATGAAAATGGGGCGGCTAACTTCCAATTGTTGATTTGATCGTTTTTCCGAGTCGAAAAGGAGATTAACCATGTCTGTTGCCAGTATTTCTGAAATCAAGGCATCCTCTACCAAAAGTTTTGAAGATGCTCTTAAACAAGGCGTTGAGCGCGCTTCCAAAACCTTGAGGAATGTTAAGTCAGCTTGGGTCGTAAATCAGGATGTTGCCATCGGCGATGATGGGAAGATTGCCGAATACCACGTTCATTTGAAGGTAACTTTTGTTCTCGACGATTGAACAACCTGCTTCTTCTGATTTTAGGAAGCCCATTTTCTTAAATGAGAAATCTGCCATATCCAGGTCAATCGTGAGTCCCTGAGTGTTTTTATCTCAGGAATTTCCTAATTTTTTTCTATCAAAGGAGTAAACAAATGAAACTTAGTGCGCCCACCATGCTGGTTTGGGTTATTGCTGTTGTGCTTGGCTTGCTTGGCCTTTTGGGCAGCCTTGTGGCAATCCCCGTTGTCTCTGCTTATGCATTCTGGTTCACATTCATCGGCTTTGCTGTACTGGCTGTTGCTACAGTTTTAAAAGGTATGTAGCCCTAGCGGACAGTTACAAAACAGCGGCGAGTCTCGATTTGAGACTCGCCGCTGTTTTTCGACTCAAAAATGTTACTGAACGCAGGGTAAATATCTCAACCAGAACGTTTTTTATCTTGCTTCCGCTAGATTCGGTATAGAAACTTATGCAAAGAGCAGTCGGTTAGACTTTTGTGCTTATTTTTTGGCTCCGAACAATTTGCCAGCCAGATTGAGGATATCATCCAAGGCTGAACCGTCATTGTTCATGTCCAGCAGTGTGTTGAGTGTGCTCATCATGTCTGGGTTTGATTCTTCAACCTTCAGTTTTTCGCTGCTGAGAAGTCCTGACAAATCGTTAGCATCCAAACCTGCTTGTTTCTGCTGTTTTCCCAACATCCCCATCACCAGCGGCGCGACAATTTGCAGTAATTGACCAACCTGGTTGCTGTTCAATCCTGTGTTCTTCGTCAACCCTTTCGTCACCACAGGCTGCTGACCGCCTAAAACATGCTTCAAAATTCCAGCGCCATTGGCTGCTTCTGGACTGCCGAGAAAGCTTTCCATGTTATCGAGAATTGAGCCGTCGTGATCATTGGCTACAGCCTGATGGAGTGCCTGAGCTCCAACTGGTTCGGATGCGTTCTTCGCTAGTGCTGAGACCAATAAAGGAATCGCGGCAGACAAAGCTGAATTCGTGGTTTGTTCATCTGCGCCAATTTTCTGACCGATTTGGGATGCGGCCCCTTGGGCGAGTTGTTGCAATAGTTGCTGGGTGAACGTGTCCATATATCTTTCTCCTTTTTGTGATATTTTTTGCCAGACTAAACTTTGTTGATTCTATGGTATCAAAGCTGAAGGAACCCAGTTTTCATTGTACACTTTTTAACCTTGCTCTGGTCTGAATAAAGCCAACTTATATCACAAATTAGGGGCGGGGAGCTATTTTCTTTTTAGGGCGAGTCTTTATGATGCATATCTTTCTTCTTCGCGTTGTAGAGATTGATCGAGCGCAATTTTGCATCGAGTGCAGGTGCAAGTTTGCAAGAGGGAAGCCGTGACTTGATCCGTATTGTGAAGGGAAGGTTAGGAACGACAAACCTACCGGAAGCAGGGGCCGCAAGATTGCTGTATGCTGTATAATGAATACATCGATCATCTACTCTACAGAAGGAGAATAATATGGCATACACACTGGATACCAAAGTTGGCGAAATTTTGGATGATACTGGCGCTGTGAAAATTCTGGAAAAATACGTTCCGGGTATCTCCAAAAACCCAATGATCGGCTTTGCAAGAGGCATGACGTTGAAATCCCTGCTTGCCATGCCGCAGGCCAAAGATGCCGGACTCACAGAAGAAATGGTTAAAAAAGTACTCACAGAGATCAACACGATAAAGAAGTAAACACATCTCGATGATCTCAATTTCCGAAATAGGTAAGACCCTACACAAAAAGCGTTCGGTGGAAGTGGAGACTGTATTTGGCATTACTAGACACAATCTGCGCTCCCACAAATTCCATTTGCGGGGTTTGGAGAAAGTCAATACCTAGTGGGAACTGGTCTTTTACCCATGATATGCAAAAACTGGCGAGTTGATCCCGCCAGTTTTTTGTCTTGCGCTCTTTTCACCCTACCTGGGTGTTTTTCGGGGCTGCCCAGATTACTTTTTGGACAGCCCCTCGCCTCGGTTTAAACATAAAAATCCTTGGACTACCAGGCCGGGTCAGACTGTCCCTGCTGGTTGGTGCGGAAGGGCGCCCAGGCAAGCGCGACTAGGCGAACATCGATATCCGTCTTTTTGGGCTTGACCAGCAAAGTTTCGAGAGATTCAGTCGACGAGTCTATTCTTGCTGCAAGATTCTCAGCTTCCTGCTCAAACTCTGCCGTCAGATCTTCAAGCTGTTTTTTGTAGGTTTCAACGGTATCTTTGGCTCTTGTTACATCACTCTGTTGTTGAGCAGAGCGCCCAACACCCTTTAGGGCGCTAGCTGCCTTGTTGATATTGGTGGCGCTCGCAATTTTGCGACCTGTAAAGGCACCGAGCAAAGTTGCGCCAAAAGAAAGGGCTGTCTGAACCTTTGCCTGGCTGGCCTGGTCTGCTTCTCGCTGCACTGCTTGTTCTGCGCGTCGCACCTTTTCTTCCAACGTGTTTATGCGGCTGGCATATTTTTTGCGCAAAGCATCCACTTGCAGGTCGCGTTGTTCGCGAGAAATTTGCGCCAGGCGAACACGAAAATCCCGTTCATCTTCGTCTGGAACAGAAACCTGGCTCAGGCTTGGGCTGCGAAACAGCCCGAGTGTCTTGTGCCCAAAAATCCAGGCTGAGAAATCGCGCTGCCATTCTGCATAGCTTTTGGCTTTGAAAGCAGCCGCGGGCAGGGCTTCAAAAGGCAAACCAGGTATTGGCGTTTTCTCAAGATCGTTCATAGAAATGTCAGGTTCCTGAGACTCTTCCCAATTAACCGGGATAACCCTGTCTTGTAGCGGGGTCAGCGCAATAACATCGCGGGACACATCCACCCGGTTGCGGGTATCGCCAAAACGGACTTTTGCGCCACCCATCAACATGGGTTTGTAAACCACCCCAGCCGGATTCCCACGCAGTGGGATAAAAAACTGAGGAACATCTACTGCAAGCGTAGGCTGCACACCGACTACGGCGACTTCTTGCGAGTTTTGTACACTCGAAGATACGGCGGCCACCGCAACAGGTGTAGATGTTGAAACTGATGCGGGTGCAGGTTTTGCAGGCGCGCCCGACAGCTTGTAAGGTGCCATTAAATCTTTGATCTGGGTTCGAGTCAGCGGGCCGCGCAAGTAAGACAAACACCAGCGGGTTTGGAAGACAACCGGCTCATCTTCATGAGTATTATTCATAAGAAAGACACGGCTGCCCAACCCCGCAAGCAATTGCTCCATTTTCTGACGATTAAAGGTGCTCCCGGCGCTGGCCGATGCGCCTTCCAGTCCTTCCATAACACGAGCTTTATCACGCTCTGTTTGCAGCCGCCCAATGAACCAGGTTCCTGTATTGGACAAACCTTTATAGTCCAGATCAACCGGGTTTTGGGTTGCCAAAACAATTCCGACACCGTATGCGCGTGCTTGTTTTAGCAATGTCAAAAGCGGTTTTTTGGAGGGCGGGTTGGCGGTTGGCGGGAAATATCCAAAAATCTCATCCATGTAAACCAATGTGCGCAAGCTGGTCGTACCCGGCAGGGTACGCATCCAACCCAATATCTGATTCAAAAGCATGGACACAAAAAACATTCGTTCGCTATCTGAGAGATGCGCAATCGAAAATATCGCTACACGGGGTTTGCCCTGTCCGGTATACAAAATCTGGTTAATGTCAAGCGGAACACCCTCCATCCAAGTACTAAAGCCTGGCGAAGCCAGCAGATTGTTTAGCGCCATCACCAACCCAAAACGGTCTTTTGATGGAAAGAAAGTCTCGATATCAAGTACGCCAATCTTGGTAACCGGCGGATTTTGAATGCTGGCAATCAAGACGGGAAGATCAAGATCCTGCCCGTTTTGCCACATCTGACCCAGAATACTCGAGATTAAGATATGCTCACGACTTTGGAGCGGGTCAACCTGAATACTGAGAAGACCAAGCAAGCTGGTAACTGTCGAAGAAATGCGCTCTTGGAAGAGTTCGGAGTCTTCGATGATTTCGGAGGGTGGAGCCGCAAACGATTTAAGGATCGAAACTGGCACGCCAGCGCTGCTACCGGGGGTATAAATGACCACTTCAGCAGAATCTCTCAAACGTTGGATTCTGGAACCGTCCTGGCCCCATTCTGCCAGGCCCTTTTTCCACAATTCGGCCTGCTGACCAGCAAATTCATCTGCGGATAAACCTTTACGGGCTGCATCTTCGACATTCACCCAGGGACGAAAATTCTCGCCGCGTAATTCGGGAAAAGTCAACATCAAGTTGGTAAGATCGCCTTTGGGGTCAATCAGGATGGAAGGAACTCCATCTATTGCGGCTTCTTCGATCAAATCGATGCACAATCCGGTCTTGCCGCTACCGGTCATGCCAACAGCTACGGCGTGGGTTACCAAATCGCGCGCATCATAAAGCAAAAGATTTTCATCCAATTTGCCTGCGCCAAGATCATATTCGCGCCCTAAGTAAAAGGCACCCAATTTTTCAAAATCCTGCATCTTAGCTCCTCCTGTAAGTGACTAAACTCACATCACGATTATATAATAGGAATTGTCGAATATTTGAAAACATAAAAAAAGCCGGGATAAACCCGGCTCTGTAATTTAGTATTCAACAACCCTGGGAAGGTGTTTGGCCGAGTCAATCCAACCCTGAATCTGATCCTGAGTGGGAATTTTGCGGACAACTTTTTTGGCTTCATTAACTTCCACCATCTTTTTGTGCAAATTTTCAGCATTCCGCTGGGCCAGTTCAGGGACAGTATCTACTCCGACCTGTTCAAGAAGGTCTGAATACTCCTCGCCGATACCACTTACTCGGAACAAGTCGGCGCGATTGACCCACTCCAAAATTGTTTTCTCGCCGATACCCGTGGCAGCAGCCAACTCCTTGCGGCCTTTGGCAGAAGAACCTGCCTTGAGCAAAGCATCGAGACTTCCAACCCCTGCGCCCTTTAGCTTTTCTGCATTAGCGGGGCCAATACCTTCGATTATAGTGAGTGCGGTCATTTTTTCTCCTTAAATCTGCTGATTTAGATTGGACAAGATATGCCATTTCCTTGGTAACCATCTTAAGTATAGTCCAAAAAGGTTAATTTTGACACTTATTACAAGCTCAAAATATCAAAGGAATCTCATGCCAAATCAAAAATAATGGGTGCACAGAAAATTATTTTTAAAGCAATGGCGATTCAGAGCCTTCACAAGTATCACGGCTCAGTTTGTAGAAATTTCGCAGGTTTTGCGTCTGGCAGAAGTTAATGCACTATTAAGTGAGTGATATAATCTTACTTGACCATACAAATGCAGAAAGGAAAACAAAATGACAGCAATGACTCCACGCCCCGTTGCATCGCGCCAAGCAAGTTCCAAATCCTATGTAAAATTCTCAGACAACCTGACCGGAACCCTGCAAGATATAACGAAGATGATCAATGAACAGAAAGAAACCATTGACTCAATTCAAGAAATGGGCATCCAGCTAACAGGCACTTTCAGCACACTTCACACTCTGACGGTTAAATATGCGGGGGTAGTGAATAATATCCTTGATATGCTTCTGCCCTTTATGAAAAATATTCCCCTTGTACCGCCCAAATTGGTAGAACTGGCAACAAAAATTGAACGCATTACCCAGCAAATTATTGATAATAGCGCCAAAACAAGTAAAACTATTACCGATATCGACACGGGTTTAAAAACTGGCGATGTCAGTCGGTTGCGCGGTTATTCTGGAGAACTGCAAAAAATGACCCAGGCTTTCTCAGCCATCCTGCCAGAAATAAATAAATAGCCGTAGACAATAAGTGCTATAATCATTTTAGAAGTCAAGGACAATTTCAACCTGTTCAACCTAGACACAAGGAGTTAATATGAGTTTCTTCTCAACAATTCTCGAAAAGATTGGCATCAAGAAAAAAGCTGAAACAGTTGCGAAACCTGTCGCATCCAAACCAGCTGCTCACAGACCTGTCACAGTATCAAAAACACCCCAACCTGCTTCAGCAGCCAAACCCGCGACAGTCAAACCAGCTGCATCCGCAGGCGTTCCGGATAGGGCCGCTGAATACATGAAAGATAAAAGCACGCCCTGGGGCGCAGCACCCGTTGCAGTCCCTGTCGTTGATGTTGTCAGCAAGCTTGAAAAGCTCGCCGCATCCAATTCTGAAAAACTCAACTGGAAAGTTTCCATCGTTGATTTACTAAAACTTCTGGATATCGACAGCAGCCTTGATGCCCGCAAAGAACTTGCCAACGAATTGGGTTGCCCGATTGAATTCATGGGCGACTCAGCAAAAATGAACACTTGGTTGCACAAAAATGTTCTTCAGAAGATTGCCGAAAACGGCGGAAATATCCCCCGCGAGCTTCTGGACTAACAATTATCCAATACTAAAAAAAGAATGGCATGGCGAAAACCATGCCATTCTTTTCGTAATACCAAGACGCTTAATTAGTTTTAAGAAAAAATAAACGAATCACTCCAAAGCCGCCCCAAGTAATTTTAATCTGGAATAGATTCAAATATATTGGGCATTCCAGGATCAAGCCCTAGAACTTTAGCCATTTTCTCGTTGCTATCGTCAAGCAAAAACTCCACCCAGACAGGAAAATGATCTGAGACACGATATGACATTTGTTCAAGGGGCATTTCTTTAAAAACTGCCCCGGCAAAATCGATAACACCGGCTCTTTCCGTAAAAGATACGCTGAGGCCATCCATAAACCAGGCAACCTGATCATAGTACTTCGGTTTCGTATTATAAGTTGTTTTCAAATTAAGCAATTGATGAGGCACTACCAACCCGGTGGAAACAAAAGCTTGGAAAAGCGGGTTATCCCCTCGATCGTCAATATTAAAATCACCCAAAACAATTAAATTACTTTCATTCGTGCCAACCGCGGCCCTCTTACGAATTTCTGTTGAAATATGCGCAGCCAACGCCTGGATTTCCGAAATCCTATCTAAAGGGTTTTTTCCGTAACGAATGTGAGCGGTTAGTAATGCAAACTCTTCTTTACCCGCTTGGAAACCCACAATATATGGAGTGCGATCAAATTGTTGAGCCGGGTTCCCGTCAGATGTGGGCGGCAAGACAATCTCCCCTGCCAAACCTGAAGGACGAACTCTTCTCCTGTCAAAAATAAATGCCAGTCGTTCCGAATTTCCCTTTGAACCAGAAGAAACATCGCTAACAACAAGTCCCCAATTCGTTGAACCCAAAAACCGATCGACAAGCATTTTTAAACCAGAAATATCCCTCTTAACCTCCTGGACGGCTATCACATCAAAACAGCGGACAATTTCAGAAATATATACCATGGAGCGAAGATTACGCTTCGGATTATCCGCATTTTCGGTCCACTGAGAGAATATATTGCCAAACATTCGAATATTCCAGGTACCAATAATCAAGTTTGAGTCCACTACTTTTTTTGGAATACCCGAGGCAGCTATACGACGTCGCAAACGTACAACATCTTGTGCTAATGCACGTATATGAGCAGGCTGATTCAATGATGCCTCCACGAAAACAATGATGATCCATAATTACGCTAAAAACTGCGGCAGGCATAAAATATTATGCCAATGTATTGATTTCCACGTTGATTATAACTTTAATTTCCAGCAACATCTCTTTGTAAAAGAAAAATATACTTGCACAGCAAAAATACCCAAAAGGTATTTTAAATTTCGCGATATATGAATATTTTGTTAGGATAACATACTTGATAATAAATTTTTCCAAAATCAAGGTATCATATCGGGGTAAACAAACACTTTAATTTGCAAAAAAACTCAGCCGCCCTTACTATATTGGCAAAATCAAAGTACATCACCAATATTCCACCTGCATGAATTTGTTGAGCGCATCCCTGTTCGCCATTCAAATCATCGCTGCAGCCTTGTCGTCGGCTTCGGCAGCGATTGTCTGGCGTCGCAGGCAAACACCGGGGGCCATTCCACTCGCTTTACTGTTACTGTCCGTAACAGCCTGGAATGCTGCATCCGGGCTAAAAAGCCTGGCGCCAAACCTGGCGCAGTTTTCTTTTTTAGCCAAACTTGAAATCATCGGTCAGGTTTGCGCAGCGACTCTGTTCCTGATCTTCATTTTCGAATATACCCGTCAGGATTACTTGCTCACCGAGCGCAGAATACTCATCCTATGGATTCTGCCGCTCTTCAGCATTTTCCTGGCCTTTAGCAATGAATTACACCACGCCTTTTGGCTGGCCGCCGTACTCGAGCCCGAAACAGGCCGCATAGTTTTGCCCCAGGGCAATCTTTACCCAATTTATACAGCCTACTACTACCTGACGCGCTTCGCTGGCACATTATTGCTGGTTTTGGCAATCTTGCGTTACCCGGCCACCTACCGCATGCAGGCAACCTATCTACTGGCGGGCACCATTGCAGTCTGGCTAAGCGATATTTTTTTCTTGCCATATATACCCAGAATCGATTCTGCATGGCAGATGTCTTTGGATCCAATCTCTTACACGATCAGCGGGCTGATCATTGGCTGGGGCATCTTACGCCACAAACTCTTCGACCTGGTGCCAATTGCGCGTGACATGATCCTGGAGAACCTGCTGGACGGCATCATTGTGCTTGACAGCAACAATCGCATTGTAGACATCAACCTACCAGCGCGTTACCTTCTCAAAATCGACCCGCAGAAAAAAATCGTTGGCGACCCCCTGGATGATGTTCTGTCGCACCTACCCGAAGTTAGACAAAACCTATCCAGCGCCGACATGCCTTTTCAGGACATTTATATTCCTCAACCGGCTGACCTAACACTGGAAATCATGTCAAAGCCCATATTTGACCGGCAAGGTCAGGTGCGCGGGAAAATGCTCACTTTCCATGACATCAGCGGTCGCATTCGCTCTGAGGCAGCCATGCGCCAGAGCGAAGAAAATTTACGAATCGTTTTTGAAAATGCGCCATTTACGATCGCGGTCACAACAATTAAAGAGGGTCGTATCTTGTATATTAACCCGGCAGGGTTGAAACTTTTCAACGTTGACCCATCGCAACGCAAGGATCTTTACGCACAGAATTTTTATCGAGACATAAACGGACGCAAACTCCTGGCTGAAACGCTCGAAAAAACGGGCTACGCCGATAACATCGAAATGTCGATGCAAACTGCCAATAAGGAACCTCTGTGGATAGCTGCTTCGGCACGGAAAATTGTCTACAATGGCGAAAATGCCCTGCTCATCACCCTGATCGATATTAGTGAACGCAGGCAAACGCTGGATGAACTGAAACAAAGCCGCGCTCAATTAAAAAACATCTTCGAGAATGCCGATGCGGGCATTCACCTGCTCGACCCAAGCGGAAGTATCACTTTTTCAAATAAACGCTGGGCAGATATGCTGGGCTACGAGCCTGAAAAATTGATCGGCAAAAATCTTTCTGATTTTATCTTTAAGAATGATGTTCCCTACAGCCGCCACTTATTTGAATCCCTTATTGCGCAGGAAGTTGACCACTACAAGCTCGAATTACGTTACAACAAAACGGATGGTGGTTTTTTTTGGGGAGCCCTTTCATCTGTCCCGATTTATGATGATAACGGCGAAATCCAATCAATTGTCAATTTCATCTCAGATATCACACAAAAAAAACAAACGGAAAGCGCACTCCGGGAAACCGAAAGGCGTTTTCGAGAGATACTCGAAAAGGTCTACCTGTTTGCAGTCATGCTGGATACAGAAGGAAAAATCACGTTTTGCAACGAATCGTTGCTGGATGCCACCAACTGGTCTCAAAAAGAAGTCATCGGCCAAAATTGGTTTAGATTCTTCCTGTCTAAAGAAACAACTTCACGAAGTCAGGAATACGCCCGCGCAATACAACAAGGAGTGCTGGTCTCGCGCCACGAAAATGAAATCATCACTCGCGAAAATAAAGCGCTGCTGGTGGCCTGGAGCAATATCTTACTTCGCGATGCCAATGGCAACGTGATCGGCTCAGCCAGCGTTGGCGAAGACATTACAGAGCGCCACAGGGCGCAACAATCGGAAAGAGAACAGCGCATCTTTGCCGAAGCCCTGTATGACACAGCAGCGGCAATAACATCCACCTTGAATTTTGAAGAAGTTCTCGATCGAATTCTGGAAAACCTGGATGCGGCGGTTGAAACCGATTCGGCTAGTATCAGTTTAATAGAACGAGGAAAAGTTCGTTTCGTACGCGCCAAAGGCTATAACAAATTCGGCACATCAAATGAAGATATTCTCAATCTAAAATTTTCTATCAATAGCGTTAAGAATTTAAAGGAAATGTACCAAAGCAAACAGCCTGTTTGCATTCCAGACACCAGGGCATATCCAGGCTGGAAAGAAATCCCCATATCGCGCTGGATCCGTTCATACATTGGCGCACCCATTGTCGTAAAAGATAAAGTGGTCGGGTTTATCAATATCGACAGCGCAACCCCGGGCTTTTTCAACAATCAACAAGCAGAAAGGTTAAGAGCTTTTAGTTTGCAAGTAGCAATTTCCATTGAAAACACCAGTCTTTATACAAAAAGCCTGCACGAGTTGGAAGAACGCAAACGTGCACAGGCAAAACTGTGGCGCGCGAACAAGAAATTAAAATTACAACTGACCGAAATCGAAGCGCTGCAAATCAAATTACGCGATCAAGCCATTCGCGACGCTCTGACGGGCTTGTTCAATCGCCGTCATCTCGGAGAGATCCTGCCAAGCACCATTGAAAAATGTCGCAAAGGAAATTTACCGCTAAGCCTGATCATGATTGACATCGATCATTTCAAGGCCGTCAACGACGCTTACGGGCATCAAGCTGGCGACTTAATATTGCAATATCTGGGCAAGCTGTTGCTCGAAGAACAGGCCATTGATACGATCCCCTGTCGCTACGGCGGAGAGGAATTTGCCGTTGTGCTGCCCAATGCCTCAGTGGATCAAGCCCAGGGTTATGCAGAAAACCTGAGGCAGGAATTTTCACAATACAAACTGATAATTGGGGAAAGCGTGATCCAGGCAACTACATCGATTGGGGTCGCAGCCTTATATACTCACGGTCAAAATGAACATGCCATCCTGACCGCGGCCGACAATGCCCTGTATCTGGCCAAGCAATACGGGCGAAATTGTGTCAAAGTGGCCAGGCAATGATTTGACAAATACCTCATCCCTTGCTATACTGACATAGCACATGTAAATCTGCCGTTTTTAGGCAATGTTGCGAAGCGAATCTTGTAATAAAGCGTCCCTCGGCAACACAGGCGAGGGATTTTTTTATTTATTCAACCTCAAAACTAACCGCATAAGCGGATAATTAATATCTCATCTCAACACAATACGAAAGGTAATCGCATTTTTATGCAAAACAACAAATTAAGAATTATTCCCCTGGGGGGCCTGGGGGAAGTAGGCAAGAATATGATGGCCTACGAAATCAACGACCAGATTTTGCTGGTGGATGCCGGTTTAATGTTTCCGGATAACGACATGCTGGGGGTTGATTACATCATCCCTGATTTTGAGTATCTGCACGACAAAAGCCACAAAATCGTTGGCATTATCATCA
Source organism: Chloroflexi bacterium HGW-Chloroflexi-6 (assembly GCA_002840685.1). Classification (GTDB taxonomy): domain Bacteria; phylum Chloroflexota; class Anaerolineae; order Anaerolineales; family Villigracilaceae; genus UBA8950. Next base: position 361,264 of record PHBU01000002.1, on the reverse strand, counting down.
CCCACGGTCATGAAGACCATATCGGGGCCATTCACCACGTCTTGCGTGAAATCCCCGCACCGATTTTCGGCACCCCGCTTACCCTGGGTTTAGTCGAAGTCAAGCTGGCGCGCAACGGTTTGGCCGGAAAAGCCGAACTGCGCCAGGTGCAGGCCGGAGAAACTGTCCAGATCGGACCGTTCAAGGTTGATTTTTTCCACGTCAGCCACTCCATTCCCGATGCGGTTGGGCTGGCGATCGGCACCAAAGCCGGGCTGGTCGTCCATACCGGCGATTATAAATTCGATCACACCCCGGTGGACAATTGGCCGACTGACTTTGCCAAACTGGCAGAACTGTCCACACGCGGTGTTGACCTGCTTCTGTCCGACTCAACCAACGCCGAACGCCCGGGCTGGACTCCGTCTGAGCGAGTGATTGAACCTGCCCTGGATGATGCCATTCGAAACGCAAAGGGGCGGGTGATCATCGCCACCTTTGCTTCACTCATCTCACGTATGCAGCAGGTTGCCGATGCCTCCGTGCGCAACAAGCGAAAGCTGGCCTTTGTTGGCACCAGCATGGTGGACAACGCCAAAATGGCACGCAAATTGGGTTACCTGAAAGTGCCCGACGAAACTCTCGTGACCGTTGAAGCTGCGCTTAATTTGCCTGACGCCCAGGTTGTCTTGATGTGTACCGGCTCACAGGGTGAGCCGTCTTCCATCATCGGGCGTCTCTCGGCGGGCACCAACCGCCAGTTTGACCTGAAAGCCAACGATACGGTCGTCCTGTCTTCGCATCCCATCCCTGGCAACGAAGAAGCAGTCAGTAAAACCATCAACCGCATGCTGCGTGTTGGCGCAAACGTGATCTACGATTCAATTGCGCCTGTCCATGTTTCAGGTCATGCCAGCCAGGAAGAGCAAAAACTGATGCTCAGCCTGGTTAGACCCAAATACTTCATGCCCATTCACGGCGAACTGCGTCAACTCAAGCGGCATGCCTCTCTTGCAAGGCAAATTGGCATTCCTGAAGAGCGGATTTTCGTGGCCGAAAACGGCCAGGTGATCGAGATGGAAGCTGGTGTAGTCAGTTTAGGGGAGCGCATCCCCGGCGGCTATGTCTTCGTTGAAGGTGGCGCAGTTGGCGAAATGGATCGCAGCCTGCTCAAAGAACGCGAGCAACTGGCTCGCGCAGGCATTTTGCTGATCAACCTGGGAATTGACAAGTATTCAAACCGTTTGCTGGAAGACCCTGAAATCGTGACACGCGGGTTTGTCTCTGCTGAAGAAGCCGAGACTCTCATCCCTGCTGTCAGCAAACGCGTAGCCGATGTTATCCACGGCGGCGGATTCAATGTCGAAAAAGATATCGTCGATGTGGTACGTTCATTTATCTTCAACGAAACCAAACGCCGCCCACTGGTCTTCGTGACGATGACAAAAGTCTAGTCATCCAGGCAAACATGCAAAAATCCCTGCTTCGCGAAAGCAGGGATTTTTTTTATTTACAGATCAAAACGATAAACGTTTGTTTCCCAACGCTTGAAACCCAGCCGCTGGTAGAGCCGGTTGGCGGCCTCGCGCCGCGGGTTGGAAGTCAATGCCAGGTAATTAGCGCCCATCTCGCGCGCCAGGCGGATGACATCCTCCGTCAGCGCCGCACCAACCCCCTGCCCGCGCACAGACTCATCGACAATGACATCTTCCAGGCGGCCATGAACGCCTGTCGGAGCACGCACCAGGCTGAGGGTAGCCACGCCAATAATCGGACTTCCGTCAACAAGGCTGGCAGCCAGTAGAATGCTGCCCTCAAAGGCAACCAGAGCCTCCAGATCCGCGCGGGTCGGCGGCGGAACATTGGAGGTCAATTGAGGAATAAGGCGCTGGAAAGCCTGAAAAACTTCATCGGTGATGGCAGTAACACGAAAAAGGTGCATGGGATTTTAAGATTCCGGGCTTCTAAAAGATTACGGCTTCATCGCTTTTCTTAATTCATGCAACTTTTCGATCATCTCAGGCGGCAGGTGTTGGATCTCGCCCAGCCCGTGCGCCATGACAATTACGCGGGCAACATGTTCGACCCGTTCAAGGTGTACCAGGGCTTCATCCAGATCGTGCCCGACCGTGATCGCGCCATGATTGCGGATGAGCACTGCATCGTGCCCAAGGATGTGCGGACGGATAGCCAAAGCGTTCTCGTTGCTGCTGGGCGTGGCGAAATCAGTAGTAGGAACAGGGCCAAGGCCTTCCAATAACTCAGGGAGAACATCCTCCGGGAACGGTATCCCGGCCACGGTAAGCGCGGTCGCATGCGCCGGGTGGGCGTGGATCACCGCCCGAATATCGGGACGCTGCCGATAGGCCTCAAGATGCATCGGGGTCTCAGAAGAAATCCGGCGCCTTTTGCGCGGATTAAATCTCAGCACCCTGCCTTCCAGATCGATGATCAACAAATCGTCGAGGTCCATGCGGCCTTTGCACAGAGTCGAGGGCGTAATCATGACCCGGTCTTCACCCATGCGCACTGAAATATTACCGTTATTGGCGGGCATTAAACCTTGAGCATAACAAATCCTACCGGCTTCAACTATGGCCAGGCGCAAATCGCGCTCCGTAGCAATTTCACCAAAACGCAGTAAATTAACCATATTCACACCTCTCAAGCCGCCGCTTGTTGGGCCACACGCCGTGGCCACAAGCTGAGGGCAATGTAATAAGCCACATAGATGAACGAAGCCCAGACCGCCCACTGGGGAATGTCTGGATATTGCAAGACACTCCATACACCTACAATCGCATATAAATACGAAAGAATTAGAGTCAGGCGGCGCAGACGCGTATTGCGGCTTGGGTAGATGTACTTGATGGGCACAAAAACAAGAATATTGAACAAGGCCAGAAACGCCAGATTAAGCCAGGGATTCAGGCCCATCACCAGCATGTAAAGCACCATGACATTCCAATAAGACGGGAAACCTTTGAAGAAATATTCTTCCGTTTCATCCGTCTTGGCATCCACCTGGGTAAACTGGTAAGCGGAGGTTAATAGAATAGCAACTGCCCCGACCCAACGAAACCCTTCAGGTAGAAAGTCTGCTTCAACCAGAAACAGCGCAGGGACAACAACATAATTGAAGTAATCCAGAATATTGTCGAGTAGGGCGCCGTCGATATTTCCTGCGTAGGTTTTAACGTCTGCCCAGCGGGCCAACATACCGTCGAAACCGTCCACAAACATGGCCAGAACCATCCAAAAGATCGCCGCGCGCCACTCATGGCGGAAAATCGCCACCAGCGCCAGCAAACCCCAGATCGCACCGGTCGCAGTAAAAAGATGGACGCCCATCGCCAGGGTTTTACGAAGAAGAAGGTTGAAGGGAGGTCTGAAGGTTATCATGCGCGCAATTATAGCCGAATGTGGAGAACGTTTGAATAGAATCAAAACGCGGGATGGTTTTCAAAAAAGATAAAACCACCCCGCGCAACGGAATTAAGAGAATTACAACAACGCGCTTGCTTTGACCATGGCGATCGTCACGCGTTCACCGTCGAACTCTTCGATTTGCACCTTGGAAGTCACCAGCGAATGGGCAAAGCGCAGCTCGATGCACAGCGTTTCGGTCATGATGGTCTCACGGTGGGTTTCGATGGCCTGCTTGAGTTCAGGTGTCGCACTCAGATAGAGCAGGATGCGGTCGGCAACGTTGAAAGCGGCGGTCTTACGGAAATCCTGCACCCGGCGCACAAACTCACGCGCCATGCCCTCGCGGACGAGTTCTGGCGTCAGATCGGTCACGAGCGCGGCCACATACGGGCCGTCTTCGGCGACTGCAAAGCCTTCTTTGGCCAGGGTTTTAACTTCCACTTCATCAGCCTGGATCTCGTAGGTTTCGCCACCGACTGCCACTATGAGCGTTTTACCGCTTACAAAGGTATGCGCCACATCTTCCGCGTTCAAAGCCTGGATGGCTTTGGCGATCGCCGGGAAGCGGTTGCCATACTTCTGCCCCAGTTGCTTGGGTAGGGGCTTGACTGAGTGTGAGACAGCTTCGGTGGACGCATCCAACAAACGCACTTTTTTGACATTCAACTCATCGATGAGCAGGTCATCGAAGTCACTGACGGCGCGGCGCTCATCCGGATTACCGACCGAGAAAGCAGCCTCAGCCAGCGGCTGGCGCACCTTGCGGTTGGCCTTGGAGCGCGCAGCGTGACCGAGCGAGGCCAGGCGCATCACCAGGCGCATATCGCGGTTGAGTGATTCGTCGATCAGGGCAGAATTGGCTTCGGGCCACTGGGCCAGGTGCACGGATTCAGGTGCATTCGGATCGTGGGCACGGACCAGGTTCTGGTACAACTCGTCGGCCAGGAACGGCATGGTCGGCGCGAGCAGGTTACTCAGCGTAACCAGCGCCGTGTGCAGGGTGGCGTAAGCCGCCTGCTTATCGGAGTCAGAGTCCGATTTCCAGAAGCGGCGGCGCGAGCGGCGCAGGTACCAAGTCGAGAGATTCTCGACAAACTTCTCAAGTGGGCGGGTGGCTCCGGTTACATCGTAGTGTTCCAAGGCTTCGGTCACATCACGGACGAGGGTGTTCAGTTCCGAAAGCAGCCACTTATCGAGGCTGGAGTAAGCCAGACCGGCCTGATTCGCGCCCGGTTTCCAGTCATCCAGGTTTGCGTAGGTCACAAAGAAGGAATATACATTCCACAGCGTCAGCGTGAAATTGCGCATGACCTCGCCGACCAAATCGAGCGAGAAACGGCGTTCGTTTCCGGGCGGCGTGGCGGTATAAAGATACCAGCGCAAAGCGTCCGCGCCGTGCACGTTGAGCACATCCCAGGGCTGGACGATATTTCCCAGCGACTTGGACATCTTGCGCCCTTCGGCATCCTGGATATGGCCCAGACAGATGACATTCTTGTAAGCCACGCTGTCAAAAAGCATGGTGCTGATGGCGTGCAGCGAGTAGAACCAGCCGCGCGTCTGATCGACGGCCTCACAGATGTAATCGGCCGGGAACTGGTTTTTGAACTTTTCCTGGTTCTCGAACGGATAGTGCCATTGTGCATAAGGCATCGAGCCAGAATCAAACCAGACATCGATCAATTCGGGAACACGGTTCATCTTGCCGCCGCACTTCTGGCAGGCAAAATGAACATGATCAACATGCGGGCGGTGCATATCGAGATCGGTCTGGTCGCGCCCGGAAAGCTGCGAAAGTTCAGTGATCGATCCAATGCAATGCTGGTGCTTGCAAGATTCACATTCCCAAACCGGCAGGGGTGTACCCCAGTAGCGCTCACGGGAAAGCGCCCAGTCGATATTGTTATTCAGCCAATTGCCGAAACGGCCATCCTTGATGTGATCCGGCACCCAGTTGATGGTCTGGTTGAGTTCCACCAGCCGCTCTTTAAATTGGCTGGTGCGGATGTACCAGGCCTCGCGCGCATAATACAACAGCGGCGTCTTGCAGCGCCAACAGAACGGATAGGTATGGGTATAGGTTTCAGCGCGATACAACAGGCCGCGATTGAGCAAATCCTGGGTGATAAAAGGGTCGGCATCTTTGACAAACTGTCCGCGCCACGGCGTCACTTCAGGGATAAATGTTCCATCCGGCGCGACGGTCATGATAACCGGCAGATCGTGTTCCATCGCCACGCGCATATCATCCGCGCCAAAAGCCGGGGCAATGTGTACCAATCCCGTGCCGTCTTCGGTCGTCACAAAATCGCCAAAGATAACAAAATGAGCCGGTTTGTCGGGAGGCAGGAAGGTGAAGAGCGGCTTGTAGTGCATGCCCTTCAGTTTTTTACCCTTGAAGGTATCCAAAACCTTGACTTCCTCGCCCCGGAAAACCTTGTCGAGCAAGGCCTGGGCCAGGATCAGCTTCTCCGTGCCGCCCTCTTCCAGGGCGCGCTCAACCTTGACGTAATCCACATTTTCGCCGACCGCCACCGCCACATTCGAAGGCAGCGTCCAGGGGGTGGTTGTCCAAACCAGCAGCGAAGTGCCTGAGTCATCCACCAGCGGCATACGCACAAAAACTGAGGGGTCGGTCGCATCTTCGTAGCCCTGAGCCACTTCATGGTCAGAAAGCGGCGTGCCGCAGCGCGGGCAGTACGGGACGACTTTAAAACCCTGATAGAGCAGATCTTTTTCCCAGTATTGGCGCAAGATCCACCAGACCGACTCGATGTACTCGTTGGTGAACGTCACATACGCGCTTTCCAGGTCAACCCAAAAAGCGATACGGTCCGTCAGGCGTTCCCAATCCTGAATGTAATCGAAGGCCGACTTGCGGCATTCCGCGTTGAACTTGGCGATGCCGTACTCTTCGATCTGCTGCTTGTTGGTAAAGCCGTGCTTTTTCTCGACTTCGATTTCAACCGGAAGGCCGTGTGTATCCCAGCCGCCGCGCCGTGAGATGTGGTATCCCTGCATGATCTTGTAACGCGGGAAAACATCCTTGAACGCGCGCGCCAGCACATGGTGAACGCCCGGCTTGCCATTGGCCGTAGGCGGACCCTCATAGAAAACATACTCCGGGCCGCCCGCGCGGGTCGAAATCGTCTTTTCGAAAATCTTCTCTCTTTTCCAGAACTTCAGCACGCCCTCTTCAAGCGAGGTTACATCCAGTTTTGGGGAAACAGGTTTGAACGCCATTCACACCTCCGAAAAATAAAAGCTCCCGTCCACTCAGGGACGAGAGCAATAATGACTCACGCGGTACCACCCAGATTCCTGCATTCGCCGTTTAAGGCTCGCCGTTTAAGGCTCACAGGCACTTAGCGAAGGACAAACATCCCTCTGCCCGCTTAACGGTGGGCAATCGGCTCACTTACTCTCATTTCTGATTTCAGTTCGCAGCTCCGGAATGATTTTCAGTTCGACATCCTGCCCCGGCTCACACCAACCCCGGGTTCGCTGAAAGTCTTGTCAAACCTACTCTTTTCCATCTCAGCCTTTTGCGCAATTATACACAACTTTCAGACAGATTCAAAGCCATTAAAACCCTAAAAAGTGATAAGATACCCGCAATTTCACCCCGGAGAATCTGCATGCCTGCCCTTTTGTTTGGAAAAAACAAAATCGAATACACAGCCCAGGCCGCCCAGCCAACCGCCGGCGGATACATCCTGCAAGCCGCATCCTGCGCGGTCCAGACTCCCCCAACGCCGCGCTCTTTCTACCGTCATGGATGGCAATCCTGGTCTCTGGCAACCTGGCACGCCCCCAACCAGAACTTCCCGCTCCAAAAACCGGTCTCCCTGTACCCGATGCAAATCGATCCACTTTATGCCTATAACCCGAACCCCAACAGCTCATGGGTTGGCGCCATCGAAATGGACGATGGCAATATCCTGCTCCTGGGCGCGCTCGGTCTCGAAGCCCATGTCGCCTTGCGCGGAGGAGCTTTGCAGGGTTGGTATGAATCAGTCAGCAAAGACAACGACAGCAAACACGAATGGTTTGTCGGCTATGGCAGCGAAAATGAAGTTTTCGCCCGCTACGCCGAGATGCTCGGTCAGCGTTTTGGCCGGGGCTCTGTCGAGAAAGCCCCGCGGGTCTGGTGCTCTTGGTACAGCCTGTACAACGCCATCGACGAAGACATCCTGCTCGACACGCTCGAAAAACTGGGCGACCTGCCTTTCGATATCTTCCAACTAGACGATGGCTGGCAGGTTTCGATTGGCGACTGGCAGGCTAACGCCAAGTTTCCTTCTGGCATGGCTGTCCTGGCAGACAAGATCAAAGCAACCGGCCGCCGGGCCGGTCTGTGGCTGGCACCCCTGCTGGCCACCCCATCTTCGAGCATCTATCGTGAGCACCAAGATTGGCTACTCAAAGATGAAGACGGCAAACTTGCATCCGCCGGGTTCAACTTCGGCGAACAACTCTACGCCCTCGATACCACCCATCCCGCAGCGTTGGCATTCCTGGCCGAAACCATGAAACAGGTGCGCGTCTGGGGTTACGATTATCTTAAACTCGATTTTCTTTACGCGGGCGCGCTGCCCGGCAAGCGCCACATCGATATGCCGCGCGAGGCCGCCTACCGGCACGGACTGAGCCTCATGCGCGAAGCAATGGGCGCAGATGCCTACTTCCTGGCCTGCGGTTCGCCGATCGTGCCCTCACTCGGGCTGTGTGACGCGATGCGCATCGGGCCGGATGTCGCCAATTACTGGGACAATGACCGCCACAGTCGTCTGCTTTACAATCAGACCACACCTGGCGTCCGCAACGGGATCCGCACATCTCTTAACCGTTTGTGGCTCAAGTCGCTCGTTCACACCGACCCGGATGTGGCCTACTTCCGTTCGGTCGAGTGCAGCATCAGCGCGGAGCAAAAATCCCTGCTGCGCGATATGAGCCAGGTCTGTCGGTTTAAAGCCACGTCTGATCTGCCCCATTGGTGGACGGATGCAGAGCGCGATCAAGTGCGTTCCTGGCTGATAAGTGAGCCACAAATCGAACGCACCGGCCGCGCCACCTTCCGCCTGGATGGCCGCGAGGTGGATTTCAGCCCGGCCCTGCCGCTGCCCGAACCCCCATCTGGACTCGACCTGCTTGACCGCGCGATCAGCGCCTGGGGCGGCGACCAGGGCTGGATCATGAGTCGCATTTTCCAGATGCGGGAGCGCGATCTTGAAAAAATGAAACAAGAAAGAATCAAAAAATAGCCATGCCAAGCATCCAAACCCTGCTCGAAAATAATCGCGCCTGGGCGCGATCTGTGAATGCTGAAGACCCCACCTTTTTTGAGCGTCTCAGTTCACAGCAATCCCCCGGTTACCTGTGGATCGGGTGCGCCGACAGCCGCGTGCCATCCACCCAGTTGACCGGCCTGGTCCCCGGCGAAATGTTCGTACACCGCAATGTTGCCAATGTGGTGGTCCACGCCGACTTGAACTGCCTGTCAGTTATCCAGTATGCTGTCGAAGTGCTCAAAGTGGAGCACATTATCGTCTGCGGGCATTACGGCTGCGGCGGTGTTGAGGCTGCCCTGCGCGACAGCCAGTTTGGGCTGATCGACAACTGGCTGAGGCATGTGCAAGATGTGCACAACAAGCATCGGACTTTTATCGAATCGGCGGGAGACTTCCCGGCACGGCTTGCGCGCCTGTGCGAGCTGAACGTTATCGAGCAGGTGGTCAACGTTGCCCAGACCACCATCGTTCGCCAGGCCTGGGAACGTGGACAGCAACTGACCGTCAATGGCTTGATCTACGGCCTGGATGACGGTCTGCTGCGCGATTTACAAATGCGAGTGAATAGCGCAAAGAGCCTGACCGCACAATTTAAACAAGCGATAGATAACCTGGGCAAGAAGAAGTGACAAAAATGGAAAAACGCATGGATACACTTTCGCACCAAAAACAAAAACTTGGCCTGTTCTATGGTTTATTTGCAGGTTTGGCCCTGGCAATATCTCTGTGGGGGGTAGACGCTTTCCTGCTCTGGAAAGCTCACGCCGCTTTCGCCTGGGTTCGTTTTCTGGTCGGTGGCCTGGCATCAGTAATTGCCTTCTGCCTGGCCGGATGGCTGACCATGCGTTTCGAAAAAGCCTTTTTGGGTGCGCTGTTCTGGCTGACCGCTGCGCTTGTTCCTGCCAACCTGGGTGTGCTGATGGTTTTTGATGGTTGGCCGGTCATCCTGAGTTTTCTTCAACCTGAAATGGCTGCTAATTTCATAACCCCGGAATATTCTTACAGCGCACTGAGCGGAATACTGATGGCCATTCTTGGGATTTCATCGATGATCGTTGGAGGGTTAGAAGTTCCCCTGGTGGGGCAATCCCTATTTTCTTCGGCCAGTGGCGCGCTAGCCCCGGCAATATTGCTGGTGATGCTGATCTTCAGCTTGGCCGGGGTACTTGTCGATAATACAATGCACATCAAGCTGCGAGAATCTATTTACAATCTCGATCACACTATACAATTCGTCGCTGAAAACGACATGACCCAGGTAGACAAAACGCTTGCGCGCCAAATGCACGCAGCAGCACTCAAACCGGTAGGCGATGCAGTTCGCAACCCACGCCGTTTATTCGTAACATCTTTTGACCAAACTTCCGAACAGGTGGAGATTTGGGTGGATTTTAGCGGCACATGGGCCCAATGCTCAACCGTATCCAATCAGGTAATAAACTGTAAACTAATCCCTTAACCAACCCGCGGTTGCTGCTGGGTGATGCAGTGGATGTTGCCGCCGCCCAGCAGAATTTCGCGAGCCGGGACACTCACCACCCTTCGCTCGGGCAGCAGCTTCTGGAGCGTTGCCAACGCCTCGGCATCGTGCCGGTCGCCAAAACTTGGGATGATCGCGCCGCCGTTGCAAAAATAGAAGTTAATATAAGAAGCCGCCATTCGGTCACCCGCCTTGCGAGGCAAGGTTCCGTCGACAACCTGCACGCCTTCGGCTTCTTCAGGGCTAATCAAAATCGGGTCCGGCTGTTGAATCTTATGAACAGTCAGTTTGCGCCCCCTGGCGTCAACCTGCGCCATGAGAAACTTATAAGCTTCGGCGGAACGCTCATACTGCGGGTCAGATCTGTCATCTGTCCAGGTTAGGGCGATTTCAGCCGGACGCAAGAAACAAGCCAGGTTATCGACATGGCCGGTTGTCTCGTCATTGTAGACCCCGCGTGGGATCCAGAGCACTTTTTCAACGTCGAGATACTCTTTCAGGTGGGATTCGATCTCTGCCTGCGATAAATCCGGGTTGCGGCCAGGGCTGAGCAGGCATTCGGCGGTCGTGATGCAAGTTCCCTCACCATCGACATGGATCGAACCACCCTCCAGCACCAGCGGAGCTTCGTAACGGTCAAGGCTTTCGATTTCGAGCACCTTCGCGGCAACCGCCTCGTCCAAATCCCATGGAAAATACAACCCGTTATACAATCCGCCCCAGGCATTGAATATCCAGTCAACACCGCGCAGGCGCTTGCCATCGCTGACAAAGCTCGGACCGCAATCGCGCATCCAGGCATCGTTGCTCGACAACTCGATAACCCGAACTCCAACTGGCAGCATCTGGCGGGCATTCATAAATTGATTGTGGTTGACGCCCACAGTTACAGGCTCAAACTGCGCTATGGCGCTGGCAACCGATGCAAATGCCTTCTGAGCCGGCCTGGCGCCCAGCCGCCAGTTATCGGGGCGCTGGGGCCAGAGCATCCAGGTGGCGGTATGCAGCGCAAACTCGGCGGGCATCGAGAAACCATCTGCGCGAGGAGTGGATGAATGTGGTAGAGACATGGTATCTCCGGTAAAATTAGTGTTCTATTTCCAGAAACAACGAATTGCATTCTCGATACAAGGAGCTTTCCATGCAGAATATCAGGGTTGCCCTCATTCAAACTCGTTGGCCGGGCACACGCCAGATCATGCAAGCGGTTTACCATCAAAAAATCGCCGAGGCGGCTGCAAAAGGCGCACAACTGGTCTGTCTCCAAGAGTTCACACTCTCACCCTATTTTGCCAGCACCCTCGACCCGGCCGGGTTTGACTGGGCGGAGCCGCTCGAAGGCGGCCCAACCCACGATTTTCTCGGGAAACTGGCCCAGAAACACGGGCTTTTCATTATAGGCAGCATTTTCGAACGCGAAGGCGAAAAGTACTGGGACACGGCCACCATCTATAATCCGCAAGGAAATTTACACGGTTTCACCCGAAAAGTCCACATTCCACAAGGAGAAGGCTATCACGAAAACCATTTTTTCGCTGGCAGTGACCGGTATCCCATTCACGATGTGCTCGGCGTCAAGATCGCCATCCCGACCTGCTACGATCAGTGGTTCCCCGAAATGTCGCGCATTTGCGCACTCAACGGGGCCAAATTCATCTTCTACCCGACTGCCATCGGCTCGGAGCCGACCAACCCCGGCGTGGACACGAAAGACTCATGGCAAACCGTCATGCGTGGACAGGCCATCGCCAGCGGGGTTTTTATCGCCGCCGCCAACCGGGTCGGACTGGAGGGCGTCACCTTCTACGGGTCAAGTTTTATCTGTGAACCAAACGGCACCATCATCATCCAGGCCAGCCGCGACCGTGACGAACTGCTCGTAACCGACCTCGACCCGGCCGCACTACAAGAATGGCGCAGGCTCTTCCCGCTGCTCCAACAACGCCGCCCGAGCGCGTATGGCCGCATCTCTGCCGCATAAATTGAGCCGGGAAATCAGAATCCCAGTTCAGCCAGGACAAGCAAAATTGTCACGGCCAGAATAACCAATCCGAGCGGGATGCTCGTCCAGACAGCGGCCAGCCTGTCGTTGCGGCGGGCATAGGCAACCCAGGCCAGAATGGAAAAAATCAAAGGCCAGATCGGGTAACTCCACACCGCGCCGACAAACAAAACCGCCTGCGGAGATGTCCCAGAATCAAAAGCCATGATCGACATCATGCTGACAACAGACCAGGGAATCAATAATCCTAAATAAAACAATTGAGACAAAATCAGCCAAACTAGCGTTGGCCAGCGACGATTTGGCGCGTTATCAGACATTTTCTATCTCCTTTGGCGCTATGATACCATGCCCGTTTCAAAAGATCCGTTGCCAATTTCACCTTTATTTATTCGCAAGTCTGCTGTATGCTTAACCGCATGAAACCAACCATTTCCATCATCACTCTGGGCGCAGCCGACCTGCAAAAATCCATCGCTTTTTACCGGGACGGGCTTGGCCTCCCAACCAATTATCAACCCGGCGAGGGCATCGCTTTCTTTCAACTTCAGGGGACATGGCTGGCGCTTTACCCGGCGGATTCTCTCGCGGAGGATGCCTGTCTACCCGCGGAACGCTCCCGCTTCGGGGGCATCACCCTGGCCCACAACGTCGCCAGCAAAGCCGAAGCGGATTCCGTTATCGCGCAGGCCCTTGCCGCCGGAGCGACGCTGCTCAAACCAGCCGCCGATACCTTCTGGGGCGGTTACAGCGGCTATTTCGCCGATCCCGACGGGCATCCCCGTGGGAAGTGGCCTGGAATCCTTATTTTCCGCTGGAATAGCCCTCCAAATAAAATTTGAGAGACATCGATGCCAACTCCTTTTTCCTGTAGCACCTGCGGTGCCCCCGTCACAGCCGAACCCGGCATGGAAATCATGCCCTGCCCGTATTGCGGCGTAGCCCTGACCATTCCGCCACGATTGCGCCGCAAAAAAGCCACCGTGATGGAGCCAACTCGGCCCGAAAAACCCAAAGATCCGTTCAGCGCCGCGGCCAGCGTGCGGCTGGATAAAAAAACCACCGGCAGCCAGAACGAAACCGAAATGCTGACCGGCGCGTTGCGCCAGGCCCAGCCCATCGCCAGGGGTGCAGCCAAACTATACAACTTCTGGGTGCTTGCCAAATATTTCCTACCCGGCATTCTGATCGCGCTGACCGTGATCTGCCTTGTGATCTGCATCGTCAGCCTGGCCTTGGGCATTTACCTGGGCCAGGGATTGAAATAAAGTTTTGCTTCAAAAACATCGAGTAAAATCAAACACAGAAGGCGCTGTTTGCCCGGCGCCGGCATAAAATCAATTTCAAGAACAGGCGCAGTTTTTCATGGAAATTCTAGGTATTGGTATTCCCGAGCTACTTTTAATCGTTTTGCTTATTCTGGTCCTCTTTGGGCCAAAAGACATGATCGCAACCGGTCGAACACTGGGCAAGTGGCTCAACCAGCTTGTGCGTTCCCCAACGTACAAATTGCTGACCAGAACCGGCGATGAACTAAAAAACCTGCCGCGCAACCTGATGCGTGAAACCAACCTGGAAGAATACAAAAAAGAGATGCAGCAGATCGGTAAAGATCTAAACAACACAACACAGTCGATCGGCGGCTCACTAGCGCGCTCTTTCGATGAAAGAAAAATTTTCGAACAGCCAGCTTCAGACGCGAAAGCCACCCCAGCAGATCCTTCAGCCGCCACAACGCCAGAAATAACCAGTGGTGCAGAAAAAACAGCAGACGGGGAATAAAACGATGGAAAAAATCCTCGCCGCGGTCAAGTGGCTCTTTATTACACCATTCCGGCTACTGTTCTGGCTGGTCAAGCTTCCGTTCATGCTGGCGGCTCGTTTTTTAAACTGGCTGCTGAGACCGATATTGGAAAAAGTAAAAAAAGGAAAAATCTACCTTTTCTTCAACGAAGTACCTGAAGAGCGGCCCGCCCTGGATGCTTTCAGCGATGCCATCGAGAACCCCGAAGAAATACTGGAACAGATCAACGAAATTCGCAGTCACCTGCTGCGCGCTTTGCTGGCTCTTGTTGCAGCCATCCTGGTTTCATTTTACTTTACCGAGCAGTTGGTTGCTTATTTAGCCCTCCCGGTTGGCGGGTTGGAAAAGCTGCAAGCCATTGAAGTGACCGAATCTCTCGGTGTATTTATGAGGGTGGCGCTGCTCTCGGGGGTGGCGCTGGCAACTCCATATATCGCTTTCGAACTTTGGCTGTTTGCCGCCCCCGGCCTGATGCCCAAAGCACGCCTGACAGGCCTGCTGGCAATCCCATTCGCCCTGATCTTCTTTCTGGGGGGCGCAGCCTTTGCCTACTACGTTATGCTACCGACCGCCTTACCTTTCCTGCTCGAGTTTCTGGGGATCGAAGCCCGCCTGCGCCCCGAGTCTTACTTTACTTTTGCAACTGGGCTGATGTTCTGGATCGGGGTTGCCTTCCAATTTCCGCTGGTGATATTTGTGCTCTCCGGCATGGGACTGGTCAAACCCAGGACGTTGCTGCAATACTGGCGCATCGCGCTGATTTTGATCGCGGTACTCTCGGCAGCCATTACCCCAACAATCGACCCGGTCAACATGGCGCTGGTCATGCTGCCCATGACAGCCCTCTACTTTTTGAGCATCTTCTTTAGTTGGATCGCGAATTTAAATAAAAAACCGGAAGCCTGACCCCGAAAACATAAAAGGGCTGATAAAAGCAAAACGGGGAGCGGCTAGCACAAAGCCGCTCCCCGTTTTAATGCGCAAGACATTCCTATCAAATCCATAAACACCAAAGCTGCCGAAATAGCCGCCACAAACCGGCCAAACGCAGATGACCTACATTATAATCACCGGTTGTGAAACTACTACTCCGCCGCATCTTCATTAACCCTGCCATACCAGCAGAATACCGCGCCAACTTTATCCATTTTTACCTGGATATCGGCTGGTATGCCCTGTTGGCAGGCTCATCAATGAACTTTCAAAATGTTTACGCCGCGCGCCTGGGGGCCAGCAGCTTCCAGATCGGTCTGATGGGCGCCATCCCGGCTCTGGTCAGTTTATTGCTGGCTATCCCTGCTGGGCTCTGGCTGGCAAAGCGACCCGTCCACCGCGCTGTTTTCTGGACATCGGTCGTTTATCGCATCGGCTTCCTGCTATGGGCCTTTTTACCCTGGCTCTTCGATGCCCAGGGTCAAATCTGGGGACTGACCGGCATCATCCTCTTCCAGGCCATTCCATTGACCGCTCTCAGCGTGGGCTTTAACACCCTGTTCGCCAGCGCTGTCCCGTCCGAATGGCGCGCAAACGTTGCGGCGACACGCAACATCGTGCTTTCGATCGTTTTCATGGGCGCATCGCTCGGCACAGGCTGGCTGCTCGAGCAATTCTCTTTCCCGCTCAACTATCAGGTTGTCTTTTTTCTCGGATTTTTGGGCGCCGCCATGAGCAGCGTCCACCTTTATTTTATCCGGCCCATGCCCGAGGCCCAATCCAACACGGAACGCTCCCAACCGGAGGCTGCCTCGCCATTACCCGCGCAACCATCCCACCCCGGCTGGAAAAACAGCCTTAGGCTGGATATCTGGAAAACCCCTTTCCGCACCACACTGTTGGTTTTACTGTTCTTCCACCTGTCCCAATATCTGGCCATCCCGCTTTTCCCGATCTACTTTGTCAACGAGCTGGGGCTGACCGACGAACACATCGGCATCGGCACGGCCCTGTTCTACCTGACCGTGCTGATCGGATCAACCCAGCTCAGCTGGCTGGTACGGCGCATCGGGCACAAATCCGTGACCGGCTGGGGTGTGGTGGGCATGAGCCTGTATCCGTTCTTCCTAGCCTTCGCCACCCAGGTTTGGGAATATTATGCCATTTCCATTCTGGGAGGGCTGGTCTGGGCCCTGGTTGGCGGCGCACAGTTGAACTATCTACTTGAAGCCTGTCCCCCAGAAGATCGCCCGTCGCACCTGGCCTGGTACACCATTATCTTGAACGCCTGCGCCCTAAGCGGCTCCCTGCTCGGCCCGGTATTTGCCAGCCTGATGGGCATCTCGCTGGCGCTGATCCTGGTCGGTTTCCTGCGCGGGTTGGCCGGGGTTGCCATCCTCAAGTGGGGATAATTCTGGTATCATCAAAAATATATGAGCATGGACAATATAAAAATCGTCGCCACCAATCGTAAAGCAGGTTTCGAATATTTTCTTCTCGAAAATTTCGAAGCTGGTCTTTCCCTTCTAGGGTCTGAAATCAAATCCATCCGTATGGGGCAAGTCAGCCTGGCTGAGGCTTTTGTCGAAGTAGACGGGCATGAAGCCTGGCTCGTCGAATGCCATATTGCGCCCTATGAACAAGCCAACCGCCTCAATCACGATCCGAAGCGCAAACGCAGGCTCTTGCTGCGTAAACGTGAAATCCGCGAGTTGTGGGATGAAGTCCGCCAAAAAGGTGTGACGATTGTCCCGCTCAAAATTTATCTCAAAGAAGGCCGCGCCAAAATCGAAATTGCTCTGGCCAAGGGCAAAAAGCTGCACGACAAGCGCGAATCGATCGCCCAACGCGACCAGGACCGCGAAATGAAACGCGAAGCCAGCGGCAAAGATTAAGAGAAAGGCAGTGTGCCATGCCCCCTTCGACCATCGGCGGGATCAACCTGCTCCCTGAAGAGCAAAAACGGGCGATTTACAATCGAGTTATTCCGCATGAGCTTTTGGAACGATTTAACCTGCCCGGCACAGACACAATCCGTTTCAAATCCCTGTTCGAGTTTAAATACAGACCCGGCGCCAGCGATGTAGAACTGTCCTTGTTCCACGAGCAGCATTTTCCCGACCCGGTGTTGTACGGCCACCTGACCGACACGGTCAACGGACAGATCCACGTATTGCTCTACATCCTGAACGATCCGGATACTCCCCGCTTCAATGTCGACAGACTGCCCGATGGCAGCCCAACCCGCTTCGGCACACTCAAACGCAACCTGGACGCCGAGCGAGAAGCCCTGACCTACGGCCTTGCCCCCGGGCAGGTGCGGCGAGGGTTGCGCCTGCTGGCCCCGGCAATCGAGACTTTCGAAAAATTTGTCGCCAGCCTTGGGCATGACATGTATTTTGTCGAACCGCTTTATTATCACAACGCGGTCATCTTCGAGCGCTACGGATTCACCTACCAGGTTGGCCGCCGCTTAATGGAGCATATCGAAAGCGGCTTTGGAGAATCGGGGGATTTGAAAAAGCTGCTCGACGGTTCGCCCTTTCGGCAGGCACAAGCGGCAAACAGCATTCGGTTGCGTTCCTGGGCCATCCACGATGGCATTCTGGGAGAGCCGTTCAACAACGTAACAATGTACAAAAAAATCGGCAAAGCGGCCGGAGTTAACACCTGCCCCCAATGTGCATGGTAAAAATCACGATCTAGCTCTTCTGGATCTTGGCTTCCTGCAACGAAACGAACACTTCGGCCATCACAGGGTCAAAATGTTTGCCAGAATTTACCCGGATCATCTCCAAAACCTGCCCAACCGGCAGGTTTTTATGGTAAGAGCGCTCGCTCGTCAGCGCGTCAAAAAAATCGACAATTGCCATCAAGCGGCCTTCAAGCGGAATGTCCTCTCCCGCCAGACCGTCCGGGTATCCAGACCCGTCCCAGCGCTCATGATGAGAACGAATATAAGGGATCGCCCCGCGCAAATGGGATATGCCCTCCAAGATTTTCGTCCCGACCAAGGTATGCGAGCGAATAATTTCGAACTCTTCTTCTGTCAGCTTATCAGGCTTGTTCAAAATCGTCTCAGGGATGGCAACTTTACCAACATCATGCAAGAGTGACCCATACTCAAGAATGACCATCGCCTCCGGCGTCCAGAACAAGGCATTGCCAAGCTCCACTGCAAGCGCTTGCACGCGCTGGACATGGTCGCGAGTGTATGAATCGCGGGCCTCGATCACGTTGGCTAGCATGATGATTGTCTGGATGTGAGCCTGGTGCGAGTCAAACAACTCAATGGCGCGGCGGCGTTCGAGTCTGACTCGCACAGCCTCAAGCAACTCGTCTGCATCGTAAGGCTTGAATAAATAATCATCCACGCCCAGCGTGCGAGCAAAACGCACATCATCATGCTCGGAACGTGCTGTCAGGAACAAAAACGGAACTACCGAACCAGTATTCATGCGGCGTACAGCGTCCAGCAAGCCGAAGCCATCCAAGACCGGCATGGAAATGTCTGAGACGACAATATCGGGGGCAACTTCTTCAAAAGCATCCAGCGCAAGTTGACCATTCGAGAATGCAAACACCTGATGGCCGCCCAATTCCAATACGGTACGCGTCATCAGCCGCAGAGAATCTTCATCTTCAGTAAGCAGGACTTTTGCCATATATCTCCTGTCCCATTCTTCTCGTCAAGGTCCCCAACGTGGTTGCCAGTCGCAAAAATCATTATCGGTCAGGCGCTTGAGGTTGCTGCCGTCTATTTTAACGATATAGATCTCGCAACCATTTTCATCGTTGTAGCGATCAAAATAAGATGTAAAAACAATCCAGTTGCCATCGGGAGAAAAACTTGGGCCCTGGCTATTTCCCCCGGCAGGGGAAACCTGAAAAGGCGATGAGCCATCCGGGCTCATCATGAACAATTCGCGACGCCAGGGTATGCCAGAATAAGTCACCAGCCAGCGGCCATCACCCGACCAGTCGCTTCGCCCGCGCAGATCGGGCAGATCGCTGACGCGTTGAAAGTCTGATCCGTCCAGGTTAATGGTTGCCAATTGGATGCCGTAGCCGGCAACGCTGGTAGCAAACAGGATTTTTGTGCCATCTGGTGACCAGGTGGGGTCCCAGCCCTTTGGATAAATTTCATGCGGATTGGACCCATCGCGATTCATCAACCAGATCGCGGTACTGACAATACCATCACCGCGGGTGAATGCGATCTGACTCCCATCAGGAGAAATTTCAGGAGAGGTCAGGATGCCTATTTCACGCGTCAGGCGCTTCAGGCTGCCGGCCAGATCCATTTCATAGATCTCGTATTGTCCCGGGCCTGCAAGGTTGGTTGAAAAAATAACTGAAAGGCCATCTGGGGCCAGGGATGGGTAGTAGTGCTTCGAGCGGTCGTCAACGGTTAGCCGGCGCTGATTGCCGCCGTCGGCATCCATAATGCAGATCTGATCGTTGGCGCTGGTTTTAAAGATCTGACAGACATAGACGATTTTGCCAAGAGGGCCAGCACCGGGCTGAGGCGTAGACGATGCAAAGATATCGGGAGACGGGCTGGGACTGGGGTTGTTAAACGCCTGAGGCGGGCGGGTGGCAAAAACAATGGTAGGGACTTCGGGCGGGTGAGACAACCACCATCCGCCGGCCATTAATCCAAGACAAATGAGCATCACAACCAAAAGCACCCCCAGCAAAGCCAGAAATGCGAAAATTCGATTCGATTTCATTCAATAATTTCAGATGAACGCCCTGAAGAACGAATCATTCGAGATGTCTGCGTGTCGCTAAATACACCATTATGATGCAGTTCGATAAAAGATTCGACCAGCCGGGGATCAAAATAGGTGCCGGCATGTTTTTGGATATAGGCTAAAACCGCTTCTTCGGTGGAACCTTTTCGGTAAGGCCGGTTGGAAAGCAAAGCATCCCAGACATCAACGATCGCAAAAATACGGGCAGCAAGTGGAATTTCATCACCCGCCAAGCCGCGCGGGTAGCCGGACCCGTCCCAGTGCTCATGGTGGCAATAGGGAATATCAAGAGCAGGGCGCAAATAAACCACAGGATAAAGCATCTGGTAAGCATATTCTGGATGGAGCCGCATTTCGCGCCACTCATCTTCGCTCAACGGGCCAGGCTTTTGCAAAATTCCATCCGGGATCGCCATTTTGCCGATATCGTGCAAAAGTGCGCCGCGCCGAATATGAACTATTTCATCTTCAGAAACATTCAGAGCGCGCGCCAGGCGCAGGGTCATTTCAGTGACCCGTTGCGTATGACCTTCGGTTTCCTTGTCGCGCAGGTCGAGAACCCGCGACCAACCCTCGATCGTGGCTTCGTAAGCTTCTGCCAGATCGTGATGGGCGCGCTGGAGTTCAAGTTCGGCGCGTTTGCGCTCGGTAATATCGCGAATGATTGAGATGATAAATAACTCGTTTTTAACTTCAATGGTGCGCGAAGCGATAAGGCCAATCCAAAGTGAGCCGTCCTGTCTCTTGAAGACGCCTTCCATGTTGTTGATTTCGCCTTTTTCTCGCATTTGTAGAAAAAAACGCTGGTTTTCATCAAGATTGGCCCACAGATTAAGGATCAATCCGCTTTTGCCGACCACATCTTCGGGTAAATAGCCTGTCAGTTGGGTAAACCCATCATTGACCTCAATATACTCACCATCAGTGAGACGAATGATGGCAATGGCATCGGGCGAAATACGAAAGGCTTTTGAAAATTTTTCTTCTGAGATGCGCAGAGCTGCTTCTGAGGCGCGGGTTTCGTCGCGCAGCTGTTTTTCATGCAAGGCGCGTTGGATTGCCTGCCCCAAACGACTCAAGCGGTCTTTGAGCAGATAATCGGCAGCCCCCTGTTTCATCGTTTCGACAGCGGCCTCTTCGCTGATCGTGCCGGTCACAACGATAAAGGGAATATCCAAACCTTCTTCTTGCAAAATATGCAGGGCCTGCATGGCGTTGAATTGTGGCAAGCTAAAATCAGCCAGGATAATATCCAAAGGCTCTTGTATAGCTCGCCGATAATCTTGTTGGGTGTCTACGCGCTGGTGAGTAAATTCGTAACCAGAGCGCTTCAACTCATACAAAACCAACTCGGCATCAGCAGGACGATCTTCAAGCACCAGAACTCTTAACGGCGCATCCATAAATAAAATTATCCCCTCAGGCGGGACTTTGATTTAACAACAACCAGTAAAGCCCAACGCTTCTCACCGCTTCGGTAAACTGTTCGAAATCTATCGGCTTGACGATGTAACTATTAACGCCCAGGTGATAGCTTTCAACAATATCACGTTCTTCGCGTGAAGAAGTAAGCACAACAACCGGCACCGATTGAGTGCGAGGGTCTGACTTGAGTTTGCGCAAAACCTCCAGCCCATCCACTTTGGGGAGCTTAAGGTCAAGCAAAATCAGGCGCGGCACCTGCGGAATACTCTCGGCAAGCGGAATGCCAAACAGATACGATAAGGCTTCCTCCCCGTCGCGGGCATGATAGATTGAGTTGGCAATCTTGAACTTTTTTAAGGCGTACAAAGACAATTCGGCATCGTTCAAGTTATCTTCTACAAGCAGTATTTCAAGTGATGTTTCCGCCATGCTGTTCTCCATACCAACTTCTATATAAAATAGTATACCAAAGTAGCGCTATTTTTTTATGAGATTTTCATTTTTCAGGGGCAGTGCAAAAAAGAACGTGGAACCCTGGTCTGGTACAGACTCAGCCCAAACCCGGCCTCCGTGGCGGGTGACAATGCGATGAACAATCGCCAGGCCTACGCCCGTTCCCTCAAATTCATCTGCACGATGCAGCCGCTGAAACACCCCGAATAACTTGTCAGCATATTTCATATCAAACCCTGTGCCATTGTCGCGCACAATGTAAACAATCTCGCCCTGGCGGTATTCAAAATCGACCTTGATACAGGTTTTTTCACGCAAGCGGGTAAACTTGAGCGCGTTAGAGAGCAGGTTCATCCATACTTGTTTAATTAAGACCGGATCTCCTATACAATCGGGCAACTCTGCCAGATCGAATTCCACGTCGCGCCCGTGGGTTTCGCTGTCAAGCATGTACAGAACCTGCGAAACCAGCTCGCGCGAAGGAACTGTTATTAAATTGATCGCCTGTCGACCCAAGCGCGAAAAAGACAGTAAATCATCGATCAGCACACCCATTTGCTGGGCATTCTCACGGATCAGAGAGAGATAGCGGCGCAACTCATCAAGATTGCCCGATTCAATCTCATCTTCCAATATTCGCGAAAACCCATTAATGGCCCGCAATGGCGCACGCAAATCGTGGGAAATAGAGTAAGAAAAAGACTCAAGCTCACTATTGGCTGCCTCCAACATGGAGGTGCGTTCTTTTACCCGGCGCTCAAGCTTTTCGTTAAGTAACCAGACTTGATCTTCAGCCGCCTTGCGAAGCGTAATATCCATCGCATTCAAAATTGCCAGATCCACACGGCCACGATCCACTACCGGCGCCAGGTTTGCAGAAAACCAGGTTTTCCTTTGCTTGGCATCAACAATCATAAACTCAAAAGCAGCCGGCATACGTTTGCTGAAAACCTGATCCAAAACATTCTTTTTATCCTGAAGAGTTTCGCCAGGCAGGAATCGAAAAAACTCCATATCTGTATCTGGCTCGCCGCCGCCAGGAAAATCTGAAAGCGGCTGGTTGACAAATACGATTTTCCCACTCCGATTGACCGTAACAATCAATTGCGGGGCAGATTGCATCAGCGTTCGCCAGCGAGCCTCCGATTCGCGCAGAGCATCATCAGCCAGGTTACGCTCAAGCGCGGAAGCCACCTGCACAGAGAAAAGGGAGAGCATCTCAACGTCCGCGCTGGTCGGGCGCGGCGAAGAGCCGTAATATTTCATCACCAGCGCTCCCTGTGAGCCGTGCGCCGTTTGCAGGGGCACCCCCAACCACTCCTGAAAGGGCACATCAAAATCGCCATCCTGATAATCGCCCAAATACTGGTCAAAATTTTCGGCAGTGATCCACAAAGCCCCTGAAGACTCACGCATTTTTTTCAAAAGGAAATAATCCACGTGCTGCTGAGCGGATGGCCAAATTTCATGCTCATCAAGATGATAAGGGTAATAAATCTCATGCTTTGCATCGCGATAAAGGGCAACCAGAAAGTTAGGCGAAGGCATTAGCGTTTGCAAGATCTGGTGAAGACTCGAGAAAAACTCATACAAGGTTGGCTTTGCCTGCGCAACCTGCCCAACGCGATAAATGGCAACCTGTATCTGCTGATTTCGCTTGCGCTGATCGATATCACGCACAACCACCACCACATGCTGCTGACCATCATCCAGGCTGGCCAAATGCATGCTAATCTCCACCCAAAAAAAGGTCCCGTTTTTGCGGCGAACATACCATTCAAAAATCTGCGGGCCATTCTTCTTAACCATCCGAACCATGCGACGCATACTGCGGTAATCATAATCTCGCGTCCCGGCGGTCAGATCTTTCATGGATAACAAACTCACATCCTCAGGCTGATAACCGAACATTTCGCAAAACTTGCCATTCACTTCCAAAATTGAACCCGAGGAAAAATCCTGTATCAAAATAGCATCGGTAATCGAATCAAAAATGGTACGAAAACGCGCCTCGCTATCGCGCAAAGATGATGAAGCGTGGGCCAGTTCTTTCACCTGGTGTTCAAGCCCGCCAACCAGGTTGCGAATCCTTAACCGGGCCTCATTGATTGTTGCAGCAAGAATGCCCAGTTCATCTTCCATCTCTGAAGCATCAAGCTCAACATCAAGGTTACCGTGCCCCAGTTCCTGGGCGGCCCGCGTTAGCTGCATCAGCGGATTCCCAACCACAAAACGGATTACCAGGCCGCCCACGAGAAAAGTTATCGCCAGGCTGATCGCCAATTGCAAGGATGAAATCCCCAACAATTGGTTTGTCACAACCTGAAAAGGAGAAGCATCCGCAACAACAATATCCACCCAATCGTTGGCAGGGAAACGGCTAAAACCAATAACCTGACCTGCATCGTCATCAATGACACCCCCAATGTCCGAGCCAAGGATTATGCCAGCAGTGTCTTCCCCGTAAATATCATACAAAGACACGCCAACCCACGTGCTGACAGGGTGAAACAGCACAATCCCATCTCCGTCCACCACAAAATGCTTACCCAAAACAGGTTGAGCGAACAGCGTTTCAGCATCCAGCTCGCCATGTTGAGTGATCAAACCGTTCAGATAAATAGCGTTCGCCCGGGCCTGCTCCTGCTGGGAGTAAACCGCCGCCTGCTCAAAAGAGCTCAACACATTCCTGCGCACAAAAATGGCCATTACGGCCAATGGCAAGACCGACAGAATCAAAAACCAAACCGTCAGACGCAAGGCAATAGAAGAACTAAAAGGCCTCATAAGACTCCCAAAATAGCTCCAAAGAACACATCACCGCTAAAATCAATTTCGCCAGGTCTGGAAACTAAATTGCCAGGAGAAAAGCACGCCGCCCTCAAAACGAGACAGGCACCCCCAGACTCTCTGCCATTATAGAAAAGTCATCGCCAACCCATCGGCGCGCGGATCGCTGCCACCCGTCAATGTGCCGCTGGCGCTGTCGCGCAAAATAATTTGTCCACGCCCGAAGGTGGCCCGCCCCCAGCCGCTGACCGGACGGACGGGGTGCCCCAGCGCTGCCAATTCCGCCGCTGTACGCCAGGGGATGCCTTCCTCGAGCAGCACAGCCCCGCCCTGCTCGCCGCTATCAACATCGATACAAAAACGCGGCAAATCGAGCACGGACTGCGGGTCGAGACCATCCACAAGCAAGCCCAGGCCGACCTGCAAATGGCCCTGCGGCTGCATAAATCCGCCCATGACGCCAAAAGGGCCAAACAGGCTGCCATCAGCGCGCGTGATCAGGCCGGGGATGATGGTGTGATACGGCCGCTTATTCGGTTCAAGGCGGTTGGGATGATCGGGATCAAGGCTAAAATTATGGCCCCGGTTTTGCAGCGTAAAGCCCCAACCTTTGGGCACAATCCCGGTGCCAAAGCCCATATAGTTGCTGTTGATAAACGAACAAGCATTGCCCACTTCATCTACAACGCAGAAATAGACGGTATCGCTCGAAGCCACGGGTGTACCGCGTTTCTGATCGAGCACAGCCCGCTTGGGGTCGATTAGCTTGCGACGCGCAGAGGCATACTCTTTGGAAAGCAGCTCGGCAAGGGGAATATTTGAGAACTGTGGGTCGCTGATATACCAGCGAGCATCGGCAAAAGCCAGACGCAGAGCCTCGATCTGAAGATGCAGGCGCTCCGTCGATAATGGCTCCATACTTGCCAGGTCGAACCCTTCAAGCAAATTAAATGCCAGTAAAGCGGTAAGCCCCTGCCCATTCGGCGGACATTCATGGATGTGATAGTCGCCAAACGTAACGCTCGCGGGATCTTCCCAGGTTGAAACATGCCAGGCCAGATCATCGGCGGTCATCGCTCCACCCGCTTTTTGCAGAACATCGGCGATCGCATCAGCAATTTCACCTTCATAAAAGGCTTTTTTGCCGCCTTCGGCCACCACCCGCAAGGTACGCGCAAGGCCAGGGTTGCGGAAGATCTCGCCCGGGTTCGGACCACGCCCGTCGATCGTCAGTTCGTGGCCGTTGGGGGCCGTTTTCAGCTGACGATTGGCGCCCGCCTGCCAAAAATGGGCAGTCGTTGGGGCCACCGGAAATCCGCCCTCAGCCAGGGAAATGGCCGGAGCAAGCACCTCGGTCAGCGAAAGCGTACCATACCGCTCGAGCAGATCGCACCAGCCTGCACAAGCCCCCGGTACGGTAACCGTATGCGGGTGGTAAGGCGGCAGCGCGGAGGAAAAGCCCTCGCGCAGGATCCGCTCGCGCGTTAATCCGGCTGGCGCACGTCCTGAACCATTCAAGGCGCTAACCTGGCGGTTTTTTGCATCGTAAAACAGAGCAAACATGTCACCGCCAATGCCGGTTGAAGTTGGCTCGGTAACATTGAGCGCAGCCGCAGTGGCCACAGCAGCATCGGCAGCGTTGCCACCCCGCCGCAAAATCTCCAACCCGGCGGCAGTCGCCAGGGGCTGGGAGGATGCCACCATCCCGCGCCTACCAAAGACGCTGGAGCGGCGTGACTGAAACTCAAGTGGAGGGTGCTTGCTCATCTTTTTTCGCCAATTTTGGCATGGTCGTAACCAATACCTTGTCAACACGCTTGCCGTCCATATCCATCACTTCGAAAGACAAGCCATTCCATTCGAATTTATCAGCAGGTTGCGGCACTCGCCCCAGATTGAGCATGACAAATCCGCTCAGGGTTTCGTATTCGTCTTCATCTGGCAGGTGTCGCAGGTTGAAGATTTCTTTAAAATCTTCCACATCGAGCATGCCATCCAGAAGCCACGAACCGTCCTGGCGTTGGGTAGCCTGGGGCGGGGCATCAATATCCCCAACAATTTCTTCGATAATATCAAAAACGGTCACAAGCCCCTGAACCGAGCCAAACTCATCAATCACCAGCATCAGTTCGGCATCTTCGCTCTTAAAAAGCTCGAGCACACGCGAAGCCAACGCCGTTTCAGGAATGTAAACCGGTTGTTGCAGGTTGCGCTTGAGCTGCAGGGGGTTGCCATGCAGGCTTTCGAGCAGCAGGTCGCGGGCTTCGATAATGCCAAGAATGGTGTCGAGGCTGTCTTCGCAGACCGGGAAGCGCGAATAAGGGCTGTCTTCAATTTTCTGGCGGATTTCTTCAGGGGTATCGTTGACATCCAGCCAGGCGATCTCGCTGCGCGGGGTCATCAGCGAAAAAATACGCCGGTCGCTCAGGCTAAAAACACCCTGCACCATATCCTGCTCAGACACATCAAAAACCCCGGCCTGGGTGCCCTGATCGATCAAAACCTGGATCTCTTCTTCTGTGATCGGCGGCTCAAGGTTGGGCTGAACACCCAACATGCGTAACACCAGGTCGGTGCTGCCACTCATAACATGCACCAGAGGCGAAAAGATGCGCGAGACGAGCGTCATTGGCGCGGCGATTATCGAGGCGATGCGCTCCGGGCTGTGCAGCGCCAGGCGCTTGGGGACGAGTTCGCCGAAGATCAAGGACAGGAAAGTGATGGCAAGCACGACAATCCCGATCCCCAATGTGCCGGCATAAGGAGCCAGGATCGGAAAGCTTGCAAACCACAGCGCCAGCGAATTGCTGATGCCAACGCCACCCACGGCACCCGAAAGAACACCGATCAGGGTAATGCCTATCTGGATCGTGGAAAGAAAAATATTTGGGCTTTCAGCCAGTTGTAAAGCGTTGAATGCTCCGGCATCCCCATCATTAGCGCGCTGCTGCAGGCGCACTTTACGAGATGAAACCACCGACATTTCAGAGAGTGAAAATATCCCGTTCAGTAAAACCAGCAGCAGGATGATTAGAACTTCTATTCCCGATTCAGACATGATTCTCCGTGTTCAGATATGTTTAATTTTACATCGCTTCGATCGTTTTTTACCGTAAGTATTGTATTCACTATGGTTTTTCGTCAAGCACATCAATGCCATCGCCTGTAACTACGTCACCAACCACCCAGGCCGGCTGATCCATCTCGGCGGCACGGATCAGAAAAGCAGATAGTTTTTCCTGCGGCACACTCAGCAACAATCCGCCGCTGGTCTGGGCGTCAAACAGGAGCATCTGGCGAGTTTCGTCTACACCGGCCGCAAAGCGCACAAATTGCCCGAAATGGAGCATATTGTCTGAAGAGCCGCCAGGGAAGATCCATTGCTCGGCGAACTTCATCGCACAGGAGATAAAGGGCATCTTATCGAACCAGAAACGCAGGCCAACCCCTGACGCTGCCGCCATCTCGTGGGCATGACCAAGCAAACTAAAACCAGTAATATCGGTCGCGCCGCGCAGGCCAAATTCATTGGCCAGCGCGCCCGCTTTGGCATTCAATCGGCTCATCCAGCTAATCACTTCATTGGTCTCTTCAACGCTGGTCAGTTCGCGTTTGATGGCCGTTGTCGTTATGCCAAAACCAAGCGGTTTGGTCAAAACCAGCACATCGCCGGGGCGCAGCCCGCCTTTGGTCATCATCTTATCCACATCGACAAACCCAAGCACAACCAGGCCAAACTTCGGCTCTTTGTCTTGCACGGTATGGCCGCCAGCCACCACCACGCCAGCCTCGCGACATTTTTCCGCGCCGCCGCGCAATATCTCTGCGCTGATCTCGGGCGCCAAATCCGGGGGCAGGGCGGCCACATTCAGCGCCAGGAAAGGCTTGCCGCCCATGGCGTAAATATCCGAAAGCGAGTTGGTGGCAGCGATCGCGCCATATTCGTAAGGCGTATCGACCACCGGTGTAAAGAAATCGGTCGTTACCACCAGGGCGCGCCGATCGTCCAAGCGCCAAACCGCAGCATCGTCCGGATCGCCGATTCCCACCAACAGATCGGGATAATCTTTCGAGTCAAACAAATTCGAGACAGGACGCAGAACCTGCGCCAGCGTTTCCGCATTCAGTTTCGACGCTCAGCCAGCGCAACTGGAGAGAGTTGTCAGTCGAACCTGCCTGCCCGAAGTGCCTTGTTCATTCATGCAAAGTTACTCCAAGATATAAATGGAAAGTAGCAAGGATTTTACCACTCAACCCTTGCCACTTTCCAGCGACACAAAATTATGAACGGGATTCCTACTGCGGAATGGGGGCTTGCAACTCAGGCAGCGGGAGCAGGAAAGGCGCGTTATTGGGCAGCAGCATGACCTGGATATTTGGGGATAGCTTGTTGATGTACTGGTAGGTCAGCAAGTTGGGGTTTTCAGCCAGCACCGCGGCGATCAAAGCCAACGCCTTGGCCTCGGCTTCGGCCTGGATGATGCGCGCTTCAGCGTCACCCTGGGCCGCGATCACAACCGCATCGGCCGCGCCTTGCGCGATCTGACGGGCCTGCTCGGCTTCCTGTTTCTTCGATTCAACCACAAACTTGGCCTGCTGGGCCTGCTGCTCGGCAATCTGCTTTTGTTCCACCGCAATCGCATACTCGTCACTAAAGCGAATGTTGCGCAGCACAAAATCCTGCAGGATCAAATTATTGTCAGAGAAAACACGCTCCAACTCGGCTGTGATCGCCATCTCCATTTCAACTCGCTTGGAACTGACAATCTCTTCGATCCCGTACTGAGAGGCCACATCACGGATAATGCCTCGCGATGAAGGTCGCACCAGGCCATCTTCATAATTGTTACGCCAGGTTTTATACAAAGTGATCGTCTTGGTCGGGTCGATGGAATAAATCACCGAAGCATCCACGTAAACCTGCTGCCCATCCTTGGTGCGCACCTGGATCGAATCATCCCCGCTAACCTGGCCTTCCGACCCGATCGCAGACATGGTGTAGGTTTGGCGCAGAATCGTATAGCGTTCGACGCGCTCAAAAAACGGGATCACCCAGTGCAGGCCGGCAGAAAGCGGCTCAGGGCGAATACCGCCATCCCCAACGGCAGTGATGACCACACCCATGGCATCTGGCTCAATGAACACCAGGCCGGCTGCAGCAGCGCTCAATACAATGGCAAGCACAAAAACCACAACCGCGGTTGTACCAATGCCTTTTGAAGACTGGCCGCGACTGGCGCGAATAACCACCATCGCCACCAGCAAAATTACACCCAGCCAGACAATCCCGGCCAGGAAACCAATTACATCAGAAATATTCATGTCTTACTCCTTTTTTTTGATTATATCGTGTTAGCATTAAGCCATGCAGATTGCAGAGGCCCATGTTGATGAAACTTATATAGATGGCTGGCGCGCCGCGCGGATCATTTGCTCTGCAAACCTGGTTCCCGCGCCCGGTCAATATCTCCTGGCCCAGGCCGGGATCGGAACAGACTCCCCGTTGCCGGTTCCTGTCCATTTTGCCGCGCCGGCTCCCAATGGATTCTACGCAGCCGGGCCGCTCCCCGTTGCATGGACTCCTGGCACAACCCTGACGCTGAAAGGCCCGCTCGGCAAGGGCTTTCAACTGCCGCCCGCTGCCCGCAAGGTTTTGCTGGCATCCTGGAGCAATTCGTCCGGACGGGTTTTATCCCTGCTCGAGGCCTGCCGCCGTCAAAACGCAGAGATCGTACTTTTGAGCGAAACCACACCCGAATCGATCCCGCTCTCGGTGGAGATCCTGCCCCCGGCCGCCCTGCTCGAAACCGCCCAATGGGCAGACTATGCCGCCATCGATATTCCGCGCGAGCAAATCGAAGCCGTTCTCGCCAGCCAGCCTGTCTCAGACTGTCTTCATCTTTTGCACGGCTACGCGCAAGTATTTATCGAGACACCGGTCCCCTGTGGCGGATTGGCCGACTGCGGCATTTGCGCCATCCAAACCAGGTCAGGCATCCGGTTGGCCTGCCAAGATGGGCCGGTCTTCAACCTGGTAGAAATCATAAAGCCCCAAAAGTGAGTGTCACTTTTGGGGCTCTTCTTTATTTTGAAAATTATTTCCAGATGCGGAAAGATGTCACCGCACTGCTGGTTTTTCCCTGGTAATACACCTGGACGTAAACCGTCACCAGGCTGCCGGGCGGCTGATCGACCACTTCAAAAGGAATGATCACCACACCATACTGGTTGGTCGGCAGGCTGACGCTGCGCGGCGTGCCGTTCGGGAAATAGATCGTAACGACCGCAATCGCATCCTGAACCGGACTGAGGGTCTGGTCCTGGACGATCACATAAACCGTCTGGACATCGTTGGCCTGGGTGACCGCTTTCCACGAAAATGCGCGGGCCTGGATTGAAAGCACTTCAATGATCTGGCTGGCCGAGGCGGGTGTCAGGCGTGTTGGGTCTTCAGCGGCGAAACTAAAATAAGCCCGCCCCAGATCTGCCAACACAACCTTGCTGCCCTCCGGGTTTTCAGGGTACCATTCAAAACGAGCGTTCTGGAAATGCTGAACAATGCGCTCATTCAAGAATTCAAAGCCCGAGATCGGATAACCAAAGACCGCTTCGCCGCCATTTTTCTCAAAGAAATCGAGAAAATCATAGCAAACGGCCTTATCGTTCGGAAAAGTGCGACAGCCAATCGGCGTAAAAAGATTCAACTGCCCGCCCGGCTGGTAAAGGTATTCCCCCAGGGTGGAGATGCGCACGCGCTGACCATCCAACTGCTCAGGGTAAAACTCAAATCGGGTGCGCGTAAAATACTGGATCAGCCGTCCGCTCTTAGCATCGGTGAAAGCTTCGGTCAGGGGATAGCCAAAAATTTGCTCGGCGTTCGCAACGCTGTCGTAAAAACGCAAAAAATCGCCCGATACGTTATGCCCGGTCTGGGAAAAATAACGGGATGGTTCTTCCTGCGCCAGCACTCCCCCTGCCGGTAAAACAAGCAGGCTCAATACAAAAACAATGACAAACAACCTGGCAAGCGATTTCACAATTCCATTATACAACGATTATGAAACTGTAATGTTTCAAATTCACTTCCGCACTCCCAGCTTGTGCAGGTCAAAGCCTGCCGCAGCCCAGGCAGGTCCGCTCCAGCCGCCGACGGTATCCACCAGCAGGCGGCAAGGCGTCAGAGCCGCGAGTTGGTCCGGGGTCAGGGTGCGGAACTGGGTGTGGCTCACCAGCAAAAGAACGAGGTCGGCCTCAGCCAGGGCATCTTGCAGCGTGGGGACCGCCTCGATGGCGGCCAGACCGGCTGCGGGTTTGAACGGTTCAAACGCTTTAACGGCCGCCCCCTCATTTTGCAGCAAATGGACAATTTCCGCTGCGGGGCTTTCGCGCAGGTCATCCACGTCCGGTTTGTAGGCCAACCCAAGCGCGGCGATCTTTTTGCCGCGCAGCTCGCCCAGGATCTCACGCACCAGATCCACCACAAAATGGGGCTGAGAATCGTTGACCTGACGAGCCTGGCGGATCAGTTTTGCCAAATCTGGGGCGGCTTCGACGAAGAACCAGGGGTCGACGCTGATGCAGTGCCCGCCCACGCCGGGGCCGGGATTGAGAATTTTGACGCGCGGATGGCGGTTGGCCAGGCTGATGGCTTCCCAGACATCGACGCCAAAACGATCGGCCAGGCGCGCAAACTCGTTGGCAATTGCAATATTGACATCGCGATAGGTATTTTCCATCAATTTGACCATCTCGGCCGTCGTGGCATCGGTCTGGATGATCTCACCCTTGACGAAGGTCGCGTATAAATCGCTGCCAGCCTGGGCCGATTGCGGGGTAATGCCGCCGATGACGCGCGCATTCTCGATCAGTTCACGCAAGATCTGGCCGGGCAAGACACGCTCGGGCGAATAAGCAACATGGAAATCCGCGCCCGCTTTCAGGCCGGATTTTTCAAGGATGGGCACAAGCAGATCGACCGTGGTGCGCGGCGGGGAGGTCGATTCGAGCACGACCAGGTTGCCGGGGCGCAAATGCGGGACGATGGCCTCGGCAGCAGAAGTAACGGCGCGCATGTCGGCGCGTTTGTCATCGTAGAAAGGGGTCGGGACAGCGATCAGGAAAGCATCGGCCGCCTGAGGAGTAGTGGCGACGCTCAGGTTGCCGCTCTCAATCGCCTGGCGGACAGCTTCGCCCAGCCCCGGCTCGTGGATGTGGATTTTCCCGGCTTGCAACGTCTCGACAACGTGTTCATTGACATCCACGCCCACCACTTTGACGTTGTGTGTGGCAAAAGCGCTGGCGGTCGGCAGGCCAATGTAACCCAGGCCAAGAATGCAGATTTTTTCGAATTTCACAGTTGCTCCGTTGGACATGTGGGATCAATCAAAACCGGGATGATTTTACTACATCCCCAAACGCCGGCTGGAACTGGAAATCAAGTGAAAACACGCTTGCAATCCGCGGTCAAGAGAAGCATTGTATAATTCGGACATGCCAAGAGAATATTATTACGACTGGAAATTTCACCTGAAAGCCAGCCCCGAAGCGCTCTGGCCTTTCGCGGCAGACACCAATCGCTTCAACCGCGATACCGGCCTGCCGCCCGTCGACCGGCTTGGGATTAACAACGGCATCAACCACATGCGCTTCAGGCTGCCGGTGATCAACGTTGAATGGAACGAAAATCCTTTCGAGTGGACTTATCCTTACCGCTTCGGGATCCTGCGCACCTATAAAAACGGCCCGCTGCTTGAAATGCGCGTGCTGTGCGAATTAACCCCTGAAAATGGAGGCACCCTGCTGCGCTATCAGGTCTGGGTCAGGTCGCGCAACCTGCTCGGCGATGCCGCGATCACGGTCGGGATCGGCATGGTCAGCGCGCGCCAATTCGCCGGTGTTTTTCGCAAATACGATGCCCTGGCAGCGGCAGGCAAAACTCCGCTAGATGCTCCGGGAGCAGCGCGCCTGTCCGCGGGCGGCAGCCAACGGGTGGATGCCGGCCGGAAAGGGCTGGAAACGTTCGGGGTCAAGCCCGGGCTGGCCGCCCGTCTGGTGTCCCTGCTCAAAGAGGGCGATGATCTAGGATTGGTTCGGATGCGTCCGTTTGCATTGGCCGATTACTGGAATACGCCGCGCCGCGAAACGCTTGAAATGTTCCTGCAAGCCTCGCGGATCGGCCTGCTCGACATCCAGTGGGAATTGATCTGCCCGATGTGCCGCGGAGCTGCCGAAAGCCACAACAGCCTGGGGGAAGTCCACGCTCACAGTCACTGCCCCTCCTGTCAGATGGATTTTGATGTCAACTTTGACAAACAGGTGGAGGTTACCTTCAGCCCCAACCCGGCAGTGCGCATCTTGCGCGATGAGGCCCAATTCTGCGTGGGAAGCCCGCAGCACATGCCGCACATCAACCTGACGCAGAGCGTGCTGGCAGGCAAGAGCATCAGCCTGAGCACCGTGCTCGAGGAAGGCCCGTACATCCTGCGTTCGCAACAAGGCAATATCCATTTGCGGGCCACGCCGCAGGGCGCACAGCAGATCAATATCAGCAGCGACGATCTACCAACAGCCGAGATCGAAACCAACCTGATGCCAACTCTCAACCTGCGCAATACTGGCCCTGAAACGCTCGATTTTATGCTTGAAAGCGGAGCCTGGGGCAGCCAGGCCGCGACCGCTGCCGATGTGACCAGCCTGCAGCTCTTTCGGGACCTATTTTCGAGTGAGGCTTTGCGGGCAGGCGAGGAGCTTTCGATCAATTCGGTCACGCTCATGTTTACCGACCTGCGCGATTCAACCCACCTGTATCGTCAGATCGGCGATGCGCCCGCCTTTGGCCGGGTGCGCCAGCATTTCGAAATACTCGAGCAGGAGATCGCCCAACAGGGCGGCGCAGTCGTCAAAACCATGGGCGATGCGGTCATGGCGGTTTTCCGTCAGCCGCTGGGAGCCCTGATCGCCGTCCAGCGCGCCCATGCTGAAATCACCAAAACCGAGGGCACGCCACCGCTCCATCTCAAAGTCGGCATTCACAGCGGACCGTGCATCGCAGTCACACTCAACGAGCGCCTGGATTATTTCGGCTCGACCGTCAATGCCGCTGCGCGCCTACCAGGCTTGGCCGAAGGCGGCCAAATCGTACTCAGCGACCAGACCGCCAGCGACCCGCAGGTCCGCGAGTGGCTCGTGGGCAGCGGGCTGGCCCACGAAGCCTTTGACGCCAAGATCAAAGGTTTCGAACAATCGTTCAAGTTGTGGCGGGTCAAACTTTAATCAACCATGCCTGAACTCCCTGACCTCGCCTTCCTGCACGCCAACGGCTTCCCGCCAGAATGCTACGCCCCGCTTTTCGAGCGCCTGGGCGCATCCTATCACATCCACGCCATGCCGATGCGCCCGCTGTGGCCCGGCCAAAATCCGCGGGACCTGCGCGACTGGCACCCGCTGGCCGATGATTTCCTGAACTATCTCGACGATCAAAAGCTGTCCCTGCCCTTCATTGTTGGGCACTCGTTTGGGGCCATCACCGCCCTGCGCGCCGCCCTGCGCCAGCCACAGCGCGCCAGAGCCCTGGTGCTGATCGACCCGGTGCTCTTCGAGCCGCACATCATCTTCGTCTGGAAGCTGATCCATGCCCTGGGGTTGGCCTACAAGCTGCACCCGCTCGTGGCTGCCGCGCTCAAAAGAAGGCGCAATTTCAATAACCTGGATGAAGCATTCAAGCGTTTTCGACGCTACGAAGTTTTCCGTTATTTCAGCGACGACTCGCTGCGGGCCTATCTGCGCGGGATCACGCAACCCGCAGCCGGGGGAGGCTACGAGCTGCGCTACAGCCCCGAATGGGAAGCCCGCATCTACACGACCGGCATCTCCCCCGACATGGAACTTTGGCGCGGGCTGAAAGGATTCCCCGTCCCGACCCTGTTCCTGCGCGGGGCAGAGACCGATACCTTTAGCGCCTCCGCCGGCCGGCGGGTGGAACGCAGCAATCCGGCCATTCGCGTCGAAACGATTCCTCAATCCACTCACCTTTTAGCCATGGAACGCCCTGAAGAAATCGCCCAAAAGATTGAGCAGTTTTTCCGCGACAAATGAAATCGCATTACAATCAAGCCCACAAAACACAATCCCGTGCAAGGAAAACCAATGACTGAACTCACCTACTCGTCTGCCGAACTGATGATCATCAACGCCGCGCGTCTGCTCAAAGATGGCGATGTGGTCTTCGTTGGCGTCGGCCAGCCCAACCTGGCCTGCAACCTGGCCAAGCGCACGCATGCCCCCGACCTGGTCATGATCTACGAAGCAGGCGTGATCGGCGCCGAACCAGCGCGCCTGCCGCTTTCGATCGGCGACCCGACCCTGGTCAGCGGCGCGCTCTCGGTCGTCAGTATGTACGATATTTTCGCCAACTACCTGCAGCGCGGCAATGTCGATGTCGGGTTTCTGGGCGGCGCACAGATTGACCGTTACGGCAACATCAACGCCACCATCGTCGGCGCAGATTATGAACATCCCAAAGTCCGTCTGCCCGGCTCTGGCGGCGCGCAGGAGATTGCGGCCTGGGCCAACCGCTGCTACATCATGACCCCGCACCAAAAGCGCCGTTTTCCCGAAAAAGTTGATTTCCTGACCTCGGCCGGTTACCTGGACGGGGCCGGCGGGCGCGAAAAAGCCGGCTTGCGCGGCCAAGGCCCGGTCGGCGTTGTAACCGATGTTGGCTTCATGGAACCCGACGAAAGCGGCGAACTGACCCTGACTGCCCTGCACCCCGGCAAAACCGTCGAAATGGCGCTCGAAAACACAGGCTGGCCGCTCAAAGTTGCCCAGCACCTGCGCACAACCGAGCCGGTCACCGAAAAAGAACTCAAAATCCTGCGCGAAGAACTCGACCCAACCGGCATTTATCTGAAGGGCGCCGGATAAAACAACTAAATCGGTCATACTGCGTATTTATGGATAACTGTATTCGTAAAAGGAGCGAAAAATGACCACAACCAACCGACCTTCCCTGCGCCGTTCGCGCCACAACCGGGTTTTCCTGGGCGTCTGCGGCGGATTGGGCGAATTCTTTGGCGTCAGCGCCTTCTGGTTTCGCCTGGCTTTCCTGATCGCCTTCATTCCGGGCGGTGTGCCCGGCCTGGGTTTATATCTGCTGGCCTGGCTGATCATCCCCAGCGAATAAGAAAGCCATAAGAAAAACACTCCCGCGCAAAACGGGAGTGTTTTTTAGCTATAATTAGGCTAT
Source organism: Chloroflexi bacterium HGW-Chloroflexi-6 (assembly GCA_002840685.1). GTDB lineage: Bacteria > Chloroflexota > Anaerolineae > Anaerolineales > Villigracilaceae > UBA8950. The sequence continues at coordinate 324,674 of PHBU01000002.1, read as the reverse complement.
GTCTATCGAAATTCTCGTTACCGTGCCATTCAGCGAAGCCTTGCAAACCCAGTTGCGGGGCATTTCGCCCAAAGTCAACTTCAACTTTTTTGTGCCGCAGAAGGGCAATGAAATTCCGGCCGAGGTCTGGGCGCGAGCCGAGGTACTTTACACCGGGCACATCCTGCCCAGCCCCGAACAGGCCCCTTCCCTGCAATGGATCCAATTCCATTATGCCGGGGTCGACAGCTCCGTGGCAGAACCGATCACCCAGCGCGAAGGAATGACGGTCACCACCCTGAGCGGCGCGGCCGCCTCACAAGTAGCCGAACACGCTCTCGGAATGCTGCTGGCGCTTGGGCGCAAACTGCCGTCCCTGCTGGCGACGCAGAAGAAAAACGAATGGCCCAAAGACCGCTTCGAGCGTTTTGCGCCGGTTGAGCTGCGAGGAAAAACGATCGGGATCGTCGGCTACGGCAGCATCGGGCGCCAACTGGCCCACCTGCTGCGCCCGTTTGACTGCAAGATCCTGGCCACCAAACGGGACGCCATGCACCCTGAACACATTGGCTACACGCCAGACGAAAGCGGCGACCCAAACGGTGACCTGGTCGAGCGCATTTACCCGTCTGCCGCGCTGCGCTCGATGCTCAAATTGTGCCAATTTGTAGTCGTCACCGTCCCGTTGACGGCCGAAACCAACGGGTTGATCAACGCCAGCATGCTTTCAGCCCTGCCCGCAGGCGCATTCCTGGTGGACGTTTCACGAGGCGGGGTCGTGGATGCCAATGCCCTGCTGCAAGCGCTCAAAGACGGCAAACTGGCCGGGGCTGCGCTGGATGTTTTCGCGGAAGAACCCCTGCCCGCCAACAGCCCACTTTGGGCGCACCCCAACATCATCATCAGCCCGCATATTTCAGGATACAGCCCGCAATACAACGAACGCGCCGTGCTGTTGTTCTCCGAGAACATCCATCGTTACCTGGCGGGTTTAACCTTGTATAACATTTTCGAGAAAAACCGAGGCTACTAAAAACCTGCCATGATCCGCGCAATCCTGTTCGACCTGGGAGATACCCTGATGCGCCCCAGCGCTGCCTGGCCGCCGATCATCGAACGCGCCGACCGGGCAGTTGTGGATGTTCTATGCAAGGCCGGGCTGGGGTTGGATTGCGACCACTTCCACGAGGAATTCAAAGCCTGCCTGCAACGTTACTATGCTGAACGCGACAGCCAGCAAATCGAAACATCCACTTCGGCTGTGCTGAAAGAATTGCTGAAAGAAAAAGGGTATAGCAACGTGCGGCCCGTGCTGATCCGCGCTGCGCTGGATGCGCGCTATCGCATCTCACAATCCAATTGGCAATTGGCAGACGACACCCTCTCCACCTTGCAAACGCTGCGAAGGAATGGGTATAAATTGGGGATTGTTTCCAATGCGGGCGACAACAAGGATGTTATTCAACTGGTTGAGAAATTTGAGATCCAGCCTTATTTCGATTTTGTGCTGACCTCGGCGGCCTGCGGCTGGCGCAAGCCCAATCCACGCATCTTCGAAATGGCTCTGGCACACTGGGGCTACTCTCCGTCCGAGGCGGCAATGGTCGGAGACAAACTCGAAGCCGACATTGCAGGCGCAAACCAGGCCGGGGTTTTTTCGATCTGGGCCAAACGCTACGCCAGAACCCGCACTGAAGCTGACGCCGTCCCCAACGCCCTAGCTGAAACATTAAGCGAAATTCCCGACATTCTAAAGGCGATAAGATAAAACTACGGTTCTTATCAGGAGAACGCTATGTATCAGACAGATATGTACGAAGGCATGTTGGCTGAAACGATCACCTTGCAAGGTTTTAATGGGGACACTATCAATGCTTATTTTGCCAGACCGCTTGGCCCGGGACCTTACCCTGGCCTGGTTCTGGCCCATCACATGCCAGGCTGGGATGAATGGTACAAGGAGATCACCTGCCGGTTTGCCCGGCAGGGCTACGCGACCATCTGCCCCAATCTCTACTATCGGTCCGGCCACGGCACCCCTGAAGATGTGGCAGCCAAGGTGCGCGCCGCCGGCGGCATTCCCGACAGCCAGGCAGTTGGCGACCTAGCCGGGGCGGCAGATTTTCTGCGTTCACTGCCCGCCAGCAACGGCAAAACCGGCATCTTTGGCACTTGCTCCGGAGGCCGGCATGCTTACCTGACCGCCTGCCAGATCCAAATATTCGATGCGCTGATCGATTGCTGGGGCGGGCGGGTCGTCATGCAAGAGAGCGACCTTTCGCAAAACCAGCCGGTCGCCCCGTTGGAGTACACCAAGAACCTGGAATGCCCGCTGCTGGGTCTGTTTGGCGAAGAAGATACCAGCCCCACCCCAGAGCAGGTGACCCGCCACGAGCAGGAACTCAGAAAATATGGAAAACCGCATGAGTTCCACATGTACCCAGGTGCCGGACACGGTTTTTTCTACCACCACCGGCCCATGTACCGCCAGGCGCAAGCAGTCGATGGCTGGATGAAGGTTTTTGCTTTTCTGGAAAAATATCTTACGGCTTAGGCAGGATGGAAAATCATTATGTGCACAATGATCGCACAACAAGTAAAAATAGATGGCAGCGGCAAAGGCAGCCAGGGTTGGTTCACACTGCATGAAGCGAATGTCTCTTACGACCACCCGTTCAACGCGCCTTTTGAGCATGCGCTGAATATCGACTTTGTGAACGAATCAGAAGGCCCCGGCGCGCGCGTTGCGGTGGAACTCAGCGCAGATGCCGCCAGAACCCTGGTCGAAACGATCCTGGCTGTTCTCGAGCGCGCAGAAGCGGGCGGGCACATTGAAAAGAAATGATCAAACCCCCGTGTAACAAACCCACCCGATAGATTACACCACCCTGGTAAATAAACATTTAAGATAAGCGCCTTCTTTAAACCCGATCGGATGATCGAGGGCGTGGCCTGTTCGGTCGATTTCGGTCAGGCGGCGGTTGGATTCACCAGCAGCCTGATGGATGGCGTTGAAAAAGGCGTCTGCCGTGACCCGACTCGAACAGGAGGCCTGGACCAGCACGCCACCCGGCCGCAGCACGCCCAGCCCAAGACGAGTCAAACGCTGGTAGGCCAGGAGGGCCGCCGCAGTTTGGGAGTAGTTTTGAGCGAACATGGGCGGGTCGATGATTACCAGATCAAACCTGCGTTTTTCTGAAGCCATGCGCCCCAGAACTTCGAAGGCATCTTCTGCCAGGATTTCATGCGAGGTTGCCGCAACCGTGGAAATCTGGCGGTTGTGATCCATGTTGCGAATTGCCGCTTGCATGGCTGGCGCGCTGATATCCACGCTGACCACCTGCCTGGCACCGCCGCGGGCCGCATAAACGGAAAACCCGCCGGTGTAGGCGAAAACATTCAGCACAGATTGGCCCATCGAAAGCCGCTCAACCCGCGCCCGGTTCTCGCGCTGGTCGAGGAAAAAGCCGGTCTTTTGCCCGAGGATCGGGTCCGATTCGAAGGTAAGACCATTCTCCTGAAACAGGATCGGACCCGCCGGGGGCGGACCGGAGAGCGTCAGCCCGTCGCTCAAGCCAAACAGGAGTTCATCCTGCTTCAGCATGGAACGACTCAGGCGCAAGATCAGGCCTTCAGCCGGGCTGGCCTGCTCCAGGGCAGAGCAAAGCTCCTTCAGGTGCGGAATCCAGGCCGGAGTGTAAAGCTTGAGCACCAGAGTCTCAGCGTAACGATCGATCACCAGCCCCGGAAGCCCGTCATTCTCGCCGTGGACAAGCCGGTAGCCCGTAGTGGCTCTCTCGGCAGGTTGCTCAATCAGGGGCAAGCGCAAACGCAGCGCTGCCAACAGCCGCGATTTGAACCAATCCGCATTGATCGTTGCTGGCTGGCGGGATTGCAAAATACGAACTCGAATGGGGGATATCGGGTCGTACAGGCCAACCGCCAAAAAGCGACGTTTGTCATCGAAAATAACCGCCAGATCGCCCGGGGCTCCGGCGTGGCTTTGCTCGGTGATAGCCTGGTCAAAAACCCAGGGGTGCCCCTGGCGCAAGGCGCGCTCTGCCGGCGGACTGATGCGCAGCGCAATCCGTTTGGCGTTCGGGGCAGGGATAAGAGAAAGAGGGGTGTAAAAATCCATGATCGAAGATGTTCCCAAGGTAGCAAGGGGTGGTGCGGTTCATAACCGCATGAATAGGTTATACCATGAAAGAAAATGGGCTTTGTCAATTTGTCCTGCGCAGAGAAACGTTTTCAATCGAACAAGAGCGCGAGTCGAAAATCTCATTAAAATCATGATGCTTGCAAAAGAGGGGGGCGTGATAGAATCTGCAACATGCCCGACCTATTTGACCACGCCATGAACGAACGCATGAAAAACGAAGCCCCGCTGGCCGCGCGGATGCGTCCGCGCACCCTGGACGAATACATCGGCCAGGAGCACATCGTCGGCGAGGGCAAGCTACTGCGGCGCGCCATCGAGGCCGACCGCCTGTTTTCATCGATCATCCTGTGCGGACCGCCCGGAACCGGCAAAACCACCCTGGCCCAGGTCATCGCCAACCAGACCAAAAGCCACTTCGAGACGCTTTCGGCCATCCTGGCCGGAAAAAGCGATCTGCGCGAAGTCATCGACCGCGCCCAGGAGCGCAGTCGGCTCTACAAACAGCGCACCATCCTGTTCGTGGACGAGATCCACCGCTGGAACAAGGCCCAGCAGGATGCGCTCCTGCCCTTTGTCGAAAATGGCACCATCATTCTGATCGGCGCGACCACTGAAAACCCGTTTTTCGAGGTCATCAAGGCCCTGGTCAGCCGTTCGCGGATCTTCCAACTGCGCAACCTGAACCAGAACGAGGTCGGATTGCTGCTCGACCGCGCGATCAGCGACCCCGAGCGCGGTTACGGAAAACGAAAGATCAACCTGACCCCCGAAGCACGCGCCCACCTGGTCGATATGGCCACCGGCGATGCGCGCAACGCCCTGAATGCGCTCGAACTGGCGGTGGAATCGACCCCGCCCGACTCACTAAATGTTATCCAGGTCACGCTGGATGTGGCCCAGGAATCGATCCAGCGCCGGGCGGTGCTCTACGACAAGGACGGCGACGCCCACTACGACACGATCTCGGCCTTCATCAAATCGGTGCGCGGCTCCGACCCGGACGCCGCCCTCTACTGGCTGGCCAAAATGATCTACGCGGGTGAAGATCCGCGCTTCATCGTCCGCCGACTGATCATCCTGGCCGGTGAAGATATCGGCCTGGCTGACCCGATGGGTCTGGTGGTCGCCTCGGCCGCCGCCCAGGCCTTCGATTTCATCGGCCTGCCCGAGGGGATTTATCCGCTGGTTGAGGCCACCCTTTACCTGGCGACCGCGCCCAAATCGAACAGCGCCGGGGCTTATTTCAAAGCCATGCAGCGCATCGAACAGGAAGGCGCGGGCAGCGTCCCCAAGCACCTGCAAGACAGCAACCGCGACGCTGTCACCGGCCAGGGCCAGGGGTATGTTTATCCGCATGAAAAAGAGGGCCACTTTACGCCCCAGCAGTATTTGCCCAAACGCCTGCTTGGAACCTATTTCTACAGCCCCTCTGAAGAAGGCTACGAAAACCAGGTAAAGAACCGACTGGAAATGTGGCGCGAAGCCCAACGCCAGGCGCTCCAGATCGAGCGCGTTGAAAACCTGCCCGACCTGAGCGAAGAAGAGATCAAATCCCTTAAACGCAATATCAAATAAACCCAACCGGAGGCCACATGAGCGATGCATTCAGCTTTGGCGGAGAGATTGTCTGGCAGCCAACGCCAGAATACAGCCAGCGCGCCCACCTGACGGCCTTTATGCGCCAGCACGGCATCGGCGATTTCGACGAGCTAATGCGCCGCTCGACCACAGATGTGGCCTGGTTCACCGAGGCGGTTTTACGCTATCTAGACATCCGCTTCTACAAGCCCTACACCCAGGTAGTCGACCTGTCGGACGGTATCCAATTCCCAAAATGGTGCGTGGGCGGCCAGATGAACATCGTCCACAATTGTCTCGACAAGCGCCAGGCAAGCGAAGAACGCCATAAAACAGCCATCCGCTGGGAGGGGGAAGAAGGCGCGACCCGTTCGCTAAGCTATGCTGAGCTGTATCAGCAGGTCAACAAAACCGCCAATGCCCTGCGCAGCCTCGGTCTGGGCAAAGGCGACGCGATCGGCCTGTTCATGCCGATGACGCCCGAGATCGTGGTCGCGCTATTGGCGATCGCCAAGATCGGCGGGGTGATCCTGCCGCTCTTTAGCGGATACGGCGCCGGGGCGATCGTTTCGCGCCTGAGCGATGCTGGCGCAAAAGCCCTGTTCGCCGCCGACGGGACTTTCCGGCGCGGCAAAGAGGTCGAGATGAAATCCATCGCCGACGAAGCCCTGGCCCAAACCCCAACCGTGCGCCACATGATCGTCTTGAAACGCACCGGGCGGGAGGTGGCCATGCAGCCAGGGCGGGATTTTTGGTGGAGCGATCTGATCGACCCGCAGCCTGACCAGGCTGCGAGCGAAGTTACCGACGCTGAAGACCTGTTGATGCTCATCTACACTTCAGGCACGACCGGCAAGCCGAAAGGCGCTGTCCACACGCACTGCGGATTCCCCGTTAAAGCGGCCCAGGACATGGCCTTTGGCACCGATGTACACTCCTTCGACTTCGCTCAGGACAAGTCTGACACAATCTACTGGATGACCGATATGGGCTGGATGATGGGCCCTTGGCTGGTCTTCGGGACGCTGCTGCTGGGTGCGACCATGCTGCTCTACGATGGCGCGCCCGATTACCCAACCCCTGGCCGCCTGTGGCAACTGACCGAGCAGCATCGGGTTACCCATCTGGGCGTTTCGCCAACGCTGATTCGGGCGCTGATCCCTCACGGGGATTCGCACTTTGAGAGCTGCAACCTTTCAGCCTTGCGCTTTTTCGCTTCAACCGGCGAGCCCTGGAACCCCGAGCCGTGGAAGTGGCTCTTCGAGCGCGTTGGCCGTTCGCAGCGCCCGATCATCAATTATTCAGGCGGCACTGAAATCAGCGGCGGGATCGTGATGGGCAATCCTCTGCTACCGCTCAAACCGTGCGCCTTCTCCGCGCCCTGCCCCGGCATGGCTGCCGACGTGCTGGATGAAGACGGCAGCCCGATCCGCAATGCGGTCGGCGAGCTGGTCATAAAAGCTCCCTGGATCGGCATGACACGCGGATTCTGGCAGGATAAAGCCCGTTACCTGGACACTTACTGGAACCGCTGGCCAAACACCTGGGTCCACGGCGACTTTGCCGCAATCGACTCAGACGGCCTGTGGTACATCCTGGGACGCTCTGACGATACACTCAAAATTGCGGGCAAACGCCTCGGCCCGGCCGAGGTTGAGTCGATCATGGTGGCGCACCCGGCGGTGGTCGAAGCGGCGGCAATCGGTGTGCCAGATGAGATCAAAGGCATGGCGCTGGTGGTTTTTGCGGTGCTCAAACCGGGTGCGCGAGCGGATTCTGAAACAGGTTTGGAGCAGGTTCGCGCCGAACTGCGCCAGAGGATCATTGCTGAAATGGGCAAGCCGCTTGCGCCAAAAGCCATCCTGTTTGTATCTGACCTGCCCAAAACGCGCAACGCCAAGGTCATGCGGCGCATGATCCGCGCAGCGTACCTGGGCCAGGATTCTGGAGATACCAGTTCGCTGGTCAACCCGCAGGCCGTGGAAGAGATCAGGAAAGCAAAATAAGAATTCTCCAACTTTTTAACGAAAAAAGCCCCGGCGCCGGGGCTTTTTTCGTTCATCAAAGAGAAATCTTATTGTATCGAAGCTTCAAAGGCCTGTCCGGCCTGCAAGACGACTGCTTCGCTCCAGGCCGGGCCTACCAGTTGCAAGCCGATCGGCAAGCCGTCTGCAGAAACCCCACCCGGGACACTCAGGGCCGGCAGGCCGGTCAGGTTGAAAGGGGCGGTGAAACGCGTCAGGCGCGAGGCATAGGCAGCAGAATCGAGGCCGTCAATCGGAGCGGCAACGCTGGCAGTGGTCGGCAGAAGTAAGACATCAAACTGGTCAAAGAACAACCCAAAATAGCGCTTCATTTCACTCTGAACGCGGCGCGCCAAGGCGTAATCTGTGGATGAGACCGCGCGGCCCTTTTCGAGCCGTTCACGCACATCCGCGCCGAACCAATCAGGGTGTTCGGCCAGGCGCTCACGATGAAATGCGGCGGCATCGGCGACCACCATCGCCCCGTTGGCCAGCGCTGCTTCGCGCAGGCGCGGGATTTCAACCTCGACAATTTCCGCACCCAGGCTGGCAAAAATCTCGGCAGCGCGCCCAAGCGCCTGCAAGATTTCAGGGTCAGATTCGGCGATATAGTCACCAACCGCCAGGGCAACGCGAAAATCTTGCATATCTTTGTGGGGCTGGAAACCCGGCGATTGCATCAGCAGGGAATTAGGATCATGCGGGTCATAGCCGGCAATCACCGCATATAAAAGCGCGACATCGGCAACGGTTTTTGCGATCGGCCCAACATGGTCAAGGTTCCAGGAGAGCGGTAAAACGCCGCGGGTGCTGACCCGCCCAAAGGTCGGTTTGAAACCAGCCACACCGCACAAAGCCGCCGGAATACGGATCGAGCCGCCTGTATCGGTGCCCAATGCGCCGAGCGCCATTCCGCTGGCAACGGCGGCTGCGCTGCCGCTGGAGGAACCGCCCGTGATCCGCTCCGGGCTGTGCGGGTTGCGCACCGCGCCAGTATGCGGATTAATTCCGGTAATTCCGAGGGCAATTTCGTGGGTGTTGGTTTTCCCCAGGAGAGTCGCGCCGGCATATTTGAGACGGTCGACCACGAAAGCGTCTTTCAAGGCCGGCTCAACGCCAAAAAACTTTGGCGACCCGGCCGCGGTGGGAATCCCGGCAATATCGATCAGATCTTTGACAACGATCGGAATGCCAGATAATTCGCCCTGCGACTGCTCTGCGATCCGCTCAGGGTCAAATTTAACGGCAAAAACATTCAGGGTTGGGTTTTTTGCATCGATAACGGCGAGGCAGGCCGAGGTGAGTTCATCCGGGGTAATCTCGCCAGCGCGAAGCCTGTTAATAGATTCAATAATCGTCAGATCGTGCAGTTCCATATCCCCGTCCTTGCTGGCCTAGTCTTTTGCGCCCGACCTGGCAATAACCAGAGCCTGGCGAACTTCGTTTTCGTGGTCGGCAAGGCTGCCAAGAACCCCATTCACAAAGCGCGGGGCGCTGTCTGAGCCATATTCCTTGGCCAGTTCAACAGCCTCATTAATGGCCACCTTGAGCGGCGTATGGCGCGAAACGGCAAACTCCCAAACGGACATGCGCAAAATATTGCGGTCGATGGCCGCGATCTGATCGAAGGGCCACTCGGGCGCGTAACGTTCGATGGCGTGATCCAACTTCGCGGTTAAAACAGAAACGCCCACAACGATCTCGCGGGCAAACTCGATCAGGTCATCATCCAGCATGACCCGTCCGTCGATGCGTTCATCTTCCAGGCGTTGTTGAAAAACAAGCCCGGGAAGGTGCGCAGCCATATCCACTTCGTAAAGTACTTGCAGGGCGAAGGCTCTGGCCCTGGTGCGGGATTTCATGTAAGGTTATGCCTCTTCGATGTAATCGATATCTTCGATATGAATATTGATATGGCCGATATCCATGCCAACCATTTCTTCGATGGCGCGCGCCACCTGGTGCTGAACATTGCGGCTGACCTCACGCACATTGACATCCGGCTTGAGCGCCAGGAACAAATCGAGGTAAACCAGGTTGTCTTCGACCTTCAACTCCACGCCCTGGTTTGCGCCACGTTTGAACAAACGCTCGAAACGGTCTGGCACGGGAGCCAGGCGGCTGACGCCCGGCACACTCAGGGTGGCCATTTTGGTGATCGTCACCAGCACTTCAGGAGAAAGGGTGGTTTTTCCGGCAGGTTGATATTCGCTCATTTTAATCTCCTCGGGTTACATCATCGCCATGCCGCCATCAACCGCCAGAACCTGGCCGGTGATGAAAGCGGCCTGATCGGAAGCGAGAAATGCAACGGCATAAGCAACTTCTTCAGGTTGGGCCTTGCGACCCAGCGGAACAAACTTCAATGCGGCTTCAAGCACTTCAGCGGGCATCGCTTCCAAAATTTCGGTATCGACAAAGCCCGGAGCAACGGCATTCACCGTCAGGTTGCGAGAGGCCACTTCGCGGGCCAGAGCCTTGGTAAAACCGATCTGCCCGGCTTTGGATGCGGAATAATTGGTCTGGCCGCCGTTACCCATCTGCCCTGAAACGGACGAGATGTTGATAATGCGCCCGTAGCGTTTGCGCATCATGTGCCGGACCGCCGCTTTCGCACAATTAAAGGTGCTCTTGAGGTTGGTGTCAATCACCGCGTCCCAATCATCCTCGGACATCATCATGATCAGCATATCGCGGGTGATCCCGGCGTTATTGACCAGGATGTGCAGGTCGCCAAAGGTTTCGATGGAGAACTTGACGAGGGCCGCTGCCTGATCCGAGAGGGAAACATCGGCCTGGAAAGCGGCTGCGCGCCCACCCGCGGCCTGGATCTCGTTTACAACGCTTTCAGCTGCATCCGGGGATTTGTGATAATTGACAACGACTGCCGCGCCACGCTTTGCCAGCTCTAGGGCGATTGCACGGCCAATTCCGCGAGAACCACCGGTGACGAGAGCGACGCGATTTTCCAACGATAAAAATTGGGGCATGATTTGCTCCTTAAAGAGAATTATACCCGCTTCGGGCATGATATACGGTTATTAACCCTGATTCGGGCTGGCTGTTGCGGTCGTTACTGTTTTTCCTAAAAACCAGCCGAGCAACCCACCGGTCAGCGCCGAGCCGCCCAGAATGTAAATCATGACGTCCTGCCAGAATCGGATCGGGTAAAGCCGGATCAGGGTGTCAGAGTACGCAAACAGCCAGGAATCGCCTTCGAAGAAAAGCGCGTGAAAGGCAGAGAAAAACTGCCAGAAGGAGGTGATCGCCAGCAATCCAAGTGTAATCAGCAGGACAAGCAATATCCATCCGCCGCGCGAAATGCCCAATCGGTAGGCATCCACCCAACCCTGGCGCCAGGCGACCAAACCCAGAGCAACCAGCAAAGCTAGGGCAACGCGAAAAACGGTCAGCACCTGCCCGACAACGATCTTGACATCGAGCATGTGGCTGACTTCCGGCTCGGTAAAGACTGGTGAGCCATCGTCGAAACGCAGATCGCCCAGATATTCAGGACCGGCGTCATTGAGCAGGTATTCGATCCCGAAGGTTGCCCATTTAAGACGTTCTTCGCGAGAGAAGCCGTAGATATCATCCGGAAAGCCCGGCATGCGATATTCAACCGCCGGGAAGGACGGAATAAGCAGCAGGCGCACAAAAAAGAGCGGGATAACAATAACGGCCAAGATGCTGGCAAAGCCAGAAAGAAAAGATTTCATTGTAAACTCTCCGCTCCGCCGCTGATGATGAAGCGGAGGATCATATCGTTGGTGATCGATTCGACCGGAGCCAGGTCATCGGTATAGATCCGTCCACCGGAGGGGGTATCTCGCAGGTTGGAGACAGTCACGGCTGTTGCCGTGACAAGCAGCGGGTGCGAAGCCGCATCTGCGCTGAGAAGGTTGTAGTTGGCAAACAGATTCTCGGCGCTGGTTTCAGCTTTTGTGGCGTACAAAATCGAATTAAACGTATAAGGAATATCCATCACGTAAATGGACGGAAAATGCTCGCCAATGGTCGCAGCCAGATCGTTGATCAGGCGGCGATCGTTGGCTGTCCGGCCAATGTTGATGGCCAAAACCCCGTCAGGGGCCAGCCGGTCGTAGACGATGCCGAAAAATTCACGGGTGGTCAGGTTCGGCGGAATGTAAGGCGGGCGATACGCATCGACGATGATCAGGCTGTATTGGTGCGGAGAGTGCTCCAAGCCCCAACGCCCATCAGCGACGTGGATATTCAGGTTGGGCATGGTCATCTCAAAATAATCCTGCCCGACCTGGACGATCTTTGGGTCGATCTCGTAACCATCGATCGGGATTGGGCCAAAAATGGCCGTAGCCTGGCGGGCTGACGTGCCGGCAGCCAGGCCCACAATGGCTATACGCTCAACCTGCTCAGGACGATGAGGAGCGGCATTAAAAAACGGGGCAACCAGGAACTGCTCCCAGGGACCGCCATAGAACAATTCGGTGGGGTGATATTCTGAGTGGACACCCTGCCCATCATTCAGGCGCAGATAGCGGCTCTGACCGTTCTCGAGCACCTCTATATAGTTGTAGGCCGATTCGGTTTCATAAACCTGGCCGGGTGTGTCTTTGCCATGGAAATCGCCAAAAACGAACATACCAACAAAAAAGAGCAGCGACAAGCCAAACAGGGCAGAGCGGCGGGTTGCGCCGGCGCGGAAAAGACCGAAAGCGCCCAGCGCCAGCATGAGCAGGCCAAAGACCAGAATGCTGCGGGCCGCGCCAATCAGATCAAAAAGCAGCAGAGTCGGCAGGAAAGCGCCCAGCACCGAACCAGCTGTCGATAGCGCCGAGACGTTTCCGGAGATGTTGCCGGCCCGTTGCGGATCTTCGAGCAAAAGACGCAGCGCAAAGGGCGAGGTCATTGCCAGCAAGGTGACAGGGACGCTGAACAAAACCAGCGTGGCGAGAAAAGCCGCCGCCATAACGCCAAAGTTGAGCGCATCAGACGCCAGACTGGCATAGCGCAGCATGGGCTGGGCCACCAGCGGCACAATGCTGAGCGTGAGCCCACCCCAGGCGATGACGCTGAAAAAAGTTTTGGGCTGCGGGGAGCGGTCGGCGAGCCGCCCGCCAAGAGCATAACCAACCGCAAAATAAACGAGGATCAGCCCGATGATAACCGCCCAAACAAGGGTAATACTGCTAAAACGCATTTGCAGCAGGCGCGATGCGCCAAACTCGGCAGCCAGGGCACTCATGCCAGAGAGGAAGACGGTGAGGTAGAGTAGTTTTCGCATGTGCTGTATTTTACTGTACTCCTTGACGAAACCACCCAACCGGACTAAAATTCGAAGGTTGAAATCAGCGCCTCCACAGGGAGGCGTGTTTTATGCCCGGAGGCACCCATGTCTGAACTGGAACAAGAAGCGCAGAACGAAGAAAATCCGCAAATTGTAAATCTGTCCCAGGCCAGCGTGGAAAGAATCGAGGCTGAGTTGGTGCGCGCCGCACAGGCAAGTATTGGCGCGATCAAAGCCAACGAAGTGGACATGAGCATGTCTGCGGTTGGCGCAGTGGAGAGCCAAAAGTTTGAAGGCAACCGCATGATCGTCGGCGCTCTGAACGCTGAAACCACAGCCTTAAACACTTCGGCGGTCGGGTTGCTGCAGTCGAATCAGATCAACTTCAACGGCAAGGCTCTGGTGGTTGTGGCAAATACAGTTGAAGCACAGGAAGCATCTGTGGGCGTTGCGGTTGCCCAACAGATCAGCGCACGCAATATCCGTGCCGGGTTGGTGATCGGACGTGAAATCCACGGCGATGTGCAGTCCCTGATCGATCCGCGTACAGCCCTGCTTTCAGGTGTGATCGGCGGCATGGTTGCCGGTTTGATCATGCTGGCAGGAAAGTTACTGTTCGGGCGCAAAAAATAGTTAATACCGGCGCATCCTGCGCCGTGTAAATTCAATCGGGCGAAGGTAACCCTGCAAAATAGACAGGGTGAGAGGCGCCCAAGGAGCGTAAAGATGGAAAAAGTTGTATTGAAAGCTACCAAGCGCGTTGTGATCGGCAAACAAGTCAGCGCCCTGCGTCGTCAAGGTGTGCTTCCGGGCGTGATCTACGGCTACAAAGTAGAATCGACCGCCATTCAGATGGATGCGCACGAAGCGAATTTGGTCATCCCCAAGCTGACATCCTCGAGCGTTGTCACCATTGATCTGGGAGGCAAGAAAATCCCGGCCCTGGTGCGCGAACGTCAGAAAAACTACATCAAAGGCCACCTGACCCATGTTGATTTCCAGGCCATCTCGATGACCGAAAAAATCCGTACATTGGTTTCGATCCACCTGTTCGGGGTCGCCCCGGCGGTCAAGGAACATAGCGCCGTTATCGTCAGCAATATCACGGCCCTTGAAGTTGAAGCCCTGCCGCATGACCTGCCCGAGCGCATCGAGCTTGACATCAGCACCTTGCTCGAAATTGGTAACGCCATCCATGTTCGCGACATTGAACTGCCGAAGGAAGTGGAAGTACTGACCGATCTCGATGAAGTTGTGGTGGTTGCGGCCGGCACCGCCGCCGGAGAGTCGGAAGCGGACGGCGAAGCAGCAGAAGCCGAACCCGAACTGGTCGAAAAGAAGAAGAAAGAAGACGAAGAATAATACAGAAATCCCCGCTCATCAAAAGGCGGGGATTTTTTATTCCTGCAAGATCTTCAAAATTTTCAAAAATTCAATCGTCATGTGGGCCGTTGCCCCCCACAGCATTTCACCATCGTTTGGAAGATAAGCGATAACATGCCGCCCGGTTTCAGAGCGCACCAATTTCATAAAGTTTTCACGGTTTGCGAGCCAGTCGAGCGGCAAGGTAAAAACCCGCGCCACTTCAGGTGTATAAACCCGGAAAGCATAGGGCCAGGGTAAAACCCCCACCACCGGTGTCACCAGATAATCGCTGATCGTCACAATTTGTGGAAGGCGGCCCAGGATGCGCACATCCGCTGGACGGATGCCGATCTCCTCGTTTGCCTCGCGCAGGGCGGTTTGTTCGGCGCTCTCCCCGGGGTCGCTTGCGCCGCCCGGAAACGATACCTGGCCTTTGTGATGGCCAACCCCATCGGCGCGGCGCGTGTAGAGCAGGCTCCAGCCCCCGGCCTGGTAAATGAGCGGGACCAGAACACCAGCGAGGCGTAAAGGGTGATCCGCCCGAATCTCTTTCTCCGTGTAAGGGGCCTGATGGGGGAAACGCAAAGCCTGCGCAATAAACTCTTCGGTTAAAAAATCCAGATTCACAAAGAATCCACTGGAGAATCGCACAACGGACATCCGGCTGTGCGCGCATCGATCCACTGCAATTCAGCAGGGAAGATAGTGACCGCGCAAGCGGGGCAAAGCGCCGGGAGGCGGGATGGGGTGTCGCCAATATGCTGGGTCGGCAGCTCTGACGAGGCAGGCATATTCGATTGAGCCAGCGCGGAGATAAGCCGCGCTTCACGCACCAAACCCCGCTGCTCAAGCTCAGACTTGATGCGTTGCGCCGCCTGATGCAACTGCAAATAGCGATGGTGCTCAGATAGAATTTCCAGCCCGCGCCTGAGATAAGACACGGCCACCGAAAACTGCCCCGACATCATGCGGGCCCGGCCTGCCTGGAAATAAAGGTAGGCAAGCTGCGGGCGTCCCTGAAGCTCAGCATGATCAAAAAGGGATTCGTAAGATTGGGCAGCTAACTGATAATCGCCAGACGCCAGCCTGGCGTTGGCGTTTTTCAGAGCTGGCTTAATGGGAGGAGTGGAGCCAAAAAGCGAATGCATGCAATCTTTCTTTATACGTCTGGTGATATTTCATCCACCAAAGGTTCATCCATCGCCAATTCGGATTCAGCCTCAGCTTCAGCAAGTAAATGCTGCTCAACCAATAAAGCTGTTACGCGCGGATCTTCGGAGAGATCGATGCGCCGGGCAAACACCAGGAAACCGGTATGAGCCACCATACGATCGGCCGGACGCAGGCGGCTGGGTTCGGGCTTGTAATAACGCAGCAATATCTCGCAAACTTCAATAAAAGCAAACTGATGAAAGCGCAGAGCGTAGAGGGTCTTTTCAACCTGATTCACGGTCGGGATAATGGCCGAGAAAAAACCGCCCGGCTTTAGTGCGGCGCGTACCTGGCCAATATAATCATACGGGTTGGGCACATCCAGGAAGAAGGCATCAATATTGGTTTCTTCGAAGCCAGCCTCGATGTCACCCAGCTTAAAGTCGACACGCTCATCCAACCCGAGGCGGACCAGGTTTTTGCGGGCCAGAACCTGCATTTCAGGACGACGCTCGTAACTGATGACCTTGCCAGTCGGGCCGACAGAAAAGGCCAGGGCGGTTGTCATCGACCCGGAGCCTGTTCCGGCTTCCATCACGCGCTGGCCGGAACCGACTCCCATTGTGACCAGTATAAAACCTATTTCCTTGGGGTAAAGAATCTGCGTATTGCGCGGCAGGTTGCTGAGAATGTCGGCCAGCGCGGGCTGCAGCAGGAAAAATGGGCTACCCATATGGCTAAAAACCTGACTCCCCCATGGCTGGCCGATCAGATCATCATGCTTGATGACGCCACGATGTGTTCCAAACTCTGCACCGGGAGAAAGGTTAAAAATAAAATGTTTATGGCGAAGGCCAACAAGTTGAACCAGGTCGCCCGCCTCAGGATGGGTAGTATTCAGTTTCCAGGTCATAGGACTCGCAAAAAAATAGGATGGGCAGAAGTATAAACGCTTTTCTGCCCATCCTATTACAGGATTAGGAAATTAAGTGTTTTGTAAAGAAATCGGTGATGGCGTTATAGCAGGTTACGCGATTATCGTATTTCAGAACATCATGGCCTTCATCTTCAAAGATGAGCAGATCCATTTCCTTGCCTTTTTTGCGCAGGGATTTGACAAGATCTTCTGACTCGGCCGCCACAACCCTCGGGTCGTTGCGCCCCTGAATGACCAGCATCGGACAGGCCAGATTCTCGAGGTAGGTTTTGGGCGAACGCTCGATCAGGAACTCGCGATCTTTGGGGTCAGCCGGGTCACCGATCACCAGTTTGAAATAAGGTTTCCAGGTTTCAGGAATGCGCTCGGAGAATGTGAGCAGGTCGTAAGGCCCAAACATGTCACAGGATGCCTTCCACAAATCGGGGTGACGCCCGGCTAGGGTCAGGGTCATGTAGCCACCGTAAGAACGGCCCACCACCGCCGCGCGGGTGGTGTCAACGCGCTTGTCTTTGGGCAAGATCTCGGTCATGGCATGCACGTGGTCGAGCCGGTCGTTGCCGCCCCAATCACGGTCAACATGCTTGGTATAGCTCAAACCATAACCGGTCGAGCCGCGAACATTGGGGACGAAGACTGCAAATCCGCGCAGGGTTAAGTACTGGATCAGCGGCATCGAGAACCAGGCAAAATCGGGGCGTTCCTGGCCCTGTGGGCCGCCATGAATGTAATAAACCAGCGGGCGTGGCCCATCACCAAACCCAAGCGACTCAGCGGGCAGGTACAGCCGCGCAGAGATCCGCAGGCCATCGTAAGATGTAAACGAAGCATCCTCGCCACGCGACAACTGCTCTTCCGGGATTCCCAGCACCTTTTCGTTGGTGTGCTGCACGATCAGATCACGCTTCTTGCCTTCAACCGAATAAATCTGGGTCGGCGAAATGGCCGTAGAGAAAGAGATCGTGAAAATATCGAGCTCTTTGTTGTAATCAGCATGTTCCAACACGCCGCCATCCAGCGGGGCATCGCCAACCACAACCCGTTTTAGCTTCATGATGCGTTTTTCTTCATTGAATACAGCTTCATACAGCCACGAACAGCCGTCAATGTTGTAATGAACCGCGTAGCGGTCATCTTTCAGGTGCGAAACCCCAACCATTTCGCCTGCGCCCGTATGAACAACCCCTTTGACCTTGACCGGCAACACCTGGCCGGGTTTATCCAGTGCGAGGTAACCGAACGAGTAGGTATCTTCGAACAAAGCCGAAGTAAGCAGCAGACCCTTGCCAGAAGGCGCAAATAGCAGTGAATTGATGCCGCTCAACGGAACCGTCTCGCCAGGCTTGCGCTTCTCGAGAGGTTTGCCATACAGCAGGGTTTTCTTCTTACCGCCCACCAGGTAGAGAACGCTGTCGCCAACAGAATAACCATCCGAGAGCACCACCAGGCTGTGATCGGGATTATTGGCAGCCGGGTAAGCGCCCCATTCTGATTCTCCCAGTTTGGTCAGTTCATTGGTGAACAGGTTGCCGCGGTAAGCTTCCTGAATCGGCTTGTCGCGCCGTTCGGCGTTAAAGTAGACGATTCCCTTCTCAGCATCGACCTCGCCCATGTGTACGCGGTAACCATCGAAAAAGTTATTAAAGGCCGGCTCAGGGAAGCCGCCATCCAGCGAGATCAACATCGGCTGGTAATTTTCGTCGCCATCGCGATCGAGCATCACCAAAACCTGGCCCAGATCGTCAAAGACATAGAACGAATATCCGCCGATCAGATGCGGGTTTTGCAAAGCAAGATTGGGCGGCAAAAGCGGCTCAGGCACGCTGCCGCCATAATTCATCACATACAGGCTCAAATGCCCGCTCAGGTTGCTGATGAAATAAATGCGCTCATCCACCAGCTGTGGGGCAATGAACAGTCGTGCCGAAAGCAAAGACTCAATGCGAGGAGACATAAGAATCACCTTTCTTTGGTTGAAAATTCGATCTTTATCTTACCACAGGCGTTTTAACGTGCTATTTTCTACGCGGATTTTCTTCGCGCAACTTGATCCGACTGACGAAATCGCCAGCCAGCAAGAACAGCGCCGCGCCGAGGGTTGCCATACCAAGGTTCAGCAATCCCACTGCGCCAAAATTCCAGCCCAGCAACCAGCCCAGCGTATCACCGACCCAAAAACCAACCCAGGCCAGCACCAAAAATAAGACCATCCGCCGCAGGCTGCCGCCACGGAACAAATGAAAACCGGCGCCATAGGCGCTCGAAAGCAATATCCCGAACAAAATGGTTGAAAGAGGCATATTTTTCCCTTTTATCTGGATTGAAGGATGATCCCGCCGCCCAGCACCTGATCGCCGTCATAAAAGACCGCCGCCTGGCCCGGAGTGATATCGCGCTGGGGCGCATCGAAAACCACCGTAGCCTGTCCGCCGTTATCGAGGGGAGTGACCAACCCCGCAGCCGGGTGCGCCGTATAGCGCGTCTTGATCTCGGCCCTGAACGGTGCAGACGGAGCCTGCCTGCCCTGCCAGTTGACTCCCGTTGCAAGCAATTCTCGGCCGCCAAGCTCTTCTTGCATCCCAACAACCAGGCGATTCTCTGAAGCGTTTTTGCCAAGCACATACAACGGAACAGCAGAAGCCAGCCCCAACCCTTTGCGCTGACCGATGGTGTAGTTGGCCAGGCCGCTATGCTGGCCGAGCACCTGGCCGTAGCTGTTAACGATTTCACCGGGGACCAAAATTTCAGGCGCATTGCGCTGCAAAAAATTGCGATAATCCTCGCCCGCTAAAAAGCACAGATCCTGGCTGTCTGGCCGCTTCGCCACCGAAAGGCCATGCTCTTCGGCAATACGGCGAATATCGGCTTTGGGGTAATCCCCTACCGGAAAGAGCGCTTTTTGCAATTGAGCCTGGCCCAAGACTGAAAGAACGTAGCTCTGGTCCTTGGCCGGGTCAACGGCGCGCAGCAACTGGCGCGTGCCATCTTCGCCAACCCGCAAGCGCACGTAGTGGCCGGTGGCCATAAAATCCGCGCCCAGGGCCAGAGCGTGATTCAACAGAAATTCCCAGCGAATGTGGCGGTTGCAGACCAGGCACGGGTTGGGAGTCTGCCCCTCGGCGTAGCCATCCAAAAAAGATTGGACAACTGTCTTGCGGAAAATTTCCTTGGCATCAACCACATAAAACGGAATATCGAGCCGGGCCGCCACCCGCCGCGCCTGGGCCATCGAATCGGGTGTACAGCAACGATTGGATTCTTCCTTGCCCGGCTCAGACCACAAACGCAGCATCATCCCGGTCACCTGGTAACCCTGCTCTTTCAGCAAAACCGCCGCCACTGAAGAATCAACACCGCCCGACATTGCAACAACAACATGAGTCATCATTCACCTGTAAAGTTAATTTAATTGAACTGACTGCAAAAAACGGTTCCTTTGCGCACCATGCTCAAACCCAATTATATAATGCCCATGGTCTCAAATGGGTAGCAAGATAGTTCGTGTTCGTGCCCTTATCAAAAGCGCAATTTGTGATCGGGACAGGTATAATAGCGCGCATGTCCCCTTTCTATACCCGAACCGGAGATGAAGGTACCACTGGCCTGTTAGGCGAAGGTCGTGTACCCAAATTTGATGATCGCATTGAGGCCCTCGGCGCCGTGGATGAAGCCACCGCCGCGATCGGCCTGGCCCGCGCAAGCGCACAAGCCCCGCAGACCGCTCCCCTGTTATTGGAAACCCAGCGCGACCTGTATAAATTAATGGCCGAAGTTGGCGCTACCCCTGAAAACGCTGCCAAATTCCGCGCGATTGATGAAAGCCGGGTCAAATGGCTCGAAGAGCAAACCGACATCCTAGAAAAAACCGTCGAACTGCCACGAGAATTCATCCTGCCGGGGGATGTGCCAGCCAGCGCTGCGCTGGCTCTGGCGCGAACCATCGTCCGGCGGGCTGAGCGACGGGTTGTCTCTCTCTTCCATGCCGGAAAACTGGAAAACCAATCGTTGCTGGCTTACTTAAATCGCCTGTCATCGCTCATCTTCATGCTCGAGTTGGTTGAAAATACTCACGCCGGGCAGAAAAGCAACCTCGCAAAGGCAAAATAAATCATGACCGGAACACTCATCAACGTCGCTGCCATCATTATTGGCAGTTTGATCGGAATTATATTCGGCGCGCGCTTATCAGACAATCTTAAATCGACAGTCGTCAATGGTATGGGGCTGTTCACATCTGCTATTGGCCTGCAAATGTTCCTGCAAACCCAAGAATCCTTAATTGTGCTCGGCGCGCTGATCGCCGGTGCAATGCTCGGCGAATGGTGGCGCATTGAAGATGGCATCGCCAACCTGGGAGCCTGGCTCGAAAAACGTTTTACCGGCTCCAGTGAAGGCGGAACATCCAGCCGCTTCGTGCGCGGGTTTCTGGCGGCATCCCTGCTCTATTGCACCGGGCCGATCGCCATTATGGGATCCATTCAAGACGGTCTGACCGGCGATTTCCAACTATTGGCTGTCAAATCCGTGCTGGACGGGTTCATCTCAATTGCCTTCGCTTCGACGCTGGGCATCGGGGTGATGTTCTCAATCTTGCCGATCTTCATTTACCAAGGCGGCATCAGCCTGCTAGCCGGGACACTAAGCAGCGTTATCAACGATGCCATGATGACTGAAATGACCGCCACTGGCGGCGTGATCCTGTTTGGGCTGGGGCTAAGCAGCCTGCTTGAAATCAAAAAAATCAGAGTCGGGAACTTCCTACCAGCCATTTTGATCGCCCCGATCATTGTCTGGGCAATCGCGTTTTTTGGTGGATAAAAGAGCGGTATAAAAATACGCCGGGCGTTTGCAAACGCCCGGCGTATTTGATTTCTATGACCGGGTCCCGATTTTACAGACCCATTTCATCGAGCGCTGATTCGATTTCCTGCTGGAAGCCGCTCAATGGATAGTTACCAGGCAAAATACGCTGACGCTCTTCGCCGTTGACCTTGTAGGTAAGGATAAAGGTTGGGGTACCTTCCACGCCAAACGCGGTGCCATCAGCAGCATCCTGATTGGACATTTCTGTGTATTTCCCGGAGGAAAGGCAGGCGTTGAAGGCTGCCTCATCGAGGCCCAACTGGGCCGCGAAGCCTTTCATCATGGAATTATTAAAAGTCGAGGCCTGATTCATAAAAACCAGGTCATGAAATTCCCAGAATTTGTTTTCGTCAGCGGCGCAATAAGAGGCTTCAATCGCCAGCAAAGACTCCGGGCTGATCCAACCACCCATCGAACGATAAATGAAATGAACTTTGCCGGTCTCGATATACTGTTCCACCAGCAACGGTTCCGTTTCCAGGGCAAAAGCTGCACAATGACTGCACTTGTAATCTGAAAACTCAGTAATGGTAATGGGCGCATTCGGGTCACCCATGCGATTAAAATCTGCTTGCGGACGAGGCTTCAAATCAACCGGAAGTGTTGCGGCATTTTGATTAAGATTTGGCAAAATCAAAGCAAAAGCCACCAATAATGCACCCACTAAAACTATTGAACCTATTATGATGCGTTGCGTTCGTTGTTGCTTGAGGCGTTTGTCACGCATTTCCTGACGCTTGCTCATCTCTTTATCTCTCCTTGTTTCATATGTTCGGGCAATTCTGCCATGTTAGAGGTTTTTTGTCCAGAGAAACATCCAATTTCAAATAATACTCTTAGGTATCTCAGGTCAAGTGTTCATCCATCCACGCAATCATGCTTTGAATAACCTGGCCCTGTTCAGGCTCGTTATGGATTTCATGAAACAAGCCTTCCCACAGACGCAGGGTGACAAGCTCCCCCGCTTTCCTGGCAAAATCTTGCGTGGCAGAAGGAGAAGTAAGGCGGTCTGCCGTGCCATGCATCAACAACATTGGAATTTTTAGTTTAGCCGCATGCTCGAGAACCCACAGCCCGGCATTATAAAACGCGATAAAACTTCGGGCGGTGATTTTGCTATGCACAAGAGGATCGCCAGTATAAGCATTTACCACATTCCCTTCGCGTGAAATGCCGCTAACATCGAGTCCGCTGGGTTGTGTAAAAGCCGGTGAAATCTGATCCATCATCTGGCCCAGAGTTATCTTGGCGGCAGGTGGTTCAAAAGCCAGCCTGAACCAAGGCCCGGTCACCAATACTCCACTCACGGAACTTTCACGGCGTAAAACAAAATTTGTGACCAAGTTACCCCCCAAAGAATGCCCGTACAAGAAAACAGGCAGCCCTACAAAACGATGTTCAGTCTGGGTCAGGAAATCGCCGATATCATCCATCAAGGCATCGTAAGAAGCGCAATGCCCGCGCTGCCCATCTGACAAACCGTGACCTCGCAGATCAAAGGTTGCCAAAGCATAGCCAGCGCTGCAAAACGCATCTGCTACGTGCAGATAGCGCCCACTGTGCTCACCGTGGCCGTGGATCAAAACCACAACAGCGTGGGGCATCTCGGGGGTAAATGCGCGCGCATAGAGCTGCAAACCATCACGAGTCTGCCAATGCCAATCAAATTTCTGCATTTACGAAATTCCCAAACCCGACTTTACATGAAACTCACAGGCATCACCATCCACTGCCCGGCAGGATGTTTCGACAACATCAAATTCGCACCCGGTGGCCCAAAAAAGACTCTCTTTAATTAGCCCGAGGGTTACATAACAAACAGACTCGTTTTCAATATTGGGTTGCAGTGCTGCAAAATCATTGTCAACAAACATCCACTCCAGATCAAGGCTGTGGACAGTGATGTGATTGGATTCTCCGCTCAGGAAGCCGGCCAAAAACACGAGGGTTGGTTTCGTCCGCATAGGAAAAGGAAGCGCGCGAAGAACCCGCATACGGGCTTGCAAAAACAAGGAGGCTTCAGCCAACAGAAGCGGCCAGATCAAGCGTCCGATACGGGTCAGAATGCCGCGTGAGCCGCGCCCGAAATGTGAGCGTAAAGCGGCTTGTATGCTGGCATAGGCCTGGGTGGCAGAATCGGCATCCAAACGGAAGGCTGGCTCAGGGTCGGCAAGCCCAACGGCTAATCCAGCTTTTAGCAAAATTATTCGGAGAGTATCCTGGCCCAGCTCGGCGTTCAGGGTTTGAATGAAGTATCCCAAAAAACGCTTCGGCAGACTCACGCTTTGGCGTCTCCCACTTCAAAGCGGCAATATTCATCACCTTTTGCAAGACAATGAGTCTCGATGATCTCGTGTTCCACCCCCGCAGCCCACACCACCGCCTCAGAGATGGAACCAATATACAGGTGACAAAGCGATGTCTGGTTGGTTCTTCCCCAACAGATGGCGCAAGATCTATCGACATATGCCAATTTGTCACCCTGGTCTTCAACCCAGGCATCTACTTCGGAGTTGCTCTTTTTCAACGCGTTGACCATACCATTAAGGATGAATTTTATGCGCTGTTTTTCGGGCAATAATTTGATAGCTGCGCCGGCAATCCCAAGTAAGGCGGCTTGTTCGCGAATGCCATACTGAAAAGATGCCTTGCCAATGCGGCGCAGCATGCCTCGCCCGCCGCGCCCGTAGAACTCTTCAATGGCCTGGTTAAGGTGAGCATAATCGGAAGTTTTGATGGAAGGCTTCATATCATTGGGCGGCAGGTTATCAATGTAACGCTCCAGTCCCGAAGCGCGCAAAACAGCGTTTAACCCGTTTGCGCCCATCACTTCCTCCGCCGAAACAAGTGCTTGTCGAACCAGCCCATTTACGATTACAGAATCAGGTCGAGGCATATTTTCTCCTTTGCAATTAAAACGAGCCCTGACTTGCCATATTCATCAACAAAGGCGGGCAAATCTGTAATAAAACGATCAAGATCGATCATCCAAAAAAACATAAACCGGGTATTGCTCACCAGTCAAGGAAAACCCAAGCTTTTTGTAAAGAGAAAGCGAAGGTTGGTTATCAGCCTGGGTATTGACAGTGACACGACCTGGGATGTTGTTCGATGCATATTGGAGCAAGTCTTGTCCGAGGGCATAGCCAAACCCGCGGCCCTGCCGGTCTGGCGATACGGCCAGCCGCGCCAGGTGCATGCCAAAGGGGTTGATCGTGCTTATCTGGTAAGCGATCAACTTTCCGTCTTCCTCGATCACGGTTGCCAAGCCAGCTTGAGTAAAAGCCATTTGCAAAGAAACCTGCGAGTTTTGCCAAAGCGGTTTAAAAGCAGCGGCATCCAAGGCGGCGACGGCAGGCAGATCGTTCTCGGTCATCTGCCGAATGGGCGCGGATGCCTTTTGCGCACCATTTGCACTTGCGGTGATACTATGTTCAAGAACAACAATTTGTTGCTCAGGGGTAAAGCCGCTTTTTTTTAAAAGTGCGCCAAACCATTGCTGCAGGTTGATCGCCGCCACAGTTTGATGATTATTTTTCTGAACAGCATCCTGCGCGACCTGCCATAAGGCATCCCATGCTCGTTCTACAGGAATTGAACGAGCATGGGCAAAAAGGCGTATCCAGGCAATGCCAGGAGGATCCGAAGGACAGGCAAAAACAGCGACCAGTTGGTTACCCTGTTCAAGCACCCAAAACTCGTCCGCGCCAAGCCAATCAAGCGGAGATCGCCAATCGAGATGCCGATGAACATGAGATTCAAAGTAGATAAGATTGGCAATGCGTCCCTGATCGTTTGGTACTGCGGGGCGGAGGGAAACATTCAAATTTACCATACGCGTATTTTGAGCACCGTCCGCAATATCTTCTGCTTGAGGGTGGGGTTTTTTACACCGCGTAAACCGGAATTCATGGCAAACAAGCCTTCAAAAAAATTGCCGCGCCGAATATGAATCCACGCGAGCGATTGCATTACAATCGCTCGCATTTGATCCTCGCCCGCTTGCTCGAGCAAATCTGCGGACGCCTGATAACGTGCAATGGCATCATCCAAACGTTTGAGTTCTTCGAGCGCAGCGGCTTCATTCCCAAGAGCGAGTCCTTGCCGGCGAGTATCGCCCGCATCAGCAAAAATCAAATCGGTTCCCACAACAGCGTCTAGGGCTGCCTGGGCATCATCGTTCTGCAACAGAGCCACGCTCTGATTATTGCGCATCTCCGCAGCATCAAGAAGATTGCCAGTTTCAGTAAATGCTTGCGCTGCTTCTGCGAAAAGCTGGGCGGCCTGTTTGAAATCGCCTTCCTGGTAAGACTGGCTAGCCTGTGTTGAAATTATTTTTGGGTCAGTTTCTGTCATAGCGCCTCAACATGAACAATAGAAATGGTGCAAAATTAAAACACAAAGGTGACAAAATCACACAAGCAGGATCTTTTGTGTCTTGGCACCTTTTTTCGATGGGATAGGGAACGCCTACAGGGTAATATCAAGAAGTCCTTCGGCAACTGAGCGCAGCTTATTCGTCGAGAGCGTGCTCAGGTTACGAGCCAGTTCCAGATAAGGACGATTAACCGGCAAGCAAACAAAAGCCCTTAATTCGGGAGATAGTTCCAGGAATTCTTGAACAGCTTTTTGTTCATTCATCCACTGGCCGATTGGGCCATTCTGGTCAAAAAATACTTCGATCCGTGAGCCAAGCACAGAAAGAATTGATTCCAGTTCAGCCAGTGGGATCGATTTTTCACCGTTTTCATATGATTTCAACCGGCTGGCAGAAATCCCGGTTTCAATTGAGAGCGCCTTCAGCGAAATGCTAAATTGTTGGCGCTTCTGAGCAAGCAAAACGCCAATGATACGCTGGCGAATGGATGCCAGCATTTTGAGATTAAGCGGATCAGTACGTGGCGCATCGTTAGAGAGCGCATTGCTGCTCCAAAAATGCTGAATGGGCAAATCAAGATAATAAGCAAGTACTTCCACTTCGGGCAAGGAAGGCGATTTACGGCCTTCTTCGTAAGCTCGTAAAGTGGCTGGCGTAATGCCGATTGCGGCAGCGCACTCAGTCAAAGTTTTACGTGCTGCGCTACGGGCATCTCGAATTAGCACTCCCAATTTTCGCGTACGAATGGCTATTTGGGCTTGATGGCTCATGAGTTATCCTGTATCCTGCAAAGTAGTTATTCTCATTATACACGCTGCCGATCGTTTGGAAAACACAAGAGCAGCGGATACCAGGTTGCACGGAGAGTTATCGCCGGCGAAGCATATCGCCCATATTAGCACCGAAAATTTCTGGCGGCAGTTTGAAGCCGGAAGATTCCAAGCGAGGCGTAAACAGCGGCCGGATGCCTGTTGGTTTTAGCGCGCCGATCACTTTTCCATCAGTGGACATGCCAGTTTGCTCAAACTTAAAGATATCGGTTAGCACAATCGTGTCCCCCTCCATTCCAGCCACTTCGGTAATGGCTGTCACCTTGCGCGACCCATCCTTTAAGCGTGTCTGCTGAATGATCAGATCGACTGCCGCAGAAACTTGCTGGCGAATAACCTTGATCGGCAAATCCATCCCGGCCATCAAGACCATCGTCTCGAGGCGCGCCAAAGCATCTCGCGGCGTATTGGCGTGCAGGGTGGTTAACGATCCGTCATGGCCTGTGTTCATCGCCTGGAGCATGTCCAGCGTTTCACCGCCTCGGCACTCCCCCACGACTATTCGATCGGGGCGCATACGCAGCGAGTTTCGCACCAAATCGCGGATGCTCACCTGGCCTTTGCCCTCCACGCTGGCCACTTTGGTTTCAAGCCGTACCACATGGTCTTGCTGAAGTTGTAATTCGGCGGCATCTTCGATCGTGACGATACGTTCATTGGTCGGGATCATGGTTGAAAGAACGTTGAGCAAGGTGGTCTTGCCCGAACCGGTACCTCCCGAAATAACGATATTGAGGCGGCTAACCACACAAGCACGCAAAAATTCGGCCATTTGCGGGGTAAGAGAACCATAATCAACCAATTGCTGAACGGTCAACTTATCTTTACGAAATTTTCGGATGGTAATTGTCGGTCCGTCAATGGAAACTGGCGGAATAACCGCATTGACGCGCGAGCCATCCGGGAGGCGGGCATCCACCGTTGGGCTATCAGCGTCCACCCGGCGGCCTAGAGGCAGAATGATTCGATCGATAACACGCATAACATGCGCATCATTTTCAAAAGTCACACCGGTTTTTGTTAATTGGCCTTTTTTTTCAACATAAACTTTGTTCGGCCCGTTGACCATAACTTCACTTACATCAGGATCATCAAGCAAAGGCTGGATTGGCCCATAACCCAAAACCTCATTCAAAGTTTCGTGGGTTAATTGCTGTTTGATCGAGGCCGGTACTTTACTGCCCAGGCGAGTAAAAATATCATCCAGTTTTTGTTTTACAAATGCTTCGCGCTTGTCATAAGGCGGATTGTCGGTTTCGAGCTCACGGGTCAACGTATCACTCACAAAATGCTTGAGTTTATTTAAATCTGCCGAAGAAAGCCCCGATGAAGTCGAGCCAAAAATTGTTTGAGCCATTATTTTTCTCCTGAGTTAGCAATATCAGTCCCAGGGATAACCCAAACGATCTGAGAGCGTGCAACAGTCATAAAATCTGTCGAATAAAGAATGGTTCCATCATTGGCAAATACTTTTGCATCGGTGACAGCCAGGAATTGTTCAGGCCGATCCAATTCATCTTTAACCCGTTCATCCAGGCGGACATGAATCGCGCCTTCAATCCGATGGGTTACAGTCTGGATGACGGCCGAAACCGCAACCTTCGAAATAATGTCGGTAAAATATTTTCCGCGATCATTAAATTCAACAGTCATGATGTTATCTCCTTGGCGTTCATAAGAAAAGCGCTACTCTGCATCTACCGGCGGCATCAAGTATCCGAGCCCTGAACGCGTGACGATATGACGCGGATTATGAGAATCAGTTTCCAGCTTTTGTCGCAAACGAGCAATACTGACCCACAAAATTTCCTTATCCTCGCGATATTCTGCCCCCCAAACGCTGGTCAGCAATTCCTCGGCGCTCATCACCTTGCCTACATTGTGGGCAAACTGGAGCAAAAGCCGGTATTCTGTTGCGGACAAAAAGACGGGCTGATTTTCGCGCCACACTTCTGCGCGAGCAAAATCAATACGGAGGTTGTTGTGCTCGAAAACACGGCTCTGACTGACATCTTTTGAGACCTGTGAGCGCCGCAAAACCGCCCGAACACGAGCCAAGAGTTCGGTAGCAGAAAAGGGCTTGGTAAGGTAATCGTCCGCACCCATATCCAGACCGCGCACCCGATCCTGTTCTTCGCCCTTGGCGGTCAGCATAATTACCGGCACATTCGAAAACTGACGAATGCGCTGGCAAACAGCGAAACCATCCAGCTTTGGCATCATCACATCGAGCAGGATCAAATCAGTCGGGGTAGCAGAGAATATCTCAACAGCCTGAAGCCCGTCCTGGGCCGAGATCACTTCGTAACCTTCGGTACGAAGGTTGGCTTCAAGCAAGCGAAGGTAGCGCGGCTCGTCATCCACAACCAAAATTTTTGTTGGCATGTTAACTCCTGTTAATTATCCTGGGTAATTGAGAGGCAGGTCAATAATGAATGTTGTGCCTTTTCCAACTTCAGACTTCACAGATAGCACACCATGATGAGCCTTGACAATCTGCCCACAAATAAACAAACCGAGGCCAGAACCGGATGTTCCATAACCCGGCACCCGATAAAACTTATCGAAGATGTAACCCAAATGTTCGGGGGCTATTCCGGGGCCTTCATCGATAAATTCAATGCGCTGAAAATCTTCGTGTTGACTTACGTGAACATGTACGGGCGATCCGGGCGCATACTTGGCAGCATTGCTAAATAAATTGTGAAAAACCTGGGTCAGCCGCACGCTATCAGCCATCACCACCACCGGCGATGCTCCAGCATCGCTGGTAACCTTCAAATCTTTGTAACGAGCCTGGATGCGCAGGACCGAATCTCGCAGCAAGGCATCCAATCGCACTGGTTGGAAGTTCATCACCAGGGTTTTGCTCTGCAAACGCGCCGATTCGAGCATATGGTCTATCAGGCTGGTTAGATGATCGGCTTCTTCGTCAATGATCGTCAAAAACTCATTGCGCGTTGCATCATCCCATTTCGTATCGGGCCGGAGCAAAGTGGTAGTATAGCCCTTGATAAAACCCAACGGGGTGCGCAGCTCATGAGAAATTGTTGCAATGAAATCCTCTTGCAAGCCTATTTGACGGCGCGCATCTTGCAAGGCCGCAACCTGTTCATACAACTGTTTGCGCTCGAACATACTCGCAAACTGGGCGGCAAGAAATCTGGCGTCTGCCACCTGCTCCTGGGTATACGTGGGTCCGCCAAAACGGACAAAAACCAGCACTCCGATGATGCCATTCGGCGTGCGCAAGGGCAGCCCCAAAAAATACGGAAACGAGATGCGTTGATCGCGAGGGGTTGCCGAGCCAGGCTTTTTTATTAATGTATTTCCACTTTCAAGAACCGACATGGCTACTTCCAGGCCCCAATCCACGTCAGCTTCGGCCGATTTTCCACGCCCCATTGCGCGGGCATAGACAACATCAACCAGGTTGATCTGGTCATTCTCTTTCAGGTAAAGCGCCATATTGTCAAACAAGAAAAAAGATCGCAACGAGGCGGTCAGGATATCAAGAGCCTGCTTCCAGTCTGCATTAAACATGACAGATTCTGCTATTACCATGTAGTCGGGCTTTTGCTCTGTTTTCATGGCTTTACCTGTTCAAGATAATACGGGATGCGCAAGCAAAAGAGGAAAGGAAAAAGTAGTACCCTGATCTGGAACGGAAACAACACTGATCAATGAGCCGTGTGCTTCCACGATCTGCTTTACCAATGCCAAGCCAAGCCCGGTGCCGCCATAGCGGCGCGTTGCAGAACCGTCCAGTTGGTGGAACGGCTCGAATATTTCTTTTTCCCGCTCCGGCGGGATGCCGATACCCGTGTCACACACATTCAAAGTAACCATGCTATCGTTTCGCAGTATTTGCAAGGTAACAACGCCACCCGATGGCGTGAACTTTATGGCATTATCCAGCAATTGAGAAATCACCCAACTCAATTTTTCATCATCCGCCTGAACCGGAGGCAGCGAGGGATCAAGCTCAAGGTTGAGTGCGATACTGCGTTCAACAGCCTTCGGGTTGGTGCGGGTCAGAATCGATGAAATCAACAAGTTCAAATCAACCGGTTTCAATTGCAGGGTCAGTTCGCCCCGGGAAGCCTGTGAGAATAGGATCAGATCATCGATCAGGTTCTGCAAACGGTTGGCTGAGCGCAAGGATACTTCCAATGAACTTTTCTGGCCTTCGTTCAACTCACCCAGAGCCTCGGCGTGAAGCAATTCCAGATAGCCACGGATATGAGTTAACGGCGTGCGAAGTTCATGGGAAATATTGGCAATGAAATTGGCTTTTAACTGATTAAGTTCTGATAACTTACGCAGGGCATCTTGCAGCTCTGCGGTTCGCTGCTCGACACGGATCTCAAGATTTTTGTTGGCATTTACCAATGCCGAGCGCAAGCGGATGATTTGCTCGGTGATGGCCCGATCAAGCACAACTCGATCTAAAAATCCCAGATCCATCAAGGCCTGGCCAAGCAGACAGGGTTTACCCAGTTTCCCTTGGGCAACCTGGTAATCAAGCGCTTGCTCAAGCTGTTGGCGGGTCAATAGACCGACTTCAACCAGTTGGTCGCCCAGGCGAGGAACAAGCACTTCAGGGGTTAACGGAACCTGCTCATCCATAAATTTTTCTCAAGACTGCCAAACCCATTCGCCGCCGAGCATGGTGGCGAATGTTTGCATCGTCAACAGGACATCGGGCGGGCAAGTAAGCGGATCTTCTTCCAATACGATCAGATCGGCATAGTAACCAGGAGAAAGCCTGCCAAGCCGGTCTTCCATGCCAGCCGCGTAAGCAGCACCGGTTGTAAAACCGGCCAGGGCCTCAGCCATACTAAGGCGTTGTTCCGGGTACCAACCCTCAGGGCCGGGACTGCCATCGGCACGGCGACGGGTAACAGCGGCGTGCAACCCCAGGAACGGATTCGGCGATTCGACCGGCGCATCTGAGCCAAAGGCCAGCGGCGCTCCCGCCTCGAGCTGGGTGCGAGGCGCATAAGCGAGACGCGCCCTGTCGCCCCAGAAACGGTCTGCGGCCAGCATATCCGAAACCGCATGGACAGGCTGCATCGAAGCGATCACGCCAAGCTCGGCTAGCCGCCCGACATCATCGGGGTGAATGATCTGAACATGCTCGATACGGTGGCGCAGCCTGGGCAAACCATGCTGACGCTCATAAGCACGGAGTTGCTCGTAGGCATTCAGCACCTCATGCACGGCCCGGTCGCCGATGGCATGGACAGCCATACTCAGCCCTGAATCAGCGGCTTTTCGGCCCATTTCCAAGAGTTCTTCACCATCAAGATTTAGAATACCACGATTTTCAGGGTCGTTCAAATAGGGCTGAAACATGGCCGCAGTCCGCGGGCCCAGGGCGCCATCCATAAAATTTTTATAAGAACCGATCCGCAAGATATCATCGCCAAAGCCGGAGCGCAACCCGAGGGCATGCGCATGCTCCAACAGATCGGGCGGCACTGATTTGATGACCCGCAACCTCAGATCGCCGCTTTCTCGCAGCAGTTGCAAAGCCATAAAAGCGGTCCGATAATCAAAATCGTGAGCGCCGGTCAGCCCAATGCGATACAAAGTCGGGATGGCCGCACGGATGGCATCTGCGGCTTCGGCAACGGATGGCTGCGGCAAAGCAGATTCGATCAGACCCATGGCTGATTCGAGCAGGATTCCTGTCGGTTGGCCGCCCGCATTGCGCAAGATTTTGCCATTCTCAGGATCTGGCGTGTTGACGGTGATCCCGGCCAGTTTGAGCGTAGCCGAATTGGCCCAGCCGGCATGCAATGATTTGGCAGTCAGATAAACCGGGTTATGTGGGGCCGCCTGATCGAGGTCGCTGGCAATGCCAAACTCGCCGCCCCAATCATTCTGCTGCCAACCGTGCCCCAAAATCCATGCCCCAGGAGGGGTGGCCTGAGCGCGCTCCGCCACCCGCCGCAGACACTCCTGTTTTGTGGATGTTTCCACATTCACTTTTTGCAGGCTGAGGGCATAATTCATCAAGTGGATGTGGGCATCTGTCAGCCCCGGCAAAATCACACGCCCGCCCATGTCTTCACGACTGGCGCGAGCGCCGAAAGAAGCGATGAGCTCTTCGCCGCCGATGGCAGCAATCCGCTCCCGGTCAATAACCAGCACCGAGGCATATGGGCGGATCTGGTCGAGGGTGTGAATATGAGCGTTGAAGAGAATTTTCATACGGGCCTGTTTTCTTAAGCTCCGTTAAACAATCGTTCCAACAATGCGTTGAGTTCTTCTTCAGAGTAAAAATACATGGTCAGGGCGCTTTTTCCGTTCTTGCCCGGTTTCAACTTGATCTCTGTGCCCAGGGTGGACCGAAGTCTCTCCTCCAGGGCAAGCACATCAGGCGAGGGCCCTGACCTGGGCAAACTGGCTGGTTTTTCGCCGCTCAATTTGCGGACAAGTTCCTCGGTCTGACGCACCGTAAGTGATTGATTGATCACAGTTTGCAAGGCGGCAATTTGAGCCTGGGGCGCAGATAATGCCAGCAAAGCGCGGGCATGTCCTTCGGTAACACGTCCATCGACCAGCGCCTGCTGGATGGGTGCCGCTAATTTCAAGAGACGCAAAGTATTGGTAACAGCCACCCGGCTCTTGCCAACCCGCGTTGCAATTTCTTCGTGGGAAAGGTGGAATTCATCAGAAAGCTGCTGGTAGGCATTGGCTTCTTCAAGCGGATTTAGATCAGCGCGCTGGATGTTTTCGATCAGGGCCAGTTCCAGTTTTTCCTGGTCAGTGGTCTGGCGCACAATTACCGGGACTTCGGTCAGGCCAGCCAACTTCGAGGCCTGTAAACGCCGCTCACCGGCGATCAAAATGTAACCCGTACCAGAATCGCTGCGGCTGACGATCAAGGGTTGGATAACCCCATGCTCCCTGATCGAGGCTGCCAGGTCTTCGAGCGCAGACGAATCAAAATGCGTACGCGGCTGACGCGGATTAGGTTTAACCTGCCCGACCGGGACGCGTACAACGCCACTGAAAACGTCTGTTGCTGCAATCTTTGTTTCTTCAGGCTGGAAACTGCTCGACGGAATCAAGGCATCCAAACCACGTCCAAGTCCTGTTTTAGCAGGCATAATTGACCTCCAAGCTTAATTCGCTATCTCGGCAACACCATCTGCCTGCAAAATTTCCTGCGCCAGGGCCTGATAAGCCTGCGCACCCGTTGAAGAAGGGGCATACACCGCGATCGGCAAGCCATACGAGGGGGCCTCGGCCAGGCGGATCGAACGGGGAACAATGGCGCCAAATACCTGTCCCGGGAAATGCTTTCGCACTTCGTCGACCACATCTTTTGCCAGATGAGTGCGCCCTTCGAACATGGTCATGATCAGGCCGCGAATCTTCATTTCGGGATAAAGCGAAACGCGGACGCGCTGCAAAGTCTGCATCAACTGGCCCAACCCCTCAAGCGCCAGGTACTCACATTGTACCGGGATGATGACGCCATCCTGGGCTGCCATCAGACCATTGATCGTCAGCAGACTGAGCGAAGGCGGACAGTCGATCAAAATATAATCGTAATGGCCAATCAGCGGCTGCAAGGCCATGCGCAGGCGAAACTCGCGCTGCGGCTGGTCCACCAGTTCCACCTCGGCGCCAGCTAAAGATGGAGATGAAGGCAGGATCGAGATCATCAAGTCAGAGTTGGTCAAAATATGGCCACCCGCAGGCGAGATACCCAATAAAACCTCGTAAATTCCGCCTTTGACGGAATGTTTATCAACACCCAGGCAGGAAGTGGCATTGGCCTGGGCATCCAGGTCTACGATCAAAACTTTTTGCCCCAGCCGCGCCAGATAAGCGCCAAGGTTGACGGCTGTTGTCGTTTTGCCAACACCACCCTTTTGATTAACCAACGTATAAATTTTAGTCATTAATGCAAAACCTCCATCAGGCAGGTATCAATTTCAGATTGAGTCGGTACGCTGGCCAATCCACGGCGTGTCACTGAATACGCGGCAAGGTTAACCGCAAACCGCGCCGCTTCCCAGGGGTCGCGCGTATCCAACAAACGCGCAAAAAAAGCAGTTGCAAAAATATCCCCTGCGCCGGTCGCATCGACCTCTTCCATTTCGGGTGAGCGAAAACGTCGGCTATCCCCATTCCAGAACAACCGGCAGCCTGCCGCGCCCTCGGTCACGACCACAAGACGCCCCTGGTGTGCCAGCCATTCGATCTGTTCTTCATCGTGAGCAACATCC
Source organism: Chloroflexi bacterium HGW-Chloroflexi-6 (assembly GCA_002840685.1). GTDB lineage: Bacteria > Chloroflexota > Anaerolineae > Anaerolineales > Villigracilaceae > UBA8950. The sequence goes on along the minus strand of PHBU01000002.1, from coordinate 289,888 downwards.
TCAACGCTAAAAACCGTCACTCCGGCAGCTTGCATCGCTTCAGTGGCGGCGCCCCAGGCGCAAGAACTTACCCGGCCCTGTTCGTCCCAGATCCGCATCCAGCCCTGGGGGGTCAAGCCCAACAAAGCTGGTCGAAAACCATCCGGCAGGGTGGCATCCACTTCCTGCACCAACGGGCCAAGGTGGATAATTTTGGCACTGCGCCAGACCTCGGGCACCAGCGCCAGATCAATTTTTGGCGCGACATGCCGAACATATTGGGTTCTGTTGCCGTTCAAGTAAACATTTTCGAAGCGGGTGGCCTGATCGACCTGAGCAGTCACAATCGGGATGCCTGCCAGCCCGTCAAGCGCAATCTCGCCCGCCCAGACCGTCACAATGCCAACACGCAGCCCCAGTGCCCGGGCGGTCAAGGCAGAATAAGCCGCAGTGCCGCCCAGAGACAGCCCGGCAGGTGTTTGGTCAATGGTCAGGTGCCCTATCACCAGGTAATCGATTGGGTCGAGCGGGGAAAACTGAAGCATAAATGAATTATAACCGTGAAACGTTTGGATGTTCCACATTTTGCACGTCAAAGCAAAAAGCCTTGTTCGTTTTACTTTAAAAATCAAACCACTTGCATCACCCGATAAAAAAAGATGATCACCCTTGGTAATCATCTCACCTGCTTCAAGAGTAGCGATAAATATCTCGCTCGAAGATCCTATAACTCCCGCAGCGCATCATCCAATGCTTCAACGCTGACCGGCTTAATCAGGAAACCTCGTGCGCCGCAGCGCAAGGCCTCGCGCTTTGTTTCGGGCTGGTCTTCGGATGTCGCCACGAAAACCGGCACATTGGCCAGACGCGGCTCACGGCTCATGAACTTAAGGATCTCGAAACCACTGACCCCTGGCATGTTAATATCGAGAAAAACCAGGTCAGGAGTCTCCTCGCGCAAAACGAGCATCCCAGCGCTCGAGCCATAAACCGCCCGCGCCGGGTAGCCCAACGCTTTGAGGATGCGGACCATCGTATCAGCAGTTGCGCGAGAATCATCAATGACCAGCACATTTTTCATCGTCAGTCCTCCAGGAAAACCTTCCCCATGATACTGACATCATACCCCGGAAGCGCGCGAATAGCATTCTGAAATAATTGCGATTTGAGCAGATCAAATAGCGGCTCCAGCAAATCGCTTTCTGCATAGATTTTTGGAATGACCAGATCGTACCGTTCATGGAACAACGGCACGAAATCCAATTCAAGAGCCTGGGCCGCAGCCGGGATTCCCAACCCGCAATCAGCGCGGCCGCTGGCGACCGCCGCCGCAACACCCAGGTGGGTGTATTCCTCGTCTTCATAACCATGCACGGTTTCAGGAACAATCCCTAATTTTTCAAAATGATAATCGAGCAGGACTCTCGTCCCTGCGCCGCGCTGCCGATTAATGAAGGCGACCTCGGGCCGGGCCAGATCCTGCAAGGATCGGACTCCCTTCGGGTTGCCTCGCCGCACGATCAGCCCCTGCTCACGGTTGACCAATCCCACCAAACGCACCGGCAGATCGGGCAAGTACTGGCGGATGTAGCGCAGGTTATATTCGCCAGTTTCCGGGTCGAGCAGGTGCGAACCAGCCAAATGGGCCTCGCCGCGCTTGAGCGCCACCAGACCACCCTGAGAACCGACATTGGCCGAAACCAGGCGGCGCTCATGATCTGAAAGGAACTGCGCCATGACATCCAAAATGACATCGTGTGAGCCAATACAAAAGATTGTGCGGTCGATCTCCTGTTTGGAGCGATACAGGCGCGCCTGAACCGGCTCACCTGCCTCGACGCCCTGCACACCACTGGGGATGAGCACCAGTCCGTCGGCACGCACCAGCGAGGTGATAACCCCGGCTCCGCGCGCGATCGGCGCGGCCAGAATCTTCTCGCCGACCCGCCCAATGGCTACCCGCATAAAATCATCATCGCCAGCCGGGGAGGTCACTTTACGGGTCAGAGTCACGGTTTCAACGGGCAACTCAACAGGGCGGCGGCCAAGCCAGCGCGCTATGATTTCCTCGGCAAAAATATCGACCGTCAGCGCGGCAGAGACCGGATAGCCAGGCACACCGATGATCGGGACACAAGTTCCATCCGCCCGATTCAGGATACCCAGGATAACCGGATGGCCAGGCCGCACGGCAACGCCATGCACCAGCAGCCTGCCCAATTTTTCAACCACACGCGAAGAGAAATCTTCAGCCCCGGCAGACGAACCGGCATTGAGCAAAATCAGATCGTTGGTTTGGGCTGCATCCTCTACGCGAGCACAGATGGCATCATAATCATCAATGGTGATCGGGAAGCGGGTCGGCTGCGCGCCCATCGCCTTTACCTGAGCCGCCAGAACGAGCGAGTTGTACTCCAGGATGTCGCCGCGTTTGAGTTCAGTGCCAATCGGAACCAGTTCTGTGCCGGTCGGCAAGATCGCCACTCGCGGCGGACGCGCCACCGAAACGGTCACATGCCCGGAGGCGGCAATCGCGCCCAGGTCGTAGGGTCTGAGAACGTGTCCGGCTGGCAGCACAAGCTGGGTGGCGACGATATCCTCCCCCAACGGGCGGACGTGGTGCCAGGGCACGGTCGAGGCCCGAAAGCGGATACGAGCCGGATGGCGGACATCCGCCGTAATTTGACCTTCAGCGCTCAGCGATTCAACATTTTCGATGGGGATGACGGCATTGGCCCAATCGGGCAGCGGGTCACCGGTATCGACATATTGGGCAGCATATGGCAAGTTAAGCGTGACCGGGGCCGAGGGCTGTGCCCCACGCGTCTGCTCGGCGCGGACGGCAAACCCATCCATCGCCGCGGCGTGGTAATGCGGCGATGAGCGCAAAGCCCAGATCGGTTCAGCCAGCACCCGACCGAGAGCATTTTCGTTGAGAGGGATGTCTTCCTTGCCCAGGGTTTGCCAAAGCCCGGCATGCTGCAAGGCATCATGAAAGGCCTGCCTGGCTTGCGATAGAGGAATATCGTGAAGGTAGAGTGACATAAATGTTCCAGTTAACGAAAACTGCCCCAAAAGTTCATGGAGCAGTTTTTGAATGGTCAGATCGTTTTAGGGTGTGACAGTTGGCTCAATGGTTGGTTCAATCGTTGCTTCAGGGACTGCAACTTCAACCGTAGGAGTGAATGGCTCCGGTGTGTTGGTAGGCGGGTTACATTCCAGATTCAGCTCGTTGAATTTTGCCGAGTATTCTGCATCCAGAGGCACAATGTTGGCGGCCTGGGCCCATTGGTTGAGGGCCGGGCAGCGATCATTGAGCCGCTGGTTGGCATTCAAAACATCTCCATAATTCAAGAGCGCAATTCGATAGCGCTCAGTGGCGGTAATATTAGATCCATCGCGCAGGTTGGGCGTATAGCGAGAAATCTCACCAAAATAATTGACGGCCTGAGCCCAATCCAATTCCCAAAATGAGGCGCCCTGAATATACATGCGGGCAAAATTCCGGTAGCCGGCAGCCTGCCCGTCCAGCGGACCAAAGCGCTCGGCCAGAGTCAGATCATAGATGCCGCCTTCAAGGTTGGGCAAGGCCGCATAAATTCCCTGTCCGAGAATCTTGGCTGCGCCACGGTTGCGCAAAGCAATGAAATACATTCCGTCGATCTGGGCAGTGCGATAAGTGACATCTCTCTTGCGCAGCCCATCGAGGGTGGCAATTGCGCCATCCCAATCAGAAGCGGTAAGCTGGGCTTGAGCCTGGGCAAAAATAGCTTCCTGCTCGCGCAGGTCTGGGGTCGGTGTAATGGTTGGAGAGGGTGTAACCGTAGGTGAGGGGGTGATTGCCATCTGAATCATAATCTGGGCAAGCATATCTGCGCCGCCAGGGTAGCCGGGATCGTTTTGCAGGATATATTCGATGCGCTGGCGGGCAATATCGAGGCGGCGAGCAGCAAAATCTTCCTGAGCCATCGCAAACTGCTCCCCAAGCGCCTGCGATCTTGTGGCCTCCGCAGCCTGGACGCGATCGTCAACGCCCCAAAAATAGCCTCCCAGGCTGCCAAATAATAAGGCAGCGGTGATGATCAATAAGCCAATCACAAAGCCGAAGCGGCGTTTTTGTCGAACAGGAGTGGGTTGTGTGTCAGATAAGGTTGTCATAGTTTTTGGGAACTTTCAATGTTATTTGGATATTCAATCCATATGATGGTACGCGCAAGCTCAATATTATACTCCATGAAACTTTCAAGATTTAGAGCTTGAAAATCAGCCGGGCTTCAGACCAGACCACAGCCAGGGCAGCCAGGCCGCCAACTGCGATCCCGGCCAGGGCAGATGTGATCGCGCCCGCCGGCAGATAGACGGCGATAACATAAGACAGTGCGCCTCCCACCAACGAAGCCAACAGCCCCAAAACCAATGGCCGGCCAACCCGTAATGGAGCGTGGGTTTTGCTCGACAACAGGAAAAACAGCAGGATTGCTTCGATCAGCAAAGAAATTTCAGCCAGGGCAATCATCGGCGCGCCGATGGAACGGAAGAATGTGATTGCTGCAAAACCCATCAACACAAACAGGAAAAGTCGCAAGAGCACTGCAAAAAGTGGCAGAAGAGGCTCCTTGCGGGCATAAAAACCTCGCACAGCCACCTCGTGAATGGTGAAACCGGTCAGGGTCAGCAGGTAGGCGCGGGTTGTCCAGGTGATAAGCTGGGAGGTCTCTTCACCAAAACCGAAAACGCCGCGCACCAACGGGTGGATTCCGGCAGCCATAACGGCGGCCACCGGCAGGGTCAGGGCGATCAAAACGCGCAGGGCACGTTCCACCGTTTCGCCAAACTCCTTCCAATCCTGGCGGGCAGCCAGTTCAGAGAGAGTCGGCAGCATGGCAGTGGCAATCGCCGTGCCGAGGATCGTTTCTGGAACCTGCATCACCATCCAGCCATAGGTCAGGGCCGTCACAGCGCCGTCCTGCTGCAATTGAGACGCGAAGTTGTCGCGCAGGATAACGATCGCCTGGATGCCGCCCATAGTCAACAGGCGCGGCCACATCAAACGCAGGGCTTCACCCAGCCCCGTATTGTTCAGGTCAAGTGAGGCTGTCCAGCGGAAGCCGTAAACGAACAGGGCAGGAACCTGGATCAGCAAGTGAAAGGCTGCACCCAAGATCACACCATAGACCAGGCCGTAAATGCCAAAAGCGGGCACAAGGAAGATCGCCCCGATAATCTGGCCAACGTTGTAAGCGGTTGGGGCCAACCCCGGCATCAGAAAATGCTGGTTGGCTTGCAAACTGGCCATGACCAGGCCGCTAATCGAAAAAATGATCGTGCCGATCAGGTTCAGGCGCATCAAGTCGGCCAGCAGATCGAGTTGTTCGGGTGAAAATCCCGGTGCAATTACGAGCGAGGCAATTTGTTCGGCAAAAATAGCGATGATAATGGCGATCGTACCTGTCACGACAAAAGCCAGGTTGGCCACCCGCGAGAAAAGCTCCCAGGCAGCGGCGCGGTCTTTTTGGGTCAGGTACTCCGTCAGGAGCGGGATAAAAGCCATCGCCAGGGCGCCGCCAGAGATCAAGGCAAAAAGCACATCGGGCAGGTTGTTGGCGGCGTTGAACGTATCGAGCAGATGAACTTCATCACGATACTGGCGCGAGATGATACCCGTGCGCACAAATGCCAGAAATTTATCCAAGCCGAACAGGGCAATGATCAAAAAAGCATTGAAGCTGGTGCGGGTCAATTTGAATTTTTTAATGAAAGATGCAACCATCCTGTTTTTCCTTTGGCAAACTGACTGGGGCAATAAAAAAACATGCCCGCAATCATACCAGATTGCAAGACATGTTTTGCGCGACCGCGCCAGGTGGCTCTTGAGAACAGGATTAGTGCTCGTGGTTTGCCGGGGCAACATTCTCAATACCGGGCAATTTTCCGGCCAGGTTTTGGGGTTTATGGATCAGAACAGGGAAACACTGCGGACAAATGGCGTAAGATACACCGCGATATTCAAGTGAAATCAACGGAATAAGCTCGGCAGTGCGGTTGCAGTTCAAACAGGTTTTTTCGGTCATGGGATAAATCTCCTTGCCCCCAACTATACCCGCTTCTGCCAAAATTCATCGTGATAAAAGTTACACTCCGAACAACCAGCGGAATAGCCAGAAAGCGACCATCCCCACTGCAATCGTCCAGGTCACGCTGCGGGTGCGCATGGCGACCCCGATCGCCAGCAGCCCGGCCAACAAGCGCGGATTCAACAGGCTTAAGTTCAATATCCCATCAGCCATCAACATTTCAGGCACAATGATGGCCGTCAGGGCAGCAACCGGTACATACCGCAAGGCGCGCTTGACCAGATCAGGGGTGCGCCAACGATGAAACAGGCCAATAAACGACAGGCGCGTCAGGAACGTCAGCGCCCCCAAAAGGAACATCACTGGCCAGATGCTATTCATTTGCGCTCCGCGAGCAGACCAGTCAGAATTCCCACCAGGGCGGCAGTCACCAAACCCAGTTTATAGGGTAGTCCCGCAGCCAGGATGGAGGTCAGCCCCGCCGCAAGCGCCGCCAGAAGGGTTGGCCTGTCGCGGATGACCGGGAAGACCAGGGCAATGAAGGTCAAGGCCAGGGTAAAATCCAAGCCCCACGAAGCCGGGATTTGCGCCCCGAGGAAAATGCCAATCGCTGTGCTAATCTGCCAGCCCGTCCAGAGCGTCAGCCCCGCGCCGAAAAAATACCAGTGCTTGTGCTCTGCCGGGCTATCGGCGTTGTAATGGAGAACGGTGACAGCATAGGCTTCATCCGTCAGCAAGTAAGATAAAATTCCCTTCCAGGCCAGATTCAAGCCAAGCGTGTGCGGCGCAATCGAGGCCGAATACAGTGCGTGGCGCAGGTTGATCACAAATCCGGTCAAAACCATCACCAGCGCAGGCGCGCCCATCCCGATCAGTTGTACCAGCATAAATTGCGATGAGCCGGCAAAAACCACCGCCGACATGGCCTGGGCCGCCAATGGTGAAAGCCCCGCACCAAGCGCCAGGATGCCGTAGATCATGCCAAACGGCGCAACCCCCAACAAAATGGGCAATTCGGCGCGCAAGCCGTAAACGAACTGAGAAGAAGGGCTATTTTGCATAAATGTTGGCCGATTATAGCTCCAAATATGCTATAGTTGCCATATCATTGCTCTGGAGACTCGCATGAACTCTTTTCTCGCCATGATTTTGACCCTCATCGCCGCAATCGCCTGGCTACGCGCCATGGATTTTGCCGCCCAACGCGGTTTGGTCGAGAGTCGCCTGAGCCGCAAACTGATCCACATCGGCACCGGCCCAATCTTCGTGCTGTGCTGGCTGCTCTTTCCCGGCGAGTGGTACGATCGTTATCTGGCTGCACTTGTGCCGGGGCTGATCACCGTCCAGTTTGCGCTGATCGGCCTGGGAGTGGTCAAGGATGAAGCATCGGTCAAGGCTATGTCGCGTACCGGCGACCCGCGTGAAATTTTGCGCGGGCCGTTGTATTATGGGGTGATGTTCGTTCTGCTGACCATCCTTTTCTGGAAGGATTCGCCTGTAGGCATGGTTGCGCTGATGATGATGTGCGGCGGCGACGGGATCGCCGACATCGTTGGGAGTCGGATCCGCTCCGCGCGACTGCCCTGGTCTCCCGAAAAAAGCGCAGCCGGTTCTTTGAGTGTTTTGATCGGCGGCTTTGGGCTTTCTGCGCTGATCCTGATGGTTTATATTGCTCTGGGAATTTTCCCCGCTCCACTGGCTTCGTACCTGCTGCCCCTGGCTGTGATCGCGCTGGGGAGCATGGCGGTCGAATCGCTGCCACATAAAGATGTGGATAACATTACCATGACCCTGACCGCCGTTTTGCTCGGCTGGTGGCTTTTTTAGAAAAACCGCAAAGGGGTTAAATGGTTTCTAAAACCAGAATACGCCAAACCTTAAACGCGCTCATTGAAGTCAAAACGCTCGATTCAGACGATGCCCGCAGGCGCAGACTTTTAAATATCATGCTGCTGGGCATGTTTTTGTTAACCCTGCTCTCCCTGGTACTCATCATTGCAATAGAAGCCTTGTGGGCCAAGGAACTCGGCATGGTCGCAGGCGAGAATACCTGGTTATACATCTGGCTTTTGGCAATATTGGCCGGCTACATTTTCTTTTACGCCCTGAATCGGGCACTTTCCAATGGAATTGCCGGATTTGTATTTTTGCTTTTTTTGCTGGTTTCTTTTGCTTTTAGCGATGAAACCGTTCAACTGATCGATGGACGCAGTCTATACGTATTCACAATCCCCATTTTGCTATCCAGCGTACTGGTCAGGCCATATTTCAGCTTCATCTTTGCCGGCCTGACCATTCTGGAATTGAACCTGCTGGCCTTATCAGCCAACCTTATCCCCCAACCGCTGCCTTACTTTGCTTTTATCTTCCTGGCCCTGCTCTCCTGGCTCTCAGCAAACGCAATGGAAACCGCTATCAAAGAATTGCGCGAACTGAACCTGGGGCTCGACCTGCGAGTGGCAGAACGTACTCAGGATCTGCTCGAAGCCAACACACAACTCCAGCGCGAGATCATCGAGCGCGAACAAGCCGAGGCAACCGTTCGCCAATATGCAGACATCGTCAATACGATGCAAGTTGGCATGTACATTGTGCGCGCTGGCAACCTGCACGACAAAACCTGCCTGCAAATTGCAGCCGCCAACCCGGCAGCCCTGATATTCTCGGGGAAAGCTATCGAAGATAGCATAGGCCAACCGATTAACCAGGCTGGCAACATATTCAGCACCAAAAACTTTGATCAAAAATGTTACGAAGTCATAAAAACCGGTGTTCCGGCCGAAATCGAATCCGTGATAAAAACCCCGGATGGGGAATTAAGCGAAGCATACGATATCAAAATTTTCCCACTCACTGAAGACAGCGCCGGCATCTTGTTCGAGAACATCTTTGAAAAGAAGCTGGCCGAAGAAAAATTGCACATCTTCAACACGCAGTTGGAAGAACATGTGCGCCAACGCACGATTGAGCTTGAAACCGCAAACAAAGAACTCGAATCCTTTTCTTATACAGTCTCACACGATCTGCGCTCGCCGCTTCGCGCCATCGGCGGCTATTCCCACATTCTGCTCGATGATTTTTCAGAAGACATGCCTCCGACGGCACGCTCATTTTTGGGCAAGATCATCGCTGGCACCAACCAAATGGCGGCACTAATCGATGGCCTGCTGGCTTTCTCCCGAACCAGCCGCACCGAAATCAATCGCCAGGCTATTGATACAAATGCCTTGGTCGCAGAAACATGGCAAGCTGTCGCAGCCGAGTCGTTAGCCCAATCGATCGAATATGAATGCTCAGACCTGCCGCCCTGCAATGCCGACCGCATCCTGCTCAAACAGGTTTTTGTTAACCTGCTCTCGAACGCGGTGAAATACAGTCGTAACAGCCGTCCTGCCAAGATCAAAATCGACTCGCTTATCAAAGACAACGAGACCGTTTATTTTGTGCGCGATAACGGAGCGGGCTTCGATATGAAATTTTCCAACAAATTATTTGGTGTTTTCCAGCGCCTGCACCATGCCAGCGAATTTGAAGGGACAGGCATTGGCCTGGCAATTTCCCAGCGCATCATCAGCCGCCACGGGGGCAAAATTTGGGCCGAATCTGAGCAAGGAAAAGGCACAACCTTTTACTTCACACTTGGTTCAGGAATACATCCCCCGAAAAATCAACAACAGCTTCAATCAAACCCCAGAGACAGCTTGGCATCAGACAATATTTCATCATAAGCAGCTTCGAGCGCAGGGTGAAATCCGCGCAAGCCATTGACAACCCGCTCGCTCCACAGCACATACTCGCGAATGCGCGCCTCACTCCAATCGGGCGGCGGGGTGTGGATGATGTCGCGCAGGTTCGAAATTTTGTCCGCGATTTTAACCGCCCGTGCCCGCACCGTCCGACTCGGGGCATGCACGATCTGCAATCGCTTGCGCTCTGCCTTGGGCAGAGATTTATCGTCAGTAGCCTCCATAACCACATCGCGCACTTCCACCCCGAAGAGTCTTTCCAGCTCTTCGGGGGTCGTATCAGTATCTTCAACGGTATCGTGCAAAATGGCTGCCTGCAAGGTCACTTCATCCCGAACGCCGCCCACCCGCCACAAAATCTCAGCCACCGCAATCGGATGGTTGATGTAGGGTGCCTGGTTGGCTCCTTTGCGGCGCTGATCGCGATGCTTTTCAGCAGCAAATAGAATGGCCTGAAGCAGGCTTCCGGGTAAGTTGTTGTTATTTTCGGCCATAATTAATTCGTTGCCGCGCGTTTTGCCATCAGTGCGCGCAAGTCATTGTGATCCTTGTCGATGAAGAACAGCGCCCCCAGATAGATCACAAAACAGGCTGCCCAGGCGATCGTGCAGATAAATAAAATGGCCGTCGCCAGGCTGCCGGTCTGGTCGGCGATGATGCCTGCCAGCAAGGGGGCCGCCGCCGCGCCAAAGTTCTCGATGAAATACTCTACTGACTGGGCAGTCGAGCGCACTTCCGGCACAACCACATCGTAGACCGTTGAAACCACATTCGGGGAAGAAAACGGCATAAAAATCGCCGTCAAACACATCAGAACCAGGAAAGTGGTGGTCTGCTCGATCGGGGTGCGAATGGCCAGGAACAGGAACAAAGCCCCCATCAAGACGCCCACGCTTGAAACGATGATGCGTCCCTTGGGGGTGCGCTTGAACAACCAGTCGCCGGCTGCGCCGCCGATCAAATACCCCAACGCCAGCACTAAAATGACCGGCGCCATGGTAAACAAGACTCCACTCTCATCGTAGCCGCGTTCCTCGCCAAGATAAGTAAAAAACCAGTAAGTGATCACGTTCCAGGGGAAAACCCCGGCAAAGCCCTGCAGGAAGACAAACCACATGGTGCGTTTTTTAAACACATCCCTGGCCGCCGCCCAGTTGAACTCGAATTTTTGCATCTCCTGGGCGCCTTCGAACTCCGGTTCGGCCTGCCCGCGCGGCATTTCCTTGATCCCGAAGAAAATCAAAACCGAAAGCACGATTCCCATTCCACCGGTCAGATAAAATACATTGCGCCAGCCCCATCCCAAGCCTGGCGCAACCATCAGCGCCAAAATCATCCCAAGCAGATAGCCAATCGGCGCGGTCAACTGCAAAAGCCCGTAGATTTTACTGCGCATGTTCGGGCCAAAATAATCAGCCACCAGTGAGTACAAACCAGGGTACGATGAATCGTCAATACCGGTCGATGCGCGCGTTACCATAAAACCTGTGTAACTGCGCACAATCGCGCTCAGCCAGGTTGTCGCGCCCCAGATGAACGAAGCCAGCGCCAAGAGCTTGGAACGCGCGAAACGGTCATACAAGTAGCCCCAGATCGGGTATAAGATCGTCCCGACCACCAGCGCACCAGTAGTAACTGCTCCCATCTGGGTCTTGGTAATGCCAAATTCCTCGATAATTTTCGGGGTCAGCGGGCCAACCAACAACTTATCCACCTGATGCAGGAGCATAAAGCCAAAGAAAACAAACACAACGAACCAGCGGTAACGTGAGGAGTGAGATGTCATGTTTTTCAAAGTTTGAATGTGGGTCAGGGATATTGAACTAAGTCTACATCAGAAAAGCAGGCAAGTCAATTTTGAAAAACGCGATAAAATCAAGCCATGATAGCCACTCTTCATGGAGAAATCCAACACAAAGAAGATAACGCCCTGATCGTCGATGTCGGCGGTGTAGGTCTGCGCGTTTTTGCCGCCAAAAGCCTGGTTGAATCGCTCAATGTCGGCGAAAAAACCTTCCTGTTTACGCACCTGATCGTGCGCGAAACAGAACTCTCACTGTATGGATTTGAAAATGCGGAGGAACGCCAACTCTTCCTGACCCTGCTCGGCGTGGACGGGGTTGGCCCGAAGGTGGCGCTCTCGGTGCTGGCCACCCTAAGCCTGGATGCCGTTCAACGGGCCGTTTTCAGCGAGGAACCGGAATTGCTCAGCCGCGTCCCCGGCGTGGGCAAAAAGACCGCCCAGAAAATCGTTATGTACTTACAGGATCGCCTGAAACCGACCGATGTTTTCGGGCGGGTAGCGAGCATGTCAGACACCGACTCAGAGGTCCTGGCCGCGCTGACCTCCCTGGGCTACAGTGTGGTAGAAGCCCAGACTGCCATCCAGGCCATCCCCAAAGATGCGCCGGGAGCAGTTGAAGAACGTTTGCGGTTGGCGCTGGGATATTTCAATCGCTAATCCCCATTCTTAAAATAAAACGGAGTCAAAAGTCCCCTGGCTTTTGAAATCCAACGACCGCTGTCGTTGAGCTCCGGCATGCCAAAGGAGAATTTATTCATGCTGACCAAGAAAATCGCCTTTATCGGTTCCGGCGCGATGGGAGAAGCCATGCTGGCAGGTTTGCTACGCCAGGGGCTTTCGCGCCCCGAAAACCTGCTGACCGCAGATGCCCGTACCGAACGCGTGGATGAACTGAGCGAGAAATATGGCACCCAGCCTTTCACCGAAAACAATCTGGCCGTTGCCGAGGCCGATGTGGTCATCCTATCGGTTAAACCGCAGCGTCTGGCCGAAGTGCTCAAGGGCCTGAAAGGCCACATCCGCCCGGAAGCGCTCGTGCTTTCGATCGTGGCCGGGGCCAAGATCTCAAAAATCAGCAAGGGGCTCGGCCACCCGGCCGTTGTACGCTCAATGCCGAATACCCCCGCCCAGATCAGCCGCGGCATCACGGTCTGGATCGCATCTGAAGCGGTCGACGAAGACCAAAAAGCGACCGCCAGCAACATCCTGGGCGCGCTGGGCGAACAGGTCGAAGTCGATGATGAGAATTATCTCGATATGGCAACCGCCCTTTCGGGCACCGGTCCGGCTTACGTTTTCCTGTTCATGGAAGCGATGATCGATGCCGGGGTCCACATGGGTTTTGCGCGGCGCATCTCCGAGAAACTGGTGCTAGAAACCATTAAAGGCTCGGTGGCCTATTACGAAAACCTGAACCAGAAAGGCGATACACACGTTGCCGCCCTGCGCAACCAGGTCACCTCGCCCGGCGGCACCACCGCCGAAGCGATGTACTTTCTCGAAAAAGCCGGATTCCGGACTGCCGTTTCGCGCGCCATCTGGGCTGCCTACGAACGCTCGCTCGAACTCGGCAAAGAAGCGCCAACTCACCCACCCGAATCGGGTACTGCGCAATAGATTCGGCCAATCACCACCATGGCAACTTTAAAATAAACAGTGAAGAGCGTCGGATGATTTTCTGGCGCTCTTCACTGTTTATTATGCTGTTTTGTCCCTGCCAAGCACTCATCGGTCAGGCTTGGGCGGCGGTTTGCATTTGGGCTTCAATGGCGTGCAAAATATCCATGTATTCGCCTGCCGGGCGTTTGCGCAGAATGTTCTTGCGTGATTCACGGTCGAGCGAATGCAGGCCAAGGTAGTGCATGGCGTGCTTCCGGAACAGACGCTCGCCATCTTCTTCGCCATAAAAAGCGACATTTTTCTCCAAGTGCTGGCGCATGGTCTCACGCACCAGCTTGGCTGGAACGTTCTCGCGATCAATGCCTGAGAAAATCCACGGGTTGGCGATCGCCCCGCGCCCAATCATGACTGCGTCACAGCCCGTATAATCTTTGATGCGCTGAACATCAGCGACACGCTTGACATCCCCATTGCCGATGACCGGAATCTTGACCAGCGATTTAACCTCGGCGATCGCGTCCCAATTGGCCTGGCCGCCATAACCTTGATCCTTCGTCCGCCCGTGGACAGCGATCAGCGCTGCACCGTTATCTTCAACGATGTGGGCAACTTCACGGTAGCTGAGGCAATCATCCCAACCCAGACGCATCTTGCCGGTAACGGGAATCCGCAACCTGGCGGTCAATTTCGCAAAAATCTGCCCGATTTTTTCCGGGGTGCGCATCAGCCCTACGCCACAGCCGCGATGAACGACTGTTTTGGCCGGGCAACCCATATTGACATCGATAATGTCCGGGCCGAGATCCTGGGCGATGAGGGCCGCTTCAAGCATCACCTGCGGGTCGTCGCCATAGATCTGGATGGTCACAGGCCGCTCGGACTCTTCATAAGTCATTTTGGCGCGCACTCGCCGGAAAAGATGCACAATATCTTCCGATTTAACGAATTCGGTGTAACTCATCGCCGAGCCAAGCGAACGGCACAGCGAGCGGAAAGGCCAATCCGAATAGCCATCCATCGGAGCCAGGATCGCATCACCATAGACAGGGATATTACCAATAAGGAGGGTCGGAGAAGTGTCTGACATAAGACTATATTTCTAACATTTTTTGCGCACAAATGCAAGAACAAAAAAGGCAGGCCGGGGTTTCCAGCCTGCCTTTAGCGTAAAACAAAAGTTATTTATTCGGCAGTTTGGATGGAGATGTCCGTTCCACCGCTGGCGGCCGGGGTAAAAGTGATATCGAATGCCTTGGATGAGCCTTCATCACAAGGGACTGTCCAGCGCTCAACCCACACTCCAGCGCCATCCGGGTTTTGGATGACTTCGATGGATGTATTCTGGGCGCCATCGGCAGGGATGGTGCAGCTGGCCATCACCGCAGAAAAGGTCACATTCAGCCAGGTATCGGTGCGCAAGATTTCATCCCCCAGGCCGCCAACAGGAACATAGTCAGATAAACCAGGATATGTTTCTTCGCCTTGGCCCTCGCCGCCCTCATAGGAAGGGTCTTCGCCTTCGGCGGGCATTTCGTAAGGAGCGCCCTGCTCGATGCCTTCTTCGATATTCTCGAAGGTATCGCTAACCGTTGGGCCGAGTAAGGTTAAACCACCCACAATTAAAATACAACAGCAGCACAACAATGCCGCAATGACAGCCACAACGATCAAAACAGTGTTATTTTTCTTGGCGGGGGCCACATTCGAAAATTCTTGTTCCATGTCTTCTCTCCTTTGGTTTTCAAATCAATATCGATAGTATACGTCGGGTTTCCAGTTTTTCAATGGACAAAATGGGGGATATAGCCGCAATAACACCGGCGCATAAAAAAAGGGCCAGCCGTCTTGACGGTTGACCCTTCTCAATACAGTTTTCTACTACTTGTTGTTGAGCGCTGCGACGCCGGGCAGTTCCTTGCCTTCGAGGAACTCCAGGCTCGCGCCGCCGCCGGTCGAGACATGCGTCATCTGCTTGGCGACGCCAGCCTTCTTAACCGCGCTGGCGCTGTCGCCGCCACCGATAACGGTAATGGCCTTCGATTCGGCCAACAGTTTGGCGAGGACAAACGTTCCTTCGGCAAACTTGGGGAACTCGAAAACGCCGACAGGGCCGTTCCAAACCACCAGCTTGGCATCCGCCAGGACAGCGCGATACAGGTCGAGGGTCTTGGGACCGACATCCAGCATCCGCCAACCGGCAGGGATCGCATCCACATCCACGATTTGGCTGGCAGCTTCGGCATCGAACTTGTCCGCAATAACCGCATCGACCGGCAAAACGAGCTTATCGCCGACATTGGCAAGAATAGCCTTGGCAGTCTCCAATGAAGCGGCTTCAACCAGGCTGTCTTGCATATTCAAGCCTTGGGCGGTCAGGAACGTGTTGGCCATGCCGCCGCCGATGATGAGCTTATCGCATTTGGAGAGCAGGGTTTCAACAACCAGGATCTTGTCGCTGATCTTTGCGCCACCAAGAATGGCAACGTAAGGGTGCTCGGGGTTGGCAACCGCGCGACCGAGGTATTCGAGTTCCTGTTCCATCAGGAAGCCGGAAACAGCCGGCAGGAAGCGGGCAATACCTTCAGTGGAAGAATGGGCACGATGGGCCGAGCCAAAAGCATCGTTGACATAAACATCGGCCAGTGCTGCCATCTGTTTGGCCAGTTCGAGATCGTTCTTCTCTTCACCGGCATGAAAACGGGTGTTCTCGAGCAAAACAACTTCACCGGGCTTGAGGCCCTTGGCGATGGCCTCAACTTCGGGGCCAACACAATCGGGAGCCATTTTGACCGGCACGCCAAGCAGCGTGGACAGCACTTCAGCGGCAGGCTTCAGGCTGAATTCAGGATCTGGCCCGCCCTTGGGGCGACCAAGATGGCTGGCCAGCAGCACCGAAGCGCCCTGTTCCAAAACATATTTGATGGTCGGCAAGGCAGCTTTGATGCGCTTGTCGTCCGTCACTTTACCATCAGCCATCGGCACATTGAAATCGACGCGCATGAAAACGCGCTTGCCCTTAAGATCGATATCTTTTACAGTTTTCTTGTTCATAGTCATCCCATTAAGTCGGGGTAGGTCTAAGACCTACCCCGACAGATATCTTTAGAGCGATTTCGCCATCAACGCGGCGAGGTCAGCGGTGCGGCAGGAGTAACCCCACTCATTGTCATACCAGGTAACGACTTTGATGAAGTTGCTCTTTTCCTTGCCCAAAACGCTGGTGAAAGGCAGGTCGACCGAGGAGCTGAATGGGCTGCCCTTGAAGTCCATGCTCACCAGGGGCTCATCCACGGCTTCGAGAACACCCTTGAAGCGCGGCAGCTTGGCGGCATCGCGGAAAGCCTGGCGCAGTTCTTCGGTTGTGGTTTCGCCTTCGAGTTCAGCGGTGAAATCCACCACAGAGACGGTCGGGGTCGGAACGCGCAGGGAGTAACCGTCGAACTTGCCCTTCAGGTCAGGAATGACCAGTGAAATAGCCTTGGCAGCGCCGGTGGTGGTCGGGATGATGTTCAACCCGGCAGAGCGGGCGCGGCGCAGATCGGAATGCGGCATATCCAGCACCTTTTGGTCATTGGTGTAGGAGTGAATGGTGGTCATGAAAGCGCGTTTAATCGTCCATTTGTCGTGAACAACCTTGGCGGCCGGGGCCAGACAGTTGGTGGTGCAGGAAGCGTTCGAAACGACAAAGTGCTTGGCCGAATCGTACATGTCTTCGTTGACGCCCAACACGACGGTCAGGTCTTCGCCTTCTGCGGGAGCAGAAATGATAACCTTCTTGGCACCACCGGAAGTGATGTGGTTGACTGCGCCCCGGACAGTTTTGCCCTTCTTGTTGACGCCATCTTCTTTGATGGTGAACAAGCCAGTCGACTCGATGACGATATCCACGCCCAGATCTTTCCACATGATCGCGGCCGGATCGGTTTCCTTGAAAACTTTGACTTTCTTGCCGTCAATCAAAAGACCATCATCAAGAACTTCGACGGTGCCATCGAAGCGACCATAGGTCGAATCGTATTTAAGCAAATGGGCCATCGTTTTTGTGTCGCCAATATCGTTGAAAGCGACAACTTCGAGAGTATCCGGATAGTAATCGCGAATCGCCTTGAGAACCTGGCGTCCGATACGCCCAAAACCATTGATACCAATTTTTGTAGCCATAATTAAACCTCCTCAGGTTTTAGATTGTGAATTTTTGCACAACTGGCAATTTTATCATTAATAACCCAAAAACAGGGTTACAGACACGCTTCTTCATCAATTGTTAACTTTTACTCGACCAGGGGACCAGTCCGCTCAAACAATAAATCCATCAAAGTCTGGGCCAATTTTTCTGAGTCGTGACGCCAGGGATGTTGACTGTTCGTCAGGTTTGCACCGTAAAGCGGATAACCGCTTGCAGATTCGCCTTCCAATTTTACCCAATCTGACAAATTTGGCAGGGGTGAATCATAAAAATTATTATAAACAATTATATCCGCCAAGTCACTACCAACATGTTCTTCAAGTACTCGGACATGATCCAACACGGAATACTGGCTGGTTTCCCCAGGCTGGGTGGCGATGTTAACCACAAAGGCTTTCAACGCGCGGCTGGCGCGAACTGCATCAAGCAAATCTGGAACCAACAAGTTGGGCAGAATGCTGGTGTAAAGGCTTCCCGGCCCGATGACGATCAAATCTGCAGCCAGGATGGCGCGCACGGCGGGCGGAAACGCGAACGGCGAATTTGGCTCAAGCCAGACTCGTCGCACCCGTCCCGGCATTTCGGGGATGGCGCTCTCACCTTCGACGCGCACACTTCCAGGTTGGTTGGGCAGCTCGATATCGGCGACCAGGCGCACGTTGTGGAGCGTCGCGGGCAGCACCCGTCCACGGACACCGAGCACCCGTCCAGATTCCGCAACGGCTTCTTCAAAACTACCGGTTATTTCGGCCAGGGCTGAGATGAAAAGGTTACCAAAGGAATGCCCGCCCAGCCCCGATTCACTTGTAAAACGATACTGGAACAATTGGGTCAGCATGCCTTCATCATCGGAGAGTGCGGCCAGGCAATTGCGAATATCGCCCGGCGGCAGGATGCCCAATGACTGTCGCAGGCGGCCGGAAGAGCCGCCATCGTCGGCGACCGAAACAATGGCCGTCAAGTTGGCTGAATGGGTTTTCAAGCCACGCAAGAGTGTAGCCAGACCGTGCCCACCACCCAATACAACCACCCGCGGACCGCGCCCCTTGCGGCGGTAATTGGCGATCTGATCGACCAATTTCTGTCCGGGGCGCATAAAAGGGATGATCAGGGCGTGGTTCAGCCCAGCCATCCCAAAACCGATCAAGGTCACGCCCAGGATCGCAAAAATGGCAACACGCACCGGGCGCACCAAGAACTGCAAGGCTGCCACTTCTAGCACCGGAGTTAAGCCGCTTTCAGTTGGAGTCGTGCGGTAAACATCCAACAAAGCCAAGGCCAACCCTACTGCAAGCAGAGTTAGCCCGAGCAGTATCAGGCCAAACCAGCGTTTAACACCAAGCCCGGGGATGAGCCAACGCAGGATCCCTGTGATTTCTTTTCGCATGCTAGACAACATGGTTTGTAACTTTTGCACCGTTTGATGATAGCAGTCTTCAAGATATCCGTCAACGAAAGTGTAATTTCAACATAATCAACATCCGCAACATATTTGGCACTATAATTTGAGAAAGCGTGTATGAATAAATCAACATTTTACTCTTTGTCTTTGAGCACTACCCTTCTCTTGCTCGCATTGGGCGGAACATTGCTTATCGCCCCACATCTGCTGGCAGATTATGCGCCGATTCAGCCTGGCTGGCAATCAAACCTGGGCGGCGCAGTACTTATTGCGCTATCCTTCATCTACTACGCATCCATGGTGTTGGACTATACGACAAAGAATAGACAGATCATCGGATTTATTTGCGCGGGCATTCTTTCAATCGTTTGTTACTACATCTGGAAGTTGGGGTTTTTCACAGAATCCATATGGCTTGGCACAGTAATTTTGGCGCTTTTATTATCACCCTGGGCAAAAATAAGGTTATTCGATTGGTTACAAATTGCAACCCTTGTGGCAAACCTCATCATCGGAGCCAGCATGCTTGCTTACCCCGGCTGGGTTGCCAGAGACATGCCCGCACTTCATTATGAACCGATGCGGATATCGATGGCGGTCGGGTTCATGGCCAGCGCATTCATAGCGATAATCTCTGGGCTTTATGCTGAATACAAAAAAAAAGAACAGTGGCATTTATTAAGCATCCCGTGGATTTTATGGGTCTTGCTCGCAGGACTTCACGAAAACATCTTGCAAATTTTCATTGCCAGCAGCGCAATCCTGGGACTGCTATCCAGTGAAATCGTGCCATGGGAAAAAGTCATCCTGCGCGAAAGTAAAAACATTGGCAGGCGGTTCTTCCACATTGTGAGAGGCGGTGAAAGTGTATCGCTTGTGATCGTACTTTCAATGCTGACCGCCGCCGAACACCTGCTGCCCGCATCAACTCGCGCCATTCAAACCCTGCGCGAAATTGGGTTATACAGCATGCTGATCGTTGCCATTGTCGGCCTGGTGTTAACCATTGTGCTCAACCTGTCCCTAAATGGCTTGTTTTCAGGACTGAACGGAGATAATTATCTCCAGTTCGGTGCCGACGAAGCCGGGGGGCTTTTTTCATTTTTACGAAGTCTGCTGAGCGAGCCTTTCCGCAGCTCACAAGAGCTACTCAAAAAAAATGCCTGGCAACAGCGGGAATACGAACGCCTCCTGACCCAGATGGTCGCTGGGGAAAAGAGACGCATGTCGCAGCTAAACTTGCTTCAGCAGCTCAATCTTGAGTTGGAAACCGTGCTTGACCCTCCTGTTTCAGCTCAACTAACGGCCAACGCAGTTCAAACCACACTTGGCGGTGAGCTTTGTGCTGTTCTGGAGTTTGATTCGGAAAGAAATGAGATGAGTTTGCTGGCAACCAGCGGGCCGGCAGCGCATAGCATCCCGCCTGGCTATCGTCAGGGCACCCAATCTGGGCTGATTGGCCGCGCCGCCCGGCTAAGGCGAAGCCAGCTGGTCACGGATACGCGCCTCGATCCTGAATATATCCCCTTCGAACACCACAACATCCTTTCAGAATTGGTTGTACCCATCCTTTTTTACAATCAGCTGAAGGGATGTATCGTCATCGACCACTCAAACTCACAGGCCTTTGATGATAGCGACATTCGCACACTTGAAACGATTGCCTTGCGCCTGGTATCATCCTGGCAGAGAAGTGACCACGACCAACGCCTGACGCGGCTCATTCAAGCCGGCGTCAACCTGTCGACCACCCTCGAAGTGGAAGCTGTTATCAGCCAGATCGCTGAGATCGCAAAAAAAACGCTCGATGCCCGTTTTGTGTTTGTGGCTCTGGTGGATAAAGGAGGCGGCTTCACGCGGGTAGCACAGGCAGGCTATGCCCCCACCCTGAGCAGCATCCTGAATAGTGACCCCGAAGGAAATACGCTAATTCAAACCGTTTTAAATCAGGTCGGCCCAATGCGGGTAAGGGATGTGCGCAAACGGTTTAGCAGTACGCCGACTGGCAGTAACGATCTGCGCACCATGCTGGCGGTTCCGATCCGTTTACGGCAATCGAATATCGGGGTAGTGCTTGCTTTCGGGAAACTCGGCGCGAACGCATTTAACGAAAATGATGAAGCCCTGGGCAACCTGCTGACCAGCCAGGCCGCAGCGGCGGTAGAGACCACCTGGCTTTACCAGGAACTGCGCTCGATGCTCAACACGGCAACCCAACTGTATCAATTGAGCACGCGCGTTATCCAGGCTGAACAATTAACCGATGCCGCCGCCGCAATCGCCGAGACAACCTACCAGCTCATCCACGCCCAGGCTGCGGGGATTGCGCTTTTCAACTCACAGGGCGTGATTGAAGCCCAGGTTCAAATCGATAGCAACGGGTTGCAGCCCGGCACACGCCATCCAATGGACCTGATCAGGCAGACCCTTCGCAGCGGGCAAAATATCATTGTTTCAGGAGAAAATGAACTGGCCCAGGTCTGTGTGCCATTGCAAACGCCTCGACACCAATATGGCGCGCTATGGATCGAAGTGCCTGAGAAAAACTGGAGCAATGCCCGCTTTTCAGATAACTTACACACTCTTGCCAACCAGGCCGCAATTGCGCTGGAGCGGAGTATATTACTCTCCGAAACCAGGCAACAAGCCGAGCAAATCGAAGCTGCTTTCCACGAACTGGAAATCACCTACGACCAGACCCTGATAGCGCTTTCATCAGCGCTGGATGCACGCGACCGCGAAACAGAAGGACATAGCATCCGCGTGGCCCGGCTGACCTGCATGCTCGGGCAACATATGGGATTCGATGCCACTCAGCTCAAAATGCTCGAGCGCGGCGCCATATTGCATGACATCGGCAAGATCGGCATCAGCGATACGATCCTGCTCAAGCCCGGCACATTAAACAAAGAAGAATGGAAAACAATGCGCCTGCACCCCGATATTGGCGCAAGGATCATCGAGGGCATTCCATTCCTCCAGGAAATTCTACCTATTATTCGCTATCACCAGGAGCGCTGGGATGGCAGCGGCTACCCACTTGGCCTTAAGGGTGCAGAAATCCCGCTGGCGGCACGCATTTTCGCAGTGGTGGACGCCTACGACGCGTTAACCACCGACCGTCCATACCGCACAAAAATCACGACGAAAGAAGCTCTCGAATATTTACGCGAAAAATCTGGAGAACTCTTCGACCCCGAGATTATTGTGGCTTTTGAACAACTCATCAAAAGCGGGGGCGAGAAATTAACATGAATGCTGATTTCGGGAAGAAAAACAAGCCGGACAACCTGACGGATTTCGAAACCCGGAAACTTGTCGCTCCCGCCAGACTCTCAATTATTTTATTGGCCATCTATCTGATCGTTGATGGCGTTGCTCAAATCTATGTGCACAATGTTGCGGGCCAAAGATCGATCATTTTTGGCGTGATCGCCCTGGCGCTGATAGCAGCACTCCATTCCATCATTTTACAGAATCCAGCCCGGCATGCTAGATACCAAACTCTTTTCGCTGTTATCAATGGCAGTGTCTTGGGCATCGGACTGTGGTTTATCGATGAAAGAAATCACCTTGCAATTTATGCAATCTTCCTGCTCACAGCAACAATTTTTGCAACCATCTGGGAGAAACGGGCTGCGCTCATTTTCATCTTTGTATCTGTCGGTTTATCGACTCCCGTTTCAATTGCAGAAAATAAAATTTCCACAGCCAACCTGGTCAGCCAGATCAGTTTCGTTTTAATCGCAATCGTTTTTATCGAGACCATATTTCGACTTAGCAACGCCATGCGGACAAGGATCGAGCAGCTCGAAACCGTCAATGAATTTGCGCGCAAAATTGCGACTTCGCTAGAAGCCGAACAGGTGGTTAACATTGTCAATGCTGCCCTGCAAAAAGCCATCAATGCAGACAGTTATTATCTTGGCATCCTTGAAGACAAGCAATTGGCATTAAGCCTTCTCTACGATGAAGGGGAATACTTCAGCAACGTAAAACTTCCCATCGATGGCACGCTTTCGGGTTGGGTCATCGAGCACCAGCGCCCGCTTTTCATGCCAGATTTGAGGCATGAAGCCGATCTGGAAGGAGTGCAATTGGTCACCGTTGGCCAAGGCCGCACCAGTCTGTCCTGGATGGGCATCCCGATCATTACAGCCCATATGAAAGGCATTCTGGCTGTTGCATCTTATCGCCCGAACGCCTTTAACCGCACCGACATGGAACTGCTCGAAAACCTTGGCCAGCAAGCCGCCCTGGCGCTCGACAACGCCTACCACCACGATGAAGTTGAAAAACAAGCCCGGTTGGATAGCTTGACCCAGGTTTATAACCACGGTTATTTTCTCAAACTCTTGCAAAAAGAAGCCGACCGCGCACGGGCAACCGGAAGCAGCATCTGCCTGATCATGCTCGATATCGATCACTTCAAACAATACAACGACAGCTACGGCCACATGGCTGGCGACCTGGTGCTGATCGAGATCACCAAAATCATTACGAAACACATTCACGCGAGCGATGCCGTTGGCCGCTGGGGCGGCGAAGAGTTTGCGATACTCTTCCCGGACACCGGCGGTTCACAGGTTCACGGTATCGCCCTGCGCATTCGCAAAGAAATCAACGAGATGATCCTGACCAGTTCAGATGGCCGCCAGTTACCCATGCCAACCGCCAGCCAGGGCATCGCCACATTTCCAGATGAAACCGATGACATCATCAAACTGGTGGATATGGCAGATCAAAGACTGTATATAGCAAAAGAGCGCGGCCGAAACCAGATCGAGCCACGCGAAGAACACTGGGGCAAAATGGAACGAAAGTGAATCAGGTCAGAATATCGCCAAGCGCGCTGACTACACGCTCTACATCTTTGTCGTCAATCCAATAATGCAATACCAGCCTGAAACGACGGGCGCCGGTCACCCCAACCAGTACGCCGCGCTCTCGCAAAGCGTCTGCCGTTTGCGCAGCATCCATCCCCACATCGTTTGAAAGATTCATAAAAAGCATATTCGTTGCCGGAGAGCCGGAGTCTAAAACCAATTTCGGATTCATGGACAACGCCCCGGCCAGTCTCCGCGCCCGGGCATGATCCTCGGCCAGTCGTTCCACCATTTCATTGAGAGAAACGATCCCCGCCGCAGCCAGGATCCCGGCCTGACGCATGCCTCCACCGAGGTGCTTTCTCCAGCGCCTGGCCTCGGCAATAAATGCGCGCGAGCCGCACAAAACCGACCCGACCGGGGCGCACAGACCCTTACTCAGGCAAAACGTGACCGAATCGACCGGCCCGGTCAGCGCTTTGACATCCACATTTTGGGCAACGGCAGCATTGAAGATACGCGCCCCATCCACATGAACTCTTAATCCGCGTGCGTGAGCGAACTCGCCGACAGCTGCCATGTAGGCCGGGGGTTGAAAAGTCCCGCCGCAGCGGTTGTGGGTATTTTCCAGCGCGACCAACCTGGTTCGCGGCGCGTGAACATCGTCGGGGCGGACGGCCGCTTCGATATCTTCCAGCGCGATTGAGCCGTCGGCCTGCTCCCAAACCTGGGCGGAGTGAACGCTCCCCAGCGTCGAAATCCCACCGCCCTCGTAAAGGAAGGTGTGCGCCCGTTTGCCGAGGATAATCTCGTCGCCGCGCCCGCAGTGGCTGAGCATGGCGATCAGGTTGCCCATCGTGCCAGACGGGACGAACAGCCCGGCTTCCTTGCCGACTTTGGCAGCAGCCAACTCTTCAAGGGCATTGACGGTCGGGTCTTCGCCATAAACGTCATCGCCGACAGGGGCTTTGGCCATCGCCTCACGCATGGCAGGCGTTGGCTGGGTAACGGTATCGGAGCGCAGGTCGATGATTTTCATTTTCTCATCCAATTTTCTTCAAAAAGTCGAGCACTTTCTCCAACTCAGCTGGCAGCGGCGCTTCAAAAATCCGCGCTTCTTGTTCGCCAGGCAGGGTAATTTTGAGCTTGTAGGCATGCAGAAAATGACGTTTCAATTCAAGGGTCATTTTGTCGTGGCCATACTGAACATCGCCAACGATCGGGCAATTCAGCATGGCGCAATGCAGGCGGATCTGATGGGTGCGCCCGGTGAGCGGGTGAAATTCAAGCAGGGTATGCTTACGAAAAGTTTCGAGGGTTTTATATTCGCTGACCGCTTCGCGCCCTTTGGCGGGGGAGGTGATGGCCATTTTTTTGCGGCTTTTGGGGTCGCGCCCAATCGGCGCTTCAACGCGCCCGTAGGGGGTCGGCGGCGCGCCGTCAACAAGCGCCAGGTAGGTTTTTTGCACCGTTCGCTTGCGGAACTGCTCTTGCAGCCAGCGCATGGCGGCATCGTTCTTGGCAACCACGATCAAGCCGCTGGTGTCCTTATCAAGACGATGGACAATACCAGGACGGTCTTCGCCGCCAATGCCTTCAATCTCGGGGTCATGCGCCAGAACCGCATTAACCAGCGTACCACTATCGTGCCCGGCCGCCGGATGAACAACCATGCCGGCAGGTTTATTGACGATCAGCAGATCATCGTTTTCGAAAATCACATCCAACGGAATGTGTTCGGCGATCAGCCCACTTGGTTGGGTGGGCGGAACGCGGACTTCGATGTTTGTTCCGCTCTCGATCGGCTGGCCAGACTTTTTGGCAGGCGATCCATCCACCCAAACGAAACCATCCGCGATCAAGCCTTGCAGGCGCGCGCGTGAAAATTCAGGCAGGCAGGAAACCAGAAAATGATCGAGCCGTTCGCTCGATGAACCTTCGTAGTGAAAAACTTCAATTCGATCTGTCATTAGATTGCATACTCATCTGTTTGTTCAACAACGTGCTGATCCTCGGCGCTATCCTGGCCGGCTTCATGCTCACTGATCTGGCGTTTTTCACGGCTTTCTTTCCACCAGACACCGATCAACAAAATTACAACACCCACTGAGATGCTGGCATCGGCAACATTCCAAACCGGGAAATCGCCGACCGAAATGAAGTCGGTAACCTTCCAATCAAGGGTCAGGCGATCGATCACATTACCAAGCGCGCCAGACATCTGCATGCCCATCGCCAGGCGCAGCCACCAATCTTGCGGGTCGGTACGCGGATAATAATAAATGATCATGCCGGCAACGACAAAAGCCAGGCTGGTAAAGATCCAGCCATAGCCCTGGAACATGCCAAAGGCCGCGCCAGTGTTATACCAGTGAACAATGCGGGCATAGGGGGCAATCCATTCGAATCCTTCTGGCACCCAAATGCCCATAAAGGGAATGTTCTCTCGAACCAGCCACTTTGTCCACTGATCCAACCCAATGATTGCAGAGACCAATACCAATAATCCGGTGTAAGCACGTACAAGTTTCAAAATGTTACTCCTGTTTGTTGTAAATTCCAAAATCGGCAGGCGTTGGAATTCATAAATTAAATTTCAAAAAAAATGGCGCAAGAAACCTGAAACCAGGCGGATTTCCAGCTGATGTAACATTTGAGTATACCACCTGGAACTTGCTGGAATTGATTTTATCATTCAAGATGCCAGCCATTCATAGGTGACATCAGGTTGGCTTTCAGGCGCGGGGCTGATTCCGAAAGCAATTGCCCGAAAGCCGTTTTTGCGGTAAAAGGCGCGGGCATTAACGTTGACCTGGAGCGTGTAAAGCCAAAGGCGGCGCGGAGAAAGCGTCCGGGCAAAACCCAGCATTTGTTCGCCGATCCCCATTCGCCAGTGATCGGGGTGAACGTAAAGAGCGTCAATAAAATCTTCTTTAATGGCGATAAAAACCACGGGGCGTCCGTCCCCAGACTCTTCTTCCGCCACCCAGACCTGGTTTTCTACGAGAATGTGTTCGCGAAGATACCACTGGTCTTCAAAGAAAAAATGCCCATACACTTTTTGGAATTCAGGCAGGGATTTTTCGCGTGAAATCCGCCAAAGGATGCTGAGCGCATCAAAATCTGCGGGGCTGTAAAGTCGAATTTTGAGTTTCGTCATCCGGTTTTTATCCTGAAAGGGTATAATTTAAAAAAATTAGGAAAGGCAAAATAATGAAAATTGTAACCGATTGCGCCGCCGACATGCAGGCCAGTGAAATTGAAGAACTGGATATTACTGAGGCCCCGCTTTTTATTCAATTCCCTGAAGGTGAAGTAAACGCCAAAAACATCAGCGCAGATGATTTTTACAACCGTCTCGAAGCGATGCGGCCGGCCATCCCAACCACCGCCCAGCCTTCGAGTGGTTTATTCGAAGAGCTGTACCGAAAATTGGCCGAGACCAGCAAGGATATTTTCTCGGTCCACATTTCTTCGGGTTTGAGCGGCACGATAAACTCGGCGCAGGTTGGCGGGGAACAGGCCAAAGATGCTGCCAATGTCAGTTTTTGGGATACGATGACCCTTTCAGGCGGTGAACGCTTCCAGGTGCTGGCGGCGGCCCTCGGCCAAAAAGCCGGCTGGACCATGGACAAGATTCAGGAGCGCATGGCCGAAATCCGCGCCAATACCGAGGTCATCTACACCCTTGAAACGCTTGAGTACCTGGCCCGTGGCGGTCGCATTGGGCGGGTTCAGGCCCTGATGGGTTCGCTGCTTAAGCTCAAACCGATCATCAATGTTTCGCACGAAGACGGCAAGTACAGCACGATCGGCAAGGCGCGCACGATTCCATCCGCACTCGAAACGTTAACCAGCCACGTTTTGAACACCTATGGAAAGACCCCGTTGTGGGTAACGATCTTGCACGGGCGTTTCCAACAAGGCGCAGATATGCTGTCTGAGATGGTCGAAGAACGTTTGACAGTTGCCAAAATGGAAGTCAACCGTATTTCGCCAGTTCTGGGCGTGCACACCGGGCCTGGAATTGTCGGTCTGGCGGCTGTTCCGATGAAACTGATGGAAGATTTGATCTAAGAACATCCACTAAAGTAGATGGGCGCGTCCCGCAGGTTAATCGGAAAATCCTGGTGATTTTCTCGATCCTGCGGGACGTGCCATGTAAGGCAAAGAAGATACTTCACTCATGTCTTTCTTTTTTCCGTCGGCTTTCTATTTTATGTACTTTGGGGCATTGGCCTTCCTGATGCCCTATCTGGCGCTTTTTTATCAAAACGCCGGGTTTAGCGGCACACAGATCGGGTTATTGACCGGAATTGCGCCGCTGATCACCCTGGTGGGCGCGCCATTTTGGACCGGGATCGCAGATTCCACCCAACGCCACAAAACCATAATGGCATTCTTGATCGCGGCGGTCATCTCAACTGTATTGTTAATGTCGCGCTCAAATAAGTTCTACAGCCTTTTCGGCCTGGTTATCTTGTTTTCGTTTTTTGGCGCGCCGGTTGCATCATTGGCAGATAGCGCTACCATGTCGATGCTCGGCGAAAATAAACATCGCTATGGTCAGATCAGGTTGTGGGGCGCAGTGGGCTGGGGATTGGTTGCGCTGCTGGCCGGCGCAGTGATTCAGAAGCTGGGTCTTGGCTGGTCTTTTTATGGTTACGCAATTGGCATGAGCGGAACATTGCTGGTTGGTTTGGGATTGCGCTTTCCGTTCGCACAAGCGATCACGCCTTTCAAGGCGGGAATGAAATCGCTCTTATCGAGCAAGAACTGGATGCTCTTTCTATCGATGGTTTTACTGGCCGGGATTGGCATCGCAACGATCAACAGCTACCTGTTTGTGTATATGGACGCCATCGGCATGAGCAGAACACTGATGGGGCTGGCCCTGACCATTTCGACTCTTTCCGAAATCCCGGTCATGTTCTTTGCCAGCCGTTTGCTGAAAAGATTTAATCCACGCTATTTGTTATTACTAGCCCTGATGGTAATCGGCGCGCGCCTGATCCTTTATTCGGTATCAAGCATGCCCTGGCAAATCTTGCTCATTCAACTGCTTCACGGGTTTACCTTCCCTATCATTTGGGTGGCGGGCGTTTCCTACGCAGCCGAAGTAGCCCCGGAAGGGTTATCGGCCACAGCGCAAGGCATGTTTGGCAGCACCCTGATGGGTGTCGGAGCAGCGCTAGGCGGCTTGCTGGGCGGGCTATTACTGCAACGGTTCGAGCCGCCTGGGATGTATCTGGTGGTAGGGCTGGTTTTGCTGACGGGAGGCCTTCTCTTTTCGGCCGGCCCGGTGATGGATTTCATCAAAGAAAAAAGCAGAAGCGGTGCTTAGGCTTCACGACAAATCCTTACCGTAATAAACACTGACCGGCGCAAAGCCGGTTTTTTGATACATTTCACGCTCGGATGTGTTGTGCCAGAACAAGTTCAACTCCATCCGCTCGATTGAAGCAGCGCGCAACTCAGCCTCGAGGGATGTCAAAACCAGTTCCTCGTATCCTTTGCCATGAAATTCCATGAAAATAAAAAAATCGGATAGAAAAACTGTTTTTCGTTTACGGGAAACATCCAGGGTGTACCACAACATGCCGATTTTTACATTTTTCTCCGTATCCCAAAGAGTGTAAAGTGTCTGGTTGGGGGTCTGCGGGCCGCGTGAGAAAATTCTTTGAAACTGGTCTCGAGCACGGGCCATGGCTTCATCTGGGTGCCAGCTGCCCGCATGCACGTATTCGGTTGCATACTCAGGGATCACCTTGCGCAGGTACATCTGAAAATCGGCATCGCTCATCGGTTCAAAACGTATCATGATGATTCCTTATTGGTATCGGCCGGGCTTATTGAGGCGCAAAAGAGTCGGGAACAGTGTCAACCTGACAGAGAAATATCCTGCAACCAGGCAAATAACCCCAAACACAAACCACAACGAAAGGATCGGGTGCGCCTCGGCGTAATCGGTAATGTCGCGGATACGCATCAGCAGCCCCCAACTGTTTTGGATGCTGCGCGGGTAGGCATGCAGGTGGGCATTGAGCAAAATAATATTCTGGATAACCAACACCACCCCAGAGATAAAAGCCGCCAACCCTGCCAAAAAAGCCGCAAGGAAAATCGGCGCAATCGCGATCTCGCCGCGCGAACGCATCACCTGCCGGACGAACAACAGCGCATCGTCCGCGCTCATTCCCGTCCGCGCCTGGATGGCTGATATCAAATTTGTTTCGGTCTGGCCTTTGTCCAACTGACGAACAACCAAATCAAGCAGTTCATCTGTTAGCTCTGCCTGATGCATTGGCGGGCTGGGCAGTTGTTCAGTTTCGTTTTCCTGTTGTCGCGTTTCCAACCACGAGAGCCAAACAGACTTCATGCCCCATTGGCTGCCCAAGATCATCGCCAGGCCGATCACGAGCAAGCTGCCGCTGTTTGAAAAATCCAACAGGGTGGCAATCATGTCCGAGTAAAAACCGAGCAAATTTAAGGAAGCAACCAGGTTTGGCGCCACGAGGCCGGCAAAAGCTGAAATCACGCCAAGCAAATTCCACGAAACCAGCAAAACCCCGAGTGAAAAAGTGGAGAAGGCCAACAGCACAAGGACAGGGGTTTGATGATGCGCAATTTTATGTTGATATTCTGTCTCTGCCTGGGCCACAATCAACTCAGCGTCCTGCCAGTGCAGCCCATATTGGGTGCAAAGCTCTTCGATCACCTGATGTCGGTCGGCAGTTTCGGCGAGGCGCTGTGCTATTTTGGGCAAAGGCGGATAATTCATACCAGGGAATTCTACAGATCAACAATTTCCTTGCCAGATAGTTTGTCCTGAATGCGCTCGATGACAAAATCCAAGGCCTGAGGCTGGTTGACATAATCGAGGTTATCGGTGCGGATGGTCAGAACCGGGCAAAGGTCAAAGGAAGACAGCCATTCGTCATAAAAGGAATCGAGCAGAGTCAGGTATTCGGGTGTGATACCCGTCTCGATACCGCGCGCGCGACGGCGGATACGCTCCATCAACACATCCACAGGGGCTTTGAGATAAATCAGCAAATTCGGCGCTGGCAAACTGGCCACCACCAGGTCAAAAAGTCGACGGTAAGCCATGTAATCACGCTCGTTCAGGTTGTCGAGGTGATGCAGGGCGCGGGCGAAGATGTAAGCATCCTCGTAAATTGAGCGATCAAGGATCACAGAGCGCGAATCTCCGGCCAGATCAAGATACTGCCTGGCCCGGTGCCCGAGAAAATAGATCTGCAGGTGGAACGACCAGGTTCGCATGTTGGCATAAAAATCTGTCAGATAAGGATTGTCTGAGACCGATTCATAGCCGGTTGTCCAACCCAGCCGCGCGCCAATTCGCTCGGCGAGCGATGTTTTCCCTACGCCAATGTTTCCCGCAACAACGATCAAACGTTTTGTCATAATACTCTCGTGGATAAAATTGAGTGAATAAGCCGAACAATTTTCCTGATTTTACATGAAACGAGCGCGATTGACAGGCCGATTACCATTAATCCACCTTAACTGGCATTTTTCAATTATGGCGCAGATTAATTGGCTATCAGGATTGATTTTCTGCAAAACTTGTTCTATACTGATATAACTTTTAGATTATTGAAGCAATTGTCGTTCATCGCTTACCAGGAGGCCGCAATGCAGGACAGACGTCACGCCCAACGCCGCAGATTCGGTTATTACATGCCGATCGTCGATGATAAAACACAGGAATTGATTGGCCACCTTGCCGATATCAGCCCCGACGGTTTCAAATTGGACAGCACAGTTCCGATACCTGATGGCAAGGTATACAACATGCGCCTGACACTGACCGGAGAGGTATCGAGCAAACCGTGGATGAGTTTCGCCGCGCGCAGCAAATGGTGCAAATCGGACGAAATTCAACCAAACAGCTACTACGTTGGGTTCGAAATCGGCAACCTATCCGCTGAGAATGCCGCGATTTTCAAACGTATTTTCGAAAAATACGGCTCATAAAACAAAATAAATACGCAAAAGTCCGCCAACAACAATTGGCGGACTTTTTATTGTAAAATTGACACATGACCTTCAAAATCGTCCGCTTCCTAATTCGAGTCATCATGAAACTAATTGCCCGTATCGAGGTGCGCAATACGGAAAATATCCCGACCGGCAATTTCATCATGGCCAGTAACCACCTCGGCCGGCTGGATTCTGCCGTGCTGCTGTATATCTTCGACCGTGAAGACATCATCATGCCGGTCGCAGAAAAATATAAAAACCATCCCATCTTTGGGGCCATTGGACGGGCGGCAAACGCCGTCTGGCTCAACCGTTTCGAGACCGATTTCCACGCCCTTCGCACGATGCTTAAGCGCATGAAAGAAGGTGGGATGTTGGTCATCGCCCCAGAAGGGACACGCTCCAAGACTGGCGCGCTCCAACCAGGCAAGCCAGGCGTTTCGTACTTGGCTGCCAAAAGCGGATACCCTGTGCTGCCCGTCGCCTTGACTGGCACCGAAGACAGCTACGTGCTCGAGCAACTCAAACATTTCCGGCGCATCCACATCACCGCTACAGCAGGAAAATTGATGACTCTCGAAATGCCGCAGGGAAAGGATCGCGAACAAATTCTGGCCGACCAAACCGAAGAAATCATGTGCCAGATCGCGGCCCTGTTGCCCAAAAAGTATCATGGCGTATATAGCGATCATCCACGCTTAAAAGAACTGGTGCCAGATGCGTAGCTTCGTGCGTGGCTTGATCCGCTTCATTTTCAACAGCATCGCCAGGTTTGAAATTCGTGGGCGCGAATATGTACCCGAATCGGGGGCCTTTGTAATCGCAGTCAACCACATCGGCATTATTGATATAGCCATGTTTCACTATGTTTTCGACCGTTACGATATGTTCATTCCGGTCGGCGAAAAGTGGGAAAAAACAGGCTGGATCCGGTGGCTGGCAAGCAACTTGAACTTTCTCTTCGTTGATCGCTTTAATCCGGATCTAAAAGCTCTGCGCAAAATGATCACCCTGATGGATTCAGGCAACTCACTGGTGATCGCCCCCGAAGGAACACGCTCCAAAACCGGGGCGCTGATCGAAGGCAAACCCGGCGTGGCCTACCTGGCTGCCCGCTCCGGCTTCCCGGTCGTTCCGGTTGCCATAACCGGAACGGAAGACAGCGTGATCTTCGGCAACATCAAACGTCTGCGCAAATCTCCGGTCACACTGACAGCAGGCAAACCCTTCAACCTGCCGCCCTTGCCGCGAGAAAATCGCGAAGAAACCCTGCAGACCTATACAGACGAAATCATGTGCCAGATCGCCGCCCTATTGCCTGAACGCTACCGCGGCGTCTACGCGGATCATCCGCGCCTGAAGGAATTAACACTTGACAAGCTTGACAGTGCAAATCCTTAATATAGAAACGCGAGGGCGCAGAGATGCAAAGTTTCTTCTTGTGAATCCTGGCATCTCTGCGCCCTCGCGTTAAGCAAAGAAAGCTTTAGCGGTGTCTTATAAAGCGAGGTAAAAATGGAAACACAAAACCCAGACATGTCAGCCGAAAACCCAGCGAAGAAGGATGTTGTTATTCTGGCAACGATCCTGATTGCGATTTGCTGTATTAGCATTGGCCTGGCAGCAGGTGGATATTTTGTTTTCGAACAATATACTGAAACCCAAGCCATCAGCCAGACCGCCACAAGCCAATTCATGGCCACCAAGATCAAGCAGGACACCAATGCCCAGGCCACTGTCCAGGCCCAGGTCACAGCCACTGCCCTGGTATTGAAAATCCAATCCACCGCGACAGCCAAGGCAAAAACGGACCTGCTTGCAAGTTATGCCCATTACGATGCTTTTGATAGCAATCTCAATGAATGGCGCGCAACAGAAGAAGACAATGATTTCTGGGTCGGCCGCACCAGCGTTGAAAATGGCGGGTATCTATGGCAGGTCGATGAGGCCAAAGATGTTTTTATTGCCTGGGCCGATTTTACAAACCCGGGCGCGCTGACAGATTTCGATACAGCTGTGCTTGCCCAACGCACAAATGGACTGCCTGAAAATGTGTGTTACGGAATGCTCTTCCGAAAAACGATTGATGGCATCGATGCGGGCGCCTATGCTTTCTCGGTTTGCGACCACGGCTATTTTTCCATTCTTTATTACGATGAAAGCGCAGGCTGGGAAACAATCCAGGACTGGACAGAAACCACGGCCACCTATCAGGATCAACCAAATCTACTTGAAATCAGCGCCCGCGGGTCTGACTTCACCCTGTTCATCAACAGCCAGCAGGTTGCCCAATTTAGCGATGACCGCCTGAAAGAGGGTTATATCGCGCTGTTCATCGATTTTTACGAAAAAGAACCGGGTGCTGTCTTGTTCGACAATTTTGCCTTGCAACCGCGCTAAATTTTATTGGTCAGGCTACGGTAAAATAAAAGAACTCAGACCTTTTTTGTTAGAAGGAGAAATGCCATGCAGACCGATATCCGCCGCGCTAATCTTGAAACGCTTGCCGCCTGGAATGCCAACGCCGCCACCTGGGACGCAAAAATGGGCGAGGGCAACGACTTTGTTGAAATCCTGCAATGGCCCTCCATTCTGCGTTTACTCAACCCGCAACCCGGGCAGCACATCCTCGATGCCGCCTGTGGCAACGGATTGATGTCACGCCGGTTAGCCAACATGGGCGCAACGATCACCGCCTTCGATTTCTCCTCCAACCTGGTCGATTTTGCCCGCCAGCGCACCGCATCCGAATTCGCCATCAGTTATTATGTGCTCGACGCCACCGAGCCGACCGACCTTGAATCGCTGGGGAACTTCCACTTCGACTCTATTTTGTGCAACATGGCTCTCTTCGACATCGCCAATGTTGAGCCGTTCTTCCGCATCCTGCCACGCATTCTGAAACCGGGTGGCATCTTCGTTTTCAGCCTGATGCACCCGGCCTTCAACAACCCTACATCCGTTCACATTCTCGAAGAAAGCGATCTCAGCGGGGAGATCGTCACCCAATATGCCATTAAGTCCAGCCGCTACATGAGCCAGTTCCAGGCTTATGGGCTGGCCTTGCGCAACCAGCCTAAACCGCAGCTTTACTTTCACCGTCCGCTCGAGTACTACCTGAATCTCGGCTTCCAAAATGGCTTCACGCTCGACGGATTCGAAGAGCGCGCCTTCCCGCCCGAAATCCCGGCCAGCAATCCGCTCAGTTGGGGCGGACAATTCAACGAATTCCCACCCGTGCTGGTCGCGCGGATGCGCCTGGCAGCGCGCTAATGATCCCCAGCTCGCTTTACCTGCACATCCCCTTTTGCGTTCACCGCTGCGCCTATTGCGACTTCAACACCTATGCCGGGCAGGAAGCCCTCATCCCGGCCTATGCCGAAGCGCTGATTCGGGAAATTGAAAGCGTCGCCGCCCGTCGACCGGATGCCACTCCCGCACATTCGATTTTCTTTGGGGGTGGCACACCCTCGCTCATCGCAACCCGTCACCTGTCCGCCATTATGGACGCGTTGCGCCAGGCCTTCACGCTGACGCCAGATCTCGAAGCCACACTGGAGGCCAACCCAGGCACGGTCACTGCCCAGTCGCTGGCCGAAATGCGCGCTGCCGGATTGAACCGGCTCAGCTTTGGGGTGCAGTCTGCCAACCCTGGCGAGCTGCGCATGCTCGAACGCGCCCACGACTTCTTTGATGTCATCCAATCGGTGCAATGGGCGCGCGAAGCCGGCTTTGAACGTCTCAACCTCGATCTGATCTATGGCCTGCCCGAACAAAGCCTGGAAAGCTGGCAAAACTCCGTTAAACGCATCACCGATCTGGCCCCCGACCACATCTCAATGTATGCCCTGACCCTCGAGCATGGCACACCCTTTGGGCGCTGGGCCGCCCGCGGACTATTACCGATCCCCGACCCCGACCTGGCCGCAGAGATGTACGAATGGGCCGAAGAATATCTAACAAACATTGGCTACGCGCAGTACGAGATCAGCAACTGGGCCCTGCCTGGGCAAGAATCACGCCACAATTTGCAATACTGGCGCAACCTGCCCTATTTTGGCTTCGGTGCAGGCGCACACGGCTCGATTGATGGGATTCGCTACTCGAATGTTTTGCGCATCAAAACCTATATTGAGCGGCTGGTTCCGCCATCTTCATCGCCAGCCTACCCGCTCTCACCGGCTACTGTTAACCAAAATCGTCCCTCGCAGCGTGATACGATGCAAGAAACAATGATGCTTGGTCTGCGCCTGGTGCACGAGGGTGTGTCCGACACAGTTTTCCGCGCTCGTTTCGGGATCGGCATTCACGATGCTTTTCCGCACGAAGTGGATGAGCTAACCCGACTGGGAATGCTCGAATGGCATAATGATGCGCTGCGGCTGACACCACGTGCGCGCCTGATCGGCAACCAGGTTTTTATGCGTTTTGTTGGGGATTAAATTTTTGCCCTTCGTTTCGGCACATCAAGCTGCGTCTTTTCCGCTCAGGGCGTGACTACTTCTTTTTCCCGCGTTTCCCGGGTGGTTTTGGCAACGTAAACGGTGGTTTGAGATTCATTCCGCTAACCTGCGCGCCACCCTTGACCAGGCGCAGAATACTCAACGAACCGGTATCACAACTCAAACGCTGAAAGGTGTCGAGCGGCATCCCCAAGTAATAGGCCAACACCAGCTTCACGGGGTCCGCGTGAAAGACCACTGCCACGATTTCGTCATCGCCGTGCTTGCGCGCGAGAGACTCAAAGGCATTAATCATGCGGGTTTGCAAGCCAATAAAAGACTCGCCACCGGGGAAATGAAAACGCGAGGGAACTTGCTGAACATTCTTCCACTCGGGCAGTTTGTAAAGATGCTTCAATTCCTGGCCCTGCCACTCACCCACATCAGTATCCATCAAATCAGAGATCAACTGGATTTCCAGTCCACGCCCTGCAATAATAGGGGTTGCAGTTTCAATTGCCCGTTCCAGCGGGCTGCTGTAAACTGCCGACAACGGCACATCCTTGAGGGCCAGCCCCAGAGCTTCAGCCTGTTCCTGTCCGCGTTCGTTCAAATGAACTCCGGGCAGGCGCCCGGCCATTTTACCTGTTTTGACATAATCGTTTTCACCGTGACGTATCAATAAAAAAGTTGGCATGCAGCTCCTAAAGTAATTTACCAGTTCTGTAACAAGGTTGCCAACAGGCGGGCGCGCTCGACCAGGCTGTCGGTAAAGATATATTCGCGTTCCGAGTGGTAATCAGCGCCGATCGCGCCCATGCCGTCCAACACCGGCACCCCCAGCGGGGCAACGAAATTGCCGTCAGAACCACCACCAGACCCGCCCGCCTTGAGCTCCTCCCCCAACACGGAGGCTGCGATCTGGCTGGCTTTTTCGAAAGCCGCCCGGCTGATCTCATTATAGGGCATCGGAGGCCGGTTGAGCGCGCCGCTTATTTCAAGGCTGGTTCCGTCAAGTGCTGGTTTGAGCGCTTGCATCGCCGCCTGAATGCGCTCCGCTTCACCGGGCTGAATCACACGCAGATCCACGTCAATTTCGCATTCTTCCGGCACGACATTGGCAACGGATCCACCACGAATCACGCCCACATTGAGGGTGGTGCCGCGCTCATAATCGGTCAAGCTCTGGATGGCAAGGATCTGGTGCGCCATCTCCTCGATGGCGTTGCGCCCCTTTTCATGGTCGCCACCCGCATGGGATGCCCGTCCTTTGACCCTGACCCGAAAATCGCCGACACCCTTACGCCAGGTTTTCAGCGAACCATCCAGCAGGCCAGACTCTAGCACGAAGGCAACTTCGACGCCCCGGCAGGTTTGCTCGATCAATTCGCGCGAGCTCTGACTGCCGGTTTCCTCGTCAGATGTGAAAACGCCGATCAGCGGACGCGAGGCTGAAATCCCGGCTTGTTGCAGAGCGCGGATCGCCTCCAAACTGATGACAATGCCGCCCTTCATATCCAGCACGCCGGGACCGTAGGTTTTATCATCCTTGCTATAAAAAGGCATTTTGGCCAGAGTACCGAGCGGGAAAACCGTGTCCATGTGATGAAGCAGAACGATCGGTTTGCCCTGGCCGCCCGCAAACTTCGCAACGATATGGTCCCCGGCATTATCGCGATGATGGATAGTAATGTCCGCCCTCAGGCGGCGGCATTCTTCTGCCACAATCAACCCAACCCGGTCGACGGCCGTTTTATCGTATGAAGGAGACTCGCTTTCAACCAGTTTTCTCAGTAAAGACTGCATCGAAATGGTATCAACATGAAGGGGATGCATAAATTTCCTTTACAGAAGGTAAGCAGCCATACAGGCCGAGCCCACCAGGGCGCAATAGATCGCAAACCCGTATAGCGAACGCTTGCCCAGGAAAGCGATCAACCAGCGGATGGCGAACCAACCAGTGATGGCTGCGCTGACAAACCCGACCGCCAAAAGCGGCAGGAACGCGCCCAGGTCCGGCATTTGCAACACGTCGATCATCTCATATGCCCCGGCAGCCAGCATGACCGGAATGGACATCAGAAAAGCGAAACGCGCTGCTGACGGGCGGTCAAAACCGCGAAACATACCGCCGCTGATGGTTGTTCCGCTGCGCGAGGCCCCAGGGAAAACCGCGATGACCTGGAAGATGCCGATCACCAGTGCATCCAGCCAGTTCATCTGTTCCAACTGGCGATCCTTGCGGCTGAAACGCTCCGCCAGGCTGAGCAGGATCGCTGCAGCAAAAAGCCGCATCGAGGCCTGAAGCATGGGCTGGCGAAAAAGAGCCTCAACCGCATCCTTGAGCAGATAACCAGCCAATAAAGCCGGAATGGTGGCGAGGATAATATAAATACCGAGCCAGGTGTCGGGTGTCAGCTTCCAGGTATCACGAGGTTTGGTCACGGATGGCAAAAACTGGAGCACAGATTGGGCAATCTTGAGCAGGTCTTGCCAGTAAAAAATGAAGAGCGAAACCAGCGTACCCAGTTGGACGATCACCAGGAACGAGAATGTGGCGCTGTCAGCCGGGATGCCGAGCAGGTTCTGGGTAATGAGCAGATGGGCGGTGGACGAGACCGGGATGAATTCCGTCAGTCCTTGAATGATACCGAGCAGGAGGGCATAGAGAATGTTCATAAGATCAAGTAAACCTGAATGGGAAGTTCTTTACCTTTCACAGAGATTTCTTTTTGCGCCTTTATTTGGGGCGTAATAAACTTGGAAACAGTTTCTGCAGAAACCCAAATTTCACCCATACCAGCAGCGCTTTCAATCCGTTGGGCGGTGTTAACCGTGTCGCCAATGACATCATAAAACTGAACATTTTTGCCGCCCAAAAACCCTTCCACCAGGGTTCCAGTATGAATGCCAATACCCGCTCCGAGATCATTCTTTTGTAAATCGTTTTCAACTTCCTGGCGCAGATCGCGGGCGGCTAACAAAGCATCCTCTGTCAAGATGAAAACAGCCATAACCTCATCAGCGGTAAATTTGTACTTAATAACCTGGTAACGATCAAGAACTTCTTCAATCCTACAATAATAGCTATTGAGCAATGCTGCCACTTCTTCAGGAGAGCGAGGTTCGCTCCAGCGTGTAAAACCGCGAATATCCATAAAAAGTATGGTGCGCTCCTTACGCGTCAGGCGCATCGACTCCGGATTGTTCAAGGCGCGACCAAGCAGGTCGCGGCCTAGCAGCCATTCAGAATAAACTTTTAGCTGGCTGGCTGTGCTGCGCAATATCACCATAAAATTACGCGCGCTAACATCGGCTAGGCCGGCGGAAACACCCAGTGTCAAAGCCACCAACCCAATTAAAATATGCGATGGGTCGCTAAAAAAGTCGGCCACAGATGCGGTTTGGGCCGGGTTGCTATAGGTTTCAAAAATCGCGTAAATTGTAAATAAGATCAAGGCACGGACAACATTTTCGAGAACTAAAATCAAGCTGTTTAACCAGGAGTTTTTACTGTTTTGCAAGGCCTGAAACGCGCCAATGAAAAAAGCAAATCCCCAGTAAGCGGTGTGATGTGGAGACTGGAAGAAAACCAGGCCTTCAATTGCCATCTCACCCAGAGTATAAAGAGCTGGGGCAATCAAATTACCCACAAAACGCTGCCAAGGTGGTCGCTCTTCTTCTAAGGTGAGCCAATAAGCTTGCACCAGAGCAGCCGGAATTAGAAGGTACAGGTCCGGCTTGCCTATATATTGCCAGCCCTCCCGGAGGGCCTCTATGAAGATAATCCCGATCGGGAATTGGCCGCTATTGCGCAAAAGTTCCTGCCAAAACCGGCCCAGGTGCGAGCCGGAAAGGCGCTGATCTACGCTTATGTTTTGTTTTTCAATCACGCCAGACTCCATTTATGCAATCTTGACACGCTTTGCATTATTATCCCATTTCGCCAGCATGGAGGGGGCTTTTTCGCTGAACGAGCCATCCTTGATCGCAGTTCGGATATCTTCCATCAATAAAATCAACGCGCGCAGGTTGTGGATGGAAATTAAGGTTCCAGCCAGCAACTCTTTAGCGGCGATCAGGTGGCGGATGTAGGCGCGGGTAAAGTTTTGACAGGTGTAGCAATCGCAGCTTTCGTCGATCGGGCGCGGGTCGCGGGCGAAGGGCGCGTTCATCAGATTGAGGCG
The DNA here is from genome assembly GCA_002840685.1 of Chloroflexi bacterium HGW-Chloroflexi-6. GTDB lineage: Bacteria > Chloroflexota > Anaerolineae > Anaerolineales > Villigracilaceae > UBA8950. The sequence continues at coordinate 249,615 of PHBU01000002.1, read as the reverse complement.
CCCTTCGGAACTGAAAGCGGCATGGTGGCGGGCCAGCCTGGTCGGGAGGACACAGTCGAAGATGTCGACTCCGCGCAAGACACCGTTAATCAGATCTTCCGGGGTTCCAACCCCCATCAAATAACGAGGCTTGTTCTCGGGCAGGAGCGGCGTAACCACATCCAGCGTTTTGTGCATCTCGTCTTTGGTTTCGCCCACCGAGAGTCCGCCAATCGCGATGCCTGGGAATGGCAACGAGGCGATGAACTCCGCCGATTGGGCGCGCAAGTCTGGGTCAACCCCGCCCTGGACGATGCCGAACAAGGCCTGATCGGTTCGACCATGCGCATTTAACGAGCGGACAGCCCAACGGTGGGTACGTTCCATGGCCTGCTTGATATAGGCGTGATCGTTCGGGTCAGCGCACTCATCGAAGGCCATGATAATATCCGCGCCCAAATTTTCCTGAATCTGAATGGATTTTTCAGGGGTGAAGCGGTGAGACGAGCCGTCGATGTGACTCCTGAAAGTGACACCGTCTTCATCAATTTTACGAATTTTAGAGAGCGAAAAAACCTGGAAGCCACCCGAATCGGTCAGCATCGGGTTGGGCCACTGCATGAAGTTGTGCAGGCCTCCCATATCGCGCACCAGTTCGTCGCCAGGGCGCAGGTAGAGATGATACGTGTTGGACAAGACCAAGGAGGCGTTGACGCCCTTAAGATGTTCGGGAGTCAGGGTTTTGACGGTGGCCTGAGTGCCCACCGGGGCGAAAACCGGCGTTTGCAGCTCGCCGTGCGGGGTCGAAAACACGCCCGTGCGGGCGCGTTGATTGGTGGATGTGATCTTGAATTCGAACATGGGAACGATTGTAAACGAAAACGCGGAGATTTTGGCCAAAATCTCCGCGTTTTTCCGGGTCGATATTCTTCAGCAAATGGAGCCAGCAGATTGTAGCGTGGCGACAAGCAGTTTCTCAACAACGACAAAATCGATCTTCTCCGGCTTGGGGTAGCGGATACAGCCTTTGCCTACGCTGAGGCCGGCTAACTGGGTCAGGTTGGCGGCCAGGGCATCCTGTTTCAGGATGTAGAGCGAAATATAGTTTTTCTGGCTGGCAAAGCCGACTTCGCTAATGCCGTTCTTTTTATACCCCGGCATGCCATATTCCATGACTTCTTCATAGCCCTGGAGCGTATCCCGGCAAAGTTTTCTCAGTCTCGCCAGCGCTGCGCGTCGTTCGACTGGTACCTGCTCCAGATATTCATCAACACTGAGGGCTTTGCTTTGCATTTTCAATCCCTGTTGGTTTTGTTGGGTCACTTCTTCTTTTTCGCGCTGGCCGCTTTTGCCAGATTTTCTTCAGCCCGAAAGGTGGTTATCTTGCCGATCAAATCATACGGAATGGGTTTGTCCAGAGGAAACTGGATCGAGCCTTTGGCTTTCACGTAAGCTGAAAGTTCATCGTTAAACTCAGTGATGCCGGATGGCGTTGGGTAAAGCCCAATATGTTTTTTGAAAGCCGCAAAGTGAACCAGGTTGCCATTCAAGAAAAATGTGGGCATCTGATAGCTTATCTTTTCTTCAGCGCCGGGTGCGGCGGCTTTGACAACCGCTCGTATTTTTTCCAAAATCTCCTGAATATCTTTTGGGAAATTGGCTATGTATTCATCGATGGTTTGGGGCGCAATCGGATCAGTATTCATTATTTATTCCTTTACCTTCCAAAAATCGGCATACTTGTTTCGATATTTTATACTCAAATTCATGACGATCAACTGCCAGGCTTCGCGCAACCAGGATGCAAGTTCTTCATCATCGATATTTGCAAGCTCGATACCCACCCAGCCCGTACACCTACACAAGGCGGATAATAGAACTTCTCAGGCGACGATTTTATCAGCTGAGATTGCAACCCAGGGGAAACAGGAATCCAGACTCCGATATGACCATCATTGTGGTGGTTGTTTGAGAACATCGCAAAAACCTTTTTACCAACGAAAAAGGTGGGTTCGCCATGCGAGGGCTTTTCGCTGCTCTCGGGCAAGGCCTGGCACAAACGGCGGACGCGCTGGATGTGGACATCGGCGGAATCAGTCATGGATGCGCTCAGGAACGGGTCAAAAAAGCCAGTTCGGTCTGGTACTTCTTCGTATCGTGTTCCAGGTCGGGGTCGGTCAGGTAGAACTCGGTGCGCCCGTTCCACCACTCGACGCCATCTTTTTGGGAGACACTCCAGGCAATATTATTCGCTTGCGCCCATTCGAGCAGCGCAACGGTTGCATTGAAGGCACCTTTTCCCTTGTAAGGGCCGGTATACAGAAGCGTCGCATAGCGACCGGCGGGGAGGAAATCCACGCTGACGCGCTCGTCGCCAGGGATGGCCGCGTCCAGTGTAAAGCCAACGTCAATATCCAGTTTTTTAGACATATCGGTGGTCAGATAGCGGATGATCGATGGACCGGACGGAGTGACGCCTCTGTCTTTAAGCCAGCCAAAAACTTCATCCCACAGTGGCACCAGATACTTGCCAAAAGGAATCGGAACCGCAGTACGAATGGCAGCATAATATTGGGCAGGGCGCTGCTCGAGTTTGGGTTTGGATAATATCATCGGCTCCTCTATTTGGTTTTCCACAAAGCGACATATCTCTTTTGGCGCACTTTCAACTGGCAAAGCGCCGGGCATTGCGCAGTTGCGCTTTAGCCGCCTCGATTTCACGATTTTTAGGCAGAGTGTTGGTTTCGAGTTTGTGCAGCAGTTCGGCGGAGATACTGGCTATGGCCTCCACGGCAGCCTGGAAAGCCGCCTCGTTAGCTTGTGAAGGTTTGTTAACGCCGCTGATTTTGCGCACATATTGCAAGGCAGCGGCGCGAATCTCAACATCCGAGGCGGGTGGTTCAAAATTGAACAGGGGCTTGATATTTCGGCACATTTTCTTTTCCAATGACAAGATCAACTTCAGACTCAGAAAACCGCTTGAAAAACCCACGGATTTTCACTCGTTAAGTGGCCAATTTACAAGTCTCGGCGTTTTTTGCCATCCAGTCTCAGCGTATCCGATTCGTCACTGTGTACGCCGCCGCTTTCCACATGCTTATCGCTGATCCTGGCCCCGTTTTTGATGATATGAACAATGGCCATGGCGTGGCCGCGGCCCAAACCATAATCATCCTTGAGCCACTGTACGATGGCTCCGGCTTTGGTGCTCGGCATGTCGAGGCCCTTCGCTTTGGCCATTGCAATGAACTCATTTGGCGTTTTGCCAGTCTTTTCCTCGATATTATCCAGGTACGCCTGAAATGACATCTGTTTTCTCCTGTGTCTTTAGCTCACCGCTTTTTTGACCAGCGCGGTGATCTTTTCCTCGGCAGCCGGGGTCAACTCTTTCAGCGCGAAAGAAGTCGGCCACATCACACCATCATCAAGGTTTGCCGTATCGTTAAAACCGAGTGTGGCATACCTCGCGCCGAACTTTTGCGCGCTTTGGAAAAAGCAAACCACCTTGCCATCCTTGTTGGCATAGGCAGGCATCCCATACCATGTTTTCGGCGCGAGACTTGGCGCGCTGGCTGTAATGATTTCATGGAGCCTCGCTGCCATGCTGCGATCCGGCTCCTGCATTGCAGCGACTGCTGCCAATAGGACTTTTTCGCCTTCCGCCCGGTCTTTGTTCATGCGCGCTTCCGCTTTCAGCTCTTGGGCGCGAGCCTTCATTGCGGCTTTTTCATCATCTGTGAATGTATCTTGCTTGGCAGTCATAAAAATCTCCTTCTATTAACTTGCATTGGAAACACCTCCATATTTAAAGCGTGGGCAACGCTATTGGAGTCATCTTACCCGTAGGTTGGCCGCTGTGGCCAGCCAGGAGGCGATTCCTCCCAGTCTTCCTGGCGTCCATAAGGGGTCAAATCGAGCAGTCTGTAAACATCGCTCAACGATTCACAGCCGCGTTTGTAGGTCGAGTAAGTATGGAATACATCATTATCGGTCCGGAAAAAGACACTCAGTCCATGTCTTTCGCCGCCATCGACAGTCACCTGGAAGTCTTCGTTGAAATCGGTCTCGAATGACGAATACCAGGGGCGTTCCCAGCCCATGCGCGCCTTATAGGCTTGCAGCTTTTCCAACGGCGCGCGCGAGATGAGCACAAACTGGGTGTTGCGCATGCGCAGTTCGGATAGATCGCCCTGATCGTTGACAAATCCGGTACAGCCCATGCAGCCGTCATCCCAGGCAGGGTCGAACATAAAATGATACACGATCAGTTGATGCTGGCCATCGAACAGATCGTAAAGGCTTCGCTTTCCATCGGGACCATGAAACGTGTAGTTTTTTTCAAGTTTGACCATTGGCAGTCGGCGGCGCTCGGCACTGACCCGATCGTGCTGCTTGGTGAGTTCTTTTTCATGCGCAAGCAACATTTCCCTGGCTGTCTGCCACTCGTCCCTGGTGACAATGCGGGGATGTGCAAGGTTTTGAGTTGTCATCGTTCAATCCTGTTTGGTGGATGTCGATTAACTTTCGCGGTTTTCACTCTGGTTCGGCGCATAATTCAACACCACAATCCCACAGGGGAATGCTATGGCCTTAACCAGGGTCAGGTTTCGCCGTTGGTTGAGCGTATTGAAAATCGACCGGCCGTTACCAATCGCCGCTGGATTGATGAACAGGTGGTACTCATCGATCAGGTTATGTTTCACCAGCCCTGAAACAAATGTTGCACCGCCATAAGCGATGATATCTTTGCCGGGCTGGTTTTTGATCCGGGTAATCTCCTCGACCAGGCTGCTTTTGGCAAGCGCGGTATTGGCCCAATCGGATTTTTCCAGCATTTGGCTGAAAACAACCTTGGGTGTGTCGGTGAACTTGATCCCGGCGCTGTGTTCCGGGTGGCCGGGGTCGGCAGCCACCCCTGCCCAATGTGGAATAAAGCCCTGAGCCAGTTTTCGTCCCAACACAATGCAGTCAACCGGCTCGGTTAAATTTGTGACATATTGTTTTAGTTGATCATCCCAATTCCAGACCATAAAATCCAATTCGTCGTTTGGCCCGCAGATGTAGCCATCAATACTCATTTGTACCTGGAGCTTCAATTTGCGTGTCATTTTCGGTTCCTCTGCTCAAGCAGCAATCAACTTCTCAACAATAGCGGCGATCCGCCGCGTGCGGGTTTCGGCAGCCTTGGCGCTTTCCACCTGGCGGACGAATTCTTTGCGCATGGATGGCGCAGTCGCATCAAAGGCGGCCCGCGCGCCGGGTTTGGCATCCAACGCTGCAGCCAGATCATCAGGCAGGTCAACGGTGCGTGGGGCCATATCCAACTCCAGGATTACTTCCACCTGATCTCCACCCTTGACGCCTGCTGCTTCGCGGTTGGCTTTGCTGAGCGGGATCATGAACACTCCACCCATTACGGCCACCGTGCTGCGATAGCTATAGCCGGCCAGCGACACGATCACAGGTGGTCTTTTTGAACTGCCCAACGTGGCAATGATATCCGCGGGCACCTCCAAGCCGGTGTTATTGCCTTCGGCCCATACGATGGTGGTGTAGCTTGCTTTCATTCTGTGGCCTCCTTCTTGAAGGATAAACCCCGGGCCGCCAACGCTTCGCGGAGCGTTTTCAGCGCCTTGGGGCCAATCCCGTGCAACTGGCGGATCTCAGACTCATCGTAGCCGGTCAACTGCTCAACACGCCGAATCCCAGCCCCAGCCAGGGCACGCTGCGCGGGTTGAGATAATTTGGGGAGGTTATTTTCCGATTGATCGTTCATAGAAGATTCCTATCCTCCAGCCATTGCGCCAACAATCATGAACTTCTCTGCGCCGCTCACAACCTGGTCGGGCAGCGGCGCATCGGGAGATTCCAGCGACAGATCCTGCCCGCAGGCAAAAAAACGGATAAACGCCCTCCGCTCGTGGGTAATCTGATCACGGATCGTGCCGCGCAACATCGGGTAGCAGCCTTCCAGGGCATCCAAAATCGAGCGCTGGGTGATTTGGCCCTCGACCTTGAGCGCGATTTCGCCGCTGACATTAGCCAACTGGCGCAAATGATGCGGAAGCGTGACACGGATCATGGCAGAGTTTGCACTTCGACCGATAACACGGCTGGTAAATCGCGAACAATCGGGGACCAGCTGTCACCAGAGTCGGCGGAGGCGTAGACCTGACCGCCGGTGGTACCAAAGTAAATGCCGCATGAATCAAGTTTATCCACGGCAAGGGCGCTGCGCAGCACGTTGACGTAGCAATCGCTCTGCGGCAGACCATTGGTCAGAGCCTCCCACTCATTACCCCCGCTGCGGCTGCGATAGACGCGCAATTTTCCATCGGGCGGGAAATGCTCAGAATCGCTCTTGATCGGGACAACGTAAATAGTCTCCGGTTCATGAGCATGGACGGCGATCGGGAAACCAAAGTCGCTCGGCAGATTGCCGCTGACTTCGCTCCACAGATTGCCAGCATCGTCGCTGCGCATCACATCCCAATGCTTTTGCATGAACAGCACGCCGGGGCGGGAGGGGTGCATGGCCAGGTTATGAACGCAGTGGCCAACATCGGCATCCGGGTCAGGCAGTTCGTAATCAGATCTCAGACCGCGGTTGATCGGCAGCCAGGTCTGGCCGCTATCATCGCTGCGAAAGGCGCCCGCCGCCGAGATGGCAACAAAAAGACGATCAGCATTCGCGGGGTCGAGCAGGATCGTGTGCAGGCACATCCCGCCAGCCCCGGGCTGCCACAGGTGCCCCTTGGCTGCGCGCAATCCGGGGAGTTCCTGCCAGCTTTGGCCGCCATCCGTTGAGCGGAATAGGGCCGCATCTTCAACCCCGGCATAGACCGTATCCGGGTCGGTCAGCGAGGGCTGGATGTTCCAGACACGCTTGAATTCCCAGGGATGCTGAGTGCCGTCAAACCACTGGTGCGTGCCAAGGATGCCGTCATAGACAAATTTGTTGTCAACCGGGCCCCAGGTCTGCCCGCCGTCATCCGAACGTTGGATCAATTGCCCAAACCAGCCGCTCGATTGCGAAGCATAAAGTCGGTTAGGATCGGCGGGGGAGCCGTTGATATGATATATCTCCCAGCCCGCAAAGTGCGGACCGCTGACGCTCCAATCTTTGCGTCTGGCGTCAGATGTCAGGATAAATGCGCCTTTGCGCGTGCCAACCAAAACACGAACACTGCTCATGATTTTTCTCCGAAAAATTTACTGATCAAAGTCATACTGAAAGGAAAACGGATACGGCCCGTGCCCTTCCAGTTTTAATTCTCCGCCGCCGACCAGCCCTTCGAGCGCTTCCGTGCCCAGACCAGGAACAAACTCCCAGTGCGTGCTCACCGATTTTGGGTCGAAGGTGCCGGTATGTTGGGCGACAAAGCTCCCGCTGCGGTTGCCGATCCGTCCAACGATGCGTTCCAGACCCACAAAGCTACCAGTCCCATCCGGGCTATAAGCCATCAAATACTCCAGCGTGCCTTCGCCTTCAATATCGCCATTGTAGGTAAAGGTGGCCTGAACGCGGTTGAGTTTGCGCCCTGCGTCGATTTCGGAGTAGGGCTTTTCGTCCCAGTTTTTTGTTGCGAATGTGGCTTGACCGATGGCGTTCATCGGCCCTCGTAAGCGCGCTCTAGCGCGGCGATATCGAGTTTATGCATCTGGAGCATGGCCTGGGTAGCCCTTTGAGCCCCGGCCGGGTCCGGGCCGCCGATCAGGCCGCCCAGCGCGGCGGGGACAATCTGCCACGACAGACCGAATTTGTCTTTAAGCCAGCCGCACATGCTTTCCTGGCCACCATCAGCGATCAGATTTTCCCAAAAATGGTCAACTTCAGCCTGGTTTTCGCAGTTGACTACCAGCGAAATAGCCTCGTTGAATTTGAAGTGTGGTCCGCCGTTAAGGGCGGTAAATTCCCGCCCTTCGAGTTCAAAATTGATCACCATTACCTGGCCCGCCGGACCAGGGCCAGCCTCGCTGTAACGGTTGACTTCCAAAATTTTGGAGTTTTTAAAGAGGGAAGTGTAAAAATTAACAGCATCTTCAGCCTGATCATCGAACCAGAGAAAGGTGCGGATTTTTTGCATTTTTTTCTACTCCTTGGGAGATAAAAACCTGTAAGATGCTTTTATTTTAGAACATTAATTCTGCAAAGTCAATAGGAGTATTTTTGTCCAATATTCATCGCTTAATATACTCGATGGTTCGCCACTCAAAGGCCATTCTCTCTGTAGCCAACTCCACGATAAAAACAAAAACACACCAGGCCGCTTGAACTGACAGCGATTGGCGTGTTTTGTAATGGCAGAAGCTGTTTTCTATTACTGAGAAATCCCTCTATGACTGGCGGAGTGGCGAACGGGACACGTAGATAGATTGCATAAGTTCTGAGCGGAGCCACTTCGCCTTCTGCTTCGAACAATGGCGCTTCTCAAGATTGCACAACACCCATACCATAGGTGATATGCGCCGCATTGATAAGAGCCATGGGCACATCAACACGCATTTGCGGTAGCGCCGGGTTGCTGATGGAAATCTCATAAAACGAAAGCCAGGTCAGGCGATTTCCTTCCAAAGAAGTAGCAAAATCTGTCATGGCTGAAACACGCAGCTTGCCCTGAACGACAAAAGAACCTGCCAGCAAGGTCAGCGGCTGCATCAAACGATTTTGCTCATCAGCATCATAATCAAGCGGGTCGCTTTTGGGTGGGGTCAGATGAAAAACCAGGCATTCGGCCGTTGGAAAATACACCTCTTCAAAATTATTGACACGCGCCGGGCCAGCACTCAAAGTGAGCACGCTGGCTTTAAGAATGTGCAGGTAAGTCGGCGCGCCCTGGGTGCGCAGCCAACGACTAACCATGATCGAATCTTTGGTAACCACCTCGCCGCGAATAAATCTATCCTTGCTATAAACCATGATCGATGTCAATTTTTCATCTGATTGAAGGGTGTACATAGCGGGCTCCTGAATGTCACCCAATTATACAATAGCCCTTGCCCGCCCCTCCATCCACGTTTATACTTTTCCGCATGTCTCACTCAAAACGCTGGATCATCCCGCCTCCGCTCACCCCTCAAGCCGACCTTGAATTGGCCGCCCATCCGCCTGCCCTGCGCCAGATTTTATTTAATCGTGGAATCAGTACCCGCGAGGCGGCCAGCTCCTTTCTGCGGGCAGAACTGACCTTCGATACCAACCCTTTCCTGATGAAAGATATGGATAAGGCTGTCGCGCGTATCCGCCGCGCCCTGGAAAGCCGCGAACAAATCGCCATTTACGGTGACTATGATGTGGACGGCGTCACGGCCACATCCCTGCTCGTGCAGGCCCTGCGAGCCCTGGGCGGCAGTGTCCGCGAATACATTCCCAACCGTTTTGATGAAGGCTATGGACTGAACAACGAGGCGCTCGATACGCTCCTGGCTGATGGGGTCAACCTGGTAATCAGCGTGGACTGTGGGATTCGCTCCCCGGCCGAGGCGGCCCACGCCAAATCGATCGGCCTCGATCTGATCGTCACCGACCACCACGAACCAGCAGGCGAATTGCCGCAAGCCCTGGCGGTGATCAATCCCAAGCAGGAAGGCGACAACTATCCCGAAAAATATCTGGCCGGGGTCGGAATCGCCTACAAGATCGTCGAAGCGCTTTATAGCACCTTTAAATCAACCGACCTCGAACTCTATAACCTGCTCGATCTGGTCGCCCTCGGCACGGTCGCCGACCTGGCCCCATTAACCGGTGAAAACCGTCACTTGGTGCGCGGCGGATTGCGCCAAATGCGCAACTCAGCCCGCCAGGGTTTGCTTTCGTTGGCAGCCATGGCTAACATCTCCTTGCAAAAAGTGACCGCCATCAACATCGGCTTTGCGCTCGGCCCGCGCCTGAACGCATCCGGCCGGCTCGATACTGCCATCGATTCGTACAAACTATTGACGACAAGCGACCCCGCCGAAGCCGGGATGCTGGCCCAGCAACTCAACATCCAAAACGGGCAGCGCCAACAGATGACCCGCAAAATCCAGGCTGAGGCCGAAGCCCTGGCCCTGGCCGAAGATCCCGACCCGCAAATCTTGTTTGCAGTCGCCGACGATTTCAACGCCGGGGTGGTCGGCCTGGCCGCCGCCCGTCTGACAGAAACCTACTATCGCCCATCCATCGTCGGGCACAGCGATCCCGAAAAGGGAGAAACGCGCTGTTCGTGCCGCTCCATCCCCGAATTTCACATCACCCAGGCCCTCGACCAGTGCGCCGACTTGCTGATCCGGCACGGTGGTCACGCTGCCGCGGCAGGTTTCACCGTCCGCAACGAAAATCTGGATACGCTCAAATCCCGCTTGCGCGAAATCGCCGCCCGCGAATTGGATGGCAAAGATCTGCGTCACAGCCTGCTGGCTGACGCAGAAGCGCCATTAGCCGAAATGACGAGCGATCTGCTGCGCTATCTGGACTATCTTGAACCGACCGGCTACGGCAACCCCGGTGCGGTCTTCGTTTCGCGCAATGTGCGCGTGGTTAACCACCGCGCCGTCGGCGCCGACGCCAAACACCTGAAATTAACCGTCAGCGACGGCAAAGTCAGCTTCGACGCGATCGCCTTCCGTCTTGGCGAATGGGCTGGAAAACTTCCCGAGCGCATCGACCTGATGTACACCCTGGAAACCAACGAATACAACGGGCGAACAACACTCCAACTGAACGTTAAAGACTTAAAGCCCGCCGGGTTGAAAGATTAATGCGCACAATTTTTTCTACTGACACCTACCAACTGAAAGCGCTGCACAAAACCGCCCTTCTGCGCGGACTTTTGGTTTTGCTGGGTTTGGTTCTGGGGCTTGGTTCGTTTATCGAAGTCGCAGCCCGGCTGTTCTTTATTCCGATCTCCTTCCCAAGCCTTGGCTCTGATAATTTCTATTTCGATTACAAAATTTACGCCCTTGAAAGTCAGGTGCGCCGCAACGGACAGCTCGACTGCCTAGTTTTAGGCAGTTCAGTTGCAAATTCAGACCTCGACCCGGCAGTGATCGAAACAGCCTATCAAAACGAAACCGGGCAAAAAATCCATTGTTTCAATATCGGCATCCCAGCCTTGACAGCGGAGAACGCTGTCCCGATTGCCGAAGCGATCGTTCGGCGCTACCAACCGGATGTTGTTTTGTTCATTCTCATTCCACGCGATTTGATGGATCACGAATACACCGTCAAACAGTTGGAACGCAACCCCTGGGTTAACTATCATCGCGGAAATATCACGCCGGAAAACTGGCTGCTAGTCAACACCTACACGTTACGCTATTTGAACACATGGCAATACTGGCAAACCCTGGCCAATCGAGACAAAATGGGATACGAAACAGAGCCGATCACGGCGGGTGGCTATTCAAGAATAGCCGGTCTCAACCAACCCTACCCTCGCAACTGGCTATTGGAAAACGATGAAAACTTGCAAAACGTTTGGGTATCTGGGAAAACTTACACGGACCTGGATAGATTAACCGCCCTGGAAAACCTTGGTACCAAATTCATATTCATAGAAGCTCCCGCATTTTCGATTATCAATCTTGACAGACAAGATCCATCCATTCAGCACTATGAACAAGATTACATGGCAAACCTGGAAGCCTATCTTGGGGCCAAAAACATCCCGCTTTGGCGCACACTGGAAATAGGAAAACAAATCCCAGAGGCTGGCTGGTTCGATTGGCTGCATTTGAATACAGTCGGTTCGCCCATCTTGAGTCAATGGGTTGCCGAAAAACTTGCTGAAAACCCGGAGCTTTTCAAGTAATTCATGGAAATCGTCTCAACCCAATTCCTCGTTTTCGTTGTCGCCGTCTTGGTCGTTTATGCTTTGCTGACTCGCCGCGCTCAAAACCTGTGGCTGTTGGCCGCATCCTATATCTTTTACATCACCTGGGGCTGGCAATTTGCCGCCACTCTGGCCGGGCTGACGATCCTCAACTATCTGCTCGGCCAACGCATCGCCAGGGGCAACGGCCGGATCTTTTTGTGGATCGGGATCGGACTCAACGCTTCGGCCCTGCTCCTGCTCAAAATGCTGGTCGGCCCTTACGGCGACTCGCTCCTCGCCACTCTGGGCCTGCCTGCCGCTACAACAGCCTTGCTCCTGCCGATCGGGTTCTCGTTTTACATCCTGCAAGCCATTTCCTACCTGGTCGATCTGGCACGCGCCCCCAAGCTGGCCGGCGCTTCATTGGCCGATCTTGCACTCTATCTTGCTTATTTTCCCAAACTACTCTCAGGCCCGCTCGAACGCCCGGCCGCTTTTTTTGTCCAACTGGGCCGCGAACGCCAGGTTGATAACCTGAGCTTTGGGCGCGGACTGGGCCTGATCCTGATCGGCCTGCTGCGAAAAGTTGTGATCGCGGACCACCTGCGCCTGGTGCAATCTGCCGATCTATTTTCCAAACCTGTCGAGTTCGTTTTTAGTGAAAAACTGATCGGCCTGCTGGTCTTCGCCTTCATTCTCTATAACGATTTCGCCGGATACAGTTCCATCGTGCGCGGAGTCAGCCTGTTGTTTGGCATCGAACTGACGGTCAACTTTCGCCAGCCATTCTTTGCAAACTCTTTCAGCGATTTCTGGAACCGCTGGCATATCAGCCTGTCAGGCTGGCTGCGCGATTACATCTTCTTTCCCATCCGGCGCAGTATGCTCAAAGCCAAATTGCCGCAAAGTCTGACCGTGATTTTTCCGCCGCTCGTGACCATGCTTGCCAGCGGATTGTGGCATGGCAGTTACCTTTCCATGCTGTTCTGGGGTGGGCTGCACGGAGCGTATCTGATCTTTCAAGAATTTGCGCTCAATCGTTTTCTACCAAGATTAAAAGAAAACCGGCTCGCACAAATCATCTTGCCTGTTTTCATTTTTATTTTTACCAGCCTGGCCTGGGTCGCCTTTGGAGCATCCAGCCTGGGGACGGCATTCACCTACTACCGTGGCCTGCTGCCTCCGTTTGGATTCGCCACCTTGCCAGAATTCTCCATATTCGACCTCGGTCTGCCCCTGTTCCTGTCACTCTTCATTGACTGGCAGGAATATCGCACAAACGAGGTTGACTTCTTCGTTCAATGGAAACCCGCATCTCAAGCCTGGGGGCTGGCTCTGGCGGTTCTTGTGCTCATTCTTTTTTCTGCATCCGGCGCAGATCTATCCGGCTTTGTCTACCAGGGATTTTAATGTTAACCCTCGAATTCCATTGTCACACCATCTACTCCAAAGACAGCCTGACCCGCCCTGAAACACTGGTACAGGCCGCCCGCGCAAAGGGCATCACCCGGCTGGTGGTCACCGACCACAACAGCATTGGCGGTGCGCTGGCCGCCCAAAAGCTCGACCCGGAACTGGTCATCGTTGGCGAGGAAGTGCTGACCACACAGGGAGAATTGCTGGCCGCCTTCGTCAGCGAGGAAGTTCCGGCCCGGCTGCCCCCGCTCGAGGCCATCCGCCGCTTGCGGGCGCAGGGAGCCTTCATCAGCGTATCGCACCCCTTCGATGGGCACCGCGGCTGGCAGTTGGAACATCTGCTCGCAATCGCCCCGTTGGTCGATGCGGTCGAGATATTCAACGCGCGCTGCATCTTTGAGCGCGAGAACCAGCTTGCCGCCGAGTTTGCAAGCCAGCACAACCTGCTCGGCACGGTTGGTTCGGATGCCCACACCCTCCGCGAACTGGGGCGCGCTGTCACCGTGTTGGAAAACTTCCATAACGCAGAAACGCTCAAATCAGCACTGCGAGACGCACAGCACCGCACCCGCCTTTCGAGCCCGCTGATCCACTTTGCGTCGCGATTCGCGGTCACGGCCAAAGAGCTGGGATGGGTGAAACGCCCATGAAAATCCACCGCCGCGACCTGCTTTTCTCGTTCCTGATCATTCTGTTGGTCTGGCAGGTTTTCGCCTGGTTGATCAACCATCCAATCCTGCCCTCCCCGCTGACAGTTTTTTTCGTTTTCTGGCGCGACCTGATCAACGGGGCTTTGCTATCGCATTTCATGGTCAGCCTGTGGCGAGTCCTGGCGGGGACGGCTCTCGCCATTTTGACGGCATCCCCTGCCGGGCTGGCGCTCGGCCAGTCAAAGAGATTCGACCGCCTGTTTGCGCCGCTGATCTACCTGCTTTATCCCATCCCGAAAGTGGTTTTTGTGCCCATCATCCTGCTCTTTTTTGGGATTGGTGATACATCCAAAATATTTATCATTTTCATCATTCTGTTCTTCCAGATCCTGGTGCTTGTGCGCGACCAGGCCGCCAACCTGCGACCGGAATTGATCCAATCGGTGCGCAGCCTCGGCGCGGGGCGGCGCGCCTTGTTCCGCTTCGTTTACCTGCCTGCCAGCCTGCCCGCCATCCTGACCGCCTTGCGCCAATCGGTTGGGACAGCCGTTGCGGTGTTATACATTGCTGAACTGTTTGCAACCACGCGCGGGCTGGGATACTACATCTATTTCCAGGGCAGCACCCTGCTCAACTACCCGGCCATGTATGCCGGGGTGATGGCGATGTCCTTTTTGGGTTTGGGAATGTATTTCAGTGTGGACTGGTTGGAGCGCCGCATCTGCCCCTGGATGGCGCCTGAAACATAGCGAAATTGTCGTCAATGCAATTTAAATTGACCGCCGGGCCATTGAGAATGCAGAAAACTGCTCGCTCAAAGGCCCGGCGGATTCTTTTCTAGCGATCATTTCTCATCGTAGCGCCAGATCTGCATGGTCGAGCGTTTTTTATCGGGGTCGCAAAAGCCATTCAGGCTGCATCCCTGGCAGGCATCCGAACAGGAGCCGCTTTCGTAGGCGCGCAGAAAGCCGGAGCGGCGCAGATGTTCGAGCATGGCTTCGATCATTTGCGGGCTGGTATCAAGCTGCGCCGCCAGTTTGGACGCATCGAGCGGCCCGCCTGCGCGGATTTCATTCATCAGGCGTTCAAGCATGGTTAAAGCCCCATCCACAGCGCTGCATTGTAGATCAGGATGCCCGCCAGGATCGAGATCACCAGGAACATGGCAACGTTGGTCAGTGTCCAGCGCCACGAATTGGTTTCCTGCTTGATCACCGCCACCGTCGCCAGGCAGGGCACGAAGAGCATGGTCACAGCCAGGAAAGAGATCGCCGTGGCTGTCGAGAACGACTGGGTCAGCGCCACCGCCAGCCCGGATTCGCTCGCGCCACCGTAGAGCACGCCCAAAGTGGCGATCGCGTTCTCTTTGGCCGGGAAAGTCGTCAGCAGGGCCACCGTCAAGCGCCAGTCGAAGCCCATCAAACGCCCAACCGGCTCGAAAAATTTTCCAAATTGGGCCAGGTAGCTGGTTTCAATATCGCCGCCAGGCAAGACCGAAAGCGCCCAGATGACAGCCGAAATGGCCAAAATCACTGTGCCCGCCTTTTTGACGAACGAGATCGCGCGCCCCCAGACCAGTAATCCCACCGTGCGCCAGTTCGGGATGTGATAAAGCGGCATTTCCATGATAAAAGCCGAGCGCTCCCCTTTGAACAGGACACGATTCAAAACCGTTCCCAGCCCGACCAGGGTTGCGAGCGAGAAAATCACCAAGCCCCACGTCACCCACAAAGCATTTTTGCCAAAAAAGGCTGGGGCCAGGAAGGCCACCACCGCCATGCGCGCCGTGCAAGGCACAAGCGGGGCGATCAAAATCGTCAGCAGGCGCGCCGGCCACGAGTCGATCACGCGCGTACCCATGATCGAGGGCACGTTACAGCCAAACCCGAGAAAAAGCGGCAGGAAAGATTTGCCGTGCAGGCCCATCAGATGCATCAAGTTGTCCATCACATAGGCCGCGCGCGCCATATAACCGACATCTTCGAGCAGGCCGAAAGCGGCAAAAAAGATCACCAGGATCGGCAGGAAGGTCAGCACCGAGCCAACCCCGCCGATGATCCCGTCCACGATCAGGCCGCTGACCCACCAGGGAGCGCCAGCCAGGACGGTTGATGCCAGATCGGAAATCCCACCAACAACAACCACATCCAGCCATTCTTGCAGGGGTGCACCAACCGTGAAGGTCAGCCAGAAAACCAGTCCCAAAATCCCTGCCAGCACGAACAGGCCCCAAACCGGGTGCGCGGCAACGCGGTCCAGACGTTCGGTCAGGCTGATCTGCCCGAGACGGGGCCGCACGACCGCCGCCCGCACCATCCGCCCGACCCACTCGTAACGGCCCGAAGCGACTGCCAGCATGGCATCGTCGTGCTGGACGAGAATGGCGTGGACCGCCGTCCAGGTTTCAACGGGCAAAGCCGTTTGCATGGTGCGCGTCACTTCGATATCGCCTTCCAGCAGCTTGAGCGCGATCCATTCGGGCGGGTAAGGCGCGGGAACGCGCCCGGCCAGCAATGAAAGCACCTGGTCGAGGGCGTCGCGGTGGTCCGCGCGGATTTCAGGCAAACGCGGGCAGTGTTGGATTTTTCCATCCAAAGTTTTGCGGACGATGTAAAGCAGTTCCCGGATACCCTTGGCCTTGGTCGCCGTGATCGGGACGACCGGCACACCCAGGGCGGCTTCAAGCACCTCCGGCTCGACGATCAATCCTTCTCCGGCAGCCACATCCATCATATTGAGCGCAACCACCAGGCGGACAGGCAGGCAGATCAGCTCGGAAACCAGGTACAGGCTGCGCTCCAGGTTGGCCGCGCTGACGACCGCCACAACCACATCCGGCGATTCGCGCAGGATAAACTCGCGCGCAATCACTTCTTCAGGAGAGTTGGCAGTCAGGCTATAGGTTCCCGGCAAATCGACCAGGTTGTACTCGCTGCCATCCATGCTGAAGTTGCCTTCGCGGCGCTCGACGGTTTTGCCCGGCCAATTGCCCACATGCTGGTTCAGCCCGGTCAACAGATTAAAGAGGGTTGATTTACCCATGTTCGGTTGGCCAGCCAAAGCAATCATCGGCAGGCCAACCCTTTTTACAGTTGTTGTATCCGGTGCAACATCGTGACATTCCCCGCTCATTCAAGGCTCCGTTGGACACAGATCCTAGCCGCCTCACCGCGCCCGAGCGCGACCCGCGTGCCACGCACGGTCACGATCAAAGGGCCGCGTCCAAAATTTTGGGTCATTTTGACTTCCACGCCGGGGGTAAAACCGAGCGAGGTCAAACGACCGGCAATGCCCTGTCCGTTTGAAAAATCCAAGACAAATGCGCTTTCGCCAGTGTTAATTTCAGAGAGAAAAATAGCATTGGGTTTGAACGGCATGATTTCTCCAGAATACCAGTTGAAAGGTTTGCTATAATGCCCGTGGTCACAGTTGTGACCGGGACGGGTATAATTATTAATCAATGGTTTTATTTAGCGTATACTAATATTTATAATTAGTATAATCGATATTGATTTTGCAGGGCATGATAAATGTCACAAAAAAGGCGGAACAATGGAACAAAATAAACTTAGCCAAACGATAGAGGATTACTTATCTTTGCTCTATGTTCTCGAACGAGATGGTGAGCCGATCGTCGGCGCGCGTTTGGCCGAGTTGATCGGTGTCACATCGCCAACCGTGACAAACACCCTGAAACGGATGACACGCGATGGGCTGATCACCATGGATGATCACGGCACCCACCTGACCGAGCACGGATGGGTCTCGGCCAAAGATGTCATGCGCCGCCACATGCTGATGGAGTGGATGATGCTGCGCATGCTGCCCTGGTCGAAATTGCACGGCGAAGCCCATCACCTGGAGCATGCCATTTCACCCGAAGCCGAAGCGGCCGTGTACGAAGAGTTGGGCAGGCCGCAGACCTGTCCACACGGCAACCCGCTGCCGGGCTGCGAAGCCGCCGTCGCAGACTGGGTTCCGCTCACCCAACTCGCCAGCGGACAAAAAGTTACCATCCGCCGCGTCCACGAATTGGCAGAGGAAAATCCGCCCTTGCTGGCTTTTCTCGAAGAGAAAAAAATGATGCCCGGCGCGCAGGCCACTCTCGGTGAAATCCTGCCTTTTAACCAGACCATCAGCGTCGAAGTTGGCGGCCAATTGGTTACCCTGGGATTTGCCGTTGCGCGTTATATTTTTGTGGAGCAGCACACAGCATAAAGAAAGCATAAAATTTAGATAACTGAATTGACAGAAAGTTGTCTAAACCTTATCATCGGGCGAATTATGGAAAACGTTTACAGCCTGTCCCTTGTAGTTATTATTATTGTAGTTCTCCTGGGTATCATCCTTGAGAGCTTCATTCAGGTTGGGCAGGCAAAAGCACACTAGTGCAAGGTAGAAAGTAGCCAGAGCCGCCCAACCACAGGGCGGCTCTTTTCTTACTAACAAATTTCAGGAAACCATGAACCCACATTCCTTGTTTTACCTCGTAGTAATTTTGATTACCGTCCTCCTGCTTAAGCGGGAGAGCACGATGGTGGTTGGAATGGCGCGAGGATAGTGGCTGAAAAAGCACACAATCAAGCAAGATAAGAGCCGCCCAATCACCAACGGGCGGCTTTTTTCATACTCATTTCAGGGAGCACTAATTTATGCGTTCTTCAACGATCAAATCAGGCTTTGAGCGCGCCCCGCACAGGGCTTTACTCAAGGCTACCGGCGTCACCGATGCCGACATGGACAAGCCTTTTGTGGCAATCGTCAACTCATACGTGGATATTGTCCCCGGGCATGTTCACCTGCAAGATTTTGGCAAGCTGATCAAGGATGCCGTGCGCGCCGCCGGAGCGGTTCCATTCGAGTTCAACACCATCGGCGTCGATGATGGCATCGCCATGGGGCATTCTGGTATGAAATTTTCCCTGCCGTCGCGCGAGTTGATCGCCGACTGCGTGGAAACCATGATGGAAGCGCACCAGTTCGACGGCATGGTGTGCATTCCCAACTGCGACAAAATCGTTCCGGGTATGTTGATGGCTGCGGCCAGGGTCAACATCCCGGCGATTTTTATTTCGGGTGGCCCGATGGCCGCCGGGCGCACCCCGGACGGTGAAAAAATCGACCTGATCTCAGTCTTCGAAGGCGTTGGCGCCTTCGCCAGCGGAAAAATCGACGCCGCGCGCCTGAAACTGCTTGAAGATTTCGCCTGTCCTTCGTGCGGATCGTGCTCCGGCATGTTTACAGCCAACAGCATGAACTGCCTGATGGAAGCCCTGGGACTGGCCCTGCCCTACAACGGTTCTGCGCTGGCCAAGACCCCCGAACGCGAAGAACTGGCACGCAAAGCCGCCGGGCGCATCATGGATCTGATCGAGCGCCAGATCAAACCGCGTGACATTGTCACCGCCGAAGCGCTGGACGATGCCTTCGCGCTGGACATGGCGATGGGCGGTTCGACCAACACCGTGCTGCATACACTGGCGATCGCCCACGAAGCCGGGCTGGATTACCCGATGGCGCGCATCAACATGGTGTCGGAACGGGTTCCGCACCTGTGCAAGGTTTCCCCCTCAGGCAAATGGCACATGGAAGATGTTCACCGCGCCGGAGGCATTCCCGCTATTTTGCAGGAAGTCCAACGCGGGACCAACTCGCTGCACTTTGACCGCATCACCGTTTCGGGCGTCAGCCTGGGTGAATCGATCAAGGATGCCGAGATCAAGGACGATGAAGTCATCCGCCATTTTGACAATCCGCACTCGATCCACGGCGGGCTATCCGTGCTGTTCGGCAACCTGGCCCCCAACGGCGCAGTCGTCAAGACTGGCGGCGTGGGACATTCAATGATCAAATTTTCCGGCCCGGCACGGATCTACGAATCGCAAGACGAGGCCATCAAAGGCATCATGGCGCGCGAAGTGCAGGCCGGGGATGTGGTTGTCATCCGCTACGAGGGGCCGCGCGGCGGACCGGGCATGCAGGAAATGCTCTCGCCGACCAGCGCCATCATGGGCATGGGCCTGGGCGACAAAGTCGCGCTGGTCACCGACGGTCGTTTTAGCGGCGGCACGCGTGGGGCCTGTATCGGGCATGTTTCCCCGGAGGCGGCTGCGGGTGGGCCGATCGCGGCCATTCAGCCGGGTGACATGATCGAATTGGATCTGATGGCCCGCACATTAAACGTCCGCTTAACGGATGAGGAAATTCAAAAAAGACTGGCAGCGCTGCCGCCTTTCAAGGTAAAGACAAGCAGTAAGTGGCTAAAGCGTTATGCCCATTTTGTGACCAGCGCGGATACAGGCGCAGTGCTCTCGACAGAGTAAGCAAGGAATGGCAGCAGATTTTTACCGGATAAACGGATAACAAAACGGATGATTTTTAAGGAGAATGAATGAAAAAAACTGGTGCTGAAATAATGTGGGAGTGTGTAGTGCGGGAGGGCGTGGATGTTGTCTTTGGCTACCCCGGTGGCGCGAACATGCCGATTTACGATGCCATGCTGAGCTACCCGATCCACCATGTGCTGGTGCGCCATGAACAAGGCGCGGCGCACATGGCCGATGGCTACGCCCGCGCTTCGGGCAAGGTTGGGGTGGCAATGGGGACATCGGGACCAGGCGCAACCAACCTGGTAACGGGCATTGCAACAGCGATGATGGACTCTTCGCCAGTGGTTTTTATCACCGGGCAAGTAGCCGCGCACTTGATCGGCGGCGACGCCTTCCAGGAAGTGGATGTGACCGGCATTACCCTGCCGATCACCAAGCACAATTATCTCGTCACCCGTGCCGATGAAATTGCCGAAGTGGTGCGCGAGGCGTTCTATATCGCCCGCAGCGGCCGGCCAGGCCCCGTGCTGATCGATATTTGCAAGAACGCGCAAATCGAACAAACCGAATTCATCTACCCCGAAGAAGTTAAATTGCCCGGCTACCAGCCACCTTCACACGCGCCCAAAGTTGACCTGGAAAGCGCGGTGGCCCTGATTGAGCAGTCCCAGCGCCCGATCATCCTGTGCGGGCATGGCATCATCATGTCTGGCGCAGAAGAAATCCTGCAGCACTTTGCGATCAAGACCCAGACCCCGGTCGCCAGCACCCTGCTCGGGCTGGGCGCCTTCCCCGCTTCGCACCCGCTTAGCCTGGGGATGATGGGCATGCACGGCGAGGCCCACACCAACCTGGCCATCCAGAACTCGGATCTGATCCTGGCCTTCGGGATGCGCTTCGACGACCGCGTGACCGGCACACTCAAAACTTACGCGCCCAAAGCCAAGAAAATCCACATCGAGATCGACCCTTCGGAAGTTCACAAAAACGTAGCAGTCGACGTGCCGCTGGTCGGCGATCTGAAGACCGTCCTGACCGATCTGGTGCCGATGGTCGATGAATACGAACACGACGAATGGCTCGGACAAATCCATGCCTGGCGCGATGAAGGCGACGCCCGCAGCATCATGGCCTGGCCGGATGACGAGAAGCTGTATGTTGCCCACCTGATCAGCGACATCTGGAAAGCGACCGGAGGCGGGGCAATTGTGACCACCGATGTGGGCCAGCACCAGATGTGGACAGCCCAGTATTACCACCTCGACAAACCCAACCGCTGGATCACATCTGGTGGCGCCGGAACGATGGGCTTTGGCCTGCCCTCCGCAATCGGGGCCTGGTTTGCCAAAAAAGACCAGGAGATCTGGGCGGTTGCCGGCGACGGCGGCTTCCAGATGACTGCCTGTGAGCTTTCGACCGCCGTCCAGGAAGGCGCGAACGTCAAGGTTGCAATCATGAACAATAACTTCCTGGGCATGGTGCGCCAGTGGCAGGAATTTTTCTTCGAGAAGCGCTACTCTGCGGTCAACATGCTCAGCCCTGACTTTGTCAAACTGGCAGACGCGCACGGCATCCCGGCCCGCCTCGTGACCAAACGGGAAGAAGTCGCAGAAGCCATCGAATGGGCGCGCAAAACGCCCGGCCCGGTTGTGCTTGAATTCCGCGTAGAAAAAGAAGATGCCGTCTACCCGATGGTTCCGGCAGGCGCAGCGCTCGACCAGATGATCCGCAGGCCCGTCCGGCAGGAAAAAAAGTAAAGAGGAAACCATGCAATATACATTCATCGCACTTGTAGAAAATAAACCCGGTGTTTTGAACCGTGTGGCGTCGCTCTTTCGCCGTCGCAATTTCAACATCGAATCGTTGGCTGTCGGGCGAACCGAAAAACCGGATGTTTCGCGGATGACAATCGTGGTCGATTGCGCCAACGGCGACATGGACGCCCACAAAATCGAGGCCAATTTGTATAAATTGGTCAACATCATCGATGTGCAGGATGTCACCCGCCAACCCGCGGTGACCCGTGACCTGGCGCTGATCAAGGTGCAGGTCGGCCCCGAGAAACGCTCTGAGGTCAATAACCTGGCTGAAATTTTCCGGGCCCGCATCGTGGATGTGGCGGCTGATTCGGTCATCGTTGAGATCACCGGCACCGAGGAAAAAATCGAAGGCATGATCGAACTGCTGCGCCCGATCGGCATCGCCGAAATGGTGCGCACCGGCCAGGTCTCGATGATGCGCGGCGCCCATTCGGGAGTCCGCCGCACGGCTGGCGCGAACGGTAATGGCTGGAACAATGACGACCCGCAAGGTCTGGCGGATTACTAAAACAAATGCAGAATGTAGAACGCGGGATACAAAATCTCATCCCTCGTGCTGCATTTTGACTTCTGTATTCAAATAAATAAGGAGAAAGATATCATGGCAAAAATTAATTTTGGCGGCACCGTGGAAGAAGTTGTAACTCGCGAAGAATTCCCGCTTGAAAAAGCGCGTGAAGTTTTGAAGAACGAAGTTGTGGCAGTTTTGGGTTACGGCGTGCAAGGCCCGGCTCAGGCCATGAACATGCGCGATAACGGCATCAACGTTATCGTTGGTCAGCGCGAAGGCACATCCAACTGGGACAAAGCTGTCGCAGATGGCTGGGTCCCCGGCAAGACGCTCTTTACCGTTGAAGAAGCCGCAGAACGCGGCACGGTCATCCAATACCTGCTTTCGGATGCCGGTCAGCGCAGCCAGTGGCCCAAGATCGTCGAGACGCTCAACGAAGGCGACATGCTGTATTTCTCGCACGGCTTCTCGGTCACTTTTAAGGAAGATACCGGTGTTGTGCCGCCCCCGCATGTCGATGTGGCCCTGGTCGCACCGAAAGGCTCCGGGCGCAGCGTTCGTACCAACTTCCTGGACGGTTCCGGCATCAATGCCAGTTTCGCTGTCCACCAGGATGCAACCGGTCGCGCCATGGAACGCACCATCGCCCTCGGCATCGCCATCGGCGCAGGCTATCTTTTCCCAACCACCTTCCAAAAGGAAGTTTACAGCGACCTGACCGGCGAACGCGGCATCCTGATGGGCGCCCTTGCAGGCGTGATGGAAGCGCAATACAACACCCTGCGCGCCAACGGCCACAGTCCGAGCGAAGCCTTCAACGAAACCGTCGAAGAACTGACCCAGTCGCTGATCCGCCTGGTCGGCCAGAACGGCATGGATTGGATGTATGCCAACTGTTCAACCACCGCCCAACGCGGCGCACTGGATTGGAAAGACAAATTCCGCGATGCAGTTGCTCCTGTTTTCAGCGACCTGTACCAGAGCGTTGTAACCGGCAACGAAGCCCGCATCACGCTCGAAGCCAACAGCCGCCCCGATTATCGCGTCAAACTCGAAGAAGAACTCAAAGTCATCCACGAATCAGAAATGTGGCAGGCTGGCGCAGCTGTCCGCTCATTGAGGCCTGAAAACTGGCAAAAGTAAGGTTTCGATACGGGTGTTGCGGTGGTTGAGTAGGCCGCTTGTGCCATATTGAAACCACCGCAACACCCTACTCGACCAGCGATTATTTGGAGCAACTTATGTCTAATTATGTAAAAATCTTCGATACCACCCTGCGCGACGGCGAGCAATCTCCCGGCGCGACCATGACTTCGGCAGAGAAGCTGGAAGTTGCTCGTTCGCTGGCCCGTCTGGGCGTGGATGTGATCGAGGCCGGCTTCCCCGCCGCTTCGCCAGACGATCTGGAAGCTGTCCGTCGGATCGCAATCGAGGTGGGCAACCCCACCGACGGGACGAAAGCTCCGGTCATCTGCGGCCTGGCGCGGGCTACCAAAAACGACATCGACGCCTCCTGGGAGGCCGTCCAGCACGCCAAACATCCACGCATCCACACCTTTTTGGCGACTTCGCCGATCCATATGAAATACAAGCTCAAGATGGATCCCGAAGAAGTGGTTGAAAAAGTCTACGAAATGGTCAGCTATGCCCGCACGTTGTGCGAGGATGTCGAATTCAGCCCCGAAGACGGCGGCCGCTCTGACCCGGAATTCTTGTACGTGGTGCTGGGCGAAGCTATCCGCGCGGGAGCGACCACCCTCAACATCCCGGACACAGTTGGCTATACGACACCGGAAGAGTTCGGCGCGTTGATCGACGGGATCATCAAGAACACTCCCGGCATGCATGAAGGTATCACCGTTTCGGTGCATTGCCACAACGATCTGGGGCTGGCAACAGCCAACACTCTGGCCGGTATCCAGGCCGGGGCGCGCCAGGCCGAAGTGACCATCAATGGCATCGGCGAACGGGCTGGAAATACCGCCATGGAAGAAATTGTGATGGCGCTCAAAACCCGCCCGCATACCTACAACTGCACAACCGGCATCGACAGCACCCAGATCACTCGCGTCAGCAAACTGGTCAGCAATTACACCGGCATGACCGTCCAACCCAACAAGGCGATTGTCGGAGCGAACGCGTTTGCCCATGAAGCCGGCATCCACCA
Organism: Chloroflexi bacterium HGW-Chloroflexi-6; assembly: GCA_002840685.1. Classification (GTDB taxonomy): domain Bacteria; phylum Chloroflexota; class Anaerolineae; order Anaerolineales; family Villigracilaceae; genus UBA8950. The sequence continues at coordinate 224,948 of PHBU01000002.1, read as the reverse complement.
GGATGGTATGCTCAAAAACCACCAGACCTACGAGATCATGCTGCCCGAAACGGTCGGCCTGAGCCGCTCGAAGTTGGTGTTGGGCAAACATTCTGGTCGGCATGCGCTCAAAGTCCACCTGCAAGAGATGGGATACGAGTTCAGCCCCGACGATCTGGGCGTGATTTTCGATCGTTTCAAGGAACTGGCGGACAAGAAAAAAACCATCACGGATGCCGACCTGGAAGCGCTGGTTGAAGACCAGGTTTACCAGGCCAATGAAGTCTACAGCCTGGACGGCCTGCAAGTGGCCTGCGGCACGATGGGCCTGCCAACCGCCACAGTGCGCCTGCGCGGCCCGGATGGCGCGGTCTACATCCAGCCCGCAGTCGGCACCGGCCCGATCGATGCGATCTACAAAGCCATCGACCAGATTGTGCATGCCAAAAACAAGCTGCTGGAGTTCAACGTGCACGCTGTGACCGAGGGCATCGACGCCCTCGGCGAAGTGACAGTCCGCCTGCAAGCCGAGAACGGCAACACATCCACCCGCACCTCCCCGCAGACCGAAAATACCCGTCACCGCACCTTTGGCGGTTACGGCGCAGATACCGACATCATCGTTGCCAGCGCCAAGGCCTATCTCTCAGCCTTGAACAAGTTGCTGCTCTCGACCTACGAAGAGAAACCCGCTGCAAATGCAGTAAATGGATAAACAGAAATCAAACCGGTCAACCGGATAAGCGAACAATAAATGAAGGAGAACCACCATGAACGCACCTGAAGAAATCAGCTTTGATGAATACGAACCTCGCACCATCCCCGGCGGATGGGACCTTTCTGAACTGACGCCAGTCTCCCCTGCGCGCGCCAACAAACCAACCACCACCGACCCGCATGCTGAATGGTTTATCGAGCACGTCGAAAGCCTGCGCACGATGCCCGGTGGCTGGAATCTCTCGGAACTGGGATAACTTCATGCCAAAAACATTATTTCAAAAAATCTGGGAGAAGCATATCGTTGCCCAGGAACCCGAATCACCGGCAGTGCTGTATGTGGATTTGCACCTTGTCCACGAAGTGACCTCGCCGCAAGCCTTTACCGGTTTGCGGACTCGCGGACTGAAAGTCCGCCAGCCGCTCAAGACGGTCGCCACCATGGATCACGGGATTCCGACCCGTACCGATGACCCGTCCGATCCGTTTGGGCGCCTCGCTTACGCCGATCTGGCGGCAAAATCCCAACTCCAACAGTTGACCGACAACTGCGCCGAGTTCGGCATCCCGCTGTATGGCATGGGTAACGACAAACAGGGCATCGTACACGTCATCGGGCCGGAACTGGGTTTTACCCAGCCCGGCATGACCATCGTCTGCGGCGACAGCCACACAGCCACACACGGCGCATTTGGCGCGCTGGCGTTTGGCATCGGCACCAGCGAAGTTGAGCACGTTCTGGCAACACAGTGTCTGCTCCAGCGCCAGCCCAAAACCTACGAAGTGCGCGTGACCGGCAAACTCAAGGCAGGCGTAACCGCCAAGGATATCATCCTGGCCCTGATCGCCAAGATCGGCATCGGCGGTGGAACGGGGCACGTTTTCGAATACACCGGCGAAGCCATCCGCAACCTGAGCATGGAAGAACGCATGACGATCTGCAACATGTCAATCGAAGGCGGCGCGCGCGCCGGGTTGATCGCCCCCGATGAAACGACTTTTGAATATCTCAAAGGCCGCGAATTCGCCCCTAAAGGCGCAGACTGGGACAAAACTGTTGCGGCCTGGAAAACCCTGCCCAGCGATGAAGGCGCCGTCTACGACAAGACGGTCGTCATCAACGCTGACGAACTGGAGCCAATGATCACCTACGGCACCAATCCCGGCATGGGCATGTCGATCACGGGCCGCGTACCGGACCCGGACCACTTCGACGATGAGAATATGCGGCTGGCTCTGCGCAAAGCACTGACCTATATGGGCTTATATCCTGGTGAAAGCCTGCTTGGCAAAAAAGTGGATGTTGTCTTCATCGGCTCGTGCACCAACTCGCGCATATCCGATCTGCGCCAGGCGGCGGCCTACCTGAAAGGCAAGAAAGTGGCCGATGGTCTGCGCGTGCTGGTCGTGCCAGGTTCCGGAATGGTCAAACGCCAGGCCGAAGCCGAAGGGTTGGACAAAGTCTTCAAGGATGCCGGCGCCGAATGGCGCGAAGCGGGATGTAGCCTCTGCATCGCAATGAATGGCGACGAAGTTCCTGCAGGTCAGTATTGTGTCAGCACTTCAAACAGAAATTTTGAAGGAAGACAAGGGAAAGGCTCACGCTCATTCCTGGCAAGCCCGCTAACCGCAGCAGCTACCGCTGTAACAGGAGTTGTTACAGACCCAAGAACTCTTGCCGTTGCTTAACGATAATCAATAACCTTGGTGCTTTTTTTGCTATTACAACGAGCGCATAACGGCTGAATATTTTCTATCACATCGCTCCCGCCTGCACCTAGCGGCACAATATGGTCACGGGTGAGTTGAATTTCTGGTTCGACTTTTCCGCAGCACAAGCATCTGTAACCATAATATTGCTTGATGAGTTGCCATTCTTGCTCAGAATGTGAGCCTGGTGCTAAAAGTTTCCGAACACGACGTTGGTTGGTGTAATGGGTCAGTTTCTCGCGATTCTGCTTGCCATATTGGCGCTGATATGCATTTCGTTTTTCTGCATGTATCGCACGCGAGCGACGACCAATCTCTCGAAAATACTCAAGGTTTCTGCTTCGCCGTTCTCGCGCTAGTGCATTGATTTTCTCGCGGTGTTGAAGGCGATATTTGATTAACGCATCGCGATATTTCCCTGGATTTGCCTGTTGGTGAGAACGTTTTAGCGCTTGAATGTGTTCTAAATTAGCCTGAACATACTGACGAGCACTTTCTCGATATTGCCCTGGTTTCGCACCACGTTCAGCGCGCTTTTGAGCATTTGCACAATCGCGACAACGTGATTTATAACCATCACCGACAAGATACCCGCCCTGCCGACGATGCGAAAAGTCGCTCAATGGCTTCCAGCCACAATCAGGATTAGCACACACCTTACCTGCAATATCATCAAAATAAACAATAACCATGGCTTACTCCAAAGCGTCAAAACCGATTAAAACATAGTATACAGCACATAGAAAGAGAGTATTATGGCTCAATTCACCCAACTTACATCCGGCGTCGTGCCGCTGTCAGCCAACGATATCGATACCGATCAGATCATCCCGGCCCGCTTTTTGAAGGCCACCGACAAGCTCGGCATGGGAAATAACCTGTTCGCCGACTGGCGCTACAACGCCGACGGTTCGCCCAAAGCTGACTTTGTGCTCAACAAGCCCGAATCAGCAGGGAAACAAGTCCTTTTGGCGGGAGACAACTTCGGGTGCGGCTCGTCCCGCGAGCATGCGCCCTGGGCGCTGACCGGCTTCGGATTCCGGGCCGTTATCAGCACCTCCTTCGCCGATATTTTCCGCAATAATGCCTTGAAGAACGGTCTCTTACCGGTGATCGTGGATGTTGAAACCCACAAAATGCTCTTCGACCTGATGGCCGAAGTACCCCATGCAGAAGTCAATATTGACCTGGCCAGCCAGACCGTCAATCTGCCCAACGGCCACAGCGTCAGCTTCCCGATCGACTCTTTCTCGAAAACCTGCCTGCTCAAGGGCGTGGATGAATTGGGCTACATCCTCGGTTTCGAAACCCAAATTGCAGCATTTGAAAAACAAACATAGATGTCATTGCGAGGGCTGATGGTCGAGTAGTCCTGAGCGCAGTTTGCGAAGGGCGTATCGAGACCCAGCCTGAAGCAATCTCCTGTAAACAGTATTTATTCAACTATCACGAGATTGCTTCGCCGCATAAAACACGGCTCGCAATAACATAAGGAATAATTTATGACTTTTATCCAAATCTACGACACCACCCTGCGTGATGGAACCCAGAGCGAGGGCTTCAACCTTTCAGCCACCGACAAGATCCGCATCGCCCAAAAGCTGGACGAGCTGGGCGTGGCCTTCATCGAAGGCGGCTGGCCCGGTTCGAACCCGAAAGATGTGGAGTTTTTCGAACGCGCCCGTGAACTGAAGTGGAAAAACGCCAAGCTGACCGCCTTCGGCTCAACCTGTCGCGTCAAAGGCGGCCCCGAAGATGACGCCAACATCCAGGCCCTGCTCGACTCGGGTGCGCCAGTTTGCACGATCTTTGGCAAAACCTGGATGCTGCATGTACTCGAAGTGCTCAAAACAACGCCCGAAGACAACCTGCGGATCATCGAGCAGTCGGTCTCGTACTTGCGGGCACAGGGGCGGCGTGTCATCTACGACGCCGAGCATTTCTTTGACGGCTACAAATCGAATTCAGCTTACGCCCTCGAAACGCTCAAGGCTGCTGCGCGCGGTGGAGCGGAAACGCTGGTGCTTTGCGATACCAACGGCGGAAGCATGCCCTGGGAAGTGGAGCAGATCGTGCGCGAGGTCAAAGCCGCGGTCGATCACCCGCTCGGCATCCATACTCACAACGACGGTGAATGCGGCGTGGTTAACGCCCTGATGGCGGTCCGCGAGGGCGCGATCCAGGTGCAAGGAACGATCAACGGGTACGGGGAACGCTGCGGCAACGCCAACCTGTGCTCGATCATCCCCGATTTGGAGTTAAAGCTCGATATGCGCTGCCTGCCAGAAGGCGGGCTGGAAAAACTCTACGATCTGGCTCATTTTGTGGATGAAGTCGCCAACCAATCGCCCAACGAACATCTGCCTTATATCGGTAAATCGGCATTTGCCCATAAGGGCGGGGTGCATGTCGCCGCCATGCGACGCTCAGCGCAGTCTTACCAGCACATCGAACCCGAAAAAGTCGGGAACAAAATGCGCGTGGTTGTCTCGGATCTTTCGGGGCGCGGCAATCTGCTCAGCAAAGCCGAGGAATACGGCGTGGAAGTCGAGAGCGGCGAGGAAGTGACCGGGGTTCTGGCCGAAATCAAAGCCCTCGAATCACAGGGATTTTCCTTCGAGGCCGCCGAAGCCTCGGTAGCTCTTATGCTCAAACGCCAGGAGATGTACTACAAAGCGCCCTTCGAGATGATCGACTTTACCGTAACGGTGGAACACCGCGACAAACGTGGCATATTCGCCGAAGCGACCGTCAAAGTGCGCGTCCCCGGCTCGGATGAAATCCTGCACACTGCGGCAGAAGGCAACGGCCCGGTCAACGCCCTCGACAAAGCCCTGCGCAAAGCGCTTCTGCCACATTACCCAATTCTCGCGCACTTTCAGCTGGCCGATTACAAGGTCCGCATTTTGGACAGCGACAACGGCACATCGGCCACCACCCGCGTTATGATCGACACCCAGAACGGCACCAAACGCTGGACGACTGTTGGCGCAAGCGCCAATATCATCGAAGCCTCGTGGCGCGCCCTGGCAGACGCTGTCGAATACGGCCTGACTGTAGCATATTAATTTGTAGGGGCGTAGCAATGCTACGCCCCTACGGAATGGAATATTAATGAAAGCCAACATCACACTACTCCCTGGCGACGGGATCGGCCCGGAAATCATCAGCGAAACCGTGACCGTGCTCGAAACTATTGCCAACAAATACGGACATACCTTCACCTTCGCCGAACGCCTGATGGGCGGCTGCTCGATCGACAAGTTCGGCAGCTCGCTGACCGATGAAACCCTGGCCGATTGCCAGTCCGCTGATGCTGTGCTGCTCGGCGCGGTCGGAGGACCAAAATGGGACGACCCCAAAGCCAAAGACCGTCCCGAACGCGGACTGCTGGCCCTGCGCAAGGGGCTGGGCGTTTTCGCCAACCTGCGCCCGGTCAAAGTCCACCCGGCGCTGATTGATTCCTCTCCGCTCAAGCCCGAAAAGCTGAAGGGCGTCGATATTCTCGTCATCCGCGAGCTGACCGGCGGACTGTATTTCGGCTGGCCCAAAGGCCGCGACATCAAAGATGGCCGCGAACGGGCCGTCGACACGCTCGAATATTACGATTATGAGATCCGGCGCGTCATGGAGCTGGCCTTCAGCCTGGCCAAGGGCCGCAAGAAAAAAGTTACATCGGTCGACAAGGCCAATGTTCTCGAAACATCACGTTTATGGCGGCAGATCGCGGTGCAAGTCGGCGCGCAAAACCCGGATATCGAACTGGAACATACCCTGGTCGATACCGCTTCGATGCGCCTGATCACCGGCCCGGCCTGGATGGACGTGATCGTCACCGAAAACATGTTCGGCGATATCCTGACAGATGAAGCCAGCGTTTTGGCCGGTTCGATGGGCATGCTACCCTCCGCCAGCCTGGGCGCGGGCAAGAACGGTCTGTACGAGCCGATTCACGGCTCCGCGCCGGATATTGCAGGGAAAGGCATCGCCAACCCGATCGGCACGATCCTTTCCTCCGCCATGCTGCTGCGTCACTCGCTCGGCCTCGAAACCGAAGCCGCCGCCATCGAAAACGCTGTCGACGTTACCATCACCGCCGGTGCGCGCACCGCTGATCTGGGCGGAACGTTAACCACCAAACAAATGACAAAAGAAATCATTGCACGCCTGTAGGGGCGCAGCAATGCTGCGCCCCTACAATCATCAACAAAAAAACGAGGAGAAATCATTATGGGAATGGAATCTAAATTTGTCTGGATGAACGGCGAACTCGTTCCGTTCGAGAAAGCCACCATCCACTTTCTGACCCCGGCCCTGCACTACGGGGCAGCCGTCTTCGAGGGCATCCGCGCCTACAAGACCGACAAAGGCCCGGCCGTCTTCCGCCTGCAGGAGCATGCCGAGCGTCTGATCGAATCGGCTGAGATCTTCGGCTTTCGCAACCTGACGTTTACCCCGCAGGATGTGGTCGAGGCGGTTAAATTGGTTGTCAAATCCAACGGATTCGGCGATTGCTACATCCGTCCGCTGCTTTACCTCGACGGCGGCGGCTGGAACCTGAACGTTGATTCTGGCAAGGGCAGCCTGGCGATTGCCGCCTGGGAATGGGGCAACTATCTCGGTGAAGAAGCGCTCGAGAAAGGCATTCGCGCCAACATCTCTTCCTTCACCCGCCACCACCCCAACATCATGCTGACCAAATCGAAGGTCGCTGGCAACTATGTCAACAGCTTTTTGGCCAAGACCGAATCGGTCCGACTGGGATTCGAGGAAGCCATCATGCTCGACCCGCAAGGTTATGTTGCCGAATGCACCGGCGAAAACATCTTCACCGTGCGACGCGGCAAGATCTACACCCCGGCCACTGCCCCGATCCTTGAAGGCATCACCCGCCACTCGCTCTTCACCATCGCCACCAGCCTGGGCTACACCATCAAAGAGCAGCCCATCTCGCGCGACCACCTGTACGCCGCCGATGAAGTCTTCGTCTGTGGCACAGCAGCAGAAGTCATCGGCCTGAGCGAAATCGACTTCCGCAAGATCGGCGACGGCAAGACCGGCCCGTTCACCCGCAGCATGCAAAAGATCTTCCACGATGCGATTCGTGGCAAAGATGCGCGCTACGAACACTGGCTGACCTACGTCGATTAACCAGATTGAAACTGACAGAGACCCGTATCGCCATTATCGGCCTGGGCCTGATGGGAGCCTCCCTGGCCCGGGCCTTGCGCGGCCATTGCGCCGCGCTTTTCGGCGTCGATTCTGCTCCTGAAACGGTGGAGAAAGCGGCGGAGTTGGGCTTGGTGCAGGCTGCTTCCGTTAAAATGGAAGAAATCGTCCCCCAGGCCGATCTCGTCATCTTCGCCGCCCCGGTGCGCGCCACCCTTGGCCTGCTGGGCCGTTTAAGCGAGATCTCAAACGCCCGGGCAATCGTGCTCGACCTGTGTTCCACCAAAGCCGAGATCGTTGCCGCAATGGATAAGCTGCCCGCCCGCTTCGATCCGATCGGCGGGCACCCGATGTGCGGCAAAGAGACCTCCGGTCTGGAAAACGCCGACCCGGCCATCTACCGCGAAGCCCCGTTTGCCATTGTGCCGTTGGCGCGCAGCAGCCCTGCCGCTTTGGCCTTAACCGGAGAGTTGGTACAAGCAATCGGTGCGCGCCCGCTGCTGCTGGATGCCGCCACACACGATGCCTGGACCGCCGCAACCAGCCACTTCCCCTACCTGTTGGCGGCGGCGCTGGTGATGGCGACCCCCTCCGATGCTGCACCCCTCATCGGAAGCGGATTCCGCTCGACGGCGCGCGTAGCGGGCAGCTCCGTCCCGATGATGATGGACATTTTAACGACCAATCGCGCCAACGTGCTGGCAGCCATCCAAAGGCTGAGAGAATCGCTCGATGGTCTCGAGTCCGGCCTTCGTGAGTCCGAATCCGAACAGGAATTGGCCGAAGCGCTGACCAGGGCCAGGGAACGGTATCAGTCGTTGGTGGGGCGTAGGGATTAGAGAATTAGGGATTAGAGATTGGTAATTGGTAAATGGAGATTAGTTATTCGATGTTCGAATAACGCGTCCCCACAACTTGGCTACACGCCATAAACGGAGATAAGATGACTTACAAAGTGGCTTTCCAGGGTGAACCGGGGGCTTATTCTGAGGCGGCGGTGCTGGCTCATTTTGGGCCAGATGTCACCCCGGTTCCCAACCCTTCTTTTGAGCAGGCTTTTGCGGCAGTTGTCGGCGGAGAGTGTGATTACGGCGTCCTGCCGATCGAAAATTCACTGGCGGGCAGCATTCACCGCAATTACGACCTGCTGCTCGAAAACGATCTGCACATCGTCGGCGAGCAGTTCGTGCGCGTTAAACACTGCCTGATCGGCCTGCCCGGCGCGACCAAAGCCGGGTTGAAAAAAGTTATCAGCCATCCCCAGGCGCTGGCGCAGTGCGACCACTCCCTGCGGGCGCTGGGCGTCGAGGTTGAAGCCGTCTACGATACCGCCGGCAGTGTGCGAATCATGAAAGACAAAGGCGACCCGACCCTGGCAGCGATCGCTTCGGCGCGGGCAGCCCAGGTTTACGATATGCCGATTTTGCAGGAGGGCATCGAGGACAACCCGGCCAATTACACCCGTTTTTTGGTGTTGTCGCGCCAGGCCGTTGACCCGGCGGGTGCATCAAAAACCACGATCGTTTTTACGCTCAAAAACGTGCCGGGAGCCTTGTTCAAGGCACTCTCGGTCTTTGCCCTGCGCGATATCGACCTGACCAAGATTGAGTCGCGGCCGCTGGCGGGAAGTCCATGGGAATATCTGTTTTATATTGATTTTGCCGGGAATTTAAACGATCCCAACTGCGCCCGCGCCCTCGATCACCTGGGTGAAATGGCAACCATGCTGCGGGTGCTTGGCTCGTATCCGCGTTTTGTCTGGGAAGAAAATTCCGCTTGACAAATATGCCCGCCGTGATAAACTTGCGCCCAATGTCTGCACAACTACTTGTCTAGTCCAATTTGCCCTCTGGCGGAAGGTTCCGCCGGAGGGCGTTTTTTTGTAACACCAACACGCAGGGGCGACCCGTCCGGCACGAAAAGCAGCTCTTTTCGCCGAATACAATCGCAAAACAATACCCTGGCTGGCCTTGAAGGGTCGCCCCTATCGAAACAAATAAGGAGAGAGATGGATAAAAAACTCGCCACCCTAGTGCTGGAAGATGGCTCGATTTATATCGGAGCCGCTTTCGGCGCGGAAACTGACGCGGTTTTTGAGCTGGTTTTTAACACCAGCATGACCGGCTACCAGGAGATCATCACCGACCCTTCTTACCGCGGGCAGGCCGTGCTGTTTACCGTTTCGCACATCGGCAATGTCGGCATCAATCTCGAAGATGACGAATCGCAAAAGCCGCAGGTGGCGGGAGTCGTTGTCCGCGCCCTGAGCCCGCTCATCTCGAACTGGCGCGCCAGCCTTGATCTGGCAGCCTGGATGGCCCAACACGGCGTCCCCGGCATCAGCGGCGTGGATACGCGCGCCCTGACCCGCAAACTGCGCGATGGCGGGACGATGAAAGCCGCCCTCTCAACCAAAGGCACGCCGGCCGACGCTTTATTGCAGATGGCGCGCGAGTGGCCCGGCCTGGACGGGCGCGACATGGTCATGGAAGTGACCTGCGATGAAGCCTATCACTGGCAGGATGATGATGGGAGCAAATGGGTCAGGGAAAATGCAGAATTGAGAATGCAGAATGCAGAAAATTCTTCATTCAGCATTCTGCATTCTGCATTAAACGTAGTCGCATACGATTTTGGCATCAAGGAAAACATCCTGCGCCACCTGAGCGCTTACGGCGCAAACGTGACCGTTGTCCCGGCGAATACCTCCGCTGAAAAAGTGTTGGCGCTCAAACCGGATGGAGTCTTCCTGTCGAACGGCCCCGGCGACCCGGCAGGTTTGCCGTATGCTTCGGAAGCTGTCCGCCAGTTGATCGAGAGCAACACACCGATTTTCGGGATATGTCTCGGTCACCAACTGATCGGGCGGGCGCTCGGCGGCGAAACGGCGCGGCTCAAGTTCGGGCATCACGGCGGCAACCATCCGGTGCAGGATTTGCGCACGAAACAGGTTTACGTTACTGCCCAGAATCACAATTACACGGTTGTGCCTGAGACACTCAACCCGGACGAGGTCGAAGTCACTCACCTGAGTCTGAACGACGGTTCGCTCGAAGGCATCCGGCTGAAGCACAGACCGGTGTACAGCGTCCAATTCCACCCGGAGGCCGCCCCCGGCCCGCACGATGCGCATGAGATTTTTGAACCGTTTTTCGAAGCGATGCGCGAGAGAATAGCAAATAGAGATTAGAGAGCAGCTGAACAGTTTTACTACGCTCGAGTTATCCACTCTCTACTTATCTGAAAGCAGGCAGACATGACTCAACCCCTCACCATCCTCATCCCCGGCTCCGGACCGATCGTCATCGGCCAGGCAGCGGAGTTTGATTATTCCGGCACGCAGGCGGTCAAAGCCCTGCGCAGCCTCGGCCATCGGATCGTACTCGTCAACAGCAACCCGGCCACGATTATGACCGACCCGGATATCGCCGATGCAACCTACATCGAGCCGCTAACGCCCGAAGCGCTGGAAGCGATCATTGAAAAGGAAAAGCCGGATGTGATGCTGCCAACTGTCGGCGGGCAGACCGGGCTCAACCTGGCAATGATCCTCAGCGAGCGCGGCGTGCTCGCCAAACACGGCGTCAAACTGATCGGCGCTTCGCTGACTGCCATCAAAGCCGCCGAAGATCGTTTGCTGTTTCGAGAAACCATGAAAGAACACGGGTTGCCGATCCCCGAAGGCGGCCCGGCCTATAGTTTTGCCGAAGCGCAGGAAATCGCCGCCCATGCAGGGTATCCGCTGCTGGTGCGGGCCTCGTTCGCAATGGGTGGGACCGGCGCTTCGTGGGTTTACCAACCATCAGAGTTGGAAGAAGCCATCCGCAAGGGCATCGCCGCCTCGCCGATCGGCCAGGCCTGGATCGAGCAGTCAATCCTCGGCTGGAAGGAATACGAGCTGGAAGTGATGCGCGACGCCGCCGATAACTTTGTCGTTGTGTGCTCGATCGAGAACCTCGATCCGATGGGCATCCACACCGGCGACAGCATCACCGTCGCCCCGGCCCAGACCCTGACCGACCGCGAGTATCAGCGCATGCGCAGCCTGGCCCGGCAGGTCATGTCCGCGGTCGGGGTAGAGACCGGCGGGGCAAATGTCCAGTTTGCGGTCGACCCGGCGGATGGGCGGATCGTGATCATCGAGATGAATCCGCGTGTCAGCCGTTCGTCGGCGCTGGCCTCCAAAGCAACCGGATTCCCGATCGCCAAGATCGCAGCGCTGGTTGCGGCTGGCTACACGCTCGACCAGATCATCAACGATATCACCGGCGTGACCAAAGCCGCCTTCGAACCGTCGATCGATTATGTTGTGGTCAAAATTCCGCGCTGGGCTTTCGAGAAATTCCAGGGTGTGGACCCGACCCTCGGGCCGCAGATGAAATCAGTCGGCGAGGTGCTGGCCCTGGGGCGGACCTTCCCCGAAGCGCTCCAGAAAGCGGTCCAGTCGCTCGAAATCGGCGTGGACGCGTTGGACGGCTCTGGGCCAAAGCGCGAGCCGATCGCCTATACTATCGATGAACTCTCGCTACCGCGCGCCGAACGGCTCTTCAAAGTCTATCGCGCGATCGAGGATGGCATCCCGCTCGAAACTGTCGCCCAAAAAAGCGGCTACGATCTGTGGTTCTTGGCGCAGATGAAGGAAATTGCAGAGTGCAGAAAGGAAATTGCAGATTGCAAAATACAGAATGCAGAATTTAAAAACCTTTTGCTGAAAGCAAAGCAGATGGGCTTTGCAGACTCGCATTTAGCACGAATTCTGCATTCTTCATTCTTCATTCAGCATTCAAGCGTCCGCGCACTGCGCCAATCGCTCGGGATCAACGCCACTTTCCTGCGCGTCGACACCTGTGCCGCCGAATTCGAAGCGCACACGCCTTACATGTATTCGTCCTATGAAAGCGAAGACGAGTCACAACCAACCAAGCGGAAAAAGATCCTGATCCTGGGTGGCGGACCAAACCGCATCGGACAGGGCATTGAGTTCGATTACTGCTGCTGCCAGGCCGCGTTTGCGCTCAAAGATCTCGGCTTCGAGACGATCATGCTCAATTGCAACCCCGAAACCGTCAGCACCGACTATGACACCGCCGACCGGCTGTACTTCGAGCCGCTGACCTTCGAGCATGTATTAAACGTTGTCGAACGGGAGCAGGTGGCGGGGGTCATCGTCCAGTTCGGGGGTCAGACTCCGCTCAATTTGGCGGCCTCGCTCCAGGCGGCGGGCGTTCCGATCATCGGCACATCCCCCGCTTCGATTGCCCTGGCCGAAGACCGCGAAAAATTCTCAGCACTGCTGCGCGAACTGGAAATCGAACAACCCGAAAACGGGATCGCCTTCAACCTGGAAAAAGCCCGCCAGGTGGCCGCGCAAATCGGCTACCCGGTGCTGGTGCGCCCGTCGTTTGTGTTGGGCGGCCGGGCGATGGCGATCGTCGGCGACGAAAGCCAGCTCGAAGCGGTGGTCAACGAGGCCATGCAAGCCGCCGAGGGCCAGGCGCTGCTGATCGACCGTTTCATGGAAGACGCCTACGAGGTGGACGTGGACGCGCTCGGCGACGGCGAGCAGGTTGTGGTCGGGGCGGTCATGCAGCACATCGAGGAAGCCGGGATCCACTCCGGCGATTCGGCCTGCGTGCTGCCACCCTACAAGGTCAGCATGTATTACCTGGGCATCATGCGCGACTATGTCAGCCAATTGGGCAAAGCGCTCAACGTTAAGGGGCTGATGAATGTTCAATTTGCGCTCAAGGATGATGTGGTCTACGTGCTGGAGGTCAATCCGCGCGCCTCACGGACGATCCCGTTTGCCAGCAAAGCGACCGGGCTGCCCCTGGCGCGGGTCGCCGCGCAAATTATGGCAGGCCAAACGCTGAAAGCGCTCGGCGTCACCGAAGAGCCGCGCGTCGACGGGTTCTTCGTCAAGGAGGCGGTTCTACCTTTCAACAAGCTGCCCGGCGCGGATGCCCGCCTCGGCCCCGAAATGCGTTCGACCGGCGAAGTGATGGGGCACGCTTCGCACTTTGGGCATGCCTTTGCCAAAAGCCAGCAAGCCGCCGGGGTGGCCCTGCCGCTGGAGGGTGCAGCCTTGATCTCGGTCAATGACTTCGACAAAGGCGCCGCGCTCAAGATTGCGCGCGACCTGTTCCGCATGGGATTCAAGATTTACGCCACCCCCGGCACCGCGGATTTCTTCAATAAAGCCGGCGTTCCCGCCGAAGCGGTCAAGCAGATGCACCTCGGTTCGCCGCACACGGTTGATTTGATCCGCTCTGGAGCGGTGAATTTGATCATCAACACGCCGCTCGGCACAAAATCACACGCCGACGGGGCCGAAATCCGCGCGGCGGCCATTCTGATGAATCTTTCCCTGCTGACCACCCTCTCAGCCGCCTCGGCGGCCGTCGCCGGGATCAAAGCCCTGCGCGAAAAGGAATTGCAATATCGCAGCCTGCAGGAGCATTACGCGGCGCAGGGATAAAAGCGAAAGCACAATTTTGGTAAAAAATACGAGGTGTGCCAGAAACGGCGCACCTCGTATTTTTTGGCTGGCTGACCAAAGTAATTATGGCAGTTCCTTACTCGCCGCCAGATGAAGCACCGACTACGTTCAGGATGATACCGAGCACGATGGCGCCACTCCAAAGATACATCCAGGTTTTCAACTTGAGTTCTTCCTTGCCAATGTTCTGCCAGCCCCAGATAAAGGTGTAAAGCATGCAGATGAAGCCCAAGATACCCTTCATCACACCTTCGGTCTGGAAAAGTTTAACCAGAACAACGATACCCGCAAGCCAAATAATAATTGAACCAATTGTTCCGAGATCCAGCATGGTATTCTCCTTTTGAATGTAGAAAAACCGAATTTAAATCAGGCCGGCCAGCCGAAAACCCCAGTAAATCATCAACGCGGTCAACACCAAGGATGTGATTCCCGTGCGCCGCTCAAACATCGCGATCCACGCAACCGCGGATCGGCGCTGCTCTTCAGGTAGGAACAAAACAACAGCCAGCACCGAATACGCTACCAAAAATATACCAGCAAAGGCATGGCTATTTAGAGAAGCAAGAAACTGTCCGCGTAACAACTCGCCCGTAGCTGTGGTAAGGCCGCAGCCGGGGCAGGGAATTCCTGTCAGGCTCTTAAACGGGCAAGCCCAGCCAGGCAGGCCCGCCAGATGCAAGCCCACCAGCAAAGCCCCAGCGCCCACGATCGCCAGCCCTTCGGTGCGATTCTCGATGAGTGTGGAAAAAGAAGGCGTAAACCAGGTTCGTCTAAGCATTTAAATGAGTAGTGTGATAAATAATTTGATACGGTTTATCAAAGAGAACGGCAGGTGGCCGGCGTCCAAATAGCCCATGCCGCAAGGCTATTCACGCCGCTAATCGACCTTGTCCGGTTCAAGCAGGGTGACGTTTTGTCCAGCATATTTTTCATACAAATCGCTGCGCCGCTTTCTCCAATCGTCCAACCCGCCGCGCAGGTTGGTGACGTTTTTGAAGCCTTTCGCCTTCAAATAATATGAGATCATGACCGAAAGTCCGCCTCCCGGGCAATACACTAGAATTTGCTTATCGGGTGGAAGTTGTTTTAAATATCTTTCAACAAAGAGCGGGTTGACCTCATGAGCGTTCGGCAAACCCATGTACTTTTTCCGGTCGTCGGGTGGACGCACATCGAGAATATAGGTTTGTTTGTCGAACAGGATGGTTTCGTTCAATTGTGCGGGTGCGATCATATTGACGAACGAGATGCGGCCTTCGATATAATCCTGAACCACCTGCGTCATATAGCGGATATCTTGCGCCGAGGTATCATGCCCGAAACTGATCCGAACGGTCTCCCTCGCAGCCTGATCGGATAATCCCATCGCTTTCAATACGTGGGACGGGGTGTCTTCCCCAGTGCTGCACGCCGAACCCGCAGAGACCGCGATCCCGCGATAATCCAGCATGCCCATCAGTCCGGCATTTTCCACGCCGGGGAATGTAATACTGAGGGTGTTCGGCAGACACTCCGAATCTGTTTCCGGCGAATTGATCACACAATCCGGTTTTATCTGCTTAAGCCGTTGAATCAATTGTTGCTTTAATGACCGAGTCCGCCCGGCATGCGCCAGCAGTTTGTCCACTTCCTGACAGGCTGCGCCAAAACCGACGATGTTGTGGATGCTTTCAGTGCCAGCCCGCAATCCGCTTTCCTGGTGACCGCCGTGCAGCAACGGCGTAAATGGGCTACCCTGCTTGACATACAAAGCCCCAATGCCTTTCGGTCCATACAGTTTGTGTGCCGAAAACGAGGCATAATCCACATCCCAGGCATGGACATCAATGGGTATCTTACCCAACGCTTGCACACAGTCCGCCAGAACCAACGCGCCATGCTGTTTGGCGATTTTCGTCACAGCCTTGAGATCTTGAATGACGCCGGTTTCATTGTTGGCTGCCATGCAACAAATCAGAAAAGTATCATCATCCACCTGCTGCTCAAGTTCAGCGAGCAGCAGGCGCCCTTTGTCATCCACCGGGCAGTATTCGACGAGCACTCCCTGGGTCTCCAGATACGCCAGCGTTTTCATCACGGAAGGATGTTCGGTTGGCGTGGAAACAATCTTTTTCTTTCGGGGATAGAATTGGGCGGCAACTGATTTGAGAACAGCATTATTCGATTCGGTCGCACAAGCAGTAAAAATGACTTCGGACGGATCAGCGTGAATAGCCTGTGATACATGTTCCCGCGATTGTTCGATCAACCCGGCAGATCGCCTGGCAATGCCATAGAGCGACGATGAATTGCCAAAATTATTTTTCAAAGCCTGATCCATTTTGCGGCGGACATGGTTGCTGACAGGCGTGGTTGCATTATGGTCGAGATACACCGGCCGATTAAAACGAATTAGATGCTTCAAGAAGGCGAAATATTTAATTTCCATTGGGTTTCATCTGAAATCGCTGCTGTTTAGATAGATTGAGAAAAGTGGGGGAGAAAAATGAATTTTTCATATGCTGTACTCATTGTATAACACATCGACCGAAGAGAAGAAACGAAAAGAAACACGTGGGTTTTCTGTAAAACGTTGGAAAAAACTGGTATAGAGTTAACTCAGCTTGGAAGCCTAAAAAACAACGGAGCCACAGAGAACTAAAAAATCTCTGTGGCTCCGTGACTCTGTGTTTATTTTTCCGGTCGTTAATCCTGCACGATCCACGTTCCCGTTTCTCCGCGGATGGCGCGGCCCAGGTTTTCGGGGTTGGTGATCAACGCCTGGGCCTTGGGATTGGCCTCCAGAAACCAGATCACAGCCTGGATCTTGGGCGCCATGCTGCCCTTGGCAAAGTGGATGCCCTCGGCCAGGTAGGCTTTGGCCTGCGAAAGCGTGATCCTGTCGAGCCATTTCTGTTCCGGTTTGCCAAAGTTGATCGCAACCTTTTCGACAGCGGTCGAGATCACGAACAGGTCGGCCTTGATCTCACGCGCCAGCAGCGACGAGGCAAAATCCTTATCGATCACGGCCGCGATGCCCTCGTAATTGCCGTCACCGGGATCAATGACCGGGATACCGCCGCCGCCAACCGTGACCGTGATGATGCCCACATCCAGCAAAGTCTGGACCGTTTCGAGTTCGACAATTTCCTTGGGCTGCGGCGAAGCGACCACACGCCGCCATCCGCGCCCGGCATCCTCGACCACCGTCCAGCCTTGCTCGGTCTGACGGCGCTTGGCTTCGGCCTCATCCATAAAACTGCCGATCGGTTTGGTTGGGTTCTTGAAAGCCGGATCATCCCTGTCGACCAGGGTCTGGGTGATGACGGTCACGACCTTCTTCTTAATTCCGCGCTGATAGAGAATGTTTTGCAAATTCTGCTGCAGGGCATACCCGATCGCGCCCTGGCTGTCCGCCCCGCATACATCCAGCGGGACTTCGTGCATCCCGGCGGTTTTGGCGGCGATCTCCGAACGGCGCAGGATGTAACCGACCTGCGGGCCGTTGCCGTGACCAATGGCAACTTCCCAGCCTTGCTCGATCATATCGGCGATATGCTCACAGGTCTCTTTTGCGGCCTGGTATTGGCTATCGACGGTGACTGTTTTGTCGTCTTTGATGAGCGAATTGCCGCCGATGGCGATAACAGCGAGTTTTTTATGGGTCATGGGGTCTCCTGGGAAATTTGAACGAAAATATGTCAGACAAATTTTAATCGAAATCGGGGCGCAAGTAAATGAGTTTGGCTATGATAAGATTATTTCCAGAGAGGAAGTTTTTTATGCGTACCCGAATTAAGATCTGGACTCTGCTGCTGGCCTTTGGCCTTTCCGCCTGCACGGCAGAATCTGCACCCCAGGCCACCCCCGCCGCGCTCCCCCCGACACAGACTCCCGCGGCAACAGCGACTCAGACCGAAGCGCCAACCGCAACCCCCAGCCCGACCCTGCCCGCCACCCCCACTGCCCAAACCAACTGCACTGAAAGCGCCCTGTTTATCTCGGATGTGACCATCCAGGACGGGACAAATGTGCCCGCCGGACAGGTATTCACAAAAACCTGGCGGCTGCGCAACAACGGGACCTGCACCTGGAATAGCGGCTACACGCTTAATTTCATCTCCGGCGACCGAATGGATGCTCCAGCGTCGATTCCACTCAGCGAAACGGTCCCAGATGCGGAGCTGGATCTTTCCGTCGAACTGGCCGCCCCGGCCACAGATGGCACCTTCGCCGCTTACTACGAGATCCGCAACCCGGCTGGAAAAATCGTCCCGATTGGGTTTCTGACCAATATCTGGGCCAAGATCACGGTCGGAAAGCTCGCCAGCGCGCCCAACGCGGTCGCCACCGCCCCGCTCAATCCCGCTGCGACCGGTCAGCCCACGGCCGGGGTTTGCAATCCGAGCCAAAATAGCGGACCGGCCAGCCAGATCATTGCCTTGATAAACACCGCCCGTGCCGAAAACGGCCTACCCTCCCTGACTCAAAACGACAAGCTGGATAGCGCCGCCCGTGGACACAGCAACGATATGGCATGCAACGAACTGCGCAGCCACACCGGCTCAGACGGGTCAAGCGTGGGGCAGCGCGTGGCCGCTGCCGGTTATGCCGCTTCGCGCTCCGAAGAGATCATCTATGTCGCCGGCGGGGCCGAGGCGGCTTTTGAGTGGTGGATGAACGATCAGATCCACCGCGATGCCATTCTGCGGGCAGAGCACGTTCATATTGGGGTTGGCATTAGCAATCTGCCCGGCAGCGCCTACGGAACGTATATCTCGGTTGTGCTGGCAGCGCCCTGACCTGCCAAAGATGTGGATGTTTGCCATAAATAACTTCGCGCACAAGGTGTAGAATTTAGGAAAGCACCCAACCAAACGAGGCCGCCCATGAACGAAGAACTGCTGCGTCATATCCCGTTTTTCAGCGATTTACCCGCCGACGAAATCCAAAACCTGGCCAAAACCCTGGGAGTCAGAGATTTGCCTGCCGGGGAAACACTCTTCCACGAAGGAGACCAGGGCGATGCGCTTTTCCTGGTTCTCGACGGGGAGTTGGACGTTCTGCTCGGCGAGGGCACCTCAGACGAGAAAATCATGGCACAGCGTCGCAGCGGGGAATATGTCGGAGAAATGAGCCTGGTGCTTCCCGGCGGGAAACGAACGGCCAGCGTTCGGGCCGCCGCAGACAGCAAGTTGTGGGTGCTGACCCGCGCCGACTTCGACTCACTCCTGCGCCGTCAGCCCGGCCTGATCTTCAGCATTGCGCGCGTTCTGAGCGAACGGCTCGACGCCTCGAACACATCCACCTTTCACGAAATTGTTGCTAAAAATCATGCCCTGCAGCAAGCCTATGATGAATTAAAGGCTGCCCAGCAGCAGATCATCGCCAAGGAAAAGCTGGAGAAAGAGTTGCAGCTCGCCGCTGAAATTCAGGTCTCCATTCTTCCCAAACAAATGCCGCGCCTGCCCGGTTTTGGTTTCGGCGCTTACATGAACCCGGCCCGCGCCGTGGGCGGCGATTTTTATGATCTGTTTTATATCGATGAGCAGCGCGTCGGGGTGTTGATCGGCGACGTGGCAGACAAGGGTGTGCCATCCGCCCTGTTTATGGCGCGCGTCCACGCCCTGATCAGCGCCGAAGCCCTGCACTGTGACCATCCGGGCCAGGTGTTACGGGGCGTCAACGCTTACCTGCTGAACCGCGACGAAACCAACCTGTTCGTGACCGTTATTTACGGCGTTATTGACAACCGCAGCGAAATATTCCAGTATGCGCGCGCGGGGCATGAGATCCCGCTTTTGCGCGAAGAAGGCCAAGCCTGCCGTCCCATCCAGGGCGGGCGCGGACAGCCCCTGGGCATTCTCGACCCGATCCTGCTCGATGAGCAAAGCATCGCCATCCCGCCCGGCGCAACGCTGCTGCTGTTTTCAGACGGTATGACTGACTGCCGCAACCCGCAAGGGGAGGCCTTCGGCTACGAACGGCTGCACGCAGCCTTCGACAGCCTGCCCACCCAACCCGCCCAGCAAACCTGCAACGCCCTCGAACGTTCCCTGTTGGACTTTCGAAACAACGCCCCCCAGGATGACGACATCACCCTGGTCGCCATCTTCAGAGAGAGTGCGTAATACCCAGCAGATGAAAGGAGATTGCCATGTTGAACTTCAGCGCCTGGAATTATGCCAAAATAGGGCAAACCTTGTTCTTCCTGGCCGCGCTCTTTTCGGCGGTGGCCGCGGTTGCCTTTTTTATGCGGCCCTCAGAATTGCAAGCCCCCATCAAACTGACCATGGTCGCCCTGCTATCCGTCGATGCTTTAATTCTCGCGGGTCTGGGCTGGCTGCTCGCAAAAGCCCCAGCCCGTTATGCCGGGCTGGCCGCAGGTTTCGCTTTCCTGAGCATTGCGGCCTTCATTTTTGATGACATCGGCCTGGTCGACCTGGTTGCACTGCTCTTTTATATGGCCCTGTTTGCCGTCTGTCTGAAATTATTCCTTCTTAACCGAAAGAGCCAGCCATGAATCAAATTCCGCGCTTGCGTTTTGCCCACCTGCCGACGCCGATCGAAGCCATGCCGCGCCTTTCGACCCAGCTGGGCGGCCCGCGTCTGTTCATCAAACGCGACGATCTGACCGGCCTGGCCCTGGGCGGCAACAAAACCCGCAAACTGGAATTCCTGGTAGCAGAAGCCCAGGCCAACGGCGCGAGGACTCTCATCACAGCCGGAGCCTTGCAATCCAATCACTGCCGCCAGACCGCGGCCGCCGCCGCCAAATACGGGTTCGAGTGCATCCTGGTGCTGAGCGGGATAAAACCCGGTGCGCCAACCGGCAACTATCTGCTCGACAACCTGTTTGGGGCCAAATTCGTTTTCGTTGCCGAGCGCGCCGAGCGTGAGCGGGTCTTGAAAGAGACTTTTGACCAGGCCTGGGCAGATGGCAAACGCCCCTATCTCGTCCCGTATGGCGGCTCGAACCCGACCGGGGCCTTGGGATATGCCTTCGCGGTGCAGGAGTTCCTGACCCAGGGCCTGCAGGCCGATTGGATGGTTTTCGGCACATCCAGCGGCGGGACTCACGCCGGGCTTGCCCTCGGGCAACGGGCCTTTGGCTTTAACGGGAAGGTGCTTGGGGTGAGCATCGACGAAACGGAATCCTGGCTCAAGGCGCACGTCTCGGCCCTGGCAACGGAAGCCAGCGAGCGGCTTGGAACGCGCCTCGATTTTCATCCCGAAGATGTACTGGCTACGGACGCCTATTGCCGGGCCGGTTACGGAGTCCTGACCGATCTGGAGCGCGAAGCTGTGCAGTTGTTCGCCAGATATGAAGGCATCCTGCTCGACCCGGTCTACACCGGCCGGGCCGCGGGCGGGATGATCGACCTGATCAGAAGGGGATTTTTCAAGCCAGACGAAACCGTTTTGTTCTGGAATACCGGCGGCCAACCAGCCTTGTTCGCAGAGATGTACCAGACCGATTTGCTGACAGAATAGAATCATTCCGGAAACGACAAAAACACTGCAAATTCGTGACCTAAAGCAACATTCGACCTCCAAATCGAACGTTCTGCCCAAAAAACCTGACGAAAATTCATGCCTTCCAGAGATTGACGCCGGGCCATGCTCGGATAAAATCCGTGACTTATATAATTTCTAATCTGGAGGCACGATTGAACACTACCCTGCGGCTCGGGGAACACTATATTTGCGACCTTTCCGGTTGCTCCAATGAGATCTTACTTGACAGCGAGCGGTCCTATGCCCTCTTCTCAGGCGCGGTCCGCGAAAGCGGCCTGACCGTTGTCGATGAAGGCTTCTACAAATTCAGCCCGCACGGTTTTACCTGCTTTCTGCTGCTGGCCGAATCGCATGCCAGCCTGCATGCCTGGCCTGAATACGGCTATTGCGCCATCGATCTGTTCACTTGCAATCTGGGCATGGACCTCACCCCACTGCTGGACACGATCAAGGCTGCCTTTGGCGCCAAATCTTACACCGTGCGCCTGATCGACCGCGATGCGGCCTTCCAGGCGGCAACCCGGCCGGTTGTTCATGAGATCTCGCTATGAACAATATCTGGCTGACCGAAGAGCTACACTCCTACTACCGCAAAGCCTTGCACGTCAAGCGCGTGCTGGTCGAAGAACAGACCGATTACCAGTACCTGCAAGTGGTCGAGACCGAATTCTTCGGTAACGCGCTCATCCTGGACGGCATCATCCAGCTGACCGAGCAGGACAACATGGGCTACCACGAAATGATCACCCACGTCCCGGCCCTGGCGGTGGAAAACCCCAAACGCGCCCTGGTGGTTGGCGGCGGCGATGGCGGTTCGCTGCAGCAGCTATTGCGTTACCCTTCGATGGAAGAAGTCGTGGTCTGCGAACTGGATCGTAAAGTGGTCGAGTATTCGCGCCAGTACTTCCCCGGCTTTGGCGACCCGTGGAGCGATCCGCGCGCCAAGCTGGTCGTGCAGGATGCCTTCGAATATCTCAAGATCCCCGGCAACACCTTTGATGTGATCGTTTCAGACACCACCGACCCGATCGGCATGGCCGAGCGCCTGTTCAGCGAAGAGTTCTTCGGGCTGATGTGGGGCGCGCTCAACCCTGGCGGGGCGCTCGCCACCCAGTGCGAACAGCCCTACTTTGACACCGCCCTGATCAAAGAGATTTACGGCTTCGCGCGCAGCATGGCCAAGAGCCCGGATTACTACTACGCCCAGGTCCCCACCTACCCCGGCGGCGGGATCGGTTTCATGTACGCATCCAACACCCCCTGGCAGAACGGACTGACCCGCGCCTATCCGCCGGGACAAATGAACTACATCAACCCGGACGTTCACCGCGCAGCGTTTGCCTTGCCGGAATTCTTTAGGAGAGAACTACATGGGTAACCTGACCCAAGCCCCAGCCCTTAATGGTATCGAAGCCCCCACCTGCTGGGGCGTGTCGACAAGTATTGACCTGTACAACTGCGACCTGGCCCTGATGCAAGACGCCGAGGCCATCCGCGAATTTGTGAAAATTCTGTGCGACCGCATCCAAATGCGACGCTACGGCGAGACCCAGGTGGTTTTCTTTGGCGACGACCCGCGCGTGCAGGGTTTCAGCATGACCCAGTTGATCGAGACATCCCTGATTTCGGCCCACTTCGCCGATGCCAGCAAAGCCATCTATCTGGATGTTTTCAGCTGCGCCCCCTACGACTCTGAAGATGCCGCCCGCTTTGCGATGGAGTACTTCAAAGCCGACAACTACAATCTCCACGTTACCGAACGACGCTAAACAACGCAACTTCTTCAAAATATGCCCGGCCCGTGTTTTTCAGCACAGGCCGGGCATATTTTTGTTTCGATACAAAAACTAATTTTTTCGCCAGGTTCGGTCCAGGGATTTACGCAAAAAGCAGTAAAATACACAGAATAGCTTATTCAATTTTAACCTTTGGCCGCCCATAAGCCATAAACCGGCGAAATGGCCGCTAAATACATAGTTACGCACTTTTTATCCTGAATTTTCTTTTTAACACCGAGTGAAAAAAGTCTTTTTTATGTCCGAACAAAAAGAATATGAATCCAGCTTTTTCTATTTTGAAAATCCTACTATGCGAGGGTTGTATGATTGTCTGGTAAATTGGCAAAACGCAGCTCAGGAACATATTCTCTCACTAAATATTCAACAAGAGAATGAAAACTTCTGCTGTATAGTGCTCACTAATTCCCAAGATTTGGCCCGAACACCACTTACGCTATATCAGGAAGACATGGCGAGGTTTCGGCGTAAAGCCTTGAAACACATTGGCGTTGGGGTTGATTTCTCGACCAATGAAATTAAACCCGAAAAGATACTGGAGATACAAATTAAGCTAGAGAAATGCAAAACCCCAACAGAAGTCAAAAAAGTATTTCTTGAAGCATATTCAATCGATTGAAAAATGGACAAAATTCGAGAATTTATCCATCTAAAACATTTCAAAGAAGTTTGCAACTTCTTTCCAGATGGCGAAATTGAAGTATTTGAGAAGCCAGATTTTATCGTGCATACCCAAGACAACCTTCTAGGAATTGAACATACTGAAATATTTCAGCCTGGTCCCACGGATGGCACATCCTTGCAAGCTCAAGATAGCTTGGGCCAGAAGGTTGTTAGCAAGGCAAATGGTTTATATTTAAAAGACCACAGCCAGCCTCTTCTTGTTCAGGTTCTTTTCAATCACAAAACTAAGCTGGGTAGAAAAGATGTAGACCGCCTTGCCGAAAGAGTTGTACACTTAGTTATTACGACCCCGATAGAGCCGGGCACTCCAATCACACGAAAGCGAAATAGAGAAAATTCGGAGTATTTTCCAAATGAAATTGTGATGCTCCATATCTACGCTCATCCAAATGGAAAAGAAAACAAATGGCGTAGTTCAAGTGCCGGTTGGATTCCTGAGATTACTCCGGAATATCTTCAAGAAATAATTAACCAAAAAGAGAAAAAACTGGACAATTACAAATCCAAATGTTCGGAAATGTGGTTATTAATCGTTGCGGATGATTTACGTATTCCTTCATCCGTTGATTTAACAGTATTGGCGCTAGCGCATCAATACTCCACCAGATTTAATCGAATATTTTTCTTCTGGAATTCAACAAGGCGCTATCATGAACTTCAACGAAAAATAGTTATTCAAAAGGCGTGAATAAGATAACCAAATGCGCCTAAACACCACGTCCTCAGAAACCCGCCCATCACAATATCCCGCCGGAGCGCATAAACGGGCCGGAACCTGAGCAAATCGCAGAATTAATGCCAAAAACGACAAAATTCGGTCCGAGTTTTAACCCAAAACAAGGCGTTCTCCATTCGGGGGACGCCTTTTCAATTGACACCTGTCCCTTTTTACGCCGGGACAGGCGTCAATTGATAGACTACCATCCCACAACGATGTTGTTGTTTCGGAGAATCAGGAATGTCTTGCAAATAGATCTGGCTTCATGCTACACTTTTCTCGTTACACACTGTGACTTTTTCCGCCAAATCCACCGGTAAAGCCCACCATTGGCTGGCTTCGAGTTTTTTCTGCTCCCAGGCAGAGTCCACGCCCGGCTCAGCGCAGGTAAAGCCAGCCATTGGGCGGTCTGGAATTTGGAGCTTTCATTTCTGCTGTTGAAACCTACAACTTAGGAAACCAACACAAATGCTACGCAAACTACGAAAATTCGCTTTGATCGTGCTCGGTACATATTTTGGGCTGGCTATTGTGGTAATCGGCTTTTTCACACTTGCCGGAGTTCCAACCTACGGTACAGCGGGCATCTCGCTTTTATGGGCGGGCATCGTCGTTCTGATACTAAGCGTTGTTTTTATCGGATCCCTGCGCGGCAACCGGTGGAGTGGCGCAGCTAACGGTCCGCGCTTTCGAAACGAAGCAACCTTCAATGAATGGCGAATAAGAGAACGGCCGACAGAATTTGTTGCTTGGGCAGTTGTCACAGCAGCCATCCTCGTTTCAGTGACGGGCTATGTGATCCTTCATTATTCAACACATTAATGGATGCTTACACACTGTCAACAAATGCGCCCACCGATTAACAGCAGTGTGTGTGGCACGAAATCGCCTATGTAATTGTTTCGATGGTAAATCCTGACAAAACCTGATCTCCCATCCGCAGCGGCCTATGCGGTTACGTGAGATGGTTACATCGTAACACGGGGCAGGCTGGCAGCACTCCCCGCGCAACTCAACAGAACAGGTGACAGGCTGGCTTCGGGTTTTTCTGCTCCCAGGCAGAGTCCACGCCCGGCTCACATCATCGCCAGTCCCCACAGCAGCATGCACGGCAACCCACCGGGTAGGCCGCCCCCCTTTAGGCGCCCCAACACAGGGGATTTGGCAAACATCGATGGAGATTCTGAATGAACACAAAACTAATCATCGTTGATGGACACTGCTCAGTGGGAAAATCGAGTCTTTCGAAAAGTGTATATAAACAAATCAACCTGGCTCATGATACATACTGGCTGCATGAAGAGTGCGAAAATCATCCCATCCGTCAGAATGAATTCAGCTTTGGCAAATTGAATACCGCTGAAGGTATGGAATTAAATAGGATTGGGATGTTGCAGAAATGGATGACATTCCGAGATTCAATCAAGTCGTCTGGCAAAGTGTGTGTTACCGAAGGATGTTTTTTGCATGCATACGACCGGTATTTTATTCATAGTCTCTGGAATGAAGATGAGATCGTTGCATATTCTTCGCAGGTAATAGAGATCATCAACGAACTAAATCCCGTCATTGTCTTTCTGTATCGCCCTGATCTACGCAAAAGCTTGGAAAAAGCATTCATCGCGCGGGGGCAATGGTGGCGAGAACTAATGCTGAGAAGAGATGATCTGCATGTGTATTTTAAAGAGCATGAATATGTAGATGAAAACAGTATGTTTGCCGCTATTGAATATGAACAAATCAAGATGATGTCAATATTTGATCGATTGCTGTGCTCGAAAATAAAAATAGACACAAGCGAAGAGCATTGGGGTCAGTACGTTCATGAAGTCATTGCATACTTGGGTTTAGAGTATGGAAAGGTAAAGTCTTATCCGTGTGATATGAAGCACTACCTTGGTACATATCGATGGCAAAATGGAGCCGAGAATGAAGAATGGAGCATTCATTATGACGATAGCAACAAATGTCTGTATACCTCCTTATTTTGGCCCTATATGCCCATGCAATGTTTGGCAGATAATGTGTTTGAGTTAATCTCGTTTCCGGTAGAACTACATTTCCAACAAAATAACAATAGTATGCAATTTCGTGTCCAGGGAAATTATGATTGGGAATATAACAACAAAGTATTTATCAAGGTGCAAAGTACGCCTACCGAGTGATTGTCTTGCCGGAAACTGCCGCGTATGCGGCGTGAGCGGTTTACAAGCATTTTCGCCTGGCCTGGCGGCACCTTCGGCAGGCTGGCTTCGAGATTTTTCTGCTCCCGGGCAGAGTCCACGCCTGTGCTGAGCGCCAGCAACAGAAACCATTGGGCGCTTGCCTGCTACTTTTGGTAACAAATGGATACACATAATGGAATCTGAAGAAAAGTTGGCGGGTGGAAACATGACCGCCGTTTCACGTATTGGAAACACTGTTCGTCGAGATGTTGGTTTTTGGACAAAACAAGTCCACATGCTGCTTGCACATCTTCGGGCCAAAGGCATTCAAGAAGTACCAACACCTTTAGGCTTTGATGAACAGGGACGTGAAATCTTGACTTTTATACCTGGGCTTGTCGGGCACTATCCACTTCCTGAGTTTCTCCGCACTGACGAAGTATTAATTTCGGCAGCGCGACTCCTTCGACGTATTCACGATGCAACAGAGGATATAGCACAAATTTATCAGTCAGGGTGGCAATCTCCAACGCAAGAACCAATCGAAGTAATTTGTCATGGTGATTTTGCGCCATACAATTGCGTATTTGACAAAGGAAAATTAATTGGTGTTATTGACTTCGACAATGCACACCCTGGTAATCGAGAATGGGATTTAGCATATGCCCTTTACCGATTTGCTCCAATAACTGACCCATCCAACCCCGAAAATTACGGGACAATACAAGAACAATGTCGCCGCGTTCGTCTTTTCTGCGATGAATATGGATTACGTGAGCGTTCTAAAATTATTCAGGCTACCAAATCACGTATTGCATACATGGCAGATTATCTGCGTCAAGGCGCGGCAAACGGCGATAAGCGTCTTCAAGCGAACATTGATGAAGGTCATTTAGAAATTTACACAACCGATTATGCATATCTAGATTCTAATTATGAACAATTCCTTATGGCAATTAATTAGTGCTTGCACGGCAATTGGTGAAACCAGTCAAACACGCCCGCCGATTAACAGCAGTGTATGCGACACGAACTCGCCTATATAATTGTCTTGCTGGGAACTGCCGCGTATGCGGCGTGCGCGATTTACAAGCATTTTCCCCCTGGCCAGGCGGCACTCCCCGCGCAACTCAGCGGGGCAGGTGACAGACTGGTACGAGTTTTTTGCGCCTAGGCAGAGTCCACGCCAAAAAATGTAAGGGATCAATATGCGTAATCATTTTTATATTCCATGGGTGACACTGGCAGTGCTATTACTTGCGATGTTGGCTTGTAATGCGCCCGGCTGGGATGAAATCGACAATGAATTGGATCTTCCTACGCCAGCTCCCTCCCCCGCGCCACCCGAGAATGCCGCAGGGTTAGACAACGCCACATCCGTGCAAGTTTTCGAGAGCGATGGCGTCAAAATCAGCTTTGGATCTTCAGATACATCCTGTCGAGTTGAGCAACCGCTTACACTTCGGGTAAACAGCAATGGTACAGCCGAATTGAGCACCACCGGCCCGACTATTACCGATCACTACAATTGCATCAAAGGGAGTCAAGATACCTGGTATATCAATGGTGTGGTCAGTGTCAATGAGCAGCGGGTGAACTTTGAAACCTGCAACGATGGACGTTTTACTGCTGTTGGCTCGGTAAGCTTTAGTGGTGGCAGCCTGATAGGACAGGTAAGTTGCTTTAACAAGGATGGCATCAAGTTTATTACGCTGGAGATCGGCAAATAACCCAGTGCTGATGACAGTCTGTTCCATGCGAGAGAATGAAGAAGTTGCTTTAAAAGGCATGAGGCTACCCAACAACCGCTTGCGAGCTGAATCTACAGCGCGATTAAATGCAAAATCACACGAATAAGGAGAAAACACCATGACTTGCGATGTGTGCGGTCAAGATAAAGAGGGTCGTCACTTTGAAATAGTGACAGGGAAACTACTTAAATCCAACCTCAAGCAGGAAGGTAATCTTGTTTCTGGCACACAAACCTACGGAGACTTTGCCCCGATGGAAGTAGCCTTTTGCCGTGATTGCTGGGAAGCGAATCTGCGTGCTTCGCTCAAAAATAGGCTAATCGGCTTATCTATTACTTTTGGCCTCGGCTTGTTGGTTTTTATCATTGGTGAAGTTGCCAGGCTGGATGATATGTGCACCGGCCTCGGCTTCATCGCCGCCGTTCTTGGTTTGGTGGGGTTGCTATACAACGGTTTTCAGGCATGGACGGCTAACTATTCTATGATAATTATGAAAACGGCAAATGATCAGGAGTTTATAGGAAGTTTTGATGATGTGTTCGATCCCTTGATTATCAAGGTTAGAGGAAGTGGAACTGATATCTTGTATTGGACGAGAGAAACCTGGCAGAAATTAATGGATCATAAACCGAACCCGGATGGGAGAACCTTCCAGACCAAACCTGAACGCTATGTCAAATCCTAGCCTGCACGCAAGAGCCATCTTCATCACTACTAGACCGCTATGTAGTAAAGGTAAAGCTGCCCACCGATTAACAGCAATGTGTGACACGAGGTCTCCATGTAATTGTCTTGGCTGGCTTCGAGATTTTTCTGCTCCCAAACAGAGTCCACGCCTGGCTTAGGGCCAGTCCCATCAGGAGCGTGCGGGCTTACCCTGCGGGCAAGCCGCAAACCGCTGGGCTGCTTATGCCATTTTCCACACCATCCACATCAAAACGTTTTGCAATACGAAGGAAATTTCCGATGAAAAACGCGCTCACAGCCAAGCTATTTACAATTGTCGTAATCATTGCCTTGGCCGCCGCATGTGCGCCGACGCCAACGCCAACGCCGACGATGACTCCCACGCCAGAGGGTACATCCAGTCAGGACTTCATGATCACCGATTTCGAGGCGGTGCACTCGCCAGTCAAAAACGACCCCTACGCGTATCTAATTTTTGGCAATATTTCGGTTTCGCCGGCCGCCCCAGGCCTTGCCCCAGAATTAGCGGCCTTTCTCGGCAGGTGGGAAGGGTATAACTACGATCCGCCAGTCAAGAAAGATCACAAGGGCGTGTTATTTATTCAGGAGATATCGGCGCAAGGTGGAAAAGCCTTTCTCTGGAGTGGCACCAATCTTCAATATCCATACTGGGTCAAAGAGATTCAATTCAAGGTTGTTCCCGGGGCGGTACCCGCGATTGAATGGGAAGGTGATCTCGCCAGCGGGTCGAGTGGACCCAGCGGCACAGGCACCTTCCGGTTTGCCTATGATCGCGAAAATCGGCAACTTCGCGGTGGCATTGATCTGCCGAGCGGAAGCGAACTGAATGGGCCATCCATCCTGACCCGCGACCAATCCTTCTACGTCTACAAAGATTACAGCCAGTATCTGACCAGCCAGCGAATCTTTTCCAAAGAATATCAGACTAAAAACTTACAGCAATATGGGTCGGGCTACATGCTCTACCTGCCCGAGGGGTATGAAGACAATCCAACCAAGCGCTGGCCATTGCTCTTCTTCCTGCACGGAACCGGGGATCGCGGAGATAATATCTACCTGCTTGCCAAAGCCAGCCCGTTTATGATGATCCGCGAGAAAGGGCCGCTGCCGTTCATCATCGTCGCGCCGTTGCTGAATACATCGCAGAATGTGTTTCCCGTTGAGTACTTGGATGGGGTGCTGGCTGAGATGCAATCAACCTATCGCGCGGATCCGAAGCGCATCTACTTAACCGGTTTGAGCTTGGGCGGCGAGGCAACCTACCGCTTCGCCATACACCAACCCGAGACCTTTGCCGCCATCGCACCGCTCTCGGCCTGGCTCGACGCCGATCAGATTCCCATGCTGGACCGTATTAAGAACCTGCCGGTCTGGGCTATTCATGGCACAGATGATTTGATTGTTCCGCTGGCGGCAGGGGAACAACCGGCCAACGCATTGAAGAGACTGGGCGGCAATATCCGGTTCACCGTTTTAGATGGGCACGATCACGATACCTGGACCGACACTTATTCTGACCCGGCGTTTTATGATTGGCTCCTACAGTATTCAAAGCCATAGCAGAGAGATTCCGATATTGATAAAAAAGCCATGAGCCACAGGGTAAAAATCTGTTTTTTGGGATGCCTTATTATTGCCATGCTGGGCTGCCTAGTAACATTGCTGTCGATGCCGCCCACCATATCCCTTACCATAGCACCCGGCGCTACCCGGATTGCCCCCATAGATAACATGGTGCAAGTCTATGTGCCGGGCGGCGATTTTACAATGGGAAGCAATGTTAGCGGCAGCGATGAAAAACCCGCCCATACCGTGTATCTGGATCCATATTGGATAGATCAGACAGAAGTGACTCAAGGCATGTACACCAAGTGTCAGGCGGCAGGTAAGTGCGGTCAGCCGAGTGATTCTAATGGTGGTGACAATTATCCAGTGATCTATGTGGATTGGCATGACGCTAATGCCTATTGTACATGGGCCGGGCGGCGCTTGCCCACGGAAGCGGAGTGGGAGAAGGCCGCGCGAGGGTCCGATGGACGCCAATATCCGTGGGGCAATGCTGAACCGGATTGTGACCGTACAAATGGCGGCTTAAAAACCAATAGTTGTGTAGGTCGGACGGTGGCTGTTGGTAGTTATCCAACAGGTGTCAGCCCTTACAATGCGTTGGACATGGCCGGGAATGTGTGGGAGTGGGTCTATGACTGGTATGATAATGACTATTACCATAGTTCACCTCACAAGAATCCTACTGGACCTGAAAATGGAGAGTACCGGGTTCTACGTGGGGGCGGCTGGCATGTTGTCGCCGATGGTTTGCGTTCGGCATTTCGTACTTATTACCCTCCGTCGAGCAAGTACAGCACTGTTGGGTTCCGATGTCTTCACCCTGCTCCATGAACTTCTAAAACTGCGATCAAATTACTGCTCACCGCCGATCTACGCTACGCGTTTGGGGGTGCCAGCTTAGTTTGGTTCACTGCGATAGAGCATTACCCAACGAACGCGTGGACGCATTGATGGTTCCAACCGATTACATATTAACAGCAGTGTCAAGGGATGGGCAAAAAAGTGAATAAAAAAAGGTCTCGCATCTTTTTCCAGATGCGAGACCTTTTTTCTTGGTGACGGTTTTGAAACCACTGCTTGCCAGATTGCACGCTTGCGGACATGGGCAATGTAAGTGGAACTTGACTACCCATTGAGTCGATTCCACAACGATGTTGTCGTCTCGGTGAATCAGGAATGTCTTGCAAATAGATCTGGCTTCATGCTACACTTTTCTCGTTACACAGTGTGCCTTTTTCCGCCAAATCCGCGGGTAAAACCCGCCATAACTGACGTCCGACCCTGCAAAACTAGGTTCTTCTGACAAATCAAGAAGTGCCCGATTTAATTGGCGGTTTTTATATCGTTGATTCAATCGCCTTGGATGGATTCAACCTTACTCAGGAGAATGACCGATGCCGGAAAACTTACAGGATGATATATTGACCCAATCAACCCTGGCAGCTGTCCAAAGATTTAATGCGGCCTTCAATCAGCACGATGTGACCATGATAATGGCAAACATGACCGAAGACTGTGTCTTTGAAAACACCTACCCGGCCCCAGACGGTGAACGCTACGTCGGGCATAAAGCCGTTCGAGATTTTTGGGAGAAATTCTTTGCTTCTTCTTCCCAGGCCAGCTTTGAAACCGAGGAAATGTTTGCCTGTGGAGATCGTTGCTTGGTGCGATGGCAATATCGCTGGGTGGAACAAGATGGCAAGTCTGGTCATATTCGAGGAATAGATGTGTTGCGGGTGCGGGACGGCAAAGTGGCCGAGAAGTTTTCGTATGTTAAGGGCTGAAAAATCGCCTGGGATGGCGCTTGTCGGCCAGCCTTGAATGAACTACCAGAGACCACGTCCGCCCCAGCCTCAGTCCCCCACATGGCAAAACGTTGGGCTGTTCATTCCATGAATAGAAGGAGACAGGAGAATTTTGTAATTAATGAATGATCCATGGTTAAGTGGAATTGCCTACGAAAGGTTTATGGGGCGTTGGAGCGCTCTTGTTGCTCAAAAGTTTTTGAGCTGGCTTGCGGTCAGCCCTGCTCGCAGTTGGCTGGACGTAGGTTGCGGCACAGGTTCACTGACCGCACATATTTTAGAAACATATCAGCCAAAAGAAATTATTTCTATCGATTCTTCCAGCGATTTTATTTCACACGCACGGCGTTCGATAACCAATCCTATTGTACAATTTAGAGTTGGTTTGGCCCAATCGTTGGAACTGGATTCGAATTCCATTGACGCCGCTGTGTCTGGGCTGGTTCTCAATTTTGTACCACAACCCAAAGTCGCAATCTCGGAAATGCTGAGAGTAACAAAACCTGGCGGCAAAATCGGGATATTTCTTTGGGATTATGCCCATGGCATGCAAATGTTACGCCATTTTTGGGATGCCGCCGTAGAACTTGACAATAACGCCCATGATCTTGACGAGGGCATCCGGTTTCCACTTTGCCGGGAAGGACAACTCGAATCTCTTGCCCAAGAAGTCGGCTTGAAGCAGGTTGAGACAACAGCAATTGAAGTAAAAACTGTTTTCCAAAACTTCGATGATTATTGGCAACCATTTCTCGGCAATGTTGGTCCAGCCCCCACTTACACAATGGGTCTGGATCCAATAAACAGGCAAAAACTTGAAGATAAATTGCGTAATTCGTTACCCATGGGTGATGATGGGTCAATCTCTCTTAACGCGAGAGCGTGGGCAGTAAAGGGCACAGCTTAACGCAGCGCGCACTGAAGGCTGGAGACTGCCGCCAAAACATATCAGGATAAAGAATGAACACAGCAACCAGAACCACAGCTTCAATTATTGGGATCTACGCAGGCATTCTGGGCGCTGCGCATGGCATTTTTGAAACACTGCAGGGATCTGTTGCACCAAACGGGATCAAGATCCAGGCCATCCCGGCGCCTTGCCTGGAGGATGAGATCTGGCACGCCTGCCTGCCGGCGATGACACTCATCCCTAACTTTCGCACCACCGGGATGCTTGCGATCATCATCTCCCTGATCATCGTTGTTTGGGCGGCTGCGTTCATGCAGCGGAAAAATAGCGGCCTGTTTTTGATCTTGCTATCCATCCCCCTGCTGCTTGTCGGCGGAGGCTTTATTCCCGTTTTTACCGGCATGATTGCGGGGTTTGCCGGAACCGGCATAAACTCATCGCTCAGCTTTTGGCGGGCGCGTTTCCCGGCCAGAACTCTGAACCGGCTGGCAAAGTTATGGCCCTGGGCTATGTTCGCTTTTATGGCCTGGTCCGTGGGTGGATGGGTTCTTGGGTATTTATTCAATCAGGCCATGATCGCATTGAGCTTCGTTCTCTTTTTCTTTTGCAACCTTGGGCTGCCCCTTCTGGCTGTCCTGAGCGGGTTTGCGCGCGATATCCGCGATCACGATCAGGCAGCAGCCAGCTAAACGATTGCATGTTGCCGCATTGGCAGTGGATGCGCACAAGGGCGGGCCCGATGTTTAACTCCCGGAGATATTATGCAAACCCTGGTTTTGTGTGACGATTATTGGCATCCAGCCCGGGTCCCCCAAACGGGTTTGGGAGCGTTAAAAGAGCATCCGTTTACCTTCGATTGGATCGAGAACGCCCGCGACTGGTCCGCAGAACGAATGGCGGCCTACCCGCTGGTGATCCTGGCCAAATCCAACAACATCTCAGCCGCCGATCAAACCGGCTGGATGACTGATTCTGTCCAGGCGGCCTTTGCGGAGCATATCCGCAAGGGGAACGGGCTGCTGGCCATTCACTCGGGCACTGCCGGTTACGAGCAAACGCCCGTACTGCGCAGCTTACTGGGCGGAGTGTTCAGTCACCATCCCGAGCAGTGCCCGGTGACCATTGTCCCAGCGCCGGGGCATCCGCTTTGCGCAGGGGTCGATCCGTTCACACTGCAAGACGAGCATTATTTCATAACGCTCGATAATCAACAGGCCGATATCTTTATGAGCACTCGCTCTGAACACGGGCAACAGCCCGGCGCCTGGCGACGGACAGAAGGCGAAGGGCGGGTTGCCGTCTTGACGCCGGGTCACAACCTGGAAGTCTGGCTGCACCCATCCTTTCAAGTTTTACTGCTCAATAGCTTGCGCTGGTGCGCCAAGCTGCTCTAATTTCAAGGAGAAATCATCGCATGCAACACACAGTTTTTGTTACCGGTGGAGATCGCGGCCTGGGGCTTGCCTTGTGCGCCGGGTTACTCGAACAAGGCTGGCGGGTTTTTGCCGGTCAGTACCTGCCTGAATGGCCCGAACTGTCCAATCTGGCAAAGCAATACCCCCAAACCCTGCATCTTGTTCCGCTGGATGTCAGGTCATCAGAATCTGTCCGGGCCGCTGCGCAGGCTGTGGCGGCGCTCACAGGGCATGTGGATGTGCTGATCAACAACGCAGGAGTCAACTCGCCCACATCAACCATCCCAATCCGCGAAGCGCAAGATTACGCCGAAATGCAGCGCCTGTACGATGTCAACGCCCTGGGGCCGCTGCGGGTTGTGGAAGCCTTTCTGCCGCTGATGGACCACGGCACTCTCAAGCGGCTGTGCTTCGTCTCTTCAGAAGCAGGCAGCATCACTCGTGCAGAGCGCAGCTCCTGGTTCGGCTATTGCATGTCAAAAGCGGCGCTGAACATGCAAATCAAGCTCCTTTTCAACGCTTTGCAGCCCGAAGGCTACACCTTCCGTGTTTATCATCCGGGCTGGGTCCGCTCGTATATCGGCGGAACGAAAAACACCGAGGCCGATCTGGAGCCGGAGGAATCAGCCGCTCGAGCCTTTCCGGTCTTTTTGGGCCAGCGGGCCGATGAAGACCGGCTGGTGATGGTGGACCACGCCGGAAATGGGTGGCCCTGGTAAGACAGCCCCGTCAGATCAACCTCGCAGTTGACGATTTGTCGAAAGCCCAATATAATGACGCAGTTAATCTAGCAGGAGGCTAATCACAAAAATGGCAACATTCATTGATATTGGTTTGATCATCACATCCATCGCCCTGATCGCAAGCGTTATTTTGCAAAGCAAAGGCGCTGGTCTGGGCGGACTGACCGGCGCTGACACCGGCTCCGTTTTCACTGCCCGCCGCGGCGTCGAACGTGTTCTTTTTCGCGTTACGATTGCATTAAGCGTCTTGTTCTTTGTTCTTGCGATCACTGCCATCTTCCTGGGTCGCTAAGACTTCCCACTACAGATAGGATTAAGAAAGGCCGCGCATCCGGGTTTGGCCGCAAGGCCTGGCTTGGGGGCAGGGGCCTTTCTTTTGCTTATGAAAAAACTTCGCTGGCAATTCCTGATCATCCTTATCACGTTGATTATTGTAGGGGTTTTGCTGGTCACCCAGGAACCTGGGCAGCAAATTTTCCTGCCGCAACCCGCCTCAGGGGGCGTATATTCTGAGGCGCTGGTTGGTTCGATCAGCCGACTCAATCCGCTGCTCGAGCAAAATAACGCCCCAGACCGGGACGTAAACCGTCTCATCTTCAGCAGCCTGCTCAGGTTCGATGCGCGCGGCCTGCCCGTGCCTGACCTGGCAAGCGCGATGGGCGTCTCACAAGACGGAATCATCTATAATGTTTCGCTGCGCGAAAACGCCTACTGGCACGACGGCCAACCCGTCACGGCAGAAGACGTGCTCTTCACGATCGAGATGATCAAGGACGATTCATCCTTCTTCCCGGCGGATGTGCGCGAATTGTGGAAAAAGATTGAGATCAAACAACTCAACCAGTACACGCTGCAATTCATACTTCCAGAACCGTTCGCCCCTTTCTTCGACTATCTGACCTTCGGCATCGTGCCTCGCCACATATTGGAAGGCACCCCTGCCGCCGAAATGGCCGCCGCGCCCTTCAACCTTTCCCCGATCGGGAGCGGCCCGTATAAGTTCGACCGCCTGATCGTCGAAAACGGCCAGGTAACGGGCCTGGAGCTAAGTCTTTTTGACCGTTACTACGGCAGCAGCGCTTTCATTGAGAAAGTTGTTTTCCGTTATTTCCCCAACAGCCAGAGCGCGCTGGAAGCCTATCGCGAAGGCGAAGTTTTGGCGATCAGCGAAGTTTCGCTGGATGTGCTCAACCAGGCCCTGGCCATCCCCGGCCTTTCAAGCTATTCGGGACGACTGCCAGAAATGAGCATGATCCTGCTCAACTTGAACAACCCTGAAAAAACATTTCTGCAAGACGAAAAGCTGCGTCGCGCGCTGTTGACCGGCCTCAACCGTCAGCGGATCATTGACCGATTCCTGCTCGGGCAAGGCATTATCGCCGACGGACCGATCTTCCCCGGAACCTGGGCATTTTACGATGGCATCGAGAGAGTGGTTTACGACCCCGAAGCGGCCATCAACATGCTCAAGGCCAATGGCTACACCATCCCGGCAGAAGGCGGCACCGTTCGCGCGGATAAAGACGGCAACCCGCTAAAAATAACCCTGATCCACCCCGATGATGCGCTGCACAGCGCAATTGCCCAGTATATTTTCGAAAACTGGCGTGATCTCGGCGTTGAAGTGACCCTCGAAGCCCTGCCCTATGAACAGTTGGTCAATGACCGCCTGAATACACGCAACTACGATGCAGCGTTGGTCGATATGAACCTGGCGCGCACCCCCGACCCCGATCCCTACCCCTTCTGGCATCAGTCAGAGGCGGTTGGCGGGCAGAACTACTCGCAATGGGATAACCGCACGGCCAGCGAATTTCTCGAACAGGCCCGCACCAATACCGATTACGCAGTGCGTACCCGCCTGTATCGCAACTTCCAGGTGGTTTTTGCCAAGGAATTGCCCGCCCTGCCCTTGTTCTATCCCGTCTATTCATACGCGGTCGATCAACAGGTTCTGGGGGTCCAGGTGCCGCCGCTCTTCGACACCAGCGACCGCTTCCAAACCTTCGCGAGTTGGTACCTGGTGACAAGACGCGCACCCGAACCCACCGTCGAAATACAAGAGTAATTTGGATGGGCAGCCCTTTCAGGTTGCCCATTTTTATCAGCCGATGACCAGTCTCGAGCGCGATTCCCGTTTTATCGAAACCGCCCTGACCGAATTACAGGATTACCTGCTTTCGGAAGAGCTGTACTGGCCCCTGGGCAACTCCCTGCCGCGCCTGACTCCCGGCGCGCTGCTGCTGGCCCTGCGCCGCGCTGAAGCGCTCAACCCATCCGCCGCGCACAACTGGCAGAGAGAGCTGGACCTGGTCCGCGCGAAATGGCGCACAGCCTGGGAAAAGAAAGCCCTCAGAGAAACACACAACAGGCTGCGGCTATGGAGCGAATCCATCAGCGAATGGCGATCGGCCCCGGGCGAGAACCCGGCCGATTACACCGGCGCAGTCCGCGGACGAGTCATCCTGCAGCTTCTGTTGAGCGAAATCAATTCGCCTCAAGAGCAGGCCGCGCTCAACGACCTGGATATTTTCTTGCGGGCAAACTTAATAAAAAGTGGCTTTTTGTGGGAAGCGGGGCTCGAATCCGCTTTCCCAGCGGATAATTTCTGGTTTTTGTATGGCAAACTGAAGTGACAAGAGGCAGATAAATGAGTGACCATTTACAAGCAGCGCTGAAATACGCGCACCAGCATGATGCAGAGTTTTTAGGCAGCCTGCAAGAGATGCTTTCATTTGGCTCGATTTCAACTTCTGACGAGCACAAAAACGAAATTTATAAAACTGCCGAATGGGTGGCAATGCGGCTCAAGGCCCTCGGCATGGAACGCGCCGAGGTAATGCCCACTACGGGGTATCCCGTGGTTTACGGAGAGTGGCTGGGCGCGCCCGGCAAACCGACTGTCTTGATCTACGGGCATTATGATGTCCAGCCGGTAGACCCGCTCGATCTGTGGCACACCGAGCCTTTCACAGCCACGCTCAAAGGCGACAACCTGTACGCGCGCGGCGCATCAGACATGAAGGGCCAGGTCATGGCCTGTCTGAACGCGGTCGAGGCCATTGTTCGCACCGGTCAATTGCCGGTCAATGTCAAGTTCATGATCGAGGGTGAAGAGGAGATTGGGTCGCCCTCGCTGGATGCCTGGATCGACGCAAACAAGGATTTACTCAAAGCCGATTTTTGCCTGAACCCGGATGCCGGCATGCTGGGTAAAAATCACCCGACGATCACCTACGGGCTACGCGGGCTGGCTTCTTTCGAGTTGACCGTTTCTGGCCCGAACCACGACCTGCACTCTGGCATCTACGGCGGAGCGGTGCACAACCCCGCCAAAGCGCTGGCCGAACTGCTGGCCGGCATGCACGATGAGAACAATCACATTACCCTGCCTGGTTTTTACGACAGTGTCCGCCCGCTCAGCGATGAAGAGCGTACCCACCTGGCCGCATTACCTGTCGGCGACGATTTCATCAAGCAGCAGACCGGCGTGCCGGAAGTCTGGGGCGAGGCTGGTTACACCTCAGTCGAACGCGCCACCGGGCGCCCAACGCTGGAAATCAACGGCATGACATCCGGCTTCACAGGAACCGGGCAAAAAACCATCATCCCAGCCTGGGCCATGGCCAAGATCACCTGCCGGCTGGTCCCCGACCAAGCGCCCGAAGCAATTTACGAAAACATAAAGCACTATCTGGAAGCCAAAGCGCCCAACACAATCCGCTGGGAACTGAAAATGTACGGTGGCGGGCGGGCTTCGATCTCGGATATCAACAAGCCCTGGGTAACAGCCCTGGCAAACGCCATGGAAACGGTCTGGGGCACGCCGCCGCTCTTCAAACGCGAAGGCGGCTCCGTGCCGGTGGTTGGGATGATGCAATCAGCCCTGGGCATGGAGTCGGTTCTGACCGGTTTCGGGCTTCCCGATGACAACCTGCATGCCCCCAACGAAAAGCTGGACATGCCCACCTGGCGCAAAGGCACCGAAACCCTGATTCGTTTTTTCTTCAACCTGTAAGATCAGGCAACTGCAAACCAAAATCCCACAGCAAACGGGATATTCATCTTTAGAAGTAAAGGATAGATTTATGGAAGACCGAATTATCACCTACGGTGGACAGGCCCTGATCGAAGGCGTCATGATGCGCGGACAAAAGACGCTGGCGATCGCCATGCGCGCCCCCACCGGCGAAATTGTTGTGCACACAGAGAAACTGTCCGGGTTATACCAGTCAAAGATCGCCAAAATCCCGTTTGTGCGCGGGGTCATCCTGCTTTGGGATGCGCTTGGCCTGGGCATGAAATCCTTGATCCGCTCGGCGAACTTGCAAACCGGCGAAGATGAAAAGCTGGAAGGTCCCGCGCTTTACGGGACGATGGCATTCTCGCTCGCGCTCGGGATCGGCCTGTTCTTCCTGGCCCCTTACGGGGTCGGCAAGCTGGGCGAATGGCTGGGACTGAACGTTTGGGCGGCGGCCGTGCTCGAAGGGATCGTGCGCCTGTTGTTGGTGGTTGGTTATATCTGGGCGATTGGGCGTATGGAAGACATTCGGCGGGTTTTCCAATATCATGGCGCAGAACACAAGACCATTAACGCTTTCGAGGCTGGCGTAGAGCTGACCCCTGAAAATGTCGCCAAATTCCCACTCGAGCACCCGCGCTGTGGCACATCCTTCCTGCTGACACTGGTCCTCTTGAGCGTGGTTGTTTTCAGCTTCCTGCATCCGCTGCCGGTGCTGTTACAGATCGCCGGGCGGCTGGTGCTGATCCCGCTCCTGGCCGGGGTCGCAGTCGAATACATCCGCTGGACGGCGAACAATCTTTCATCGCCATTCGTGCGGGCCATCATCCGCCCAAACATGGCCCTGCAAGGCCTGACCACCAGCGAACCAGACCTGTCCATGCTCGAGGTTTCAATCCGCTCCTTCAATGAAATGCGCCTGGCTGAAGATCGGCTGGCATAACCATCGCCAGATCACAGCCCTTGCTTGGTTGATCGATCCATGAATTCAGGTTAACATTGCCCCATGTTTGATATTTCCAACTGCCGTTTTGCCTTTCTCGACCTTGAAACCACCGGCCTTTCGCCCTGGTTTGGCGACCGTGTCTGTGAAATTGGCATACTCCTGACGGAAGGCAAACGCATCAAACAGCGCTACCAGCAGCTTGTCAACCCGCAGCGCCTGCTTTCCCCTGCGGCAGCCAGCACAAATCGGCTGAACGATGAAGAGTTGGCGCAAGCGCCCCTCTTCCAGCAGGTGATCAACAATGTCGATGCGCTTCTACGCGATTCGGTGATTGTGTGCCATAACGCCCAGTTCGACCTGCAATTTCTCGATAATGAATACAGGCGCGCCGGACGTGAGTTGCAAATCCCGAACCTGATCGATACGCTGCTGATGGCGCGCAACCACTTTACCTTTCCGTCAAACAGCCTGACCAACATCGCAGCCGAATTCAACATCCAGAATCCTGAAGCCCACCGCGCCCTGGCCGATGCCCTGACCGATAAGAATATCTTTTTCGCCATGATGGAACCGCTCCAGCAAAACGGCAGCCGGCTCGAAGACTTTATCGGCATTTACAGCTCGCCGGCCTGGCCCCAGGGAGAGATCAACCTGCCAACCGAGCTTGCCGAAGCGATTAAAAGCCGCAAAAGACTGCAACTCGCCTATGTGGACAAAAACGGAGAGCGTTCCACCCGTCAAATTACCCCGATCGATGTGCAGGGATTATCCGATTACATTTACCTGCGCGCCTACTGCCACCTGCGCCAGGGCGAACGCACCTTCCGCCTCGATCGGATCGTTGAACTGCAAACCACCTGAAAAACCTGACAGGTGTCACGAAAAATCAGGTCATTTTATCGTTGCGAATTTTTTCAAAACCCGGTAAGATGAATAAACTATGATGTGTTTAATTTTTGTCCCATCTTTCATAGGCATCTTTTTGCCATGAAGGTCACGCTGGCCTGGCGGGTTACCCATACCTGTCAGGCTTTTTTTATCCTAATTCCACGCTTGGCAAGGAGAAAAAATGCAAACACCCTGGGAATATCGCTACGCCCACCGCGCTCAAAAAATGGGAAGTTCTGTTATCCGCGAGTTGCTCAAACTTACCGATCAACCAGATATTATCTCGTTTGCGGGTGGTTTGCCTGCGCCAGAAGTGTTTCCGGTTAAGAAATTTCAGGAAGCCTGCAACTATGTGCTCGAAAATCTGGGCGCGAAGGCTCTCCAGTATGGTGCCACCGAAGGCTATACCCCGCTGCGCGAGATGATCGCCCGCCATACCGCGCGTTACAGCGTACAGGTAACCGCCGAAAATATTATGATCACATCCGGCTCACAGCAGGCCCTCGATTTTATCGGACGCCTGTTCCTGAACCGCGGCGATTACATCGTGGTTGAATCGCCAACCTACCTGGGTGCACTCCAGGCCTGGAACGCCTACGGCGCACAATACATCTCTGTCCCATCCGATGAAAACGGCATGGTGGTTGAAGAACTCGAACATGCCCTGCGGATCGGGCCAAAATTCATCTATGTTTTACCCAACTTCCAGAACCCGTCTGGCACAACCCTCTCCCTGGAGCGGCGCAAGAAACTGATCGAGATTGCCGATCGTTATGGCGTGCCGATCATCGAAGATGATCCTTACGGACAATTACGCTACGATGGCGAGCACCTGCCTTCAGTTGTCAGCCTGGATAGTGAATATCGCAATGAAAGCAACGGTCAGTACAGCGGCAACGTTATCTACATGAGCACCTTCTCGAAACTGCTCGCTCCGGGCCTGCGCCTGGCCTGGGTGATTGCGCCGCCCGAGGTCACCCGCCGTTTAGTGATGATGAAACAGGCGGCTGACCTGCATACATCCACGTTCATTCAGGTAGTGGCCCACGAAGTTGCCAAGGGCGGCTTCCTCGATGAGCACGTCAAGCTGATTCGCGCCACGTACAAAGAGCGGCGGGATGTGATGCTCGACACAATGGATGAAATCTGGCCCCAAGAAGTCCGCTGGACCCGGCCCGAGGGCGGCATGTTCCTGTGGGGCATCCTTCCCGAAAACATGGACTCGGCGGAACTGTTCAAAAGCGCCATCGAGAGAAAAGTCGCTTTTGTGCCTGGTGCATCTTTCCACCCGACCGGCGGAGGCAAAAACACGATGCGCATTAACTTCTCCTATACCGACCCCGATACCACCCGCGAAGGGATCACCCGCCTGGGCCTGCTCTTGCGCGAGGAAGTTATGAAGGATGCAAAAAAAAAGTACCTGTATGATTGATTAAGTCCCGCTGAATAAAAAAATAAAAGTGCCTTCCATTTGCGGAAGGCACTTTTTACGTAAAAAGCGCTGGGTTATTTTATAACTTCTATAACCACAGTGACACCAAAACCAAAGGCCTTGTTCTGGTCATCGAACATGGTCCAGTGGCTGATATATTGTCCGGGATCGCCGGGCGCATACATCTTAATGCCCATGTTAATGCCGGCGCCGGCCGCAACAAACTGGCTTTTTTGCGTGATGTAATAATTATCACCGGCAAGGGCTGGCCCTGCAAAATTGCGGAAGGAATAACCTTCATCCCAGGTACAGGTCCCGGTGTTGCGCAACGCCCAGACCTTTTCGAATTTCTCCCAGGCCTTAAATTTGGAGCCATCAGGGACAGTGATATCACCTTCAAATACATAATTGTTACAGGTTGGCCCAGCTGTTGCACCAGAACCAAGTGTGGTCGGCGTCGCCAGGGGCAGCCCCGGCAGGACAGTTGCCGTGCCGACAAGCAGTGGATCAGGAGATGCGAGCGGGGTGAGATCTACCGATATCGTCACCTGAACGATTTGCTCCTGGGTTTGGGTCGGAGCCAGGGTGGCGGTTGGCGGCATCGTGGCCGTTGCCAGCGAGGCAATATCTGTCATCTGGGCGCGAGCAGTTTCAGCAGCACTGGTATAAATTGCGTTTACATCCAGCGCCGTAGGGGTGGCTTCAGCAGCCTGGCCGATCGTGCAGGCCCCAAGCATCATCATCGTCAAAATGATG
This sequence comes from Chloroflexi bacterium HGW-Chloroflexi-6, assembly GCA_002840685.1. GTDB lineage: Bacteria > Chloroflexota > Anaerolineae > Anaerolineales > Villigracilaceae > UBA8950. Next base: position 181,067 of record PHBU01000002.1, on the reverse strand, counting down.
AATCCAACCATGGTAAAACGTTTCATTGAAAACATAAAAACCTCCGTAGGCGGAAATTTCCGCTGGGGCTGATTATAACTTAACCCAAAAAATAGCCATCTGCGAAATTCGTATGAAAAGAGTGCCATTTTTCCTACTTTTCGCATCAAACAGTTAAAATTGAAATCTATGGAAAAATTCCCCAATTACGATTTTACCTTTCTGCGTCATGGCCAATCAGTGGGAAATGTAGAAGACCGCTTTCAGGGCCAGTCCGATTTTCCTCTTACCGATACTGGCCGTGCCCAGGCGCGAACACTGGCCAAACGATGGCATGCCGAGGGCCAATCATTCGATCTGGCCATTGCCAGCCCTCTGCTGCGTGCCCGGGAAACAGCCGAGATCGTAGCCCAAAAGCTAAAGACCCGGCTGGAATTTGACGATATCTGGCTGGAACGAGACAACGGCAAACTGGCCGGTTTGACCCATGCCGAAATCCGGGCGATTTCACCAGAACCGGAATTTTACACTCCCTACCAATCTTTTGGCGAAACCGGGGAAGGCGACTGGGCACTCTTCCTGCGCGGAGGACGCGCAGTTCATTCCCTGCTTCGTCGTCCACCGGGGAAATATCTGATCATCTCGCATGGCGGCCTGCTGAACATGGTGTTGTACTCGATCATGGGCATTTCGCCGCAGGCCAACGGGCACGGAGTTCGCTTTCGCTTTGGCAACACGGCCTATGCCAGGTTTACTTACCAGCCGGAGCGCCATCGCTGGAACATGGAGAGCCTGGTTGGAACAACCCCTTTCGCCTGAGTTTTTTGCCCGTCCAACCCTGGCAGTCGCCCGCGATCTGCTCGGCTGCCGGCTGGTGCGCAGCTTGGACGGGATACGCCTGGTCGGCATCATCACCGAGACCGAAGCCTACATCGGCGAGACCGATCTGGGCTGTCATGCCAAAGCCGGGCGCACAAAGCGCACCGCACCGATGTACGGCCCGCCAGGCCGGGCCTACGTTTACTTCACTTATGGCATGCACTGGATGCTCAATGCAGTGACCGAGGCCGAGGCTTTCCCCGCGGCAGTCTTGATCCGGGCTGTCGAAACGGTGGAAGGGCTGCGGGTGGTAGAGTCTCGCAGAGAAAAAGCCCCAAGGGCCGACTGGACCAATGGCCCGGCAAAGCTGACCGCAGCGTTCGGCATCGATTCCCGACAAAACACAATTGACCTGACCCAAACCAATTCCGGGCTGTGGATCGAACCCGGAATTGCGATTTCCGACACAAACGTGACTACTGGCCCGCGAGTGGGTTTAAATAGTGTGCCTGAGCCGTGGAAAAGCATTCCCTGGCGATTCAAAGTATCGGGCATCTTATTTCAGACATCATCTGATACATAAAACCATTTTGGAGGAACCATGGGTCTTTTAGAAGGTAAAAACGCTATTGTTTTTGGGCTTGCCAACGATAAATCAATCGCCTGGGGCATTACACAGGCCTTGCACCGCGAAGGCGCGAACATCGGTATCAGTTATGCGGGCGACATGCTCGAAAAGCGTGTCAAACCGCTGGCCGCCCAGGTCGGCGCAGATTTTGTAGAACAATGCAATGTGGATTCGGACGAACAGATCGCAGCAGTGGCCGAAAAAGCCAAAGCGCACTTCGGCGAAATTGACATCCTGGTTCATTCGATCGGTTTTGCCAACAAAGATGAGCTGCAGGGCTATTTTTACAATACCAGCCGGGCTGGTTTTCACCTTGCAATGGATATTAGCGTTTACTCGTTTGTCGGTCTGGCGCGCGCTTTCGAGCCGATTTTGCGCCGGGGCGCTTCGCTCCTGACCCTGACCTATTACGGTTCGGTCAAGGTTGCCCCAAATTACAACATGATGGGCGTTGCCAAGGCCGCGCTGGAGGCATCCACCCGATACCTGGCCGCAGATTTTGGCCCGCGCGGCGTTCGCGTCAATGCCATCTCGGCCGGGCCGATCCGCACCCTGGCGGCGATGGGTGTGAGCGGCTTCCGCGATATGTACAAAAACTACGCCGACATGGCCCCCATGCGCGAGAATGTCACGATCGAAGATTGCGGCAACGCTGCAGTCTTTCTCTCGTCCGATTGGGCCGCACACACCACCGGCGAGGTTTTCTACGTTGATAGCGGCTATAACATCATGGGCGTGATGGACCCCAGGAAAGAATAGTAATTCGTTTTTGGTAGGCAACGCTCGCAAGTGTTACAATCAAGGCGCGGGTAATTCCGCGCCTTTTAACTCTCTATTTTGGCACAACTTAAGCCGAAAGCTTGAAAACTCTCGACTCTATTCCGAAAAATAAAACGCTCCCCATGTTCAAACGAAACCCTGCAACCACCACCCAAACTGTCACAACTGCTCCTGCCGTGCAAGCGGTCGAACGCATTACATCCGTACTCGGCCCCGGCCTGATCTGGGAAGGAAAAATCAGCGGTTCGGGCGGGGTGCGCATTGAAGGCACCTTCGAGGGCCAGATCGCTCTGCGCGGGATGCTGGTCGTCGGCGAAAGCGGGCGCGTGACCTGCGAAAACATCCGCGCCGGGACGGTGATCGTCGCTGGAGCGGTTAAAGGCAACATCACCACCCAGAAGCTTGAAATCCGCGCTACAGGCCGGGTTTGGGGCGATGTGATCACCACATCCTTCGTTACCGAAGATGGCGCCTTCCTGCGCGGTCAGATCCGCATGGAAGATCAGGTCGATCTCGGCCTGGGTGCAGAAACAGATTCGGCGCCTCCATTCGAGGCGCCGCCAGCATAACAAATCCTTGGAATAGATTGCCCGCATAATCCGCGGGGCAGGAAATTACGGCTTACTTAGCCAGGCGTAGGCTTCTTCCCCCGTATCAAACGCAGAAAACTTGATGTTGCCAACAACAGCCACAAATGCATCCAGAAAGTGGCGGCGAAAGCCTGTTACACCGATCACCGCGCGACGCTTGATCTTTTTATTGGAGGCCGGCAATAACTCAGACAAGGCGTGTAAAATATCTTCATTGGCGTAAGTGCCCTCGACATCCGTCAAAGACAAAACCGAGTTGTCGGGTTCATTCTTTAGCAATTCAATGATGTATTGCGTTTCAGCCTTGACTCCTGCGCCGTTGGCCCCATAATTGGAAAAATCAGCGAGGAAAATACGAACACCGTTGTAATAAACCCAATGAGATTTCATCAAAAACACTCCCTGATAAGTTGTTAAATTTTAGCACAGTTTGCGATTTTCTTCACAATTCTTTGGTGATTTCAAGGGTAAAATACAATGATAAAAATTATGTGAAGCGGCCGAAAGATCGCTTGACGCTTTAGTTAGGTTGTGCTAGTATCACTTCAACCCACCTACTCCCCAAAAATCACCCGTCTTTTCGTATGGAGGAGAACATGAAATCACGCACCACCCTTAGCCTACTTGTACTGATTGTGCTGGCTATAAGCCTGACAGCCTGTACAAGGTCGGCGTCCACCGCACCAGAAGCTGATAGCGCTACGTTTCCTGAGGCAGCAACCCAAGAAGGCATGAACATGATCCAGGAGCTTGCCACCCAGACTGCTATCGCCGAAAGCGGTTTGTCTGCTGAGGGCACGCCCCAACCTACGGTTGATCCATTAGGGAGTTTACCCCCGCTTGGCGGTGAGACACCCACAGGTGTAGCAGCAAGCGGAACACCATTGGATGCTGCTGCAAGTAGCCCGACCCCCGAAATTGTGGTGGTGGCGCAGCCAACCGTGGAAACCGTCCGGCCCGCAACGTACACACTGCAAAAGGGGGAGTTCCCCTATTGCATCGCCCGGCGCTTCAATGTTAATCCGGCCGACTTGTTGTCTTTAAATGGACTGACCACGGCACAAAGCGGCGCATTGCAGCCAGGGCTTGTACTCAGAATTCCAACAGCCGGTGTATTTGGATCAGATCGCGCTTTGATGGCACACCCGGCCCAGTACACCGTCCAGGCTGGTGATTCGATCTACTCGATCGCCTGTAAATACGGCGATGTAGACCCTGTCAACATTGCGGCAGTCAACGGTTTGGGCGCGCCCTACACGCTGACCGTTGGGTCGGCACTGCAAATCCCGTAAAATACCATTGCCAGTTTGACCACGCCCAGAGAGGAAAGACGATTTTGTCTTTCCTCTCTGCATTTACGGAGGCAAAATGAAGTTCGAACTGCTTCAATCAGAAATTATCTTCCAGGGGCGGGCTTTTGATATTCGCCGCGACCACCTAAAAACCCCATCGGGCAGAACTGCAAAATATGACATTATCGAACATCACGGTTCGGTGATCCTGGTTCCGATCGATGGTAGCGGAAACGTGCACTTTGTACGCCAATACCGCCACGCGGTTGGGGGTGACCTGCTCGAGCTGCCCGCAGGGACTCTGGAACCGGGCGAAGAACCGCTCGAGTGCGCCCGCCGCGAAATCCGCGAGGAAATTGGCATGGCCGCTGCCAGCCTGCGCGAGATCGGCAGCTTCTTCCTGGTTCCCGGCTATTCGACCGAGTATATGCACGTTTTCCTGGCAACCGGTTTGCAGGAAGACCCTCTGCCACCCGATGCCGATGAATATCTTGAAGTAGAGCGCATACCATTCATTAAGGCGCTCGAAATGGCTCGCAAAGGCGAAATCCCGGATGCCAAATCTCTGGCAGCCTTACTGCTGGCGCAGCACTATCTGTAAAAATCACCCGAATACAATACAAACCTGCGAAGGATTGTCCGAATATATGACAACTCGCAGGTTTTTTATATGCAGAATATTACTAGTCTGATATTGACTGAAAGGCTAAACTTGTACGGATAAGTTAAGCACCTATCAATAGACCTTATTCTCTTCCTTACAAGGAGTTTTACAATGGCAAAACGCAAAATGATCACCATAGATGGCAACGAGGCTGCCGCCTCGATTGCCCACCGCGTCAGCGAAGTCATCGCGATCTACCCCATTACCCCGTCCTCCAACATGGGCGAACTGTCCGATGAATGGTCGGCCAAGGGTAAGAAAAACATTTGGGGAACAGTACCGCTGGTGGCTGAGCTGCAATCAGAAGGCGGAGCGGCGGGTTCCGTACATGGCGCGCTGCAAACCGGCGCACTCAGCACCACCTTTACTGCTTCGCAAGGCCTGCTGTTGATGATCCCCAATATGTACAAAATTGCGGGTGAATTGACCAGCACCGTTTTCCACATTGCCGCGCGTTCGATCGCAGCCCAGTCGCTCTCAATTTTTGGCGACCACCAGGATGTAATGGCCTGCCGCCAAACTGGTTGGGCCATGCTCAGCTCCGGTTCAGTTCAGGAAGCCCACGATATGGCCCTGATCTCGCACGCGACAACCCTGCGCACCCGCATCCCCTTCCTGCACTTCTTTGACGGGTTCCGCACATCACACGAAGTTGCCAAAATCGAGTTTCTCGAAGATGATGACCTGCGCGCGATGATCGACGATGACATGGTGCGCGAGCACCGCGCCCGCGCGCTGACCCCCGACAAACCCGTTTTGCGCGGCACCGCGATGAACCCGGATGTCTACTTCCAGGGCCGCGAGAGCGTCAACAAGTATTATGATCTTGTCCCAGGCGCTGTTCAGGCCGAGATGGACAAATTCGCCAAGTTGACCGGCCGCCAGTACAAATTGTTCGACTATGTTGGCCACCCCCAAGCCGAACGTGTGGTTGTATTGATGGGTTCGGGCGGGGAAACTGTCGAAGCGACGGTCAAATACCTGGCTGAAAAAGGCGAAAAAGTCGGCGCAGTCCGCGTCCGCCTGTACCGCCCATTCTCCTTCGAACATTTCGTCGATGCCCTGCCCGAAAGCGTCAAGGTACTGGCCGTGCTCGACCGCACCAAGGAACCCGGCTCGGGCGGCGAACCGCTTTATTTGGATATCGTCAACGCCGTTGTCGAGAGTGGACGCGCGATCAAGATCTTTGGCGGACGCTACGGCCTGTCTTCAAAAGAATTCACCCCGGCCATGGTCAAAGCGGTCTTCGATGAAGCATCGAAAGCCAAACCAAAGAATCACTTTACGCTGGGCATCAAGGACGATGTCACCAACACCAGCCTGGATTACGATCCCACTTTCTCGGTTGAATATCCCGAGACGGTACGTTGCCTGTTCTTCGGGCTCGGCGCAGATGGCACCGTCGGCGCGAACAAGAACTCAATCAAAATCATCGGTGAAGAAACCGAAAACAATGCCCAGGGCTATTTCGTTTACGACTCCAAAAAATCCGGCTCGTTGACCATCTCGCACCTGCGCTTTGGCCCCAAGCCGCTCCAGGCCCCGTACCTGATCACTGCTGGAACCGCCAACTTCGTGGCCTGCCACCAGTTCAGTTTCCTCGAACGTTTCGACATCCTGAAATATACCCAACCCGGCGCGACCTTCCTGCTCAACAGCACTTTTAGCTCCGACCAGGTTTGGGACGAGCTTCCCGTTGAAGTGCAGCAAGCCATTATCGACAAGAAACTCAAATTCTACAACATCAACGCTTACGAAGTTGCAGAAAAAACCGGCATGGGCACACGCATCAACACCATCATGCAGACCTGCTTCTTCGCCATTTCCGGCGTTCTGCCGCGCGAACAGGCCATTTCTGAGATCAAACACGCCATCGAAAAAACCTATGGCAAACGCGGCGAAGCGGTGGTCAAACAGAATTTCGAAGCCGTTGACCAGACTCTGGCCCACTTGAGCGAAGTCAAAGTTCCGGCCAGCATCAGCGGCGGTATCAAAATGCGTCACGCCGTCCCGGATGCCGCTCCCGACTTTGTCAAGAGTGTGCTTGGCCCGATCATCACCTTCGAAGGCGATAACATCCCCGTTTCGGCCATGCCTGTTGATGGAACCTTCCCGACCGGCACCACCCAATGGGAAAAACGCAACATTTCGCTCGAGATCCCGGTCTGGGAACCCGATCTGTGCATCCAATGCGGTAAATGCGTTTTCGTCTGTCCGCATGCCGTCATCCGCCACAAGGTATACGACAAGGCTGCCCTGGCACAGGCCCCCGAAACCTTCAAGAACATGGATTCGAAGTTCAAGGAATTCCCCGGCATGGCTTACACCATCCAGGTTGCTCCTGAAGACTGCACCGGCTGCACCCTGTGCGTCGAAGCCTGCCCGGCCAAAGACAAGACTCAGGTTGGCCGCAAAGCCATCAACATGGCTCCCCAGCCCGCCCTGCGCGAATCGGAAGCCAAGAACTGGGAATTCTTCCTCGACCTGCCCGAAGTTGACCGGACCGCGATCAACCCCAACACCATCAAGAACTCGCAACTGCTGCAACCGCTGTTTGAATTCTCCGGCGCTTGCACAGGCTGCGGCGAAACACCTTACGTCAAGCTGGTTTCGCAATTGTTCGGTGACCGCGCCATCGTCGCCAACGCAACCGGCTGCTCATCCATCTATGGCGGCAACCTGCCGACCACACCCTGGGCGCAGAACAAAGATGGACGCGGCCCGGCCTGGTCGAACTCGCTCTTCGAAGACAATGCCGAATTCGGTCTGGGCATGCGCCTGACCATCGACAAACAAAGCGAATATGCCCGCGAACTCCTGCCGCATTTCGCTCCCGAGTTGGGACAAGATCTGGTGGAAGGCCTGCTCAAGGCCGACCAGAGCAATGAACTGGGCATCAAGGAACAGCGCGAACGCGTAGCCCTTCTGAAAGAGAAACTGTCTGCGCTCAAGAACGACACAAAAGCCAAGGATCTGATCTCGCTGGCCGATATGCTGGTCAAGAAATCGGTCTGGATCATGGGCGGCGACGGTTGGGCTTACGATATCGGCTACGGTGGTCTCGACCACGTGATGGCCTCCGGACGCAACGTCAACATTCTGGTGCTGGATACCGAAGTCTACTCGAACACCGGTGGGCAGGCCTCCAAATCGACCCCGCGCGGCGCAGTTGCCAAATTTGCCATGGCCGGCAAGGGCATCGCCAAGAAAGATTTGGGCATGATCGCCATGTCTTACGGCTACGTTTATGTCGCGCGCGTTGCCATGGGCGCCAATGACCAGCAGACACTCAAGGCCATCCTCGAAGCAGAAGCCTTCGACGGGCCGTCGATCGTCATCGCTTACAGTCACTGTATCGCTCACGGCATCGACATGGCCAAGGGCCTCGATCAGCAAAAACTGGCCGTCCAATCCGGTCACTGGTCGCTCTTCCGCTACAACCCCGATCTGGCCCTGGAAGGTAAGAATCCGCTCACGATCGACTCGAAAGAGCCGAGCATCCCGCTCGAGCAGTATATCTATAACGAAACTCGCTACCGCATGTTGACCCAGAGCGACGAAGAGCGCGCCGAAATGCTGCTCAAGTCTGCCCAGGCCGACGTCAAGGCCCGCTGGCAGTATTACCAGCAGATGGCTGCCATGCACTTTGATAAGAGCAACGGCAGTGACAGCGAACCCAAAGAAAGCTAAGGGAGAATCGATATGACCGATCTTACAACCACCTATCTCGGCCTGACGCTGAAGAACCCCATCGTTGCCTCGGCCTCGCCGCTCAGCAAAAAACTCGACTCGGCCAAGAAACTGGACGAAGCCGGCGTTGGCGCCATCGTAATGTATTCGCTCTTTGAAGAGCAGATCATTCACGAAAGCCTCGAACTTGACCACTTCCTGACCCGCGGCACAGACTCCTTCGCCGAAGCCATGTCGTACCTGCCCGACAGCGGTAGTTACGCCACCGGGCCGGGCAAGTATCTTGATCACGTTACCGCGCTGAAGAAATCGGTCAGCGTACCGGTGATCGGCTCGCTCAACGGCGTTTCAAAGGGCGGCTGGACGAAATACGCCCGCCACATCCAGGATGCCGGGGCTGACGCCCTCGAGTTGAACCTGTACTACGTCGCATCGGACCCGAACCTGACTTCCGTTGAATTGGAAAACGCCTACGCTGAACTGGTCGCCGATGTCAAAAGCAGCATCAGCATACCGCTGGCCGTCAAACTCAGCCCGTTCTTCAGCTCCATCCCCAACGTTTGCAAAAAACTGGCGGATGCCGGCGCTGATGGCCTGGTTCTGTTCAACCGCTTCTACCAGCCCGATTTCGATCTCGACAACCTGGATGTTGTCCACACCCTGCATCTGAGCAACTCGACCGAACTCAACCTGCCCCTGCGTTGGATCTCGATCCTGTACGGCAAAATCAAGGCCGACCTGGCCCTGACCAGCGGCGTCCACACCGCCCAGGATGTTATCAAATCGATGATGGCTGGCGCACAGGTCACCATGCTGGCCTCCGAACTGCTGGCCAATGGCGTCAAGCGCGTCCCCGAAATCTTGAGCGTGATGGAAGCCTGGATGCAGGAGCGTGAATATCTTTCGATCAAGCAAATGCAGGGCAGCATGAGCCAACAGGCCGTGCGCGAACCCGCCGCTTTCGAGCGCGCCAACTACATGAAAGTGCTTGGTTCCTGGCGCGACCTGCCATAACACCGGCTTATTAAAGTTTTCGATCTCAGCCTTGCGGGTTTTTTACCGCAAGGCTGTCTTTTTTATTAAACAAAACTTAACCCGTTCTTTATGCGTAGTTAACCTGGTATGAGTAACCTGTAGATATCATTTAAGGAGAAAACATCATGTCCTTTTTGCTAATAATGATCGTAATATTTTTGATCGTAGTCGTGGTGGATGCAATTGAAAAGAGCCGCCAGTCGTCCGCGCGATGAGCGCGGTATTTAAACATATCCTTGTGTTGCGCTTAAATACCGTGCATTCCAGACGATTCGGGATTGAACCGGCAAAAACAGCTTAATCGGGTAAAATTAAAAACCTATTTGATCAGGAAGAAGGTTATGATGGTAATACGAAAAACATTTGATCAGGAACTGCAACACGCAAAAGATGAAATCTTGCTTCTCGGCAGCATGGTTGAAGAAGCCGTTATCGCCTCCATGACCGCCCTGAAAAAACGAGATATTCAGGCTTCAGAAGCGATTTACGAAAAAGATGAAAAAATCAACGAAAAGCGTTTTGAAATTGAAAACAAGGTCATGATTTTGATCGCCACCCAGCAGCCAATGGCGGTTGACTTGCGCCTGTTGGCCTCCATGCTCGATGTCGCTTCAGAGTTGGAACGCATGGGAGACTATGCGAAAGGCATTGCCACCATCAATATCCGCATGGCCGGTACTCCCCTTCTTAAACCGCTCATTGACCTGCCTCGCATGGCTGAAAAAGCAACCGATATGCTTCATCGCGCCCTGACCGCCTTTGTCATGATGGATGCCGAAACCGCCCGCGCCATCCCGTTGGAAGATGACGAAGTGGACGGCCTCTACAACCAGATTTACCGCGAACTGATGACCATCATCATCCAGGACCCAACCACCATCGAGCGCGCCAATTTCCTGCTCTGGGCCGCCCACAATCTGGAGCGCATGGCCGATCGCGTTACGAACATCTGTGAGCGCACTGTTTTCGTGGCTACCGGGCAGATCAAAGAATTCCGCGGCACCGACGACGAACATCAGAAATAAGTTATTGACGAATCTTTCGCCAGCGAGTACAATCACGCCCATTATGAACCTGACCTTGTCCCTCCACCATCATCATTTTGTGTGCCCCCTGCCTGACCGGAGAGCGGGTTAGTTTCGCATACTAACCAATCGTATTACCCAAGCCCTCGGTCAACAAGCCGGGGGCTTTTCATTTTTTTATACCAAAAGGAATAATATGCCCGAACGACCCATTCGCCTGTCCCTGCCATCCAAAGGCCGTCTTTTTGAAGAGACGGTCGCCTTCCTGGCCGCTTGTGGAATTGAAATTTACAAGCCCAATCCTCGCCAATATGAGGCCACGGTGCCCTCCATGCCAGGTGTAACCGTCCTGTTTCAGCGCCCGACTGATATCGTCATCTCTGTCCGTAACGGATCAGTGGATTTTGGTATCACCGGCCTGGATGTTATGGAAGAATATCGCGGTGAGAACGGCGACATTCTTGTTTTGCACGAAGCGCTCGGCTACGGAAAATGCGCCCTGGCGCTGGCCGTCCCCGAGGGCTGGGAACAGACCGAAACAGTAACAGACTTGAGCGTGGTTTCGCGATCCTTGGGGCGACCACTCAAAGTGGCAACCAAGTTCCCGGTTCTGACCTCCCGTTTTCTGAAAAAACATCAGGTTCCCTTTGAAATTGTCAGCGCGGAAGGCACCCTTGAAATCGCTCCCGCCATCGGCTATGCCGACATGATTTCGGATCTGGTGTCCAGCGGTCAAACCCTGCGCGACAACCGCTTGCGTTCGCTCAGCGATGGCACGATCCAGGCATCTCAATCGGTCTTGATCGCCAACAAGGCCTGTCTGGCAAGACCAGATCGATTGGCAATCGCGCAGCAATTGCTGGAATTAATTGAAGCCCACCTGCGCGCGCACAATAACCTGTCAATTTTCGCCAACATGCGCGGCGAAAGCCCGGAGGCGATTGCCTCCCGCGTGTTCGCTCAAAAAACGATCGGCGGGCTGAACGGCCCGACTGTCAGCCGCATCATCCACCGCGATGGCGACCCGAACTGGTACGCCATGCACATCGTCATCCATCGCGATGAATTGTTTGCAGCGATCAGCGAACTGCGCTCGATCGGCGGCAGTGGCGTGGTTGTTGCGCCGGTGACGTATATTTTCGAAGAAGAGCCGCCAAGGTATAAGGCGATGCTTGAAGCGTTGAAATGATTTGGCCGCCCGTAGGGGCGAAGCAATGCTTCGCCCCTACTAATCAAAAGGAACACTTCCATGCTAAAAATCTATGATGTAGGCGAAGCCCAAAAAACCATCCTGAAAAGAATCCCCCCCGATGAAACCGATGCGCCGCCTGCCGTGCTCGAGCGTATCGCCGCCACCTTTGGCGAGCGGATTAATGCCGAAGAAGCGGTACGCCGCATTTTGCGGGATGTCCGCTCTCGCGGCGACGCCGCCCTGCGCGAGTGGAGCGCCAAACTGGATGGTTTCCCCGCCGATGCGCCGATCCGCGTCCCGGCCGGAGCGCTATCCGCTGCCCTCGAAGCGCTCGATCCCGAAACCCGCGCCGCGCTCGAAGTCGCCGCCGACCGTATCCGCGAGTTTTACCGCCGCCAGCCGCTGAGCAGTTGGTTCACCAATGACCTGGGCGGCACGCTCGGGCAGTTCATCCGCCCCATTCAGCGCGTCGGCCTGTACACCCCCGGGGGCACGGCCCCGCTGCCCTCGACAGTGCTCATGTCGGCCATTCCGGCCCAGGTGGCGGGGGTAAAGGAAATTGTGATTGTGACACCGCCACAGCGCGGCACCGGCCAGGTCTCTCCCGTTATACTGGCCGCCTGCGCCCTGTGCGGAGTTACAGAGGTCTACGCCATGGGCGGCGCGCAGGCCATCGCCGCAATCGCTTATGGCACCGAATCCGTTCCGGCGGTGGATAAGATTTTCGGCCCCGGCAATCTGTTCGTGACCCTCGCCAAGCGCCAGGTCTTTGGCGCGGTCGGCATCGACGGGCTGGCCGGACCGACCGAAACAGTCGTGATCGCCGATGAGAACGCCAAACCCGCCTGGGTCGCCGCCGATCTGCTGGCCCAGGCCGAACATGATGTGCTGGCCAGCGCCATCCTGCTGACCCCATCCCGCAAACTGGCTGAAACCGTACAGGTGGAAGTCGGCCGCCAGATGGAAACCCTGCCGCGCGCCGATATCCTGGCCCAATCCCTGCCCGGAAAGAGCGGAATCGTCATCACCAAAGATCTCGACGAAGCTGCCGCACTCAACAACGCCTACGCCCCCGAACATCTCTGTCTGGCAGTGGCTGACCCCTGGGCCCTGAGTGAAAAAATCAGCAACGCCGGCGGCATTTTCATGGGCGAGCACTCCTTTGAAGTGCTTGGAGATTACGTCGCCGGGCCGAGTCATGTCATGCCAACCGGCGGCAGCGCCCGCTTCGCCTCACCGCTCAACGTTTGGGATTTTGTCCACATTATCAGCCTGATCGCCCTCAACCCGGCGACCACCGCCCAGATCGCTCCGCTGGCCGCCAAAATCGCCCGCGCCGAAGGTCTCGAAGCTCACGCCCGTTCCGCTGACTGCCGCGTAGAAAGTGAAAAGTAGAAAGCAACACTTTCTACTTTCTATCCTGCTTATGCCACCAATCACTCTTCCCCCTCACATTGCTTCGTTGCCGCCTTACACCCCGATCGAGCCGTTCGATGTTCTCTCACAAAAAGTCGGCCGCGCACCCGAAGACATCATCAAGCTCGATGCCAACGAGAACCCATACGGCATGTCACCGCGCGCCCGCGAAGCCCTGGCCAACCTGGCCTACGGACACATCTATCCCGACCCCGAATCCCGCAGCCTGCGCGCCGCCCTCAGCCAATTCACTGGCGTGCCCGCCGAAAATCTCGTGGTTGGCGCCGGCGCGGATGAGTTGATCGACCTGATCATGCGCGTTACGCTCAACCCCGGCGACACTGTTCTCAACTGTCCGCCGACCTTTGGCATGTACGCCTTCGATGCCGACCTGAACAACGCCAAAGTAATCAACGTGCCCCGCAAGTCTGATTTTTCTGTAGACATGGATGGAATTCTGGATGCTGCTGAAAAGTTTTCCCCGAAACTGATCTTTCTCACATCCCCCAACAATCCAGACGGATCGCTCATCCCGCAGCCGGTCTTGCAAAAACTATTGGCCCTGCCCGCGCTGATCGTGCTCGACGAAGCCTACATCGAATTCTCCGGGGTCACTTCCCAAATTACCAATGTGCCAAGTACCAATAACCTGATCGTCCTGCGCACATTCAGCAAGCTGGCCGGGCTGGCCGGGCTGCGCGTTGGCTACGGAGCCTTCCCGGCCTGGCTCATGCCAACCCTGTGGAAAGCCAAACAGCCCTACAATGTCAATGTTGCCGCCAGCGTTGCCGCGGTCGCAGCCCTTAACGACCCGGATTACCTGGCCTGGACCGTCAAAACCCTTGTAGCCGAGCGTAACCACCTGGCCGAAGCGCTTTCCACTTTCCGCTGGTTGAAAGTCTACCCGTCGCATGCCAACTTCCTCCTGTGCCGGGTTGCCCCTGGAATCGAGGCAGCCCAGCTCAAAGCGGATCTGGCCCAAAAACACGGCATCTTCATCCGTTACTTCAACAAACCCGGCCTGACGGACTGCATTCGGGTTTCAGTCGGCAAACCCGATCAAACCGATGCGTTGATTGCCGCGCTCTCATCCTATCGTGTTGAAGGTTGAAAGTTCAACCTTCAACCTTCAACAGAGGAATCCCATGCGCACAGCCTCCATTTCCCGCACCACCAATGAAACGCAAATTAGCATCGAACTCAATGTCGACGGCTCCGGCAAGAACGAAATCGCCACCGGCGTTGGCTTTCTCGACCACATGCTGACTCACATCGCCGTACACGGCCTGTTTGACCTGACCGTCAAAGCCGCTGGCGACTTACACATCGACGTTCACCACACCGTTGAGGATGTAGCGCTCGTGCTCGGTTCCGCCTTCGACCAGGCCCTGGGCGATCGCAAGGGTATTACTCGCATGGCCAGCTTTTACGCCCCAATGGATGAAACCCTGGCCTTCGTCGCCCTCGATCTATCGGGCCGGCCATACAGCGTGATCGACGCCGAATGGGGACAGGCTCCGGTCGGGCAGATCCCCACCAGTCTGTTCCCGCACTTCTTCGAAAGCTTTGCCGTCACCAGCCGCTGCAACCTGCACGCAAGAATCCTTTATGGCCGCGACGATCACCACAAGGCCGAAGCGCTCTTCAAGGCGCTGGCGCGGGCACTGGATGCGGCAACGATGAAAGATGAAAGACGAAACAGCGTTCCATCCACCAAGGGAACTTTGACGAGATAGCTGTTTATCTGAGGAGAGAACCATGTACGACTTACATCGTGATTTGCTTGATGCTCTGAAAGCCACGCCAGAAACCTTAACCGGTTTGCTCGCCGGAGTTAGCGAAACTCAAGCCCGTCAGGCCAAAGGTGGCGATGAAAACTGGTCGGTAGTCGAAGTGATCTGTCACCTGCGCGATGCCGAGGAAATCTCGCTCCAGCGCACCTTAGCCATGCGTGACCAGGATAATCCGTTGATTATCGGTTATGACCAGGAAGCATTGGCGCGTGAACGCAAATACCACGAAGCCCACCTGCGGTCTGCTCTGGCTGGCTTTATCGCATTTCGCCAACACCATCTGGATGTTCTTGCCGGGCTAACTCCTGAACAGTGGGAACGCTCAGGCAGTCACAACGAATTTGGCAGCATTAATATCTTTGCATTTGCCATTCACAAGGCCAGCCACGATGCCATCCACTGCGCCCAGATCGCCCACCAACTGAAACTGGTCACTGATGACTAAACACTCTTTCACCATCTTCCCTGCCATCGACCTGCGCGCCGGCAAAATTGTCCGCCTGGCCCAGGGCGACCCGACCCGCCAGACTGAATACGGCGACGACCCGCGTAAACAAGCCGAGCAATTCAAAACCGAGGGCGCGCAGTGGATCCACGTCATCAACCTGAGCGGCGCGTTTGGCGAGGATGCCGCTGCCAACCTGAAAGCGCTTGAAGCGATTCTCTCTGTCGGGCTGAAAGTCGAATTCGGCGGCGGCATCCGCGGCGAGGAGACCGTCCGCATCCCGCTCGAAATGGGCGCGGAACGGGTTTTTCTGGGCACCGCTGCCATCCAGAACCCCGCGCTGGTAGACTGGGCCATCGCCCGCTACAGCCCAAGCCGCATCGCCGCCGATATCGGTGTACGCGACGGGCTGGTGATGATCAAAGGCTGGCAGGAGTCCACACCGCTGACCATGTTCGAAGCCGGGAATCGCTTCCGGGCGCAAGGGCTCGAATGGTGTGTGCTGACTGATGTCCGCCGCGATGGGGTCGGGAGTGGTGTCAGTGTAGACTCAGCTGTCGAACTGCAAACCGCCAGCGGGTTGAAAGTTGTCGCTTCGGGCGGTGTCTCCAGCCTGGAGGATATCCGTCGCGTTCAAAAAGCGGGATTGGCTGGCGTGATTATCGGCCGGGCATTGTATGAAGGCAAAATTTCTTTGCTGGACGTGAACAACAGTCTTAATCAGCCCCCCTTATCAGAATAGTCTGGACGAAGGCCTTATTTCTGCTCTCCGCTCAGCCCAAACATCATCAAATTGCCCAACTCCTGCACCAGGCCAGGGTTTTGGGCAGATCGGCGCTGGAGTTGTGGATTACTGAACACATCCATGAAAACGCCAAAATACATCCCCAGGGCTTCGTCCGATAAATCGGGGTTGACCTGACCCTGTTGTTTGCCTTCCTGGATCAAACCCAACAACAAGCCGGTCATCTTTTCCTGGGCTTCGGCGCGGATTTTCTTGATTTCGGGATCGTTTTGCAAATCAAGGCTGCTGAAAATCGCACTTTCCGCGGCGGAGGGCTGGCCATTTGCCAGCATCTCTGAAACAAACTGGATGAAGGCGGCCATTTTCTCCCGGAATAGCATCTCTGGCGTCAAAATTTCCTGGGCACGGCTCATGAGATGCTCCACAGCCCCGGTGACAAATTCCTGCACGATGGCATCCTTGCTGCCAAAGTTGTTGTAAATCGTCGCCTGCGAGATGCCCGCTTTGCGGGCAATATCCGCGATGCTGACCTTATCCACGCCAAACTGGCTGAATAACTCCCAGGCGGCCTTGCGGATGTCATCCTTGCTCTGTTCTTTGCGGCGTTCAAATCCATCCATCCTGGCACTCCTTGCAATGCTGTAATTTTTAGAGTTTAATTGATTGACAATTCTAAAATTATGAATATAATTTTGTAACCTTTATATGATTATATTACAAAATTACAGCGATTTACAACTGGAGCATTTTCAATGACAACCATTTTGCCCTTCACTTCCCCTGAACTTCCCAACATCAACCAGGCGGGCGGCAAAGCCCTGGCGCTGATGCAGATGACCGCCGCCGGGATGCCTGTCCCGCCCGGGTTGGTGCTGACGGTGAGATTTTTTGAGCCGTGGCTGGATAGGCTGAAAACATCGTCAGCTTGGATTGAGATGGCGAAAACTGCTAAAATTGGTCAGGCGGCGAAGGCGCTGCAGGGATTATGTGGCACGCTCGAATTTACCGAGAGCCAGAAAAGCGAGCTCCAAAACACCCTGACAACCTTCCGCGAGCAAAATCAGGGGCACTTGTACGCCGTCCGCTCCTCGTCGCCGGAGGAGGATTTGGACGGGGCCTCGTTCGCCGGGGGCTACGAAACCACCCTCGGGGTGACGGTGGAAACCCTCGAAGCGGCGATTCGCCATTCGTTCACATCCAGTTTCGATGGGCGCGTCTTTGTCTACAAAAAAGAACACGGCTTTCGGCTTGACCAGCCGCGCATTGCGGTGGTGATCCAACAGCAGGTGGATGCCGAGGCAGCCGGGGTGGCCTTTTCGCTCAACCCGCTCAACAACTGCTATGACGAGGCGGTCATAAACGCCAACCACGGCCTGGGCGAGTCGGTGGTAGCCGGGGAGGCCGACCCAGACCTTTTCGTGGTGGACAGGCTAAAGGGCGAAATCATCGAAACGCGCATCGGGAGCAAACAGGTGGTTATCACGCTGAATCAGGCAGGTGGCACGCTCAAATCCACCCGAGCTAATCATGCCAAAACTGCGATCACATCCACTCAGGCGTTGGAATTGACCCGGCTGCTCGAAAAAGTGGAAGCGTATTACCAGAAACCGGTCGATATCGAGTGGGCGCTGGCGGGCGGCAAGTTTTTCCTGCTCCAATCGCGCCCCATCACTACCTACCTGCCCCTGCCGCCGGAGATGGTCACCGCACTGGGGCAGCCAAAACGCCTTTACGCCAACTCGACGCTGATCGAGCAGGGCCTGCAGGAGCCGCTCTCGGTGCTGGGAACGGATTTCCTGGCGCATGTGCTGAACAAGGTTGGCGGGCCAGTGGCTGAGGGCGCGATCGGGCTGGACGGGATCACGTTCACGGCGGGCGGCGGTTATTACATGAACATCTCGCACGCCCGGATGATGGGTATGAAAAACGCCTCGCTTGCGCCGGGCAGCATGGGCGACCCGCGCGTGACGGAAATCCTGGATAGCATCGACATGAAACAGTACACGGGCGGCGAACTGCCCGCGAAGTTGAAGGCCATGCGCGGCCAAATGGTTTTCAAGATGCTGCCGATGGTCACCGGGGTGCTCGAAGCGTATTTTCGGCCCGCGCACGTGCTGCAAAAGTACCAGGCCGCCCTGCCTGAGGAAATCCGGCGACTTGACACTTTCTCGGCCAATGGCCGCTCCCTGCAGGCGCAGGCCGTCGCGCTCACCGACCTGCTGACCTTCTTTTACAGCGACTACGGCATCCCGATGATTCTGTCAGCGCAACTCGCGCAGCAGCGCCTCCAGGGCCTGTTCAAACAGGAAGCCGCGCAGGTGCAGGACCATCTCATCAACCTGGGGATTGCCCTGCCGGGCAATAAGACAACGGAAATGGGGGAGGAGATGTACACCCTGGCCGCGTCGCCGGAACTCAAACGCTTCGCCACCGCCGCGGATTTTCTTTCCGCCCTCGAGGCAGTTTCCGTTGCGCCTGATTTTGCGCGCCGCTGGGAGTACTTCCTGGCCGAATTCGGGTTCCGGTGCCCCGCAGAAATCGACCCCGCCACGCTACGTCCGAGCGAACAGCCCGCCCTGTTCTTTGAGCAACTCAAGAATATGTCGCTATCGGTGAATGGCTCCCGCTCGTTTTTCGACGCAGCCCGCGCCAAGCGCGAAGCGGCATACCAGGCGCTGTATGAAATTGCGCTCAAAAAAGGCAAAAACAAAGCTCGCGCGTTGGAACGCTACTACAACCGCTGGCTGACCTTTGGCGGCTACCGCGAAACGCCCAAACATTATGTCATCAAAGTGATTGACCTGTTCCGCCGACAGGCATTGTCCATCGCCCAAACCTTTGTCGCCGCCGGACGCCTCGATCGCCCCGAGCAAATTTTCGACCTGACCATCGCCGACATCGACCATGCCCAGGCCGACCCCGCACTGGATTTACGTGCCCTGGCGGCAGAACGGTCGGCGCTGATTAACAAAATCCGCAAAAGCAAACTGGTGGCGCGCATCCTCGACTCGCGCGGAAAAATCTACTATCCGCCCCGCAAAGCCGCCGCGGAGGGCGAATTCAGCGGCGTGCCCATCTCGCCCGGCCTGGTACAGGGACGGGTCAGGGTGTTGCATTCGGCCAGCGAAAAGAAACTGCTACCCGGCGAAATCCTGGTCGCCCGCGCCACCGACCCCGGCTGGACGCCGCTGTTCATCAATGCTGCTGGCATTATTCTCGAAATTGGCGGCGCGCTCCAGCATGGTGCGGTGGTAGCACGTGAATATGGTATTCCGTGTGTTTCAGGGCTGGATGACGCCACCCACCTTCTCAAAGATGGCCAACTGGTGGAAGTGGACGGCTCCAATGGCGTGGTGCGGGTGCTGGAAGGAGAGACCCTATGAAACCAGGGAAACAATTACAAGGCGTTCAAGCCTTCTACGCTCTTCTGATCGGACAACTCATCTCGGTCATCGGCTCTGGAATGACCCGTTTCGGATTGGGAGTTTGGGTGCTGGCAGAAACAAAAGACACCACTGCCTTCACCACCATGATGTTCTTTGCGGTCTTCCCTGCCGGGCTGAGCGCCCTGTTTACCGGTCCGTTCATTGACCGCTGGGATCGCCGCAAGCTGTTCATTGGCGCGAATTTGGTCGCCAGCCTCGGCATCCTAGCGATGGCAATCCTGTATTTCATCGGTTCATTGACGCTCTGGCATCTCTATGTTGCGATGTCGATCAACGGGATTGCCAGCGCCTTCATTTCCCCGGCCATGCAATCGAGCGCACGCCTGCTGGTGCCCAAAGAGAGATTACACCGCGCTTCCGGGCTGAGTCAGTTGCTGCGCCCGATGGAAGCGATCCTCGCGCCAGGCCTGGCCGGGTTCATCGTAGGAACTTTCGGTCTGGAGGTTGTGTTCATCATTGACATAATCAGCTTCGTCATCAACATCCTCATCCTTTCGATGATCCAGATTCCGCGCCCGGCGCAAACAGCAGAGCGCTCTGGCAGGATGAAGTTTTGGGCGGAGTTGTCCGAGGGCTTCAAGTATATTAAGGAGCGTCCTGCGTTTGTCACGCTGATCAGTCTGTTCACGCTGACTTTATTTCTCCTGCCAGGGATGGGCTATTCCTTGATCACCCCGTTGGTGCTGAGTTTCGAAACTGAAAAAACATTGGGCCTGATCCTGGCTGCGTATGGGGTGGGATCTATCCTTGGCGGCGTCTTCCTGGCTTCCCGGCGCGAGAACCTCCGCCGGATGAACAGCATCCTGGCGGCTCTGGTGGTTGCTGGTCTGGCAACGAGCCTGATGGGCTTGTGGGAAAATCCGTGGACGATCGGGTTGGGCGTTTTCCTGACCGGGCTGAGTTTTGTTTTCGTGACCGGTCTGAATCAGATCATCTGGCAGGTCAAGAGTGCGCCTGAAATGCAGGGACGGTTGTTTGCCATCATGGGAACACTTGCCGTGGGTGGTCAATCACTGGGAATCCTGTTTGCCGGTCCGTTGGCGAGCCGGGTGTTCCAGCCCATGCTGGAGCCGGGGGGCGCACTGGCTGATTCGGTTGGTATGTTGATCGGCGTTGGCGCAGGGCGCGGCATGGCATTCATGTTCATCCTGCTCGGGCTGAACGTTTTGGGTATGGCGCTGGTCTCGTGGCTGAATCCATCCGTTCGCTTGTTGGAAGACCAGATCCCTGATTACGAAGAGAAAAAAATTCCCCTGAAAGGAACGCCATCATGACCACTGATACCATGATTACACTTGTGGATTACAAAGCTGGGAACCTGACCTCTGTCCGACGGGCGCTCGACCACCTGGGGATTGCCTGCCAGATCACCGCCGACCCGGAACTTGTTCGCCGCGCCGATAAAATCATCTTCCCCGGCGTCGGGGCCGCTGGCGCGGCGATGGATGTTTTGCGCGAACGCGGGTTGGACTCGGCCCTGAAGGATGCTTTCACGGCCGGCACCCCCATTCTGGGCATTTGCATCGGCTGTCAGATCATCCTGGATTCGTCGGAAGAAGACGACACGAAATGCCTGGGGTTGCTGGCAGGGAAAACTGTTCGGTTCTGCCAACCAGTAGGGGCGACCCGAGGGGTCGCCCCTACAATCAAAATCCCGCATATGGGCTGGAACGCCGTTAGCGTGCTCAAGCAGCATCCGCTGCTGAGTCATTTACGCTCCAGTGACGAATTCTACTTCGTCCACTCCTTCTACCCCAAACCGGCCGACCCAACCCAGATCTACGCTGTCAGCGAGTATGGCAGCGAGTTCCCGGCGGCGATTGGCAAAGACAACCTGTTCGCCGTCCAGTTCCACACTGAAAAGAGCGGGATGGTCGGGCTGAATGTTCTCAAAAATTTTGCAAACTGGAATGCATAAATTCACGTTTCACGCTTTATGAAAAATGATGCGTGAAACGTGAACCGGGAGAATCTACCATGCTAAGCAAACGAATCATTTCCTGTCTGGATGTCCGTGACGGCAAATTGGCCAAATCGGTGAAGTTCGTAGATACCCAGGACATCGGCGACCCGGTGGCGAAGGCGAAGGAATATTACGAACAGGGCCTCGATGAACTGGTCTTTTACGATATCACTGCTTCCAGCGACAACCGCGGGATCATGCTGGATGTGGTCAACCGCGTGGCCGAGCAGGTCTTTATCCCCTTTTCGGTGGGTGGCGGCCTGCGGACGGTGGAAGATTGCAGCCGCGTGCTGCTCGCGGGGGCAGAAAAGGTCAACGTCAACAGCGCAGCAGTCAAAAATCCGGGTTTGATCGCTGAAGCGGCAAAAGCCTTCGGGGTGCAGGCGGTTGTTTTGTCGATGGATGTGCTGCGGGTCGAGAAATCCGCCCAAATCCCGAGTGGATACGAGATCGTGATCAACGGCGGGCGTACGCCAATGGGCCTGGATGCCATCCAATGGGCCCAAAAAGGCCAGGAACTGGGCGCTGGCGAACTGGTAGTCAACTCGATCGATGCCGATGGCACGAAACAAGGCTATGAACTGACCCTGACTCGTCTGATCGCCGAAGCTGTCACGATCCCGGTCATCGCCAGCGGCGGCGGCGGCAAGCCCGAGCACCTGTATGAGGTTCTGACCGATGGCAAAGCCGATGCCGCATTGGTCGCTTCGATGCTGCATTATGGCGAATACACCGTTGGGCAGATCAAGGAATATCTGGCCGGACGAGGGTTGAAAGTCAGGCAGGTTGAAAGTTGAAGGTTGAAGGTGAAAAAGCTTTTGTTAATCAAGCACTCGCTGCCTGAGATTGACCCTGGCATTCCGGCGGCGGCGTGGACGTTGAGCGAGGCCGGGCGGCAGCGCTGCATTTTGCTGGCGCAACGGGTGGCCGAGTATACCCCCGACATGGTGATCTGCAGCCAGGAACCGAAAGCCAGCGAAACCGGGCGCCTGCTGGCAAGGCAATTGGATTTGCCCTGGGCAGTTGCGCCAAATTTGCATGAGCATGAGCGGCCAACCCCGGGGCTGGCCGCGCGCGACGTGTTCGAATCTGCTGTTGAATCTTTCTTTGCTCATACCGAAAAATTGGTTTTTGGCGCAGAAAGCGCTCAACAGGCCCGGGACCGTTTTGAAAAAGCAGTTGAAGCTGTTTTAAACAATTATCCCGCTCAAACCCTGGCGATCGTGGCACACGGCACCGTGATCAGCCTGTTTGTGGCGCACAAAACAGGGATGGATGCCTTCTCTCTCTGGAAAAAGCTGGGGTTGCCCAGTATGGTTGTGCTTTCTTTGCCAGATTTTAAACTCGAAAAGGTGATTGGAAATGTATTCTGACCTCAAGTTTGACGAAAAGGGATTGATTCCCGCGATTGTGCAGGATGTCTCCACTAAAGATGTGCTGATGATGGCCTGGATGAATGCCGAATCGCTGCAAAAAACTCTCGCGAGCGGCGAAACCTGGTTCTGGAGCCGCTCGCGGCAGGAATTGTGGCACAAAGGCGGAACCTCGGGCAACATCCAAAAAGTGAGCGAGGTCCGCTACGATTGTGACGCCGATGCGCTGCTGATCCTTGTTGAACCCGCCGGCCCGGCTTGCCACACCGGGGCGACATCCTGCTTTTATCGCAAGCTGGAGAATTAATGAAATAACCAGCGCAGCATGATGCCGGGCTGGTAAAATCAAACGGGATTAATTGATCAGCAACTATTTCTGCATTCGCGCATCGAAGGAATAACAAGGAGAAATGTTATGGCGAAAAAATCACGCAACACAACCTCATCCCAACGCCAGGTGCGCGAGGAAAAGAAGAAGCTACAAACAGGCCTGATCGTGCTGGTTGTTGCGGCTGTTCTTATGGTAGTCATATTTTTGTTCAGCCAGAGCCAAACAACCAACTCAAGCCTGCCGGCCACCATCAGCACAGAAAAAGGCTACGAAATGTACCAGCAAGAAGGCGTATTCGTGCTGGACGTACGCGAACAATATGAGTGGGATGAATTCCATGTTCCGAACACAACTTTAATTCCGTTGGGTGAGCTGGCGGCCAGGGTAAACGAAGTGCCCAAAGATGCCCAGATCGTTGTGATCTGTAACTCAGGCAATCGCTCAGATCAAGGCCGCGACATTTTGAAACAGGCCGGGTTCAGCAATGTGACCAGTATGGATGGCGGCGTACAGGCCTGGCGCGCGCTCGGTTACCCGGTCGAGCCGTAAATCAACCCCTTTTGAACCACGCTTGTACCGCTTCCAGAACGCCCTGCGCAATTTTTGCAGGGCGTTCTGCTATGCCTGAAACCTGGGCCTGTGCCCCACGCGGATCGACTTCAATAACTTTGGTTTTGACTGTAACAGGGACACCGTTGCGAGTCAGGCCGCGCAAGACACCGTCCAGCGGCGCTGTGAGCGGCTGGCCGTTAATTTCAGCGATCACCTGCCCCTGGCGGACGGAATCTCCGACTTGCAGGGCAGTCTGAAAAATACCCGCCGCGGGGGCGTAGACATACCTGTCGCGGCTGTGGCCGGCCATTGAGAGCGGCTCACCCGTCAGCGGAGCGGAAGCGCCCGAGCGAATGACGCGCCCCAGATCTGGCCCGCGGCCGGTCTCGATGACCACATCGACGGTTTGAGCGACCACGAAATTGGGACCCAGGCCGAGGGTCAGCGGCGCCAGCCCGAGTTGCGTTTCGGGCTGGGAATGTTTCCGCATGCGCGCATCCACCAAAACAGCCGGCGAAATCTCTTTTAATATCTCATCGAAATCGGCGACCGTTAGCGCAATGAACTGGTGCGCTTCGAGGGTCGCGATCAGTTCGGCAGGATCGTCCAGACGGCGGGCTTGAATGTCTTCCAGCCAGGCCTGGCCCTCGAAAACGGCATCCGTAAAAGCCATTTTGCGGCGGGTGGCGCTCGGCTGCGGGGATTCATGCAGGAGAACCGCATAGCCCGAACGAAAAAGGAGGTGCGCCGCCGCCGAGGCAACATCGCCGCTGCCGCGCACGAGAACTACAGGGAAGGTTGTCATGGTTTAATTCGCCTTATAATAGAGGCCTGAATTATAAGACCGCTGGCGAGATTGGACCCATCGATGAAACCACTCAAATTTTACGTACTCGAAGGAAGCTTTAGCATTCACCGTTTGAAACCGGGAGATTCAATCCCCAAAGCGCTCTTTGCCAGCCCGTTCTATGCGATTACAAAGAGCGAGAACGAGCTGTCGATCGTCGCGGCAGAGCAGATCGCCATCAACAGCGAAAAAAGCGAACCCGGCTGGAGCGCCCTGCGCGTGGATGGGACGCTCGATTTCAGCGAGACCGGCATCCTGGCCGGGATTTCATCGGTGCTGGCAAAAGCGGGCCTCTCCATTTTTGCAATTTCAACCTTTGATACCGATTACATCCTGATCAAGAGCGAGCAGTTGAAGAAAGCCAAAGCCGCGCTGACAGAGGCCGGTCACAAATTTGGACGTACCCAAAAACAGGAAGAAAAACCGGCTTCCTGGGCAGTTTCAGCCTACCGCGATGTGCTCGAAAGGCAGATCCCGGCCATTCGCTGCCTGCTGACCGAGAGAATTGGCCCGGCGACCCTTTCCACCCTGCGAGACAAAAACACCATCGGCTTGGCAGTTGGTTCGGCCTACGAATTCCTGCCTGCCGCCGTGCGGATTGTCGTGCCGCGTCCTATTTTTGTCGACTTCGTGGTTGAAAACCTTGACCGGATTTTGCCAGGGGAAACCGGAAAACCCAAACAGCAGAACACAAAAGCACCCAAGGCCAAAAGCGCAAAGGAATCAAAGGGCAAATGACGCGCACCTTCAGCCTGTGGACTCTTCAGGGTATTCTGGCCTTTTTGTGGCTGGCCTGGCTGCCCTCAGACAGCGGACTATCCCCGGCCCGGCTGGCCCTGCTGGGAATACTGCTGCTCATAACCGGCTTCTCTGCCGCGTTTGCGCTGGCGCACTCACAGCACACATTGGCTACACGATTTTTAGCGCTGCGAAAATTTGACCCTTTCCTGCCATTCTTGTGCCTGTTTGGGCTGTTCGCCGCCCCATTGACAATTCTGACCCTGAACGCCCTGGCCATGCATGATACGGGCTATTTCTACAGCGCGCTCGCCACACGCCTGACCCCGATCGCCGCCTGGGTTTTGCTCTCAGCGCTGGAATACTTACTTTTCAACGCCATCAAAACCGGCAAAATCAAATTCATCGCCAATCGCCCTGTCATGGTTGCCCTTGCCGCGCTGATCGCTGTTGCGGCGCTCATGCTGGCCACCCGCCTCGGCCTGACCCCGCTCAAGGATGGTTCCTTCGGCAGCCCGGCCCTGCCTGCCCTCGAATGGCAGATCATCCTTGCCTTCGGGCTGGCTCTGATTGGTCCATACATCATCCAGGGTGCTTCATCATTCCTCAACACAAAACGTCAAATGTTCAACGCTGAACGTTTGACGTTCTTCATGATCTACCTTTCCACGCTTGCGCTTTGGCTCGCCACCCCGATCCAGGCCGGCTGGTTTGCCACCCCGCCCCGCGCACCCAATTTCGAAATTTACCCATTTTCTGATGCGCTGATCTATGCCCAGTACGTTCAATCAGCCCTGGCCGGCTACGGATTTATGTGGCCGGAAGTGCCGACCCGGCCCTTCTATATCGTCATCCTGACCTGGCTGCACGCCCTTGGCGGGCAGGATTACACCACCATCATTGTTTTGCAAACCCTGGCGCTGGCAGCCTTCCCGGCCATTCTCTACCTGCTCGGCAACGAAATAGGCGGCAAACCGCTTGGCATCGGTCTGGCCGTCCTGGCCGCCCTGCGCGATGTGGCCCAAAACCAGGCCGCCACCTTTTCGGTCAACTACACCTATTCCAAGCTCTACTTTTCCGAAATCCCAGCCGCCCTGCTGATGACTCTCTCGGCCTGGCTCGCCATCCGTTGGATGCGCCGCGAGTCCACGCCGGCCTTCATGCCGCTGGTCATCGGCGGACTGGCCGGGCTGGCAGCCCTGATCCGCTTGCAGAGCGCCGTTGTTCTGGTGGCCTTCGTGATTGTGGCCTTCTTGGTCATGCGCGGCCGCCGCAAAGCCTGGATCAGCGGCACAATCCTGATGGCGCTCGGCCTGACCCTGGCAATCTCACCCTGGCTCGCGCGCAATACCCGCGCCGCCGGCGGGCTGGTGTTCGACAACCCGATTTCACAGACCATGGTCTTCGCCCGCCGTTGGGGCGGCAGCGCCGGCAACGAACTGCTCCCCAAGCTGCCCGGAGAAAACGATGCCCAATACTCGAGCCGCATGACGCGCTTCGCCCTCGATGCTTTCCAGCGCGAACCGGGGCGCATCCTGCTCGGTGCAGCCAACCACTTTTTCAATAACCAATACGCCCTGCTGTTGACCTTCCCCTTGCGGGATAAACTGACCAGCCCCGCAGAACTCGTTCAGCCGGCGCACGCCTTCTGGCAAAGCGACGCCCGATTTGACGGAAAAAACCTGCCCATCCTCGCCATTTACGCTGTACTGGCAGCCATCGGTCTCGGCGCAGCCTGGCGGCAAGCCGGCTGGGTCGGCCTGCTGCCGCTCATGCTGGCCAGCCTGTACAACGCCTGGACCGCTCTCTTCCTCAGCTCCGGCGATCGCTTCATGCTGCCGGTCGATTGGGCCGGGACACTCTACCTGCTGCTCGGGCTGCTGACTCTGATCGGCGCACTTGCAGGGCGGGACGTTGCCCCACCCCCGCAGCCGGATACTGCGCGGGATGCTATCCCGCGCCACGCGGGGCGGGGACTCATTCTCACCGCCGCCTGCATCCTGCTCATCGGAACTTCCCTGCCGCTGACCGAGTTCGCCTTCCCGAAGGCGGAACCGTTGAATGCACCCGGCCTTGCGCCCCAGGCGGGGGAAGTCATCCGCTCTGGCCGCGCCATCTATCCGCGCTACTACGCTGCGGGTGAGGGAGAGCCCGGGACCGCCAAAGCCGGTTACGAGATCAGCAACGAGGCCCGCCTGGTTTTCTTCCTGGTCGGCGAAGAGCCCGGGCTGGTCATTCTGCCGCTGGCAGATGCGCCCCAATTCTTTCCGCACACAGCCGAGGTGGTTGTGATCGGCGCGCTGCAAGAAAACAACCTGCATGCGCGGGTTATCCTTCTGCAAAAAGACGATCAGACGGCGCAATACCCGTAGCACTCCATAAGAGTCCTACCCCGCACTGATGAAAAAAAGAAGACCCAACGCTTTTAAAGCGCGGGGTCTTTTGGGTTCTTCGCCAAAACTTGCTTCTGCCTTACCGGCCTTCAACCCACTTCGAGCTGAATGATCACGCGGTCGCCCACATCCAGTTCTTCCGATTTTTGAACGCTCATCCGAATCGGCACAAGATAGCGGCCCTCTTTCGGGAACAGGGATGTTTTCCATTCCGTTTCGCCAATCCGCACCCGGACCGGGATCACGCCCCAACCATAGGTAACGCTGGTTGAGATCGCCTTGATCGCCTGACTCGGCTCTTCCGGCACGGCAACAAAGAGAAACGGAGCCGGCCCGCGCCAGTAGAAAATTTCGCCTTCAAACTCGATATTCATCGGCTGAGTATACCAAACGCCCAAAGTTCCGAAGCATCACCGAATGGATCAAACATCGGGGGTGCGCAGGCCGTTCATGCCAAGGATCAACGAGATTTCACCGCCATGATGCAGATCATGTTCCATTACATGGTAGATCACCCAACTGCGCGATACCTCGTATACCTGGCCGTCCCATTCATCTGGAAAAGTTTTGGCACACTCATCGGGTGTCCAGCGCTGCAAGCGGGCTTCGATGAATGCCCAGGTCTGATCGAGGCCGTGCACCAGTTCCGCCGCGCTGCGAGCCGCCGAATCGAGTTGACCCCAAGACATATACTCGTTCATCGCCGGGTCGTTATCCTGCAGGGTGCCGCTGAACCAGCCCGCCCGGACTGAAATGATGTGCTGCAAAATTTGGCCCAGCGGCCACATGCGCGCCGCAGGTTGCAGCAAGAGCTGCTCATTCGTCAGCTGCGCAACGCAGTCGCGCAGCTTTTCGTGATAGCCTCGCCAGTTCTCATAGATCACATCCAGCGTCGATCGGGTTTGTTGTTGCATCTGTTCCTCCAGTTACAAGCCTTAAGATGGTGATCAATCGTTTTTGAAAAATATTTAGCACCCACCAAAACCGGGCAAGCTCTAAATTCTAGAACATTTTTTCTAGATAGTCAAGGTGGAAATTGTCCGAATTAGCCTTGGAAGGCCTTTTTCATTCACTTTTTGCCCATCCCGCACACACTGCAGTTATTTTTGAAAGCCGCCCCATTATGCAATTGACTAGAAAGATTTACCTAGCGTCTCTTTTTTAAACGGACGTACCAACCGTATAAATTGTGTACGAATGGAATGCGGTGCACTTTCTGGTAAAGTCTCCATGTCAAACTGCCTTTAATGGAATCTAACTCGGATTGGAGAATCCTGGCTCTATCATGCGCAAGATTGCTTTCAGCAATTGCCTGATCGACCTTATCAGATATTCCTTTCAGGTAGCCGGAGAAAGCCAGGCTTTCCGCAATGAAGTCTTGTTGGTGGTTTTTCGACCAGATATTAAGTGTGCTGGTGTAGACATTGAGGATTTGGTCAACCATGCCGCTCAACCCGGCTGTCGCGCGTATCTCTTGCGAAACTTTTAGAGCATCTAGCGGATCGTAGCGCTTAATCTCGGCTGAGAGATAGTCGGTGGTGAGCGGCAGATTCAGGACTCGAATGCCAAAATTATTGCTGCGCAGCCACTCCAGGTTTTGCGTGGTGACCATTTGACTGGCGCCTTCCAGTCCGCAGCAAATTACTGCAGCGCCGGTCGCCAGACCTTCCAAGGCAGCTCTTCCTACGGCGAATATAATGTCATAATTGCCAAGTTGTTTTTCGGGAGAGAAGGACGGATTGCCATTTCCATAACCTATGGCGTCCATAGCAATACCGTTTTGAGAGCAAGCCTCGCGGATGGTGCCCAATATATTTGCTTCACTGGCGTGACTGTTAAATACAAGCGCGCGTCTGGGAATGTCTGGCAAAGGCGGGCGGGAACGGAATCTTTCGATGTCAACCGAGTTCAGGATCGTAGTGATCTTCTCAGCCGGAATCCCACATTCAAAAAGCAAGCGATCATGTAGCGCTTCGCTGACTGTCACATACTGAATAATTCGTGGGTGAAGGGGCGGTATTTCTTCCCAGGGCAGCCAACCATGACAAAAAAAGACAGCGGGTGTTTCAGGGAATCGGGATAGCGCCGTCATCGTTTCCAGGTGATGTTGGCCATGGATAAGATCAGGCTTAACAGCAATGGAGCTTAAGTCTTTGACAACCGGGATGGATTTTCTTCGAAGCACATCTGCAAGCTCGCCAATGCGTGGGCTGTAAACGATCGGTTTATGGCCTCGTTTAATTAATTCGATAGCCAGATCGCGGACGTAGAGCTCCGACCCGCTCCAATCTCTGATAAACGCATTGGTGATTAGAACACAAAGACCAGGTTTATTTTCGGTCATGGTTCACCCTGAAATTAACATCATTCCGATCTCCAATAAATTATTAATCCAAATAAAAGAATTGGCAGCAGCTGATAATAATCATTCCCCGAGTTGTGCCAGAGAATAACCTGGCCGGTAGTTCACCCGAGGAAACTCACGGCTGCATATCTGTATTTCCATCGCGCAGGCTCAACTCTCTCTGTATTCAACAATCAAGGGTGAAAATACTCATTGGCTCAGTATACCAAACGCCCGCGGCTTGCCGCGAGTGATCTTGAACGGTCTGGCAAGAGTGCATATCAGACTCGGGCACACCCACCAGCCGGGGAATCTGATAAAGAATGGCTTTAAAACCTTCACCAAGAAAAAGGCTCGGCATCTTTTTCCAGATGCGATGCCTTTTTCATTCACTTTTTTGCCTATCTCTTGGACACTTCTGTTAATCGGTGGGAGACACCTCACGTTTGTTTGACCGTCAGTTCGTCAGATCCTTGTCTTCCATTTCCCAGGCATGATCGAGCGTGTGAAAAGCGGTGTGCCGTATCAAGTACCGCAGCGGCCACTTGCCGGCCAATTTACCCTGTGAGTGGTAGTCCCGGATTGCCTGGCAATAGGCATCGCGATGCGTTTTCAGCCCCTCGTCCGTCAGCATCGCACCGTCGGGGGTCTGCACGCCAAGCCCCTTCGCCCAATCCTGCTCGTTGGCAAAGATATGGCGGACGATGTCGTCCCGATCACGCCCTCCCCCTCGCGGACCCTTCTGCATCTCAGCCGACACCCGCCTGCGCACAGCGTCGAAAAACGCCCAGCACGCCTGCATCAGCCTCAGTTCACGATCCAATTCGTCACCCGACATGCCTTGCTTGTCGATGCTCGAAAACGCGAACGAGATGCCCCAGAAGTCAGTTGAGCCGGTTCCTGAATACTGCTCGACCACGTCGACGTTCGTGATGGTGTCAAACTCCGCGTCCATTTCAGCCAGTTTTGCCACCTGAGAATATCGCGGAATATAGGAACGCAGCCTTTCGATTGCGTTCTCCCCGGTCTTCGCCCCGCGTTCGAGGCCGGGCCAATCAGGTGCTACCGCCACCACCTTCTTGCCTTTCGGGCCGATTTCCAGCGTTACTCGAGTATGTTTAGCCACGTTGCCTCCGATCACAATAGTTCCTGCCAGTACCACGATTCGCCACAGCTCAATCGAGAAAAGGAAGATCAATTACCTTACGCGCGAAGCGCAGTCCCACACCCAATCAGGATGTAAACTGCTTCCAATGACCTTCAGAGACGACTTCGACGATTCCATTGACGACCTTGATGGCTGTCTGTTCGTCGATGGCATAGGCCGGGATGCCAATCTCGGCCGCCCATCGCTCTGCGTCAGCCAGGGTATTCGTCGGGAAAGCTTCCAGGTGCGGGAAGATTGAGAAGTTGACGACTCCCAGGGTGCGGTCGTCCGGCGCGGAGGGCCACTCGACGAAGTACGCTCCGATCCGGGGCGTCATCACCATGCTTCCGGCACTCACTCCGACCCAGACCGTGTCGGGCAGCGAAGGCAGCAGATCGGCCAACCCGGACTCCCGCATCCAGTGGCACAGGTACGTCGCGTCGCCGCCGTCAACCAGGAGCACGTCTGCCTCGCGAAGCCAGGGCACCCATCGCTCCGCGCCGATGGTGGGCAGCGCGGCGAGCTCGAGAACACCCAGCGATGCCCAGCCCAGGCCGGACAGGTATCGGAATTCGGTCCCGGCGGCTATGAAACCTCGCACCGATGCCGGACCGCACATCGGGTGACCCCACTGTGCGGTCGGGATGCAGAGGGCGTGACACTCGGCGATCGGCTTGCCCAGCAGGTCGACCAGCGCATCGCGGATGCTAGGGTTTGTGACACCGCCGGAAGTGAGAAGAAGTTTCATGATGGCGCTCCTTGTGATCGCAAGCCCGTTGCGTTCTCTTCGACAAACTCAGAACAAGATTTGGCTGCCGGGCGGAACCTAAATTCTAGAACATTTATTCTGGATAGTCAAGATGGTAATTATCCGAATTCGCCTTCGCACGCCTTCTACAAGAAAAAAAGGCCCGGCATCTTTTCCAGATTCCAAGCCTTTTCATTCACTTTTTTGCCAATCCGCGCACACTGCTGTTAATTGATGGGCGTTTTATTTTTTTAGAACCTATTCTAAGAATTATTATTGAACCTTCCTGGTTGGCCGCCATAGTGGTCAACAGCAAAAGCGAACAACACTTTTACCATAAAAAGCAAGGATATAACCAAGAAATACTTTGGAGTCTCCACTCCCAAGACAATGATTGATATACCAAGAACTAATAATACTCCAGCCACGAATAACTGAAACTGATTTCCCTTCAGCATGTTCACCACAAATGCGCCAGCGATTGTATATCCCCAGACAATAACAGCGTTCGAAAATCCGATGCCCAGTAACCATGCTACGATTAATATGTGGGCATGAATGGCGATAAATACCAATCGATGTTTGTCCCGAGCGGCATAATAGTTGTTGGTAGAGCGTGTGAAATTGGCAATACAACCAGCAAATATGTCTGCGATGAGTAGATAAGTAATGGCGCTTCGCCAAAGTGGCAGATTATGGGTCATCTCTGGAAATACAAGAAACAATAATGCAGCGAAACCTGCCCCGAAAAACATTATGGTGAGAATTTCACCAATTGTTTGAGATTCGCCAAATACATCGTGTAAATAAGACGGCATACGGATTGTCATGTTGCCCTCATTGTCGTCATTCATTGGCCTGCCCGCTAATTGCTTCCAAAATAGTTCCACCAGGGCGCCTGTAACTCAAAAGAAATGTATTGGATGAGCGCCATTAGAAACAAAACAAGAATTGTCCACCGGGTTGCGTTGCGGAATTTGACTCCATCAAAAATCTGTTCCAGCCGCACAGTAAGATATGCGCCAAATACATTCGAAAGCAACGCAAACGACAGTTCGATTGGGCGAATCGGTTCTGCGCCCCCATTAAGCGCGGAGCCTGTCATCCAAAAGGTGAGCGCAAACCACGGATAAATTACCGCACTCAACAAACGAGTGCTCCAAAACTGGCCGACATCCAAAATCTTTTTGCGAAATATAAAAAACTCAGCGACGGTCACGATCAGATATGTCCAAAAATTCATCTTTGAGTGGCTAAAGATACTTTCAGCATTTTCTTTTTCGCCAATAAAGGCAAAAATAGGGTTGGGCATCATGTCGTTCGCATAATGCAGAAATGCAAATAGCATCCAAATGATCACTACTTTCCAGAAAACCGATTTTGCAGAGTTATACATTTTACGCTCCCGTAGATTGAGAATTCACTGCGAGTCGTCCAGCAGTCTAGTACGGATTGTTAGAAATAATTCAACCACAAAAAAGGCTGAAGATCAAAATACCTAACGGCAAAAGCGGCTTGTTCTGTGGGTACTACGGCGTGAGTTCAATTCTAAATGTCCAAGTGCCCTTGTAAACATTGCCGTGTTCCTCAAGAAATTTATAGTAGGCTTGTTTTTCGCTCAGGCCTGGATAATCCATCAAAAGTTGATTGGTAACCAGCAAATAAGGCTCAGATTTTTCAAGCTGGGGAATGGTCAAAGTAAGAGAAGTCGGATTGCTGCTGCCGATCGGAAAAACACTCTTGACGCAGCGCCCATTTTTTATTGGCGATATCCAGTAGGGTTCGCTCCCTGCCGTTCTATCTCCTCCAAGAGCAGAATCAAACAAAACTCGAAAATTAATTGGATGGGCTTCCTGGCCATCCATCTGAAGCACAGTTTGGTTTCCAATGTTCCAGTCGGCAAAGGAAGGTGACGGAAAACAAAGGTAGATTTGCGTAAACGTAGGCGTGACCGTAATGCTGTCCAGCAGAATTGCCAGATTGTTGGCGGTAACAGTTTGTTTTGGATTAAATCTTACTTCAGGGTTAATAGGCAAATCGAAATCAAAACGGAATTGGGCAAGAACTTTGTCGTAATCAGGGGCGTTGTTCAGATCAAAAGCAAGCTGCCCTTTGATATGGTTGCCCGTAAGAAGGGTCGCGGGCACAAATTCAAATTGATAGAGGGCCGGGTCAACAGTCGGGCCTGATCCGACGCTGGCATTCAGCATATTTCCATTTTCATCGTAAAGATTGATGCTTCCAATGCGGTCATAGAAATGTGGATTGCCAAAGGCTATTTCTCCGCCCGAGAGCCGTACCTGAAAGAGAATATGCGAGGTGTCAACATAATAAGACTCGATCACGGCTGTATAGCCATTTACGGTGTGAGGCGGTATGACAATATTCGATTGTTGATTTGTTTCCGATGGTGTAGGTGGTATTTCAGTCAGGCTTTGGGCGTTGACGACTGGGGAATGCATGGCATTAATGCCTGTTGCAATTGTCGGATTGGCTGGCGTGGATGAGGCAGATTCTGCATTCTGTGTAAATAGTTGAGCAATAACCATGATTGCAATCAAGACGATTGCTGACAACCCGGCGATGATGTAAGACAGTTTATTCATAGTGATTCTCCGTAAAATAGATTTGAAGCCATTTTCGGTTGAATCACCCAAATGATCTACTGCGGATTTCACCTGAAAGTTACCTGCGGTTTCCCGCAGGCGGCTTTCTGTGAATTTCAAAATCGCTTCCGAACGAGAGCTTACACAACTTGGCGTAGATGTTGCTTAAATGAAACTCTACAGTTCGACCGGAGATCCCCAGTTCCAAAGCAATCTTCTTGTTTGCTTTTCCTTGTAACAAAAGCTTGGCAACATCTTTTTCACGTTCGCTGAATTGATCACTGTCAATGTTCATTTTTATATTTTTGATTATCCATTAAGCGCCCAACGGCAGGCGTTACCAGCAAGCGCGGAACTTGGCAAGAAAAGCCACCAGACGCCGAATCCGCATCTTGGGGCTGAATCCCGAAAGTGCGGACAGCCGCCCGCGATTGTCCGGTGCAAATAATGCTGAGTGCGTTACGGGATTGCAAGAGCCTTTGCCAATAAAAACGGAATAAACCCATTTGGTGAATCATTGGGGTAAATTTGTTTACGCCATCCTTCAATAGAATCTGAAAATGACATATAAAGATTTGCACTTGCAATACCAATATCATAAGCAGAAGTTATTTTGACCTGTATGCCGTCGTAATTATCGATATTTTCGGCATTTTCAAGCACAGTTTTTACGATACTTTCAATAACTTCCTTTCTGTCACTTTCTGGGAGTTTACCTTTATACCAAACTGTGATGATTAAAGAATGGCTTGTTTTTCCGCTTGAGCCATAAAAAGTATGGTCGTTGACTCCGACCGTAAAAAAACGAGGATCATCTTGCAAAATATTGTAGAGACTCATTACTGGTGCTAACGGCGTTTTTGACACTATAGATGGAGTAATCAATGCCATCACCAAAGTGCCAATTGCTACAATGCCAATCCATACACTGGTTACAATCCAATGAATTCGGGATGTTGTTGGAAACGATTCAATTGGCTTCTCAGGCAGATGAACAACGTAAGTTCCCAATATTAAGTCGTGGATTCCTTGTCGTGCTTTTCGGTTGAAAACCATTGTATAGAAAATTGCTCCACCTAAACCGAAAATGATGAGGGACAAAAACCAAACCATAAAAGGGTTTTGAAATATGGGAATTGACCACTGATTAAACAAAGATGGTATTGCCAATAACGAAATTCGGATTATTGAGCGCCATAACTCAATAGGTTTATTATCTTTGTTGCGAACAGCAATTTTCATCAATCGCTTCCCAAAAGTTTGACCGCCACCAATTTGCGAATTCATTATTCCAAAATATGGAATAGTGAAAAGTAATCCAATGGGGCGTCCGTAAGGTCCAACACTGAAAAGGAAAGACGAGAACACAACACCAATTATTTGACCAATGATGCCGAGAATAAGTACATCCACAACCCAAGCAAAAAACCTGCGCCAAAAACCTGAAATTGGCGGAAACGTAAAAATTGGTTCAGGAATTACTTGTTCGTTTTGTTCAACTATACCTTCTAGGGCTACATCGTCTTGTGATGGATTCAGTTCATTTTGCATTTGTTTTCCTTTGTTTACAAGAAAGCACCCAACGGCAGACGTTACCGGCAAGGGCGGGATTTGGCGGACAAAACCACCAGACGCCGAATCCGCCGTTGGGGCCAGAATCCCCGAAAGTGTGGGCAACACCCGCACTTTGTCCGGTGCACTCGGTGTTGGGCAACCGGTTTTTGCCAACTTACTTTGTCTCAAACAGATGCCCCGCCGTTTGTTTTAGGTCTTGAAACAACTGACCATTAGGCCATCCACTAAAACCGCTCAGCGGAATATAGGTTTGCTCTTTGATCCCTGATTTCTTGCGGAAATTAATTCCTAAAAAAGTACCTTTCCCAACATATTGAACAGAATTTGGAATTAAAACATCAATATCGAAGCCATACTTTTTCTGCTTTTCAATACGCTCAAGATTTTCCCACGCGCAAATGATGCCGTAATAAGGCCAGTTTTGATATTCAATGCCATTTGATGTGATTTTGATAAAAGTTCCAAAATAACGAACCAACGAAAATATAAACTGATATAGCGTTGCGACAACAGCGAAGATGAATAAACCTTCGCCTAAAAACAGTAATATCTTAAAAATTGCCACATCTAGCTCTGCTAAAATTTTTGTTCCCCAAAACATGCCAAAAGAAATAGCGACAAGAAACAACATGACAAAGAAAGTGCTAAATCGGAGAAAGAACATTCTCAAATTGGTTCTATAAATGCGTGATTTTTGAATATTGTTTTTTAACATTTTTCAAGCAATCATTGAGGCTATGGACAGGTTGCCCAACTATGTGTTTACCCGCCATTTCGCCGGTCAATAGGTTATGGACGGTGAAATGCCGTATAAACACCCAAATACCATTTTATCCGGCCAGGATTCTGTAAAACAACTCCCCCTACTATAGCAATAAAAGAGCATCCCGGTCTACTGACATTTGTCACCAAATCCGGCATGAATCATGCGAGGCTGTTTTTTCGGCAGAAAATGTGAAGCACCTGTTGCGCATTTTCTGCCGAAACGGGTATACTATTCCGGTCAGCGCCTGAAAAAAGTTCATTCCCTACAGGAGTTTTCCCCATGAGTGTAGAAAAAGACGAAAAACAGGAAGAAAAGAAACCTGAAAGCCCCAAGCCAACCCCGCAGGATGTGCTGGTCGAAAGCAAGCACACGGTCACGGTTGGCGGCAAGGAACTGGCCTACACCGTCACCACCGGCACGATTGTTTTAAAGGAAGAAGGCGAACGTGACAAGGAATCGGAGGGCCACAAGCCCAAAGCGGCCATGTTCTTCACCGCCTACACCCTGGACGGCGTCGAAGAAAAAGCCAAACGCCCGCTGACCTTCTCATTTAACGGCGGTCCCGGCTCCTCGTCGATCTGGCTGCACATGGGCGTGCTCGGCCCCCGCCGCGCAGTCATGGAATTTGACGGCAATCTGCCCAAACCGCCCTTCCAACTGACCGATAACGAACACTCCCTGCTCGACGAAACCGACCTGGTCTTCATCGACCCGATCAGCACCGGCTTCAGCCGTCCGGTCGAAGGCGAAAAGGCCAAAGAGTATCATGGCTTCAAAAAAGACATCGAAAGCGTGGCCGAGTTCATCCGCCTGTACACCACCCGCTACCAGCGCTGGCTCTCGCCCAAATTCCTGATCGGTGAAAGCTACGGCACCACCCGCGCTTCGGCCCTCTCCAGCCACCTGCTCGAACAGCATGGGATGTACCTGAACGGCATCATGCTCGTTTCGGCCGTGCTCGACTTCTCGACCCTCAGCTTCCCGCCCGGCCACGACCTACCCTACATCCTGTTCCTGCCCTCCTACGCGGCCAGCGCCTGGTATCACCGCAAACTGCGCGTGCGCCGCCCCTTGCAAAAACTGCTCGAAGAAGTGCGCGAATTCGCCCTGAGCGAATACGCCAGCGCCCTGATGAAAGGCGACGCGCTCGGCAAGCGTGAGCGTAACGCCGTGGTCGAAAAACTTGCGCGCTACACCGGGCTTTCTGCGGATTACATCGAGCGCAGCAACCTGCGCATCAGCGATCAGCGTTTCTTCAAGGAATTCCTGCGCAGCGAAGGCAAAACCGTCGGGCGCTTCGACAGCCGTCTGACCGGCATCGACCGCGACACCGTCGGCGAGTACCCCGACTACGATCCTTCGTATGCCAACGTCGCCGGGCCGTATACCGCGGCTTTCAACCACTACATCCGCGCCGAGCTCAAATTCGAGAGCGACCTGCCCTATCACATCCTTAACTTCCAGGTCTGGCCGTGGAGTTACGCCGAGCACGAGAACGAATACGTGCGAGTCTACGAAAACCTGCGCCAGGCCATGACCCAGAACCCGCACATGAAGGTTTTTGTCGGCAACGGCTATTACGACCTGGCCACACCCTTCTTCGCCACCGAATACACCTTCAGCCACATGGGCCTGCACCCCAGCCTGCGCCAAAACGTCAGCATGGGCTACTACGAAGCCGGGCACATGATGTACGCCCTGCCGCCCGCCCTGGCGGCCCTCAAAGCCGACCTAGCCGAATTCATCCAGAAGGCCAGATAAAACCACCCAGCCTCCAAAACCGCAAGATTTTGGAGGCTATCTTTTTTCCCAGGCATCATAATTGAACGCGGATTTTACGGATTGAACGGGTTTGCACAGAATTTTAAAAACCATCTGCGAAAATCTGCTAAATCCGCATTATCCGTGTTCCATTACCCTTACGCTCCGCCAGCCAGTCTTTTTAAACTATGAAAGTCTTCTACTCCACCACCCACCGCCAGCACGCCCCGCCCTTTGAGATCTTCGACGGCGGCGAAAAGATTACCAATTTTGAAATGCCCGAGCGGATGGAGCGGATTCTCTCCGCGCTGCGGGCGGATGACCGTTATGAGATCGCGCCACCCGCAGACTTTGGTCTGGAACCGATCCGGGCGGTCCACGACCGGAGCTATCTCGACTTCCTGCGAACCGCCTTCGACGAGTGGCTGGCCGAAGATACCGATTACGAGCGCACCGCCCTGTTGCCGGCCACCTTCCCCCTGCCCGGCCCGCGCGGACACGTCCCCGCAACCCTGCTGGGCCGCGCCGGATACTACATGACCGATCTCTCGGCCCCGATCGTCGCCGGGACCTACGCCGCAGCCCTGGCCGCCGCAAATTGCGCCCTGAGCGGCGCACAGTTCATCGCCAATTCATCCTTCAACCTTCATCCTTCATCCTTCGCCCTCTGCCGCCCTCCCGGTCACCACGCCGGGCGTGCCAATTGCGCTGGATATTGCTACATCAACAATGCGGCCGTCGCCGCGGGCTGGCTGGCTCAATTGGGTCGGGTCGTCCTTCTCGACATCGATTACCACGCCGGCAACGGCACGCAAGACATCTTCTACGAACGCGCCGACGTGCTGACCCTCTCGATCCACGCTGATCCGAACTTCGAGTACCCCTACTACAGCGGTTACGCCGACCAAACCGGGGCCGGAGCCGGTCTGGGCTTTCACCAGAACTATCCTCTGCCGCTCGGCACGGACGATGCCGCCTACCTCGCGACCCTCGAAAAAGCCATCGAGCGCATCTCGGCCTTTCATCCATCCTTCCTGGTCATTTCAGCCGGGATGGATATCTACGGCGAAGACCCGCTCGGCCGGATCCGCATCACGCGCGAGGGCATCCGCCAGATCGGGCAGAAGATTG
Source organism: Chloroflexi bacterium HGW-Chloroflexi-6 (assembly GCA_002840685.1). Lineage (GTDB taxonomy): Bacteria > Chloroflexota > Anaerolineae > Anaerolineales > Villigracilaceae > UBA8950. The sequence goes on along the minus strand of PHBU01000002.1, from coordinate 141,253 downwards.
CCGCGCTGAATCTGCCGACCCTGGCCGTGATGGAAGGCGGCTACAACAACGAGGCCCTCGGCCTGAACGTCTGCGCCTTTCTGGAGGCTTTTCATCGTGAAACCCCATAAAACCTGACAGGTCTCCACAGAAGCCTTGCGCAAAGATATCCCTGTCCAAGCAGAAACGATGGCGGGAAGGCGCATGATGAGACCTGTCAGGTTTATAAGCAAATCTATTTTAGAGGCTATCATGCAAAATAAAGCACTACGAATCACCCTCGGCATACTTGCAACAATCAGCCTCGTTCTCGCCGTCTGGATGCTGCTCGCCAAACCGGCCCCCGAACACCCCTATTACGCGGACCGGCCCGAAGTGATGGTCATCGCCCACCAGGGCGGGGAAGGTCTGTGGCCCAGCGAAACGCTTTTCAGCTTCCAGAACGCGGCCGAGCTGGGCGTGGATGTGCTCGAAATGGACTTGCACATCACCAAAGATGATGTGCTGGTGCTGATTCACGATGAAACCGTCGATCGCACCACCGATGGCAGCGGCAGTGTCGAAGAGCTGACTTTGGCCGAGATCAAGGCCCTCGATGCTGGTTATCGCTGGTCGCCGGATGAGGACGCGACCTTCCCGTTCCGCGGTCAGGGTCTCAGCATCCCGACTCTCGAAGAAATCTTCCAGGCTTTCCCCGATTACCGAATGGTGATCGAGATCAAAAAGAGCGAGCGCTCGATGGCAAAACCGTTCTGCGCCCTTATCAGAAAGTACAACATGCAAGATCAGGTGCTGGTGGCTTCCTTTCACGATCAGCGCATGGATGAATTCCGCGCCGAATGCCCGGAGGTAGCTACCTCCGCTGCGCGCCAGGAAACCACCACTTTTGTGCTCTTGAGCAAGGTTTTCCTGAGCAGGCTGATCTCGCCGGTTTACCACAGCCTGCAAGTGCCCGAAGAATCAAGCGGGATCACCGTCATGAGCGCTGCCTTCGTCCGCGCGGCGCACGCCCGCAACCTGAAAGTGGAACCCTGGACGATTGACGACCCCGACCAGATGCGCGAATACATTGCCTGGGGTGTCGACGGCATCATCACCGACCGGCCCGATATTTTGCTCGAGGTGCTGGGAAGAAGCAGTGAGTAACCTCACAAAACGGCCTTCGAGACCGCTAACCGGCATCCTGCCTGGGCTGGCCCTGCTGCTCTGTGTCGGTTTGAGTCTGGCGGCGGTCTGGTTTTCCCAGCAGGGCAGCAGCCCTATCAAAATTGAGCGTGACATTTCATATGGACTGGTGGACGGCCAACCTCTTTTGCTGGATACATATTCAATCCCATGGCAGCCAGGCCAGCCCCAGCGCGCCGCCCTCATTTTTATCCATGGCGGCGGCTTTGCGGCCGGCGACAAGCAAGACTTTGACTTTTTAGCAAAAGGACTGGCCGCTGAAGGCTACATTACGTTTAGCATCAATTACCGGCTGGTCAAAGATAAAGCCAACAAATACCCGGCCCAACTGGATGATGTTCAACGCGCAGTACGCTGGGTCCGCTCTCAGGCCGAAGAATATCATCTCAACCCATCCCGGCTGTGCGCCATTGGCGGGTCAGCCGGTGGGCATTTGGCATCCATGCTGGGCACGACCGATACCCGCGACAACAGCGACCCAACGCTGTCGGCTTACTCCAGTCGCGTGACCTGCGTTGTGGCCCTCTACGCGCCCCAGGACCTGACCGTGCCCCTCAGTATCGAGACAGGCGCCGAAGCCGCAGTATTGAACCTGATCGGCCAATCACGGGAGGCCGCCTTCGAAAAATTTCGCGAGGCCTCGCCGCTCTACCATATCGATCAATTCACAGCCCCGTTTCTGATCTTCCACGGAACGCTGGACCCGCTCGTCCCGGTCGATCAGGCGCAACAGTTTCATGCAGCCTTGCAGACAGCCGGGGTCTCATCAGAGCTAATACTCTTCGAAGGCGAGGGACACAGCATCGAAAAACCGGAAAACATTCAAATATTCAGTGAACGCCTGCGCGCATTTCTACAAAAACAGCTTGGGCAATAAAAGAGTGATGCAAAGTTTTGGCAAAGTCTGTACAATTATTTTATGAATAAACACCTTCGCCTCCTCCCCTTTATCTTTGTGATCGGCTTTTTGCTATCAGCCTGCAACCTGCCCATCGGGCGGAATCCAGCCATCCCACCGACTGCGACGGAGCCCGCCCATACGGAAACAGCCACCCCGAGCGCAACGGCTACTTTAACGGAAACGTCCACTCCGTCCCCCACCGCAACATCCACGATCACACTCACCCCAACCGAAACTGAAACGCCAACCATTACGCCGACCGCCACTTTTGCCTTTCCGGTGGTGACGGTCAACAAGCAGGCCCACTGCCGCTACGGGCCTTCGACGGCCTTTCTGCACGCTGCCGACCTGTACGCAGGGGATGTTGGCACTGTGCGCGGCAGATTCCAATACAGCAAGTGGCTTTACATTAAGTTCGACAAGCTCGGTTACTTTTGCTGGGTCGCGCCATCGGTGGTGGATGTGGTGGGCGATGTCAACACGATCTTGATGACCGAAGTGCGTCTGCCGGGGCCAAGCGTGCTCTACAAGCCGCCTCAAAACGTATACGCCGAGCGGGTTGGCGATAAAAAGGTTAAAATCAGTTGGGATCAGGTTAAGATGACCCAGGATGATGACCGCGGCTACATGCTGGAGCTGTTTGTCTGCCAAAACGGGGCTTATATCTGGTACACCGCTTCGATCCCAGACCAGTACACCACCAGTTACGTGGTTGAAGACGGTCCCGGCTGCGCGGTGGCTTCAAGCGGCGCGGTCTATGCCGTCGAGAAACATGGCTATACGACTTCCACAAAGATCAACTGGCCAGCGCCATGATGAAAATCGATTGATCTGTGCCATAATAAATCTATGCTGTTCTTCGTAACTTTCCAAAGGAGACCAAAAGATGGCAAAAATTTTAATCACCCGTGAAGATGCGCTCGAGTATCACCGTCTCAAAGGCAAGCCGGGAAAAATCGAGGTGATTCCCACCAAGCCAATGGATACCCAGCGCGATTTGAGCCTGGCCTATTCGCCCGGCGTGGCGCACCCGGTTCTTGAAATCGAAAAAGACCCCGAGCTGGCCTATGAATACACATCCAAAGGCAACCTGGTGGCGGTCATTTCCAACGGAACGGCCATCCTCGGGCTGGGAGACCGCGGTGCACTGGCCGGCAAACCCGTCATGGAGGGCAAAGGCGTTCTGTTTAAGAAATTTGCAGATGTGGATGTGTTCGACATCGAGGTCAACAGTCACGATCCTGATGAAATCATCAAAGTGGTGGCCGCCATCGCGCCAACCTTTGGCGGGATCAACCTCGAGGATATCAAAGCCCCTGAATGTTTCTACATTGAAGAAACCCTGAAAGGCATGCTCGACATTCCGGTCTTCCACGACGACCAGCACGGCACGGCGATCATCTCGTCTGCAGGGCTGGCCAACGCCCTGGAAGTGGTCGGCAAGAAACACTCCGAAATTCGGGTTGTGATCAACGGGGCAGGCGCTTCAGCCATTTCGTGCGCCGAGCTCGCCATCCGTTGGGGCATCAAGCGCGAAAACATCATGCTGGTCGATACCAAAGGCGTTGTCTTCAAAGGTCGCGCCGAAGGCATGAACAAATACAAAGACCGTCTGGCGGTAGACGACAAGGGTCACCGCACCCTGGCAGATGCCATTCAGGGCGCAGATGTGTTTTACGGGCTCTCAGTGGCGAATGTTCTGACAGGCGAAATGGTCAAAATGATGGCCGAACGCCCGATCATCTTTGCAATGGCAAACCCCGACCCTGAAATCAAATATGAACTGGCAAAAGAAGCCCGCCCCGATTCGATCGTCGCCACCGGACGCTCGGACTACCCCAACCAGGTCAACAATGTGCTCGGTTTCCCCTTCATCTTCCGCGGCGCGCTGGATGTGCGCGCCCGCGCCATCAACGAAGAGATGAAATTTGCCGCATCGCAGGCGCTCTACAAATTGACGAAAGAAGATGTGCCCGATTCGGTGCTGCGCGCTTACGGCGTTGAGAGCATGAAATTCGGCGCGGAATACATCATCCCGACCCCGCTCGACCCACGCGTTCTACTTTGGGAGGCTCCGGCAGTCGCCAAAGCCGCCATGGATACCGGCGTGGCCCGCAAGAAAATCGATATCGATGAGTACCGCGAACAACTGGCCTTCCGCCAGGGGCAGGGACAGCGCGTACGCTACTTCATCATGAACAAGGCCCGCGCCAGCAAAGCCACAAAACGCCTGGTCTTTGGCGAAGGCGAGGAGACCAAGATCATCCGCGCCGCCGCCCAGGTATTGGATGAAGGCATTGCCAAACCGATCCTGATCGGCCGCCCGGACATCATCAGCGAAAAGATCAAGCTGCTCAACCTGAACTTCAAGCCCGAAGTGGTTGACCCGGACCGTTTCGACGGGCTCGAAAAATACAGCCAGGCCTATTACCAGCTACGTCAGCGCAAAGGCCTGACCCAGGCTCACGCCAACAAGATGATCCACGAACCGAATGTGCTCGGCCCGATGATGGTCAAGATGGGGGATGCTGACGCCTTTGTTTCCGGCTTGACCTACGAATACCCCGAGGTTATCCGCCCGGCCCTGCAGATCCACAAGACCGCCAAAGGCACCAACCTGGCCGCCGGTGTGTATATCATCATCGTTGGAGACCGCACCTTCCTGTTTACCGATGCGACCGTCAACATCGACCCCAGCGCCGAGGATTTAAGCGAAATCGCCTGCCTGGCCGCCGGGTTTGCCAGAAAGCTGGAACTCGAACCACGGGTTGCCTTCCTTTCGTTCTCCAATTTCGGCTCGACTCCGCATCCGCTCTCGGAAAAAGTGCGCAAGGCTGTCGAACTGACCAAGGCCCGCGGCGGTTTTGTGGTGGACGGTGAAATGCAGGCCGATACCGCCATCGTGGCAGACATCATCGAAAACCGCTATCCGTTTAGCGCGGTCAAAGAGGCCAACGTGCTGGTTTTCCCCTCGCTCGAGAGCGCCAACATCGCCTACAAGCTGCTGGCCCGCCTCGGCAATGCCAAGGCGATCGGCCCGATCCTGCTCGGGATGGGCGCGCCGATCCACGTTCTGCAAACCGGTGACGAGGTCAACGATATCGTCCAGATCGCGGCCGTGGCCGTGATGGACGCCATCAACCGTAAATAATCAGCCCAAAATACACATTTTTGAAATAACAGAGCACCCGGCAAACAAGTCTGCCGGGTGCTCCGCTTTTTTTGTTTATCACGACTCGCAGAAGTTACAAACGCGCCGTTCGGCTTCAACTATGGCTTCATCGCTGGCCCAGAAAAAGTTCTGCTCGCCAACATGCTCGACCAATCCGCCGCGCCGCAGGGTGTTCATCACGTTGTCGTGAACGCCTGAAAACATCAGCATTCCACCCTGGCGTTTCAGCTTCAGGTGCAGCCGATGGATCGCTTCCAGGCCGCTTGTATCAATCAAAGGCACACCGCGCATGGATAGGATCAGGGCATGCGTATCTTTCAGGTTGCTAAAGGCTTCGTTAAAGTGACCAGTCGCTGCAAAAAACAACGGCCCGGTCAGGAAGGCCACACGCACATGCTGACACTTGCCTGATGTGGCAATCCCACGCTGGCTCAGTTTCTGCGTATCAACTTCGGTCAGATCTACCCTCATGGTTGCAATATCATTCAAAAATTTTGCCCCGGCCAGGAAGGTTCCGATCAAGATCGCCTGGGTCAGATCAAGGCTGATGGTCGCCAGCAGGGTGACCGAAAACATCAGGATGTCGGTCTTGAACTTGTGGCCAAAGATAAAACGAATGCCATCCCACTCGTTCATGCGCCAGGCAGTCACAATCAGCACGCCCGCCAGGGCGGCCAGCGGGATGCGCGCCATAACCGGCGCAAGCAGGAACATCGACAGCAGCAACCCAATCGCATGAATGAAACTAACCATGCGCGTCTGCCCGCCCGACTTGATCCCCACACTGGCACGGGCGATCGCCGCCGTAGCCGGAACACCGCCAAAAAATGGGATGATCATGTTACCCACACCCTGCGCAATCAGCTCCTGGTTGGCCTGCAAGCGGATGCCGGTCATGTTCGAACCGACTGCGCCACACAACAGGCTTTCGATCGCGCCCAGGGCAGTGATGGTCAGGGCAGGGGCGACAAAATCACCCAGATCTGCCCAAGGGATCATGGATAGATTCAGGCGCTCTGCCAGCAGCAAGGTTTGCGGAATCTCACCGATAACAGGCACATCCCAGCGCACAAAAGCATTTATCGCTGTCGCCAGGATAATTCCCAGCAACGAAGCCGGAAATTTGGCGTTCCACTTTTTTGGCCACAACAACATCGACAGGATAACCACCACCCCCAGTAAGACAGCCTGCCAGTCGGGAACAAATCCGCCTTTGAAATAAACCAGCAGCTTGAACATTGCCGACTCCGCGGCTTCGGTGGCTACCCCCAGGAAGTTATCCATCTGACCGATAAAGATGATCAGCGCAATCCCAGATGTAAAACCGGTGATAACAGGCGAAGGGATAAAGGCGATGAACCGCCCCAGCCGAAGTATCCCGATGATGGTCAATAAAATCCCGGCCATCAGCCCGGCAACCCAGATACCCGTCAGCCCATAACGCTGGACAAGCATGATCAAAACAGCGCTCATCGCACCGGTCGGGCCGCTGATCTGGTAAGGTGCGCCGGCCAGCGCGCCAATCACAATGCCTGCCAGGATGGCAGTCACCAAACCGGCCGAAGCCGATGCCCCGGAGGCCACGCCAAAAGCCAGTGCCAGAGGCAAAGCCACTGCTGCAACGGTCAAACCGGCCAAAGCATCCCGCTGGAAAGTTGCAAACGAATAACCGCGAAACTCATCGCGATAGAGTTGCGCCAAACTGCGTCTTGGCATAATTTTTTCTCCTTCAAATAAAAAATTGCAAAGGTTCAATGCGGGAAAATCTTCCCGGCAGGCATGCTCCCCCAAACGTCCTTTGCGAAAGACAGACTTATTTCAGATTAATCACCATCGTTGTCCTATATGGATGATACTCCCATTTTGCAAAGTATGTACCTGTGACATTGGGGTGATTACAAAATAAAATCGATGCGGATTCAGGTTGGTGAAAATCGATCACCCCTGCTGGCGTTGACGCTGACTTGTTTTACAGGTATGCTTGTACTCATCAACAGAAAGCTTACCCAAAATACCATTTAAGGGTGCTGTCGAATGAGAAGAGTGATATCACGCCGTGATTTTTTAAAACTGGCCGGGCTTGGCCTAGGCGCAATGGCCTTTAAGCCTTACAAGCTATTGAGTCTGGATATTTTATCAAGTCCCAAGCGACTGGCTCAATTCCCAAACAGTGCCATCATCGGACGCGTGGTCGATAACGGTATCAATCTTCGCAGCCGGCCGACAAATGCCCCTGAAACGGATATCCGTCAACTTGAGGCCGACACCCTGGTTGAGTGGAATCGCGAGGTGGTCGGCAATGTGATTGGCGGGCAACTTGTCAACCAGCGTTATGTTGAAACGCCGCTCGGGTTTATCTATGGTTCAGGAATTCAGCCTACACGCAACCTGCCTAACGTTCCCATTACAGAAATCCCCGCCGGGCAGGCCGGCTTCTGGGCCGAGGTGACCGTACCTTATGTCGATCTGGCGCACGAAGGCAACATTGCCTCGCCCTGGCTGAAGGATCTTATCATTTATCAATTTCCCCCGCGCCTGTACTATGGCCAGGTGGTGTGGATGGATAAAATCCGCACCAGCAGTGGGTTTGTGGAATACCGCTGGAATGAAGATGCCAACGGGCGCGGTTACGGCTACGGCGCATATGGCGAGTTCTTTTGGGCAGACGGGACAGGTTTCAAGGTGTTGACAGATGAGGATGTGGCCACGATCAGCCCGGATGTGGACCCGAACGAAAAAACCATCAAGCTAAAGTTGGAACACCAGAGTTTGGCCTGCTACGAGGGCAACCGCGAAGTATATTTCTGCCGTGTTTCAACTGGCCGCGTTATCGACCCTGAAACCGGGCTGGTGAGCGACAAATACGCCACCCCTGCCGGAACATTATTAACCCATTGGAAGATCATCTCCAAAAATATGACCGCCGGCAGCGAATCTGCCGGGTATTCAACCCCGGCGGTTCCCTGGTGCACATACATTCAAGGGGGCGTTGCCATCCACGGCGCACACTGGCACAACGCTTTCGGTGAGCCACGCTCGCATGGCTGCGTCAATGTGACAGCAGAAGATGCCAAGTGGATATTCCGCTGGACATCCCCTTTTGTTTCTCTCGCCGCCGGTGAAGAACGCCGCAACCTGCCTGAGCATGGCACGGTCGTAAACTCACAGTGAACAACCGTCAATCGGAATACGACAGCAATTGCAGTGCGCTCGAATTGGCAGAAAAATATCACCGGATCACGTACAATCAAATTGAAAGGAAACCAAAAAGATGATCACAGTTGAATTTAAGCAAGATGGGCAAATTGTAGGCTTGATGACCGCTGACCCAAAAGAGTTCAAGACCGGCTCAAAAGGCTATTATGCCATGGGCAAGATATCGATCGGCGAAAAGCGCTACCAGGTGCAGGTGCAACTGGTCGAAATCGGCTCAAAGCCAAAAGCAGAAGGCGAAAAATAAAAAGAAGAGGTCCTGGTTAGAACACCAGGACCTCTTCTTTTAGAGACACAATCTGTCATTTGGAAATAGATTTCAGGTACAACTCCTCAACGCTTTTCCGCGCCCAAGGCGTTTGTCGTAAAAACTTCAGGCTCGATTTGATGCTCGGCTCATGGAAAAAACAGCGGATCGGGATGCGCTCGGCCAACTCGCGCCAGCCATATTGTTTCACCAGTTGCTTAAGAATCGTTTCGAGTGTAATGCCATGCAGGGGATCCTTCGATTGAAAGTCAGTCATCACAAATATCCTATGAAATTCCGTGCTTTTTTTGACATAAGATATATCACAAATCGCGGCTGACTCAATTGCCAGTTTGCCAGTCAGGGCGGATGATCAGATTGTAATGGCTTGTCTTTTGTGCTGCATACATTTTGAATTGCAACAAAAAGAGGGCGGCTTTGAGGCCGCCCTCTTTTTGTTGTTTTTTTTAAACTGTATACCACTTGCGGCCGTCTGTTGTCTGTATCCTGAAATAGCGACCATTCAACTCCATGACAGCCACCAACTGTCCCTGCGTCACAGCCAAGTTAGACACTGAGAACTGGTTGCCAAAATTAACAAGCTTATTCCAGCTCTGCCCATCATCCAACGAGGCCATGATTTGACCATCAAACGTGCCGCGTATCAAGGCATCAAGGAACTGAACCTGCGGTTCAAAGTTGAACTTGCCCTGTGCAGCAAGCAATGCGGCAGCCCCTGCAGCCAGGCTGGTTAGTTTCAGAAAATCTCTGCGTCCAATTTTCATTGTTTTAGACATAGCCATGTGTCCTATTAACTTTTTAGGGAAGGTTAAAGGTTCTAACCAGGAAGACTGCCATTTGCGCGCGAGTAAGAGGCAATTCTGGGCAGTAGTTTCCACCGCCACAACCAGATGTGATGCCTTCCGCTGCAAGTTGTTCGATCCAGGCTGCTGCCCAGTAATCAGTTGGCACATCACCAAAAACGCCAGTGGCAGCAGGCGGGGTATAAGCCGAGCCATATTTGCCTCGCAGCAAGAAAACAGCCATCTGGGCGCGGGTAGTTGCGGTCTGATTCGGGCAGTAGTTGCCATTGCCGCAGCCTGCTGTAACACCCTCGGCAGCGAGTTGCTCGATCCAGGCAGCAGCCCAATAAGTAACGGGAACATCATTGAACACGGTTCCTGTCGCAGGGGGCGGTGAGAACGCCGGGCCATGCATACTCTTCAGGAGGAAAACAGCCATCTCGGCACGAGTAACGAATTTGTCCGGGCAATAAATAAGCGGGCTGAGACCACAACCACCTGTGATACCGGCATTGTACAAACGCTCGATGTAACTATTTGCCCAGTAACTAAATGGGACATCAGCAAAGATGGCATTCCGTCCCGTGACAGTGTAGGATTGGCCGCTGGTAAAACCAGACCCAAGCGGATTAAGTACCTCGTCTACGATGGTGTCATCATCCAACACATCCAGTCGGATGGAGCCATTGCCGCTGCCAGTACTAACTGTGACTGTGTAAACAGCACCGGTTCCGCTGACTCCGCTGATGGAAGCGCTCTGTACGCCGCTTGTTGTCAGATCGAAGTCGCTGACATCCACGCCGGTTACTGTCTCAGAGAAGGTGACAGTAAAGTCCACGCTGGCGGCAGAGGTCGGGTCAGGGTCAGCCCGCAGGCTGGAGATAACCACCGGCGGGACGATATCATGGTTGTAATCTACCATGTTATCCGTACTGGTGGATGCTTCGTTGGCATTTGTTGCTGCATCTGAAGCCACGCTCGTCGGAATGGATGCAATCACCGTGCCCGAAGTGGTCATCCCACTGACGGCAACGTTGTAGGTGGTGCCATCATTCGGCGCAACCTCGGTCACGACAGCCATTGTCGCGCCAGCAGTACCGCTCAGTGTTATATCAGCGCCAGTAAAGCCTGTAACTGCTTCACTAAAGACCGCGGTAAAGTTGATAGGACTAAACCCTGTTGGGTCAGCCTGACCGGAAGCCTGCTCGATCGTAACGGTGGGCGCGGTAGTGTCGTAGGTGATGCTAAACAGGTTTGAAACGGGATTCCAGTTGGAGGCATCATCAATGGCGCTGCTATCCGGAACCTGAACGGTGACCGCTCCCTGACCGCTGGGGGCCAGATCGAAACTGTAAGTTGCGCCGCTACCAGATGGGTTGCTATCCACGCCGCCAACGCCGCCGATGACAATATCTCCAGAAGCAACTGAAGGTGTGAAGCCGGTCACCGGCTCATCAAAGGTGATAGTGACAGTGATCGGGGAAACATTGGTAGGGCTGGTGGTGATCGAACTGACCACTACCGAAGGCTCACTGGTGTCCACCGTCCAGGTATAGGTATCAGGACTCGGGTCGGTATTGCCCAGACTATCTTCAGCGCGCACGCTAAAGGTATGGGGGCCATCAGCCAGAGGACCAGGGTAGTTGGCCGGGCTGGTACAGGCGCTGAACCCGCCGCCATCCAGATCACATTCAAAAGTCAGGCCGCCCACGCCCGTACCGTCATCACCGGTGAAGTTGAAGCTGATGGAATCGAGGTTGGTGAAACCGCTTGGGACCGGGTCGTTGGTGATGGTGGTGTCCGGGGCGGTGGCATCGAAGATGACCGAGTTATCGGTGCTGGTCGATGCGGCATTGGGCTGGCCTTGGGAACCAGTTGCAACACCCGCCACAATTGTTGCAATTACAGTGCCATCTCCGGTCATGCCCGTGACGGCCACGTTGTAACTGGTGGGGCCGCCCGTAACGGTTGCCGTGGTCGCACCGGCGGTGCCGCCCAGGGTCACATCTGCATCGTCAAAACCGGTAACGGCTGAGCCAAAGACAACGGTAAAGTTGATCGTAGCGCCATTGGTTGGGTCGGCTTGCGCGCCGGCCTTATTGACGGTGACTTCCACGGGCGGGACAACGGTATCCGAATCGGTTGCGCTGTTGTTCGCTGAGCTCGGGTCGGTCACACTACCCGGCTCAGAGACCGTTGCCGTGTTCGACAAGGTTCCGGTAGCAGCAAGGCTCACTGTAGCGTTGGCGGTGTAAGTAACAGAGCCACCCGCTGGCAGGTTAACCGTATCATTGATGTTACCAGAGCCAGCTGCAGTACAAGTGCCGCCGCCTGCGCCCACACAAGTCCAGGTTATACCGGTCAGGTCAGCCGGGAAGGTATCGGCGACTGTTGAACCTGGCGCGTTGCTTGGCCCACTGTTGCTGGCGGTAATTGTATAGGTGAGACTGTTGCCGACCACTGCGATCGCCGAACCGTCTGTTTTGGTAATACTCAAATCAGCCTGAGGAGCCAGCGTGTCCGTATCGGTGGCGCTGTTATTGGCCGGGGACGGATCCGTCACAGAGGCCGTGACTATCGCAGTATTTGACAGGCTTCCAGTGGCGGATGGGCTAATGGTGGCAGAAACTGTATAGGTCACAGAACCGCCCGCAGGCAGGTTGACCGTATCGTTGATGTCGCCAGAACCAGCAGCAGTACAAGTGCCGCCGCCCGCGCCAACGCAGGTCCAGGTGGCGGTCAGGCTGGCCGGGAAAGTATCGGCCACGGTTGAACCTGGCGCGTTGCTTGGCCCGGCGTTGCTGGCAGTGATGGTGTAGGTAACACTGCCACCAGGAGTCGCGGTGGTGACACCATCGGTCTTGGTGATGCCCAGGTCGGCCTGCGGAACAAGGGTGTCGGTGTCGGTGGCGCTGTTATTGGCAGGCGTGGTGTCCGCCACATCACTCGATGTCGCAACGGTTGCAGTGTTCGCGAGGCTTCCAGTGGCAGCGGCGCTGATCGTGGCCGAGACCGTATAAGTCACAGAACCGCCGACCGGCAGGTTGACTGTGTCGTTGATGTTGCCCGACCCCGCGGCGGTACAAGTGCCGCCGCCCGCGCCCACACAGGTCCAGGTTGCGGTCAGGATGCCGGGGAAGGTATCGGCCACGGTCGCAGCCGGATCAGCGTTCGGCCCGGCGTTGCTGGCAGTAATGGTGTAAGTAACACTGCCACCCGGTGTTGCGTTCGTCACGCCATCGGTCTTGGTGATGCTCAGATCGGTGGGCGGAACATAGGTAACGGTATGATCTGTGAAAGTCGCGGAGCCGTTGGGGTTGCCGCCTCCATCCACCGCGGCGTTGGCAGGGATGTCAAGGATCACCGTGCCGGCAGATGTCATACCGCTGACTGCGACATTGTAGGATGTGGGGCCACCGGTAATAACGCCGGAGAGAGTCCCGGCCGCAGTACCCGTAATGTTCAGGTCGGCAGCATCGTCAAAATCTGTCACGGCTTCGCTAAAGATCACCGTGAAGTTGATCGGGCTGTCGTTGGTTGGGTCGGCCTGAGCCGGAGCGGATGATTTTTGGTTGACGGTGACACTCGGGGCAACTGTATCGTATAGCACACTATTATCGGTGCTGGTCGATGCGGCATTGGGGTTCCCCGCCAGATCTTGCGCAACACTGGCTGCAATTGTGACAATTACCGTGCCATCGCTGGTCATACCGCTGACGGCCACATTGTAAGTGGTGCCATCGTTCGGCGCGATTTCCGTCACGGTGCCAAGAGTTGCTCCGGCAGCGCCGCCCAGGGTTACATCACCTGTCGCAAAACCAGTGACAGCTTCGCTAAAGACCACCGTAAAGTTGATCGGAGTAGCGCCAGTCGGATCGGCCTGGACCGGGGCCGAGGTTTTCTGGTTGATCGTTACCGTTGGGTCAGTGATATCCACCGTAAAGGTATTGGTACTCGAATCTGGGCTGGTGTTGTTCGCCGAATCGGTAACTGTTGCTTTTACATCATGCGGTCCAGTTGATAATGCGGTAGATGTGTGCGACCAGTTGCCACTTCCATCCGAGGTAGTGGTGCCATTCAGGAGGGTATCAATATAGATTGAAACCGTTGCATTGGGTGCGGCCGTTCCTGATACGCCAGGCGTGGTGTCATTGGTGAAGCTGCCATTGGCCGGGGCAACAACCACCGGAGCAGCAGGCGCAGTGGTATCGTAAGTAACGGTGTGGTCCGTGAAGGTTCCGAGGGTGTTGGGGTTACCGCCTCCATCGATCGCGACACTGGCCGGAATATCGAGAATCACCGTGCCATCGCCCGTCATGCCACTGACCGCCACATTGTAAGTGGTTGGACCTCCGGTAATAACGCCGGAGAGAGTCCCGGTCGCAGTGCCCGAAATGTTCAGGTCGGAAGCATCGTCAAAATCGGTCACGGCTTCGCTAAAGACCACCGTGAAGTTGATCGGGCCGGAATTGGTCGGGTCGGCCTGGGCCGGAGCAGATGTCTTTTGGTTGACGGTGACACTCGGCGCAGCTGTATCGAACAACACGCTATTATCCGTGCTGGTAGAGGCTTCGCTCAAGTTTGCGCCATCGGTGGCCGCGCCAGCCGGGAGGCTCGCCGTCACAGTGCCATCGCTGGTCATACCGCTGACAGCCACGTTATAGACCGTTGGCCCGCCAGTGATCGTAGCCGACAAGGTTCCGCCAGCTGTGCCGCCCAGGGTTACATCGGCAGAGTCGTCAAAATCTGAAACCGCCTCACTGAAGGTAACAGTAAAGTTTATTGGATCGGAGGCAGTTGGGTCAGCCTGAGCCGGAGCCGAGGTTTTCTGGTTGATCGTAACCGTCGGGGCGGTAATATCGTAAGCCACTGAATTGTCGGTGCTGGTGGATGCCGAGTTGGTGTTTACACCATCACTGGCTACGCCTGCTGCAATTGTAGCGATGACATCTCCGTTGCCAGTCATGCCAGTCACAGCCACCGTGAAGGTCGTGCCGTCGTTCGGGGCGGTTTCGCTCACGCTACCGATCAACGTGCCAGGTGTCGTGCTGGCGCTCAAATCCACATCGCCAGTAGTAAAGCTGCTGCCAACCGATTCGCTAAAGATTACGGTAAAGTAGACCGGACCGGAGTTGGTTGGGTCATCTTGACCCACTGCCTGGTTGACAGTAACCGTCGGGGTGGTATTGTCCATCATATAATGTTGGTCGAAGCCCACCACCGTATTGGACAGGGCGTTACCCGCCAGATCGTTAATGGTAGGGGAGTCAAAGTTCAGATCTACCAGGCCGTTGAAGCCGGCCAGATCGCCGCCAGAAACGGTGACATCGTAGGTGGTGGCGTTGACAGAACTCACACTGATCGTATCACCAGTCAGGGCGGGGATAGCGAAATCACTGCCATCGCCATTGACATCGGTAACGCTCTCACTAAAGATGGCCTGCCAGGTCAATGTATCGGCGTTGGTGGGCGTTGTAGCAGGGGTCAGCCGATTGAAGTTGGTAGCCGTTGGCGCGGTGGTATCAACCACCAGATTTTCATCATTGCCAAGTGAGCCGCTTGCCCCGGGTGAGGCTAGCGTAAGTGTGGCGTTGTTGGTAGCCGCATCTTGGATTGTGCCGCCATTTAGGGTCAGTGCGCTGGTGCTGGTATAGTCCAGGTCGCTGGCATTTTGACCGGCAGCGATGGTGTATTCAAAGACCAGGGTATTGCTGTTTGTGCCGCTCAGGTACGCGGCTGTGCCGCCAGAATTTAAGGACAGGCTGGGCGTGCCGCCGAAGGTATTCACAGCCACCACTTCACTAAAAGCGACACTAATTTGAACGGTATCGCTCGCATTGCAGTAATAGGGGCTGGAACCCAGGCAGCCAGTGTTGCTGTTGTAGGTAGCACCGGTTACGGTTGGGCTAGTTTTGTCAATGGTGTAGACCTCACCAACATAAGGCAGGGTTGTGGTGACTTCATAGCTCGTGTTTGTATCATTAACAAAATTGAGACCAAGTGTGCCATCGCCAGTACCAGTATCAACCGTGATATTCCAGGTGGTATCCGGCTCGGATGCCTGGATTGCCGTGCCAATCGAATCGATCGAGGCACCTGTTACGCCACCGCCCGGTACCAGACTGAAATTGCTGGCGGTGAGACCGCTAACCGGGTTGGCAAAGATGATCTGCCAACCTACGGAAGTTGTGTTATTGGGATTGCTGTCGGTGCGGGTCAGCGAAACGATGGTCGTATCGGGCCTGTCAACGGGGGTGCAGGTTTGGGTTCCAATGGAGGGAGATGCAATACAGAAGGGATCCGCATTGGGGGATGGATCGGTGGTCGTGAGAGAAGTAAAGTTGCTACCCGAGACCGTGCCTTGATTCAAGATGCGGGTGCGAATTTCACCGGGATCCAGAGCATCCACCGTTGCGCGGAATTCAATCGTGACGCTCTTGCCCGCAGGCAGCGTACCAATGGTAACGGTGGGAAGCACATCGCCCGATTGGATCGGAGCCGGCTGCACCAGCGCAAAAAGCGGCTTGCCGCTACCCAGGTTGGCATCGGAGGCCTGCGCAACAGGGGCGATCTCGCGTGCTTCAACGACTGCCGACCTGACGATTGCGTCCAAGCTCGAACGGCCCGAACCGCTGACTTCTTGGGACGCGATGGCAAGTTCTACTTGCGGGTTGCTTTCAGGCTGGGCCTGCACAAAAATGTTACCATCGGGCTGCATGGCCACTGGCGTCGCACAAGCTGCGCCGCTGGTAAACCCTGAATTACCGACCGCATGATCGGCGCTAATATTTGAAGACTGGCTATTGAGCCCCGCCAGATGCGCGATAACTGCATCATGCGTTCCATCTCCGTCTGTGGCCGCTCCGCCATAGCTTGGCAGCCGGAAGGTTGTTCCAGCAAAGCGATTGCGAATGCGAATGCCGTTTGTGCCAGCCGTATCTGAGTCATTACCAGAGATAGCGAGGCAAACACTGGTTGTGTCAGCGGAGGTTGCACCGGCAGATACACGTATCCCGTCAGAAGATAATGGATCAAGCAGCTGGACAGTATTGTTATTGACTGTTGCGTTGATATCGCTATTACCATCGCGAGCAGCCATCTCAATACCATAATTGGCAACCTGCGAGATATTGTTGTTATTAACCGCAATGGTCAGCACATTCGAATTGTCCGCATCAGTTCCGTTGGTGATCACACGGATTCCCGGACCAGTTTGAGAATTTACGTTGGTAATGGTGTTGTTTGTCACCCAACCATACATTGGCCCACCACCGCCCGCAGCAAGATTGATATTGATGGGCGAAGCCGGAGTCCCACCAAAAATTGCGGTGAAGCCGGGGTTACTATAGGTACCGCGATGCACGTCAAAATTCAAAGTTCCGGCGCTGCCGTGAGCAATGTTGACACCGATGTTGTTATTTGTAAATGTGCCACCGCTACCAGCAACCCCTGCCGTACCAATCTCTACATCAACCGTGCCAGTATGTTCAGTGGTTGTAGTAACCTGGATACCGTTGGCGCGATTGCCGGTGAAAGTCGAGGTTGTAATATCTGCCGTAATATTGGCAGTGCCCTGAGCCCTGAATTCAAGACCGTTGTTGCCAGGCGAAGCGGTGGAAGTATCGCGAACAGTGGTACCGGTCATAGTAAACTGCGAAAGCGTTCCGCTCAGGTTGGCAATCTTGAAGTTATTTTCAAAACCATCTTCGATGAGACAACTTGTTACCGTTGCCGTCCCGGTCAGGCCATTGGTGCCGCCGGGGTTTTCAATACCGAAATAAATTGAGCCTTCATCAATAGCAGCATTATCGCCGATCTTGCCAGAGCTGTGATTGATGGTGCAGTATTCCAAAATAAAGTTATTTACGTTCAAGCCGCGAATGGCAAAGTTATTGAAATTGCTCAAATTCATGCGGCGCAATACCACATGGCTGGTATTGTTCAGGTAAATGCCTACACCTGTTGTATTGCTGCCATCGGTGCCGCTCTTATTGGTGATGGTGCCACCACTACCATTGCCGCCGAAGCTGGTATTAGAACCATCCCCCAAGACTTGTAGACCACCTATAGTACCAGTGTTATCTAAAATAATACCAGTAGCGCTACCGCCGTTGGATGAAATCGAGCGGAAGATCAGGTTGCTCGCCCCAATGGTAGTATTCGCAACATTCAGCGCCGTGCCTGATGTGGATATCAGTGTGCTGGTGGTATCCGTTGCGCTGAGGGTGCCGCCGCCAACCGCAGAGAAAGCCGTGCTCGCCCCTGAACTGATCGTGAGCGACCCGGTGAAGGCAATGGTACTGCCGGTATTCGTGCTCAAGCTCACGCCAGGCCCGCTTGCATCGGTGATGGAACCGTTATAAGTGATCGTGGCATTGCTGTTGCTGACCACAAAGTCGGTGGTGCCTGCGTTGGTAATGCTACTGCCAGTGCCCGCCGAGAAAGTACCAGTTACGGAACCCAGCGAAACGCCGGTGCCAATACTATTGACGCTAGTCACAGCTGAGAAAGGCAGCGACATATCCACGGTGGACAAATTGACAGCCGAGCCACCGTTGGCATCCACCGTAGCAACGCCTGCACCAACAGCAAGGCGGAACCCGGCAGACCCGGTATAAGCCACCCCGCTGGTAGCAGATAAGCCCGTGCCGCCACTGGCAACAATATCAAGATCGGTAAAAGACAGGTTGCCCGATACACTCGTCAGCATCATTCCTGAACTGCCCACACCGTTCCCACTGGCTCCCACCGTGGTGGTGCCGCCTGAAACAAGGTCAAAGCTGCCGCCGGGTGTGGCATCAAAAATCACCGTGTTTGCGCTGATCCCTGTGCCAACCGTATCTCCGTGGATCGTGTTATTGGCAAAACCAGTCACAGTCAATAGACCCGACCCGCCCGCATCCACCAAAACAATGCCGTTCGCGCCGGTGGAGAGAATATTGGTGTTGTTGCTAAAGTTCAGCGTCAGGTTGCCTGTCGCCGTTGCATTCACATCCAAAGCGTTCCCGGCATGGGTGGGGCTGCTTGTGTTCCAGGTATTGTTCTGCACATCCAGAGTCAGCACCCCACTACCACCGTGGTTGATGTCAATCCCTTCATCATTGGTTGCGCCAAAAATGATATTGTCTTTGATGTTCAACGTGCCGGTGCTGGCATCCGCAATTGTCAGGTCAATGGCATTCGAGAAACCGGAAATGCTCAGACCGCGAATTTCACTGGGGACATCGTTGCTTACCGAAATACCATTGCCGCCCGTATTGCCAATGCGCGGATGGCTTCCCGCCGCCTTCAGCGAGGTGGGGTTCGGGCCGTTCACACCCTGATGGACTAGGACAACCGGCATGGTCAGTTCCACGCCTTCACCGATCAAGCGCTGACCATCTTTGAGGAGAATCCCCGCGTTCTGGCCGGTCAAGTCGCCCCCGGCATGGAAAACGTAAATCGTTTGGTTGGCGGCTGAAGCAGCTTGCGCTTCGGCCAGTGTGTCAAACGGATCGCTTGATCGCCCCAGCCCGCCTGCCGCCGCATCATTATTAACATACCAGACCGTCTGCGTGTTAACGTTGATGGTGACGCGGCCCGCACCGGTTAGATCGTCGGCATTGCCCGCAATATTGTCAGGCCCGTCATCGGTAATGACATAATCAAAATGATCGGCGCCGCTAAAACCGACTGGGGGCGTATAAGAAAAATTACCGTCGGCTTCTACAGTCACAGAGCCGCCTGACTCTGTGGCCGTTATAAAAGGAGCCACGCTGTCTGCTTCGACAGACTTGAGCGTAAAAGTATCGCCGAGGAATTCTGTATCGTTGTCAAAGAGACTGTCCATTGCAGCGCTCGTGACTTGTACCGCAGGGCTGCCGCTGGCCGTTACGCCCACTTCCAACAGGGTATTGCCGATGGTGGCGTAGGTGTCATCCCCTGCCAGCGGTGAAACGTTGATTGAACCGGCTAATAGTGTGGTGTTGGCGTCAATCGTATCGTTGAAGGCAACACCCGTTGCCGGGTCTGGACCGCTGTTGTTAATGAACACACTATACTCGATGGTTTCGCCGGGGTCGGCCTTGCCGTCCGCCGCTTCAGCAAGCAGAACGCCATCATCGATAATGGCATCACTCTTGGTAACACTGATCGAAGGCGCAGCCAGAATGGCAGCACGGGCTACAGTGACCGTGGCAAGTACACTGGCAGTGCTCGCAAGAGCCACCAGGCAAAACGCCAGAATGCGCCAAATGTGAATCCTGCTGAAATAATTTGAAGAAGACATGAGAAAACTCCTTTAGCTATCCGAAACAAATAAAAGAATTAATGATGGTAGATGTTGAAGTGCTTGTATGCCTCTGGCTAAATTTAGCCAAATTACCTAGAGGGGCAATTCTTTTTTAACCAGAGACAACCACAGATACGATTTTGTGGTTAGCTCTGGTTAATCTAAAAATCGCGAAACGCGCTCATGATGTATGCTTTCCGATAAAGTTTTCGATCATCCAGTCCATTTTGTATATGGGCTGGATGATCGAAGCAAGTTACATTACGAGCGCGGCGGGAAGACGCCTTGCAGCGCAATACAAAAATAGAAGGTCAGGTAAGGCTGGAGGTTGTTGTGCGGCTGGTCGCCTCCAGCAGGGGCAAGCGACTCAGGAGCCATGGAAACAATGGATTGATTCGTAGTAGATTGATAAGCGTTAGCATTCTGCGAACGTGCAATAGATCTAGATGGTGTTGGGGCCTGCAAATCACCAATATCACCATTGGCGCGAAGCGCATGGCTATGAGCTGGGATTTCACTTTCCAAAAGGGTTACAGTTTCACTCCCGCCAGTCTCTCCCAGATCGTGCAGTGAAAGACCCGGACCCTGACCGGGGTGCATCGGCGCACGACCCTGCAAATCGGGCAGGGCAAAATTGGATTTGCCATTGCCGCCATAGGTTGTGCCGAGCAGCGAAAAAAGCGCAGTATTTTGCGAAAGTGGCAATAATTGCCCATCACACCACGCCCAACCTTTGGGCGCAAAGTTGAACGGGAAGATACGAATTTCAGCGACAAAAGGATCAGCCATGTTGTCTCCTTATGAAAAATCTAGTGGAATAAAAAGTTTCTAATACTGGGAAACTGAACAGTGAAGTGTTCTTTTATGTAGGCGACGGGAAGATACCAAACAGTGAAATAATAAAATCTACACAGAGGTACGGTTGGAAGTTGGTGTGTGGCTGGCTTCCACCAACCGAGCTAATCGCAGTAGCAACAAGGCTGACATTCGGGGTATCTTCAATATATAAATCAGCGGATGACGATTGCGCTACTACATTGTTAGTAGGTGCAGATTGGTTGGAAATGGTAGCGCTCGCCAAGAAAGGATGGCTATGAGCAGGGATCTGATTGACCGTTAAAGTAATTTCTTCTGCACCACCTGTTTCCGCCAGGATAAAGCCGTTACCCTGGTGAAGCGGGATGCGCCCGCGCAGGTCAGGCAGGGCAAAGGTGCTCTCGCCGTCGCCGCCGTAGGTTGTTCCGATCAATTGAAACAGGGTTTCGTTCTCAGAAATGGGGAGCAGTTGGCCCTCACAAAACATCCAGCCTGCCGGGGCAAAGTTGCCCGCGAACATACGTATTTCACCAACATAAGGTTGTGCCATAAAATGATCTCCTCTAGTTCGGGCTCGGAAAGATGCCCTGCAAGGCAATGCAGAAACTCAGCGTCAGGAAAGGCTGCATGTTAAGATGAGCTTGACTTCCACCAGTATTGGTAACAGAACCAGCGTTCAGCGCAAGCAAATTTGAAGGATTTGAATATAACTGGCTGGGCGAATCAGCCAAAATACTATTGGTGGGCAGGGGAGTATTTCCTGTAGCAGTGGTTGCATTCAATACATGCACATGCTGCGGCAACTCGGCAATCGAAAGCGTATGGGCCTGTTCTCCGCCGCGTTCACCCAGAGTATGACTACTGCCCACATGGATGGGAGATCTACCGCGCAGATCGGGCAGGGCAAAGTTAACGCGCCCGTCGCCGCCGAACGTGGTTCCCAGCAGTGAAAAAAGGCCTTGGTTCTGGTTGATGGGCAACAACTGCCCATTGCACAAGGCCCAACCCTTTGGCGCAAAAACAAACGACATAATTCTGATTTCACTTAAAAACGGTTCTGCCATTATTCTCTCCTTTGGCTATCACGATAAGAAAATGACAGTCACTTCGAATTATTGTGACTGTCATCTTTGGCTAAAAAACGTGGTTAAAAACGGCCTCATACTGAAAGCCATCCCCTTTGCGCCCGACCGGAACCAGGAACATATCCGTATCACCCAGGGCCGCCTGGCGCAACGTATACGTTCTTTGCGGCAGGAATGGAGTAACCGGGCCGTCAAAAAACAGGGAGAACGCCTCATGCTTATCTGTTTGGGCATGAATGCCAATCTGCACGAGTGTCAGGCTGCATTCAGCGCCAACCACTTCAAAGGTTGTGTTGAGTAGTTCCTGGAAAATATTTATTCTCAATTCAGCCAGCATAAGCGCTCCTTGTTTACCTTATTAGTCGTAATTATTCGCAAAATTGGGTCTCTGGAGTCCAGACCATTTCGTGATAAATCTGGATCTCACGGCTTTTGACAAACCCCAGGCGAGTGTACAAACGTTGGGCAGGGTTAAAAGACTCGACTCTCAGCACCAACGGCAGGTTCAATCGAACTGCTTCCTTCTTTAATTCTTCCATCAGAAAAGTTCCGATCCCCGCGTTGCGGTGCGCGGGCAACAGGGCAATATCCATCAACAAAAAATGGTCGCCGCGATTTTCTGTCATCAGCCGCCCAATCGGAATGCCATCGCGCTCAATGATCTTATATTCGGCATTCGGGTAATGGAGCGCATAATGCTTGGTCTGCGAGTCAAACTGCATTTTCAAAAAAGCATCTTTTTGCTCGTCAGTCCAACTCACCAGTTTCATTTCATCCGCCCGGGTGCTGGCGTATACCTGGCATGTGAAAAGCTCATCATCCGGTGTTACCGGGCGTAAAGTAATTTCAAGTTCAGGTGATAAATTTGACAAATTTGCAGTCATATACCCACCAATTTTTATAGAATCATTATTTGGAGTTTGAAGGTCTGATTAGTATAGTATCACAGGAAAATTACATTATCAAGAACCAAATTTTCATTTATTTTTAATTTTTTGGCTCCAAAAGTTGGATGAAAAAATTTACATTTACAAACCCTGTACCCCCTGCAGACAAGGCTTCAACCTGGGTAGAACCCACCTAACAAAAGATAATCGCAGGCTGGGAAGTCCGTTTATCCACCCGTACCATATTTGCGAAAAACAAAAATCAGCGGGATACCCACCACCAAATAGGCCCCAAAATAGGCCAATCCACCGGGACGGGCGGCAAAATCAAAAAGGCGGAGGTAAGCGAAGGCGGCAATTGTAATAAAAAACACCAACCCATAAGCCGCAAAGGCCTGGTGCAAAACGGTGCGCAGATTCTTCTCCCAAAAAAGGGGAACAACCCCCAACGCGAGGCACAAATAGAATGCCCCGAAACTGCGCAGGGTAAACAAAGACATCTTCTCAGGGAAAATACCACCATTGGTGCCCGGGGCGCCGATCTGCGCAATCAGGCCGTACAGGCCGAGAAAGCCAACCAACAGAACAAAAGCAAAGGCCGGCCAGCGCTGGGCAGGTGTAAGCGCCTGTCCGCTCAAAACATGCGCGGGGCGGATGCGCAGCCAGTCAAAAACGCCCACCACCGCAGTCAGTATGTTGAGCACGAGCGTAACGAGATACAGCCAGGCGATCGGGTGTTCCAGGTTGAGCTTATCGCGAAAGAAAAACAGCACGAGAATCTCGGCCAAGCCAAAAAGCCACAGGTAGATCAACGATGGGTAAACCAGTTCCCACTCCCAGCGCCGGGCAGAGATAAAGGCCAGCCAGGCGTTGCCCAGGCACCAGCCGCCAATGGTCATGGTCATAAAGGCGGTCACTTTCCAGGCAAAGAGCGGGGCCAGTTGTTCAGGCAAGAAAAACAGGGCAACGCCCAAAATGCCATACAGCAAGGCCATTGAATAGGTCAGCCAACGCGAAAAATTGGAGAGCATGTTTTACTCCTTATTAATAAAATTCAAGCGCGATTCGATATGTGACTGAACACGAATAATTGATTTATGTTACCTGAAAAAAAACAGGACTGTTAAATGTAGCAGTCCTGTTTGTATCCCTATCCAATGATCTCCACCAGACCCTGGCCGCCATTAACCCGCACCCGGTCACCGGTTTGCAGGCGCGAGGTTGCGTCTCCGCAGCCAACCACAGCCGGGATGCCCAGTTCGCGGGCGACGATGGCGGCGTGGCTGAGCGGCGCGCCCAGGTCGGTAACGATGGCCGCAGCACGCGGGAAAATTGGAGTCCAGCCAATATTGGTCATGGTCGTGACCAGCACCTCGCCGGGTTGGAATTGGTCGCTCTCGCTGAGACAATCCAGTTTACGGACAGTGCCTTCAACCACGCCCAGCGCTCCCGCCGCGCCGTGAATGAGGTTTGTATTGGCGGCCAGCGGCAAAGCAGCCTGGGCGCGCGAGTCGAAAATATCGCTGCGCCGGTTGTGGTCAGCGGCCCATGCAAACGGGTCGAAACGCGCGCAAATCAGCGTCGGATAGGGCGGCAGGGCGCGGTAACGGGCGTGGACTTCCTTGCGAACCGGGATCAGCTCAAAGGTTGAGGGGTTCCCTTCCAGCGCGGCCAGCACCTCGTCTATGGTCAAAAAGAAAACGTCATCGCCGATTTCCAGCAATTCCCCGGCGCGCAAGGCCCAGGCGCGGATAACAGCCATCCCACGCGTGGCTTCCGAGCGCACGATTTCACGGGTTTGCGCGCCTTTGGCCGCCTGATTGAGCCGCCAGCGCATCTGGCCTACCTTTTTCGGCTGCTGCCGGACCAAACGTTCCCAGGCCACTTCATAGGCGGCGCGCTGGCGGGCCAGCATAGCCTCGATATCGACCGGGTTTTTGGCCCAGGCTTCCAGTTGACGATCGAGCCAGGTCGGATCATCCATCGGGCGCGGCCAGGCGGTTTCGCCTTCGTTTTCACCGCGATGGCCGTAGTTTTCCAGATAGGCCTCGCGGCTCATCTTGCCGTTCAGCACCAGCCCCAGCCCGGCCATCAGCCCCAAGCTCTCCAGCCGCGTGGCGGACAGGCCGCCCAGGTTCGAGAGCAGGGCATTGGCATCCTCAGCCCCGACCAGTTTGCGCAAATCCGCTTCCAGCCGCACCTGCGCATCCGACGAGGCCGCCACAATGTGGAAAACCGCATCACGATAGGCCACGGAAATTTCCTTGCGCCAGAGGGCCGCCAACTCCATCCGGCCGCTGACCTGTTCGACGCGCAACCTCACTCCGGCCAGGGCTGCCCGGTTGCCGGCCAGGAAAGCCTTCTGCTTTCGGCGATAACTGGCAAATTGCAGGGTACTGCGGATGAAATACGGCAGCATCTCGCGCTCCCACTCCTGTTTGGTCAGCGGCAACAGCGGGATGTCCATCTCGTCCGGCACCTGTCCCCACCAACCGGCCAGTTCGCGATAAGCGCGGTGCGCATCGCCCTTGAAGGCGCGCACAAAAGCCGAAACCTGAACGCTGATGTTCGAGTAGAAGCGCCCGCCGATAATCCCGTTCAGCGGATAGCCCTTGACGGTCAACGCCGGGCCGCCGATGCTATCCAGATAGGGGCGCAGCGAGGCGGTGAAGGGTGTCAGCACCTCGGGCTGGGCCTCCATCAGGTTGGTGGCCGACCACAGGAAGTTGCCCTTCAGCGTGTCGTTCCACTCAGCGGTGATGGGGTTGTACGGGTTCAGGGTTGTAATCGGGCGCGCCTGCAAAATGAACACTTTCCCGCCCGCCACGGCCCATTCGATATCCTGCGGACAACCGAGTTCGTGCTCGATTTCATGCGCCTCGCGATGCAGGCTACTGGCCGCCCGGCTCAGTTCCGCCGGACCAGCGTAGCCGCCCTCCGGCCGCGCGAAGGTAAATTCCGCCGCCGAAACCTGCCCCGAGACGAGTTTATCACCCAGCCCGGTCACAAAATTACCAGACATTTGCATCAGGTTGCCGGTCAGCGGATCGGCGGTGAACAGCACGCCCGAAAAATCGGGCTGGACCATTTTTTGGATGACGACCGCGACGGAGTGTTCCGCGCCGCGCAGGCCTTGCGCCTGGCTGTAGGCTTCCACCCGCGCCGCGTGGCGGGACGCACGCACGACCCGAACTGCCTTGCGGATTTCCTCATCCGATTGAACGTTTAACACGCTCTCAAATTCCCCGGCAAACGAGGCCTGGGCCGAATCCTCGCTCAGCGCCGAAGAGCGCACTGCCAGCGGAATCATTTTTCCGCCCCGCAGCCGCCGCAACTGCCCCTTAACCAGTTCCCAGGCCTCCGCGGTCAACTCATCCCCATCGAAGGCCTCGGGCAGCAGCACACAGCCATCCGGCACCGGGAACCCGCCCTGGGTTAGACGCGCCAGCGCCCGGCCCTTGCCGCCCGCCGAATTTTCCACTTCGCGCGGCAGTTTGCTGAACGGATAGACAACCTTTCCCGGCCGCCCGCGCGTGAGGTATTTTTCGAGCCGCATGATTTGTGGGCCCAGCCAGGTAAAAACAAAATAGCCCAATGTGCCGAACACAAAACTTAACAACACTTTCGCGACAATATTTTGCACGCCCCCCAGGGTAATGAAAGTCAGCGCAAATAGCGCCGCCCCCACATTCGGCAGGATTTGGCTGCCAATCAACCTACGAATTCTGTCGTTCATTTTGTCTCACTTTTTAATATGTCATTCCCGAAGGACATCGGGACGATGTGCGAGCGAGCCGCTGGTCGAGTAGGCGGTGTTCTCCCGCCGTATCGAGACCAAGGCGAGCGACACTTGCGCTTGCGCGCAGTGCCAGCGAGCAATCTCCTGGATGTCAGATTTGCTCATTTAGCGGGAGATTGCTTCGCCAAAGAGCGGCTCGCAATAACATTTCGATAGTTTTACTTATTTTCGTCTTCATTAGGCTCCACCGACTGGAGCACGGACATAATCCCGGGCATTTTGGTCATCAGCGTCGAAGCCCTGACCAGCGCCAACCCTTGCTCCAAATCGCCAAAGACCAGCAATTTCTCGCCGATTTCGATCCCAAAATCGCGCCGCGCCTCGGCCGGGATGACAATCTGTCCGCGTTCACTGACTGTGATGGTTCCATAAAACCGTTTACCATCTGGGGATTGTTTCGTCATGCATAACTCCTTGCTGATTAATCTTGTATACAAGATTAATCTTACTGCGGTTTCAGCGTTTTGTCTAGAATCAGGCATGGGCGCCTCGCTTCAAATGGTCGGCCAAAGTATCTTTTGCCATTCTTCGGGATTAATCGTATAAAATCATTCCATGCCAAACTAACTTTGGGCTCAATACGCTTCTCTTGTATTTGATACCGATTGGATTATCTATGGACACCCATCACTCGGAAACAATATCCGAACCGCCGCGTGTAATCCCCGCCTCACGTTTTGAGCGGATTGTCTATGCCCTGGCAGTAGTCGCTCTGCCGGCATTGGCGTTTTGGGGTGGCGCTTACATCGGCCCGGAATGGCAATCGGGCGAGTTTACGGCTTATGTCACCCTGCTGCTTCACCCCAAAGCCGCACTGTTTTTCTTCCCGCTCTTGGCGTATGCAGTTGTGGCATTGTGTCTTGTTCTGGCAAGCCCGCAGCGTTTTGCTACACGCTATCCGGTGCGCTTCGGGATCTATAGTGGTGTATTGCTGGCCTTGCAATACATGATCATCACGGCCATCTTCATGCCTTATTCCCTGGCGGCCGGGCTCGGTGTTGTAGTTGTGTCCTGGCTAACGAAAAAGATATATAGCAGACTCGGTATTCTGGCAGCAATGCTCTTTTTATTTATCATGCTGTTCATTGGCACTGCTCTGGTTTTCAGATCGTCGTCAGACTGGAGCCTGTCCGGTATCTGGGATATTTTTTCGGCATCCCCAACATTTTCCCTGATTATTCTGATATCGGCTTCACCATCCATCTGCTTTTTGATCATGCTGATCACTTCCATCCGCCTATTCCATGGCTATGATGCACCGATCGTGCTCCGATCAAAAGGAATCACAGGCCTGCTGGCCTGGTTGACCGGCTATAGTGCAGCCTGGACCTATTCCATCTACCAGATGTTCGATCTCTACGCTGCCTTGCCCAAGACTCCGCCTGATTGTTACATCGCCAGCGCTGCCGCGCATGGGCACCCTGGCCTGGTTGGTTCGCAACCCGTCAACCTTCCAACCGGCGTTCTTTGGGTCAATCGCCAACTACAAACCTTAAAATGCGCCGAGTTGGCCTTACTGGCCGTGGCGCCCAGCCTGCACCATCCGCTGCGAAGAATCTATGACATACTCGGGTGCCCCCTCGCGCGCCGCCTGACCCATCCGCTCCTGGCCGACCTGGCCTACCTTTCGCTTAAGCCATTCGAACTGCTCGCCAGCGCATTGCTGCGCCTGCTCATCCCCAACCTGGATGAATATTCCCGTCGTTTGTATCATTAACACAACCAAACCCGAATAACTGTATAATATTTTTTAATCATCATGCGCATTATTTCTAACGCGCTGGATTAAATGATCAACATGATCGTTAGCGCCCAGGGACTGACCAAAACCTATCACCGCGGCAAGGAGGAAATTTGCGCCTTGCGGAATGTCAACCTTGAAATTGAAGCGGGTTCATTTGTGTTCATTGTCGGCCCGAGCGGGGGAGGCAAGTCAACCCTGTTGCATTTGCTGGGCGGCATGGACCAACCAACCAGCGGGCATCTTTCAGTTGATGGAATGAACCTTGAAAAGGCCAGCGAAGCGCAATTAACCCACTTCAGGCGCGAAAAAATCGGTTTTGTTTTCCAGTTTTATAACCTGCTGGCTTCGTTGAACGCGCTGGAAAATGTCAGCCTGCCATTGCTGGCCCGGGGGAAGAAGATCAAAGAAGCCCATACCCTTGCGGCCGAAATGCTCAATTTCGTTGGGCTGGATGCCCGCAAAAAGCACCATCCCGCCGAACTGTCGGGCGGCGAACAGCAGCGGGTTGCAATTGCCCGGGCAGTTGTTGGGCGCCCAAGCCTGATCATGGCCGATGAACCGACCGGCGACCTGGACGCGGTCAATACCGAAGCCGTAATGCGGCTGATGCTCGATTTAAATCGCACACTTGGAATTACATTTGTGGTTGCCACCCATAACGAGACGCTAACAGGCATGGGCGATCACATTTTTGAACTCAGGAACGGAGAATTAAAGAGGCGCTAATTGTTTCTGGCGTTGCGCTTTTCCCTGATTGATCTGTTTCAAGACCGAGGCCGCAGCCTGTTAAGCGTCATTGGGCTGGCCGTGGTTGTGTTTAGCTTTATGCTTCTTGCCGCGCTTGCCGAGGCTTTCTCAAGTTATCTGCAGAACACAACTCTCAGTCACAACCTGGTTGTGGTTCGGGCCAATGTATTTGACCCGGCCGAAGACAGGCTTGATCCACAGGTAATTGAGGCCGCCCAGGCCTTTGGGAGTAACGAGATTAGCCAGGTGGCTCCCTTGGTTTTTCGCCACACACGCCTGAACGGACGAATGGTGCAATTACGCGCCGCCAATATGGATACATGGCAACCTGTCTTCCATATTGAGTTGACAAAGGGCGAGTGGCCCTCCGCCCCAGATGAAATCCTGATCGGGGAAGGGCTGGCACAACTAAATCACCTGGATCTCGCCTCAAAAACCGAAATCTTCGGGCGCGAGTTCACAATTTCCGGTATTTTTCGGGCGCCCGGCGCTATTTTTGCTTCGGTCTGGATGCCGCTCGAAACCGCCTGGGATGTTTTCGGCACCGAGCGCGGCTATCAGGCATTGTTCATACAGGTCGCCAACGGGGCCGACCCGCTCGCGGTCAAAAACCGTCTGGAAAACGATCCACACCTGCGGGGTGAGTACGCTGTCTATCTGGAAGATAACTACACCCGCCAAAACCTGGACCGGGTGCGGGATTTGAGCGACATGATGGAAGTGGTCAGCCTGTTAGCCCTGCTGGGGATCGTATTTGGGGTAAGCAATACCGTCACGCTCAGCATCGTTGAGCGCAGCCACGATTTGGGGATTCTGCTGGGAATTGGCTTTTCCACCCGCAGCCTGGCACACTTTATCTGGGTACGCTTTCTCATCCTCGGCCTGCTTGCTTATGTTCTGGGCGCAGCCTTTGCCATCTTTTACGCGCTCAGCCAGCAAGCCTTTGCGCCTTTCTATATTCTTGAATTTCCACTGGTATTGCAAATCACACCTGCCATTCTGTTGACAGGATTATTTTGGGTTGTGATCCTCTCGCTGGCAGGAACCTGGCTGGCAACCTGGGGCTTCGCCCGCCAGCGGGTCATGGAGTTAATCCGCGCGATATGAGCATCTTGGGCCTGGGACTGACAGTATTACGGAAACACATCGGCTTGACAGTGGCAATGGCGCTGGCGGTGGGTATTCCTGTCATGTCCTTTCTGGCGCTGCAAGCGTATCAATCCGGGCTGCGGGCGCGTTTCAACGTACCTTACAATGACTTTCTGGTTGTGCAGCTCAGCGGCAGCTTTGGAGAATTTTACGGCAGCCGGCTGCCGGCCAGCCTGCAAAACGAACTACTGGCAGCCGGGGCCAGCAAGGCAATTCCTGAGATCCACACCATCACAGGCACCACCCAGCAAGATGCCATCCTTCTGCGCGGCATACCACTCGAAGATTATGAGCGCATTGAAACATTCAAAATGCTTGCGGGTCGTCCCCTGCAGGTTGGCGACCCGGCGCGCCTGGTAATGCTCGGGATGCGCCTGGCCGAGGAGCACGGAGTGCTGCCAGGGGATACCATCGCCATCCGCGGTCGGGATTTTAACGTAGTGGGGATTTTCGAATCACAAACATACGCCGGCAACGAGGCCTGGATCTCGCTGCAAGATGCCCAGACTCTGCTGGGCTGGGGCAGCGATGTTTCGGTCTATCTAATTCCAGCCGGGGAAACCCTGCAAACCGGTGATACTTTGCCCGGCGGCGTTTTGGTTGTTCAACAGGGCGATAGCGGCGCAACCCTGATTGCAGAATGGGAACCTTTTTTTAGTCTGCTTTACATCGTCGCAGCCGCCCTCGGGCTGGCAGCAGCGATCAGCCTGGCAAGCATCCTTTGGCGGCTGGCCTGGCTGCAACGGCGCGAACTGGCAATTCTGCGCAGCCTGGGCTTTGGGCAGGCCAGCCTGACAGCATACATCCTGACCCAGGGCGCATCCATCACCCTCTTGGGAACGCTTCTGGGCTGGCTTGGCGCGCTTGCCATGGGCGCCCTGACCCAAATTGAGACCGCCGGAATCTCCATCCAGGCAGCGCTCGATGCGCGCGCCGTTCTGTCTGTTCTGGCTTTTGCTGCCGCGATTACGCTCGCCGGTTCAATCGTCCCTATTGGATGGTTAACCCGATTTAATCTGTCGGCCCTGCTGCGGGCCGAGTGAATTCAAACAGAGGAGCTCACGATGAATAACAAGTTTTGGTTATTGATTGCACTTAGTTTCCTGGCATTGGCTTGCAACCTGACCAACCTGGTTTCCCCGCCTTCTGATTCGGCAGAACCAGATGTGGAACAACCGGCTTCTGCAGATGAACCCTTGTTGCCCGTCATGACAGCCACCTCCGAGGCCATCCCCAGCAACCCGATCGGGCTGCGCCAGGGGCTTTCCAGCCTGAACAGTTACCGGCTGGAAATTCGAACCATTAATAACGGCCCGACAGCTCAAGACAAAAACGAGGTGACTTTCTTGATGGAATCTGCTTCAGACGGGGAAAGCTGGCACATCTCCAACACCATCATCGCGAGCACGGCGGATGAACCCGAAATAAGCACCGACCAGAGCGAGCAGTATAAAGTGGGCAATCTATTGTGTGAAATTTCAGGCGACGGTGAAGAAGCAGAAGAAACAGATGTTGACCCACAGACGCAAGAAATTCAGGATGCCTGGTCGGGTTTGACCGATCTGGTGCCGATGGTCAGCGACCCGGTTTACATCGACAGTCAAAGTTTGAATGGGGTTCAAACAAACCATTTTCGCTTCAAGGTCAGTGGGTTGGGAGTCGATTCTGGCGCTGAGGTAGTGGCGGCAGATGGCGAATATTGGCTGGCTGTCGATGGACAATATATTGTCAAATACATTGTCCACCTTGAAACGCGCAACGGACCCGCAGGCGATGCCAATACCCACACCATGCGCTCGGAATTATTTATAGAAGTAAAAGATATCAACCAACCGATAGAGATCGTGGCTCCAGCCCAGTGCCAATGAAGCATCCCGTCTCGCAATATTTTTCGTGGCCGCTGCCAGGCAAAATCACCAAAATTCGTCAACATTTTGTGATACCAAATTGAATTTTGAGTGAATTGGATGTATATTATTTGTACAGCAAGAATTAAAAAAGGAGGCGGTGATGGCTGCAGCAAGTTTGCATTTCATCCATATTGGCAACAAAAGCCTTATTGAATCCGGTGGGGAAAACCGTATTACCTCCAACCAAATTAAAGAACTATTTTAAAAATAGAACGAACAAAGCCTGCCCGCGATAGGGATGTTTGATATCGGTAGGAATTAGTTTTCAAAGAAAACGCCTGCAACAGAAGAGATCATTTAAAGCATTCACTCGTTGTACCAGACATCTGGGAGGTGAACCGTGAACTCAAACAGCCGGCTTATTCAAATTGCCCTTACAGCCATTACGTTATTATTGCTGGGTTTTGTGGGTTTCACCACGCTACAGAATGGCAATAACCTGGCTCAATTGGAGCAAATCCTGCTTGCATCTGCCACAGATGCAGTACCGAGCGAAAGCCCGGCCACCGAGACAACTCAGGAGCCCGGGCTTGAAACACCAACCCCGCCCCCAACCAATGATGCCTCCGATGTAGCCGATGTGGCAGATTTAAGCAGCACAGATACAGATGTTGAGCAGGCATCAGAAACCCCTACGGTAAATGCTGCCACGATTCTCACCGCAACCACCCCGGAAGATGTTGCCAGCACGGTTTTGCTGACCAGCATGCTGCCAGAGGTCCAGATCCAACTTTCAACATCCTCCACAGTGGATGCAACAGATGTTAAGGCACGCTTGTTGATTTTAAAACGGATACTAAGTGACTCCAGCACAGAAAGCCTGGCCGCGGGAATCACCAGTAGCGAAGAAACCTTAGCGGCTTTCGATGGCGCGCCAGCCAACCTAACGCTTAAGTTTGCAACTCTGCCGCCCAGCGGCGACTACGAAGGCAGGTTAATCATAACCGGGAGTGGTATCCCGCCCACCTCACAGAAGTTGACGGTGAACGTAATCAATTTCACGGAGAAATCCGGCAGTTTGGCAGAGCCGGCAAAAGTATCCATCCGGCTGCCAACTGTTGATGATGCATCGTTGTTTGCAACCACAGATCATCCACAGGTTGATTTCAGGCTGGAGAACCTCTCAGCGGTTGATAATCTCAAGGTAAATACCCAGTTAATAATCACTCAGAATAAAAGCGGAACCGACGAAACGCTTTTTAGCCCCGGATACGCCACAACCGCCGAAGAAGTAAGCCTGCCATCCTTTGGAACGGTCAACGTTACGCTGGATCTTACCGGACGCCTGCCCCCGGGCGGTAGCTACGAGGCCTGGCTGGTTGTGAATGGAGAGAATATCCAGCTTGCGGCCAAAAAGGTCACTTTAACCATAGCCGGCAGCCCACAGAAAACGATCCAATACCGTGCCGAGGCGGGTGGTGCGGCAGCAGAGAAGATTATGATCAGCGCGATACGCCCCCACCCGTGGAGCAATACAGTTATCTATGATGCGTATTCCCTGGTAGTGTGGGAGACCAACAACCAGCCAGTTGGGAATTGGTCTGTTCTTTCCAGCGAGTTGGCCGATAAAACCAATGGCCACAGCGCCTTCCTGACCATCGAAAAAGACTCTCTGTCGTCAAAACATCGATTGGATCTGTCACCGGATTCCCCGGCGCAACCCGTTTCTGCATCTTCGATCAGTGTTAAGCTGGGGTTGGCAGGCATAGAACACCCCGGTTCTTATGACGGCAAGCTACAGATCATCAACTCTGATCTGTTCCAAAATCAGAGCATCCCGGTCAAGGTGCAGGTGCGTGATACCCTGTGGGCGCCCATGCTGCTCATATTCTTCGCCTCGCTGGGGATTGGAGTGCTGCTGCGTTACTCAGACGTTATCGGCAGCAAGAATTTGTCCGCACTGCGCTATCGTTTAACTGTGGTACGAGACTTGCTGCAGCGAAAAAACATCATCAAAACAAACCCAAACTTGTATTGGACGATCAAAGTGGATCTTGATCATGCCGAAGTGCTTCTGATCATTGGCGATTCTGAGGTTGCCAGCAATAAGATTGACGATGCCTATGAAAAGCTTGGATTCCCAGAATCGGAAGCCAGGATAAATGTTGCTGAACCTTATTTTGAAATGCGCGATCCCTTCAGCCCGGAGTATTATCCCGTATCAGGCGCAGTGGTCGGCTACCAGGGCCAAACACTCTTTTTCAAACTAAAAGGCGCATCAGGAACGAACGCGGTTACCTGCAAGATAAACAAAGAAGCCATTCCAACTAACGCGGAATTTGAATGCAGCTATTTGCCACCCCGCAAAGGAACATATCGCCTGACAGCAGAGAACCAAAAAGAAGAGATATGTTCACTATTGTTGAATATCAGATCAGACCCCGCCGGGGATGCCAGGAACAGGGTAGCAAGGATTGCAATAATAGCCACAGTTGCCTGGGCGGCAGTAGCCACCGTTGCCGGCCTGATTTATATACAGGCATACCTGCCAACCTTTGGCTCAACCACTGACTATTTGTTGGCCCTGGCCTGGGCTCTCGGCCTGAGTACGGCATCCCGTCCAACAGAGAATTTTGCTGCCTCCTTTTTTAGCTTCCTGAACAAAGCCAAAGATCCTGAAGAAGGGCAAGCGCCACCAGCCGACCTGACAAATGTTCCTGCAGGTTCGGGCCAGCCTGAAACCATGACTGTGCCACAGATACCACAGACAACCAACCGAAAAAAAGCAGAAGATCTTCTAAGAGATACCGGTCTACAGGCTGCCTTTGCCCCGCCAGATGCCGGAGATGATTGGCTTGTAGATTCAACCGAGCCCCAGGCTGGCGCCAAGGTAAACAAGGGCAGCCCGGTTACCTGCAAAATGCTCAAACCAACCACGAACGAAGAAGAAACAACTGACGAGGAAGCGGGCAGCAGCGGCAATCTGGATGCCAAAAAGGATAAAGAGTAATGCAAGCCGAACCAGGTAGTTTCGGAACTTTGCCGCCCCCCAAGGCTGAGAGCAAAGATGGGCTAGAGATTGTCAAGACAAAACCATCTGGCAAGCCGAAAATGCCGCCCGGGTTTCTGATGCCATTTAATGTTATCGGAGATGATGACCGCACAGAGATCGAGGATACGAGCGATTTCCCCAACCGCAGCATCTGTTTTTTAAGAATAACGTTTGCTGACGGTTCGACCGGCACCGGCACTGGCTGGCTGGTTGCGCCTCGGACAGTCATCAGCGCCGGTCATTGTGTTTTTGATCACCCAACAGGTGGGCGTGTAATTAGCGTGGAAGTCACCCCTGGCGCCTGCAGAAAAAAAACCGCCCCATTTGGCAGCTACCTTACCACCCAGGTCGCGTGTTCCGAAGCATGGCAAAAAGACGGCTGGAAACTCAACCAACCTGATGTTCACGACCACGATTATGGCGCCATATTCCTGAACGAGGACAGCCGCGTTGGGGAACTGCTGGGCTACTTTGGCTATCAGGATATCCAAACAGAAATACTGCAAAGCAGGCCGTTCTGTCTGTGTGGGTATCCCAGCGACAAAGCCAAGCATTCACAGTGGTATCATGTGCGCAACTTATCAGGAGTCAACGAACGCAATCTGAGCTACGAAATCGATACTTATTTTGGGCAAAGCGGCGCGCCGGTCTGGTACGTGGGAAAAGATGGAAATCGCTTCGTGGTTGGAGTTCACAACGCAGGCAGTTCCCGTGCAAATTTTGCCACACGCCTGAACGACCCCGTCTTTCAACAAATAAAAACCTGGCGAGCGCAAGGTTCGTAAAACCGGTTTCATCTCTTGCCGATAAGAAAACGCTCCGAAGCATCACGGCTTCGGAGCGTTTTTCGCTATTCGTCGTGTCCCAATCGCCAGACATGACCGGCGCGGGCCAACAGTTGATCGGCTTCAGCGGGGCCCCAATCGCCTCGTTTATAAGTGACCAGCGGCGGGATGTTTTGTTCCACCCAGCCATTGATAACGGGGTCGATCATTTGCCAGGAGGCCTCGATCCCATCGGAGCGGGTAAAGAGCGAGGCGTCTCCATCCAGCGCTTCGAGCAGCAGGCGTTCGTAGGCTTCGGGCAGGCTGCGGTCTTTGAACGAATCGCGATAGTGGAAGTCCATATCCACCGAGCGCATCTCCTGGTCAGAATCGGGCACCTTGGCTTCAAAGCGCAGGTGAATGCCCTCGTTGGGCTGGATGGTCAGCGATAGAAAATTCGAGCTAAAGTCACTATCTTTGGGCATATCGAACATCATATGCGGCGGACGCTGGAATTCGATGATGATCTCGGATGTCTTGCGCTGGAGGGCCTTGCCCGATCGCAGGTAGAACGGCACCCCTTTCCAGCGCCAATTATCGATAAAAAGTTTGAGCGCAGCGTAGGTTGGGGTTTGCGAATCGGGCTCGACGCCTTCGGCCTGGCGATAGCCCTCATACTGGGCGCGAACGGTGTCGGTCAGATCGAGCGGACGGATGCTCTGAAAAACCTTAACCTTTTCATTGCGGACGGCATCTGCTTTAAAGGAAGCGGGCGGTTCCATGGCCACCAGCGCCAGCAGTTGGAACAGGTGGTTTTGGAACATATCGCGCACAACGCCAGATGAATCGTAGTAACCGGCCCTACTACCCACATCCACGCTTTCGGCAACGGTGATCTGAACATTGCTGACATAACGCCGGTTCCAGACCGGCTCGAAAATGGTGTTGGCAAAGCGGAAAAACAGGATGTTCTGCGAGGTTTCCTTGCCGAGATAATGGTCGATGCGATAAACCTGGCGCTCCTCGAAAGCGGCGTGGACGGCGTGGTTGAGTTCATGGGCCGAAGCCAGATCGTGACCGAAGGGCTTTTCGATGATGATCCGCCGCCACGACCCGTAGGTTTCATCATCGCGCGACATGCCGGCTTCACCGAGATAGCCGGAGATCGGCCCGTAATACTCAGGCGCAGTGGCCAGGTAATACAGCCGGTTGGACGGACCGCCTTCCAGTTTTTGCAAAAATTCGTTTAAACGGGGGAAATCTGCGGGTTGGTCGAGGTTACCGTTGAAATAATGGATGCGGGTGGCAAATTTTTCCCAGACTTCTGGCTCAAAAGTTTCCGGGCTGAACTGGGCAACGCCCTCGCGCAGGCGGGTGCGGAAAACATCATCCGAATAGTCGCGACGAGCAAAACCGACCACGTTGGCGCACTCGGAAAGCCGTCCTTTTTTGAAGTTGTTATATAGTGCCGGGATGAGCTTGCGCCAAGTCAGGTCGCCGGAAGCGCCAAAGATGACAATGCTGGTTGATTCGCAGATCTCGCTCATACTTCATTCCAACCGATCGCGCGAATATTAATTTCTACAAGGGCAATATCCATTAAAAATCTCCTGTTGCTTAAAAATAGGGTGATCACTGATCTATTCCGGCCGCAGCTGCTTGATCGACGAGCCAGAGCAGGTCACCGCCGGCAGGCTGGACACGTGCCGCTGGCAAATCCGTCGCGCCGCGCTTGATCTCTGCCAATCTGGCGGCTTTGCCCGCGCCGCTGACCAGAAACAACACCTGACGCGCGGCATTCAGCACGCTAAAAGTGAGAGTCACCCGCGAAACGAGGGGCGGCGGCGGGGTGGTGTGTTCCGCAGCAACCACCCACCGGGCGGATTCGGCCAGGGCTGGCGAACCAGGAAAGAGCGAGGCGGTATGTCCATCCTCCCCCAGACCCAAAAAAACCAGGTCGAAGGCCGGGGTTTCGCCGAAAAAAGCGCGTAGTTCGGTTTCATAACGGTCCGCGGCCTGGCTCGGAGCGAGTTCGCCCTGAACACGGTGAATGTTCTCTGCCGGCGCGGGAACGTGGTTTAGCAGGTTTTCGGCAACCATGCGGTAGTTGCTATCGGGATGCGCAGGCGGGACGCAGCGTTCGTCTCCCCAAAAAAAATGCACTGACTGCCAGGGAATGCGATCGGCATAGTCGGGCGAGGCCAGGCGGGCATAGACTTCACGAGGAGTGCTGCCGCCGGAAAGCGCAATACTGAACCTTCCGCGCGCAGCCACAGCAGCGATCGCCCGCTCAGTGAACAAGGCTGCAGCAGTTTCCACCAGAGAAACGGGGTCCGGTACAATTTGTAGTTCCATCGCGCTTAAGTGTAACCTGTTTTGGGCGCTAATTGCCCCAGAAACGCTCCAATTTTGTTTTTTTGCAAAATCTTAACGCGCCAGCCTGCATGAGTTAGGCGGAGCCTGTTACGCAATCTGGTTTTCAAAAGTGATGTTTTCTCCTTCGAAAAGGATATTTGGCACTATCGCCAGCTTGGCTGGATGTGATAACTTTATCTATATTACACGAAGTTCAGTGATGGAATTTGAGTTTCAAACCTCGCAAATGCAAATTTTGAAATTTTGTATTTTACCCATTGAAGGTGGATATCAAGAGGAGTTGAGAAAATGATTTGGATTGAGTTTATCGTTTGCGCCGCTCTGCTGATCTGGGCAGCAACCCTGCTCTCGAAATACGGGGATGTTCTGGCTGTTAAGACTGGCCTGGGTCGGGCCTGGGTCGGAGCGATTTTGATTGCAGGGGTTACCTCCCTGCCAGAACTGGCTTCCGGTGTTTCGGCAGTCGCCTGGCTGAAGGCCCCCAACCTGGCTGCCGGTGCGATCCTTGGCTCCTGCCTGTTCAACCTGGCGCTAATCGCGATGATGGATCTCGCCTACCAGCCAGGGAGAATTCTGAGCAAAGCCCACGACGGGCACATTCTCTCGGCCGGACTGGGAATTCTCCTGCTCGGCATGGTGGCGATGGGCGTACTGATCGGTTCGCAATACAACAGCATCGGCCTGCCCGGCTTCAGCCTGCTCAGCATCCTGCTCCTGGTCATTTATGTTTTCGGCGGACGTATGATTTCAACCGTTGAACAGGCGCGCCAGGTGGAAGTGCTTGAAAAAGAAGCCGAAGCTGAAGGCTATGCCCATATCAGCGCCCGCAAGTCTTACCTGATCTTCATTGTCAGTGCTCTGGCTGTGGTTGGCTTGGGCATTTGGTTGGCCTCCATCGGCGATCGCATTTCGGCTACCACCGGGCTTTCGAGGAGCTTTGTCGGCAATCTATTCCTGGCGACATCCACTTCGTTGCCAGAGATCGCTGCCAGCCTGGCCGCCATCCGGATCGGGGCAATTGACATGGCCATTGCGAATGTGCTTGGCTCGAATCTATTCAACATTGCAATTCTTGCAATTTACGATATCGCTGATGGCAAAGCCAATTTTTGGGCTTCGTTGAATGATGCCAACGGTTTCGCAGCCGTAATTGTGATGATGATGACCGGAGTGGTCATTATCAGCCTGATGTATCGCGTCTCTCCAAAAACACCCTATCGGTTTTCATGGGATGGCATTTCACTTTCGATCATGTATATTGGCGCAATGGTAATGTTATATTTTCTTGGGTGATTTTAGCGCCGGGTTGTTTTTCGAAAATTATCCAAAATGCTTTCGCAAGTTTGTTGCAAGTTTGGAGAAAAGTATGAAAATCAAAGATTGTATGAAGCGCAACGTTTACACGGTTACCCCGGCAACCAGCATTGCAGAAGCGGCGAAGATCTTTTCTGAGAAACACGTTGGCAGCCTGCCGGTTGTGAATAGCCAGGGCAAGCTGGTCGGCATGGTACAACTGCGCAACCTGCTGGAATTCGTCCTGCCAGATTTTCTAAAGCTACTGGATGATTTCGACTTTGTGCCAGACTTTGGCGCAATCGAGCAGCGCGTCCCTTCGGCTGAAGTTCTATCCAGATCGGTTGAAAGCATCATGGGCTCTCCGGTATCAGTATCGGCTGAAAGCGGCCTGCTGCGCGCTTTTTCCTTGCTCCATCAACACCAGATCCATGACCTGTCGGTTGTAGATGGACAGGGCGTTTTGATCGGTATCGTTTCACGTGTAGATATCGGCGCCGCCTTTCTTTCGGGTTGGAATGTGACCCAGGGAGGCTGACATGTTGATAGGCAGCGTCGCAGTCGTCATCTTTGGGATAACACTCTATTTCGTCTTCTCCGAAAAGCTCAACCGGAGCATCGCCTCCATCGCCGGGGCTGTAGCCATGTTGGTGGCGGGCATGCTTTTGGGTTTCTATACCGAAGAGCAAGCCATCGCCTCCGTGGATATTGAAACCGTTGGTTTGCTGCTGGGTATGATGATTCTCGTTTCCTTGCTCGAGCCAACCGGCCTTTTCCAATACATGGCCGTTCAGGCAGCGCGTTTTTCGAAAGGGAAACCTCTGCGATTGTTTGTGCTGCTCGGTTCAATAACTACCCTGCTCTCGATGTTTCTCGACAATGTCACCACGGTGGTATTGATCGCCCCTGTTACGATCTTGATCTGCGAGATCCTGGGGATGAACCCGGCGCCCTTTCTCATTTCTGAAGCCTTACTCTCCAACACCGGCGGCATCGCCACCTTGATCGGCGACCCGCCGAATGTGCTGATCGCGTCTGCGTCTGGGTTGACGTTCAACGACTTTCTCACCCACTCCCTGCCGATCATCCTGATAGTGTGGTTTGTAGCACTGTTTTTATTACGCTTTCTCTTTCGTCGGGAGATGGCAGAAACCCCAGCCAACCCTGACGCCATCCTGAGCCTTGACCCCAAAGCCGCCCTGGAAGACTGGAAAACAGCGCGCAGGATTCTCGTAGTGCTTGGCGGCGCAATTCTGCTCTTTTTCTTTGAAAAACCACTGAACATCAGCCCGGCGTTCATTGCATTGAGCGCTGCCGCAGCAGCACTGGTCTGGGTTCGGCCAGACATCCGCAAAACATTGGAGCGCGTCGAATGGAGTGTCCTGGTGTTTTTTACGGCCCTGTTTATACTGGTGGGTGGCCTGGAATCAGCCGGAGTACTCCACGCAATTACTGTTTCCATAATGAACATTGGCGATGCCAATCCGTTGGTGCTCGGTGTAGGCTTGCTCTGGCTGGTAGCTGCGCTTTCAGCGGTGGTCGATAACGTTCCGATCACAATCGCCTTCATCCCGGTTATTCAGGAGCTCGGCGCAAGCGGGGTCAATATCACTCCCTTATGGTGGGCGTTGGCCTTTGGCGCAGGGCTGGGCGGCAACGGAACCATCATCGGCTCCACGGCCAATGTGGTGGTGGCATCGCTCTCAGAGCGCACCCGCTCCCCAATCACATCCGCGCTCTGGAACAAGCGTGGCTTGCCAGTTATGCTCGTGACGCTGGTAGTCACCACAATTTTGTATGTTCTGGCCTATTCCTTTTTGAGGCAATAGCGCCAAGCAAACAAATAGAAATCAGGTTGGTTATCAAAAGCCAACCTGATTTCTATTTAAATTGTTGCGCACTTTTATCGTGAGTGAGGCTTTTTGAGAAAAGCCCACCATCAAATACAGAGCCGGCTGAATCAGCCGCGCTTTTCTGCGTCTTTCAAATCATCACGCTGCCCGATAAGCGGAACGCCAGCTTTGTGCGCAGCCGATGCTATGGCGTGGGATACCGAAGGCGAGGCGATCAGCACGAAGAAAATTAACAACAGGGCTTTCCAGATCAGAGCCGGGTTAAGAAAAGCTGCCGCAAACAGTAAAAATACCAGACCAAAGATACTCACTTTGCCGGTGGCGTGCAAACGGGTGTACACGTCGGGCAGGCGAATGAAGCCGATTACCCCAATCAGGGACAGCAGGGTTCCCAAAATCAGAAAGATAAGCGCCAGGGTTTGCAGGAATATCTCCATATCACACCATCCGATGCTCGGCAATGTATTTGGCAAGCGCAACCGTGGAAAGATAGCCGAGAGCCGCGGCAGCAATGGCCACATCTATAAAAATGCTCTCTTTGCGAATGATCGAAATAATTACCAGGGTGGCAATCGTCAGCGTGCTGAACAGATCCAGCCCGCTCAAACGGACGAGACCGTTTTCACCGCGCCCGATACGCCAGATGGCCACCAAGGCCATCACGAGATGGGCAAAGAGTACGATCCAGAAGAGAGTGTCCAGTACAGTTTCCATAAAATACCTATTCAAACATCTTGCTCAAAAGATTTTTTCTCATCTCCTGGGCTTCGGTCACAAAACGGACGGAATCCCCCACGTTCAGGCAGTGAGTGTACATAACCCCATCCTGATCGATCGCGACCACCATCTCGCCGGGTGAAAGCGTGATGGCGTGGGCCGAAAGCGCGGTACCCAGTTCGGTCTTCGTGCCGGAGGGGATGGCAATGATGCCGGGGTTAATCGGCATTTTGGGATCGAGCACAATCAGAGCGGTGCTGTATGCGCCGCGAATCACATCCCAGGTGACGACAAAAATATAGCGCAAAGTTGCCCACAAAAACTCTGGGACGCGCGCCAGTGAGAAAGCGGGCAATTCGATGCGCGGCAGCAGCAGGCTGATGCCAAAGGCAACCAACGCGCCCATCACCAGATTGGGCAGGGACAGGTTGCCGGTCAGGGCCAGGTAGGCAAGAAAAAGCGAAAGAACAATGTGAATCAGGCGCATGGAAGTTCCTTACTTCAAAACCATGTTGATATAAGCCGCGGGATTTGTCATCCAGACAGCGGCTCGTTGGGCCAGGAAAACCAGCGGCTCGGCCCAGATACCGAGAATCAGGCTCAGGGCAACCAGCAAGGCAGGGGCCAGTA
The DNA here is from genome assembly GCA_002840685.1 of Chloroflexi bacterium HGW-Chloroflexi-6. Taxonomy (GTDB): domain Bacteria; phylum Chloroflexota; class Anaerolineae; order Anaerolineales; family Villigracilaceae; genus UBA8950. The sequence goes on along the minus strand of PHBU01000002.1, from coordinate 98,721 downwards.
ACTGGTCGCCGGGCTTGGGTTTGACTTCAGCCCGGGTTTCAAACCAGATTTTGATGAAGGAGCGAATCACATAAGTAAGGGTGACAATGCTCGCGACGCCGATGATTGCAAGGGGCAGGTAGTTGGCAGATTCGATACCGCTCCAGAAAATCATTAATTTGCTGGTAAAACCGTTCAGCGGCGGGATGCCCGCCAGCGCCATGCCGCCCAACAGGAACAAAATCCCGGCCACAGGATGATATTTACCCACACCCACCAGCACTTCAAACGAAGCGGATTTAACCGGGGCGCGGCTGGCCATGGCTCCGGCCAGCATGAGCATGGCCGATTTTATCAAGGCGTGGTTAAAGGTGAAAACCAGCGCTGCCGCCAACGAAAACGGCGTGGCCCAACCAATCCCAACCAGGATAAAGCCGATTTGCGCCAGGGTGGAATAAGCCAGCATGCGCTTGGCGTGATGCGTCCCGGCTGCGCCAAAGCCGCCATAGAGCACCCCTGCCACACCGATCACAACCAGTAACGTTTTTAACAATTCAACATCGGGGAAAAGCAGGGTGGTGAGCCGTAAAAAGCCATAGACTCCCAACTTAACCACCAACGAGGAAAGCATCGCGCTGATGGCAGTGGGAGCCGCGGCATGGAAATCGGGCTGCCAGAAATGAAAAGGAAATGCTGCGCTTTTAATCAGGAAGGTGGCCGTCAGGAAGGCCAGGCCGATCATCGCCAGAGGCGCGGCGGGCGCTTCGGCAATGCGGACGGCCAGATCGGCGAAATTGAGCGTGCCATAAGCGGTATAGAGCGAACCGACGCCCAACAGGAAGAAGACCGAGGCCAGGGTCGAAATATAGAAATACTTGTAAGCAGCCTCCACGCCATACTGATCATCGGCGCTGGCGGTAAGGGCCGCACCGGAGATAACAATGATCTCGGCAAACACGAACAAATTGAACAAGTCTCCGGTCAGGAAAGCGCCGCTCAGGCCAGTCGCCAGGGCAAAAAAGAGCGGGTAAAAGGCCGGGTAACGAGTGGCCTTTTCGGTGGAGCCGGCAGCGTAGATGAATCCCGCAAAAAGCACCAGTTGACTCATCAGGAGCATGAAGAGATTGAGTGGGTCGGCCGTCAGGGTGATCCCGAAAGGAGCCTGCCATGCGCCCAACTGCAAAACCAGGGGCTGGCTGGCCGAAAACGAGCCAAAAAGCAGAAAAAGGGTAAAGCCCAGGGATGTGAACATCAACGCAAGCGAGAGCGCCACCTGCACTTTGTGGTTTTTGCGCAGCGCCAAACTGAGCGGGACGCCAAGGAAGGGGGTCAGCAACGGAGGCAGGAGAAAGATCGGATTCAATTCTTCAGTCCTTTCACTTGATCGCTGTCGCTGGTCTTGTAGCGGGTTGAAATGACATACAACAGACTGAGCACAAAGGCAAAACCGCCCATGCTGATGACAATCGCCGTCAAAACCAGGGCCTGGGGCAAAGGATCGCTCACCTGGACGGTGGCGGTGCTGTAGGCTGCTGCCAGGCCGTTATACGCGCCAATGCTGAACAGGAACAGGTTGACGGCATTGGATACCAAAGCCAGCCCCAGAGCCGCGCGAAAAACATTGCGACGCAAAATCTGATAAATACCGGCCGCGAAAAGAATGCCGATCGCAATGGATGTAAGCATGTTCATTTTTCCACCTCCATTCCGCCCTTCTCAAACCGGGCGACTTCAAGTTCAACCGCCGCCAGTTCGGCATCCGCTTCAGGGTCGGCCTCGCGCGGATAGCCCAGGTTATCCAGGATGAGGGTCGCCGCCCCGATCACGGTCAGGCAGATCGCCATTTCAAAAAAGAACGAGTTCGTCAGGCCAAAACCAGGCGGCAGAGGCAGGCCGAGCATTTTTCCGTAATCCACCGGCGCGAAAAAGCCAGCGCCAAACGGCAGACCGCCCAGGGCGTTCAATAAGGCCAGCCCCAGGCCAGCAGAAATCAGATTTCTGCGTCTCAGCCAGCCCAGTTTGCGGCGGGCTTCGCTATAGCCAAACAACATGTACCACATGGCAATCGCCAGGCTGATAATCACCCCGGCCGTGAAGCCATCTCCCGGCTGGTCGTGGCCATACATCATGTGGGTCACACCCAGCAGGAAAGCCAGCGGCAGAATCATATAGGCCAAAGTGTGCAGCAACGGCGAGGTAGGCAGATGATATACCCCCAGCGGAGCGTTGGCCGGAAGGTTTTTCATAACCGCCGGACGGTGCGTATTTTCCTCATCTTTGCGGGCAGCGTAATGCAGCAGGGTATAGATGCCCAGCCCCGCCATGGCAAAAACCATAATCTCGATCATCGTATCGGCGCCGCGAAAATCGACCACAATTGCGCCGACAATATCTTTTGCGCCTGTCAGTGGCTTGGAATTTTCGATGTAATAGGGCGAGACCAGGCTCATGCGTGGGCGGGTTTCCAGAGCGGTGAAAGACACCATCGCGATCACCAGCCCCGCCAGCCCGGCAATCAACCAATCACGAGCCCTGCCGGTGCGTGTGTGAAGCAATTCATTGGCCCGGTCACGCAGTTTGCGGGGGATAATGCCGAGGGCCAGCACCAAAATCACAGTCGAGAGAATATCGACCACCACCTGCACCAGGGCCACATCGGGTGAGGGGTCGAGCGCCATCCAAATCGCCACACCCAGGCCAACCACGCCCAGCGCAATCACCGCGTACAGGTCGCGGCGCAGGAAAACCGTCAGCAAGGCCGCGCCAACCAGCAGGATCAGTGAGAAAACGCGCAAAACATCCAGCCCTTCCAATCGCCAATCCAGGTTTTGAAAAAGGGACGGGGAGGGAATACCGCCAAACAGGAGCACCAGCCCCACCGCGGCAAGCACCATGATGCGGAGATAGACCCGCAGCTGACCACCCTGAAGCCGGGTCGCCGTTTTCGAGAGCCAATCCAACCCGGAAATAACCCCGTCAAAGAGCGCGTTGAGCGTCAGGTTCGGCAGGAAAGCGATCAACGCCAGGCGAATGCGGCCGCGCTGCCAGAAAAGCAACAAGCCGAGCGAAACCGCAACGACGGATAACATTAACGGCACATTGATCCCCGTCCACAACGCCAGGGAGACTTTAACCTTGTCCCCATAAGCGGATTTGGCGGCCCAGGCCAGGAACTCGGCCAGGAATTTAGGTTCAACGGGAGTGATACCCACCAGCAGGGAAATAAGCGCCGGGATGGCGGGTGCAAGCCAGAACCCGAGCTTCGGGTCGTGGCCATGTGGTGGGTGTTTGGGGTCAGCCGGCTGGCCAAGGAAAACGCCCCAGAAGAGAATCCCCGCCTGGAACAGGATCAACGCCCCGGCCAGGATCGTTGTCAGCGGGAAAAGAAGGTCCACAACGGCGGGCAGGTTCGGGTGGGTGGCGGAGGCGAGTAAAGTCTCCTTGGCCAGAAAGCCAAAGAGCGGGGGCAATCCCGCCATGGAGAGTCCCGCAATGCCCATGATCCCAAACATGACGGGCATTTGCTTACGCAAGCCGCCCAGTTTGCGCAGATCACGGGTTCCGGTTTCGTGATCGATGATCCCCGCCGACATGAACAAGGCCGATTTGTACAGGGCGTGGGCAAAAATGCTGATCACCAGTGCCTTGAAAGCAATCTCGGTATCCTGGCCGATCAGCGCCACGAGCACGCCGAGCTGCGAAATCGTGGAGTAGGCCAGCAAGGGCTTGATATCGTTTTGCTTTGCGCCCAGATACGCGCCGACCAGCATGGTGGTCAGGCCAAAAATGGAAAGTGTCCAGAACCACAGGTCCGTGCCGCCCAGAGATGGATTAAGGCGCGCCAGCAGGTAAATGCCAGCCTTGACCATGGTGGCCGAGTGCAGGAAGGAACTGGCCGGAGTTGGGGCGCTCATCGCTTCCGGGAGCCAGATATGGGCCGGGAATTGCGCGCTTTTGGTGAACGCGCCCAGGGCGATCAGGGCAAACAAAAGCGGATAGAGCGGGCTGGCGCGCAACATATCGCCGCTGGTGAGTATGGTTTTAAAATCCGCGCTGCCGCTGATCGAGATGACAAACAGGAAACCCGCCAGCATGGCAATGCCCCCGCCGCCGGTAATAAATAGCGACTTAAATGCACCCTTACGAGCCGCTTCGTCTTTGAATTTATAGGCAATCAACAGGAAGGATGAGATGCTTGTCCCTTCCCAAAACAGGAATAAGGTGATCAGGTCGCCGGCCAGAACCAGGCCAAGCATTGCAAGCATAAACAGCAGAATATAAATGAAGAAGCGGTTTTCGAAGGCAGACGAATGACCGTCAACTGATTTTTTTTGTTCTTTTTCCTTCGCTTGTGGTTCATGCTCAAAATAATAACCAGAGTAAACGATCACCAGCGTTCCAATGCCGGTGATCAGCAAAGCGAACAACGCAGAGAGACCGTCCAGGTAAAAGGAGAAGTTGAGACCCAGGGATGGCATCCAGGGAACGGAGAAGATCAATTCTTTGCCATTTGCCACAGATGCCAAGTAAAGCAGGCTGGCGAACGAGGCCGCCGGGAACCATGCCAGGATCAAACCAGCTTGCGGATTGTTGATCGGCACCTTGCGCAGCGCCAGCGCCAGGAAAATACCCAGGCTGATCAGAATCAGGGGAATAGTGAGCAAATAAGATGGCATTGAGGAGACCTTTTGTGTCCGATTATCCTAGCAACATACGCGAAATGGCACAATGACCCATACGGGGAATATGGGCTTAATTTTTCGCTGCGCCTTTCGTCTTGCGCAAAATGGCAACTTCCTGAATAACGGTGATTGCCAGCACGACTGCTGTAAATGGAAAGACAAACCAGACCATCGTGTTGAACAAAATCTCGCGATTGGCGTGGTGTTGGATCGATTCAAAGATCAGATAGGCTGTATAGGCCACGTAATACAGCAGGAACAGGCCACCTTCCCAGCGTTTGATCTGGTTGCCGGTAAAGAATATGGGCAGGGTGGCAATCGCGACAGCAATCATGACCGGGATGTCGAAGGCCAAAGCGCTGGGCGCAACCGAAATTCCATTCGGAGCGATCAAAGATGAAAGGCCAAGCACACTCATGATATTAAAAATGTTGCTGCCCACCACGTTGCCGACGGCAATATCGCGTTCTTTTTTGATGGCCGCCATAACGGAGGTGGCCACTTCGGGCATGGAGGTGCCTGCCGCAACGATGGTCAAACCAATCACCAGGTCGCTAACATTGAAGAGTTTCGCCAGGGAAACCGCCCCGCTCACCAACCAGTCGGAACCGAGTATCAACAAACCCAGCCCGGCGGCGATCAAAACCAGATTTATGGCTGTGCCACGCCGGTCGTTTTTTTTGGGGGAATATTCATCAGAATATTCTTCCTGGACATCTTTCGGCTCAGAACGACTCTGGCGGATGCCAAACCAGGTGTAAGCGATCATGCCGCCAAACAAAAGCAAACCATCCAGACGGCCAATATTGCCATCCAGGCCCAGAAGCAGGAGCAAAACAGATAGACCGATCATAATCGGCACATCCAAGCGTACCAACTGCTGATGGACAATTAGAGGGGTGATCATCGCAGACAGCCCCAAAATAAATAACACATTGAAGATATTGCTGCCGACCACATTGCCGAGAGCCACATCGGCGCTGCCGCTAAAAGCCGATTGCACGCTCACGGCCAGTTCGGGGGAACTGGTGCCGAAAGCCACCACCGTCAGGCCGATCACCAGCGGAGAAATCCCCAACGCCGCGGCCAGTTTGGATGCGCCGCGCACCAAAAGCTCTGCGCCCACCACCAGGGTAACCAGGCCACCAATAAGCAAGAGAACAATGCTCCAGTCCATTTTTTGTATCCTCCTTTATGAACGAGTAAGAAAAACGTTGGGCAGATTTTATACTAATAGGGTTAGATTTCTATTAATTCCAAGACAACCAATATGCAATCATCTGGGGTGATCAAACCACAAAACTTATGGAGTAGTATCAATAGGTCAGGCCGAATCCAAAGGGATAAAGCGGATTCTCCGAATCGTAGGGCAGGTCTTCCTTCTGCTTGCGCACCGCATCCATCGAAGATGGAATTTCAAAGGGCAGTTTGCCGTTTGGAGCGAAGCGGCCAAAGATGGCATCCAGCACAGCCGCATCGTTAGCGCCAAAATTACCGAGCAGAGCAGCACATTTTTGATTGATTTCAGGGATAACCGCCGGGCGTTCGAAATAGAAATCAACCACCGTTTGAACCTGGTCGAGGATACCCAGGATGCGTTCCTTCTCGGGGCTTTTAAAATCCAGATCACCCGCGTGGAACAGAGAATCCAAGAATCCCTTGCGTTTTTCGTAGGGGGCGTTCAGGCGCAGAATGGCAAAATCCGCCTGGGAGGGGTCAGTGACGATTGCGCCATACTGGCTGGCGGTCTTAAGGTCGATGTTTTCCACGTAGATCTTCGGCTTTCCGGCCAGGGGCAGAACAGGTTTCTCGAGCCCATTTTTAAGCAGAACGATCGATTTTCGCTGCGCCAGTTCACCCTTGCTCTTGAAATCTGCCCGCCCGATGGTTTTCTCAGCCACATCCGGGTCGAGATAGGGGTTGTCAAAAAGCCCCAGTCGAAATTTTTCGCGCAGCAAGCGCCGCACGGATTGGTCAATGCGCTCTTCAGAAATTTTACCGCTCCTGACGAGTTCGACGATCAACTCGGGGCAGGTCTCGCCGCCAAACTGGTCAACCCCGGCCTCGAGCGCCACCCGCGCCCGCTCGAGCGGAGTCAGGTGCTCAACGCCCCAGGCTTTGGCCTCGATCAACATCTTGCCAAACATCGAGAATCCGTTCAACAGCAGCCAGTCGGTGCAAACGATGCCGTCGAAACCGTATTTTTCGCGCAGCAGGCCGGTAATGACCGCCTTGTTAAAACCGAATCCTTTTTCATCGAACTGCGTCCCGACCGGCATGCCATAATAAGGCATGATCTGCGAGGTTCCGGCAGCAAAGGCAGCCTCAAAAGGCTTCAGGTGATAATCGAAATTGTCGCCGGGGTAAATCTGCTCTCTTCCGTACGAAAAATGAGCATCTTCACCGTTCATCTGCGGGCCGCCGCCGGGGAAATGCTTGGTCATACAGGCCACGCTTTTCGGCCCAATTTTCTCGCCCTGGAAACCGCGAATGTAGGCAAAGGTCATTTGCGCAGACAGCCCGGCATCCTCGCCAAACGTGCCATTCACCCGGCACCAGCGCGGCTCAGTCGCCAGGTCGGCCATCGGGTGCAGCGCCACGCGAATACCAGCCGCGAGGTATTCCTGGCGGGCAATATCGCCAAATTCCTCGACCAGGGCCGCATCGCGCGTTGCGGCCAGCCCGGTCGGTTCCGGCCATTGTGAAAAAGCGCCGGCGGGCAGGTTTGCACCGACATTGTTCGAGAAGGCGTGCCGCGGGTCAGATGAAATCGTGACCGGGATGCCCAATCGGGTGTGCTCGGCCATCTTTTGCAGCCGGTTGTGCCAGGCCACGATCTCGCGCGGCTCAAATACATTCAAAATATTGAAATGATTTAGCAGCTTAACAGCCACCACTTCGGATGTTTTGGTTGGACCGCCATCGCGGCTGAGGGTTTCTGTCAACGTGCCATCCCGGTTCATGCCGATCATGGCGTGGAACATCATCCCGGCTTTTTCCTCGAGCGTCATCTGGGATAAAAGATCGGCTACGCGCGCCTCGATCGGTTGGCGCGGGTCCTCGTAGATATCCAGCTTCCCATTCTTGTTCAAATCCCGGAACTGGATACCGTTCGCCGTGATCTGCGGGGCTTCCGACCCCAGGCGGGCCAGGTTGCGGCGCGTTGCAATGGCCGGGTAGAGTTTCAGCCAGCCAAAGACCAGGCCGGCCAGAACAAGCAATACAAGAAAAATGTAGAGCAGGGTCATATGATTTTCCTGGGTGGAAAAGCCGCTTGAATGATCGTACCCGCCGTGGGCGCTTTACTCCATTTTCAGTGCGCTGACCAGGAAGGTGAAGATATCGGCCCATTCGTTGATCAGCACAGCAGTGGGTTTGCCCATGCCATGCCCGGCCTTGGTCTGGATGCGGATCAGTGCCGGTGCGTCACCGGCCTGGGCGGCCTGCAGCGCGGCAGCGAACTTGAAGGAGTGGCCGGGGACGACCCGGTCGTCGTGGTCGCCGGTTAGAACCAGGGTTGGCGGATAGACCGTGCCGGGCTTGATGTTGTGATACGGGGAATAGGCATACAGCGTGGGGAAAAACTCGGGGTCGTCAGCGCAGCCGTAGTCGCTGACCCAGGCCCAACCAATGGTGAATTTGTGGAAGCGCAGCATATCCATCACCCCGACGATGGGCAGACAGGCGCCATACAGGTCGGGGCGCTGGGTCAGGCACGCGCCAACCAGCAGGCCGCCGTTCGAGCGGCCTTCGATCGCCAGCTTGGGCGTGGAGGTGATTTTCTCGGCGATCAGCCACTCGGCGCAGGCAATGAAATCGTCGAATACGTTTTGCTTGTTGTGCAGCATGCCGGCCTTGTGCCACTCTTCACCGTATTCACTGCCGCCGCGCAAATTGGCCACAGCGAACACCGCTCCCATTTCGAGCCAGGCCAGATAGTGGACGGCAAAATTTGGCAGATAAGAAATATTGAAGCCGCCGTAGCCATACAAAAGAGTCGGGTTTTGGCCATCGTAAGCGAGGCCTTTTTTATGAGTGATAAAGAGCGGGACCTGCGTCCCGTCTTTGGATGGGACAAAAACCTGATGGGTTTCGTAGGCCTGGAAATCGAAATCGATGGCCGGGGAGAAAACAAGCTCACTCGCGCCGGACTTGAAATCGTAACGGTAGACCGTTGGCGGGGCGATGTAGGCGCTGAAGGCGTAGAACATCTCATCGTCGCGGCGCTTTCCGCTCACGGCGGAGAGCGATCCAAGCCCTGGCAGGGAAATGTCCCCGAGCGCGACACCATCCAGCGTGAAGCGGCGCAATTCGTGATGAGCATCATGCAGATAGGTGACCACAAACTGCCCGGAGATGAGTTGCGCGCTTTCAAGCACATCCGCGCTCTCGGGCAGGATAACTTTCCAGTTGGACGGGTCAGGGTGGGTAACATCGATGGCCAGCAGGCAGCCGCGCGGGGCGTTGCGATCCGTGCGGAAGTAGAAGAGCGGCCCATCGTTGCCAATAAACTCGTAGGAGGCCTCCAGGTCGGGGATCAGTTCCACAACATCGCCGCCCGCCTTTAAATCCTGATAAAAAAAGCGGTTGCGGGTATCGGTCCCCTGCCAGACGCCCAGCAGGAGATAATCGCCATCGTCGCTGAGCTCTGCGCCGAAGCCCCATTCGGGCTGGTCGGGGCGGGCGTAAACCAGGCGGTCTTCAGCCTGGGGGGTATTCAGGCGGTGGAAGGCCAGTTGCTGGTTGTAGTTGGCCTGCTGGTAAGTTTCGCCCTCGGCGGGGGCGGGATAGCGGCCATAATAGAAGCCAGAACCGTCCTTGGCCCAGGCCGCGCCTGAGAATTTGCTCCAGGTCAGGGTTTCGGGCAGGTCGGCGGCGTTCTCAACCTCGCGGATGCGCCATTCCTGCCAGTCGGAGCCAGAGCGGCTGATGGCATAGGCCAGCCAGCGGCCGTCATCGCTGACCGCGTAGGTGTTGAGGGCGGCCGTACCGTCATCGCTAAGCGTATTGGGGTCAAGCAAAATGCGCCCGGCGGCGCTAGGGCTTTCGGCGAAGTAGAGCACATCCTGATTTTGCAAACCGGTATTGCGGAATTGGAAATAGCGTTGGCCGCGCTTAAAGGGAGTAGAGGCCTTGGCGTAATCCCACAACCCGGTCAGGCGCGACTGGAGACGCTCGCGGGCCGGGATTTTTTCCAGAAACCCATAGGTCAGTTCGTTCTGACGCTTGACCCATTCCAGCGTTTCAGGCGCATCGACATCTTCGAGCCAGCGATACGGGTCGCGGACGGGTGTGCCGTGATAATCATCGGTCTGCTCAACGCTGGGGGTAATTGGGTAGGTGAGTTTAGGCATGCAATGACTCCGAGGTTTGGGGGATTTTATTAGGTGGATCGCTCTTCTGCGCTTTGCTTTATGGCACTGCGCATCAAAATCATTCCGCATCCACTCAAATGGCGCGGGATAGGTTGGCGGGCAACTCGAATCCCGTGGCAATGACTGTAATGCGAAGCTCCTCCGTCATGCCCGGGTCGACCACCGCCCCGAAGATCATATTTACATCGGGATGGGCTGCCTCACGGATCAGGGCCGCTGCCTGATTGACCTCAAACAGGGTCATATCTGGTCCGCCTGTAATGTTGAACAACACTCCCCGGGCCCCATCGATGGTGACATCGAGCAACCGGCTCGAGATGGCTTGCTCAGCGGCTGCGCGGGCGCGGTTGTCACCAGAAGCCCGGCCCACACCCATCAGGGCAGCCCCGCCTTCGTTCATGATCGCGCGCACGTCGGCAAAATCCAGGTTGATCAAACCGGGAACAGTGATAAGTTCCGAGATGCCTCGAATACCCTGAAGCAAAACATCATCTGCCGCCTTGAAAGCATCGCCCAGGCTGGCGTGCTTGTTCATTGTCTGCAATAAGCGATCGTTGTGGACAACGATCAGGGTATCAACATATTTTTTAAGGCTGGCAATGCCTGCCTCACAAGACTGCATGCGCCGACTGCCCTCAAAACTAAACGGACGGGTGACTGCTCCGATCGTCAGCGCCCCGCTCTCCTTGGCGATCTGCGCCACGATGGCAGCGCCGCCGGTACCGGTGCCGCCACCCATGCCGGCTGTAACGAAAACGATATCTGCGCCTTTCAGGGCATCAGACAACCTGGCAATTGATTCTTCAGCCGACTTACGCCCGATCTCCGGGTTGCCGCCCGAGCCCAAGCCGCGCGTCAGCTTCTCGCCAATTTGTACTCGGGTGGGTGCCCTGGAATGCGTCAACGCCTGAGCATCGGTGTTGATGGACACAAATTCCACACCTTGCATGCCTTCATCAATCATCCGGTTGACGGCATTGCAACCTCCGCCGCCCACGCCAACAACTTTTATACGGACAATCGACTCAGGTTGTGCTTTTGATGTTTCCAAAATAAATCTCCTCGCAGCCAGAAAAGGTACCAAATATGTGAGACCTTAAAGGTTTTTCATTGGCTGTCATCGTATCATGTTGGGGATTTCCCCCATTCGCTTTGTGCAATTAAAAATTATACCCGCTTCGATAGGCATATTGGCATCTTTTTGTAAGTTATCTTTTCCCACCCTGACCAACCCCAAACCACCGCAATTTCGACTCTCTTCCGCATACGCAAAAAAATACCAGAAGCCCGATAAGCTTCCAGTATTTTCGGTTATCTATTTTTGGGGAGGATGTGCTTATTTCTTTATAGCGTTGATCTCTCCGAGCACTTTTTTAACCATTTCTTCCGTAAGCCCGGCATCTTTGGCCTGTGGCATGGCAAGCAGGGCTTTCAACGTCATGCCTCTTGCAAAGCCAATCATCGGGTTTTTGGATATACCTGGAACATATTTTTCCAGAATTTTCACAGCGCCAGTGTCATCCAAAATTTCGCCAACTTTTGTATCCAGCGTGTATGCCATGCGATTCTCCTTTGTAGTAGATGATCAATGTATTCATTATACAGCGGTGACAGGCTATTTATCGGGGTTAATTACAAGTTGCCTCTTGACTTGGAGTTACCTCCAGGTGATACACTATTTTCGGAGGTGAAATTATGAAAATTGCAGAAGTCAGTGAACGATATGGCATTTCATCCGATACGCTGCGCTATTATGAACGAATTGGATTGATCCAACACGTTAATCGAAACGATAGCGGAATTCGGGATTACGGCGAACTTGATATCAGGCGGGTCGAATTTATCAAGTGCATGCGCAGCGCCGGGCTTTCAATCGAAGTTCTGATCGAGTATGTCGGGCTGGTCCAGCAAGGTGATGGGACCATCGAAGCCAGACGAGAAATTCTGAAAGAACAACGCAAACTGCTGGTAAACAGGCTGAAGGAAATGCAAAAAACACTGGAAATCCTGGATCACAAAATTGAAGTTTATGAAAATGCAGTTTTGACGAAAGAGAAAAAAATCGTCGAACCCGAAACGTCAGAAATCATCTGATCAACCAAAGGACAGGAGCACAAAAAATGCAAACACGCAAACTTGGAAACAGCGGCCTGGAAGTTTCGGCCCTTGGGCTGGGCTGTATGCGCATGAGTTTTGGCGACACGCCGACTGACAAACAGGAGATGCTCACGTTCATGCACAAAGCGGTCGAGCGCGGCGTCACTTTCTTTGATACGGCGGAAGTCTACGGGCCGTTCACCAACGAGGAACTGGTTGGCGAAGCCTTGGAGCCTTTCCGCGGCAAGGTGGTCATCGCCACCAAATTCGGCTGGAAGCACGGAGAAAAGGGGCCGCACCCCAGCGTTGGGATGGACAGCCGCCCGGAACAGATCAAGCGCGTGGCCGAGGCCTCGCTCAAGCGCCTGCGCGTCGAGGTGATTGACCTGTTCTACCAGCACCGGCCCGACCCGGAAGTGCCGATGGAAGATGTGGCCGGGGCGGTCAAGGAGTTGATCCAGGCAGGCAAGGTCAAGCATTTTGGGCTGTCCGAGGCCAACGCCGAGCAAATCCGCCGCGCCCATGCCGTTCAACCAGTCGCCGCCCTGCAAAGCGAATATTCCATCTGGTGGACAGCCATTGAAGAGAACGGGGTCCTGTCAACGCTGGATGACCTTGGTATCGGGCTGGTGCCTTACAGCCCACTGGGCCGCGGCTACCTGACCGGAAAGATTGATGAAAACACCACCTATGATAGTTCCGACATCCGCAGCCGCAATCCGCGCTTTGCGCCGGAGGCGATCAAGGCCAACCGAGCGGTGATTGACCTGCTCGAGAAGATCGGTATAGAAAAAGGCGCCACACCCGCCCAAATTGCCCTGGCCTGGCTGCTGGCGCAAAAAACCTGGATCGTACCCATCCCCGGTTCGCGCAAGCTCGAACGGCTGGATGAAAATCTCGGAGCAGCAAATATCAAGCTAACGGACGGCGATCTCGGTGAAATCAAAGAAGCCATGGCGAAAATCACGGTGGTTGGCAATCGCTATTGAACCCCCTGATGTGTCAAAACACACATGGTGCGGGAGGAAGGATTGATGAAAAACGCAAATTTGGGACAAGAAGTAATCAAGCTCTCGAAAGAGAAGTGGGGCTGGATGTCAAAGCGTAACGTAGATGCCCTGGACGCGCTCTTTTACGAAAAGGCTGTTTTTACCAATCCGTTCATGGTTACAGAAGTGTATGTGCAGCAAGATGCTCACTGGAAGTTGATCTCACTCTCGTTCACCCGATACTTACCCCCGAGCAACACCAATAATTATCGAAATCTGGGAGATTAATAATGCATATTGGATTGCAAATTCCGTCTTTTAAATATCCCGGCGGTACAGCCGCCATTCGTCCCAAGCTAAAAGAAATCGTTACGACAGCAGAAGCCGCAGGTTTTTATAGTCTGTGGGTCATGGATCATTACTATCAAATCAAGGGCTTGTTCGGAGAAGCCTATACCGACCCGATGCTGGAAGCCTATACCACGCTTGGATATTTTGCCGGGCTTACGGAAAAAGCCCATCTCGGGGTGCTGGTGACCGGCGTTATTTATCGCCATCCATCCGTGCTGATGAAGATGGTCAACACCCTTGATATTCTCTCCGGCGGTCGCGCATACCTTGGCATTGGTGCGGCTTGGTACGAAGATGAAGCCAAAGGCTACGGCATTCCTTACCCACCAACATCAGAACGTTTCGAGCAATTGGAAGACAATCTGCAACTGGCGAAAGCATTATGGGATAGTGACGACACATCGTTTGAGGGCAAGCATTTTTCTGCCCCAGCTATCACCAACAATCCCCGCCCGCTTTCAAAGCCGCATCCACGCATCATGATTGGCGGTACGGGGCCGAACAAAACTCTGCGCATGGTTGCCCAATATGCGGACGCCTGCAACATTGGAGATTGGGTCGGCACAGAAAATATGCAAAAAGCGCTCGACAAACTCAAAAAACATTGCGAGCTCCTGGGGCGCGATTACGCCACCATCGAGAAAACATCCCTGGGCACTGTGCATCTTTCCGGGAAGGATACAGTCGATAGTGTTATCAAGCGCGTCAAGGAACTGGCCGAGATGGGCTTCTCCCACGCTATTTTCAATATGCCAGATGTTTACAAAATTACCCCGCTCGAAACCTTTGCCAGGGAAATCATCCCTGCGGTAGCAGAACTCTAAACATATTTTCTTATTCCATCAAACCAAATTTTTCCAAGGAGATAAAAATGTCCATACAACACAAACGATTAGGAAAGCATGGCGTGCTGGTCAGCAATCTGTGCCTGGGCACGATGAATTTCGGTTGGCAAACCAGCGAAGAAGACAGCTTCAAAATCATGGATCACGCGCTGGAACTGGGCATCAATTTCTTCGACACTGCCGATGTCTACGGCTGGAGCGTGGAACACGGTCACACCGAAGAGATTATCGGGCGCTGGTTTGCCCAGGGCGGCGGGCGCCGCGATGCCACCGTTCTGGCAACCAAGGTTTACAACCCGGTTTCGCGCAAAGCCAACCTGAAGGAAGTCAACAGTGACGGGCGCAGCCTTTCAGCTTACAAGATCCGAAAGCATTGCGAAGGCAGCCTGAAACGTCTGCAAACCGATTGGATCGACCTGTACCAGATGCACCATATCGACCGCGATTGCCCCTGGGATGAAACCTGGCAGGCCTTCGATAGCCTGGTTGACCAGGGCAAGGTTGTGTATGTCGGTTCCAGCAATTTTGCCGGTTGGGATATTGCCACGGCCTGCCAGGAAGCCTCCAAGCGCGGGATGATGGGCCTGGTCAGCGAACAGAGCATTTACCATCTCAACAACCGCATGGTTGAGTTGGAAGTCATCCCCGCCTGCCGCCACTATGGCCTGGGCCTGATTCCCTGGAGTCCACTGGGCGGCGGCTTGCTGGGCGGCGCGCTGGAAAAAATGCAAACCGGACGGCGCATGGGCGAAGGTTTCGAAAAAGAAGTGGCCGAAAACCGCGAAAAGTTGGAAAAATACGAGGCGCTCTGCCGCGAACTGGGCCATGCCCCTGGCGAAGTTGCCCTGGCCTGGCTGCTGCATAACCCAATTGTCACCGCCCCCATCATTGGGCCACGCACTATCGAGCAATTGGAAAGCGCCGTCCGCGCCACCGAAATTGCGCTGGATGAAGAGACGTTGAAAAAGCTGGATGAAATCTTCCCCGGCCCAGGCGGCGAAGCCCCCAAGGCGTATGCCTGGTAACAATGCAGAAAAGGAGAATACGATGGAATACGCACGTTTGGGTTCAACCGGTCTGAAAGTCTCGCGCATCTGCCTGGGCTGCATGAGCTACGGGCAACAGGGCGAGGGCAGCGGCTGGGAACTGGATGAAGAGCAAAGCCGACCTTATCTCCAGCGTGCCCTGGAGCTGGGGATCAATTTCTTTGACGTTGCCGATGTTTACTGCAATGGGACGAGCGAAAGCGTGGTTGGCCGGGCACTGCGGGATTTTGCCGCCTCGCGGGATGAGGTTGTGGTGGCCACCAAGGTGCATTTTCCTACCGGAAAAGGCCCGAACGACCGCGGAAATTCCCGTAAGCACATCATGAGCGCCATCGAGGCGAGTCTTAAGCGCCTGGGCATGGATTATGTGGATCTTTACCAGATCCACCGCTGGGATTACGAGACCCCAATCGAAGAAACCATGGAAGCCCTGCATGACGTGGTGCGCGCCGGAAAAGCTCGTTACATCGGCGCGTCGGCGATGTTCGCCTGGCAGTTTGCCAAAGCGCAATACACCGCCGACCTGTACGGATGGACGCGTTTCGTTTCGATGCAAAATCACTACAACCTGATCTACCGCGAAGAGGAACGGGAAATGATTCCGTTCTGTCAGGATCAGGGCGTGGGCGTGATTCCCTTTTCGCCTTTGGCGCGCGGCGTGCTGACACGCAAAACTAGAAAGGAAGAAACCATCCGTTATCAAAGCGATGAGCTTGCCAAGAGTCGCTACGCCCAGGAAGACAACCTGACCACGGTCGAACGGGTCAGCGAACTTGCGGAGGCACGCGGAATACCCATGGCCCAGGTTGCTCTGGCCTGGATGCTCTCCAAACCGGTCGTCACTGCCCCAATCATTGGCGCCACCAAGCCCCATCACCTGGAGGATGCTATCGCAGCCATATCCGTCCAGCTCAGCCCGGATGAAATCCAGCGTCTGGAAGAACCCTACCGTCCCCATCCCATCATCGCGCACTCGTAACGTGCAAAGATTTTTCCGAAAAGTAACCGGAGATAAATATTATGAAAGCAACTGTCATGTATGGTGCCGGAGATGTCCGGATTGAGAATGTTCCCGATGCCCGAATCATTGAACCGACTGACGCCCTAGTGGTCGTTACCCGCGCCGCCATCTGCGGCAGCGATCTCTGGCCTTACAAGGGAATGCCGTCCAGCGAGGTCGGCCGCCGCATGGGGCACGAGTTTATCGGCCTGGTTGAAGCAGTAGGTGCAGATGTCCGCAAAATCAAGGTTGGCGATCTCGTCGCCGCGCCGTTCGCCTGGTCAGATGGAACCTGCATCTACTGTCAGGAAGGGCTGCACACATCCTGCCTGCACGGTGGGTTTTGGGGCGGAACCAAGCTGGATGGCGGCCAGGGCGAAGCGGTACGCGTTCCGCAGGCGGATGGTACGCTCTATCCCCTACCGGTTGGACGGGATCATGCGTTGATGCCCTCGCTGCTGACCCTGACCGATGTGATGGCGACCGGTCATCATGCCGCTATCACCGCCAAAGTTGGTCCCGGTAAAACGGTAGCCGTAGTCGGCGGTGGTGCGGTCGGGTTGTGCGGCGTGATCGCGGCGAAACGCCTTGGCGCTGAACAAATCATCCTGCTGGATCGCCATCCCGACCGGATTGAACTCGCGAAAGAATTCGGCGCCACCGACATCGTCAGCGAACGCGGCGAGGAGGCGGTTGCGCGCGTGCGCGAATTGACCAAAGGCCTGGGTGTCCAATCGGTGCTCGAGTGCGTGGGCTATGCCGAGTCGACCCATACCGCGCTGAGCATTGCCCGTCCCGGCGGCGCAGTGGGACGCGTGGGCGTTCCCCAGGATGAAGTCATGCCAGCCATCAACACCTTCTTCAGCAATATCACCATCGCGGGCGGTCCCGCACCGGCGCGCGCCTATATCGCGGAATTGCTGCCGGATGTGCTCGAAGGTCGCATCCATCCGGGGCGCGTCTTCGATTGGGTTGGCCGCCTGGATGGGGTACCGGAAGGTTATCGCGCAATGAACGACCGTAGAGCGATCAAGGCCCTGATCGAGTTCTAAAAAAGAGGTGTTTGATGACCGAATGGACGCGCGAGGAGCTCAGAAAAAATTGAAACCCCCGAAGAATTACGGATTGCTTCATTCCGGCAAGATGGCACGCTGCGCAAACCGGTAATCATCTGGGTTGTGCGCCTCGGCGGCGATCTCTATGTTCGTTCCGTGCACGGGCGCACCTCGGCCTGGTTCCGGGGCGTGCAGACGCGGCATGAGAGGCACATCTGGGCCGGCGGCGTGGAGAAAGAAGTCACCTTTGTGGAAGAAACTGACGCAGGTCTCAACGATCAAATCGACACCGCTTATACAGCCAAGTATCGCCGCTACGCCAGAATCCTCCCGAGCAACTTCGATATCTACAACCGGGTGGCGATGTATGATGTGCTGGAAGATTGCCGGCACGAGTATAAACGCTGGGTTCCGGATGATGAAAAAGCTGCCATCTGTATTCAATGTGACGAGTGCCTGTCCAAATGCCCACAAAGCATCGCCATCAGCACCTGGCTGCCGGTCGTGGAAGAAGTTTTGGGGCTTGGCCGCCCTTATGTGAATGCGGTTTAGCGCATATTACCATGCTCGATACGCGTTTCAGCGCGAAAGCCGGGTAAAACGCGGCGAAAGATGGTTGCCCATGCGGGCAAAGGGCTCGTAAATCAGGTTGGCGGAACGATTCATGGCTGATTTATTTCGGCTTTCAACTGATTAAAAAATGAAACGATATGTGTTTCATAAGCTTCCGGTTGCGCAGCAGGCCCGCCGCAATGATCTGCGCCTTCCACCACCCAGTATTCCTTGGGCTGCAAGGCTGCCCGGTAATAGCGCTCAGCACGCCATTGTTCATAGCCATTCTCGCCAGCCGCGATCAGCAGCAACGGACGCGGCGCGATTTGCGCAACAGCCTCCGTCAAAGACATGGGCGCGGATGCGCCGCTGCGCCATTCCATGAAGGTGAGAAACAAGGGGTAGACAGGCCAGCCCAGCCAATCCTTGAATTCAGCGTAGGGTGGCCAGGTGTCGCGGATGTCTGCATAATAAGCCCCGTCCGCGATCACCGCGCCAATCTCATCGAACTGGGCGCCGGCCCCAATGGCGATTTCTGCGCCGGTGGAACAACCCAGCACGCCGAATTGCGGACTGGTAACTTCAGGGCGCTTTCTCAGAAAGGCCAGGGCGGCTTCCACATCGGCGATATCGCGCCAGCCCCATGAAAGCGACTCTCCCTGGCTCTCGCCGCTGGCGCGTTGGTCGTATAGTAACACGCCAAAGCCATGCCGGGAAAGCATTTCGGCATGCACGAGCGTGCTGGTGCGATCGCCGCCATAGCCGTGCAGCAGGATGACCGCCGCGCTATTTTGAGAGGGGATGTACCAGCCGGACAGTTTAATACCGTCAACAGTCGTGAGCGTGACATTTTCATACGCTGCGCCAAAACTTTCCGGGGTGGCGCAGCAGACCGCGTGTTGGGCAGGCTGGACCATACGCTCTGCCCATGTCCAGGCAAAAGCAGCGCTGAAGAGGAGATAAAACGAAAGCAATCCGACTGTGAACAGGCGAAGCCAGTAGAGGATGCGGTTTTTGTGCGTTTTCACTGTTGCGAAAAGCTCTATTTTCACAATCGTGTTCCTTATCTACGCGGTATTATCGTCAACATCACCACGCTGCCACTAACCGCGCCGCTGATGCTGATGCAGGTTTTGCGGCGATTATTTTCGCTTTCAATTCTAATGGGCGGTTGTGGCCATCAAAGAAATCATAACGCTTTCACGGTATCCATGCAAGAAAAGTCGTGAGCGTTGGTTTGGAAGAAAAATAGCTTCCCGAAAAGCAAAAAATCCGCCTTGCTTCGTGATAAAATCCAGATCGCAATTTTAATAGCCATTTTTCTTGAGGAACAAATCATGATCCGCTACTACCGCCACACCTGAATGCAGCCAGCGAGCGCAGTCTTGCGCTCATTGTTCTGCGCGCACACCACCCGGCGTGGCGGAGGCTGTATCTTGTTTTGATATTTCCTTCTCGCCTCCTAAAACCGCCGTTTGCGTGAGCCTGCGGCGGTTTTTATTTGCAAATTGTGCCTTTAATTAGGCCGATAAACCATTTTGCAGGAGGCTAAGATGACCGTACCAGATTCTGAAACCGTACTTCTCGTAACGCGCAATGGCATGGGGGATGCCGAGCCGGAGCTTCAAAAGAAGCTGATCAGCACCTATTTCAAACTGCTGGATGAAAACAACATACTTCCGGCGGCAATCTGCTTTTATGCCAATGGCGTCCACCTGGTAGTCGAGGGGGCGCCTGTTTTGGATTCCCTTAAATCGCTCGAATCCAAAGGAGTGCGCCTGGTTCTGTGCAGCACCTGCCTGGGCTACTACAACCTGACCGAAAAAGTGCAGGTGGGGATTGTCGGCGGGATGACTGACATCATCGAAGCGCAGCGCCTCGCCAGCAAAGTTATCTCGTTATAAGCGCCCCGCAGATGAAAACCTATGCCCTGCGTTTCGGCCCCGGCGAAGATCCAAAAGCCGCACTGGACTCTTTTGCCAAAGCCAACCAACTGCAAGCCGCCTGTCTGTTGACCTGTGTTGGCAGCCTGCGCAAAGCAGTGCTGCGTTTCGCCAACCAGGAACAAGCGACAACCCTGGAAGGCCACTTCGAGATTGTCTCGCTGACGGGTGTCTTTTCGCTCGCGGGTGGCCACTACCACATAGCCATCTCTGACAGCGAAGGGCGCACTTATGGAGCCCACCTAATGGATGGCAGTGAAGTCTACACCACTGCCGAAATCGTTCTGGCCAGCTTGGGCGATGTCCGCTTTTTACGCACCGTCGACCCCCAGACCGGCTACCCGGAACTGGACATTCAACCCATTTCATAAAAAAGGAACAAATCCGATGTCTCTCAAAGAACAACTCAAGAAAGATTTCTCCACCATTACCCTGGCGCTGATGGCCGTGGGTATCGTGCTCAACATCATCCTTGGCCAGGTTGTCTCCCTGCTCAAGTTGCCAATTTTTCTCGATTCAATCGGCACAGTGATCGTGGCATTACTGGCCGGGCCCTGGGCGGGTGGTCTGACCGGTCTGCTGACCAACCTGATCTGGGGCATGATCAGCGATCCGGTGGCGGCAGCTTTTGCCCCGGTCGCCATGATCATTGGTATCGTGGCAGGCTTGTGCGCCAAATATGGTTTATTCAAAAGTTGGTGGCAGGCTATTATCAGCGGTGTCATCATCAGCCTGGCCTTGTCTGTTGTCGCCATTCCGATCCGTGTATATATGTTCGGCGGCGTGACCGGCAGCGGCGCAGATTTCATCACCGCTTACCTGCTGGCCGCCGGGCGCGACCTGTTCAGCGCCGTCATCATCACCGTAGTTGCCGATAACCTGATCGACAAAGTGGTCACAGGCCTGCTGGCCTGGGGTATTGTCAAGGGGTTGCCAAAACGTTTCAGCGCCCGCTTCTCGCGTGCCAGCGCTGTTACAGAATAAGCTCGAACATATGCCAGCCAGCCCGACCCTCTACCAGCCAGGGACAAGCGCCCTGCATCGTCTGCATCCGCTGACCAAGCTGACCATCAGCCTGGCCTCGGCTGTTGTTATTTTTACAGGGCCGGGCGGCTGGTTATCTGCCTTCTTTCCGGGCCTGCTCGCCATGCTCGTGCTCTGGCGGGCGGGCCTGGCAGGGCGGGCAGTTCGCCTGATCTTTCGCCTGACAATCTTTTTTGCGGTTATCCTTTTTCTCATTCATGGTTTCTTTAGCCCGGAGAATCAGACAACCTTGCTCATTGCGGGACCGTTTGCGCTGGGAAAGGAAGGACTGGCCTTCGCTGGCCTGATTGTGATTCGCCTGGCCGCCATGTTGGCTGCTTCGTTGCTGTTGGTCATCAGCACTCACCCCGCGCACCTGGTGCAGGCCCTCGCCGAAGCAGGGTTGCCATACGGGTTGGCCTATCTGCTGGGCAGTCCGCTTCTACTGCTGCCCCAAATGGCCGCCCGCGCACAGGCCATCCAGGCGGTTCAGCAGGCACGCGGGCTGGAAACACAAGGCAATTTGCTGCAGCGGATGCGCGCTCTTTTCCCACTGGTGGCGCCGCTGGTCTTCAGCGCACTGGTGGATGTGGAGGAGCGCTCCCTGGCCCTGGAGGTGCGCGGGTTTAGCGCACCAAACCCCAAAGCCAGCCTGAACGAGCTATTGGATACACGAATTCAGCGTGCCGCACGTTGGGGCCTGCTTCTGCTGGCAGGTTTGTTGTTCGTTGCCGGGCTCTGGTGGAGAATTTATGGCGGTCGTTGATGTCAACAAGCTGACTTACACCTATCCCGGCAGTTCATCCCCGGCTTTGAAGGATATCTCCTTCCAGGTTGAACCCGGACAGTTGCTGGCCGTGATTGGCGCCAACGAAGCCGGGAAATCCAGCCTGTGTCTGGCTTTGGCCGGGCTGATCCCAGCGCTTTTTCATGGGCAGATGCTGGGTACCGTCACCGTCTGCGGCATGGATACTCAAAAACATACTCCCGGGCAATTCGCCGGGCGCGTCGGGCTTGTGCTGCAAAACCCGGCCAATCAGCTTTCCGGGATGCGCTACACAGTCTATGAGGAAATAGCCTTTGGATTGGAAAACCTGGGAACGCCGCGGGCAGAGATGCCGGCTCGCATCGAACACACTTTGGAGCAGGTTGGCCTGGCAGATTTGCGGACCCGCTCCCCTTACAACCTCTCCGGCGGGCAGCAGCAGCGCCTGGCGCTGGCCTCCGTTCTGGTGCTTGAACCGACAGTTTTGCTCTTGGATGAACCGACCGCCATGCTGGACCCGCAGGGCAGCCTGGATGTCTTTGAAATCGTCCAAAAACTGACCCAAACCGGCACGACAGTGGTGATTGCCGAGCATCATCTGGAATGGATCGCCCGCTATGCGGATAGAGTTATTGCGCTGAACGAAGGCCAAGTGCTGCTTGACGGTCCCCCGCGGGAGGTGCTGGTCTCTACGCAGCTTCGTGAAACCGGAATTCGCCAACTGCGCTATACCCAAGCCGCCGAACTGGGACAATCTCGCGGTTTGTGGCCCATGGGCCTGGCTTTGCCGGTCACTCTCGAACAAGCAATAGCAGGGTTTCGGCATTCTGGCACAGCTTCACCAAAACAGGAAAAACAAGATGCAGATCAGGGTCGATGACCTTCACTTCTCTTACCCAGGCGAGGGTAAAGCCCTGGATGGTGTTTCCCTGGCCATCCGCCCGGGTGAAAAAGTGGCCCTGGTTGGGCAAAATGGGTCAGGCAAGACCACCCTGGCACGCCACCTGAACGTTCTGCTGCGCCCACAGGCGGGCACAGTCCAGATCGGAGACTGGCGAACATCAGAGCACAGCCCCGCTCAGATGGCCCGCCGCGTAGCTTATGTTTTCCAGAACCCGGACGAGCAGTTATTCCATCAGCAAATCTGGGGTGAAGTCGCTTTTGGGCCGCAAAACCTGAGCTATTCTCCCGAGCAGGTACGTATTCAGGTTGAGCAGGCGCTTGACCTGCTGGGTTTGAGCGGGGCAGCGCAGCTCAATCCGCGTGATCTGGGCTATTCTGGGCGGAAACGGGTCGCGATTGCTTCTGCCATCGCAATGAAAACGCCAGTGGTAATCTTCGACGAGCCAACAGCAGGCCTGGATGCCAAGGAGCAGGAACAATTCGGCCGGGTGATCTCGTTTCTTCATCAAGAAGGGAAAACCGTGCTGGTAATTTCACACGATATGGATTTTCTCGCTGAGAATTTTGATCGATTTTTGTTGATAAAAAAAGGGCAGCTCATCCTTGATGCACCCGCACAACATTTTTTTGAACAAGATCTGATCTTGAAAGCATCTGCAATAGCTGCGCCACAAATCACCAAACTGAGCCAGAATCTCGGTCAATCTCCAGCTGCTTTGTCGATCGAACAGTTCATTAATTGCAGGATTTCAGAATCATAACCTACCAAAGTCACTTTTGCTTGTTCTCACAGATCAAGTCACGCACGTGGATAGAGCATCGCTACGAAAGCGGTCAGCGCAACAGGGTTTGGAGAAGAACAGGCAAGGATGATAATTTTCCGATCATGATTTCCTATCGTAGGGGTCAAAAAGTTCAGCGATCCCGTCGCCAAGCAGATTCCAGCCGATGCCAAAAATCATCAGCGCGAGAGTGGCGGGGATGAAAACCCACCAGTATCTGAAAATTCCACCGCCCGGACCTATAACCCAATCACGACCATTAACAAGCATTGCTCCCCAGGTTGAGGCGCCGCCCAGACCAATAAAAGTGAACGTGGCCTGTAAAATGACCATGCCGCCAACATCACGCGCGGCCAGGACGAACGCCGGCGAAATGGAATTGGGGATCAGGTGGCGAAAAATGAGACGGGCCGGGCTGGCTCCCAGCGCACGGGCAGCCTGGACAAATTCGGTTTCTTTCAAGGTAGTTACGAGGATATTGATGATACGCGCGTAGGGCATCCATGAAAAAAGGATCAGGGTGAGCAAGAGCGGGTTGACCCAATCCAGAAGCCAGAAGACAACCGAGGCAGACTGATCTGGTTCAGTGAACCATTCTCCCTGATAAAGCATCCCCCCGGCATTGATGATAACGGACATCCAAAGTTGGTTGATGAGTACAACCCCGGCGATGGGCGGAAAAGCGAGGAAGGCGTCTACAACGCGCATCATCAGGCTATTGAGCCAACCGCCCACATAGGCAGCAACAACACCAAACAATATGCCAAAGATGGCAGTGGAAATGGTGACTTGAAGGCCAAACAAGAGAGCATCGCGC
Organism: Chloroflexi bacterium HGW-Chloroflexi-6; assembly: GCA_002840685.1. GTDB lineage: Bacteria > Chloroflexota > Anaerolineae > Anaerolineales > Villigracilaceae > UBA8950. Next base: position 74,516 of record PHBU01000002.1, on the reverse strand, counting down.
GTCCCCCAGACCAGGGCGTGAAAAACATCCAGGTTGCCAGGCAGGGTTCCGAGCGGAGGCGCAAGTTCGGGAGGTTTGGGAATGCGATCCGTGATACGAAAATCAGGGTTGCGCCTAAAGGGGCCGGGAGATTTGGGGTCATCTGGCGAAATGATTGGGGCCAGGACCGCCACAAAAACAAAGAACAGGACCAGGACAAGCCCCAACCAGTTTTGCCAGCGAGAGAAAAAGCGGCGTAGATTTCTCACGAGCGAAGAACCTCATCGCGCACACGCGGATCAAAAATGGCCTGCAAGACATCCAGGCTGAACATCAAAAACAGGACAAGGACAACACTATATACGGTAAAGCCCAGCGCGGCAGCTGCATCGGGGACATCGCGCATGGAACGCACGATGATATCTGAAATGCCGTTATAGCGAAAGATGATTTCAACTACAAAAACGCCGGTAACAAGGGATGCGGCAGAGAGTACCAGACTGGTGAAGGAAGGGGCGATCATGTTCTTGAAGGCGTGACGCCAGATAAGCCTGTTTTCGCGCACGCCGCGAGCGCGAGCGGCAATGATATATTCGCGGCGGCGCTCGGCGATCATGACAGAGCGGGCGATGCGTCCAAGGGTAGCCCAGTGATAAATGCTCAGGGTAAAAACCGGCATGGCAAGGTGCCGAAAAGCATCTGCAACCAGATCGAGGCGGCCATTTAGCAGCCCGTCAATCGTGTACATGCCGGTATAGGCTTTGAAGTTTTCAGGCGTAAGGTGAATGGACAAGGATGTCGACAGCCGCTCAGGAGCGAACCAGCCAAGCCCAATGTAAAAAAATGAAATCAGGACAAGCGCAAGAATGAAGGATGGCATGGATGTAGCCAGAAAAGCGAACATTCGAAAAACGCTATCAAATTTACCACGCTGACGCCATCCGGCCAGTACGCCAGCCAACAATCCCAGCGGAATGAACAATAAGGCAGAATAAAGCGCCAGTTCGGCGGTTGCAGGTGTGCGTTGCAATAAAGCAGGCAAAACATCATTGCTCAAACTCGGGCTGTAGCCCCACTCACCGCGCATCAACGAGGCCACCCAATAAGAATACTGGATCGGGAACGGCTCATTCAAATGATAGCGCTTGATTATCAGGTTAATCTGTTTTTGTCTCTGTTCTTCGGTCAGGCGAGCGTTAGTTTCTGGCATGTAAATAGAAGCGCGGATCTCAGGCGGCGTTGTCAAAACAACCCCGCCGTAGATAACGATGGTAATAACCAACAAGGAGATGGGGATCGCCAAAAAACGACGAATCAGGAATTGAAGAAAAGGCGGCATAAAAAACCTGCTTTCATGAAAAAATTGCACTTAGGCTCTCTGATGATTGCCGTGATTCAGGCGTATAAGGAGCAATGGATACACAGCTATCACCGTCTACACCGTACCTGTCTTTCTCTTACCGTCTGATAACCCCAATCCCTGGCCGATCTGGCAGGGACAGGTTTGCGCCGTCATAACGCAGGCCATCGAAAGGATCGTTTCCGACCAACAAGGGACCGTCGAGGTCGAGTTGGTCGCAGAGCGGGGCTAGGTGGGCAGCAGCGGTCACGCCCAGTGAGCTTTCGATCATACACGAAAGCATAATCTGCATCCCGTGCGCACGGGCAGTATGGATGGCGCGCATGGCTTCGCGCAATCCACCGGTTTTCATCAACTTAACCACAACCCCATCCACCGCCCCGTTGTGGCGAGCCACATCGCGCGCAGTTTGAACGCTTTCATCAATGTAAATAGGGGTGGTGACAGCGCGTTTATTGAGCTCGGTCTTTAACCAACGGTAGGATTCGGCATCTCCGACAGCCAGGGGTTGCTCGACCAGTTCCAGGTCGTAGGGCACCAGGCGGGTAATTAACTCAAGCGCCTGCTCAGGCGTCCAGGCGGCGTTGGCATCCACCCGCAGGCGGGCATCCGTTGCTGCGCGAATTGCAGCCACCTGGGCTTCGGGCGCATGCGCATCCAGCTTGATCTTGATAATGGGATAGCCCGATTCGCGGGCACGTTCTGCCATCGTTTCGGGAGCGTCAATGCCGATCGTGAAGGAAGTCTGCGGCAAGGGCCCAGGTGAAAGGCCAAACAAGCGATAGAGCGGCTGCCCAAGGCATTTGCCCCACAAGTCATGCAAGGCCATGTCCACAGCAGCGTGAGCGGCGTGCGGTAGGGCAGGAAGGGCGCGCAGACTGTTTTCGAGCGCGAAGATATCATCGCCCAGCGACGGCAGCTCGTTCAAGGCCTGCGTGAGACTCTCTTGCGTGTCACCGTAATAGAAAACCGCAGCGGCTTCGCCATAACCGATCAGGCCATCCTGCTCCAGCGTCACAAGCACATTATGGCGCTGGTCACTGGCTCCGTGCGAAACACGGAAGGTTGTTCGTAAATTCAAGCTCATTGGGTGGACAGTTAATTTCATCGGAACCTGCGCGCGCCACGATAGTTGATATCCAACCACTCGCGATAGATCGGACTTGTAGGGTTAAAACTGTTATACGAAGTACCCCAATCGCTGCCGTTGGCATGGATAAATTCGTCCCCGCCGAGCGAAATTGCAACATGGCTGATGCGAATATCGCCATCCTGGTTGGGCTCACCGAAGAAGAGCAGGTCACCGGGTTCGGGGGTTTCGATCACTTCACCCTGCATGAACTGTTGATCGGCATCACGCGGGAGAGTAACGCCCATAAAAGCGTAAAACGTACCCGCCAGCCCGGAGCAGTCAAAGCCGTAGGGGGAACGTCCGCCCCACAGGTAGGGTACACCCACGAAACGGCGAATCAGGTCAAGGGTCAGAGCGATCCCGGCGGCATTAGGGCGGGGAGCGTCTGTCAGCAGGATAAAATCTTCCGGGCACACCATCCATTGGCGGCCGTCTGCCAAAGTCACGCGCCCGTTTTCGAGGCGCACACGGGTCGCAAAAACAAGTTTTTGCACCAGCAAACCGCGATCATTTCGGGCTTCGGCCAATGAAGCCGAAACGATCGCATTACAGGCTGCGCGGTAAGAAGTTGCAACAGCCTGGGCGCAATAGAAGAGAGAATCGCTATGCACCCAACCAATATAACCGTCATGTTCCAGGCGAATTTTCGTCCAGGCGGAACCGGCTTCGAGGACGCGGGCAGATTCGTTCATGCGCGCCTGGCTGATGCGTTCAGCGTGGATGGTGGGCTGATCACGCAGATCTTCGACAGGCCGGTTCAGGATGACCCACGGGGTGGATTCGGTAATAAGAACTTTGATCTTATCCCCCGTGACAGACTGCCTCAAAACACCCAGGGCCTGGTTGCGGCGTTCTTCGGTCAGCACCACCCCGATAGGCTTCCCATCGGCCCCGACGCGCACATCAAAATCCCCGGCGCGGTCGTCGGGATAGGTTTCCATACGGAAACGATAGAGTTTTTCGCTTTCGGGGTTGCCGCGCCGAGCCAGGAAATCACGCACCGTTGCCAGCCAATCGCGCAATATTTCATCATGAACGTTATGCCCCACGTCATTGGGAATCCAGACTTCGGCAAACGGCACAGCACGGGCCATCAATTGAGCAAATCGGCTATGCGCATTTACGCCATCGTTCTTACCCTGAATGAAAAGCACCGGCAAGTTAACTTCTGCCATTTGCTCGGGAGTATAGTTCGGTTCGCTGATTATTTCCTTGAGCGTCAGGCGCAACAAAGTTTTCCAGTAGCCATCACCATGAATTGGATCATGCAAGGCAACCATTTCCCTTACCCATTCAGGGTGGTGCTCCAAGACATATTCAGGAGTAAAGACGCGTAATTCGCGCTCGATCAATTCGGGCGTCAGCCAGGCATTTCCCGCCTGCGGGATGCAGGTCTGGATGAGATCGGGATGCTCCATAAGCATAACCACAGCAATATTACCGCCGTTGCTGTGGCCGATAACGTGGGCTTTTTCAAACCCAAGCGCGCGAACAAGCGCGGCCAGGTCGGCAGAAATCTCGCGAAAAGAGTAGGTCTGGTTTGGGTTTTCGGAGCGCCCATGTCCACGACAATCGGGCACAACAACGTAATAATCATCTGTCAGCAGGGGCGCGACTTTGTTCCAGCAGGATGCTCCAGTTTGGGTCGAACCATGAACCAACAGGATAGGAACCTGGCCAGGCAGTTGCTTGCCAAAGGTCTCATAATACAGTTTCACGCCATTGACTGTCTGATATGGCACAGTATCTCCTTCGGCTAGCGTGCCAAAGCCAACAACGTGCGAAAAGCGTAATAAATTGTGAGCATATCATCAGCCACATATTTCACTTTACGATCTTCGAGCCGCAGGGCACCGGGCATGATCATGGCCTTATCCGCCATTTCAGATTGGACAAATTCCAACACCATCGTGATCGGGGCGGGAACGCGAAAAGGCGCCGGGGCCTGTCCCATTTTCAAGCGTTCCACAGCGCGTTTGGCAGCGCTTTCGATCAATTTTCCGGTCACAGCCGGAGGCAGGCATTCGGCGGCCATGCGTCCAATTGCTTTTTTGACCACCGCTGTTTCAACATCTCCAAATACGTCACGCACCTCAGCACAAACGGTCTGGTCGCCAGAAACCATGACCACGGGAACGCCAAAATGGCCGCAAACGCCGCCGTTCAGGGCAGATTCTCCAAACAAGCGGTCATTGATCCACAGATTGGCTACACGCTCGTCAGACCAGGTGTGATCCAATATCCCCAACTGCGCCCCCATCCGGGCGTGGTAGCCGATGTAAAAAACGCCATCGACACCCTGGTCGACACCATGCACCATCGAAAGCGGCATGGGACTACCGCTGTTCAGCACAGCGCGCTCATCCAACTCTTCAATGAGAATGTTGCGGCTATTGTTGTGCCCATCTGTGATTAAAACGCTGTCAGCCCCGGCTGCGAACGCCCCGCGAACAGCAGCGTTGACATCGCCTGTCATCAGGCGGCGGAAACGGGCATATTCCGGGTGAGAAGGCATTACTTGTTCCCATTGAACAACCCCGGTAATCCCCTCCATATCGGCGGCAATTAAAATTTTCATAATGGCTTTCTCCTTATGCGCAGGTTCGAAACACCGATTTATATTATTCCGCTATCACGTTGCATCAAATCTTCTATCGTCTCGCGACGCTGGATCTGTAATACGCGGCCTTCTTCCAGCCACAGAACGGCAGGGCGCAGTGCCCCGTTGTAATTGCTCGACATACTCAAATGATACGCACCCGAGACCGGGATAGCGAGCAATTCACCCACTGCCAGGCTGGGCATGGACAGGTTTTCTATAACTACATCACCCGATTCGCAATACGGACCGGCAATTGCCGTAGACTCGGTCTGCGCCCGGCCCGGTTTCTCAACCGGCAGGCAGGAGTAGCGCGCGCCATACAGAGCATAGCGCGGATTGTCGGTCATGCCGCCATCGGTCAGTGTCCAAGTCTTATGGCCATGATGTTTGATCGCCCCAACCCGGTAGACCGCCACGCCCGCACGCGCCACCAGGCTGCGCCCCGGCTCAAGATGCAGATGGGGTAGAGACAAGCCACGCGATTGACAGCCCTCAATCACATTTTGGGCAATGCCCCGCACATACGATTTGACATCTGGCTGGGGTAGTTCGTCTTCGTGATAAGCCACTCCCCAGCCGCCGCCGGGGCAAAAGTGCCATTCGCCGCTGAAGCCGATTTCGCGCGCCAAGTCGAGTCCCGCTTCGATCGCCGGGAGCAATGGCTCCGGATCACGAAAATTGGAGCCCTGGTGAAAATGGATCCCGCGCAAAGGCAAGTTGTGTTCCCGGCAAAATTGGGCGGCTTGCAAGAATTCAGCGCGATTCATGCCAAATTTGCTCTCGTCATGCCCAGTCTGGGTATGGACGTGATGGGTGTGAACCGTTACACCCGGAGTAAAACGAAGCCAAATAGACGGCAAGGGATCATATTCCCGGCATAACTGGCGAATCTGTTCCAACTCGCTCAAGTTATCCACCACCACCGTTCCGGCTTTTTGCAGAGCAGCGTTCAGATCTGCGAGCGATTTGTTAACACCATGCACAAGGATATGCCCACGCGGAACACCCCCGCGCAATGCGATTTCTATTTCAGCCTGCCCGGTACAATCCACCCATAGGCCGTGAGTCTGCGACCACTCGGCAATCGCCCGGCTCAAATAGGCTTTTCCAGCATAAGTTACAGAAGCAGAGCCACCAGAATAAGCGCGCAAGGCACCCAGATAATCAGATGCAGAGGCATCAAGAGTTTCACGATCATAAACGTAAAGGGGTGTGCCATACTGCCCGGCCAGTTCTGCGAGAGAGTGTCCGGCGATGGTCAGTTCATCACGCTCAACCCTTACGCTGAGTGGGAAAAGTTCCAAGCGTTTGGTTGCCTGTTCACTTGCCAATCTCATAAATCTATCTCCACTTCGGGAAAATGACTCTTCAGGCTTTTTTGAGAAAATACAAGATGATAGCCACGCCCGCCAGCAGGAAAATCATGGCGCCAACAATTAAGAATTTATTTTGAGATACAGGCCGGGATACTTGCTCTGGTAATTGAGAAAAAAGCATAGCGGTAGCCTGCAAAGTTGCGGTTGGCAGCGGCACGGGCGCAGACACAATCACCACAGAAGCCGCATTATCAACGCCAAGCGTTTGGTTAGCACGCCACAAGCCGTTTTCGCGCATCAGGAAGGCAGTTATGGCCCAGGCAGTTTCATCGTCCAGGGTGCCGGGCCACTGATAAGGCATGGCGGCCTTAATGTAGGTTTGCAATTTCAGGGCGTTGGGGAATTTTTGCAGGCTACCCGCGCCGACCAGCGCAGGGACAAGGGTAGGGATTGTCCAACCATTTTCATAAAAACGCGGGCCATGGCACCCCGACTCCCAGCAATTTCGCTCTTCAGGGGGATACAACATGCGAAATTCTTCGGTCAACCCTTGGCCCTGGTCGCCATGACAAGGCAGGCATTGAAACCAGAACTGCTGCGCACCATAATCTGCCTGCGAGGGGCTGGCCGGCAGGGTGGGTTCTGCCAAACGATCCTGGGTAGGCATTGGAACTGGTGTTCCGGATGCAGACAAGGCTGTTCCCTCTCGGAAATGCGCCAAAGTCAGTATCAACGTAAAAACGAGAGGGAACAAAATCCAACGGGAAATAGATTTTGCCTGCTTCACAAATGATTCACAAGCTGAAGGTTAGACTTTACCGCGCATTTTCGGGTCAAGCACATCGCGCAGGGCGTCGCCAACAAGGTTGAAACCCATCACATAAAGGACAAGCGCCAGGCCAGGCCAGGCTATGATGTACCAATAGGTATCCAAGCTGCTGATCCAGTTGCGGGCAAAAGCCAGCACCTGGCCCCAGTCAGCATAGCCTACTTGAACGCCGATCCCCAAAAAGGAAAGGGCCGCGAAAGAAAGAACCACATCTCCGATCGCCAGCGATGCCAGCACCAAGGTCGGGAAGATCGCGTTGGGAATGATATGGCGAAAAAGAATGCGGCTATCGGTGTTTCCAATAACCCGCGCAGCCAGCACATAATCGCGTTCTTTCAAAGAAAGAATATCACCACGAATAATGCGCGCATACCCTAGCCAACCAAAAGCGATCAGCGATATCAAAACTGGCAAGGTACTACGCCCAATCACCGGTGTAAGTACGGCAGCCAGGATCAAGGTCGCCATCAGTGTCGGCAAAACCAACAGAACATCCACAAAACGCATGATGATGTTATCCACAAGACCGCCATAATAGGCTGAAACGGAACCCACGATCACGCCGATCAACAGAGTAGAAATAACAACCAGCAAGCCGGTCTTGAACGCAGTCCGAGTGCCCCAAATAACACCATAATAGATATCGTATTGTCCCTGGGCAGTTCCAAAAAGATGCACCCATTCATCATTCCCGGTCACGGCCTTGTACCAAAAAGGAATATCGGGTACATTCTTGGTCCATTCCGAGCCCATTTCACGCGGTTGGGATTTGAAACCGTCACGGGGGATTGAATAAGGATCGCTAGGAGTGACTGGGGGGGCCAATACCGGCGCAGCCAATGCAACCAGTATAAAAAAAGAAATCAGGATAAACCCGGCGATGGAAGCCGGAGTCTTGAAGAGTCCCACCAAAACACGATAATTTTCCGGGCCAAGGAAACGTTCAAAGCGGGTAATCTTGCGCATGGCGACAAGTTCGCCAAGCAATTCATTATTACCAGTTGGGTTTGAGTGTGTCATGAAGCAACCTCTCAGGAAAGGCGAACACGCGGGTCAACCACCGCATAGAGAATATCTACAAGCAGATTTGCGACGATCAATATCAGGCCGTTGAAGAGCGCAAAACCAAGCACCGTCACAACATCCAGTTGGGCCGAGGCAGATGCAGCAGCCGAGCCAATACCGGGATAGTCAAAGACTGTCTCGGTAATAATCACACCACCAAGCAAACCAACCACCTGAAAACCAGCCAGCGTAACAACCGGAAGCATGGCGTTCGGCTGGGCATGTTTAAAAATAACATCGCGCTCAGGAAGACCCTTGGCCCGCGCTGTTGTAACATATTCCTGGCGCAAGGTTTCAAGCATGGAACTGCGCGTAACACGCAGAAAAGTTGCCCAACTGATGTAAGAAAGGGTCAGGATGGGCAGGAACATATGACGCAGGGCATCGATAAAAATATCAAAACGTCCGTTGAGCAAGGCATCGAAAGTCAGCAGACTCGTGTGACGGACAAACTGGTCAGAGTTGACAACACGGCTAAATTCATCCGAAAGTCGTCCCGGCGGAAACCATTGCAAGTTGGCATAGAAAAACATCAGCATCAACAGGCCAAACACAAATGATGGAAAAGATGTACCAACAATACTAAAGATACGGGCCGCCTGGTCAATTATCCCGTTATGATGAACTGCAGCCTGCACCCCCAGCCAGATTCCTACCAAAATAACAGGCCCTACCGCCCAAATAGTTAAATCCAAGGTGTTGGGAAAGCGGCGGGCAATCAAATCAGCCACCGGCTGAGAGCCTGTCTTCGACCAGCCAAAATTGCCAAACAAAATGCCACCTTCACGCTCGCCAGTATTCGAATCGACTTTACCTATCATCCAGTTGAAATACTGAATATGAATAGGACAATCCAGGCAGTACTTTGTGATCGCCGCTTCAATCTGATTGGCTTTAGGGTCGCCACGAATGTACAACGAAGCCCGCTCCACCGGATCGAGGAACTGTAACATTCCAAAAATCAAAATGGTGACGCCAAACAACAGAAAAGGCACAAGCAGTAATCGGCGGACAATATATGTGAGCATCTATCACCTCTTATTTTGGAGTTATCTGACTTGTCGTCCGCAATGCCTCAAAATGACTTTCGGGGCATTGCGCAGGACAAGGCGATTCCGGGGGGCTGTTGTCAGCCCCCCGGAACAGGGTATTTCAGTTTCAGATTACTCTTTGTACATGGGGTAGAAATAGAACCCGGAGAAAATCGGGTTGAGAACCACGCCCTGTACCCAACGCTGCTCAAAACCATGGCTGGTGGCCGTGGCCAACAGAACGGTCGGGACCTGTTCGAAGTAGAGCGCATTGGCTTCTTCGTAGATCGCCTGGCGTTCGGCAAGATCAGTAGCAGCCACACCACGGTCGAGAATTTCGGAGAATTGAGCGCGCAGATCGGCGGGCAGCTTCTGGCGGCTGGCATAGGTGCCGAGCATGTAAGGCTGGTACCAGTTGTGCGGGTCGTGGATGTCTTCGACCCAACCGCTGGTGAAGTACGGGGCTTCCGAAGCGCGCAGGGTGCGAAGGAAGGTCGGCCAGGGCAGGCCAACAGTTTCGATCACAAACAGCTCGTTGACTTCAGCCAGGTTGGCAGCCAAGATTTCAGAGATAATCTGGCGGGAAGTGTTGCCCTGGTTGTAGAGCGCCTGCAAACGGAAACCGGTTGTCCAGAGATCGCCTTCTTCATCTTCGCCAGCCGGGATGCCATCTTTGTCGAGGTCGGCCATCTTGAAGTATTCAGCGGATTTTTCAAGATCAAAGGTATAGACGGGGGCATCGCCCTGGTAGCCAGCCATACCCTGGCGGGCAAGCACGGGCTGCTGGACAGCTTCGCCGTCGAAGACATCGCCAATGTAGGTATCCCAGTCAAAGGCATAAGCAAAGCCCTTGCGGACGTTTACATCAGAGAAGAAGTCAAGCGGAATGCCATTGCCATCCAACAAACCGGAACCGATATAGTTGGAGGTTTCGGCAATGTTGAAGGTCATGAACAGATCCTGGCTGGCCAGGGAGGGGCGGCCAATATACAAACGCATCGACCCGCCAAGGCCGGCTTCGCCGTCCGCGCAGGGGATGAATTTAGCGGCGCCTTGCTGGCTGGGATCGTACTCACAAACCGTCTGGGGAGCTGCATAAGCGCCAGCATCCAGATCATAGACGCGTATTTCACCAACCATCTCATCAACCTGGGAGCGGTTTTCGGCCGGGACAGTAACGATATCAGCATCGCCAGCCTGGAGCATGGCAAAGCGAGTACCCCATTCATCGATGGACTTGATAACAATGCGCTCAAGTTTGGCAGGTTCGCGCCAATAGTTGTCGTTACGGACGAGGACAAGTTCTTCGCCCTGGGTCCAGTGGTCGAGTTTGAACGCGCCGGTACCATTCGCGATGGTGGTCAGCGGGTCATTTTCGGAAGGAACAGCATAGTAATTCTGCCAGGTGGCGCAATCGCCATCCCAGGCGCCATTCGCAACGGCCCAATCTTTATCCAAGACGGAACCCCAACCCTGGGCGATGGTGGCAATGAATGGGCCCCAAGACTGCGCAAGCGTCATGGTCACCGTACCAGCGGCATCATCAGCCACAATCAGGCCGGTGACTTTTTCGCAGGCAGCGAGCAACAAAGCCGGGTCAGCAGCAGCCAGGGCTTCGCCATCATCAGCCAAAGCGCCAGTGTCGTCAACCAACAGGGAGACATCATCCATGCCGATGCCAAAGAACGGTTCAGCCAACAGCCACTGCGGGCCGCTGTAACCACCGTAGAGCAATCCGCGCTGGAAGGAGTAGGCCACGTCCGAAGCGGTCATGTCTGCGCCATCGTGGAATTTAACACCGGAGCGGATTTTGAAGGTATAGACCAGACCGTCATCCGAAATTTCCCAGGATTCGGCCAACTGGGGCACGAATTTGTCGGTGGCTTCGCCATCGTAGAAGACCAGGGTTTCGTAAACGTTCTGGATGATCTCACCACCAGCGGTTTCATACGCCAGGGCGGGGTCGAGAGTTTCCGGTTCGCCAATGGTCGCAATCATCAGGGTAGTAGGATCTGCAGAATTGTATCCCATGGGGGCTTCAGCAGCGGGTTCTTCGGCCGCAGGCGCTTCGGCAGCAGGGGCTTCAGCGGGTTCTTCGGCTGCAGGCGCTTCAGCAGGCGCTTCGACAACCGCGGGGGCACAGGCAGCCAGCACAATGCTGGCTACGACGAGCAAACTAAGCAGAGCAAAAAGCTTACGCATATATCTTCTCCTCACATTGAATTAAAATTTGGATACGGGTACTTCATTAATATTAAAGCGAACGCAAAATATCCGCTCGATTTAATCACCTCCTTTGGTTCTGTTAATTAACCTTGTGACAGGCCACAAAATGGCCTGGTGTCACCTCGCGAAATTCGGGCTGAGTGAGATCGCACAAACCGATCTCAGCGATTGGACAACGGGTACGGAAGCGGCAACCCGATGGCGGATTGGCCGGGGAAGGTACATCACCCTGCAAAATAACACGGCTTCTCTGCTCTTCCAAGATTGGGTCCGGGATGGGAACCGCCGAAAGAAGAGCCTGACTATAGGGATGCAGTGGCTCATGGTAAAGGGTATTGCGATCCGCCAATTCAACCAAAACACCCAGATACATAACTGCAATTCGATCTGATATATGTCTCACCATCGAAAGGTCGTGGGCGATAAACATATAAGTCAGATTAAATTGTTGCTGCAGTTCTTCAAGAAGATTCACAACCTGGGCCTGGATGGAAACATCCAACGCCGAAATAGGTTCATCACAAATAATAAATGATGGTTGCAGCGCGAGAGCGCGGGCAATGCCGATGCGCTGGCGTTGGCCGCCAGAGAACTCATGCGGATAACGTGATGAAAAAGACGGGTTCAGGTTCACTTTATCGAGTAAATCCTTGACCCGCTCCTCAATCTCCCGACCACTTGCCATATTATGCACCATGAGCGGCTCGCCAACAATTTCGCCCACTGTCATACGCGGATTCAGACTGGCATAAGGATCCTGGAAAATCATTTGTATTTTGCGGCGCATCTGGCGCATTTCTTCCGCTTTTATGTGAACCAAGTCTACACCATCAAACACCACGCTGCCAGCAGTCGGTTCATAAAGTTGCAGGATGGTACGCCCGGCCGTGGATTTGCCACAACCCGACTCGCCCACCAAACCAAGCGTCTCGCCCTGATGGACATCAAAAGTAATTCCGTCCACAGCGCGAACAGCGCCAACCTGGCGCTGGAAGACCCCGCGGTAAATGGGGAAATGCTTTTTAAGATCACGAACCTGAAGAAGAACTTTCTGATCGACGGACATTAGCGCGCCCTCCCGGTTTTGACATCCACCCAGCAAGCCACACGATGTTCGGGAGAAACTTCGGTCAGCATCGGGTTTTCCTTCCAACAACGATCCATCACCCACTTACAACGTGGCGCAAAGGGACAAACTTCAGGTTTGCGATAAAGAACTGGGGGCATGCCCTCGATGGAATACAAGCGTTGGCGTTCAGCCTCATCAATACGCGGCAAACTACCCAAAAGTCCGATAGTATAGGGATGACTGGGGTTCGCATAAAGATCTTTTACGGGGGATTCTTCAATAATAAAGCCGCCATACATCACCAGCACACGCTTGGCCAGGTTGGCCACGACCCCCAGATCGTGTGTGATCCAGATGACAGTCATGCCGATTTCGTCGCGCAAACGCTTAACCAAATCGGTAATCTGGGCCTGGATGGTTACGTCAAGCGCCGTGGTAGGCTCGTCGGCAATCAGGATTTGCGGACTGCAAGAAAGCGCCATCGCAATCATCACGCGCTGGCGCATACCACCTGAGTATTGGTGTGGATAATCTTTTAATCTGTCTTTTGCGTTTGGGATGCCGACCATTTCGAGTAATTCTGCGGCCCGGTCGCTGGCCTGTTTCTTGTTCATACCCAGGTGGAGTATGAGCGGCTCTTCCAACTGGCGACCAATCGTCAACACCGGGTTGAGAGAGGTCATCGGATCCTGGAAAATCATGCTTATTTGAGCGCCGCGCACGTGGCGAAGCTCTTCACGGGGCATTTGGAGCAGATCATGCCCATTGAAAAATGCCTTGCCTGCCGTGACTTTTCCGGGCGGCGAGGGGATCAGCCCCAACACCGACAGCATGGTCACACTTTTTCCACATCCACTTTCACCAACTACCCCGAGCGTTTCCCCCTCCTTTACTGAAAATGAGACCCCATTCACTGCATGAACAACACCATCGGGCGTGCGGAACTGGGTTTCCAGTCCCTGAACATCGAGTAAGACATCAGGCATCCGCGTATTCCTTTGTATTATGAATGGATATGCGCTATTAACCTAACATTAATAAGCGCAGATGAATTATACACAACTTATTAAAAAAAAGTCAAATAGACCCTGTTTACAATACAGAACTTTCACAAATTCCGCAGAAATGTTAGTCAAGCTACTTTGTGAAAACACTGCTCCTATTATGAGTAATCCCTTTCCGCCCTACACAAACCGCCCCGATTTTGATTAGTTTCTGTACAATCATTCTGCACAAGAGATGTTTACATTAAGTCTTTTTGTGTTTAGAAACAAAAGATTATCCGCGTGATGTTTGTTCCATCCCGAATGATATTCGGCACTATCATCCAACTGTCTGTATGTGATAATTTTATCTATAAGCAGTGCATGAAGGGCTACCGGGGTTTCTTTTGTTAATAACGATGATCCGTTATAAAGGAGAAAGATATGCGGAATAAATTTCTTGGAACTGGACAGCAGGGATTCAACCCTATTCGAAAACTGCGTATCGCCTATTCGGGCCTTCGCTACGCCATCCTGAACGAATCTTCCGTCGCCATCGAAATTATCCTATCGGCATTGGTGCTGACAGCATGTTTTTATTACCGCCAATGGCTGGATTTCAACATTGTCCTCGTTGCCACTGGGTTGATGCTGATCGCAGAAATGGTCAACACAGCCATCGAAGCGCTTTGCGACTTCGTGGAGGCAGGTCACAACGAAAAAATCGGTATCATCAAGGATGTCGCCTCCGCCGCCGTGGGCATCAGCATTCTGGTCTGGAGCGTCACCCTGCTGATGGAAATCGTCCGCTTATGGCAGGGAGTGAGGTAATCCGAAAGCTTGTCCCGATGGCAAGCTCACCACAAATCTAGGGGGCTCTCTCTTTTAGTAAGACGCGCCGATTTGGCGTGTTTTTTTCATCTTTCATCCTGGATGATCATTTTTACCATTAATAGTTTCGAAGGCTCTGCTCAGTCACAAGAATAAAATCTCCCCCAACTGGCGGAGATACAAACTCCCCGACCGATGGATGTAGCCGAGGAGTTTTGGCTATAGGATTAATTATCGCTGGATTTATTTTCACATTCAAATTACCTGACTGTGGAACGGCCTCTTCATATGGTAATGTGAGCAAATACAAGAACGCTATGCAACGTATTCTGAAGGATACAACCAAGAATCTGGAGTGGATATTCGTGCAAACGGTGAACATTTCTAAGCTTTGTTACCATCCCCTGTTCGAAACATTCCAGAATAATGTTTTACTTCTGGATGCCGAGATGGGAACAACACCAGAAGACATAAATTTGCCGGGAATTGACCAATTGCCTGCCATAATAGACGACCGGGGACAAGAGGTCCGAAGCCGAGATGATATGGCAAACCTGAAACATACGCCGGCAAAATTCATCGTTCAAAATCCAGAATTCACAACTACAGAAAAGAGGTAAATCTTATGGATATTCCCTTGAATGTAAAAGTAAGCTGTTTGGATGGCCCTTGTGGCCGCACTACCAACTTAATTCTGATGCCAATCAACAACGAAATAACCCATGTGGTGGTCGGAGACGGCTCCTACCCGGAAACTGGATACCTGGTTCCCATTGATCGGATTGCCGAAAGCACTCCCGAATCAATTCGCTTGAATTGCAGTCAGGCAGAGTTATCCAAACTGCCCATTTTTAACCAGGTGGAATTCATTCCATCTGGTATGAGCAGTTCCATGCTCTGGCCCTACGCAACCCCAGCCGCAGGTTTTATCATGATTGAGAATGAGCATATCCCTGCCAATGAGTTGGCTGTTCGAAGAGGCGCCAGCGTGGAAGCGACAGACGGCCATGTGGGCCGCGTGGATGAATTTCTGATCAATCCAATTGACAATACCATCTCTCATTTGGTGTTGCGCGAAGGTCATTTGTGGGGCCAAAAAAATATCACCATCCCGATCAGCCAAATTGATCGCTTCGAAGAAAATTCGGTCTGGCTGAAGCTGGATAAACACAGCATTGAAGAACTGCCAGCTATTCCCATCCATCGCGATCGAGACACAATCAAGGAATAAATTAATGAGCGGCCGCATCCGCGAAATTCTCAGTTAGTACCGCGGTAAAAGCCCCGCCTATTAACCAATTTATCCCGGGAGAACTCAATCTGGTAAGACAATTTCTCCAAATAGGAAATCAGTCAAATCTATCTGGCAGCTCACTTTACAGGAGACCAAACACATCCTGCGGCGTCTGGCGCAAGTGACTGTGCTGGAATCTCAGGAATAAAATGCGATTTTATGTTTATGGCGTCCATCCCGGCGACTCGCAGGTGGCCATATCTCCGCTCTGCAAACCGTCCTTAAGCGCCGCCTGACGCTGCTCGGACGATCCATGGGTCCACGATTCGGGTGAGACGTAGCCCTGTGTCTCGCTCTGGATGCGGTCGTCGCCCACCGAAGCTGCGGCGTCCAGGCTCTGGGCGATATCCTGATCAGTCACCTGCGTCAGGTAATCGGTGTCGGCGGCGTGGAATGCCCAGACGCCGGCCAGGCAGTCCGCCTGGAGTTCCGTTTGAACTGACTCGCTATTTGATGAACTGCCCGAAAGTGCGCCAAGCAGGTTCTGCACGTGATGACCGTACTCATGAGCGAGCACATACGCTTCGGCAAACGAACCGCCCTGGGCGCCAAATTGCGTCTGTAGTTCATTAAAGAAGTCGAGATCCAGGTAAACTTTCTGATCGGTCGGACAGTAGAAAGGCCCCATTGCGCCGCTGGCATATCCACAAGCGGCCTCCGCTGACCCTGTGAAAAGAACCGTATCGGCCGGTGTGTACTGGCTTCCGCGGCGGGCAAATTCATCATTCCAAAAAAATTGGATGCTGTTGACGAAACCCACAATGCGGCAATCCTGGCGAGTATTTGCGTCTGCCCCTGTCTGGCATTGCGCCTCCAGGTCGTTGATTCCGCCAGCGCTCTCAGTAGATAGCGGCACTTGCCCAATGTCACTAGTTGGCGAGCCAGTAAGGTTCACGCCGAGCAGCATCGCCACGATCGTGAGAATCAGACCAAGCCCCCCGCCACCTATAACGATTGCAGTCCCTGCTCCACGGCCACGCCGGTCCTCCACCTGAGACGGATCCAAGCGGGATCTATTGTTAAATGACATTTTTTCATCCTTTTATCTGGGTTTCTCCAGAGAGCGAAACTGACGCACCGAAGGTGCTGCGCGTTTGGCTCAAACTGTTCTGCCAGACCTTGTTCTATCATATGCCGATTACTCCCCGACCACATCCACCGGTCGGGGAGTAATCATCTCCCCCAAGTGGTGGAGATCAATACTCTCCAGGCGATGGATGTGACCTGGGTGTGTTTGTTGTAAGGTAAATGTATTCATTTGTCTGCAAGATTTTAAGGAGAGAAGCCATGATGATAGGTGTTGTTAAAGAAAAGTGGGAAAATTTTTTCGGCGAGGTTCGCACACGTTTGGACAAGCGCAGCGATGACCAACTCACTAGAGATGGCATCAAGCGCAAAGAATTCGTTGGGATTCTTCAAGAGCGTTATGGATATACCCAAGAAAAAGCCGAAGCAGAAATGAGTGCACATTATTCGGGAATTATCCTGGATTGAGAGCCTGGCAACTTTGTGATGTATTTTCTGCCGAACTATTTTATCCGCAAGGATAAGGTGCCAGACTAGGTACGAAAGTGCAATGCCCGATCTTTATGGCCTCGCGCTTTCGCACCCGGATATGTCACCTGGTCAAACGACAGAATGAAATCCGGCGCACCTGGGCTGTCCTGTGCGCCGGCGTAAATTGGGACAGCTTTTCAGCTTTTCAAATGATCTGGAGGATCAAAAAATGAACAAGGATATAGTCGAAGGCAAGTGGAAACAAGTTCGAGGCGAAGCCAAATCCTGGTGGGGCAAACTCACCGACGATGACCTGGATCGAGCCGCCGGCAAGTTCGATATCTTGACCGGTATTCTTCAGGAAAAGTATGGTTACACCCGTGAGCACGCAGCAGAAGAGATCGATAAGCGTGTGGCAGCGTTTGATGCCAGCCACAAAATGAAAGCTTAGTTGCCCCTTAATGTGATCTGAGTTAATCCATGCCTCTTGTTCGAATGAGCAAGGGGCGTGGAAACTCCCTGCTGGCCAGGCTCGTTCTTCCCAGGCAGTCTCAATTGGCTTGATCCGCTTCTCACCAGATGGCTGAAATAAACACTCTCCTACTAGCAGATTTGGTAGAAAAGAATGCGCGATACTACGAAGCCACAGCCTTTGTAAAATTCAGGCTGTCCAAAAGGGATTCGTAGCACCACATTTTTCGATCAGGATAGGATCGAGCGAAATTGGAGCAATGTATGACCAAAAACGAATATGATCTAATTGTGATTGGCGCTGGCGGCGCGGGCAGCACAGCAGCCAACATCGCAGCAAAAATGGGCAAGCGCGTGGCGTTAATTGAACGTGACAAACTGGGCGGCACCTGTCTAAATTATGGCTGCGACCCAACCAAAACGCTTTTACACACAGCCCACTTGCTTTACCATGCGCAGCACGCCTCCAACCTGGGGTTGATCTTTCCAAAAGCTGGGGCAGATTGGGCAAAGGTGCAGGCGCATGTCCGCCAGGTGATTGAAACCATTCGCGGTGGCACACTTGCACAGGCAAATGCAGGCATCGCCGCAAATGGCATCGACCTGTTCATGGGCGATGCAAGCTTCAGTTCTGCGCACACGATCCGCGTGGGGGATAAAACCTTGCAGGGCAAACGTTTTCTGATTGCCACTGGCACCATCCCCGCCATCCCGGACATTGAAGGCCTTTCGCAGACCGGCTACATTACCAATGAAGAAGCCGTGGCGCTGCCCAAACTGCCAGAACGTCTGGTGATACTCGGCGGCGGCCCGATTGGTCTGGAGTTCGCCCAGATGTTCAGCCGCTTCGGTGTACAGGTGGTGGTACTTGAGCGCACCCAGCAACCATTGCCGCGCGAAGATCCTGAATTGGCGTTGGCGCTGTGTTCGCAACTAACCGCAGAAGGCATCCGACTGGAATTTGGCACCGAGATGCACCGTGGTGAAAGCGATCAGCACGGTAAGCATATCCACATCCAGGGCCAGGAAGGCAACGAAGATGAGCTGGCAGCGGATCAATTGTTGGTTGCTGTGGGACGAAGACCCGCGTTGGGTGCACTTAATCTTGAAGCAGCCGGGGTTCATTTTACGGCGGAGGGTATACCCACCAACGCAAGCTTGCGCACCAATGTGCCGCATATTTGGGCGGCGGGTGACATTACCAGCAAATATCAATTCACGCAGGTGGCGTCCCGTCAAGGAAAGTTGGCGGCGCACAATGCGTTTGCCAAAACACCGCGCGCCTTCGACGACAGCGTCATCCCCTGGGTAACATTTACCGATCCCGAACTCGCCAGGGTCGGCCAGACAGAGGCCGATTTACAAGATGCCGGGATTAAATACAGTGTGGGACGCGCAAACTTCGACAAACTCGACCGCGCGATCACCAACGACCAGACCTTTGGCAGTGTAAAACTCCTGGCAGATGCAAAAGGCAAAATACTGGGTGGGCATATCCTGGGAGCAAACGCTGGCGAGCTGATTGCACCGGTGGTCTACGCCATGCGCTTTGGCCTGACCGTCAAGATGGTTGCAGAAGCAATGCTGCCGTATCCGACGATGACTGAAGCTGTCCGCTCAGCTGCCAGCCAATTTTGAGAGCATCTGACCAGGACGCTGGCGTAACGAAAGGAAATGAATATTCATAAAAAGAAAGCCGAATCCGCTGATACCCCGGATTGATTAACACGCAAAGAATCATCATTCAAAACAAGGAGAAAAAGAAAATGACAGGTTACGTTGCTTCCATTGAAAAGGTTACCGAAAAGAACAATAACTTCCGGCAGGTAGTATTCACCAGCAAGTACATGCAGCTCGTTTTGATGAGCTTGAAGCCGAAGGAAGAAATTGGCAATGAGATGCATGAGAGCGTTGACCAGTTCTTCCGCATCGAAACGGGCGAAGCAAAATTTGTCTTCAACGGCAAAGAGGAACATAAGGTAGGCGCAGGAGACGCGGTGATTGTGCCAGCCGGCACCCACCATAATGTGATCAATACATCCGCGACCAAGCCATTGAAGCTGTATACGATTTACGCGCCGCCGAATCATCGAGACGGGGTAATTCACCAGACTCGCGTCGAGGCGGAAGCAGACAACGAACACTTCGATGGCAAGACGACAAAATAATGTTTCGGCTGCGCGCCAGGTTGGTTTCTTGAATTTTACGATGGGATTTTAAATTGAGCAAAAAAACGATTGCCTTCTCTGTCCTGGCAGGTTTTGTGATTCTTTCAGCACTTGGCGTCAGCTATATCGTTTACGGTGGCGCAGCCCGCCTACCCCTGTCCAGCGGCTTTGGGCCTAACCCTGAGCTGGCAACACCCGATCAATCTTTGATTCCGGTCGTGGATGTTCGTTCTGGAATTGGCTGGGCAGCGGGCGAGAAGCCGGTTGCGGCAGAGGGGATGGCGGTCGTCGCTTTTGCACAAGGGTTGGATCATCCCCGCTGGCTGTATGTGCTTCCGAATGGCGATGTGCTGGTCGCTGAAAGCAATGGGCCGCCCCAGCCTGAAGATGCCAAAGGAATTAAGGGCTGGGTTTTCAAGCAATTACAAGCGAAAGCCGGGGCCGCCGTCCCCAGCGCCAATCGCATTACGCTGCTACGCGATGCCGATGGCGATGGAATCGCAGAGATGCGCACAGTGTTCATCGCGGGACTGAATTCACCCTTTGGGATGGCGCTGGTGGGAGATGTCTTCTACGTTGCCAATACCGACGCCATCGTCCGGTTTCCTTATACCGAAGGACAAACTGAGATCACTGCCGCTCCCACAAAAGTCATTGACCTCCCGGCCGGCCCGATCAACCATCATTGGACCAAAAACCTGGTGGCGAATGCGGATGGCTCCAAGCTGTACGTATCCATCGGCTCGAATAGCAACGTTGCCGAGAACGGCATGGCCCAAGAAGAGGGGCGCGCAGCCATCTGGGAAGTGGATACTCAAACCGGCAGCCATCGCATCTTCGCATCCGGCTTGCGCAACCCGGTGGGCATGGCCTGGGAACCGGAGTCTAGCGCCTTATGGACATCCGTGAATGAACGCGACGAGCTGGGCAGCGACCTGGTGCCCGATTATATGACATCCGTCCGCGATGGCGCCTTCTATGGCTGGCCCTACAGCTACTACGGGAATCATGTGGATGCGCGAGTCACGCCCCAGAACCCCGAATTGGTTGCCAGGGCGATTGCGCCCGATTATGCCCTGGGGGCGCATACGGCCTCCCTGGGGCTGGCCTCATCGCTGGGCAACAGTTTACCGGTCCGTTTTGAAAATGGCATGTTCGTTGGGCAGCATGGCTCATGGAACCGCAAGCCGCTCAGTGGCTATAAAGTCATCTTCGTGCCGTTCACAGCCGGGGTTCCATCGGGCGAGCCACTGGATGTTCTAACTGGCTTCATTAACCAGGACGGCAATGTGATGGGACGCCCGGTGGGTGTTACCATAAACAAACACGGTGCGCTGTTGGTCGCCGATGATGTTGGCAATATCATCTGGTGTGTGATGGCAACGAAATGAAGACAGCCACGACTGGCCATCTCAATGTGGCAATGAGATGGATACATCAGTTTTCTTTATGGGCTATTTTCTTTTCCTGGTTATCACGTTAATTGAACCGTTTGCTAAAAATAAAACCCACCCAACTTACCGAAACGCTCAAAAATATGCCCCAAAATAGATCCACAACTGTGATCAGCACCGGCCAGTCTTCGATGGTCGCGAGATTGGTCAGATCATAGGTGGCATAGGTGATCAGCCCAAACAATGCTGCACGCAGGAGGGTGGCTTTGAGTGAATTTCTTTCCAACCCGGGAATGACCACAAAGAACAAGATCCCCACGATAAAGAGCAAATAGAAAATGGCTGCCACAAACCAATTCGGACTGGGCGCCAACAGAAAGCCCAAAGAGCGTTGATAAAACGAACGCGCCACCAGGCCCAGCCAAAGCATGTCAATCGCGAAAAAGGATAGCAGTAAAACAAGGTAGAGTTTGAAATACTTGATCATTTTTTCTCATCATCATCGGTCTTAATCTGGATTAGAACTTCATTCCGCGCCAAAAACCCCGGCACCCAGGGAGGATTATAGCCAGCAACGATAAAATCGCCTTCGGTTTCAAACCCTTGCACCTCCAGCCAATGACTGAGACGCTGCTTGTTCTTCTGGATTGTATCTTTCTGGAAATATCCGGAAAACCGAATTGCAGCCATGGAGCGGGCTGGGATGCGGGTAAAGTGAACACGGGTATCTTTCGGCTGCGGCAGCGTCTCCAGGGTATATTCCGAAGGCATAATGAAAGCCACAATGAAGCTTGATTCGCCGCTGACGGTCACCGGTGTAGTCATGGCAATTTTTTCAGATTGAGATGCCTGGACAGGAGTGGTCATCTCAATCTTCCGTTTCGAAATATTATTGCCAAAAATATATCCCGCAAGAAGATTGAACCCTCTTTCAATAGCTGATTTATAGTTCTCACCTTCGACAGTCACCTCGGCCTGAATGTAACCGAAATACTGCCGAACTTCAATTTCGTTTTGTTTCTTTGACACAGAATACTTTGGGGTTTCTGTCATTTGTGTCTCCCTTTTATTCTTATTATCCTACATTCTTGCTCTCGTTGCGCAAGACTTACACCCTGGCTGGCTATTCCAAAGATATGTTCGTAAATCAGCGTAAGCACCTGATGACCCTTGAATTTTTATAACATTTTTCTAATATATTCTTGCTAAAATATGGATTAATAATATACAAATTCACCGAGAAACTACTTACTATCTGGAGTAACAAACCCATGAAATGGCAATGGAAATTAGGAACCTTCGCAGGAATTGATGTTTTTGTTCATGCAACTTTCCTTTTAATTGTTGGCTGGTATGGCTGGACGTACTGGCTGGAGACCCGCACACTGATAGGCGCGCTGGAAGGCGTGTTTTTTATCCTGCTGCTCTTCCTGGCAGTGACCCTTCACGAATATGGTCATGCGCTCACAGCACGCAAGTACAACATCCGCACCCGTGATATTACGCTTTACCCGATTGGTGGCGTGGCGCGTCTGGAACGCATGCCCGAAAAACCAATTCAGGAACTGTGGGTGGCGTTGGCAGGTCCCGCCGTCAATGTGGTGATTGCGGTCGTGTTGTTTGTTTATCTGGCTGTGACCAATGCGCTTGTCCCGCTTAACCAATTAACTCTCACAACCGGTTCGTTTATCGAACGCCTGATGCTGGTCAACGTTTCGTTGGTGCTTTTCAACCTGATCCCGGCTTTTCCAATGGATGGTGGTCGCGTGTTGCGCGCGATTTTGGCACTCAATATGGATTACGTTCGCGCCACGCAAATTGCGGCAACGGTCGGTCAAGGTATGGCCTTCATATTTGGCCTGGCCGGGCTTTTTGGTAACCCCATGTTGCTCTTCATCGCCTTCTTTGTCTGGATGGGCGCTTCGCAAGAAGCCAGCATGGTTCAGGTGAAAAATGCCCTGGGCGGAATCCCGGTTAACCAGGCCATGTTGACCAACTACGAAACAGTTTCGCCGCGCGACAGCCTTTCCCGCATCTCCCAGTTAATATTGGCCGGTTCTCAGCACGATTTCCCGGTGGTGGATGGCGAACGGGTGGTCGGGGTCGTAACCCGCGACGATTTCCTGGTTGCCTTGACTCAGAATGGACAAAATATACTCGTTAGCAGCGTGATGCGCAGCAACCTGCCTGAAATCGATAGCTATGAGATGATCGAGAGCGCACTGTTGCGCATTCAGGAAAGCGGGGTGCCAGTTTTACCAGTCACCCATGCCGGGCTGTTGGTTGGGATCGTCACATCCGAGAACATCGCTGAATATCTAATGATCCGCTCGGCGTTAAAAACCAGAACGCTCATTTCTGCCTCATCCACTTAAGTCACTCCACTGGAGAGTAACCGCTCGCAAGAGTTAAACTGCCGTCAGCGCAGGCAAAAATACCAATCTTGATAAACTTTATCAACAAAACACTGGACTTTGACCCGGAAAATTAGTAAACTGTAATTACATAAATCGGACAACTGCTACCTGCCTTGGTGGTTTTCTTACATACCAAATTTCAACGCGCCCATCAGCAAGGTTTCCCGCCTGAGTATCCCGTTTGAAATCTGTATTACAAAATCTGGTTTGGCACCATCCGGGCAAATCATGAAGAGAACCACATGGGTTGGATTAACCGGAGAACAATTGAGCGCTGTTCACCTTAGAAAGTCAGCACGGCTATGATCGATCAGCAGGTCGAATTTATCCGCCGCCGTGGTAAATGGCACCAGATATTCGAGGCTGTTTTCGATGGTCACAAAACAGCCCGGCAAGAACGAGCTTAATTTCATCGCATGGGAGCGTTTTTCGCAAGGCCGTAACCAACAACGTAAGCGGATGCTTGATTCCCAGGATTTGGCCGACACCCTTAACCGCCTGGCACCATCTGCTTAACTCGAAAAATACTCCAACCTGATTGAGATCCGCGCTCAAAACCATCTAGAGGGAATAAAACTGATTGAACAACCGCAAACAAACGCCAACATTGAATCTGACATATCAGCTGCACAAACAGAGAATAGGTTATCGCTATGACATGGTCCCCTAACGCGTATGCAGCCTTGATGTTTATCTCGGCCATTGTAACGTTGGCGTTAGCTTATGCCGCCTGGCGGCGGCGAACGGCTCCCGGCGCAATCACCTTCACTTTTCTGATGCTTTCAGCAGCAGAATGGTCTGCCTCTTATGCGATCAGCCTGAGCATTTTGAGCAACCAACTCGAGCCGTATCTTTTCTGGTCAAACATACGTTACTTGGGAATTTCAGGCACCCCGCTGGCATGGATCTTATTCGCGCTGCAATACGCCGGATATGAAAAACTTCTCAACCGGCGCAATATTGCACTTCTCTCCATTCCTCCAATCGCCAACATCCTTCTGGCCTGGACAGACCATTGGCACAACCTGATGCGGGGCACGGTCGGCCTGACAACCTTTGGCTCACTCACCCTGTTGGATGTCAGCCTTGGACCTGCCTGGTGGTTCTATCTCATTTATAGTTACTTGCTTGTGGTAACCGGAGTCATTCTGCTCCTGCGTGCGCTGGCCCGACAAAACCTATATCGCGGTCAGGCAATTACACTGATGCTGGGCGCACTCGCGCCAGTGATCACCAGTGTTATGTATGCCACCCGCATAAATCCAATTCACCCTATTGATTTGACTCCCTTTGGGTTTGTTTTGACAGGTGTGGCTTTTTTCTCGGCCTTCTTTCGCTACCGCGCCCTCGATCTGACCCCCATCGCCCGCGATGCCGTTTTTGAAAATATGAGCGACGGGATTATCGTTCTGGATACGCAGGGCCGCGTAACCGACGTTAACCCAACCATTGAGAGCTACCTGCAACGGGAGCGGGCATCTTTTGTCGGCCAGCCAGTGACAGAAGCCTTTGCCAGCCTGCCAGATTTCCTGGCCAGCCTCGACAACTCCGCAGACGCCAAGACCGAGCTTGCCATTAATAAAAATGGCGAGTGGTTCTATTTCGACCTGCGCGTTTCCAGCCTGTACGATCAGCGCGGGATGCTGCGAGGCCGACTGGCGGTCTGGCGTCATGTGACCGAACTGCACCAGGCCAGGCTGAACGCCGAAGCCGCCAACCGGGCCAAAAGCAACTTCCTGGCCAGCATGAGTCACGAGATTCGGACCCCGATGAATGGCATCATCGGCATGACCGGTCTGCTCCTCGATACATCCCTGAACACCGAACAACGCGAGTATGCCGAAACTATCCGCAACAGTGGCGATGCGCTCCTGACCATCATCAACGATATTCTCGACTTCTCAAAAATAGAAGCCGGAAAACTGGAACTTGAAAAGCAACCTTTTGACCTGCGCGAATGTGTCGAGTCGGCCATAGACTTGCTGGCGCTCCGAGCCACCGAAAAAGGCCTTGAACTGGGTTGCGTGATTGAATCGAATACGCCCGAAGCCATTCTCGGCGACGTAACCCGCCTGCGACAGATCATCGTTAATCTACTCGGGAATGCCGTGAAATTCACCGAAAAGGGTGAAATCACAGTTGGCGTTGAAATGCTGCCGCCCTCCTCAAAAAGCGGAGACATTCATCTGCACTTCTGGGTCCGAGATACCGGCATCGGCATTCCTCCCGACCGTATGGATCGTCTTTTCCAATCTTTTTCACAGGTTGATTCGTCCACAACGCGTAAATATGGTGGCACCGGCCTCGGGTTGGCCATCAGCAAGAGATTGAGCGAACTGATGGACGGCAAAATGTGGGTTGAAAGCCAGGATGGGATTGGCTCCACCTTCCACTTTACCATCCAGTCCCCGCCGGCGACCTTGCCGCCAGGCTATAAATTAACCAGCCTGCCACACCTGCGCGGGAAACAAGTGCTGGTTGTGGATGATAACGAAACCAACCGCCGAATCATCGGTCTGCAATTGCAAGCCTGGGGAATGGCTTCCGTACTATTTCCTGATCCCAGCTCCGCGCTTGGTGCGCTAAAAAGCGGACAGCGCTACGATATTGCCATTTTGGATATGCACATGCCCGGCATGGATGGCCAGCAGCTGGCTCGCGAAATTCGAGCAAATGGGTTTTCGCTGCCTTTGGTAATGCTCACATCGCTTGGCTGGCGCGAAGCAGGCGAAACGACCGATTTCGCCGCCTTCCTGACCAAGCCGGTCAAACAATCGAGCCTGTACAATGCGCTCATCACAGCTTTATCCATTCAAGAAACATCCAGCGGCCCAGCCGCAGGCGCACCAGAAACTTTGCTTGATCCAAAATTCGCAGCAAAGAATCCCTTAAAAATTTTGCTTGCCGAAGACAACGCAGTCAACCAAAAACTGGCGGTGCGCCTGCTCGAAAGACTCGGATATCGCCCCGATGTGGCCGCCAACGGGCTGGAGGTACTTGAAGCCCTCGCTCGTCAACCATACGATCTGGTGCTAATGGATGTGCAAATGCCAGAGATGGATGGGTTTGAAGCCACCCGTGCCATCCGTCAAAACGGGTCACCTGCTTCCCAGCCCAAGATCATTGCGATGACCGCCAACGCCATGCAAGGTGACCGTGAAGCCTGCATCGCCGCCGGGATGGATGATTATGTGTCCAAACCGATTCAGGTCAAAGAACTCGTAGCCGCATTGCAACGCGCTGCAAGCCAAAAAGTTGATGAGGCATTATGGCAAAAAAATTGAGCCTTGAAAAACCATCGAGCCGTAAACCCGGGCCGCCCAAACTTACCAGGGAAACTTTATCCGTCCAAACATTGGAACAAAGGTTGGCGCAAAGTGAATACCAGTTGGATATCATTAACTCCGTTCAGGCCGGGCTTGCCCTGAAACTGGATTTACAAGCCATCTATGATCTGGTGGGCGATAAATTGCGCGACATTTTCGATGCGCAGGTGGTCATGATTGGAGTCTATGACCCACAGACCCAACTCTTATACCATCCCTATGTCATCGAACGCCGGGTGCGCTATCAGATAGACCCCATTCAGGTTTTTGGATTTCGCAAGCATGTTTTTGAATCCCGCCAGCCGCTGATGATAAATCATGACCACCTGGTCGCCGCAAAAAAGTACGGAAACCCGGTCTCAATTTCGGGCGAGGCGCCGAAATCTGTGCTTTTTGTCCCCATGTTGGTCGCCAGGGAGGTCAAGGGAATCATTTCGCTCCAAAACCTTGACCGGGAATATGCCTTTACAGAATCTGACCAGCGCCTGCTCCAAACCCTGGTCACCAGTATGGGCGTAGCCCTCGAAAATTCGCGCCTGTTTGATGAAACCCAACGCCTGCTCAAAGCCGAACAGCAGCGCGCCAAAGAACTGTCCATCATCAATAGCATTCAGGAAAGCCTGGCATCCAAACTGGATCTGCAGGCAGTCTGCGATCTGGTTGGCGAAAAAATCCGCGAGGTATTCCAGGCCGATACTGCTTATGTGGCCCTTTACGATCAACCGGCCGGGCTGATTCATTTCCCCTATTATGTTGAAAAAGGGTTCCGGCACAATGAGCCCCCCGACCCATACGGAGCCGGGCTGACCTCGCATGTGATTCGCAACCGCCAGCCTTTGCGGCTCAACTCGATGCATGAACAGGAAACCCTGGGTGTTTTACCGGTCATCATTCCGGGTGAAAAACGGGAATATAACGAATCTTATCTGGGTGTGCCGCTGATTAGCGGCGATTCAGTTTTGGGCATCTTGAGCGTACAGGCTTACCAGCAAAATGCCTTTACCGAACGGGATGTTCACTTGCTGGCTACTCTGGCACATTCGATGAGCGGGGCGATTGAAAATGCACACTTGTTCGATGAAACCCAACGACTACTACGCGAAACCGAGCAACGCGCCGCTGAGTTGGAGACCGTCCGTAAAGTCAGTCTGAGCCTGACATCCAACTTGAATTTTCAAGAATTACTGAATGCCATCCTGAGTGATACGTTCGACCTCTTTCAGGATGCCAATACCTTGCACGTTTTTCTTTATAAAAGCGAAGAAGACCTGCTGGAGTTTGGCGCTGCTTACTACAAAGATGGCCAACAGAACCAGCCGTACAGCAAGCCACGCCGCGGTGGTTTAACCTACTCTGTTGTTCAGGGAAGAGAGCCCATCATCGTTGAAGATATGAGCACCCACCCCCTCTACA
This sequence comes from Chloroflexi bacterium HGW-Chloroflexi-6, assembly GCA_002840685.1. Lineage (GTDB taxonomy): Bacteria > Chloroflexota > Anaerolineae > Anaerolineales > Villigracilaceae > UBA8950. Next base: position 46,113 of record PHBU01000002.1, on the reverse strand, counting down.
CCAACCAAAAACTCATCAATGGCGCAATTATTGGCATGCCCCTGAAAATCGGACATCGTGTTGTCGGTGCCATGAATCTTTCATTTAAGAAAAGCCGCAGGTTTCGTAAAGAAGAATTACGCATCTTGCATCTGCTGGCAGACCAGGCCGCGGTTGCCATCGAAAACTCCCGCCTTTTCAATGAAACCAACCAGCGCGCCAACGAATTGGCAACCATCAATGCGATCAGCACTGCCCTGGCTGGCGAATTGGAACTGCAAACCCTGATCAACCTGATTGGTGAACAACTCCGGGTGGCTTTCCACGCCGATCTGGTTTATGTAGCGCTGCTAGATGAAGAAAATAACAGAGTCAACTTTCCCTACTGTTATGGCGAGACCATCGACTCAATCACATACGGAGAAGGCCTGACCAGCAAAATCATTCAGGCCGGCCAACCACTGCTGATTAATCAAGATGTAGCCAACCTGCAAAATGAACTTGGCATCGAACGTATCGGCAGGCAGGCGCTTTCTTATCTCGGTGTTCCCATTTTCATAGGCAACAAATCCATCGGCGTTGTCAGTGTGCAAAGCACCACCAAAGAAGGTGTCTTTCGAGAAGAAGACCAGCGCCTGCTCAGCACCATTGCATCGAATGTCAGCGTGGCTCTGCAAAATGCCCGGCTCTATCGTGAAGCCCGGGCCGCCCGCGAAGCCGCCGAAGCGGCCAACCAGGCCAAAAGCGCCTTCCTGGCCACCATGAGCCATGAAATCCGCACGCCAATGAACGCCGTGATTGGGATGAGCGGCCTGCTGCTCGACACTGAACTTGACCCCGAACAACGCGACTACGCCGAAACCATCCGTAACTCGGCTGAAAACCTGCTGACCATCATCAACGATATCCTCGACTTCTCAAAAATTGAAGCCAACCGTATGGACATCGAGACACGGCCCTTCAACCTGCGTGATTGCATCGAATCGGCCCTCGACCTGGTTGCCGCGCCTGCCGCGAAAAAGCATCTCGAACTGGCTTACCACTGTGAGAGCGATGTTCCGCTGGTCATCGAAAGCGATGAAACCCGCCTGCGTCAAATTCTGGTCAACCTGCTCAGCAATGCCATCAAATTCACCGAACAGGGCGAAGTTGTGCTGACAGTCAGCGTCGTCGAAAAGCCAAAACGAACAAAAGGCCGAAGTGGAAGCGCCAAGCAGGCAGACCGGTTTCCCGTTCTGCGTTTCAGCGTCCGCGATACCGGCATCGGACTGTCGCCGAAAAACCTGGAGCAGCTCTTCCAGGCCTTCACCCAGGCCGATTCATCCACCACCCGCAAATATGGCGGCACCGGGCTGGGGCTAGCCATCAGCAAACGCCTGAGCGAACTGATGGGCGGGACAATGACCGCCAACAGCGAGGGACCGGGAACAGGTTCCACCTTCATGTTCAGCATCCGGGCAGCGATCTCCAACGACCCGTCACTTGTCCGCCATCAAATACACAAAGTACAACCCGAATTAAAAAACAAGCGCCTGCTGGTTGTAGATGACAACGCCACCAACAGGCAGATACTTCACCTGCAGGCTTCTCAGTGGGGAATGCGCGTGCGCGAAACCGCCCAACCCCAACAGGCGCTCGAGTGGCTCAAAAACGGCGAAACCTTCGATCTTGCCATTCTGGATATGCACATGCCAGATATGGACGGCGTCGAGCTTGCCTCGCGCATTCGCCAAACGACTGCCAAATTGCCTCTCGTGCTTTTTAGCTCCATTGGGCGGCCCGATTCAGGCTCCACAGCAGACCTGTTCTCAGCCTATCTTGCCAAGCCGCTCAAACAGTCGCAGTTATTTGATACATTGGTGATGCTCTTTTCCAGCCCGGAACTTTACACCGCCAAAAGCAATCCACCCCAGCGTCCGCGCCTTGACCCAGAATTAGGGAACCGCAATCCCCTGCACATTTTGCTGGCAGAAGACAACCAGGTTAACCAGAAACTGGCCTTACGCTTGCTCGAGCAAATGGGCTACGCTGCCGATGTCGCAGTAAACGGCTACGAAGCTGTGCACATGACCGGGCAGCAGCAATACGATGTAATCTTGATGGATGTTCAGATGCCCGAGATGGATGGGCTGGAAGCCACCCGCCAGATTATTTCTTCAACATCCAGACATCGACCCCGCATCATCGGTCTGACCGCCAATGCCATGCAAGGCGACCGGGAAATGTGCCTGGCCGCAGGCATGGACGATTACATTGCCAAACCAATCCGCATTGAAGAGCTGGTCGCTGCGCTATCCCGGGCAAAAACCATTTTCCAGCCGGACCAGGAGAATTAAATGCCAAAAATAGATTTGAATACCTTTCACTCGCTCAAAGAATCAACCGGTGGTGACTTTATCGGTGAATTGATTGATGCCTTCCTGGATGATGGCCCCACCCTGATGAATGAAATGCGCACGGGGCTGGTCAGCGGCAATGCTGATTCTTTCCGCAGGGCTGCCCATTCCATGAAATCCAATGCGGCAACCTTTGGCGCAATGGAACTGTCAGCGCTCGCCAAAGAATTGGAAACTTTAGGCCGCGAAAACAACCTGTCTATTGGCGACCGGCTGGAGCGTCTTGAAGCCGAATTTCGCCTGGTGGCCAAAGAGTTGAATACCTTAAAGCAATAATCAGGCGAGAAAAGAATCCATAATGAAACCTGTCCCAGAACCCGCCCGCCTGCTGGTGGTGGATGACAACAAAGTCAACCGCCTGGTTCTCTCGCGCAGTCTCGAGAACCAGGGTCACATTGTTGAAACCGCTGAAAATGGAGCCGAAGGCCTCAACAAAATCCGCAGCCAGTCCTTCGACCTGGTCTTGCTGGATATTGAAATGCCTGTCATGGATGGCTTTCAAGTTTTGGAGGCCTGCCTGAACGATGTAGATTTGCGTCAAATTCCAATTATTATGACATCGGCCATGGAAGAGTTGGACGCTGTCGTAAAATGTGTCGAACTAGGCGCAGAAGACTACCTGACCAAGCCCGTCAACCCCATTCTGCTGAAAGCGCGGGTCAATGCCAGCTTGGAAAAGAAACGCCTGCGCGATGAACAGCGCAAACTTTTCCGAACTTTTGCGCCCAAAGAAGTTGCTGAAGAACTGCTGCGAACCGGCTTTTCGCTCGGCGGCAAAAATGTAGTTGCCTCTGTCCTGTTCGCGGACATCCGCTCCTTTACAACAATTGCCGAGAGCCAGACCCCTTCAGAAACAATCGACCTGCTCAACCGCTACTTTGGCCTGGTATTTGATGCCATCAGTGCAAATCACGGGGCAGTAAACCAGATGATTGGGGATGGACTGATGGCTGTTTTCGGTGCGCCAATATTCTCTGAATCGCATCGTGAGCACGCTGTTCGCGCTGCCATTGAAATGCTCAATCAACTTCAAGTTTTTAATCAGCAACAACTTGCTCAAAATAAAACCAGAGTCCAGATTGGCATAGGAATCGCATCCGGAGAAATGATTGCCGGGTATGTCGGCACCCAAACGCGGGCGGCATACACTTGCATCGGAGACACCGTCAATCTGGCGTCACGCATCGAAACCCACACCAAGGTTACTTACCGCTCGCTGTTGATTGACAAAAACACACGCGATGGTCTTCCGCCAGATATCCCGGTCGAGGCGCTTGGGCCAGTCATCTTCAAGGGCAAAAACCAGGCAGTCGATGTATTTGCAGTTACAGGATGGGAATAGTTTATCCTCACTTTAAAAAATAAAGGCTAAAAACATCGCGCGGAGAATTCTGCAATAAAAGAAATCACTGGCTCGTGGGTGGTTCATTTTTCTGCCATACTATAATTCTTACTCGTGCGGGGTATATTTGTAATATCGCTTCTTCCCTCGATGCCTACGGATGGATATCCAATCCGGTTTGTGGTGAACGGGAAAGAATTTATTGTTATCCAGTGAGGCCGTATGGAAGAAGAAAAATTTTCAGAACTTGTGCTGAGTTTTTCCCGGTCGGGCAATCAATACACCCTGGGGATGAGATTTCTCAAAGCCGGAGAGGATGCCCCGCGCGAAATTGATGCACAGGAAGTGCGGATTGACCCCGGTGCGCTGGACGAATTTGACCCCGAAGCCTACGGGAAGACTCTCACCGGCCAGGTTTTGGCCCGGAGAAACTGCGCGCCACCCTGGGGGAATGGATGGCGGTCGCAGCCGGGACGCCGTTGCGCATCCAGGTGAAGACTTCTCCCGATGTGGCCGATTTGCACGCCATTTCCTGGGAAAAATTACGCGACCCGCAGAACGATACCCCCCTGACCCTATCCGAAAATACCTGGCTCTCACGCTACCCAGCCAGCCAGGATCGCCGCCCGGTGGTACTGCGGCCCAGGGGTGGGTTGAAAGCGTTGGCCGTGGCGGCAAACCCATCGGATTTATTAAAAAGCTTGCCTCCGGTGGATGTGGAAGCTGAAATTACACGGGCCAGGGAAGCGTTGGGTGAAATCCCCGTGCTAACCTTGGGGAATTCCGGCGCGCCACGCTCGAAAATATTTTTAGTGTGCTGCGCGATGGCGCGGATGTGCTGTATTTGGCCTGTCATGGTGTGCTGGCTGAGAGTGGGCCGATCTTGTTTCTCGAAGATGAAAACGGCAAAATGGCCCGCATCAAAGCCGAAGATTTCGTCAGCCAGCTTGCCGAGCTGGAAGCCAGCCGTCTTCCGCGCCTGATTGTGCTGGCCTCCTGTGAAAGCGCCGGGAAAGAAAACGCAGGCTCAATGGCCGCGCTTGGCCCGCGCCTGGCAGAAATTGGCGTTCCCGCGGTGCTGGCCATGCAGGGTAAGATCAGCATGAATACGGTCAAAAAATTCATGCCCGTTTTTTTCAAAGAGCTGAATCGCGATGGTTAATCGCTTCGATCTGCGCATCCCACAACCCAATTGTGTTCAACAGGGGGTACTGCTGCAATCTCGCCCGGAACGTTCTCCCCGTACCCGCGCCAGATTCCGTTTCGAGCCAGTCGGCCAGCGTCTCCGGCCTGTGGAACGTAAATACTCGCCGTGACCACGGCTGCGGGTCACGCTCATCCCGAAAGTACGTTTCCACCCCGGTGGATTCATACAAAAACGGCAGCGGCAGCGTCACATGCGGAATATTCGCAGGCAACCCGATCGAATACTGCCCCGCCTGCTCCGCCACCCCCGAAAGCGTGACCCCTTCCGCCTTGGCCTCGATCACGCCGACGGCTTTCCTATCCACGAACAGCAGGTAATCAGCAAACCCCGTTTGCAACGGGAACTCGCGTACAGCAATTCCCCGCCCCGCATACATATTCATCCGGGCGCGGTCCTGCACAATCCAGCCGCATGCGGCCAACTGGGCGTCAATGTTTTCACGAGCTAGAGATTCGGGAGTTGAGGGCATAGCTGTAATTATTTTATCAACCTGGCAATTTCGCTTTTTATGGATCGCACTAAAGACCCAGTTTAGAAGGCTGGATGAAATCTCCAAATATTAACCAATACACAAGCAAGCTTAACAATTGGCCTGGCACAATCCCAGAAAAAAGTACGACAACCACCGATTTCCGTAAAAGCTGGCCAAACCCCAAATGGGTACGAATACTTACCAACAAAAAAACAATTACGGAACTAATAAAGAACAAGCCAGCAACCCAGACTTTCCCTGCTTCTACTAAAGCAATACCTTGCCCAATACCGTAAATTATTCCCAACGGCAATGCGCCAAAGTTGCTTGTGTCCCCATTATCTGGAGTTGTCCCATCAATCCATAGAAAACATAACAAGAAGCCATAAAGGCCAAAAAATGTGAGGATATGAGACAGGGTTTCATCAAGGAAATACACCAATTCATAAACATCTTGTGGGATTCGATCTTGATAACCCTGAATTTCCATACTGTATGTATCAATTGCATTAGCCGTCACGTGCATGGAATGACCATATAAAAACAGCGCAACACAAAATATGTACAACCATTTGATCGGTGATGATATCGTGTTTTGCACCCATAAAAAGTAAATCGTCACAAAACACACAAAATAAAGGGGAGCTGTAACAACCAGATCAAAAAAATCTACAATCCGGAAATGCCAAATCAACACTGACTTAAAGATTTCCGTTATAGCTGCAATGGCTGTTGGAATTATCAAGACCAAAAACAATATCGGCAATAACGATAGCTTTGTTTTCACGAATTAATTTCCATGCTCATGCGCATGTTTTCTGGATCATAGATTGCGGTAATGATTGTGTTTTTGCAGCAGGGAAAAGTTGACGAAAATCTTTTTCCATCAAAATCCATTCGATCGAACAAATGGATTTTTCCACAGACAGGGCAAGTAATTTCATCGCGAAACGAGCCTGCCTCCATTTTAGAGTTTGATAACAGGCCTAGATGCCAGGGATCCACAAGTTTTGAACGCAATTTGAACTGAGGCATTCCAGGCTGTAACCACCAACGCAGAAGCACATCATTGTGCAATGATCGATACACTGGCACAAGAGGTAACGAAAACTTTTTTTTGCCTAATTCAAAAGGATGCCAAGGATAAATAATCGTCAAATTTTGGGTTTGTGCTTCAATCTTTGCCACGTTCGAATTATGGTGTCCGGGATCATAAATTAAACGCAGTGGTTGAATTTTTTTATCATAGTAGATAAAAAACGGGTGATAATCGTTGATGTGAAAAGGGATCAACTGATAACGATAATAGCTGACCACCTGCACACAATATTCTTCCAGTTCAGGGTTGTAAAGTATCCGGCTGAAAAAGCCCTCGCCCCAAGCAGAATTATGGTTCCGTGCCACAAAGCGAAAAAATTTGAAGTTTTTCTGCCATTCGATGAACGAATCATCGATCAAAGCATACGGTTTTAGATAAGTGTCGGTCATGGAATCCTCAATCGTAAAATGCGTTCTGTGCGATCATCCGATTAATAATTTCCTTGATCGCTATTTCAAGAGCATCATCAACAGATGACATATCTAAGGCCTTTTGAGTTACACTGACCACCTGTTCCATCATCTCATCATCGGCGTCTGCCATGAAATCAACGATGAACTCGTGAAACCGGCGAGCCAATTCGGTGATATTTTCATCATAACTTCGCTGCTTAACTACCTCGCCAAGATGACGCATTTTATTGATTTCTAGGAAATTATCAACTTGCTCCGCATTCTTATTTCGAATAGTCGCGAGTGACATGATCATAATATCCCGCAGTTCAACATCGGCTGTATCTAGATAAGGTTTTAAGCTGGTGAGAATACTGCCATAGTTAGAAGGATTTGTTGCTCGTTCCCCAAGACTTGCAATTACATAAAGCAACAAGGCTCTATCATTCTGCTTGGTAGCGCGAAATAGAAGTTCTTCGATCAAATCAATGGGATCATTGGGATGTACACGATTCCAGATGGCGCCATAATACATCGGAGTATAGTAGATATATTTGCCAATCGAGGTTGATGTAACACCATATTGAAATGCCTTCGCTGTATTGTCGATATGCTGTTGGATTAACTCTTTCGAGAATGAAAGCCACTCATCCTTTATATGTTTCTGCCGGTCAAGAACAGAATACATGGCATGTGAAATGCTTTCTGCAACTCGCGCAATCCGATTGTACTGATTCGCTTGGGAGGAAAGTACCCCCTGAAACGTAGAGCTATAAAACTCAAATATTTGATCAGGATTTGCATACGCTCGTCCCATCCCAACAAAATTAACCAATGCAATGCTGAGAATATCGCCTCGACAGTGAATCTCAATCGATTCATTTTTAAGATCTAATAAAGAACCATAGTTACGGTTTAGGTAAGGGATAAATCTACGCAATAATTGCTTATCCCCTTCTGGTAGAGCAAAGAAGCGCGAAAACTCCTCAATCGAATTGGTGGTAATCCGGAGCTTCTGCGGATCTACATTGATAGCATCGAGATTGTGGCTAAGCAAGCGCCGAACATATTGTTTAAGTGCCTTTACAAGCATAGTGCGAATGAATTTAGCAATTCCTCCAAAGAGGAATTTACTCATGGTGTTTATGAACAACACCTTTTTGAGCATTGAACTTAGAAGAACTTTGTATCTTTCTAATAAATTGGTATTCAGGTCGCTGGGTGAATGTCGATATTGTTGAATTAGCAATAACATAACCACAGGGAATAACACCCGAACGATATGGAAATTCGGTAATCCAAAACGGACAATACTTTGGCTGGCCGCATCCACGATCTGCCAACAGTAATCAGGATGCACATGACTCAAGTAGAATAAATATCGAACAGACTCGTCTTGCACAATGGCATCTCTGTGGCATAGGCTGTGTGCCAAAATCCTAATATTTTCAGATTTGTAGGCGCATTTGACCGCAACCAATTTGGAATTCACAAGAGCATCTTTTCGCCTTTTGGGATGTTGATTTAACCATCTCAAAAGAAATTTCTCAGCGGGAACCGGATACTTGGCATTGTACAGGTCCCAAATACTAATTAGCAAAACTTCAACATCGCGCAGTTTGTCAGCTGGATAACGGTTTAACCAGATAGGGGCTTCTAGCAAAACATCAAATAGTTGCGCTTCGCGCCCTGCTCCAAGCATGTGATAGGACAGGTTGAAGTAAATGTACTCATCATTTTCTATTAAATGCCAGGCAATATCTTTCGGATTGTATGACTGCAATAAATCTTGGTGGGTTTGCTTTAACCGATCACCAAGTTTCTCACGGTTATATCCATGCAAGAGATCATGCAAAGTAATGGTTCGATCTGTAGAATTTCTCTCAACCAATGCCAGGCTCACCAGATCATTAATAATCTCTTCGCATTTAAATTCATCAATACCAGGTTTAATCTGCATCCAGAGTTGAACAACAACACATTGGGGGATGCGTACATCATCTTTGAAGATGCCAAAAGTGTAATAGAGCAGTTTTTCTCCCGGATCATCACCTGAACCAAATATGGCATCCACACTTAATTCTATACTGGTCTCCAGGCTGTCGTCCCGATCTATTGCCTTTCGACCAGTTTTTATCGCAGAGATATTTTGAAATTTCAGTAACCATTCGGATACAGTCAAACCAAAAGAAAGCCTGGCTCCAGCAAGCTTGATGGCAAGAGGCAGATATCCCAAATTTTTAGCAATTGTGGCATAGCCTTTATCATGCTTCCCTGTCCAATTGAACAGCAAATCAATACACTGTTGCTCAGTGAGCATATCAAGTTTGTATTCTTGAGCATCTAACAGCGATGCGATTCGGCTATCACGCGTTGTAATCAAAATTCTAGCGCGAGGATCAACAAAGATGTCGCTAAAAAGATTTCCATAATAGGCATCCCAAGCATCATCCAAAATCACAAGACAGGCCTTGGAAGAAGCTAACTTACCCAAATTTTGTTTGGCGAGCACCATATTGGAATATTGTAAAGAGCTGTTCCCGAGGAAAACCCCTGTCTGTTCGAACAACTGGGCTAGCACTGGAGATTTACCGATAGTCAGCCAAATAACCCCATCTGGGAAAGACTGCCGCACCATTGGTTCTTGGGCCAAGGCAGAGGCTAGAACGGATTTGCCTGTTCCACCCATGCCCTGCAAGACAGTGATCTTGCGTTTTGAATTGATAGAATTTGGCCCCGGTAAAGAAACTAACATTCGGGCTAACGTTTGTAGTTCCGCCTCCCTGAGCAAATAATGGGGCGGATAGCCCGGAACTGCAATAACTTGATTAGACTCAAGCTGAGTATTTGTTGACCCCTCACTCGGCAACAATTTCAGCACGGTACATGTATTGGCGATTGAATCCATTGATATGGCAAAGGTGGTTTGAAGATTGCGAACACTCTGATCACTATCGATGACACCTTTTCCCTTACTAATCATTCCTACAACCACCTGGCGTTGTTCATCCAATACCGGTCCACCGCTCATGCCGTGATCGGGTTCCTGCGAAGTCAACTGTACCAGGCGGCCATTATCCACAATATCCACGATTTTGCCGCGCGCACCAATCCCTTGCACATCCGCAACAATGGCATAGCCGTAGGCATAAAAATCATGTCCCGCGCTGCCGGCGGCGTTTCCCAGCGGAAGAAACGGAATACCCTGTGGCAGCGAGATCACGCGCAAGAGTGCCACATCCTTTTCGTAACTGGGGCTGAAGGATGATTGCTCAACGGTCGCTTCAGTTTTTGAATTGTCTGAAAAACGGATGGTCACTCGCTCGTTCAATCCCGCCGTAGCTTGCTCAACCACATGGGCGCAGGTCAGAATCAAATTCTCGCCAGCCACAAAGCCGGTGCCCATGATTTTGTTTTTGTCATTCAGAATTGCGACAACGCTGGTTTTGATATCCATAACCTACCCAAAATAAGCACCAAGATTACATTATCTGAATGTTCGCCCAACCCGTCAAATAATATGCAGACCTATTAAGTGTAATCGTTTTTCCCCGCTAATTGCATAGAAAATCACATCAAAATCGATGACTTCTGCACAATCTTCCCGCGCAAGACCAATTGATTTGCGGGGGATTGTGGGTTATCTTTTGGAGATAATTCGACTTTTCGGAAATACAGAAAATCTTCATTAACAAGTTGCCCTTTTGAGCACCGAAGTCAGAACATTTTTCCCCGCGAGTATAGACAAATGTAACGCAAAAATACAGTTGAAATGTTGTATAGTGGTAATAATGTGTAGGGATTTGAATTCGTTCAATTCCCAAGAGAAAGCGAATGCCCCATGCCCACCAGTCTTGACCCCCAACCCGCCGAAAACGAAATCGAATGTGGTCGTTGTGGCGCAAATTTCTATTATGAACTAGCCCGCTGCCCGAATTGCGGTGTCAATATTTATGAGCCGGAGGCTGATCGGCAGCCATCACACTCCCCTGCGCGACAGGAGAACTGGTTCAGCGCGTTAATTCGAAGACTGACCAACAAGCCTCACCCGGCAGATGAGTTGTTCGGCGCGGCCATCAACCAGGCCGAGTTGTTCAACAATCTGCTCAGCAAAGTTGGTGGCAACCGCTCTGCTGCCGAACGCCTGATTGAGTTCGAGCGTCAGAAAAACCCACAAGGCAACCGCATCGCCTGGCTAAATCAGGCCATCCAGCGCTGGGAGCGGGACAATCGCTCTACCGAAACAAAGTAGCTGGCTGCGCACATTTTCACGCTGGCAGATTTCCATTACATCCGCGTTCTGGATTAGCGCCCCAATAGCCAAATACCGGCCAAGAAATCCGAATTGCATCCCTTGACCAAAAACCAACAGGTGAGCAATCGCAAAATATCGCCCTGAGAATCCAGTGACACATGCCCAGATGGCGGTATTTATCGTCAAGACGTTTGAGTTACCATAGCGCCTTGCGCAAAGACTCAAGAGTGATCAGGCTGCTGTGACAAGCAACCTGATCACTCTTTTGATGTTTTCTTCAACATCCGCTTGCATTTTTGAAAAGTGACGGGTAATTATGACATTTATCACTATGATTGGGATGATATCGCATAGTATAAAAATATAGCGTTTTCGATTACTCATGTTTTTGGGCAATCTAGTTGGGTATGAGTTTTTATCGGTTGAAATTGAATGGGGGAATTGACTGCGTGCGAATACCGCCATTAAAAAGAAATATTTTTTCCATACAACAGGAGGCTATATTATGGAATCACAACCCGTTACGAAACCCCGTTTTTCATTACTCAAAAGCTTGTCACAAGTGGACTGGCGCACCTGGTTGCCCTCACGTGGCAACGCAATCTTCACCTTTGTGGTGATTCTTACGCTGTTTTGGGCGCAGTCGGCAAATGCGTTGCCCTGGCAGCAGCCAGCCAGCGCAACCACATCCACCGGAACCTGGCCCTACCAGGGACGCCTGGCCGATAGCGCCGGAACGCCAATTACCAATACCGTTCCGATGGTTTTTCGGCTGTATAGCGCCGCAACGGACGGTGTGCCCTTGTGGGAAGAAAACTGGACTGGCCCTAACAGCGTGCAGGTTAGCGATGGCTTGTTCAATGTTATGCTCGGCAGCCTGAATTCTATCCCGCAAAGCCTGGTCAGCAGCAATGGCAGCCTGTGGTTGGGAATCACGGCTGGGACGGATAACGAAATGACTCCGCGCATCCAGTTGGGCAGTGTGCCGTTTGCTGTGCAGGCTTTGACTGTGCCGGATGGCAGTATTAGCACTGTAAAGTTGGAAAATCTTGCAATTACAACTGAAAAACTTGCAAATGAATCTGTAACGCGAGTCAAACTTGGGGCTGATATTAGTTTTGTTCCTCCTGATGGAAGCGTTTCACCTGAAAAGATAAACCTGCCAAACGGTAATGTGTGCTTGCAAAGCCAGCAAGCTGTATCGTTGTCAGGAGGTTATGCCACTTTACCTGTGCCAACCCTTTCTACAACCTTTACATTGGAAAAAACCAGCCAAGTTTTGGTCTGGAGCGTGGGACTGGCAAATTTTCAGACTACAGGAACACTTAATAAAGAGGCATCTTTTCATTTGATCGTCGATAATATTAGTACTGTTCAGTCTTTTAGCACGACAAACAATGAATGGTTCAATCTGAATGGACAACGCCTTATTACTTTGCCTGCAGGAGAGCACACTATTAAAGGCGCTGTTAGTTCTCAACAACCAGGGCTTATGACCTTGCAAGATGAAAATAGTTACCAGACCTGTTTATATTATCTGGTCTTGCAATCTCCATAATTGAATAGATTGACGCCAAACCCGAACGGAAATTTGCATCGTTGCTACGCTGAGCGTGAACACGTCGAAAGGGACGGCTAGCTTGGGTTGCCTTTCGTGCTCAACAGCAGTTATCAATTGGTCTGCTTTAATAACTAGGCGAGCATGTTTGTAACTGCGCAATTTTGACCCTGTTCCTCGCTTTGTTCGGGTCGGGAGACTTAAAGATGAAAAATTTTTACTACAGGTATCTATTGACGGCCTCTCGCATGGTTTTGATTCTCGCGCTGTTGCTTGTGCAACAGGGGCCAGTAGCCAATGCTCAGGGAAGAATCGAGCTATTTACTTCAAAAAATGATTTTGACACACTTGAGTCAGAGCGGATTACTGTCAATATTCAGCCTGCTAATCAAATTCTGGATAGGTTACCTGATGATTTTCTGCAATTTCCATTTCCAGAAGGCACAGAAATAAAATTTAATGGTACTGCACATTCATGGAACAGAAAGTCAAGTGTTATATCCGGTATTGATATTTCTCCAAAAGCCACTAAAGACGATAATGGCAAAATCGTTTATGATCCTATCGTTGCTCCTGCTAGTGGAAAAATAATAAGAAGCAGCACTCAACAATGCTGGGTAATTATAGATTTTGAAAATGGCTGGGCTGTAAGGCTTGTTCATATTACCAATATTAAGCCAACACATGTACAGAGAGTAGAAAAAAACCAATACATTGCGGACTTGGCTGAAGATGCTGCAACAGGAGCTTGTGGTGGAGGTTGGGATGGGGTACATGTTCATATGGATTTAATTAATTATGGTACGAAAGAACCCTTACCTTCTCTTCAAACGAATCATGCTAATCTTGACTATGCTCCAATTAATGGTCAAGTGTTTTCCCGCTGGAAAGTAAATCACAGCGATAATTCAACATTCCTTGAACATATTGATAATGGAGAACAGGTTGGTAGTAAGCAATTTTTCAAAAATAGCACTTGCCCAACCCCATCTGGTTCACAAATCGCATTTTATAAGTATCCACTCTCAGAAGGACGTGGATGCGGTGAAGAACGCGAGAAAGCGGTTTATTTTTATGATGTAACTGATTTGTATAAATCTGTAGAGGTACCATTAGTTACAATTCCATTCACTCCCAAAGCAGTAAAGTTTCCTACAAAGAATTTGGATCCTGGTAGTAGCTTGTCTGAAGATAAGGCATATTTAATTCGTTCACTTTCAAATGAAATGGTGCTGACCGCAAAAAATCAATTATCTTACGACCCATGGGATAAGCAGCATTTGAAACCATACTTCACATATTGGGATGCCCCAGTTGTCCAACAGCCTTGGAAATCATTGATTGCTCAACGGTGGTTAGCTATTCCTTTTGGAAACGGTACTTACTACTTGGCACCGGCAATAAATCAATTTTGTTTGACCGGAACAAAGAAAGGTCAAGCAGTTACTCAGCGTAGCTGTTCACCAGAAGATGGTGCGCTCTGGAAGCTTGAGCCTATAAACGGGGTCAATGGCGATTTTCGTATCAGGCATGCAGAATCAAATCTAGTTTTAGCAGTTCCTGGATCCACTAAAGATTTTGGTGCAAAATTAATTTTATGGGATCAAAGAGATGGAAAAAATCAGGAATGGCATATTTGTGAAGCGACTCAGTTTGTCGTCTGGGCAAACACAACAAACCCAGAGCGAATAAATCAAGATAGTGATATCAGGGATTATGGAACAGGAAATTTTTATATTGGGCTAAGCAGCAGGTGTGATGCCAATGCTCAAACAAATCTGCAAGGTGTTGCAAGTTCATCATCTTCATCTCTTGCTTGTAACTTGGCTCCTTTTTCCCCAAATTCCAAATCGCCACAAGATGGTTTCAGTCAGGCCAATGAAGCGCCAACCTTATATTGGTCTAGCGGAGGTGATCCAGAAAAAAACCATCTTAACTTTCAGGTTGAAATTATTGGATCTGAAGTAAGTTTTACCAGCTCCTGGCTTGATACGATGGTGTGGCGACCTACAAGCCTGGATTACAAATATGGCACCTATCAATGGCGTGTACGCGCGCGCGATCCAGAATTAGCGATCAGTCCCTGGAGCGCAACACGTTCTTTCTCTATCCTTTCCCCTAATGGATTACCGACCATTAATTTCCAGACATCTAATGGCCTCACAGAGACCCAAATTTTCAGCCGGGAAACATCCTGGATGTTTGCGGGAACAGCCTCCGACCCGGAAGGCCAGCTGAGCAGGATTGAAGTTCGCTGCTCCGGCGATGGTTGCGGCGCCCAAAGTTCCCACACGGGCCTGTCTAATTGGAGCCATACACGCACGGGCATGAGTGGTAGGAATGAAATTTATTTTGTTGTATATGACAAATACACAGCATTCAACCCGGCCGGGCAATCTGCCGCCAGCCGCCTTGTTACTTTGCTGATTGACCTGGCCGCGCCCGTCACCACGCCCAGCTTGAATGGGCAAGCGAATACCAGCCTGTGGCCTGCCTGGTATAACCAGCCTGTCGAGGTCAGGCTGAACGCTGCTGATAGGGGCACCGGTAACGCCCACTCTGGCGAGCAAAGCGTTCACTATCGCCTGAATGGCGGCGCGTTGCAAACCGTCATCGGCAGTACGGCCACTATCCCCATCGACAGCGATGGTACGCACACGGTCGAGTATTACAGCCTCGATAAAGTTGGCAATGTCGAATCTACCCGCTCGTTTGCCTTCCAGGTCGACCGCACCCCGCCCTCCCTGCCGGTCAACCTGCGCGAAACCAACAGCCCGCCTAACAATGTCTGGCAAAATACGCACAACATCCCCACTTTTGCCTGGGATGCAGCCACGGACAATCTCTCCGGCGTGCGCGGCTACCAACTCTATTTCGGCAGCGACCCGAATGGGATTGGCTATACAAACGTTCTGGCTTCCGAGCCACTCACTTGGAAGCCTTTCCCCGCCGGTGTACCAACCGGTACCTACTACCTGCGCGCCCGCACCCAGGATGTGGCCGGCAATTGGACTTCGTGGGCAACCCTGTTCACCTTCCGCTACGATAACACCCCGCCTGAGAATCCATCCGACGTCACCCACGCGGCTGGAATCAGCACCGATTGGCAAAAGGCAACCAGCCTGGCCGATTTCTCCTGGTCGGTTGCCCACGATGAAGGCTCGGGCATTGCCGGCTATTACATCTACTGGGGGCCCAATTCGGCGGGAACCAGTGCAACACTAATTACCGCAAATTCTTATCACGCCCTGGAGCCTTTGTGCGCGGCGGATTCGGCCTGTACCGGCTACCTGCGGGTTCGCACTGTCGACAAGGTCGGCAACCTGGCTGAATCCTGGAATACAGTCTTCATCCTGCGCTACGACAACGTGCCCCCGCAGGTCAATTTCACCTTCAACAGCGGAGCCAACGAGACCAGCCAGAGTCTGGTTGTGCTCAATGTCGATGCCAGTGACCAGGGCAGTGGCGTCTACGCTGCCCGCTTCTCGAATAATGGGCATAATTGGACCGAGTGGGAGCAGCCTTCTCCTGACCGGCTGTGGCAAATCCCGGCCATCAGCCGCCAATCCTGGCCGGCCTATGCCCAGGTCATCGATGGCGTTGGCCTGCTTTCTGAAATTGTCAGGCACGAAATTTATTTCGACGTCAACCCCGGCCGGCCGAACTCGTCCAACTATCGCCTGTTCGATTATGTTCTCGTCGCTGGCAGCGGCGCCCACGCTTCAGACAACTACAGCGCGCGCGGCACGCTCGGGCAGGTGACCGATTCCCCGGTCTCTGCCAGTTCCCAATACACCCTGTTGAACGGCTACGAAGCCGGCAGCCAGGCCATCCCGATGGAAATCCCCGGCTTTGACCGTTACGGATTCCCGGTTGGCGTTTTTGGCAACGGCGTGCTCACCCCGCCTTTGCAATCGGCCCAATACCAGCTCATGTTCACATCCGGGGGCATTGGCCTGCCTACCACAACCACGATTGGAAGCACGAGTTACCACCACCAGCCGGGATTCCTAGCGGCTGTGCGGCCTGAAGCGGTTGTCCCGCCTTCAACCGTCCAACCCGAAATGCCGGCGCCGGACCCAAAACCGGAGCTGACTTGTGATGCGCCGCAGGTGCTCATCAATGACGGCGCGCTGTATACATCCACTGTAACTGTCACACTGAGCCTGTGCGCGCCATTTGCGGTGGAAATGATGCTCAGTGACCGTGACGATTTCACGGGTGCATCCTGGCAGCCCTTTGCCCCCAGGCTTCCCTGGACCATCTCGACAACCGGTTCGCCGGTTGAGCCGCGTTTTGTCTATGCCCGTTTCAAAGATTCCAATGGCAAAATACATGCCGCTTATTTTGACGACATCCTGTACGATGCCCATCGTCCCAGCGGCGAACTTTTATTGACAGATGACATCCCATTGCAGCCTGAATCTGCAGGCGAAATGAGTGCCATGCAACTAAGTTCTGATCCTGGTGACACAGTCTCTACCATGACACTCCAGGCAACCGAAGATGGTAGTGTAGCCCTATTCGTCGATGGCTATGACGACAACAGCGGCCTGTCAAAGATCCAGCTAAGTGAAGAGATTGCTTTTGCAGATGCCGAGTGGCAGCCCTTCTCACCAGTCGCCAACTACACCCCACAAGGCGGAGATGGCTTGAAAACTGTATATGCCCGCTTCCAGGATGACGCCGGCAACATATCGGGTATCACTACTCTGCAATTTATTTACGATACCCAACCTCAGGCAGGCTACTTGTATGTCGACCCATCTGTACTGCCTGTGGATGCTGCCACAACTACCCTGTACTTTGGGGAATATAGTTATTGGGAAGATTGGGGATGTTGGGAAGAAGGTGATTTGGGATGTGGCCAGTCGGAACAGCTGTTCGAAGAACCGGTCATTGCCCGCGATGCAGTTGAACTCCGCTTTGGCTTCGACCCCAACCTGACGGATGCTTTCTGGCAGTCCTTCATCGAATCGGCCGAAGTGCCAGTTGACCCAACCCAACCCGAAGGAACGTTCTACGTTCAATATCGTGACGCGGCCGGGAACATCTCTGAGATTTACAGCGCCACTTACTATATAGACTCCTTCGCGCCTGATGTTTCTGCCGCTGCGGAGCCAGGTCAGGGCAATGAGCGCACCTTGAACATCTACGCTTATAACAATCTGTCTGGAGTTGCACAACTCCACCTGGACAACGATCCGCTCATGCAGGATTCTGTGGTCACGCAACCTTACACCAGCACCCTGGCCTGGACGTATGATGAACGCCGCGTGGTCTGGATTGTGGCCGAGGACGGAGTCGGCAACCTATCCGAACCTTACCCAGTTTATGCCACCGAGCCTGTTATCCTTGAGCCATTTGTCACCATTTCTGGTAACGCCGGCACATCTGGCGTCACCTTGAGTTACGTTGATGGCGAGGCGAAGGTGGTTACGGCGGGTGATACGGGGCTTTACACTATCGCGGTTCCATTTGGCTGGAGTGGAACTGTAACGCCATCAAAGACTGGGTACACTTTTGCGCCAGAAAATCGGCAGTATACCAGCTTGGAGAATACTTTGGTTAATCAGGATTATGTTGCATCTGCTATTACAGATACAACGCATCCTGGTGCCTTCGACAAAGCATCCCCGGTCAATGGTGCGTCTGATCAATCCACGAGCCTGGCCTTGCTATGGGGTTCCAGCAGTGGCGCAACATCGTATGAGTATTGTTTTGACACAAGCGACGATAATACCTGTTCGAACTGGGTTTCAGTAGGAGCCAATACTTCTGCCAATCTATCCAGGCTGGCGGCAAGCACAACGTATTACTGGCATGTTCGGGCAAGCAATGCTGCTGGGACAACCTATGCCAATGGCAACATTATTGCATTTTGGTCATTTTCAACAGGAAGCCCGGTAGCAACTTTTGAAGATGTTCCAGTTACTTACTGGGCCTGGTCGTTCATTGAGCGCCTATACAATGCTGGCATCACTGGAGGTTGTGCTACAACCCCGAACCTTCTCTACTGTCCTGACAGCACTGTCACTCGCGCTCAAATGGCAGTCTTCCTGCTTAAGAGTATGCATGGCAAAAGCTATACGCCTCCATTGGTTGGTGGCAGCACTGGTTTTGGGGATGTGGCAACAAGCCATTGGGCTGCAAAATGGATCAAGCAGTTGGCCGCAGAAGGCATCACTAGCGGCTGTGGAGGTGGCAACTACTGTCCTGAAGCTCCCGTAACGCGGGCCCAAATGGCGGTCTTTCTGCTTAAGGCCAAAAATGGTTCTGGTTATGCTCCGCCCGCCCTTGGAGATGGCTCCGGCTTTGCAGATGTTCCCGCCGATTATTGGGCGGCAAGATGGATCAAGCGGTTGGCTGCTGAAGGCATCACCAGTGGTTGTGGAGCAGGCAACTACTGCCCGGAGAATTCAGTCACAAGGGCACAGATGGCGGTCTTTATAGTTAAAACGTTCGGGTTGCCGTAAAAGCTCATAGAAAATCATAAAAGTATCCTGGTTTGTTTTTTCAGGCAATCAGGATACTTTTATAATTTGGTCTTGGTGTATTGCATGATTTTGGTATGGCAAGTAAGCCTCAAAATCTGGGGTTTACAACTCTTCGAAAACATTTTCATATCACCACGTGGAAAAACAATCAAATTTCCATGCACAAGCGACTCCACCTGCCCAAATCAAGCCTAGTTTTGCGCCTGCTCGGCGAACCCATCCAAAATGTTATTTTCTTGACCCATAGCCCATGTTCCGCACCCCTGAGATACAGATTTTTGGAATATTCACTCGCTTTGGCGCTAAAACCAGCCATAATGACGATACATTCCCCCATTTTTTGAGAAACCGCATAAGCTAGTCACAAATCCGGCTCTAAGATTCGCAGAAAGTGGTGGAAAACTGTCACAAAACGTCTGTTTTTGTAGCCAAGTGGGGTAAGAAATTCGAAATTACATGATTTTAGGGTGCAGAATGTGGAACATAGAGTACAGAGTTCAGGTTTTACGCAAAGCCGCAACGCCTGCCAAGGCATGTGTCCCGCCAAGTAGTAACCCGTATCAACCTGCTCCGATTCTCATTCCAGTTGGGCATGAAAGTTGAGATAAGCCAACACTGACATTACCATTTTCCAATATGAGCACTAGGCTCACAATCCAGAAATTGATATATTTTATTTTTGCAATGCATATCTAAATCTTTGGGGAATTCATCTCTAGAAAAAAACTTTAGATCCTCAATTTCGAAGCTGTTTACAGTTACAGTTGTAATAACACTTCCTGTAAACAAAACTATGTGATCATTTCTGCCTTCAGAGAAATCATTATATATCCCCAGGAATTTTATGTTAGTTATCTTTGTACCTGTTTCCTCGTAAAGCTCTCGGATTGCAGCCTCAAAAAGTGTTTCATTGCGCTTAATGCCTCCTCCGGGAAGATGCCATCCTGGCTTATATGTGTGTTTTACTAACAACACTTCATCGTAGTTATTTACTGCAATTATTCTTACGCCAACAGTTTTTGCCCCAATAATTTTCCAAAATGTATTTCTTAATGAGTTCGCGAGAACTAAGAAAAAAGACTTCATGGCTAATTTAATCCGTTTCAGTAATCAAATCCAAGATTGTGCTAACTTCATTGATATTTTTTCTTTTCAAAACAAGTTTTTTACCAATATTTATTGCTCTTATTTCGACATTTTTTTTATTATTACTGCCTGATATTTTTTCGATGCAGGGAAAGGTGATACTACCAATAGTACCTGCCAGTATTCTGCTTCCGGCATAACCGCAAGAATCTTGTAGTATTTGTATCATGTAATCATTTTTGTAGCATGTAAACTTTTCATTACCGCCTTCAAAATCCCAATAGGCTTGATTAAACATATGGCCCGTTGTATCCTTCTCCCACAGTTCGAGAAAAATCTTTTTGTAGTTGAACCAAAAATCCTTAATGGTATTTCTAAAATACACTTTCATGCTGGGAGTGTTTGGGCTTTCTTCACTCAAACTTACAAAAGATGTGATTAGCGTTGATAGAACTAAACCTAAGTCATATCCTATCGGGCCTAAAAAACCGAATTCAGGATCAATGATCTTAATATTGGTGCCATTAGATAAAATACTGCCTTGATGCAAGTCCCCATGTAAAAGAGATTGAGGGTAATTAATAAATCTATTCTTCAATATAGCAAGTTCATATTTTATTTCGGGATCACATAGTATGGCATTTCTTTCATCATCCAAATAAGATTTAGATAGGGGTTTTTCGTTCCTAATAAATGGGTCTGAAAAAACTAAATTTTCAGAGATACTAACTATGGATGGATTAATTAGTTTCTTTGCTAGAACCTTTTTGGATGTACTGCTTATGGAAAAATCTGATGTATGGAAGGTTATATGAGCCAAAAAATAAGCTAACTGCTCAGCCAATTGAGGTATAGTAAAGTAATTATCTATAAAATTGTCTATGCTCTTATAGTTGAGTAAATATTCCATCAGTATTATTTTGTTTGAATAATCTCGATAAATGACTCTTGGAGAAAAACCAGGAGCTATATCATTGAATTTCAATAAACAAGTAACTTCTACCGAAAATCTTGCTAAACTCAATGGCCATGATGGCCCACTAGTGTAAAAATAAGGCCAAGTCTGTTTCAGGATAATAGAACCATTTTGATCTTTTATAAGATAAATTTTATTTATAAATCCTCCCAAAATCTCTTCAATATAAAAATCTTGCTTGAAAATATGTAACTTTTGATTAATAGATTCTATGTATTCTTTTACTTCTTTGATATCGAATAATAGTTTCATGGGCGTTGAGATTCTATTGCAAACATGATAAATCTATTATTTTTTTTATCGCTATATTGATCACTTTATGATTTACGAACATTGTTTTATCAGGTTGGATAAGAAAAAATTCTTTTTCTTTGGTCTGAAGTTCAGTTTTTCCTGTATCTACAAAAGACAATGTCGCAAAAGCTATTCCAAAGCTATATAATGTTTTTTTAGGGGAATTTACCTGCGCTAGAATTGCGCAAATAGGAAAGACTTTCGCGGTGAAAAATCCAGCCTCTTCAAGTAATTCTCGACGAGCTGCTTCTTCGTAGGTTTCTCCGTTATCAACCGACCCACCTGGCAATTCCCAGCCTAAATCTCTGTAATTATTGCGTAACATTAGAAATTTTTTATTCTGAAAGGCAACCACTAGCGAAAATCGATGATGTTTTTCTTTTTTTATATATTTATCAATTTGGTCATTGCTTAAATTCAGCACCCCTCGAATTATTTCAAGCTTCTTTTCTCGTATCAAAATCTTGAAATCTTGTGGCAAAGAATACTGTTGCATCATAAATACACCTAACCTTTATTTACTTCATATACTTGAGATAGTTCATGTAAAATATTTACTACAAATTCCTCGTGTATATCGAGAGATGATATTAAACCTTTTACAGTGCTATTGTAAAGTTCTTTCGCTTCAATAAATTGGCTTAATCTATGGAACGATAAACAAAGCCCCAAGTTAGCTCTTGCTACAATATCTATATGTGATCCTTCGCTAACATCTAGAATTATCAAAGATTTTTTGAAATATTCAATGGCTTTTGAATAAAGGCCTTCGACCAAATAAGAATATGCAATTTTATAATTCAGAAGGCCTCTTCTGACTGGCCAGCCTAATTGATTAGCAACTACCAAACCTTCATGTAAAACCGACCTAGCCTTTTCAAATAATCCTTGATGCGAATAAATATCACCCAGGTTACCCAGTATCCATAATATCAAGTCTTGATCATCTAGCTTTCGCGCAGAGGCAAGAGCATCTGTATGTAAAGTCTCAGCTAAGATGTAATTCTTAAGCTCATACTCAACCAAGCCTAACCTTACTTTCGTAAAAGCGATTTCCTTTTTGTTGCCTAGCTCCTGATATATTTTTAAGGCTTGTCTGCAATATTCTGCTGAAATTTCAGGATGCCCTTGCTTAAAAGTGATCCAACTTAATGTGTGAACAAGTACCCAAGGTCGCAGTGTTTTGTTACCAACAATCTCTGCCGCATTAACGGCTAGCTCATCCATTTTTATTCTTTCTTTCCAATATCCTTTTATTGATAGGTAATACCAGACATTTTCTCTAAGCGTTATTAGTTCATCCCATTCGCTAGATTCGTATAACATAATCGCAAGCTTAATTATTATCTGTATATCATCCTCGTGTAGTGTAAGTATCTTATCTTTCCAATCATGGCTATTAGGTAAGTGTTGGGTAATTGCAATAAGATACCCAGAGATTCTCAATAGGCATTTCGAAAAAAAACCAGTTTCGTTTTTTGCTTTAGCTAAAGCAAATTGCCTCGTGAAAGGATGTAAGGAAAACCGAATATCGCTATTTCCTGATTTAATAATCGCCTCAATAAGTGATAACTCCATTAGCCTAGTTACATCAGTATCTATCTGATCTTTGTTGACATCAGAAGCTGCTGAAATCTCCAGCTTATTGACCGATGCCGGATATATTGCAATACTCATGAGAGCATCTTTCTCATGAGTACTTAATAGATTCCAAGCTTTTTCAAAAAGATCCTCAAAGATGGTGCCGTGTGCCGATGAAAAAAGGGTGCCAATTTCTATAATTGAGTATCCACTGTCTACTAATAAGCCTAAAACCCACTTAACGGCCAATGGTAATCCCCCCGTATATGTGATCAAGTGCTCCGTCAGAAGAGTATTATTATCATGATAGGTTTCCCCTAGCCGATCGAGTTCAAGCTGTATTAGCTCGTTAATTTCCTCGTTTGCTAAGGGCTTAATAGGAAATCGCTTTGAATTTGGGAAATCATCGGTCCTTTTGCGAGAAGTTATTATTATTTTAGTTGGCGAAGGAATGTTTATAAGAAAACTTATGACTTTGGGGTCTTTGATTTGTTCGTAGTTATCTACAAGCAATAATGTTCTGTGATTTGATAAAAGTTTAATAATAGCTAGCAGTTTATCTTCTTGATCCAGTCTCGTGATAAAAACTTTATCCTGAGTTCTCGCAATCGTATCTAAAATATCATCGATATCGATTTCTCTCTCTCTGGCGCTTGTCCAAATAAAATATTCAAACCCCATTTTTGATGCAAAGTCATCTTCGATGATTCGGTAACAACTTTCAATGACCAATGCTGTTTTCCCTATTCCCCCTATCCCATAAACATACAAAATAGCTCTTTTAGATTGTAGCCAATCGATTATCTGTATAATTTCTTTGTTTCTACCAACAAAATCTGTTCGTGGGTTTAAGTTGTGTATAACTTCAGTGGAGTTATGATTTTGTCCCGAACTTATCTTTGGCGCAGGTAGCTTATCCCAAATACTGCTTATTGAGCCTAAGCTAATTGCAAATACTGTATCTCTATTCTTGAGATCTCGTTGAGAACTTTTGCCCCACGAGATTATTCCTACAACAGCTTGTTGCACATCATCTATTACTGGGGCACCGCTCATGCCATGATCTATTTGTTGAGAGCTGATTTGGAGTAACTTACCTTGATCAACTTCGTCAATGATTTTTCCCCTTGCCCCAATACCTTGTACCCGCCCAACAGTTGCATATCCATATGTGCGGAAGTCATTACCTGCCGCAATATTGCTTATACCAATTGGAAGATAAGTAGCTGATTTAGGCGTTTCACTAATATGCAAAACCGCTAAATCCATTTCTTCACTTGGACTCCAATGTTTATTGTCAACATTTGCCAGTTTGTCCGTGCTATCAGCTTCAAATCGAACATTTACCTGTTGGCCAGGACCGCTGTTTGCTTGTGCAACAACATGAAAACAGGTTAATATCGTATTTCTTTCAACGAGAAAGCCTGTGCCTGCTATTTGGCCTTCTTTGTTCAAGATTGCGACTATGCTGTTTTGGATATTCATGAACTGCCTGTTCAAGATGATATTTAAATTTTTGAGTTTACACTAGGTGAACCTATCTAGTATTAGCCGATGGCGTGAACGGACCCTAAATAATCCAATTTCAAGTCGCAGAGATAGCCTGTTTATCTTTTTTGACGATATCAAAGCGTACTAGACTCATTCTTTGGCATCCTTTCCCTTTTTTCATCCAAGAGCATTTTTGCACGTTTTTGGCGCTTGGTTGGTGTACCACTCCGAACACAACTATCGTCCATTCCTTGGCAAACTCTTCCAGGTGTCAATTCCGTTTGTTTTTCTACTAGGCATGATGTATCAACGCCAATTGGATGTGCCCGCCCAAAATTCTAAGTGATAAGCCGTATCAGGTCGCTCTAACACTCGCCCTGTACTAGTGAGCTAAGTATGCGCAAAGCCCAATACAAACTTTGCATGACAAAACAATACCAATACTCAACTGGATAACAATGCAGATAACGCCACAAGTATTTAGGCTCTGGTGATTCTTCACCGCCCCACGCGACCCAGATGGCTTTTGGGAGACAGAGTATGTCTTTGTGCTCCAAACAGGTGTGCGCCTCGCATGAAATCTCGCGCCAATCTACGAAATCGAGCCGTCCAAGCAAAACTACGTTCAACAACCCATCGTCTCGGTAGGAGAACGAAACCTTTCTTTGCTTCTGGTAGTTTGACCACCATCAACTCAATACCAGCCTGCTTTGCGGCTTGTTCAGCATTTTCACCGGTATAGCCTTGATCGACATAGGCAATTTCAACTGAATTCCCGGTCACTTCCTGAACTTTTTCAGCCAATATCTGGACTTGGACACGCTCTTGCTCATTGGCTGGTGTAACATGCAAAGCCAAAAGATACCCTAATGTGTCTACTGCCAGATGGATTTTGCTACCTTTTCGCTTTTTGTGCCCGTCGTATCCGGCACGTTCTCCGCTTTCGGGCGTGGACTGCATCGTGCGGCCATCAAAAATCGCTGCGGTGGGTTGCTCTTGCTTGCCTTTCGCCAAGCGAAGCAGGGCTCGCAAATCGTGAACGATGGCTTCAAACACCTTGGTGCAATCCAACGCTGTGATTGTTGGTAGACTGCCACCCAAGGTGGCAAAACGTGTGGCAAGGAACGCCACGGATATCCAGTGCGGACAACATACCGCACCCCGTTGAAGACTTCTCGCAATTCATAATCGCGTTGCGGGGCATCTTCTCTCATCAACATCAAATAGGGCGCGACAAAGGCCAATTCTTCATCTGTTACATCACTGGGATAGGCTTTTCTGCTCATCATCAGAGTTTACCAAAGTCAAAAGTTCATAAAACGCTCTAAGCAGGTTACCCTTTAATTTGCCAAATCAAAAACAGTACAAACTTTAATGAATTGGTATAATTATACATGCAATCATACAATAAAGGCTTGAATAAGTAGCTGGATGATAAGCGCTTACAATCAGCAATAATTCGGAGGTTATATGGGCAACTTCATAAAATATGAACTTGAAGAAGGTAATGTTTTAGTTGAGATATCTTCCACAGATAAAAAAGAAACTGATAACTTCGGGGTGGAGCAGCAAAACGAGATTACTATAAGAGATGCAAAAGAAAAATTTATCCAATCTTTTTCAGGTGTTAAATCAGCTGCAAAAGCTGTTTTGCGAGAGTTTGAAGATTTGCATGTCGATGAAGCGGAAATTAAATTTGGTTTAAAGGCGATTGGGGAGGCGGGAATCTTTGCTGTTGGTAAGGTTGGGGGTGAAGTAAATTATGAAATAACTCTTAAATGGAAGAAAAAGAAAGAAAATTAACTCTTGTGTTCCCACTAAAAATAGGCGTTCAGACAGGCTATAGTGTTGGCAAGTTGGCCTTGTAAGCGTTTCCAACCTGCCTTACCAGGGCTTTCACAAAGTAGCCAAATGTTATTGAGAAAATGGGGTTTGCGACAAAGCAATCTTCTCCCGACCAGGTATTTCCCATTTTAAAAGGAGACTGCTTCGGCAAAGTGTGCCTTGTAGTGATACTCCACGTACTTTGTGAAAGCCCTGTATTCGCGGTGAAAAACTTGACAAATTTCGCAAACCGCATAAAATAATCATATTATTGCGTTCCCGGTCGTGTTCGGATTCTTTTTGTCCGCAGCGCGGCTCCCAGGGTGTATTGGGCCTGTTTATCAGCGCTCCCTGAGTTTCAGGGAGCGCTTTTTTGTTTTCCCGGCCAACACCTGAAAGGAGCCGCCAATAAAACCACCATGATCATTCCACCCACCACAGATACACTATTTGCTGGCGCAAAAACTTTTTTACGAGAAGCTTTTTCTTGTTTGGCAAACCAAAAGCCTGACAACACCCATGTTTGCAAGAATTTGAATTCGATTTGTTGTTCAAATCCTTTGAGCAAACAACAAACAAATGAGTAACCCCAATGCGAGACAACCCGAAAGCCAGCATCGCCAACGTAAGATTTTCAAACTCATCTCATTTGTTCATGGAAGGAGGCACAAAATGCCAACAAAAAATTCTGCAGCTGCCCGAATGTTGTTAAAAAATCGGTTCGTCAAATTTAAGTCTGCCAGGTTCGTGGATGATGACAAAACATCGGTGACCGCGTTCACTCATAAACCTGCGCCTGCCCGGCTTTTAGCACAGATTGGTTTTTCAACGCGTACCATCGCTACACTGCAAACTGTTAAAGCAGATTCACTCCTAAAATTTCTGACAACAGTGATCCTGAGAAATAACACACTTGCATATACCATTGTCCAGGCCTGGATGGATAAACGCAATTTGTATCTCATCTCTGGAGAAGAATGGAGTCGCTTAAATAAACAATACACATAGCCCAGATTCCGGATAGAAGGTAATGATCAAGATAAACGTAACCTAATCATGCCGAAGAAACACCAAAGAGACATCACAGAAATAGTTACAACTCTCCATCCTTGCTGAATAGCCAAAAAAAAAACACCCCGTTCACTATGAGCGGGGTTTCTCTTTGCTCACAAGCGCCCGCGCTTCAAAAGTGTGCCTACATACATGCCCACCTTGGTGGCTCACGAAAAGAACTCCCGCTCATTGCGAGCGGGAGTTCTTGTTAGTCCCAAAGTCCCAGCGTTTACCGGAGAACTCCGAGTGGCTGCCAGGGTAAACGTCACTGCTTCCGTTAGCGGAAGGTGCAACTTCCGCTAGGGCCAACGCTGCCATTGGCTTCTGTCGAACTGAACGTGCCCGAGATCGTCTGGGGTGAACCCGAGATCGTCCCAATGCACGTAATGCTGCCGCGTGGGCTACCAGCGTTCGACAACGTAAAGGTGATCACCACGGTGTTTCCCGTCACTGTTCCATTAGTGATGATGTCGAGCTCGGCGTTGTTGTCGCGGTTTGAACCGCTGAGCACACTGCCGTTTTGGGTAAACGTCACCTGTAGACGATCACTGCCGCCACTGAAGGCAAAGTCGACCTGCCAGGAGGTCTTCTCCAACTGTGTGGGACCAGCGGTCTTTGGCGTGGAAGTGGCGGTCGCGGCGGCGGCCGAAGTGGGCGTGGGTGTTAGGGTGGCGGTTGCTGGCGGCGGGCAAACCGGGGGGTTGCTCGCCACGGAAAAGCTTGAAATGTCTACACCCGCAGCATTGGTTACCGAAGCGGCAACCCAGCCATTTGTTCCATCTGGCAGTCTAATCAGAAGCCAGCTCCCATCTTTATTTTTTGCTAAAACCGGCACCACGGAATCTTTGAGCAAAGCGCTGACCGCCTTGCAGGTTATGCCGGGACCATTGCGCACATTTGCTTGCAAGCGGATACTCACCTGAGGCTCGCCGCTGTTCGGATCGGCAACCGGAGCAATCGGCTGTATGCCACTATTGGGATCGACAGCATCGGGGGCGGCAGCGGCATCCTGGTCAGCGGCATCCTGGGGGGCCGCAAGCTGGGTCAACTGTACAGCCAGGGCCGTGCCCAGGGCTTGCTGCTCAACCGCAGCCTGGGTCTGTTGTGCAGCCAGGGCATCGGCGGTTTGCCGCGCAACCACAGTCTGCTCCACCTGTACAGCCACGGCGTCACCGGCTCCAACCGTTTCCCAGGCGAAATTCATACCGAAGAAACTCAAAAGAAGGATCAGGGCAAGGCATAGCCCCGCACCCAGACCGCCAATGATCAGGTACCCACACCCTGGTGATCCAAAAGCAATTTTGTCAGCCATGTAATTTTCCTTATGAATTTTTTAGAGAGAAATTGATGCTATGATAGATTTTTCGGTTAGCAAAAAACAGCTCGAGGCAGTTGTCTCACGCCGTTTTCGTTTTAACGATGTTACAGCCTTAATTTGCTTGCAAGGCGGGCAAGATGAGGTGATCTCCGCATTCCAGACAAACCGATTCCTGCTTTTCTATTAGTTGCCAGCCACGATAATTTTCCCAGGAAGGCAATAAGCCCGCATCATCAAGCTTCTTCAAAAAATTGGTGGTTGTCTGATGACCACTATCACTGCCCCACCAAATGTTGCAATGATGACAAATCCAAATAGTGCCCGAACCTAACTGTGCAAGTTGTGACATGGCAAAACCTTTCTAAAATATAGACAAACCTCACTAAAAATATCTTCCGCGGTGCGCTTCGGGATTTTTTCCTTATACAGGTTACAAAAGATAGTCACTATAAATTCTCATTCTCGTCTTGGGAACTGTTTTCAATTTATAATGATTAACTCTTTAAAGTCTTTACCCACCAATGCCAAATTTTAACTAACAGCCTTCAAACCAGATAACTTCGACAAGATAAGTCTACTTTGCGGGCGTGACAGAAGCGTGACAAAAACAGGAGATGCTGTGTGTCGGACGGTTTGGAAATAAGGCTTCTGGGTGCTCCCGAGTTTTTTTATAACGGAAAACCTGTTAAATTCGCTGCCCGCAAGGCGTTGGCGCTATTTGTCTATCTGGTAGTTGAATCTGGCACTCACCCGCGCGAAAAACTGCAAGCCATCTTCTGGCCCGAGAGCGGGACCCGCCAGGCCCAGTTCTCTTTGCGCAGCACGCTCGGGCGCATCAAGCAGGCTTTATGGGGTGTGGATGATCTCTTAAAGATTGAAGGCGACCGCATCCGATTCAATGCATCAAGCCTCGCCTTTCTCGACTTGAACCTGGCCGCACAAGCGACAACCGATACCCAGCCGCTCCAGCTTGCGCCGCCTGCCATTACCCTGTTGCAAAATGCAGTCGCAGTCGCCCGCGGACCTTTTCTTGAAGCCTTTTCCCTGCCTGATACGCCCGCCTTCAACGATTGGATTGTGATTCAGCGCAATGTGATTGGGGCGCGCCTTAACCTGATCCACGAGCGATTATCAAATCACCAACTCGAAAACCATCTTATTGCCCCCGCCATCGAGACAGTCAACCAATGGTTGGCATTGGATCATTTGAACGAAAGTGCATACCGCCGCTTAATGCGCCTGCATTTTCTCAACCAAGATCGTTCAAGCGCTTTGCAGGTTTATGAAACCTGCCGCGCTTTGTTGGGCAAAGAATTGGGCGTTGAGCCAGCCTCCGAAACCGAAGAAGTGCTGGCATACATCCGCTCCAGCGAAACTGCTTCATCCATATTGGAGAATCAGGCTGAGGCGCGGGGCGACCGTCTTTTCATCCCCTTTGTAGGTCGCTCAAATGAATATCGAAATCTGGTACAAACCTTCCACCTCACGCAGGAAGGCAAGCCACAGTTTGTTGTGGTATCAGGCGAATCTGGCATGGGAAAGACACGCCTGGCGGAAGAATTTCTAAAATGGGCGGGTACGCATGGCGCAGACCTTGTGCGCGGACAGGTTTACGAAACCAGCGGCGGCTTGCCTTACCAGCCAATTATCGACGCTTTACGTGATCGACTGGAGCGCGAGAACGCCCCGGAAGATCTGCTCGACGATGCCTGGCTAGCCGAACTCACCCGCATCCTGCCCGAACTGCGCGAGCGCTACCCCGACCTGCCAGCCGCCATCGGTGACGAAGCAACCGCCAGATCGAGGTTGTTCGAGGCAATTGCCCGCCTCGGCGTATCCCTGTCTAAGCGAAAACCGCTGATTCTGGTTATGGATGATTTGCAATGGGCTGATGCGGGCACTTTGGAATTGCTCCACTATCTCTCACGAAGTTGGCGCGCCAGTCACAGCCGGACCCTGCTTCTGGTTCTGATACGCGAGGAATCGCTTGCGCGCACAACTGGATTCCGTGACTGGATGAGTGTTTTGATCCGCGACATCCCAGTGACCCGCCTCTCCCTGCCGCCCGTACAGGCTTCTGCGATTCAGGAGATAATCCAATCCCTGGTGGGTGAAACCCTGGAGGGCGTTGCCGCCCTCTCTGCCTGGCTGACGATGGAAACGAACGGTCAGCCTTTTTTTGTGCTTGAGATCCTTTCCTCGCTCGAAGATTACGGTGCGTTGGTTTGGATGGGCACAGAAACATCCAGCCCCACTCTCGACCCACTAGCGACATTGAATAATTTGAAATCCATTGATTCCCGCTTATTAGCACCCAGCATCCAGAGTGTGATTCTGTCGCGTCTCGAATGGCTAAGCCAGCCGACTTTGGCCGTATTGGCCGCTGCCGCCGTGATCGGACGCAATTGCAGTTTTGATCTTTTACGCAAGGTTTCGGGAACTGACGAACAAAACAGCCTGGATGCCCTCGATGAGCTGTTGTCAGCCCGTCTGATCGTGGAAGTCCGCAACGAAACCCGCCCCTACAGCATCTCCCACGACCGCATACGGGAAGTCGTTTACAAGCAGATTAGCGAAGCGCGCCGCGAAGTTTTTCATCGGCGGGCTTTAACAGCGCTGTCAGAAGTTAAAACCCCCTCGGCAGAACTGGCATATCACGCCTTATCTGCGAAGGAATGGCGATTTGCTTTTGAACACAGTTTGAACGCAGGCGATGAAGCCATGTGCTTTTATGAAGTGACAACTGCGACAGGGCATTATGAAACCGCCCGCTCGCTCTTGATCGAGTCAAAAGCCGAAGCAAGTACGGTAACCTGCCAACATCTCTACCTGCAACTTGGCAAGGCATACGAACTGGAATTTCATCACCGCCAGGCCCTGACCATTTACGATGAAATGCAAACACAGGCTTTGGCGCGTGACAGCCACGAAATGCAACTGGCATCTCTTCTAGCACGCTGTGTTTTGCTGCCCATGCCTTACGACACACAAAACATAGATCTGGCACGAGAATTGGCAGGGCAGGCTTTATCCTTGGCGCAAGTGCTGGGGGATATGCAAGCACAACAACAAATCGAGTTGAGTTTGGCACGGGCGCAC
This sequence comes from Chloroflexi bacterium HGW-Chloroflexi-6, assembly GCA_002840685.1. Classification (GTDB taxonomy): domain Bacteria; phylum Chloroflexota; class Anaerolineae; order Anaerolineales; family Villigracilaceae; genus UBA8950. Next base: position 14,194 of record PHBU01000002.1, on the reverse strand, counting down.
AAATTCGGCAACAGACAAATTGCGCCAGCCATTGCCCATCTTCGCGCCGCTGAAGAATTAGCAAAAAAGACTGGTTGGCGCGAGCAGTTGGCTTTGGTCAAGCTGGAACTTGGCGTGGCGTTCATCTCGCTCGGTCAGCTTGAGCAAGCCGAGTCAGCCCTGGCGGAAGCGATGGCGATATTCCTTGACCTGGGTCAGCACCCGAGAGTGTTAAGTTGTTTGCATAACCTGGCAATCATTCAGTTGGAGACTGGGAACTTCGATGCTGCCACATCTTTGCTGGGTGAAGCATATCGGGCAAACGAAGTGCTGGGCAGCCCCACATCGGTCTATGCCCTGGCAACCACCCAAAACGCGATCCACATCCTGCGCGGTGAATATGATCGGGTGTTCGAAATATTACTACCCGCGCTGAAATCGGATGAATCCCGCCGGTTCCTGTCTGGGCTATGGATCGATATTTTTCAACAACTGGCGTGGTGTTACTATGACCTGGGCGACTACGATGCAGCAATCGACCACGTTCAAAGAGCAATCAGCCATCAAGATCAGACCAGCCTGACCGGGCGCGGCCCCGCTTTTGCCATGCTCGCTTTGGTGGAAATACGCCGCGGGAATTTGGGAGAGGCACAGACGGCTGTGCAAAAGGGCTGGGAGAATTTTGATCTACACTGGCAGACTTATGAAGGCTGGTGGGAAACTCATTCCATTTTGGAGGCGGAAGCAGAGTTGGCGCTGGCAAATGGCGAACTGAAGTGCGCCAACCATTGCGTTGAGCAACTGCTAGGAAAATTTGACGAATTGAAGTTGCGCCATTTCAAACCCGGCATATTATTTTTGCGCGCAAAAATAGAATTAGCGGCTGGAGATACAAAAAATGCGTACCAAACGCTTTGTGATGCGCTGGTTTTATCCGATGAAATAGGCGCGCACCGCGAGACCTGGGAAATGTGCGCGGTTCTCGCAAGGTTGGAAGGGGAAAGCGGCAATATGCCGGCTGCCACCGAATGGCTAGAGCGGGCATGTGCTGAAGTGAAGTTGATTGCTGACCACGCCAATACACCAGAACTGCGCGATATTTTCCTGTCCAGGCTAGACATACAATTGATTGTGGGCAAGCAACAGTTCCACTAACTCATAATTCCGGATAGTCTCCCGATCAAGTGCATTTAACGTTATGCGATCATAATTTCGGTGGCAAACTTCCCCCAAAAGCCAGGTTTTGTGAAGGTTTCAGGTGTATATGTGCATACAATGCGCCTTATCTTAAGATATTCCGCCCGAGAATGTGGACAGATTTAACGCAAAAATACAGTTGAAATGTTGTATAGTGACAACAATGTGCGTGGATTTGATTTTGTGCATATCCCAAGAGAAAGCAAATGCATCATGCCCACCAGTCTTGATCCCCAACCTGCCGAGAACGAAATCGAATGTGGTCGTTGTGGCGCATATTTCCACTACGAACTGACACGCTGTCCGAATTGCGGCGTCAATATCTATGAGCCGGAGGCTGACCAGGAGCCGCCACGCTCTCCTTCGCGGCAAGAGAACTGGTTCGGCGCGCTGATGCGACGACTGATCAACAAGCCCCACCCGGCAGATGATTTGTTCGGCGCAGCCATCAACCACCAGGCTGAACTGTTCAACAACCTGCTCAGCAAAGTCGGCGGCAACCGGTCTACCGCCGAACGATTGATTGAGTTTGAGCGCCAGAAAAATCCACAGGGCAACCGCATCGCCTGGCTGAATCAGGCCATCCTGCGCTGGGAGCGGGATAATCGATCCAGAGAAACAAAGTAGATGTCTGCGCACATTATTTACGTAGCTAAAATGCTGACCAAGTAATCCGAATTGCACTCGTTGACCAAAGTGCAAAAAAATGGGCCAAAATGTCCGTGAGAACAAAAAATCCCCGCAGGTTGCAGGGATTTTCTTTGGTAGCCAGCTTGCCGGGGTAGACCCGGCTTCCATCTCATTTATCCGATAAATATTGACGTATCATCAGCGCGGCAGTTGCCCCTTCCCCCGCCGCCGAAGCCGCCTGTTTGGTGGAACCGGCACGTACGTCGCCCGCTGCAAACAAGCCAGGAATTGAGGTCATGAGAGTCTTGTCCGTGACCACCGACCCCCACTGGTCAAGATCTGCTTTGCCTTTGGCAAGCTCACTGTTCGGAGAGAAACCGATAAACACAAACACACCATCGTAATGCCACTCTTTTTGCTCACCAGTGGCGCGATCTTCCACAATTACGGCATCCAACTGGTTTTTCTTAATACGCATCTCCTTCACGGCATGATTGACTGTGACGGACATATTTTCTTTCTCGGTTACTTTGTCTTGCAATATCTTGCTGGCCTTCACCTTGGGCAGGAATTCGACAATATCCACCTGGCTGGCGAACTTGGTCAGAAACAAACCCTCTTCAAAACCGCTGTTGCCGCCGCCCACTACCAGCACTTTCTTTCCTTTATAAAACGCCCCATCGCAGGTGGCGCAAAAATGGACATTGACGCCAATCAACGCCTCCTCGCCAGGGATGCCCAGCCGACGGTAGCGCGCCCCGCTCGCCAGCAGAGCCACCTTCGCACCGTACTCTGCCCCGTCGCCGGTCGTCACACAAACGTAATCGCCATCCTTCTCCAGCGCCGAAGCTTCCTGCGCCTGCAAAATCTCCGCGCCAAACTTTTGCGCCTGGCGGGCCAGCCGCGCCGCGAACTCTGCGCCTGCAATGCCTTCATCGAAACCGGGGAAATTATCCAACGTCTGGGTAATGCCTGCCTGCCCACCCAGCCCGGCCTTCTCAATCACCAGCACCTCGGCACCCTCACGCGCCAGGTAAAGCGCGGCAGTCAGCCCGGTTGGACCGCCGCCGATGATGATCGCATCGTAAAAAGTGCGCCTCGCGCGGGTTTGCAAACCGAGTTTCTCGGCCAGTTGCGCGTTCGACGGCTCAACCAACACCGCGCCATCCGGAAAAATAATCGTCGGGATACTGCGCATCCCATTGTTGGTTTGTTCAACAAAGGCCAGCGCCTCGGCGTCGGCATCCACATCTACATAGGTGTAGGGCACACGTTGTTCGCCAAAAAACTGCTTCGAACGCTTGCAATCGGGGCACCAGCCGGTGCCGTACAGGGTGATGATTTCAGGGGTCAGTCTTGGGTCGGTCATGGTTGATTCCTCCAACCTTTAGAATAGCACAAGAAGGTTTTTTTACCCCGCAGGTAAAGAATGGGGAAGCGGCCGCCTATTCCGCCAATGTGAATGGGCAAACTCTGACCTTTGAATTTGCCAATGGCGTTTTCCGCGATAAAGAAACCGACAATGAGTGGGATATTTTTGGCCGGGCAGCATCAGGTGCACTCCAAGGAACGCAGCTGACCGAAAAGCACGCTATCAATCATTTCTGGCTTTCGTGGGCGGCTTTTCGCCCCGAAACACAAGTATACACGCCTTAAGTCAAGTTCAGTGCTATCAACTTTGCATTTCGAACTTCGTTTTCAAATGGTCATACTCCACCACGCTGAACGGACAGTGCTTGATGCACAAGGTGCAGCCATTGTCATTGGAAAACGGCATGGCGCACTTGGTGTGATCGATGAAAGCCGGGCCACCGTCAGGCAGGGTTCTCGTGACTGGGTAAATCGCATCCGCTGGACATTTCTGAATACAGATGTTGCAGGTTTCGCAGTAATCGCGCACCCAGCCATGCGGGTTCTCCTGCGAAAAAGGCAGGTTTTCGATGTCGGTGTAAACCGCGGCCAGGCGCACGCGCGGCCCGCTGTGACGGGTGATGAGCATGCCGCTTTTGCCTGAAATGCCCAACCCGGCATCGATGGCAACCGGGATGTAGTTGACATCCCCGCCGACGGCTGGCCCGGCGTGAGCGTTGTATCCGCGCTGGCGCAGGAAATCGGCTACTTTGTTCACGATCACGCCCACTTCATAGTAAGTGCGAAACACTTCGATGAAAGACGGAATCGAGGGGGCCTGCCGGATTTTCTCGCGATCCATTTCAATGGTAAATACCAGCGCATTCAGAAACAGGATGTGAAAACCGCGGAAGATGTAGCGCGGGTTAACCACGGTATAACCGATTTCGGCGATGCCCAGGCTTTTGGCATAGGCTTCCAACTCGGCCAGCGTTTGCGGGTCGATCGTCTTTTTACCGCTGTACGGGTTTTGGCGAATGCTGCGCGCGCTTTTCCACATTTCACCAACCGCGCCAAACAACAACCTACCGATATAGCGCATCTGTCTGATGCGCGCCGCGAGACTGCCGTAGTCGATCACCACCAGCGGCACCAGGCGCGGTTCGCGCGCTTCGGGATGGCTGGCGATCGGCTTATCCTGTGCGCGCAGGTAAGGTTCGATGGTCAGGAAGGGTGGGGCTTTCTTGATTTTTTCGGAGAGCAGGATGCGCTTCATTCAATACTCCTCAAGTAAATATCAATCGCGTCTTTTAGCTCGGCTGGTTTCATGCCGTATGGCCCCAGCCCACCCGCATAAACCACGCGCCCATCCAGCCCGACCAGGTACAGGCGAGTCGGCCAGGCTGCATAGGTCGTGTTAACCGTGTCATCCATATCATCCACATAAGTGCGAATGCCGTATTGCAGGGCTGTTTCACATTCCCCGGCAACCGCCCGGCGTTCTTCGATGGTTTTCGGGTCATAGTGTTCCATGGATGCTCGGGGAAAGAACATCCTGAATGCCTTCCTGGTCAGCCGCCTGCCCAGCCACCAGCCATCCACAGGATGCGCTTCGCGAATATAAATGCTCAGGAACTGCACCTGCTGGTGATATTGTTGATAGAGTTCATGGAGACGCACGGTCCCATTCACAAAGGGCGGTCAGGTATAGCTTCCGAATACCAGCGCCACCGGTTTCTTGCCGCGAAAGTCGGATAAGCGCACGTTCATTTTCCCGGTGACATCAGACAGGCTGAAGTCAGGCGCCAGATCCCCGGCTTTGGGGGCTCGGCTGTCCAGGTCTTTCTGAAGCCGGACATATTTTTTCCGATACTGGACAATAAACTTCACATCGCTGAGCAATTCTGCCAGAACGTTCATCTTATGCTCCTTTTTCTAAAACCGGAATGCGGAACTGCGGGGCATCGGGATTACCTTTGAAGCGCGCCTTGACCTTTTCGTAGCCCATTTCACTGAACGGACACTTCGTCAGACACACCGCGCAACCGTAGTTCTGGTTGAAGTAATCGCGGCAGGCGGCGTGGTCAATGCACTGCATCCCACCATCGCCGCGCGGACGGGGCTGTTCGTAAATCGCCTGAACCGGACAGCCGCGAATACACTTTTTGCACATTGCGCAGAAATCGCGCACCCACAGGTGTTTGTTCGCGGTCTGGATGGGCAGGTTGGTGATGTTGGTGTAGATGGTGTTGATGCGCAGGCGTGCGCCTTCATTCGGGCTGATCAACAGCCCGTGATAGCCGATCGCTCCCAGCCCGGCGACTTCGGCCAGGTGGGTGTAATCCGTCAGACCACCGAGTGCGGTGCCCGGGTAGGCGGCGAACCCGTTCTGACGCATGAAATGGGCCAGTTGGTTACCAATCCGCGCCAGGTTGCCATAGCCTTTAGCAACTTCTATCATCGCAGCAAAGCTCGGGGCATTGGATAGTTTTTCCTTGTCCATCTCAACCGTGATAACCACCGCATACTCATGCGGGATGCCCTTGTGTTGAAAAATGGCATTGCGAGGCACTTTAACATAGCGAATATCCGCCGCGCCCGCCGTCCGCGCCATGTTTTCGAGTGCAGACAAAAACCCCGGCGTGGCTTCAGAGTGTTTCGCCTGAAATTTGCCATCGTATAAGCGCGCGCTCTGGCTCATGCGCACACGCAGCGGGATCATCACCGGCAGGAACTCCAAAATTTGGCGCAGACTCAGGCGCGACATATACATCTGATCGAAGGTCAGATTGGGGCTGTCAAAAGGAGTGCGTGGTTTCGATGTAGGCTCAGGCTGGACCAGGGTTTGGAAGTTTTCCAATTCCCGGTCAAAAATTGCCAGCACGCCATCCAGCGAGGGCTTCTTGCCTGTCCCGCCCATGATGGTTTTGAATACCTGGTTGATGATTGCCATACCGGACTCCATTTTTTTATTGATAGTAAGCACTATCAATAATATATCACCCGCCCTATTGTTAGTCAATACTTACATATGATACAATTCTGTAAGGAGTACACCATGCCAAAAGTTATCACTGATTTGCAAATTTTTCTGGCAGTCATAGAAACCATCGCAGAGCGCGGCTATGCCGGAGCCACCACTCGCCAGATTGCCGAGGCAGCCAAAGTAAGCGAGGTGACCCTGTTTCGCAAGTATGGCACCAAAGCCGAACTGGTCAAGCGCGCCATTAACGCTCTGATTGAGCAAAGCAACTTTGAATCTTCCACACAATACACTGGCGATATTCGCGCTGATTTACTGCGCATACTGCAGGCTTATCAAGAAGCGGTTATCCTGCACGGGCGCTTTTTCTTTGTCATCTTTGCCGAGCTCAACCGGGCGCCAGAATTGGCTGATTCCTTCTCCCAACCGTTAGGGTTGTTCCAGTCCATTGGGAAGTTGCTGATGCGCTACCAGACAGAAAGTGTGCTCAAGTCCGAAAACCATCTGCACAGCGTAGCATCCCTGCTCGGGCCGCTGATCTATTTCTCGATGATTTCGCACTCTGTTGGAGGCGCCTCCATGCCGCCAATGGATGCAGAGGCACATGTCCGCCATTTCCTGGAAGGGCGCCTCGCTTCCTGAGCAACGCTTTGTGATAAGGTTTTCCTAAATGAATGTGCTTATGTCCCCTATTCTCTCACTGCAACCTTGATTCCAACTGTCTATTAAAATTGTTGCATTTGATCTTTGGGAGGCCCTAAAGTTATTGATGGCGGAAATCTGGCTTAATTTGATTTTTGGGACCAAATAACACCAGCCCAGGAGGGAGAATTTAAATAGCATTTTAGCAATTACTTTTTCCAATTGCCTGACCCCTGCGCGAAATCAGGGTAAATTAAACGAGATCGCCCCTGCTGTAACAGGAGCGATCTCATTGCAATTCTTGCACCTTACCATAACTCTGTGGTCAGAGTGTTTTTTTTGTGCATCAGCACCGCCTATTTTTTACCATTGACGGCCCCGATGAGGTTCAAATCCGATATTTTTTCATCAGCAGAACTAATCTATTGGAAATTGTTTCGATAGGAAAATCGCCGCCATCGCAATAATATCGTTGTTATATCAACCTACCTTATGAAATCACTGTCTCACGAAATAAATTCGTTACGTAGCCAGCTAAAATATTGGGTTAATTCGGCGACTGTGATCGTGGCAACATCTTTATCCCCCAGATATTCCAATCACTTTTGCAGCTGGCGTTGATACGAATCGATCGCGCGATCAGATAGGCTTCGGCGGTTTTGAAATTTAGAAAACCGACAATGGCTTTGCTCACGGGTAACGAACCCGAAGGACGATGATTCATCAAATAATCATCCATATCGAGAATATTGACCAACCACAGGCCACCGGGCTAACGAAAAACCGTAGCCCGAAGGACTACGGTTAATTCAAAGTTGCGGGGACAGGACTCGAACCTGCGACCTCCGGGTTATGAGCTGCAACTTTGATTTCGCAACCTCTGTCCTCAAAACCAGTGTTTTTGGGGTAGCCTTAGGGACACTGGTTCAATCGAGCCTTGTGACCTGTGATTAGTAAAATAATGACCGGTTCAACGATTTGAACCGGTTATGAACTTGGTAATTTTCGCTTGATCGTAGCAAGCAATTCTGAACGATCGTTTTCAGATAGTTCTTTCCAAACGGAAGCAATATAAATAATATCCGGGTCAGCAATTGGGGGACGCAAAACACCTAAAGTGTCGTAAATTTCTGTTCCAAGCTTCGAAGCAAGTACGAGCAAGTTCTCCCCTGAAGGCACATAAGCACCCGCCATCCAACTTGATAACGATGACTGCGGAACATCCAAGTAACGTGCAAACGCCGAAACAGTTTGCCGTTTTCCTTGCTGTTGCTCCCACTCTAAAAAGCGCTCGTTCAGCCATTCTGAGAATTTGCTGCTCATTTTTTACTCCAGTGATAATTAATTCATATTCCATGATACCAAAACAATTGAAAATATCACAACTGGTGCTATAATCACATTGACCGATAATATATTATCGGCAGTAGATATTTGCGATATTTAGAGATTGGAGCATATATGTAACCGCATCCTTCTTTTTCCAAATCACATTGCAAAACGAGCGTCCTTCAAGCCTGGCAGCCCGGACGCTCGTCACCAGCAAAACACACGGACGTTTTCAACGCCTGCGTGCCGCTATTTCTATTCTACCAGCGGATCGGCTTTCACACCAAGATACAAACATGAATCCAACCTTATCCCCCACCAATATCAAGCACCGCCATGTGCTCAGTAGATTATCGGTATAAAAAAATCATCACTTGCGAATTCGAAGTCAGATTCCATCGCACCGAAACCGCTTCTGAACGCGGTCGCTTCGATCGTGTCATGACATTGCTGGCGGGACTATTCGCTGAAGCTCTTGATGATGTTTATGAGATAGATGCTGCTGAAAAACTCAAAATAAATTCCCGAAGGAGACACAACTTATGCAAATAATATCACGCCTGTCTACTCCAATCACAAAAACACAAGCAGCCAAGCTTTCCCTGCAACAACTGCAAACTAGCACACAGCCCCCTAACACCTATGCTCTCGGCCTGGCCGCAGACGGCCTGCCGATTATCGCCAACATCACCAGAAGCCCGGCCATGCTGGCCACCGGTGACCACGCCGCCAGCCTGCAAGCCCTGTTGGGAACGATTGCGGCAACTGCCATATTTCCAGGCAGGCAAACATCGATTGGCGCGGTCATCGTCTCCAGAACGCCAGAGCGCTGGCACGGCATCAACCCGATGACCGCCGCTGTCAGCCCAAAACGGATGGGCGACATCCTGCAGTACCACATGCAGAAACCTTCCGCGCCCAGACTGCCCATTCTGTTGGATAACCTGGGCGCAGGTTGGGACATCGAATACCGCTCACTATCATTGTTGGCAAACGCCCCGCAGTTTCACCTGGTCGTCAGCGCTTCGCCAGGTTACGCCTGCAGCATCCGCTCCATCTTCACCAAGATCGTTGTTGGCACAATATCGGACTTCACAACGCTCTTCAACCTCACCGCCCCCACCACACTCACCATTCCGCTGGCACACCACCAGTTCGCTGTCCGCCAGCAATCGAAATGGCTGACTTTCACAACAGCAACCACACAATAGGAGAAAAAAAAACCATGGACACTCGTTACACAACACCCATCAGCAACCCCTTCGAAGGCCTGCCGGAGGATATCGACGCCGTAGAGCATGAACCCCTGTTCGAAACCGGCGTTCAGCAGGTTGGGATCGCAGATTGGCTCAAGAACAACGCCCACAATATCGCATTCATTGCTGGAAACTTGCTGCTCGCGGCTGGCGAATATCGCGTTTACGACTTCGCCATGCAAAACACCGGCGAAGCATGGAAGGCCTGGTTTGCCGTGCTGGCTACCTTCTTCCCCTTCATCCTGTGGGAGATCGCGGTCCAACACGCCAAAGCCAGCGGACTGATGCGCGGCGTGGCCTGGCTGGGCATGGCCATCTCCTTCAGCCTGGGGGTGATCATCGGCATCGCTGAGTTTTCTGCCGTTGGCGGACAAATTGCCAATGCCGAAGCGCTGCTCGGACTGCTGGCAGGCAGCCTTTCGATCCACGCAGTGCTGTTTCTGGTCTACTTCTATTCTCACCCGGATATCAAGGCCAAACGCCTGACCGCGGTGGCGGTTGCCAAGCAGGAGATGGCCGAACGCAACGCCGAAGTGGCAGAAAGTGTACTGGGCAGCGCTCGCAACCGGCTGGAACTGGAACGGCGGATCGCCGCCGAGTATGGATACGAGAATCTGCGCCGGGCCATCGCTGAGATCGAGGGTCGCCACTACCACACCCCCAAAAAGACCTACGCCCCGCGCAAAACACTCCCGCACAGCCCAACACCTGTACCGCTGAACATCCCGGAGATGCTCGAACCTGCCCCCGCGCATGCCTTTGGCGCAAACGGACATGGAAAGCCGAAATCAGCCGCCCGACCTGGCGAGAGTGCCCCGGATTTTTCCTAGGCCTGCCGGGTTTCGACCTAACCCTGGCGCACAGGCTGAATGCGGAAGAGATCCAGGCCCGCCAGATAACAGGAGCCTCGCGGCCACTGCGAGAGCACGAAGCGGTGCGGCTCCTGTTGATGGCCCTGGGCGCATTCAACCGGCAGGCCAGTGTACTAACTATGAACATCCGGCTCCAGGGCAAGCCCGCAGCCCTGACCATTATTCCAGGCACAAGCTTCACCCCCGATAAAAACGGCAAAACCACACTTCGGAAGGTAGACCCACAATGACTCGCAAAAGCAACATCCTGTCTCTGATTTCCCTGGTCGCATTCCTGGGCGGCGCAGTTGGAACGCTGGCACTCATGTACCACATCGGCGACCCAACCATCGTTGGCCTGTTCTCCCCTGTCAGAGCTACCCAGGTCTCAAGCGAAGAGCACACCCAAAGCACAAACCCTGCTCCCACATCAAAACCAATGATGACAAAGACTGCCACCCCGCCTACGGGGTGGCAGGTCTGCACCGGCCTGAAAAATGGTCATCTCAATGTACGCGCCAAAGCAGGGTCAACGGCCCCCGTGCTTGGCGCTCTCTCCGAAGCCGTTTCCATCACCCCAACCGGCCAGAGCGATGGCGACTGGCTCGAAATCAGCGCCCCGTTGACCGGTTGGGTTCATTCCCGATTTCTCTGTGGAGGTTCCCCATGACTCAAATCATCACAATTTCCAACCACAAGGGCGGCGTCGGTAAAACGACCAGCGCGGCCCACCTGGCCCAAGCCCTGGCCGATCTGGGCCGCAACGTTTTGCTTGTGGATTTCGACCCGCAGGCCAACCTGACCGTCCTGTTCGGCGTCCCGCGCTCGGACGCAGCCTCGTATCTACTTACCCTTGGCTTGGGCGCTGCCGAAACCAGCCTGGTTCAAAGCCTGGTTGTACCACTACGCGAGCGCATCCAGCTCCTGCCCGCCAGTGCCGGGCTATCTGGCGCGCAGGCCCAGATCAACGCCTCAGGCCGGGGTATCGACTGGGTGCGCCTGACACTCGAACGTTTCCTGCGCCACGACCTGCACTTCATCATCATTGACACCAACCCATCGGCATCCGGTATCCAGGAGCGGGCTGTCTGGGCCGCTGATCTGTTGATCATTCCCAGCCAGGCTGAAGCCTTGAGTGTGAGCGGCGTCGGGTCGATGATGAAGATGACCCACACCCTGAGCGAGCAACATAATTGGCCCGGGCGCGTGTTGGGCATCCTGCCAACGATGGTGCGCGGAGATGGGACGGCCTTCATGCCGCGCGAGCACCGCGCCGCCCTAGAGGAGATGCGCGCTTCGCTCAGGGATGACCTGCTGCTGCCGGTTGTGCCGGACCGGGCTGCCATGAAGGAGTGCGCGGGCAAAAGTCAAACGCTGTTCGAGTTCGATCCCGAAAACCCGGCAGCCCTGGCTTACCGCCAACTGGCCAAGATCGTTCGGAGCGCGAAATAATGAACCAACAACCCCGCCGCTCCTTTCTAGAAGAACTGCCTCCTGCCCCGCAGGAGCATGTCCACAGCATTCCAGCCCCCGCCCCTGCCCCAGGCCGGGGACGCAAGCCAGCCCACCAGCGTGACCGCAAGTGGGAGTCCAAACATAAGAACAAAACCTTTGCAGGTGTGCCGCAAGAAATCCAGGGTGCGGTCCTGGACTTGGCCGCCCACTTCCGCGATGAGTTCGGGATGGTGGGCGGGGCCGATGCGGTTGCGCGCGAGCTGCTTCGTTACGCGCTGGCCGAGTACGAGGCAGGCTATCTCAAGATGCCTACGATCCAGGTTTCATCTGCATCCACGTTGAAATCCCACACCGGCAGTGGCCTGGTTTCCCGTTCCATCCCACCCCGCAAGGCCAAAAAGAAAAAGAGCAAGGAACAGCCGCACGCCAACTATCGCCTGCCCGAAGAAATCATCGCAACCATCTATGCCATCCCGAATATCGAAAAAGACAAGGCAGCGCCACACGTTATCCACATCACCATTGGTCAGGTGATGACCTGCCTTCTAACCTATGCTCTGGCCGAGTACCGGGCCGGGAACCTGGCTCTCTATACCACTCCGGAGATGGTCGTTCCGGGGCTGGCAGCGGGTCGCTCAGAATGATCAATTTCGGGTTTTCCGTCAAAAGTGATGTGAGTTTTTTAGGCAGCATAAATGGGTATGCGGCTGCCGCATACCCGCCGCATACCTGGCTGCATACCTGCCGCATATTCCACCGCATACCCTGCCGCATACCCGCCTTTAACAGGAAGGCCACAGAGCCGCGTAATTTTCTCCACATGCCCGCGCTATGGCTCCAAAACATCGCCCCGCAGCGGCCTTCCTGTTGCCTTTCAACACAAGCATGGAGTAGCTCGATGTTCAAAGTTTTCTCAGGTTCCTGGCGTGGAATTGGCGCCAATGCAAGCCCAGAAGTACTGTTTATGCAAATAGGCTTTCAGTTTCGCCAGCACTTACATCACTTCAAAGGAGCGTCGCTGGGTGTCTTCATGTGCATCGTTTTGCATGCCAACCCGCAAGGCGAGTCCTTCCCGAGTTATGAACAGATCCGGACGGAGACCGGCATCAATACGGACACGATCGGACGCGCCCTGGAGCATCTCAACAATCTGGAGATCGATGGCCAACGTGTCCTGCTGCGCTACCGGATCCGCGATAAGAAAAATCGCTTCGTGGGTGGCAACCGCTACATCGTCTTTCCAAGCCCGGATCAGTTGGCACAGTTTGAACCATCAAGCGCCAAAGCGGCTGAAGCCAACGCTGAAGGTGCGCCTGTTGAAGAGCCGGAACAAGGCGCTGAAGATACGCCTGAACAGAACAAAAAAAGCCACATACGGATTTTTCCGAATCTGGAAAATTCCGAACAAGGAAAATCCGCGCTTAAGGAGAACCATTCTTTAAAGGAGATTAAGAACATGGCCGCTGACGCGCCCGCGCGCCCTTCGTTCAATCTTGAAGATCGCATCTCGGCTTTTCCCGAAGACTGCCAATCGGGAGCAAAGTTGATCGTCTCGCTTTTCAACCTGCATCCGCCTGAGAAACCCAATCCGGGCCAAAAGGGTGGGGAGTATGCACTCTGGATCAAAGGCATTCGCAAATTGAACAAACTCGCCATCGAATACAACTCCACCCTGGACGTTGCCCTGAAGGCCTCCTGGAAGCGTTGGAACCAGAGCCCTTTCACGGTGGCCCACCCCGGCGCGCTGCTCAAAACCATGACCAGCACGCTGGCCAGCACTGAGCAATCCCAAGAACCATCCATGTCGCTCAAAAGCACGTTAGAAAACGTCATCAAAGACTTCGAACCAAGGAGCTAATCAACCATGTCCACCGAAACCAACCTCATCCCGCACAGCCGCCAGGCCGAAGAAGCCGTGATCGGCGCGGTCCTGATCAACCCGGATGTTTATATCGAACTGTCCGAGTTTTTGTCCGCGGAAGATTTCTATATCCACCGCCTGCGCTTTGTCTGGCAGGCCTTCGCCCGTCTCGTCGAGCGCCGCGTCCCGATCGACATCCTAACCGTTTCCGAGAGCCTTGAAAAACAAGGCCAGCTCGAGGAGGTGGGCGGGGCAGCCATCCTGGTGGGGATGCTGAACGCCACCCCGACCACGCTGCACGCCGATGCATACGGCCAGATCGTGCGCGAAGCCGCTGTCCGGCGCCAGATGCTAACCGCCGCCAACAAGATCGCCAGCCTGGCCAACGATCAGGCGCTCGAACTGCCCCTGGCCACAGAACAATCTGTGGCCGCTCTCGAAGGGGCGATCTTGCGCGAAACCGGTGGCCAGCTGGTCCCGCTGCGGGATGCGCTCGGCCAGGCCTTCGACCAGATCGATGCCCTCAGCCGGATCAGCGAACTGCCCGGCACGCCCAGCGGCTTGATCGATCTCGACCATCGCCTGGGCAACTTCCAGGCCGGAGCCCTGTACGTTCTGGCCGCCCGTCCCGGTTTGGGCAAGACTTCCCTGGCCCTGACCG
>PHBU01000037.1 GCA_002840685.1 Chloroflexi bacterium HGW-Chloroflexi-6 | reverse complement strand
GACCCATGGGGTTACCCAGTACGAATCGAACCTGTTCTACTACTATCAGTCCGGCGCCATCAACGAATCGTTGTCCGATATCTGGGGTGAGTTGTACGACCAGTCCAATGGCCTGGGCAACGACACCGCCGGGGTCAAGTGGCTGATGGGCGAAGATGTCAGCGGATTGGGCGCGATCCGCAGCATGAGTAACCCGCCGGCTTATGGCGACCCGGATTCGCTGTCCAGCCCCAACTATTATGTTGGCGAGGAGGACAACGGCGGCGTACACTACAACAGCGGCGTCAACAACAAGGCCGCCTACCTGATGGTGCAGGGCGGCAGCTTTGGCGGCAAGACCGTCACAGCTCTGGGGGTAAACAAGACGCTCGCCATCTACTACGAGGCCCAGACCAACCTGCTCGTCTCCGGTTCAGACTATGCCGACCTGTATAACCTGTTGTACCAGGCCTGCCTCAATCAGGTGGGCAACGATGGCATCCTTATGGCAGACTGCCAGGAGGTGCGTGACGCCACTGATGCGGTCAAGATGGATCAGCAGCCCGCCAACGATCCCGGCTACAACCCGGATACGCCGCTATGCTCCACTTATTCTCCCAATATGGTTTTTTCTGATGATCTTGAGGCTGGCAGTACCAACTGGATTTTTGACTGGCGCTGGTCTTATGACTCCCCTTACGATCCACTCGCGCACTCAGGCGAGCACTATCTGTATGCCGACGATTATTTTGCTTCTGTTTCCGATACAAGCGCCACACTGAAAGAGTTGTCCGTCCCGTACAACGCATACCTGCATTTTTCACACACATACAACTTTGAGAGCTTCTACTATAACTCCAAAATGTATTATTTCGATGGCGGAGTATTGGAGTACAGCACGAACGCAGGCCTGACCTGGAATGATGCCGGCTGGATGATGGATTCCAATGGCTACAAGGGTGTGATTTACAAAGATTGGGTCAACCCGCTCAAAAACCGTCCGGCTTTTGTGGGCAATACCAAAGGTTATGTTAGCACGCGCTTGAACCTGGCGCCATTGGCCGGGAGCAATGTGAAATTCCGCTGGCGCATGGGGTTGGATGACACCGGCGCGGCCTGGGGCTGGTGGCTGGATGATGTCAAGATGTATACCTGCGGGCCGGATACCAGTTTTGCAGATGTGCCCAACACGCATTGGGCCTGGCAATACATCGAAACACTCTACAGCGCCCGAATCACGGGAGGCTGTCGCACATCTCCGTTGAGTTACTGCCCCAATAACACCGTAACCCGCGGGCAGATGGCAGTTTTCCTGCTCAAAGGAATTCACGGTTCATCTTACGCGCCGCCCCTGGTCGGCGACAGCACCGGGTTCAACGATGTGCCGGTCACCCATTGGGCAGCAGCCTGGGTCAAGCAGCTGGCAGCCGAGGGC
>PHBU01000008.1 GCA_002840685.1 Chloroflexi bacterium HGW-Chloroflexi-6 | reverse complement strand
CAGTTACTGGGCTGCCGCCTGGATCAAGCAACTGGCGGCCGAAGGGATCACCGGTGGCTGCGGGGCAGGCAACTACTGCCCCGACCGGCCCGTCACCCGTGCCCAGATGGCTGTCTTCCTGGTAAAGGCTTTCAATTTGCCATAAATTTTGGATTAACATAATTGCGAGATAAATGCGGTGAAACTCTTCCGCATTTATCTCGCTTTTTTTATTACGGGACGCGCTCGATAGTTCCATTGGTGCGTTGACAGTACCTGGACACTCGTCTACCATGGAAACATCTTTGCCGCCTGCCGCAGGGTGGGCATTGTAATCATCCCAAGAACTTTTTCCGGAGGATAGGTTTATGTTTCGATTATCCTGGTTTCTTTGTACACTTTTGGCGCTTTTCCTGATCGTCAGCCTGGCAGTCACATCACCGGCTGCGGCGGCAACACCCCATGCCCCAACGGTTACTTATTATGTTTCAAGCTCTGCTGGCAATGATGGTTACAACGGACTGGCAGAGGGCACAGCCTTTGCCACGGTTGGCAAGGTTAATTCCTTGAATCTGCAACCCGGAGACAAGGTCCTTTTCAAGTGCGGCGACACCTGGCGCGGCGAGATGTTGATCATTATTGATTCCGGAGCAGCAGGGCTGCCGATCACATTCGGTTCATACCCTGCGGGCTGTCTCAATCGTCCCATTTTAGCGGGGTCGCGCCCCATCTCAGGCTGGGCGTTGCACAACGGCAACATCTATGTTGCCAGCTTAAATGCTGGAGCCAACGCCGGCAAGTTCGCCTTCGGTATCAACCAGCTTTTTCGCGGCGATACACGCCTGCTGTTGGGGCGCTGGCCCAACCTGGATGCGGCGGATGGCGGTTATTCGACGATTGAAAGCCAGCCGGGCAGCAGTCAAATCAGGGATGACCAGCTTCCTGCTGGCAATTGGGCCGGGGCTGTGGCACACATCAAAGGCATGCGCTGGTACATTCTCAACCGGCAGGTCACAAGCAGTTCAGGAACCACGCTCACATTTGGTTCGAATAACGATTGCTGGGCAGGCAACTGCACCGGTTGGGGTTATTTTTTGAACAATCACATCTCCACGTTGGACCGTGACGGCGAGTGGTACTACGATGCCGCTACTCAAAAAGTCTATCTCTACACGACAACAGGCATGCCAGCGAATGGACAAATTGAAGGGTCGATCATCCTGAAAAACGATAATCGCTCCTGGGGCGGGGTAACGATTGGCGAGGATCTGGTCGGGCAAGGCCCATCTTATATAACGGTGCAAAACCTCGATATTCGGCGCTGGTTCCGCAGCGGAATTGCCATCCCGACCAATTTTGCGCATTATGAACCGCATCACCTGCTGATCCAAAACAATGCCATCAGTGATGTGGATGAGATGGGGATTGATCTGGCGACTTGGGTCTACGATGCCTGGGATGGCCGTCCCGACGGCTGGCGAGGCGGCTACGATCTGACAGTGAGCGGCAACACCGTTACCCGCGCCAACAGCATGGGCATCAACCTGTTCTCGCGTAACTCCACTTTTAGTGGAAACGTAATTCAGGATGTAGGCCTGATCGAAAACCTGGGTGTTGCCGGAATGGGCTGCGCCTTCAACGCCGGCGGCGGTTCCTGTACCGAAGACGGTGATGGCCTGCGGATCAAGGTCGGGGAAACAGCAGATACGGGCAACAACAATCTGATCACCGGCAACCGCCTGGAACGCATTGCCTATAACGGAATGGATGTTTTTGGGCATCACAATACTTTCGAGCACAATCTCATCATTCAGTCCTGTTATGCCAAGGGCGATTGTGGCGGGGTGCGCACTTTCGGACGCGATAACCTTGCCAGCAGCCCGGTGCATGACCTGACTTTCAACGCCAATATCATCCTGGATACTTCCGGGAACACCGATGGCTGCAAAAGCGATTTTGATGCCTTGTTTGGGTTTGGTCTGTATATCGATAATTACTCGAGCAATGTGATCGTGACAGGCAATACGATAGCCAATTCCACAGTACACGGCATCTTGTTTCAAAACTCCACGGGCAGCGTGACAAATAACACACTTTACAACAACGGGCGCACATACCCTTATGGAGGCGGGCAGGTTTATGTGGGCAGTGCACCGGCGGCCTTGAGTGCGCATACCGGGAACATCCTTTACAGCCTCAACCCCAACGCCTGGACGCTGGCGCTGGCCAACCCGGCCAATCTGGGAACATCCAATAATAACTATTTTTTCAGCCCATACAAAGCCAGTCATATCTCGGCCAGCGGCGCAAAGTCGCTTGCAACCTGGCGTACTTTCAGCGGCAAGGATGGCGCTTCTAAAGAACACTGGTTCACGCTCAACCCGGCAGACCCGCCCAATTCACAAATTTTCTACAATGACACCAGCCAGGCCGAAACAATCAACCTTGGAAGTACCCTCTACAAAGATTTAAACCAGAATAATATCTCAGGCGAGTTAACGCTCCAGCCGTATCAGTCGAAAATACTTATTGTTTCTGATGGCCCCGATATAACCTCGCCTGCGGTTTGGTCCATTGCGCGCGCAAACCCGAACCCAACAAATGCCGCAAGCGTGAATTTTACAGTCACCTTCTCTGAGCCTGTTGTCAACGTAGATGTTGCAGATTTTGCGCTGACAACGCTCGGTCTTTCGGGAGCTTCGATCACCGGCTTGAGTGGTTCCGGGGACACTTACACGGTTGCGGTGAACACCGGCAGCGGCAAGGGCACAATTCGACTTGACGTAGCCGACAACGACAGCATTATCGACGCCGCATCCAACCCACTCGGGGGAAGTGGTGCGGGCAACGGCAGCTTTTACAACGGGCAGGTTTATTCGAAAGGGACTCCGACCTTCTCGGATGTACCAGCCTCTTACTGGGCCTGGGCCTGGATCGAGAGCCTCTCCGCGGCCGGTATCACTGGCGGATGCGGATCCGGCGCTTACTGCCCCGACAATACCGTGACCCGCGCCCAGATGGCAATTTTCCTTGAAAAATCGATGCATGGTTCAAGCTTTGTTCCACCCAACTCAGCTCCAACTTTTGGCGACACCGCCGGGCACTGGGCAGAAGACTGGATCGAAGCCTTAAAAAATGATGGCATCACCGGCGGATGTGGTTCCGGCAATTACTGCCCTGAGAATGCAGTAACCCGCGCCCAAATGGCGGTTTTCCTGCTCAAGAGCAAGCACGGTCCGACCTATGTCCCGCCCAACATCGGGCCGACCTTTGGCGATACGGCCGGGCACTGGGCGGAAGATTGGATCGAGCAGTTGGCGGCAGAGGGCATCACAGGCGGTTGCGGCAGCGGGAATTACTGCCCGGAGAACCCCGTAACCCGCGCCCAAATGGCCATCTTCCTGGTGCGCACGTTCGATTTACCGTAAGACTTGATATACGAAGAATTAGGAGTTGTCATGAAAATAAAACAGCTTATTTTGCTCATTCTAATTTTCTTGTTCGGTTTGCTGCTGTCGATTGCGCCGGAGCAGGCCTGGGCCCAGGCTGTGGCAAATTCACCAGTTTATTCAGAGACAACCCTTGCATCCGGTTGGCAGGATTGGTCTTATAACGGGATCAATATCAATTATGCTAATACCGGCCCCGTGCATGCGGGCAATACATCCATTGCTGTTACCTACACAGGCGGGTGGAGCGGGCTGCAGTTTGGGTATCACGGCGCCAGCCTGGATGTCAGCGCTTATGACACCTTTCGTTTTTGGATCCATGGCGGCACAACCGGTTCTCAAATCATCGTGCTGCAAATAGAGGGCATTGAGCAAAGTCTTACTGTTCAGGCGAACACATGGACTCAGGTGGATGTTTCTTTGCTGTCCCTCGGTTCCCCTCGCACGGTCTCCAGCATTTCCTGGTTTAACAATACGGCCGGCAGCCAGCCAGTTTTTTATCTGGATGATATTGCTTTTATCAACAGCGGCAACCCTCCGCCCCCGACCCTGCCGCCCGGATCCGGCCCGGCGCTCAGTGTGGATGCTGCCGCTGACCGGCATCCCATCAGCCGATATATCTACGGCATCAACTATGCCAGCGAAAGCGTGGCTGCTGATTTGCGCCTCCCTGTCCGGCGCTGGGGTGGAAATTCGACAACCCGCTATAACTGGCAGCTTGATATTCATAATACAGGCAGTGATTGGTATTATGAAAACATCCCCGAAGAGAATGCTCACCCCGAACTGCTGCCCAATGGCTCTGCCGCCGACCGGTTTGTCGAGCAAGACCGCCGGACGAACACGGAAACACTCCTGACTGTTCCCTTGATCGGCTGGACGCCAAAAGCGCGCAAGGAGAGTCATCCTTACGATTGTGGTTTTAAAGTCAGCCTGTATGGGGCACAGGATAGCGTGGATGAATGGGATACGGATTGCGGAAACGGTGAACTGGGGGGCAATCCTCTTACCGGCAATGATCCTCATGATACCAGCGTTGAAATCACTCCTGCTTTTGTCAGTTCCTGGGTCAACCATTTGGTTACAAAATATGGCGCGGCTGCAAATGGCGGAGTCATGTTTTACAACCTCGATAACGAACCCATGTTATGGAACAGTACTCACCGTGATGTCCATCCAGACCCGGTCACCTATGATGAAATACGCGATCGGACCTGGGCCTATGCTGCAGCGATTAAAGCGGCAGACCCAACAGCAAAAACGCTTGGCCCAGTCGTCTGGGGCTGGTGCGCCTATTTTTACTCTGCCGCCGATGGCTGCACCCCAGGGGCAGACCGTCAGGCGCATGGCAACCTTGATTTTATCGAATGGTATCTTCAGCAAATGCACGCTTATGAGCAGCAGCATGATGTGCGAATACTGGATTATCTCGATGTGCATATTTACCCGCAGGTAAACGGCGTTTATTCTGAAAATCTGGGGAGCGCCAGTGTGCAGGCTGCGCGGCTTCGCTCTACACGCCAGCTATGGGATGCTTCTTACGTCCACGAAGGCTGGATCGGGCAACCTGTGTATTTAATTCCACGCATGAAACAATGGACGGATAATAATTATCCGGGTACCCAACTGGCCATCACTGAATATAACTGGGGAGCGCTCGATTTCATGAACGGCGCTCTCGCCCAGGCCGATTTACTCGGCATCTTCGGTCGTGAGGGGCTGGGTCTGGCAACCTTATGGGGACCTCCTGATAACACCAACGCCCCCGGAATTTTTGCTTTCCGTATGTTTCGCAACTATAACGGTCAGGGTGCTGCCTTTGGCGAAACCAGCCTGCGCGCCATCAGCGCAGATCAAGAAAAACTAGCGATTTATGCCGCCCAACGTTCCAGTGGCGAACTGACCCTGATCGTCATCAACAAAACCGCTCTGCCGCTCACCAGCCCGCTGACGTTGACGAATTTTCAACCGGCTTCCACCGCCCAGGTTTACCGATATAGCGCAAACAATCTAACCGCAATCGTTCGCGAAGCGGATATGGCAGTTGCCACAAGCGGATTCTCAGCCACCTTCCCGGCCAATTCCATTACGCTGATGATCATTCCTGTGAAAGGCACACCCGGCGTTGCGATTTTTGCAGACGTTCCCCTCACCTATTGGGCCTGGGATTACATCGAACGCCTGTACAACGCCGGCATCACCGGTGGTTGCGGCGCTAATCCACTCATCTACTGTCCCGAAAACACAGTCACCCGCGCCCAAATGGCCATCTTTCTCGAACGCGGCATGAACGGCTCAGGCTTCTCTCCACCCTCCGCCAGCGGAGCTGTCTTCGATGATGTTGCGGCCTCCCACTGGGCCGCCGCCTGGATCGAACAATTGGCCGATGACGGTATCACCGGCGGCTGCGGCGCAGGCAACTACTGCCCCGAATCCCCGGTAACCCGCGCCCAGATGGCAGTCTTCTTGCTCAAGGCCATGCATGGCTCGAGCTATCTGCCGCCTGCGGTTGGGGCATCATCCGGTTTCAGCGATGTTCCTGCAAATCACTGGGCAGCTGCCTGGATCAAGCAGTTGGCCGCCGAAGATATTACCAGCGGCTGCGGCGCAGGCAACTACTGCCCAGACCAGTCCGTGACCCGCGCCCAGATGGCGGTTTTTCTGGTTAGAGCTTTCAATCTGCCATAACCCGAAAAGGTATGCATCGGCCAAACCTGGTTTATAAAGATATCCCCTGAAAAATCAAGGTTTCTCAGGGGATATCTTTATGTGATTGAATAAAAAATCTTTATGTTTTGCATGGGATATGTACCCGAAATTGTAGTATATTTTCAAAGCGTTCGCATCTTAGCTCAAAAGGTTGAATGAATGGTTACGCAGTTTACGTACCGTTCCACACCGCGGTTATTCTTTATGACATCCTCGCCTGGCCTGACTGCCAGACGATTGCCAGACAGCATATTTCATCCAACTGGGGGTCAGGAGGTGGTTATGCATTAAAACCCAACCCATGCCCTTTTATTCTGGCCCAATGGGGCTGTCAATAATAAATATCTTGAGGAGAAAAGCATGAATAAGCTTCAAAAATTTTGGCATATGCTCGTAATTGCCGCCCTGCTTGCGAGTATACCTGTGGGTACGGCGCTTGCAGATTCAACCGCACAGCTACTTTCATTTTCGCAGGATTGGAGCAACGCCGGATTGATCACCACCAACGATGATTGGTCTGGAGTTCCTGGTATTGTTGGATATCGCGGCGATGCCTTAACAGCAGCAACCGGCACCGATCCTCAGACCCTTCTTTCAGACGATTCACCGGGTGTGGTTGATGTAAATGCCAATCAAACGAATCCAATATCTTTTACAACAGGCGGCGTGACCGAGTTTGCGCTGGCAAACCCTGTGATTGCTTTAAGTGGCTCCGGTACTGCCGATGCCCCATACATTCTTGTCAACATTAACACAACAGGCAAGGAAGATATCAGCGTCTCATATAACGTTCGAGACATTGAAGCAAGTGCAGATGATGCCATTCAACAAGTAGCCCTGCATTACCGAGTGGGTAGTTCTGGTACCTTCACGAATGTCGCCGCTGGATATGTAGCTGATGCCACAGAAGTTACTACAGACACCAAGGTGACGGCTGTCAGCGTCACCTTACCTGCGGCTGCGGATGACAAACCATTGGTTCAGTTGCGAATCATGACTACAAATGCCGCGGGAAATGATGAATGGGTGGGCATTGACAACGTTTCTATTACAGGCACTGACATTGTGATCCTGCCCTCGCTCTCCATTGAAGATGAAATTGTCACCGAGACCAATGGCGGCACAACCACCGCCAGCTTCACCGTGACGCTCTCTGAACCAGCCCCAGCGGGCGGTGTGACTTTCGATATCGCCACTGCCGATAACACAGCCACCACCGCAGATAACGATTATGTGACACAATCACTTACCGGTCAGACGATTACCGAGGGCAATAGTACCTACACCTTTGATGTGACCGTCAATGGCGATACCAATATCGAGAGTGACGAAACATTTAATGTCACGATCTCGAGCCCCAGCAGCAATGCAACCATCAGCGATGCTACAGCTGTGGGAACCATCACCAACGATGATTTTCCAACCTACGGATTATCTATTAATGATGTGACCGTGGACGAGACTAACAGCGGAACCACAAACGCATCTTTTACCGTAACGCTCTCGGATGTAGCGCCATCCGATGTAACTTTTGATATCACTACAAGCGATGGAACCGCCACAACAGCAGACAGTGATTATGCGTTAAATTCGATCAGTGGAGCAACCATTTTGGCAGGTGATACCACCTACGAATTCGTTGTCACCGTCAATGGTGATACCAATATTGAGCCAGACGAAACCTTCGATGTCGTCATTTCAAACCCGACAGTGGCCTCCATCACCGATGACACCGGTCTGGGCACCATCGCAAACGATGATCTGGGCTTATCCATCAACGATGTGACCGTGACCGAAGGCAATAGCGGAACAACCACCGCCAGCTTCACTGTGACTCTTACAGAAGCCTCGGCTTCAGATGTAACCTTCAACATCGCCACCGCTGATAATACTGCCACGATTGCCGATAGCGACTATGTTTCCAAATCAGTGACACCTGCAACCATTACCGCAGGAAATACCACTTACGCTTTCGATGTGACCATTAACGGTGATGTAAATGTTGAAAGCAATGAAACCTTCCACGTCAACCTTGCCGATGCCTTAGGGGCAAACATTACGGACGCGCAAGGTCTTGGCACCATCACAAACGATGATGCCGCAGCCACTCCCATCTGCGAGATCCAGGGCAGCGGAGCATCCACTCCCCTGAGCGGCGTTCACACCATCCAGGGCATTGTGGTTGGTGATTTTGAAGGTGGAAGCTCGCCCCAAATTCGCGGGTTCTATGTCCAGCAGGTTGACTGCGATGCGGATCCAACCACTTCAGACGGTATCTTCGTTTATAACGGATCCGCCAATTCGGTGGCCCTGGGCGATCTCGTGCGCGTTACCGGTACGGTGAGTGAATATCCGATTCTGCCGGCAAAGGGCCAAACTCAGGTCAGCGCCAGCGTCATCACCGTTCTTGGCTCGGGAAACAATGTTACCCCCACCGAGATCAGTCTGCCCTTTGACTCGGAAGCTGAAAAAGAACAGTATGAAGGCATGCTCGTACGCTTTACCCAATCTCTGACCGTTACCGAGCACTACCAGCTTGGCCGCTTCGGCCAGGTGACACTCTCGGGCAATGGCAAGCTTTGGCAGCCGACTGGCGTGGCCCTTCCGGGCGCACCCGCGGCCGCAGTGCAAGCCGCTAACAACCTGAACAAGATCATTTTGGATGACTCCAACATGTCGCAGAACCCCGACCCGATCCTGTTCGGGCGCGGTGGCCAGCCGCTTTCGGCCAGCAATACCCTGCGAGGCGGCGACACGGTCAGCAACCTGACCGGTGTATTCATCGAGAACTGGGGGGGCTACAGCGCCAGCCCAACTGCTTACCGCATTCTGCCGATTAACGCCATGGGCGGGGTTATCCCTAACTTTGTTGCGGCCAATGTTCGCCCGGCCACTCCGCCAGTCGTTGGCGGAACATTGAAAGTAGTGGGCATGAACCTGCTCAACTACTTCAACACATTCACCAACTGTACCAATGGTCTGGGTGATGTTACTCCCAGCACAAGCGACTGCCGCGGTGCGAACAACACAACTGAGTTTGACCGTCAGTGGACCAAGACCGTGGCCGCCATGGTGGCGATGAATGCCGATATCTACGGTATTGTCGAAATCGAAAACGATGGCTATGCCAGCACCAGCGCCATCTATGATCTGGTGACCAAGCTGAATGCCGCCACCGCTCCCGACACTTTTGCCTTTGTGGATGTGGATGCTCTCACCGGAAAAATCGATGCCCTCGGCACCGATAGCATCAAGGTCGGCCTGATCTACAAACCAGCCCGCGTCAACCTGGTCGGCACAACCGCCGTGCTCGATACGGTGGCTTTTGTCAACGGCGGAGATGCTGACCCGCGCAACCGTGTTTCACTCCTGCAAGCCTTCCAAGAAACTGCCAGTGGCGAAACCTTTCTGGTTAACGTCAACCACCTTAAGAGCAAGGGCTCAGCATGTGACGATCCCGATACCGGTGATGGACAGGGCAACTGCGCCATCGTGCGCACCAATGCCGCGCTTGAACTGACCAACTGGATTGCCACGGACGACCCAACCGGCACCGGCGATACAGATGTAGTCATCCTGGGCGATCTAAACTCGTACGCCAAGGAAGACCCGATCGTCGCGTTGGAAAATGCCGGTTACATCAACCTGGGCAACCATTTCAACGGCATTACCAACTACTCCTATGTTTTTGATGGGCAGTGGGGCTACCTCGACTATGCCATGGCTTCAGCATCTCTGCTGGCTCAGGTGACCGATGTTGAAGAATGGCACATCAACGCCGATGAGCCTAGTGTGTTGGACTACAATACCGAGTTTAAAACCGCCAACCTGCAAACCACGCTCTACGCCGCAGACCAATACCGCATTTCTGACCACGACCCGGTAATGGTAGGATTGAGCCTGGATGGGACAGCCCCAACAGTGACATCCATCACCCGCGTTGGTATCAGTCCGACCGCCACCGGCAGCGTGGATTTCGCTGTTAACTTTTCTGAAAACGTCACCAATCTGGACATCCTGGATTTTGACCTGACCGTTACCGGCACGCTTGCTAACGTCGAAGTGACCGCCGTTTCCGGCAGTGCCGACACATATACTGTCACCGTCTCGACCGGAACGGGCAGCGGAACTCTGCGTTTGGATGTAGCTGACACATCAGACATCGAAGATCTGCTTGGCAACCCGCTTGGCGGCCTACCCTATCTAAATGGCCAGGCCTACTCGATCAGAACCCAAATCTTTGCAGATGTGCCTGTAACCTACTGGGCCTGGAGTTGGATCGAGCGCCTGTACAACAACGGTATTACCAGTGGCTGCGGCATCAGCCCGCTCATCTACTGCCCGGAAAACTCGGTTACCCGCGCCCAAATGGCGGTCTTCCTGCTCAGGAGTATCAATGGTTCAGGCTACACCCCGCCTGCCGCAACAGGAACGGTCTTCACGGATGTACCCACCAGCCATCCGTATGCAGCCTGGATCGAACAACTGGCAGATGACGGCATCACCGGCGGCTGCGGACTGGGCATCTACTGCCCCGACCAACCCGTCACTCGCGCCCAGATGGCAGTCTTCCTGCTCAAGGCCAAACATGGCTCAGGATACCTTCCTCCCGCGGTCGGGGCCGATACTGGCTTTACCGATGTTTCCACCAGCAACTGGGCAGCAGCCTGGATCAAGCAACTGGCCGCCGAAGGCATTACCAGCGGCTGTGGCGCAGGCAATTACTGCCCCGAACAATCCGTCACCCGCGCCCAGATGGCCATCTTCCTGATAAAAACTTTCGATTTGCCGTAAGCTTAACGCGGTCATCATCAGGCCAAACTTGCCCCCTCTGAGAAAAAATTTCTCAGAGGGGGCATTTTGACATGTTGTAGTTTTATCTCTTTGATTTCGAAATTGCAAGCCTATTTGCTTCTCGATGAATCTGTCAATAAACATGACATTCTGCGAAATAACTTATGACACTTTGTACGTGTAGTTCTGATCTGATATGACCATAATTAAACTCCTGATGGGGAAATATTTTAATTCTATTTTTTTACAGGTAAAACAAAAATAGATAACCGAGGCAGTAGCGCGAAATAAGCAAGGCAATTCTTGAGTGCCTGTTTTGGTTTTATTTTGCACATTTTTAAATCAAGGTTGTCAAGAGAATAAAAAACAATTAAACATCTTTCAATGTGCAGAAATTTGCGACAGAGCCCCATAAAAATATCAGTTTTTCTCAAAACATCTTAGTTTCTGTCTCAGAAAGACTTCTGCAGGAGTTCTATTTGTAAGCTCCCCAAACAGGTGAATCGCACCGTTCTACAAAATTAATATGGTTCGAACCACTCGTCTTCAGAAAATGCTTTAAAACATGTAACACCAAGAACGAGGAGATCACTATGAATAGCAAGAAAACCTGGAAAATGTTAAGCATATTTTTGGCAATTTCCATGCTGGTTTTACCGCTTTCTCCATCAGTTATGGCGGCTACTTCTACTGCCCCAACTACCCCGGTAACATTCACCATTCTCCATACCAACGATTTCCACGGTCAACTGGAACCAGCAAACGCGGACCCGAACAAAATCAGCACTCCGGGTATGGCGCGAACAGCCAATGTAATCGATAAGATTCGCACAGATAAGGGGCCTGCGAACGTGCTGCTGGTCGATGCCGGGGATCAAATGCAGGGCAGCCTGCTTTCCAACCTGGGCGACGGCACTGCGGCAGGCAAGGGTATCCCCACAATTGCAACCTATAATGCGATGGGCTACAACGTGGCAACCTTTGGCAACCATGAATTTGACTGGGGCCAGACGGTTTTGGGCAATCGTACTGCCCAGGCAGCTTACCCTTATGTCACCGCCAATATTGTCCAGAATGACACTGGTAACTGTGCCACCGCCGGTTGGGTTCTCCCAGCCTTTGCGAATGCGCCCTACGAAATCGTGACCATGGGCACTGCCCCTGATACGGTTAAAGTGGGCTTCATCGGCGTGACCACCACTGAAACGCCCACCATCACAGTTTCCACCGCCACAGCTGGACTGTGCTTTAAAGACCCGGCAGCCTCCATCTTGCACTACTACGACACAATGAAAGCTGATGGCGCAGATGTGATCGTGGTGCTCAGCCACCTCGGTTACACCGATGGCGGTTACGGTTACGGTCTGCCCGTGACAGGCGACCAGACTTTGGCCAGCACACTGCTCACTGCGAACAAACCTGCCAACCTGATCATTGGCGGCCATAGCCATACGTCAGTTGCAGCTCCCGGCACAGTCGTAACGGTTGCCGGGCATGCTGGCCAAACCACAGTTGTGCAAGGCGCTTACAACGGACGCCGCGTCGGTCAGGCTGACATCACCGTCGGTGCGGATGGCTCAGTGTCCGTCACCTGGAAAGTTACAGTTTGGGCTCAGCAAAACCTGACCGCCACTCCTCCAATTCCGGCTTCGGTTTGGAGAACATTTACTACATCCAGTACTTATACCGAAGATACTGATGTCTCAAAACTCGCGGCAATTGACACATTGATCACTGGCTATGCCACCGACCCCACCTATTTGTCAATCGTCAACCAATCAATTGGTTACTCGGCAGTTGATTTGGGGCGCAGCAATACAAAAGACAATATGATGGGCGCCTTCATTGACGATGCCATCTACAAATACCTGAACACGGACGCCGAACCCGCCAACGACATTGACCTGTTCTTCAACAATGCCGGTGGTATCCGCACCGACTGGTGTTATGTAGGTGGCGTGTGGGCGACCAGCGGCTGTACAACTGGCACGCACGCTGCAGGATTGCTCACCTATGGCAACATGTTCACCATCCTACCCTTCGGCAATGCTACGGTGGTTGGTGATATGACCGGCGCGCGCATTCTCGAAGTAATCAACTATGCCCCCAATGTTGCGGGCATGATCCAACCGGCCGGTCTGAAATACAAATACTACTCCTACAAAGATGCAAACCCCGGCCCACAACCCTATGCCTGGGGCGCCTACGATGTTGAGGTATGGAACAAGATCACGGCCGCTTGGGAACCGCTCGACCTGGAAAAAACCTACAAGGTTGGCACCAACGAATTCCTGGCCCCAGCTGGCGGCGATGGTTACAACGGCTTCAAGTACATGACCAATGTCACCTACTGGGGTGATATGCTCAATGCTGTCAATGCCTATGTGACTGCCACTTATGGCACCGAACCCGCCGCTTATCTGGGCCCAAACGGCGATGGAACCCTGGATGGTCGCATCGCAATCGATGGCAATGGCGACACTGTCTATGATGGCGGTGGCGAAATTGTTCCGGTGACCATCCTACACCACAACGACTCGCACGGCAACCTGGACAAGGGCGCCTATGTGGGCTACACCCAGCTTGCCACCCTGATCAAACAGGAAAAGCTGCACAACCCCACCCGCACCCTGCTGCTTTCATCTGGTGACAACATCCAGGGCGACGCGATGATGTATTATTTCAAGTCTGCCCCGCTTGGATATGCCAGTGATGGAACCCTGCTCGATGCATCCCTGCAAACTCATCCCATGATGGCGGCCATGAACTCGATGGGCTATGACGCCATGGTGTTGGGCAACCACGAATTCAATTTTGGCAAAGACATCTTCCAGGCTATCCTGGCCCAGGCTGGCTTCCCGGTACTTCAAGCCAATGTCGCGGATGATGGCGCTTATGGTCTATCTACTGCCAATGGCGGGGCAGGTGTCCAACCCTACATAACCAAGACCCTGGGCGCGGAAAATATCAAAATCGCGATTCTGGGCATCGGCAATCACCGCATCCCGAACTACGAACTTCCCAGCAATATCCCCGGCCTGACCTTCAGCGACCCGCTCGTCAAGGCCCAGGAACTCTCGGACAGCCTACGTACAGGCAACGATGTTTTGGTTGCCCTGACCCACATCGGCTTCACCGAGAACCCAGCCAGCGTTGAAGTGGATGCCAACGTTGATACCAACTTGGCAACCACCGTCAGCGGCATTGACGCGATCATCGGCGGTCACAGCCACACCAATCCGGCTTCTGGCTTTGGCAATTACAAGTTCCTGCCAACCATCGTTGCTGGACCCGATGGCAATCCGGTCATCATTGGTCACGCTTATCGCTACAACAACACTCTAGGCGAAGTTATCCTTGGCCTAAGGGACAATGGCGCTGGTGGGTATGATGTCGTTGCAGAAACCGGCCGCTTCCTCACTGTTACAACCAGTATTGCCGAAGATGCCGCAACTGACGGCATTGTGACGCCATATACGACCCAATTGGCTACCTACAACAGCACCGTTGTCGGTCAGACCACGACTCCGATTGACACGCTCCTGGCCTTCACCCAGGAAACAAATGGCGCCAACTTGCAGGCGGATGCGTCTGTATATGAGTTGGAAACCGTGCACAGCATCCCAGTGGACTTCCACCTGTCTGGCGCGATGACCAACAAGCTGATGGCAAGCGGGGCTACCCCGGCCAGCCCGGTCACCCTGACCATTGCAGATATGTTCAGCGGTATGCCCTACGAAAACTCGCTCCTGGTCATTAGCATGAACGGCCCACAACTCAAGGCGGTTTTGGAACGCGCCTACCGAAACTACTACTACTACACAACCGATCCGGTTAACTACGGTGGCTATTCGCACTACACCACCTGTATGATTGATACCAACGCTGGCAACGAGATCATCTACAAAGATGCATCTTCCGTGCCGAATGGAGACAACGTCTCAGCTTTCAAGTACAACGGCACGCCAATTGACTTCACCGATGCCGCCACCTATTACAATGTATCCACCGTCAACTACCTGGCGGCTGGTTCTTGTAACTTCAACGATGCCGGTGTAACCTTATGGCCATTGGCCCAGATCGTACAGGATACCCAGTATTACGTCCGCGATGCAGTGATCAACTACATCCAGGACATGGGTACAGTCTCCCCGGCCATTGAAGGTCGCATCAAGTTTGCCCCTGAGACGGAGATCGCAGTATCGCTGGGTGGCGCGGTTGACATCCCCGACGGTACCGGCACGGTCGATTTTGGCACCACAACAGTTGGCACACCCATTACCAAAACCTTCGTTATCGATAACCTGGGAACAGTCAACCTGACTCTCACCGAGCCCATCTCTCTACCATCCGGATTCAGTCTCGTTTCATCTTTTGGCAGCACAACGGTCGCCCCAGGTGGGAATACATCCTTCGAGGTGCTTATGGACGCGACTACTGTTGGCACTCCCAGCGGTACTCTGTCCTTTGCCAATAACGACTCCAGCGAGAATCCGTACAACTTCACCATAAGCGGAACGGTTGGCGATGCGCCCCCGACGGTTATCTCAAGCACCCGCGCGGGCATCAATCCAACCAATGCCACCAACGTCGATTTCACCGTAACCTTCTCCGAAGCTGTTAGCGGTGTGGATACAGCTGACTTTGGCCTGACCTCCACCGGGACTCTCAGCGGCGCTGCGGTAACAGGCGTTAGCGGCTCAGGAACAACTTACACGGTTACGATCAGCACCGGGACCGGCGCCGGCACCCTGCGCCTGGATATTCTCAACACGGCAGATATAGAAGATTTGGCCGCCAATCCCCTCAGTGGGTTGCCATACACCGCTGGCCAGGTTTATGATATTCGCACTCAAATATTTGCTGATGTTCTTCCATCCTACTGGGCCTGGAGTTGGATCGAGCGCCTGTACAACAACGGTATTACCAGTGGCTGCGGCATCAGCCCGCTCATCTACTGCCCCGAAAGCTCGGTTACCCGCGCCCAAATGGCAGTCTTCTTACTCAGGAGTATTAATGGCGCAGGCTACACCCCGCCTGCCGCAACAGGAACGGTTTTCACGGATGTACCCACCAGCCATCCGTATGCAGCCTGGATCGAACAACTGGCAGATGACGGCATCACCGGCGGCTGCGGTCTGGGCATCTACTGCCCTGACCAACCGGTTACTCGCGCCCAGATGGCAGTCTTCCTGCTCAAGGCCAAACACGGCACAGGATATCTTCCTCCCGCGGTCGGGGATAACAGCGGCTTCGCCGATGTTTCCACCAGCCACTGGGCAGCAGCCTGGATCAAGCAACTGGCCGCTGAAGGCATTACCAGCGGCTGTGGCGCAGGCAATTACTGCCCCGAACAATCCGTCACCCGCGCCCAGATGGCCATCTTCCTGATAAAAACATTCGATTTGCCGTAATATCTGGTTTCCAAAACCAAATCACAAGAACGCAAAACTTCCAAAGCCTGCCCGGGCAGGCTTTGGAAGTTTTTTTCAAATGCCTGCAGTTCTCAAAAAAGTCCATCCCCAAAACGTACGATTGCCCCAAAAAACAAAGACTGATAGCCTAAAGACAGGTGATTTTGCCCGACAATTTAGATCGATTGGAAAACTTATGAAACTAAATACCCGTGGAACAACCAGATTGTTTGCAAGCAGTTTTTTTGCTCTTGCTTGTTTGCTATTCCTGACTGGAACCAGCCCCATGCTTGGAGACATGGCCATTGCCGAAAATATTGCGGGCTGCCAAATTTTTCCGCTAAACAATGTCTGGAACACGCCCATCGACAACCTGCCTGTTCACAGTCTCTCCGCCCAGTGGGTGGATACGATCGGGCGCAACACCGGCTTTCACATGGATTTTGGTTCAGGCACCTGGGATGGCGGACCAATTGGAATTCCTTATAATGTTGTGGATAACAGCATACCCAAAGTTTCAGTCGACTTTTACTATCCCGACGAATCAGACCCCGGTCCTTATCCAATTCCATCAAACCCGTTAATCGAACATGGCAGCGACCACCATATTTTAATCATCGACAGCAGCACCTGCACCCTATATGAAATTTATGATGCCAGCTACTCTGGCGGAGACTGGTTTGGAGGCTCAGGTGCGATCTGGAGTTTAGGATCAAATGCCCTGCGCCCGACGGGCTGGACCTCGGCAGATGCCGCCGGACTGCCGATCTTGCCAGGCCTGGTTCGCTATAATGAAATTGTCAGCGGGGAAATTAATCACGCCATCCGCTTCACAGCATCTCAAACCAATGGTTACATCTGGCCTGCGCGCCATCTTACATCCAACAACCCGTCTGCAACACACATTCCACCGATGGGCGCTCGTTTTCGGCTGAAATCATCCTTCAATATTTCAGGTTATCCGGCTGAGATGCAGGTTATCTTACGCGCCATGAAAAAATATGGCATTATCCTGGCCGACAATGGTTCAAACTGGTATGTCTCAGGCGCGCCTGATGAAAACTGGGATAATGACATGCTGCACCTGCTCGATGACCTGACTGGCAATGACTTCGAGGCTGTCGATGAGTCCTGGCTGATGGTTGACCCTAATTCCGGGCAGGCACACACCAGCCTGCCATTTACTTTTACAGATGCCCTGCCTTCTCACTGGGCTTTTGATTGGATTGAACGCTTATATGACAGCGGCATTACCGGAGGCTGTGCCACCGGCCCACTGCGATATTGCCCCGATAATTCGGTCACGCGCGCCCAGATGGCGATATTCATCGAACGCGGCATGAACGGCTCAGCTTTCAGCCCTCCACCCGCGAATGGAACAGTTTTTGGTGATGTACCAGCCACTCACTGGGCCGCCGCCTGGATCGAACAATTGGCAAATGACGGCATCACCAGCGGATGCGGCACCGGCAGCTACTGCCCCGATCAACCCGTCACCCGCGCCCAGATGGCCATCTTCCTGCTCAAAGCCAAATATGGTTCAGGCTACCTGCCCCCGGTAGTTGGGGCCAGCTCCGGCTTCGCCGATGTTCCCACCAGTTACTGGGCAGCAGCCTGGATCAAGCAACTCGCGGCAGAAGGCATCACCAGCGGCTGCAGCGCCGGCAATTACTGTCCGGACCAAGCGGTCAGCCGCGCCCAAATGGCTGTATTCTTGGTGCGCACATTTAACCTGCCATAAATACAGAAAAACTTCTGGTTTGGCCAGGCTGGTCCGTTTGCTTGGATGATGGGCCTTGTGCCCTTCATCTTTTTTTGGATTCGCATTCTATCAATTTGCACGGGTTGTACTGGTAAAATAACCTCCAAAAGATGCAAAATCATTTGGAGGCAAACATGATTCGTAAAACAATACAAACTATCGTTCTCTTTATTGCCATCAGTCTTCTCGTTATACCCGGCTTTCAAGCCAAGGGGGAAGGAGCACTACCCGTTCTAGTAGGCATCTACCCATCTGCAGAAATCTATCAAACCGTTGGCGAAATCAATGCTTTGAACACTTATTTAGAGACGCCCACCGTTTCTATAGCAGGCACTTTCCTCGATCTTGAGTCGCCAAACTGGTTGATTATTGCTGAGTTAAACGCCGCGTGGGATAACAACTACGTACCGTTTATCAACCTTGGGGCAGGGGACGCCGAAACACAGTGGACAGCCCAACAAATAGCAGATGGCGCGATCGACGCACATATTCGCCGCTGGGCCAAAACCTACAAAACGCTGGTTGGCAGCGGTGATGAGCGACATGCTTTTATCGCTCCTCTCCAGGAAGCCAACGGAGCATGGGTTCCTTACGGACGTGACCCGGCCAATTTCATTCGCGCTTATCTACGCATTCGCCAGATTTTCAACGAAGAGGCAGTACCTGTCAATTCGGTCAGTTGGGTTTTTGCCCCCAATGGTTGGAATGACCCTGCCAACCCACAAGATGCATTCGAGAACTATTACCCTGGGAACTCTGCAGTTGACGCGGTAGGCTTCAGTTCATTTAATTTCGGGGATTGTTGGTCATTTACCAACAACGAATCCTATGAAGAAATTTACCAGCCGTATTTAAATCGTATGGCGGCTATGGCGCCCGGGAAACCGATCATTATTGCCGAGATCGGCTCTGTGGCCTATGGCCTGGACCGTGCAGCCTGGTTCACAGATACGCTTTCAAAAATTGGGGCTTTTCCTGGCGTGCGAGCAATACTATATTTCAATCGCCAAGAGCACCCAGAGAATACTCCGGGTGCATCTCTCTGCAACCTGGTTGATTACGGTCTGGACTCAGCTGCCGATGGGCAAGGTGGCCCTGCCGCCGAAGGAAAACAGGCTTTTAAAGCCCAGGTAACACAAGCTCCCTACGGCTACTGGGCGCCCAACAGCCCTGAGATGGCAAATATCGGTTTCGGCCGCCCCAGCGCCACCTTCGAAGATGTTTGGCCGGCTTCCGATTTCGCAGGCAAAAACACCACTCCTTATTACCAGCCCTGGGTGGAAAGATTGGTTTCAGCAGGAATTACCGGAGGCTGCCGCAGTAATTTAGTTGATTTCGAAGGAGTGACAGACTTTTCTTATCGCTATTACTGTCCTAATAACACCGTCACTCGCGCCCAAATGGCCATCTTCCTCGAGAAAGGCATGAACAGCTCGGCCTTCACACCACCAGCTGCGACAGGAACCCGCTTCAACGACGTTCCTGCCTCTTACTGGGCAGCCGCCTGGATCGAGCAATTGGCCGCAGATGGCATCACAGGCGGCTGTGGAGCAGGCAACTACTGCCCGGACAACCCCGTCACCCGCGCCCAGATGGCCGTCTTCCTGCTCAAGAGCAAATACGGCTCGAGTTATAGCCCCCCGGCTGTGGGCGAGAGCACCGGATTCGGTGATGTTGCCACAAGCTACTGGGCCGCCGCCTGGATCAAACAACTGGCAGCTGAGGGCATCACCGGTGGCTGCGGAGCAGGCATTTACTGCCCCGATAACCCTGTAACACGGGCTCAAATGGCAATCTTCCTGGTCAGGACGTTTAACCTGCCCTGACATTTCTCTTTGCTTCTGGCGGCGGTTTCAAAAGAAACCGCCGCTATTTTTTTGCTATCTTTTCGCGATTGCTTTGATGGTAAAATTTTTGAACTATGTCCCCATTCCGTATCCTTTCTGTCATCGGTACCCGCCCCGAAGCCGTCAAAATGGCGCCGGTGGTTCAACGTTTGCGCCAGACCCCCGGCGTTGAATCGCTTGTTTGCGCCACCGCCCAACACCGCCAGATGTTGGATCAGGTTCTCAATCTGTTCGACATAACCCCTGATGTTGATTTGAACCTGATGAAACCCAACCAGTCCCTGGCCGGTGTCACCGCGGCGATCTTTACCGAGCTTGACCCCGTGCTGCGCGACTTGCGCCCAGATTGGGTGCTAGCCCAGGGCGATACGACAACCGTCATGGCAACCGCCATGCTGGCTTATTACAACCGCATCCGCTTTGGACACGTAGAGGCCGGGTTACGCACGGGCGACAAATTCCAACCTTTTCCTGAAGAAGTCAACCGCATGGTGGCTGGCGTGGTGGCCGATTTGCATTTTGCGCCAACAGAATGGTCAAAACAAAACCTTTTGCGGGAGAATGTACCTGCAGATAAGATTATTGTCACCGGCAACCCTGTCATCGATGCCCTGCAACAAGTTGCTGAAAAACCTGTCCCGCCTGAAACCCAGCAATTGCTCAAGCAAGTAGGCAACAAACGCATTCTGCTGGTAACTGCCCACCGCCGCGAAAATTTTGGGGAACCGCTCGAAAATATTTGCGCCGCATTACAGACGCTGGCAGAAACCTATCAGAACGAGATTCAAATCATTTACCCGGTCCATCTCAACCCCAACGTACAGGGAATTGTCCAGCCACGCCTGGGAAATATTCCGAACATAACGCTCTTGCCGCCGCTGGATTATTTACCAATGGTGCAGTTAATGAAGCATTCTTTTCTCGTGTTGACGGATTCAGGCGGGATACAGGAAGAAGCACCTGGTTTTGGCATACCGGTCCTGGTTATGCGTGCAACCACCGAAAGGCCCGAAGGAGTCCAGGCCGGAACAGTGCGCCTGATCGGCACACAAACTCAGGATATTCTGACCCAAACGCGCCTGCTGTTGGATGACCCCCAGGAATACGCACACATGGCGCAATCGGCCAACCCGTATGGCGATGGGTACGCCGCGCAAAGAATTGTCCAGGCGCTGGTCGAGGCAGGTTAATGCGCATCCTTTTTTGTCGTTCCAACCCAATCGCGCCCGACCCGCGTGTTGAAAAAGAAGCCGCCGCACTGACCGCGGCCGGATACCAGGTGCAGGCCATCGCCTGGGATCGCAGCGGCTCGCTTCCATTGGCAGATAAGAAAGCCGGCTTCCAGATTCACCGTCTGCCCATTCGTGCGGCCTTTGGGCACGGCATGGGTAATTTTCCCGCCCTGATCAAGTGGCAGTTTGGGTTGCTGAATTGGCTGATCAGCCAGCGCAAAACATACGATGTCATTCATGCCTGCGATTTCGACACCATACTCCCGGCGTTAGTCTGTAAACTTCTTTTTCGAAAATCTGTTGTGTATGATATTTTCGATTTTTATGCCGATCACTTACGCGCAACACCAGGTTGGATAAAAACTCTCATTCGCAAGTTTGATCTCTTCATAATCGGCCAGGTGGACGCAGCCATTTTGGTTGATGAAGCCCGTGGACAGCAAATCAATGGATCCCACCCCAAACAATTGATTTTCATCTACAACTCTCCTGAAGAGACCCTTCCTGCCCTGGCAAACACGGAAAGAAAATTCCCATTTCGTATCGTTTACGTGGGTTTGTTGCAGGTCGAGCGCGGTCTGCTGGAACTGCTCGATATTCTTGAAAAGCACCCAGACTGGCATCTCGACCTGGCCGGGTTCGGGGGCGATGAAGATCAAATTCAGGCCCGCGCTGCTTTGCTTCCGAATGTACTCTGGCATGGTCGCATCGCCTATGATGAAACGCTGCGACTCAGCCAGCAGGCAGACGCTTTGATCGCCACGTACGATCCATCCATACCGAATCACCGTTACTCCAGCCCAAATAAAGTATTTGAAGCCATGCTGCTTTCCAAACCGATTGTGGTTGCACAAGACACAAACATGGACTGTATCATTGAAGACAACAAGTGCGGGCTGGTCGTGCCATATGCCGATGTGGATGCCCTTGAGCAGGCTTTCCTGCACCTGTTCACTGAACCAGGCCTGTGTCTGGCGCTGGGACAAAACGGTCGCAATGCCTATGAAAAAAAATATGGCTGGCCGATCATGAAAACCCGGTTATTGAACCTATACCAGAGTCTTGCCTGAACCAATGAAAAAGATCCTGCTCGTTGCAAACACAGACTGGTATCTATACCGGTTTCGTCTCTCCCTGGCGCGAACACTGCGTGAGGCGGGAAACGAGGTCGTACTGGTCTCTCCCAAAGATTTCTATGTAACAGCCATCGAATCTGAAGGGTTCCGCCATGTGCCCTGGCAGGTGGGCAGGCAAAGCCTCAACCCGTTTGGGGAAATAAAAGCCGTTTTGGATCTTTTGCGTATCTTTCGCCAGGAAAAACCCGATCTGGTTCATTTGCACACTGTCAAACCAGTACTCTATGGTTCACTCGCAGCCAGGCTGGCAAAAATCCCCTTTACTGTTCGCTCCATTACCGGGCGCGGCTATATCTTTTTAGGCAGCGACCTGCGGGCGCGACTCTTGCGACCCTTAATTAAGCAGATTTTTCAGGTAGCCTTGCAAAGCAGCCCCGGCGCAACGATCTTCGAAAACCAAAACGACCGGCAATATTTCATTTCTGAAAATCTCGTGCGACCACAGGACACCCATCTGATCGAAGGTGTTGGCGTCGACACAGATTACTACACCCCCCTGCCAGAACCACAGGGGCTACCGGTGGTCGTGCTGGCAGCGCGCATGTTGTGGGATAAAGGGGTGGATACATTCGTAAAAGCCTCCGAAATCCTGCGCCTCAATTTCCCGGCCCGCTTCGTCTTGGTTGGCGAACCTGACCCGGGCAACCCCGCCAGTATCCCGGTCGAGGTGCTGAAAACCTGGGTCGATCAGGGGTCCGTGGAGTGGTGGGGCTGGCAGGCAGATATGCGCAAGATCTTTGCAGCCTGCCACCTGGTTACCTTGCCCAGCCTGGCCGAGGGCATTCCGACCGTCTTGCTTGAAGCCGCAGCCAGCGGCCGCGCCATCGTCACGACCGACGCCCCCGGCTGCCGCGAAGTTGTCCAGCACGGATACAACGGCCTGCTCTTTCCGCCGCGTGACCCGGCCGCCCTGGCCGAGGCTATCCAAAAACTGCTCGAAAACCCGCAATTACGTGGCGAAATGGCCAAAAACGGGCGTCGACTCGTTGAAAGCAAGTTCAGTTCGAAGCTGGTTATCGAACAAACCATGCAAATTTACGCTGCAGGATAAATCCCCAATATTAAGTTGGTTTCGTAAAAACTGCCCGACATGAATTGTCCGGGCAGTTTTATAAAATATCAGAGAACGCGCGCCTACATCCAACCGCGCGGGTAGTGGTTCTTGACCTGCCCCTGCACCCGCTTGCCCCAACCCAGCGGCCAGCCATCAACGGTGACAACCACCCAGCCTGGCTGGCCTTCTGATTCAAGCGGCTCTCCGCGCAGATAAGCCACCAGTTCCGCGCTCCCAACGCCCAGATCAAACGTGTTTTTCGCCTGTCCACGCTTCAGGAAGAGCGCCAGCGGATGCGCCGGTTCGAAGCGGCCCTTTTTAAACGTTCCCAGCCACACGCCGGAATGAACAACCCGCAGACGCGAAAAATCGGCCAGCGTATCGGGGACAAAGTACAGACGCTCGCCCGCCACCTTGAGCCTGTCTTCCGTTAAATCGATATTGAGCGTGGCTGCCGCGAACTCCCGCCAAAAGCGCAAATCAAGCTGCTCTTGTTTTCGAGGCGGCTTTCCTCGCCCGAAAGCGGAATTTACCTGCTCCCGCGCCTGATTCTGCCCCGCAGCGCGCTGCAACAGACAGGCAAAATGCCCCTCGCCCGAGAGCCGGTGCGGGAACAGTCGCGCCGCTCCCGCCAGCCCCGGGTCAGCCTTTTGGCCGGTCAACTGCTCCAGCCACGCCGGCTGCCCCTTGGCGAAGCCATCCAGCATGGGCAAGGGAACAACCTGAAAATCGGGGAAATGATTCAAAACCGACTGCACCGCGCCTTCATCTTCTTCTGGCGCGAAAGTGCAGGTCGAGTAAAGCAAAAATCCGCCTGGTTTGACCAGGCGTGCCGCAACGCGCAGAATGTTGTTCTGGCGCACAGCGCAGCCCGCCACCATCTCTGGCGACCAGTCGGCGCGCGCACCCATATCCTTGCGGAACATGCCCTCGCCGGAACAGGGCGCATCGACCAGCACCCGGTCAAAGATCGGGCCGAGAAGGTCAGCCAGCCGTTCGGGCGTTTCATTAGTGACCACTATATTACCTGCGCCCCAGCGCTCGGCATTTTGGGCGAGATGCCCAACCCGTTTATCTTTAATCTCGTTCGCCACCAGCAATCCGCGCCCCTGCATCAGCGCCGCCAGATGGGTGGTTTTTCCGCCCGGCGCAGCCGATAGATCGAGCACCATTTCACCGGGTTGGGGAGCCAACAACTCGGCAGGCGACATGGCCGAGGGGTCTTGCAGGTAGTACAGCCCGGCGCGATGGAAGGGATGCTGACCCGCCGAAATCTCAGATGGTGGCAGGCAAAAGGCGGAGTTGCACCAGGGGATGGTTTCGCCCAGCGCAAAAGGAGTGATCCCGGCAAATTCGTTAGCGCTCAGCTTGAGCGTATTGACCCGCAGCCCGCTGACCGGGGACTCTTCAAGCGCGGCGGCAAATGCATCAAATTCTGTCCCCAGCAAACGGGACATACGTTCCAAAAATAAAGGGGGGATGGGTGATTTGGTTTCAGGCACAGTTAGGCTCATTATCGGTTGTAAAATGCTCGTG
Source organism: Chloroflexi bacterium HGW-Chloroflexi-6 (assembly GCA_002840685.1). Taxonomy (GTDB): domain Bacteria; phylum Chloroflexota; class Anaerolineae; order Anaerolineales; family Villigracilaceae; genus UBA8950. The sequence continues at coordinate 202,350 of PHBU01000008.1, read as the reverse complement.
GTCACAAATGCGCAGCTGATATTGCGCGTTCGTGCTCTTATAAAAAGCGCAATCTGTGACCAGCACGGGTATAGATATCAGTTGTCATTATATCTGTGATTCTCAACCTGGAAGCCGCCACATGCCTAAAATCAAAATTTACGAATTCCTTGTATGAAATCTCCATAATCCAAGTAAAATGTTTGTAAAATTTATTCATTCCAAAAGGAGTTTTATATGCAAAAAGCAATCAAAGTTCTGGTAAGCCTCTTGCTGATGATGATTTTAATCGTCATGGCAATTCCAGCTTCAGCCCAAGCTCCAAAACCTGAAGAAGAAATCGCCTATCACAACCTGACCGGGATGGCACGCTTCATCGGCGCCACTTCGTCGGGACGCCCGATCGAGGATGCATCTGCCCTGGCCAGCCGTGATACCTTCCCAGATGCGGCCCTATCCTTCCTGGCCCAGCGTGGGGGAGAGTTTGGTCTGAAAGATGCCGGTACAGAACTCAATCTTCTGCGCGAGACCGAATCTGAAAACGGCAATCACGCCATTCGTTACCAGCAAACCTATCAGGGCATCCCCGTCCTGGCCGGCGAGTTGATCGTCCATCTTGACCCGCAAAAGAACATCCTTTCAGCCAATGGCGAAATCTTGCCGGGCATCGATCTGGATACCACAGCGGGCATTACTGCCAGCGCAGCCGCAGAAACTGCCCGCCAGTTGACGGCCAAATATCACGAGTTGGATGTAGAAACCTTACAAGCCAGCCAACCCGAACTTTGGATCTACAACCCGGCCTTGCTGACCGCTGACAAAGGCGAGACGTCGCTGGTCTGGCTGGTTGAAGTTGCCCCAGCAGAGGGGCTTTATCCCGTACGCCAACTGGTACTGGTGGATGCCCAGCGTGGCAGCACCCCACTGACCTTTAACCAAATCTCAAATGCTAAAAACCGCCTGACTTACAATGCCGGTGGCGGCACAAACCTGCCAGGTTCTCTGGTCTGCAACGAGGGCAACCCGAATTGCACCGGCGGCTCAGCAGATGCCATTGCCGCCCATCGTTACGCTGGACATACCTACGACTTTTACCTGAGCAACCATGGCCGCGATAGCATCAACGGCGCGGGCATGGCGCTCATTTCAACTGTCAACTATGACATCAACTATGAAAACGCGTTTTGGAGCGGCACCCAAATGGTTTACGGGGCCGGTTTCTCCAGCGCCGATGATGTTGTCGCCCACGAACTGACCCATGGGGTCACAGAGTATGAGTCCAATCTGTTCTACTATTGGCAGTCGGGTGCCATTAACGAGTCACTCTCAGATGTCTGGGGTGAGTTCGTAGATCTGTCCAATAGCACAGGCACCGACACCCCTGGTGTGCGCTGGCTGATGGGTGAAGATCTGCCCGTTGCGATCGGGGTTATTCGCAGTATGCAAGACCCAACCATCTATGGCGACCCGGATAAAATGACCAGCGTCAACTACTACACCGGCAATAACGATAATGGCGGTGTACACTGGAACAGCGGCGTCAACAACAAAGCCGTTTTCTTGATGGTGGATGGCGGCACGTTTAATTCGCAGACCATCAGTGGGTTGGGCATCACAAAAGTCGCCAAAATTTACTATTATGTCCAGACCAACCTGCTGACATCTGGTTCCGATTATTCTGACCTGTATTATGCCGTCCAAACAGCCTGCACGGCCCTGACCGGCACCGCCGGCATCACCAGCGGCGACTGTTCGCAGGTCAAGAAAGCCCTCGATGCGGTCGAGATGAGCTTGCAGCCGGTAGCCGGTTACAACCCCGATGTTGCAGCCTGCACCTCGCCGCGCATCCCGCTGAATGCCTTTTTTGATAGCTTTGAAAGCGGGGCTGCCAATTGGCTGTCTGGCGCTACTGCCGGTAGCGACCGTTGGTTATACGGCAGCCCGTATGGTGACTTTGCTCACTCTGGCACCGGTTTTCTATACGCAGATGATTATCCCGGGCAAGTTGCCGACACCTTTGTCAGAATGAAAACATCTGTGGTTGTGCCGGTCGACGGCAAGCTGATCTTCCAGCATGCCTACGCTTTCGAATATACGGGAAGCACATATTATGATGGCGGGGTACTCGAATACAGTCTCAATAACGGCACAACCTGGGTAGACGCTGCTCCGCTGATAGAGTTCAACGGTTACGACAGCGCAATTTCATCAGGCTATTCAAACCCGCTCGGCGGGCGGCAGGGATTTACCGGCATCAGCCACGGCTACATCTCCACCCGCCTCAACCTGGCTTCCCTGGCCGGGCAATCGATCATGTTCCGTTGGCGCATGGGTCTGGATACCAGCGGGTATACCTGGGGCTGGTGGTTGGACGATGCCCAGTTGTATGAGTGCGTGCGCTTTACCGATGTCCCCCACAGTTACTGGGCCTTTAGCTGGATCGAGAAATTGGCCGACAACAACATCACCGGCGGTTGTGGTAACGGCAACTACTGCCCGACCAACAGTGTCACCCGCGCCCAAATGGCCGTCTTCCTGCTTAAGAGTATTCATGGTTCAAGCTATACACCGCCCGCCGTTGGCGCCAGCACCGGCTTCGCCGATGTACCCACCAACTATTGGGCCGCAGCCTGGATCAAACAGCTCGCAGCTGAAGGCATCACCGGCGGTTGCGGCGAAGGAAACTACTGCCCTGATTATCCCGTCACACGCGCCCAAATGGCGGTCTTCCTGCTCAAGAGCAAATATGGCAGCGCCCACACACCGCCAGCCGTTGGAGGAAGCACTGGCTTTGGCGATGTGCCAACCACACACTGGGCTGCAGCCTGGGTCAAAGAACTTGCAGCTGAAGACATCACTGGCGGCTGCGGCAACGGTAACTATTGCCCCGAGGCATCGGTTACTCGTGCCCAAATGGCAGTCTTTCTGATAAAAACCTTTAACCTGCCTTAGTTATTTACGGGAGCAAGTTATCGGCGAGTGGCTGCGCTACGCGCAGCCACTCGCCAAACCTTAAAAAATTGTCAAACACAAAATGTCACATATATAATGTTAATTAAGTCACCTGTCCAATCTAAATGAAAGCGAATAGTTTTGATACAGGGCTATACCAACCATTATTGCAACCCCACCAGGGTTATTAGCAGGCACCAGGAATTGATTTGATTCTTGTTGCCTGCTTGTTTTTTTCTGGCAAATTGCCTGGCGTATTTACAAGTAACAGGGTGGTAAGAGACAGCTAATACAAAGGAGGTGGTAAGCTGACAATCAGGTGTTGAAGTTATTTGCTTCAAAATTCCCCATTTTTTTTAAAGGAGATTCAAATGAGTAAGCAAAAATCATCCATTAACCTGTTTCGCATCTTTGCAATGCTGATGATCGTCGCACTGACTTTTTCTCAGTTTGCCAGCATTGCGCAAGCTCAAGAGCAAACCCCTGAGCATGAAAAACCGGCTCGCGGAAAACCTGTTCTTGATAGAGTAAGTTTGGATAACGTTGAAAGTTATTATGGACGCCTGGGTGATGTACAAGGTGACCTGGGTATTGTTATTGAACTTGAAGACCTGCCCAGCGCGCTTGTCTACGCTGAAAACCAGGGAAAATCTTCATCCCAGTTATCAGCAATTACCCGTGACCAGACCCGCATGATTTTGGGCAAACAAACCAATCTGATGCGCGCACTGCAAGAACAAGGTATACGCGCCACAGAACTTTATCGCACCCAAAAAGTATTCAACGGTATCTGGCTCAAGGTTGCATCTGGTGACATCAAGAAACTGTCCCAGATGGCCGGCGTCAAAGCCATTTACCCGATGATCCCCAAACAAATTGACCACACCACCAGCGTTCCATTGATCGGCGCACCCGATGTTTGGGCTGGTTTGGGCGAATACCAGGGCGAAGGCGTCTCAATCGGTGTCATTGATACCGGTATTGATTACCAGCACACCATGTTCGGCGGTACCGGTGCCAGCACCTTCCCAACCGCCAAGGTTGTTGGCGGCTACGATTTTGCCGGTGATGCCTACGATGCCGATGATGATTTGTCTGTCCCGGTTCCTGACCCCGACCCGATGGACTGCGGCGCACATGGTACCCATGTGGCAGGTACTGCAGCAGGGTATGGCGTCCTGGCCGATGGCAGCACTTTTGTTGAAAGCCTTGGTGATACTTATGCTGATTTGGCTGGCCTGACCGCCAATGATTACATTGCCAAATTCCGCATCGGCCCGGGCGTTGCTCCCAAGGCTGATCTGTATGCCCTGCGTGTCTTTGGTTGTAACGGTACAACCAACCTGACCGAACTGGCCATTGAATGGGCCATGGACCCGAACGATGACGGTGATTTCAGCGACCACCTTGATATCATCAACATGTCTCTGGGCGCTGGCTTTGGCTCGGAATATGATACTTCAGCCCAGGCTTCCAACAATGCCGCCCTGGCTGGCATCGTTGTGGTGGCTTCGGCTGGCAACAGCGGCGATGTGTATTACATCACTGGTTCGCCCAGCACAGCCCGCTACGCGATCAGTGTCGCAAACTCTGCTGATAGTGGCGCCGTTGTTGGCGCTTTTGAAGTCACAGCCACAACCACAGCTTCAGTTCTGGGTACGCATTCGGCTACCGAAGCGGCTTTTGGCCCCGATTTGGCTGTTGGCGATCTCACTGGTACCCTTGCCCTTGGCCTGGATGCAGTTGGCACACTTGGCGATGGTTGTGAAGCAATTACCAGTGACGTTACCGGAAAAATTGCGCTGATCGACCGTGGCTCTTGCTCCTTCCAAACAAAGGTGTATAACGCCGAGCAAGCCGGCGCGGCTGGGGTCTTGATCGCCAACAATGTTGCCGGATTCCCGATCACAATGGGCGATGACTCTACGGTACCTGCCGTCACCATCCCGGCGATGATGACCACCCTTGCCGTCGGCGATACGCTCAAGACCGAGTTGGGCCTGGGCGCTGTTACAGTCCGCCTGACAGCGGAATATCGTGATAGCTTTACCCTGCTTGAATCCTCAGTTGAAGACACAATTTCATCCTCCAGCTCGCGCGGCCCAGCTCGAGGTGGCACCCGGCTTAAGCCTGACCTGGCTGCGCCTGGTGACACCATCTATTCTGCGGCCATGGGTACTGGCGACCAGGGTGTCAGCTATGGCGGCACCTCGATGGCAGCCCCGCATGTATCTGGCATGATGGCCCTCCTGCATGAAATCCACCCCGATTGGACCGTGCCGGAACTCAAAGCCCTGGCGATGAACACCGCCACACACGAGATCTATGCCACTACAGCCAAAACCGTCATGGACACCCCAACCCGCGTTGGCGCAGGCCGCGTGGATGCAGTTGCGGCCGCTGAATCGCAGGTCATTGCTTATTATCAGGATGATCCCGGCGAAGTCAGCCTTGCCTTCGGGCAGGTTCAGGTTGTGACCATTCAGGCTTTCGCCAAGAATCTGGTCATCGAGAACAAAGGCCTGACCGATGCTGAATACAACATCGCTTTCGAATCGCGCTACCAGGTCAATCCTGGCCTTGCCATCGATGTGTATGACGAAAACGATGACCCGATTGCCAACCCGGTGACCGTCCCGGCCGGTGGGCAGGTTGTGGTCAAAGTTGTCGCAGAGGTGTTTGCATCTGCCTTAAACCGCGGCCGTGACGACAGCATTAACACTGTTGGAGGCTATCGCTCTTACTTCAGCGAAGGCGGCGGATACGTAACGATCGCCTCGACCGGCGCTGAACCCAGCCTGCGTGTGCCAGTCCATATTGCGGCGCGCCCGGCTTCGGCCATGAGTGTGGCTGAAAGCGGTTTGGATCTGCCTCCCTTCGAGTCTGGGACAACCTACCTGACCCCCAGCGGTACCGCAATCGACACACCTAGCTATTGGTCGCTGGCCTACATCCTTGAGTTAATGGATGAAAGCCCCAATGATCCGTGGAGCCTGGGCACCAACGAATCTGCTGACCTGCGCTACGTTGGTGCGGCATCCGACTACCCCTACTGGGCGTTCGACGATTCAGCGATGTACTTTGGTATGTCCACCTACGGCAAATGGGATACCCCCAACGCAGTCGAGTTTGATATCTATTTCGATATCGATGAAGATGGCGTATCAGATTATGTGGCCTACAACTACAACGATTATTTGTATTTAGCCAACCCTGATGTCTTTGTCGTGTGGGTTTGCCCGCTGGACGATTTCAGCGCCTGCGACTGGTGGGCTCCGGTAAACGGTATGTTTGGTACGCCCAATGCCATGCCATTCAACAATGATGTCATGGTTATGCCAGTGCCCTTTACAACCATCGGCCTGGAAGATGGCGTCAATACTGATTTCAACTTCTATGTGGTTACCTTCAGTCGCGACGCTGCCGGACCCGTTGACATCAGCAACCTGATGTCCTACGATGTCGAAAACCAATCCTTCTATACGGTTGACGAAGGTTGGTATGAAACGCCGCTCTGGGATGACAATGTCGATTACAACCCTGTCTTCCCGATCGGTTTCGACAAGGCTGCTATCGAAGAAAACAACTCAAAGGGCCTGCTGATCTTGCACCTGCACAACGCAGTCAACAGCGCGGAAACTGTTCTTCTGCCCCCGCAGGTTGCTTCTGTTGAACGCGCCGGCACCAACCCGACAGCCGCCCAACTGGTTGACTTCACCGTGACATTCACGCGACCTGTCAGTGGTGTGGATACTGGCGACTTTATGCTGACCACCACCGGACTTTCGGGTGCATCAATTGTTGATGTTACAGGTGACTTTGACGTTTACACTGTCTCAGTTGATACAGGCAACAACAATGGCACCATCCGCCTGGATGTGACTGATGGTGACTCCATCATCGGTCTCGATTCGTCCCCGCTGGGTGGCATGGGCATCGGTAACGGCAGCTACACCATGGGCGAAGTTTACGATGTCATCAAAGACGTCACCTTTACCGATGTGCCTTCTACCTACTGGGCCTGGGGCTTCATCGAACGACTGTATGATGCCGGCATTACCAGTGGCTGTGGCGGTGGCGGATTCTGTCCCGATGCCAACGTTACCCGCGGTCAAATGGCAGTCTTCTTGCTCAAGGGCATCAATGGACCTGGCTTTACCCCGCCTGCGGCAACCGGCACCGTTTTTGGTGATGTTCCTACAACTCACCCGTATGCTGCCTGGATCGAAGCCTTGGCTGATGAAGGCATCACATCCGGCTGCGGCGGCGGCAACTACTGCCCAGATATCAACGTCACTCGCGGACAAATGGCTGTCTTCCTGCTTCGAGGCGAACATGGCGCAGCCTATACGCCTCCTGCCGCAACCGGGACAGTATTTGGCGATGTTCCTGTCAGCTATGGGTTTGCCGCCTGGATTGAGCAACTGGCCGCCGAAGGAATCACCGGCGGCTGTGGAGCTGGCAACTACTGCCCCGATGGCTTTGTCACTCGTGCTCAGATGGCAGTCCTGCTGGTGCGCACGTTCGACTTACCGTAATTGTTAGCCGCGGTATATCGTAAGTAACAAAAAAGGGTATCTGCTCACCGCAGGTACCCTTTTTATTTTAATGATCTCTCGCTTAAGAAAAATGGAAGGTTCTGTAAGCATCGAAAAGGATGAATTCAAGTAAAATCAAGGTATCGTTGCTTTGATTGTCATTGAGGTCTTTATGAAAAAATTTGAATTTCCCGAACAATTCGACCTGGCTGAATTCATTTCCACTGAAGCCCACGACCTGAAATCCCCCTTCAACCGCATCCTGGGGTTCACAAAAATGCTGATGAAGGGCATGTCTGGCCCGATCAGCGATATGCAAAAAGATGACCTGACCACTGTTTACCAGAACAGCACCCAGGCCATGAGCATGATGAGCAACCTGGTTGATATGGCCCGCCTGAGCCGGGGAGAAAAATCCTTTACACCCGGCGAATGTGAAGCCAATCGCCTGCTCAACCAGATCGTCGCCTACTGGAAGCAAAACAAAGCCGACAAACAGGTCGAATTTGAGATACAAACCTTTGCGCCCGAAATTCCCGTGACAGCCGATGAACCGCTCTTTCGCCAGGGCATTCTCAATCTGGCGCTTTACCTGGCCGAGTACACGCAGCTCCCGGCGCAGATCACCATCAAAGTCGAGCAAGACCCCGAAGGGCTTTTGTTCAGCCTTGAAAGCCACGGTAAAACAAACCCAATCCCTGTCGAGATCGACCTGACCATGAGTTCCTACATCGGGATGTCAATTGTTAAGCTGCACGGCGGTGTCTTCCGCGTCACACAAGGGGATGACGAAAGCGGGCTGATCCAGTTTGTTCTGCCAAAATAGACTTCACCTTCAAAATAACTTGTCGGGTGCCGAAGTAAAACTTCGGCACTTTTAATGAGTTGTGTTTGCGCAGATGCCATAAAAGCCGGATCGCCAGAAACAAAAACGCAACCCCCCAGATAAATCAATTTTTTGAACATACCCCAATCCACATCAAAATTACTGTATCATTGCGATAATTTGCAAATCACGGAGAAAAAATGACAACCCTTAAATGGTGGCAAACCGCCCTGTTCTACCAGATCTATCCGCGCTCGTTCGCCGACGGCAACGGCGATGGGATTGGCGACTTCAAAGGCATTACCGAAAAACTCGATTATCTCAAAGATCTCGGCATAGACGGCATCTGGCTCTCCCCGCACTTCCCTTCGCCCAACTGGGACTGTGGTTACGATGTCAGCGACTACTGCGATGTTGCCCCTGAATATGGCACACTCGAAGATTTCAAAACCTTCCTGGCTGAATCACACGCGCGCGGCATAAAAGTTATCCTCGACCTGGTGCTCAACCACACCAGCGACGAACACGCCTGGTTCATCGAATCAAAATCGAGCCGCGACAACCCCAAAGCCGACTGGTACGTCTGGGCCGACACCCCACCCAACAACTGGCAATCCTGCTTCGATGGCGAAGCCTGGACTTACTCCCCCGAGCGCGGCCAGTATTATTATCACTATTTCATGAAACAGCAGCCCGACCTGAACTGGCGCAACCCCGAAGTCAAACAGGCCATGTGGGATGCCGTCCGCTTTTGGCTGGATCTGGGCGTGGATGGCTACCGCCTCGACGCGCTCGGCACCATCTACGAAGACCCGGCCCTCACCCCGCACACGGTCCCGATGAACCTGGCGGAACTGCGCCGCTTCTCTGAAACCGCCAAAACCCCAGAAGAAAAGGCCCTGGTCGAAAAATACTGGCACGATATGTTCAAAAACCAGTGGGGCGGCCCGCAACTGCACGATCTGATGAAAGAACTGCGCGCCGTGATCGACGAATACGATGGCGACCGCATGCTGGTTGGCGAGGATGACAACATCGACTACATGGGCAATGGCAATGACGAACTGCACCTGGTTTTCAACTTCCCGCTCATGCGCGCCGAGAAGCTGACCCCGGCCCACATCCGCAAGAACCAGAAGGAACGGCTGGCCCGTCTCGACAAACTCCCCACCCGCGGTTGGGGCTGCAACACCCTCGGCAACCACGATTGCTCGCGTGTTTATACCCGCTTCGGCGATGGCCTGCACGATGCCGAACTGGCGCGCGTCAATGCCGCGCTGGTGCTGACCCTGCGCGGAACACCCTTCTTCTACAACGGTGAAGAGATCGGCATGACCGACTATATCATCAGCGATCCAGCCAAACTGCGCGACACGATGGCCTCCTGGTATTACGAGCAATTGGTCAATGAACTCGGCGTAGCCCCCGCCGAAGCCGCCCAACGCGCCGGAGAGATGACCCGCGACAAGAACCGCACCCCGATGCACTGGAACAACACCGCCAATGGCGGCTTCAGCCCGGCCAATGTTGAAACCTGGCTGCCGGTCAACCCGAACTACGCCGAGGGCATCACCGTTCGCGACCAGCACGACAACCCTGACGCTCTGCTTGCCTACTACAAGCGCCTGGTGCGCATCCGCAAGCAAACGCCCGCCCTGATCGAAGGTGAATACAAACCCATCCACGAAAAAGCCGAGGATTATCTCGCTTTCCTGCGCTATACGCCTGCTCAAACTGTTTTGGTAGTACTCAACTACTCCCCCAATCATCACGAGCTCAAATTTAGCGTGCCCGACAAAAAAAACGCACGCATATTGTTTTCATCTGCCGGGCGCAGCAAAAAGGCTGAGCATCTCTCGCAGCTCAGCCTGGGCGCATTCGAAGTCTTGATCGCCGAACTGGCTTGATGAAAAAAGGGCACCGGCCTGGCAAGGTCAGTGCCCTTTTTGAAAGGAAAATACATGTGGAACCCAGGCGATCAGGTTGCTTTACGAGGCATGTACAATGGCAAACCCTGGTATGTGCAATCGGTGCTGGTTGTAAAAGACTCTTTAGATGAAACTGCCTTGCTGCTCACCCCAGGTGCAGAATGTGTTGCCCCATGGGGATACATCCACCAAAAACATGGGAACAACGGAAACTGGGAACGCTGGGATGAATGTCTGAGCGAACCCTGGAGGCTCGAAACTTACCGCTGGCACACCAACCGCTTTTTGATTTTGCTTGAACCGGCCAAATTTTATTCGACCATCCTGATCTGGAATGATGCCAGCGGCCAGTTTCTGTGTTACTACATCAACTTTCAACTTCCATTTACCCGCAGCCAGTGCGGATTTGACACCTTCGATCTCGAGCTGGATATGGTTATCGAGCCAACCTTTGCGCGGAAATGGAAAGATGCCAACGAATACCAGCATGGGATTCAGAAGGGTGTCCTGCGCGAAGAGTGGGTCGATGCCATCGAAAATGCCAAACCCGAAATCCTGGCAGCCATCGAAAAGCGCTCCTACCCGCTCAATGACCACTGGCTCGACTGGCAACCCGACCCATCCTGGAGTGCCCCCAACCTGCCGCAAGGCTGGGATCAAAAAGCCTATGCTTGACGATCAAGAAAAGAAAGCGCCCGCCTCGCGGCTGGTCTGCGGACGAACCATGACCACCGCCCCTGAAAACTATTACCCTGCCGAATACCAGGGGCGCATCATCTACTTCTGCACCGAATTCTGCCTGGATGCCTTCAAGGCCGACCCGGACCGGTTCTATAGCGCACACAGCAAATCGGCGAAAAAAGTATCATCCGATTAGGCAATTTTTCAGGCGATAAACTCTCTATAAAGAAACCATTTTCTTGTCATATGAAATGGTTTCTTTTTGTATTAATTCAGATAGAGATAGTGATATTCATCATCTTTCGGCTGGCTGATGCCCGTGCTACACTGAAAAGGCAGAAGAAATGTGATATATTACTCCTTCATTGTGACTATTATCACAATACGTTTTTTATTACTGTGTGTTAAAAATTACAGGTAGCTTATGAAAACAACCAAACCGATTGAATACACTTGGTTCCGCAATGGAACCGGCGAAGTGGTTCCCGCCGAAGTCATCGTTGAAAAACCGGTCAGCCTGACGATCAATGGCGAAGCCTGGCTGACCTTGATGTGTACCCCGATCCACCTTGAAGCATTGGCGGTTGGCTTTCTCTACAATGAAGGTTTCATCACAAGCATGGACGAGGTTGCCGAGGTGCGCACCTGCGAAAACGGCGACAACGTTGATGTCTGGCTGACCCACAGTGTGGAGCAGCCCAAGAACTGGCGTAAAACTTCCGGGTGTACAGGCGGGGTGACTTCACAGACTGAATCCGGCCCACAAACGGCGAGACAGGCCAACGGGGCGAGCGTCACTCCGGCCCAGGTTTCGGCTCTGGCCGCCAAATTATTCGATGCCCAGGATCTGTACAAACAAACCGGTGGAGTCCATACATCTGCCCTGAGCGATGGTGAGAACATTTTGCTTGCGGCCGAAGATATTGGCCGTCACAACACACTCGATAAGATCGCCGGCCTGTACCTGATGCACAAACCGGCCCTGGCGCATAAGATTTTGCTGACCACCGGGCGCATCAGCTCTGAGATGATCCAAAAAGCGGCCAAAATTGGTGCTTCGATCGTAATTTCGCGCACCTCGCCCAGTTCGCTTTCAGTCGAAATTGCCGAAAACGCGGGCATTACGCTGATCGGTTATGCGCGCCGCGATAGGTTCACAGTTTACACACACCCGCATCGCATTCTGGAAATAGAACGCGTCGCGCAAGGATAGACAGAAGGAAAGGATCTTTCTTTACATGGAACTGCAAGAGATCATCAAGATTGTGGATGGGACTTTGCTCAACCCACAAATAGAACTACAGGTTCAAATTCATGGTGGGATTGGCGCGGATCTGATGAGCGATGTGCTGGCCGCCAGCCAGCCCGATGCCATCCTGCTGACCGGATTGACCAACCCACAGGTAGTACGCACAGCCCAAATGGCCGATATCCGCGCGATCATCTTTGTGCGTGATAAGAAACCCCAGGCTGAAACCCTGAATATTGCCAACCAGGAAAATATTCCGTTGATCACCAGCCCATTTGGCATGTTCGAATTATGCGGCCGGCTGCACCAGGCCGGACTGCCGAGCTTTGAATCCAATGTGCCCGCCGAGTAAACCCCAAACCGAGCAGGAAATATACGGACGCCGTGGGCGTACCATGACCGACCAGAATGCGCACGAAATCAACCGGGTCGAGGAACTTTCATATGATCTGAAAGTTAGCGATGTTATGTCCACAGACCTGCACACCGCCGATCCCGAAATGCCGCTTGGGCAAGTGCTCGAGATTTTACGCATTAACCGCATTTCAGGTGTGCCAGTGATTGAAAACGAAGAGCTGGCAGGCATTTTGAGCCTGGAAGATATTGTGCATGCCATGCAAAAAGGCGAACTGGGAGCTCCGGTCAGCAAATATATGACCCACGAAGTGGTGACGGTTGCCAATTATGAATCAGTGGTCAAGGCGATAGAAACCTTCACTGCCAGCCGACTCGGACGCCTGCCCGTGGTTAATGAAGACAATAAGCTGGTCGGCATGATCACCAAAGGCGATATTACTCGCGGCATCTTGATCGCCCTGCAAAGGGATTATCAAGAAGAAGAAGTGCGCCGCTACCGCGCCAGCCACCTGTTCGAGGATATCATCTCTGACCGCACCACGCTCGTTTTGCGTTACAACATCAAGGCGCGCGATTTCAATCACGGCGGCAACGCATCCAGCAACATCAAACGGGCCCTGATGCGCCTGGGCGGCAACCCGCAAATCACCCGCCGCTGTGGCATCGCCGTTTACGAAGCCGAGATGAATCTGATCATCCACAGCACCAACGGCGGCATCTTAAAACTGGAAGTTGAGCCGCACCGCATCACCATGTCCACCGTCGATGACGGCCCTGGCATTCCGGATATTACCCAGGCCCTGCAGCCCGGCTACTCCACCGCCACCGAACAGGTGCGCGAAATGGGCTTCGGCGCGGGCATGGGGCTGGTCAACATGAAACGCTGTGTCGATACGCTTGAACTCGAATCGACCATTGGCAAAGGCACAAAACTAGTCATGCGCATTCTTGTGCCCAATGAAACCCTTACCGGACATTCACATGGATAAACCTATGAACCTGCAACAAATCATCGAAAAACTAGATCTAACCGTTCTGACCGAATCGCGCGATTTTTCAGCCATCACGCCGACCGGCGGCTACACATCAGACCTGCTCTCATGTGTCATGGCAGGAGCCAAAAACGATTACCTGTGGATGACGCTCCAGGCGCACCTGAACATCGTGGCCGTGGCCGCCCTGCTCGATGTGGCGGCTGTGGTCATCACCGAAGATGCCCAACCCGACCAGGCAACCATCGACAAAGCCAACCAGCAGGGTGTCGTCCTACTTTCCACACCACTCTCGAACTATGAAATTGACGGCAAACTGTGGGAGATGGGCATCCACCAGGCTTAGGCCCAGTTATGCAAACCTTTCGCGCCGACCTGCACGTCCACACGGTGCTCTCACCCTGCGCTGAAATCGAAATGATTCCACCGCTGATCGTGCAGGAGGCCATCGAACGTCAGATCGACCTGATCGCCATCACCGACCACAACGCCAGCGCCAACGTGGCCGCCGTTCAAAAAGCTGCCCAGGGCAGCGGGCTGGTCGTCTTGCCGGGCATGGAAGTGCAGACGTGCGAGGATGTTCACATCCTGTGCCTGTTTGAGAACCTTGAACAACTCACTGAATGGCAAAAACAAGTGGATGCCGCCCTGCCCGACTTGGCCAACCGTCCCGATTTTTTTGGCGAACAGTTGGTGGTCGACGAAGAGGGCGAGTTCATCCGAACTGAGCCGCGCCTGCTGCTGACATCAACTACTTTCAGTATCGACGATATCTACGAACGCGTCAACCGGCTCGGCGGGTTGGTCATCCCGGCCCACGTCGAGCGGACAACCAACGGACTCTTTCCCACTCTCGGCCTGGTTTCTGAAACCTGGCCGGTCGAAGCCTTCGAAATTTCCCGCCACACCACCCCCGAACAGGCGCGTGCCAAATTCCCCGCTTTGGGCAGCTACCCGCTCATCCAAAGCGGCGATGTGCACATGCTGGAAGCTTTTCTCGGTACGACCATCCTCACACTCGAAACACGCACTCTGACCGAAATCCGCCTGGCCCTGCAAGGGAAAGACGGCCGGAGCGTACAAATACAACCCCAAACCTGTTAACCTCATTGCCCCGCAAGACTGACAAGTTACCGTTTGTTTTGTGACATTCATTCATTGACGTTTTTGCAAGGAAATGTTAAACTTTTCTTGTGAGATTTTTCACAATTCGCATCAAAGGTATCTGAATTATGACCCGACTATTGAAAAACATCGCATCAAACGATCCATTGAACATCGCCAATCAGAAAGCCATTATTGAGAAGGCGATCGCCGACAACAAAGACCGCCAGGGTGCGGTCATGCTGGTTCTGAACGAAGTCCAGGGCAAGATCGGTCACGTTTCCCCCGCGATGCAGGCTTACATTGCTCGCAAGTTGAACGTTTCCTTGGGACAGGTTCACGGCGTGGTCACCTTCTACTCTTTCTTCAAGACCCAGCCGCGCGGCAAACACACCATCAAGTTCTGTCTCGGCACAGCCTGTTATGTGGCCGGAGTATCGCAACTGGTTGAAAAAGCCAAGCAAATGCTGGATATCGACCTCGGCCAGACCACCCCCGACGGATTGATCACACTCGAAGAATGCCGCTGCGTCGGCGCTTGCAGCCAGGCCCCGGTTGTGGTTGTGGATGAAGAAGTCAACGGCCGCGTGAAGCCCAACAAGTTCCCGCAGTTGGTCAAGAAAGTTCAATCTCAGGAAGCGGAACCAGAGAAGGCCTAAATGCGCGAGATTGCCCTGCACCTGCTCGATATTGCGGAAAACAGCGTCGCCGCCCAGGGGCGCAATATCCGCATCGAGGTGCACGAGGATCTGCAAAGCGACCGCTTGCTGGCCTGTGTCGAAGATGATGGGCGCGGCATGAGCGCTGAAATTGCCCAACGCGTACTTGACCCCTTCTATACCACCCGCACCACCCGCAAGGTCGGGCTGGGAATTCCGCTCTTGAAACTGGCGGCGGAAATGAGCGAAGGCGGCCTGAGTCTCGTCTCGGAGCAGGGCAAAGGCACGCGGGTGGAGGTGTCCTTTCGGCACAGTCACATCGACCGGATGCCGCTCGGGGACCTGGCAGCCACCTTCCTGGCGGTGCTGGTTTCCTATCCACAAATTCATTGGGTTTTTGTTTATCGGGCAACCCAAAAAGATGGACAAACCGATGAATTTCTCTTTGATGATACCGAACTTAAAGCCGAACTGGGCGATATGTCCATGACCGAGCCGGAAGTTTTAGGTTTTTTGCGCGGAATGCTGGAAGAAGGCATTGGCGCGATCAAGTTATAAAACCTGTCAGGTCTGAAATATTCATAAAATGGTGCAAAATCTGGAGATTTTGCACTCCAGAAGAGTAAAGGAGATAAACATGCCTGCTATCAAGTCCCTTGACGATCTCAAACGCATTCGCGAAGAAGCTCAAAAGAAAAAAGAAATGAAATCTGCCGGTGGTAATGTGCAGGTGATCGTTGCCATGGGTACCTGCGGTATTGCCGCGGGCGCGCGCGATACGATGAAGAGCATCCTGAACTACGTTGAAACCCAAAAAGTGAGCGGCGTCAGCGTCACCCAGACCGGCTGCATTGGCCTGTGCGAACACGAACCAATCGTCGAAGTTGTCATCGGCGAACAGCCCAAAGTTTATTACCGCAAAGTCACCGCCGAAGTTGCCGAAAAGATCATGAAAGAACACGTCCAAGGCGGCAAACCGGTCGAGAGCAACGTGCTGCCCTTACAACAATAATTTTTAAGTGCCGAAGTTATGCTTCGGCGATGCGGAAGCAGCCGCCCTGGGGATTAATCCAGGAAACGATGCGCCGCAAATAACCATGTTTGGAGTTTATTATGGCTTTTTTCCGTTCCCACATATTGGTATGTGTTGATCCAGAGTGCCTGGCCCGGGGCGCGCATGATGTTATCGATGCGCTTCAGGATGAATTAGTAGACCAGGGTTTGATCGACGAGATCCAGGTTCTTGAGACTTCGCGCATCGGTGGCTGTGAAGACGGCCCCGAAATGATCGTCTACCCCGAAGGCGTGCATTATCTCGGCTTTAATGCCGACGATGTGCCCTTCATCGTTGAAGAACACTTCCTGAAGGGCCGCATCGTTGAGAAATTCCGCGAGATGCCCAAGGTTGTGGTGGATGAAGAGCTTGGTCCGCTGCGCCCCAAAGAATTGCGCGTTGTGCTCAAGAATTGCGGCTACATCGACCCGACCAACATCGAAGACTACCTGGCCGTGGACGGTTACCAGGCCCTCGGCAAAGCAATGTTCGAAATGCAGCCCCAACAAGTTATTGACGAAGTGCTTAAATCTGGCCTGCGCGGGCGCGGCGGTGCGGGTTTCCCAGCCGGCAAGAAATGGAATCTAACCCGCCAGGTGGATGACTCACCAAAATACATGGTCTGCAATGCCGACGAAGGCGACCCCGGCGCGTTTATGAACCGGCGTGTGCTTGAAGGCGATCCGCATTCGGTGCTGGAAGGCATGATCATTGGCGCTTATGCGATCGGCGCAAGCTACGGCTACGTTTACTGCCGCGCTGAATACCCAGTCGCAGTCGAAACCTTCAACATCGCCATCGCCCAGGCGCGCGAATTTGGCTTCCTCGGCCAGAACATTCTCGGCACCGACTTCTCGTTCGACCTGGAAGTGCGCGTGGGCGCCGGGGCTTTTGTTTGCGGCGAAGAAACCGCCCTGATCGCCTCGATCATGGGTCTGCGCGGCGAACCCAGCCCGCGCCCGCCCTTCCCGGCGGTCAAGGGTGTCTGGGGCAAACCGACCAACAACAACAACGTTGAAACCTACTCCAATATCCCGCAGATCATCCTGAAGGGCGCAGACTGGTACGCCAGCATGGGTACTGAACGCTCGAAGGGCACCAAAACCTTCGCCGTCGGCGGCAACGTCATGAAGCCCGGCCTGATCGAAGTGCCAATGGGCATCACCCTGCGCGAGATCATCTTCGAAGTTGCCGGCGGCATGAAAGAAGGCCGCCACTTTAAAGCCGTCCAAACCGGCGGCCCGATGGGCGGATGTCTGGTCGAATCTCACCTTGACCTGCCCCTCGATTACGAAGCCCTGACCCAGGCCGGTTCGATGATGGGTTCAGGCGGGCTGGTCATCATGGACGAGACCTCCTGCATGGTCGATATCGCCCGTTTCTTCATGGACTTTACCCAGGCAGAATCGTGCGGCAAATGCACCCCCTGCCGCGTTGGCACACGCCGCCTGCTCGAAATGCTGCAAAAGATCTGCGACGGCTTTGGCGAAGATGGCGACATCGAAAAGATGGAAGAACTGTGCTCAGAGATCACCAAGAACAGCCTGTGCGGTCTCGGCCAGGGCGCACCCAACCCGGTCGTTAGCACACTCAAACACTTCCGCAAAGAGTACGAAGCTCACATCTACGAGAAGCGCTGCCCGGCCAAAGTCTGCCGCCCGCTGATCCACTTCGAGATCACCTCCCCGGCCTGCACCGGCTGTACCGTTTGCGCGCGCAACTGCCCGGTCGAAGCTATCAGCGGGGAACGCCGCCAACTGCACCACATCGATCAGGATACCTGCATCCGCTGCGGTATCTGCGCCCAGGTCTGTAATTTCAACGCCATTACCGTTGAGTAATACAATCTTTGTGACGTTTGCCCTTTAGAAATTGCCGCGCGAGTTGAACCACTCTTTTATGATCTCCTGTTCTGAAATTCTCACAGATTTTCAGAATAGCCAAAATCTCGTAACTCACTCTTTACTCTGGAGGCCCGATGACTGCTCCGGCAACTGAACACAACGTCCCCGCCCTGGTGCGGGCGGCAATCGAAAAGCACGGCGGCAAGCGCGACGCGCTCATTCCCATTCTGAGCGATATCAACCTTGCCCTGGGTTACATCTCCGGTGATGCCTTTCGCGAAGTGCGCAAGCAACTCAACGATCCGAGCGAAGGCGTCTTTGTGGCTGAAAGCCAGTTACACGCCCTGGCAAGTTTCTACGATATGCTGTCCACCAAACCGCGCGGCGAACACGTCATCAAATTCTGCGAAAACGCCCCCTGCCACGTGGTCGGCGGTCAGGCCATTTGGAACGCGCTGCGCGAAAAACTGAGCCTGAAAAACGGTGAAACCACCCCCGATGGCAAGTGGACGCTCATGACCACCTCCTGCCTGGGTCTGTGCAGCGTTGGCCCGGTCATGCTGGTGGATGAAGACATCTACGGCAACGTCACCCCCGAACAAATCGCCGATATTTTAGGGCGTTACGAATAGGAGCCAGACATGCAAACCAAACGCGCAATGATTTTGGTCTCCACTGACCCTGAAAGCATCCGCCTGGGCGCCGACGATCTGATCAAGAGCCTGAACGATGCCCTGGCGGCCTACGGCCTGCAAGACGAGATCGATGTTTCCACGCTGGCGGATGTCGGCCGGGCCGACATTTTACCGTTGGTCATCGTTTACCCCGAAGCGACCGTTTATGGTCCCGTTAAAGCGGCGGACGCGCGCTACCTCGTTGAGGAGCACCTTTATAAAGGCCGTGTCGCCACCGACTTGCTGGCCCCGCCCAAACAACTCAGCGGCCATATCGGCTGGCTGCGCACCCGAAAAGGCTACAACCCGTCCGAACAGCGCATCGTGCTCGAACGCGCCGGGCGCATCGACCCTGATAGCATCGAAGATTACATTGCCAACAGCGGCTACGAAGCCCTTGGCAAAGCCCTGCTCGAAATGACCCCGATGGAACTCATCGAAACCATCGAAAAATCGGGTCTGCAGGGGCGCGGCGGTGCAGGCTTCCCCGCCGGACGCAAGTGGCGCTTCGTGCGCGGCGCAGAAGGCGACAAGAAGTACGTTGTCTGCAACGCTGACGAAAGCGAACCGGGCACCTTCAAAGACCGCATCGTGCTCGAAGGCGACCCGCATCAGATCATTGAATCAATGGCATTGGCCGCCTACGCCATCGGCGCGGATGAGGGCTTTATTTACATCCGCGGTGAATACGGCGTGGCTTTCCAACGACTTGAAAAAGCCATCCAGCAAGCCGAAGAATTTGGCTTCCTGGGCAAGAACGTTTTTGGCACCGATTTCAACTTCCATTTGCACATTCACGCAGGTGCAG
This sequence comes from Chloroflexi bacterium HGW-Chloroflexi-6, assembly GCA_002840685.1. GTDB lineage: Bacteria > Chloroflexota > Anaerolineae > Anaerolineales > Villigracilaceae > UBA8950. Next base: position 182,705 of record PHBU01000008.1, on the reverse strand, counting down.
GCGCTTACGTTTGCGGTGAAGAAACCGCGCTGATCGAATCGCTGGAAGGCAAGCGCGGCGAACCTCGCACGCGCCCACCCTACCCGACCACCAACGGTCTGTGGAACAAACCAACCCTGGTCAACAACGTCGAGACGCTCTCCAACATCCCGGCCATTGTGCGTAACGGCCCGGAATGGTACAAGGCGATCGGCACACCATCCAGCCCCGGCACCAAGGTCTACACCATCATGGGCAACGTCAACTTTAGCGGCGTGATCGAAGTTCCGATGGGCATCACCCTGCGTGAGGTCATCAACATTTATGCCAAGGGCATGAAACCCGGCAGCAGCTTCAAAATGGCGCAAACTGGCGGCTCAAGCGGATCGATCATCCCGGCAGTTTTGCAGGATACCCCGATGGACTTTGAGTCCTTCCGCAAAGCGGGAGTCTCGCTCGGGTCAGGTGCGCTGCTGATCTGCGATCAGAATGTCTGCATCGTTGACCTGGTCAAAGTCCTGCTGCAATTCTTCCGTTTTGAATCGTGCGGCAAATGCACCCCCTGCCGCATCGGCACCCAGCGCACCTATGAAATTGTCGAACGCATCACCCAAGGTCAGGGCAAACTGGAAGAGTTGGAAAAAATGCTCGACCTGGCCAATGAAATGGAACGCGCCTCGAACTGCGGTCTGGGTCAGACAGCAGCCGGGCCGGTACGTCATATGCTTCAACATTTCCGCACCGAAGTCGAAGCCCACATCCGCCTCGGCATTTGCCCGACCGGCGTTTGTCCGATGGTTGTCGAAGAAGAAGCCACGCCCGCATAAAAACCCTTTTCTGAAATTTTAGAGAAGGAAGGAGAACTCATGATTAATTTGAAAATAAACGGACAAGATGTACAGGTTCCGGAAGGGACGACGGTGCTCAAAGCAGCCGAGCAAACCGGCGTCACCATCCCGACCCTGTGCGACCACCCTGACCTGCATCCCTACGGCGGCTGCCGCCTGTGCGTAGTCGATGTCAAGGGCTGGCGCACCCCGATGGCTTCCTGCACCATGCCGGTCAACGAAGGCATGGAAGTCCAAACTCATAGCCCCGCGATCGAAAAGTCACGCAAAACCATTCTCGAACTGTTCATGTCAAATTACCACGACAGCGGTTATGAAGATGGCCAAAAACAAGAAACCCAGTTTATGCACTGGGTCAGGCACTATGGGCTGAATGTAGATACCAGCATGTCGCCCATCCCGCTGCACAAAGTCAACAGTGACGCCAACCCATTTGTGTGGGTCGATCTGAACAAGTGCATCCAGTGCACGCGCTGCGTGCGCGCCTGCGCGGAAGTTCAGGGACGTTTCGTATGGAGCATGGCCGAGCGCGGTTTCAACACCCACCCCGTAGCCGGAGCCGATACCGACATGCTCGATGCGCGCTGTGAATCTTGCGGCGCCTGTGTGGCCTACTGCCCAACCGGCGCACTCGACAATAAAATGTCGATCAGCGCAGGCAAACCCGATAAATTGGTCCGGACCACCTGCACCTTCTGCGGTGTTGGCTGCCAATTTGATTTCAACGTCAAAGACGGCAAGATCATCCGCGTGACCTCGAGCGAAGAGGCCCCGGTCAACGGCAACCACCTATGCGTCAAGGGCCGCTACGGCTACGATTTCGTTCAGCACCCCGACCGGTTGACCAAGCCGCGTGTGCGCCGCTACCTGCTCGAAGGCGGCAAGAAATCGCACCACGATGCGGGCTGGGATTGGGTCGAAACCTCCTGGGATACTGCCCTTGACCTGACCGCCAAGAAAATGCACGCTGTTCGCTCCAGTTACGGCGCAGACAGCATTGGTGTGCTGACTTCGGCCAAATGCACCAATGAAGAAAACTATGTGATGAACAAATTCGCGCGGCAGGTCTTGGGGACGAACAACATAGACCACTGCGCCCGTCTCTGACACTCCAGCACTGTGGCCGGTCTGGCCACTTCCTTTGGCTCGGGTGCAATGTCCAACTCAATGGACGATGTCGCCGCAAAATCAGAACTGTTCTTCATCATTGGTTCGAACACCACCGAACAACACCCGGTCTTTGGCGCGATGATGCGCCAGGCCGTCTTGCAGCGCGGCGCAAAAATGATCGTTGCCGACCCACGCCGCATCGATATTACCGAATTTGCGACCCTGCATCTGCAGCAGAAATCGGGCACCGATATTGCCCTGCTCAATGGCTTGATGCATATCATCCTCGAAAACAGCTGGGAAGACAAAGCCTTCATCGAAGAACGCTGTGAAAACTTTGACGAGTTCAAAGCAACCGTGATGCAGTATCCGCCCGAAAAAGTCAGCCAGATCACCGGCATTTCGATCGAGGAACTGCGCCAGGCAGCCCAATTGATGAACGAACACCGTCCGATGGCGGTGATCTGGGCGATGGGCATTACCCAGCACATTGTCGGCGTGCGCAACGTGATGGATCTGGCCAACCTGCAAATGTTGCTCGGCAACATGGGCAAACCCGGCGGCGGCGTTAACCCGCTGCGCGGCCAGAACAACGTTCAGGGCGCCTGCGATATGGGCGGCCTGCCAAATGTTTACCCCGGTTACCAGCCTGTCATCAACGAGGAAGTCATCAAAAAGTTCGAAACCGCCTGGGGCGCCACAGCCCCGGCCAAGGTTGGCCTGACCGTGACCGAGATGATGCCCGGCATCCCCGAAGGCAAAATCAAGGCCCTGTATATCCTCGGTGAAAACCCGATCATGTCTGACCCGGATAGCGGCCACATCCGCCACTGTCTGGAAGAAGTCGAATTCTTCGTTTTGCAGGAAATCTTCCCGACCGAAACTGCCGCCTATGCCGACATCCTGTTGCCCGGCGTGACCTTTGCCGAAAAGACCGGCACCTTTAGCAACACCGAGCGCCGCGTGCAGATGGTTCACAAGGCTATCGAACCCATCGGTGAATCCCGCGACGACTGGCAGATCACCGCCGAGCTTGCCAAGCGCATCCTGGCCCTGGGCGGCCGCGAACTGCTGGCCGAGGCCCCACTCAAAGGTTGGGACTATGCCTCGAGCGAGGAGATCATGGTTGAGGTCAGCAAGCTGACCCCGAGCTACACCGGCATCACCCATGCCCGCCTGGACAACGGAGAGCGCCTGCAGTGGCCCGTCCCTGCGGCTGACCACCCGGGCACACCCATCCTGCACACCAAAGCCTTCTCACGCGGCAAGGGCAGGTTCATGCCGATCGATTTCGTTCCGGCCCCGGAACTGCCCGACGACAACTATCCCTTCATCCTGAACACCGGGCGTGTGCTCTATCACTGGCATGGCGGCGAAATGACCCGCCGCGCCAAGGGTCTGATGGAAGTTTATGGACAGGCGCTGGTTGAACTCAACCCGGATGATGCCGCCAGGATGGGCGTTAACCCAGACGAAACACTGGGACAGGCTAACAAGACCCTGCGCATCACCTCACGCCGTGGCGTGATTGAAGCCGAAGCCTGGGTCACCGATCGCGTGCCGCCCGGCATGGTTTACGCCAACTTCCACTTCCCTGAGGCCTCGGCCAACGAATTAACCATCGCTGCCCTTGATCCAACATCGAAGATCCCGGAATACAAAGTCTGTGCCGTTAAAGTCGAATTGGTCAAATAAGAAAACGATAGATGAGAGTGGATATTTGATGTTGAATATCCACTCTTTCCAAAAGGAGCATTTTATGAATATCGCAAAAATCCTCGAATATGCCCTGGAACGTGAATACGAAGGCAAACGCTTCTTCAGCGAAAACGCCGAACGTCTGCAAAATGCCGCCGCCCAGAGCGCCTTCAAAGCCATCGCCGAAGAAGAACAGCGCCACATCGACTTTATCTCCGCGCAAATCGCGGCGCTCAACGCGGGGGTCCCGGCCCTGTCGCCCGAGCTGCCTCAAGCCGGCTTCTTTGCCGACCGCGCTGAAAATGAACACATTGCCGAAACGGTTGCTGAAGCGATGGTCGCTGACCTGCCGGTGCTGCGCATGGCCTACCTGATCGAGCGCGACTTCGCCGAATTCTACGAAATGGCTGCCGGCAAAGCTGAAGGCCAGGCCAAGGAAATTCTCGAAATGCTCAGCCACTGGGAAAGCGGCCACGAACGTCTTTTCAAAAAGATGCACGACCATGCCTTCGAACAATACGCCCAGATGCCCTGGGGCGGTTAAGCCAGCATATACTCCAGCACCGGGAGGCTTCAAACACTCAGACATATCCCATGTTTTTCTTATTTTGAGCACGAATTTTCTTATTTTGATCTCTAAAAAGTTCACAAACCAAGAAAGAAGGAGATTTTCCCATGAATGAAACCATCTCGATTGACGCCCTTCTGCCGCCAGCCATGGCTGCCAAAGCCGAAGACCTGGGTGTCAAAAAAGCCAGTTTATCAGCCGCCAATATGTTTGCACTTGCCGTCCTGGCTGGCGCTTTCATTGGCATTGGCGCCATCTTCGCGACCACCGTTGCCGCTGGCAGCATGTCCGTCAAGGATGCTGCAGGCGCGGCCGCTTTCTCAACCGGCCTGCCCTACGGCATCACCCGCCTGCTAACCGGCCTGGTTTTCTCTGTGGGCCTAATCCTGGTTGTTGTTGGCGGGGCTGAACTGTTCACTGGCAATACCCTTATTACCATGGCGTTTGCCAGCAAAAAAGTCACCCTTGGGCAACTATTACGCAACTGGGGTATCGTTTATCTTGGCAACTTTGTCGGTTCGGTCCTGACTGCGCTGTTGGTGTTCATCGGCAAACAATATACTTTCGGTGGCGGCGCCATTGGTTTAACAGCCTTGAACATCGCCGAAAGCAAAACCGCCCTGGAATTCCTCCCGGCCCTGGCTTTGGGAATCATGTGTAATGCCCTAGTCTGCATGGCTGTTTGGATGTGCTACAGCGCCCGCACAACCACAGATAAAATCCTGGCAATTATCCCGCCTATTTCCTGCTTCGTGGCTGCTGGCTTCGAACACAGCATTGCTAATATGTACTTCATACCGGTAGGCCTCTTCATCAAGGAGTTTGGAGATAGCAAATTCTTTGAAACGATCGGAAAAACCGCCGCAGACTTTCCTCACCTGACTTGGAGCAACTTCTTCGTTGCCAACCTTCTCCCGGTAACGATTGGCAATATCATCGGCGGAGCGGTCATGGTCGGCCTGGTCTACTGGTTCGTTTACAACCGCAAGAACCACATCTAATTTTGTTTCAGAGAATCAAAAAGCGGGCGGATTTTTATCCGCCCGCTTTTTGATTCAGGTTGACAACTTAGACACCGTCAAGCGTGCCGCGTACCCAGTCGCCGACCCACAAGTATTTGTAATCCTGACCCTGTGAGGTCTGGACTGCGCCGACCACGCCCTGGACAACAGAGACAATCGGCATAAAGCTGAGCAGGCAGGCAAATGGCAGCAAGAACAGACCCACGACAAAGATCGACAGGATGCCTGAAATCGCCCAGGCCAGGCCAATGATTGTCCCGCCGCCGATCCACCAGATGAGCTGGTTGATAAACGATTGCAGGCTGTGGTAGGCCACGTAGCGCGAGCGATCGCGGAAGAGCAAATAAATCACCAGGGCGGCGATCGGCCCAAAGAAACCGGTGAACAGGTTGACAATCACGCTCAAATGCGCCAGCATGGCCCAGGTGCGCTCTTCAGAAGGTGATAGGGGTACGGATACAACAGTAGTTGAAGTTTCAGCAGTCATTTTAGCAATCTCCTTTTTATTTCATCTTTGGAGATATACGGGCAAAACGAATATGGGTTGCAAAACAAAAAAGCGGCTCCGTAAGGAGCCGCTTTTTGTTTTATTTGGCGAACAACTAAACCCAACCCTGTTTCTTAACAAAATCAGTAATAACAGGAATAGTAACATACTCACCTTGATAAGCCTTGATGGCAAACCATATATTAAGAAGCAAGATAACTGCACCACAGCCTACGGTGAGAGTTGTGATCACATATGCAACCACAGTGAATGCTATTGAACTAACAGCATGGTATTTCAAAAAAGGGCGATTCTTTTTATCGTCCATCAACAAAACAATTACACCAACAATGGGTGCAAAAAGCCATGAGAGCAAGCCCCATAACTTATCATCGCTGGTGATTTCAGAATTAAATTCAGACATATTTTTTCTCCTCATGAATTAGTTTCTTCAATTTTACAGCAAATCAAGCAAAAAGCAACTGCCTTGGGTATACAATTGTGTGACTATGCGCTAAAACAGGACAAATTTACTATTTCTTAACATAAAAGTGACAGAAAAACAGCAAAAAATGATAGAATTTCTTAACCCACCATCTTTCATCCAACGGAGGAATTATGTCCAACTTTGAACCAACCCCAATCGTCGAAGCTGCCCCGAAGAAATCGAACACCACGCTCATCATCGCCATTGTCGCCGTCGTGCTCGTATGTTGCTGCTGCGTTTGCCTGGCCGGAATTGGCTGGACATACGGCGATACAATCATCTATGAGCTCGGGTTATAAGCCGGGCAGCCCATGAACGATTCTCCCGATTCAACCCTGATCTCCCAGCCGTTAAAATCGAACAACAAAACCGTGCTGATCATCGTCGCGCTTGTTGTCCTGTGTTGCTGCTGTCTCGGTTTTCTCGGTTCAGCCCTGGCTTTCGGTGAAATGTTCGTTGAAGCCCTGAGCCTGTAAACCACCATCCCTGAATAAACGTTTAAGCGCCAGCAGGCTTTCCAAGGCCTGCTGGCGTGTTTTTTCGTCCAGAGCCAGGGCCTCGAACTCATCTTCGTCGAGGACCGTCTGCGTGCCATCGGCTGCCACCCACAGGTCGAGGGCCAGATCGACGTATGAAATCGCGTTGGGCGCATCCCAAACCATCGGCAGGCCAACGTTACAGTACCAGCCCTTGATCTGCCCATCGTCACGGTCGTGAATCTCGAAGATGTTGTACCAGCGATCGCTGAAAAAGATTTCCAAAAAACGGTCATCCCGCTTCAAAACAATCCCCTGAAAAGGCATATCATCGCGGTTGAAAAGCGCTTCGAGGCGCGCGAAATTATCCCCACGCGCCAGCAACTGCCCGGTGTAAGACCAGGTAATTTCTCCGCGCCAATTACGTTTATGAACCGTGATGCTCTCCGTCATGGCAAGTATTCTACTTGAAAGACCCGCAAATGGACGGTTTCACCCACGCGCGGCGCATCTTTGACAAAAAAATACCAGCCGTTCTCCAATTCCACCCGAAATTCATCTCCGCGAAAAACCACATCGGCCACAACGCCGCTCAACGTCCCGCCTTCGGCCAAGCGCTCGGCCTGGGGGCGCAGCAAAAGCGTTTTGTGGAGGTCCAGACCTTCAGCGTGGAGCATCCCGCGGCCTTCCCCCGGTTTAACGACATTTCCCAACCCCAAAAAGGAGGCAACCCAGCCGTTGGCCGGATTCGCAAAAACTTCAGGCGGAGTCCCCGCCTGGGCGATCTGGCCGTCACGCAGCAGGATGATGCGGTCCGCCAGGGTGAAAGCCTCCTGCTGGTCGTGAGTGACGTAAATGGCCGGGATGCCCGCCCCACGCAAAATGTGGCGCAGCTCATCGAGCAGCGATTCCTTCAAGGCGCGGTCGAGCGCGCCAAGCGGCTCGTCGAGCATCAACAGGCGCGGACGCGGCGCCAGGGCGCGCGCCAAAGCCACACGCTGCTGTTCGCCACCCGAAAGCTCGGCCACGCGGCGGTGCTCAAAACCGGTCAGGTGGACAAGCTCCAGGCATTCCATAACGCGCTCACGAATGGTTTGTCCATTGTCAGGCGCCTCGCGAGCGTTCACGAGATCAGACTCAACGCTCTCCGATCTGGCTACACGCTGTTTATTCCAAAGTCTCCCGACTTTGGACTCCTTTTTCAGCATTTGCAGGCCAAAAGCGACATTCTCGAAAACATTCAGGTGCGGGAAGAGAGCGTAATCCTGGAACATCAGGCCAAACCTGCGCTGATGGGTTGGCATACCCGCCAGCGATTCGCCATCCCAGGCCACATCGCCGCTTTCGGCTTCTTCCAACCCGGCGATGATGCGCAGAATGGTCGATTTTCCCGACCCGGATGCACCCAGCAAGCAAAGCACTTCGCCCGAAGCGACCGAGAAAGAAATACCCTTGAGCAAGGGCTGGTTATCATAAGATTTGGTAAGAGATGTGAGTTTTAGCATGGTTATAAGTCACTGCCTGTCGGGCGTAATTTCTCGATGAAGAAGATTCCCAGGCCGGTCAGGAGCATGAGCAGGGTCGCCATGGCCATGGCCTGGCCGTAGTTCAGCGCACCGGGCTGGGACAAAAAACGATAAATAGCGGTCGGCAGGGTCGGGTATTCGGGCCGCGCCAACAGGGAAGCTGCGCCAAACTCCCCAAGCGAAACGGTGAACGCCAGCGCCCCGGCAGAAAATGCCGCCCGGCGAATGATCGGCCAATCGACCCGCCACCAAACCTGCCAGGGAGCCGCTCCCAGCACGCGGGCCGCTTCACGAGTGCGCTCCGGGATGGTCGCAAGCGCAGATTGCAGGTTGCGAATGACAAATGGCAGGGCGATGGTGGTGTGGGCCAGGGGAATCAACAAAGGAGAGGTCAGCAGGTTGAAAGTGGAAGGAACAAGGGTAAAAGTTGAAGGTTGAAACTCAAATGTTGGCAGGTTTTGGTTGAAGGTGACAATAAAACCGAGCCCAAGCGTGACAGCCGAGGCGCCGAGAGGCAGCATGATGAAGGGGTCGATCCAGCGGACCAACCTGCCAGAGCGCACCAGAGCCGAGGCCGCCGGGAAACCCAGGGCAAGTGAAAGCATAACCGTCAGCCCGGCATAAGCCAGCGAATTGAAGGCAGCCTGAGCGGGCGGAACGTAAAAGAGCGATCCGCGCCGGTTGGTGAAGAGTTCACGGTAGTAGTCAAGGGTCAGAGTATCATTTTCTTCCCCGGCAGGCCCTTGGGCAAGCCCGGGGCGGTTGGCTTCGAGGCGGGTGACAGAGCGCAAAGGTAATGAGGAAAGGGGCAGAAAGAAGAATGAGAAATAGAAAATGAAAAGAAGAAAGATAAAACCGTATTGCAGGGCGTTTTTCGGTTTGCGACGCACGGCAGGCAGGCTGTTGGGTTTGATCTGGGAGGTAACACGGCTGACATAGCGGCTATACAGCACAGACAGGCCGAGCGTACACAGCAACTGGATCACCGAAAGCAGGGCGGCGGCCGGTAAATTAAGGAAACTGATGGCCTGGATGTAGATCTCGACTTCGAGGGTGGCATACTTGACCCCGCCAAGCAGCAGGATGACACCATAGCTGGTGAAGTCGAACAGGAAAACCAACAGGCTGGCCGCCAGAATGGAAGGACGCAGCAAAGGCAGGGTGACGCGCCACAAGATTTGCCAGGGATTGGCACCCAACACATTGGCGGAATCAGACAGGCGCGAATCCAGGCCGGCCCAGGCATCGCCGACCAACCTGATCACGATGGTGGTGTTGTAGAAGATATGAGCGGTCAGGATCGCGCCAAAAGTGCCAATGAAGGTGATGGCGGGCAATCCGCTTTCGGTGAGCAGGATGTTCAGCCAGCCGCGCGGGCCGAGCAGGGCGTTGAAACCGGCAGCCACCACCACCGTCGGCAGCATGAAAGGGATGGCGGTCAGCGTCCGCAGCAGGTTTTTTAGCGGAAAATCATAACGGGCGAAGAGAAAGGCCAGGGGCAGGCCAAAAGCCAGGGTCAGGAGGGTCGAGGCCAGGGCCTGGTAAAACGTGAACCCCAAAACGGAAACCAGGCGCGGGTAGAACGTTCCACCGGGGGCAAAAATAAAGCCCGAATCGAGGCCCAGGGTCAGGATCCGGGCCAGGGGCAGGAAAAAGAAAATTCCTAAAAAGAGAAGGGCTGGAAATAAACGTTTCAAGGTTTTTGGAAGCTGGAAAGTAGAAAGTGGAACTTCAGCCACTTTCTACTTTCCGGTTATTTATCGCAACACCGCTTCGGTCCAGGCTTCGATCCAGGCTTCACGGTTGGTGGCCGGGTCGAGGCGGGCGGGATTTGTAGCGGTCTGGGCGTACTGGACGAATTCAGCCGGCAGTTCAGCGGCAGGGTTGACCGGATAGACAAACATGTTGAGCGGCATGTCAGACTGGAATTCGGAGCTGAGCATGAAGTCGATGAATTTTTTGGCCAGGTCGTAATTCTGGGTGCCTTTCAAGATGCCAACAAATTCGATCTGGCGGTAGCAGCCTTCGAGGATGGAAGCGGTCGGAGCATCGTCGAGCGGTTCGGCCGCGTAGATCACCTCGGCGGCGGGGCTGGATGCATATGAGACAACCATCGGCTGCGGACCCTGGCCGGAGGAGGCGCTGAAGTTGGTGTAGTAAGCGGTTTCCCAGCCGTCGACGACCGAGACGCCATTCTCACGCAGAGCGCGCCAGTAATCGAGATAGCCGTCTTCTCCGTAGCGCTCAATCGTAGCAAGCAGGAAGGCAAGGCCGGGCGAGGAGGTGGCCGGGTTTTCAACAACGAGTAAATCTTTGTATTCGGGTTTGGTCAGGTCATCGAGGCCTTGCGGCACGGGCAGGTTTTGGGCGGCAAACCAGGCTTTGTCGTAGTTAATGCAGACATCGCCAAAGTCGACCGGCAGGGCGCGGTTTTGCGGGTCAAGCTGGAACTCAGCCGGGATCTGGCTCAAGACAGGCGAGTTGTATGGCTCAAAAATATCGGCATCGAGGGCCCGCGAAAGAAAGGTGTTATCGACGCCATAAAAGATATCAGCCAGCGGGGCAGATTTACTCAAGATGGCTTTGTTGAGAGCCGCGCCGGTGTCGCCGCTCTTCAGGAAAGAGATTTTGACATTGTTGGCTTCTTCAAAGGCGCGGATGACTTCTTCGCTGGCCGAGAAGGAGTCGTGAGTCATAATGGTTAAGGTTGCAGGCTGCACTACAATTTCGGTTGGCGCGGGAGCAGCCGGTTGGGCGGGGCTGCTACAGGCTGAAACAAGAAATAACAGTAAAGTGAGGGACAATAAGATTTTTTTCATGGGTTGGTCTCCTGGTGATTAGATGAAACCTGACAGGTTTTCAAGTGATTCAAGACGGTCAAAAAGTTACCGGCGCAAGGCACACTGAGGGACAAGGCGTCTCATGAAACCTGTCAGGTTTTTGTTGAAGTTAGTTCCGGGTGTGAATGCAAAGCAACAAACCGCTGGTTAATGAAACGCTGGCTTTTTCTGCGGTCATGACATTGCTGATGCCACGCGTGCGGTATGGGGACAGGGTTTCAGCCTTGAGCGGGTACTCCAGGTTTTGGGTGGCAACGCCTTCGGCAGGCTGTCCCCAGGCGATCAGGGAAACGATGTCGCCGGGAGCGCCACCGATTTCGGCCTGCTGGCTGATGAAAAAAGCCTCGGTCTGGCCATCGTCAGCGCGGACATCGGCAGCGATGCAGACCGGGTCGGAGAGCAGGCTGAAGATACCAAGAGACTGGTCGAGGCGTCCGCCATACGCTCCCAGAATAAGGATCGGGCTGCAGCCGGCTTGCAGAGCATATTCAAGCGCCAGTTCCAGGTCGGTTTCATCCTTGGCGGGCGGGTGGCGTTCCAGACGCGCGCCTGCGCTGGCGAAGTGATCTAGTTCCTCGGCAGAAATTGAATCAAAATCACCAATGATGACGGATGGGGTTAAACCCAGGCTGGCGGCGTGGCGCGCGCCAGCATCCGCGGCGATCAAAATATCAGCAGGTTGAATGAGTTGGCGGGCAAAGCCCGGGTCGGGCGGGTCGCCGTTGGCGAAAAGAATGGCACGAGGCATGATCACAATCCTTGGCGCAAAATCAGAAGGTTTTGCACTCCACAACATGAAACAAAAACATCCTCCCGGTGGAGGGAGGATGTTGTAAGCAAAGAAGGCATCCCTCCGCCGGTACTAACCGGATCAGGTTCTGCGGGTCGAGCGGATTACGCTCCTCTCAGCCTGTCGAGCAGGCTCCCCGTTCAATTGTTAATTGGATTGTATCTGGTATCGCAGGTTAATTCAAGAGGGAAACAAACCCGCGAAGCCCTATGCTTTCTTGCGGCGGAGGAACGCAACCAGCAAGAACAACAAGGCAACCGCCAGCGCCAACCCACAGATCACCACAACCAGAACGAGGCGGGTTTGCAAGACAGACGGCTGAACTTCAAAGGTTAAGAAAGCGGCGCGGTCGATCACAAAGCCATCTGCCGATTGAGCCGTCACGTCAATTTCGAGGCCGTAAATACCGCTCAAAAATGGTCTGACGGTTAACAGCGCTTCGCCGCCCTCGATCTTCATCTCCAATGGTTCGGCGCTTCCGTCTGGATGGCGTAAAATCGCCCGGGCGGTTTGCAAGGGAACGGGTGCGCCCGCCGCGGAGAGCGCAGCGCGAACGTTGACCGATTCCCCCTGGCTCGGGATGGTTTTATCCTGGCTGGCTTGCAACTGCGCCCCGCCATTGAACTGGGCCGCCAGGGCAAAATCTGCGCCGCCAGGCGGGGTGGAGGCTGTGGTTTGCAGGGTCACGGTCCACTGACCGGGTTTGGGCTGTTTAAACCCGTAGCCCAGGTAAACCATCGTGGAGGGGTCATCGATACGCACCAGGCCATTTTTGAGCGGGTCGAGCGCGATCTGGTTGCCGCTTGCGCCGGTGACAACAATCGCCAGTGTGCGAGAGCTATCGAACAACGCGAAGTTGGCCACCGTCACATTGGCGTCGATCGGGATGACCAGCTCGCGGGTTTCGCCAGGATTGACATGACCGGTAAACACCTGCGAAAACTGGTTGGAAGCAGGCGCATTCGACCCGGCCGGCGGGTCTGCAGGGGCTTCAAATGTCCCTGCCGGGGTTTTCAGCAAAGGCGAAACAAACTGATCGAACACATCGCGTGAAGTGTTCAATTCTGTATGCAGCAGGGCAATCTCATCCACCGGCATGGGGATGGCCCTGACGCTGTCAATCGTCACGACCACATCAGACGGAACCGGAGTACAGGGGGACTGAACCGCATCGAGCAACTTCGTCCCGGCCAGGGCGTGGAACGGCACACCCCGTCGCCGGACAATTTGCTGGTTGAAAACCCCGACCATGTATCCCGGCTGAATTTCGAGGGTGGCGGGCAGCATCATGCCCAGCGCGGCGGGCAGTGCAGCGCAAGATGACCCCGCCATCGGTGTGCCGAGGATGATCAATTGGGCAACATCATCTTCGCTCATCAGCCGGTCAAGGTAATAGCGCGAGATCATGCCCCCCATGCTGTGCACCAGCAAATCAACCTGTTCCGCTCCGGTGGCTTCCTGAACATGATCGATGTATTCAGATAATATCTCCGCATTTTGGGCAATGCTGTTGGTTCGGGTAAAGGGGTCCCCCAGGCTGCCTGTTTTCATGACCCCGCTCACCTGCCCATCGCCCACCGCAAAGCCGCGCAGGCCCAATTCCATCAGGTAGCCCTGCGGGCCAAGATAAGCATCCCAGGTGTGGAAATCTGCGTTGAAACCGTGCACCATGACCACCGGGCGCGGGATGACCCTGACGGTCAGGCTGCCCTCAGCCTGTGTCCCGTTAACGAGGGCGGAAATCAAACGCTCAGGCTGCGCGCCGCCGTCCGCAGCCCAGTACCAACCCAGGCTGACGAGCGCTTCAGATTCACAGGTGGATTGGCCCGATTTAACGGCGCAACCGGCAACGGGAAGCACGATCCCTGAAACGAGAAAATCCACCCGGGTTTCAGCAGTTGCCGGCGAGGGCAATTCGATCCGCAGCCGAACAGTATTCCCATCCACCAACTGTGAAAGGGGCTGGTCGTCAGCGCCCAACAGGCTGATCCGGGCATTCCCGGGCTGGCCATAAACAGGGGCAGGCAACCCAAGGGACAGAACCAGCAGCATTAACAATAATGAACAGGCTCGTTTTTTCATCTTTCCTCCTAAATAAAAAATACCGATCGAACTTGAATTCATTTTAGCGGATGTTATTCGAGATTCAAGCAGCAACATTACAAAAGCAAGGATGTTGAGACGGAGCAGGTCAGAGTCCTTTGGTAAAATCATTCCATGCGCGCACAAAAAAACTCCCTGGCAATGATCATGATCGTATTCCTGCTGGCGGCTTGCACCCGAGCCGCGCCCGTGGAAACAGCTTTAACACCGCTGGCTCCGGCCAATGTTGCCCTGCCGACCCTGGCCCCGGTGCAAACCTTCCTGCCGCCAACCCGTGCGGCGGGCACACCCATCGCCAGCCCCACACCGGATGTAAAGCTCATCCTGCCAACCTTTACGCCCCTCTCGGCGGTGGAACTTTCCAGCCTGGGCACAGCCACCCCGGGCCCGGTCACCTACACCGTCCAAAGCGGCGACTTCCCGGGTCAGATCGCCGAAAGTTACGGGATCACCGTTGAGGAGTTGGCTGCCGCGAACAACCTCGATCCGCTTTACGCGATCATTTATCCGGGCGATGTGCTGATCATTCCCATCAGCCCCGAACAAGCTGCGGCGCAAGCCACACCCAATACCCTGAACGCCGTGACAAGCTCGTCTGATTATTTCAAGATCATCCCCGATTCTGAACTGGTCTATTCCCCGCTGGGCAGCCTGCTCAACATCGAAGCCTTTGTGCGCCAACAGGGCGGTTACCTGGCCTATTACAGCCAGGATGTTGACGGTGTAACCCTGACCGGGGCCGAAATTGTGCGCCTGATCGCACAAAATTACTCGGTCAACCCACGCCTGCTGTTGGCCGTGCTCGAATATCGCAGCCAGTGGGTGACCAACCCCAACCCGGCCCCTTCCACGCTCGAAACGCCGATCGGTTATATCGACAATACGCGGGTCGGCCTGTACCGCCAACTGGCCTGGACGGCCGATAAACTCAACCGGGGGTTCTATGGTTGGCGTGAAGGAAAAATCACTTCCTGGCAGTTGGTCGATGGAACATTGATCATGACACAGCCCGGGATCAACGCCGGAACGGCTGGCGTTCAAAACCTGTTCGCCAATCTCGACGATCAGGCTTCCTGGCCAATTGACAGCGGGCCAAACGGCCTGTATGCCACCTACAGCAAAATGTTCGGATACCCCTTCGATTGGGCCATCGAGCCGCTCATCCCGGAGAATTTAAGTCAGCCCACTTTCGTCCTGCCTTTCGAAGCGGGGGATGTCTGGTCTTATACCGGCGGCCCGCACGGCGGTTGGGATAGCGGCTCTGCCTGGGCTGCGATCGACTTTGCACCGCCCGGCGAACCGATGGGTTGCGCCCAGACCGAAGCCTGGGTGACCGCCATCGCGGATGGTAAAATCGTCCGGTCTGAAAATGGGGCCGTCGTGCAGGACCTGGACGGCGACGGACTCGAACAGACCGGCTGGACGATCCTGTACATGCACATCGAAAGCCGCGAACGGGTTCGGGTTGGGCAATACCTGCGCGCCGGGGAACGTATCGGACACTCCTCCTGCGAAGGCGGTTTTTCCAATGCCAACCACCTGCACATCGCCCGCCGCTACAACGGCATGTGGATCGCCGCCGATGCCCCCAACCTGAGTTTTGTGATGGACGGCTGGTCGGCCAGCGGCGATGGTATCGAATACAATGGCTGGCTCAGCCGCAACGGTGTCAACCTTGAAGCCTGGGAAACAGTCGGACCGATCAACCAGATCCAGCGCCCATGAGAAAACTTGCTCAACTTGTATTTCTGATTCTTTTTACAACATCCTGCGCCGCCCCTGGCAGCAGCCTGTGGGGAAATGTTGCCACGCCTACCCCGCCCGGCACGGCCACACCCACCCGCGTCAGCTATGCCCTGGTCTCAACCACAACACCCATACCAACCTCCACCCCACAGATGGTGCTGCCGCTTTCCGACACACCAATCCCAGAAGCGCCGGCCATGCCGACCCTGCCACCCGTCAACACTGCCGGACCAATGCTCCTGTTATACGCCCACAGCGGCGATACCCTTGAAATTATAGCCAAACGCGCCAATGTGCAGCTCGACCAGGTTATCTCAGATGTCGTCCTGCCCGCCCCCAAGGCGCTGCTCGACCCCGGCACACTGCTGCTGGTTCCAGATCAGCTGCCTGCCGAGCGCACCAGCAACGGCCTGATGCTGCCCGACAGCGAATTTGTGCTCTCGCCTTCCGCGATCGGATTTGATACCATCGAATATGTCAACAATGCCGGGGGTTACCTATCAACCTACACTGAATACCTGATGAGCAACGGCGCAACCAGCGGAGGTAGGGCCGTTGAACAAATCGCCTACAACAACTCGATACACCCGCGCCTTTTGCTGACCATCATCGAACTGGAAAGCCGCTGGGTGCGCGGAAAACCTACAAATTTCGCTCAAGATGATTACCCCCTCGGCTACGTGGATAACCAATACAAAGGCCTCTACCGCCAGATGATCTGGGCTGTGAGCGAGCTTTCAGTTGGCTACTACGGCTGGCGCTCAGGCGAATTGACAGAGATCACCTTCGATGACGGCTCGAGCATCAGTCTGTCACCCTCGCTGAATGCGGCCACTGTCGGATTGATGTATTTTTTCTCAAAAACGCGCAACCGTGAAGCCTGGGCGCAGGCCGTGGCAGCCTACCCTGGCCTGTATACTGAAATGTTCGGCGACCCCTGGCCGCAGGCAAACTTGATCGAACCACTCTTCCCACCCGGGCTGACCCAGCCGGAGCTCAGCCTGCCGTTCCAGCCCGGACAGGTCTGGGCTTACACAGGCGGTCCGCACTCGGCCTGGGAACGCAAGGGCGCGCTGGCAGCGCTCGATTTCGCCCCCGGCGCCATCGAACAGGGCTGTGCCAAATCAGACAAATGGGTGGTGGCTCCGGCCCCCGGCCTGGTGGTGCGCACCGATACGGGCGTGGTCATCCTTGACCTGGACGGCGACGGCAACGAGCAGACCGGCTGGGTGCTGCTCTTCCTGCACATCGGCGACGAAAGCAAAGTCAAGGTCGGGACTTATCTGCAAAAAGAAGACAAGATCGGCCACCCATCCTGCACCGGCGGCGCATCGACCGGAACCCACATCCATTTTGCCCGCAAATACAACGGCGAATGGATCCTGGCCGGAGGCGCGCTGCCCTTCACCCTGAGCGGTTGGGTCGCAGGGCAAGGCGAAGGACCCTATAAAGGCATCCTGGTGCGGGATGGTATCACCATCAATGCCAGCACCAGCGGCGCATTTGAAACCAGGGTTACCCGCAATACCGGGGAGTGACCTTTTGAAAAACCCGAGAATTCTGCCCATCTTGAACGTATTACTGGCCCTGAGCCTGCTGCTCAGCGGATGTGCCTCTGCGCCCGCCGCGGACACCCCTCAGCCTGATACATCTTTGGTGGAGCTTATCCCTACCCCGGCCGCGGAATTTACCCCGATCCCAACGCGCGCCCCCTTCCAGCCTGGTGAATTGGTTGAATATATCGCCCAAACCGGCGACACTTTGCCCGCCCTGGCCGCTCACTTTAACACCACCGAGGCCGAGATCCGCGCGGCCAACCCGATCATCCCGCAAGATGCCACCAGCATGCCGCCCGGCTTTCCGATGCAGATCCCGATCTACTACCAGGCACTGTGGGGCACGCCCTACCAGATCATCCCTGATTGGCTTTTTATCAACGGCCCATCCCAGGTCGGGTTTAACACCAGCGAATTCATCAAGCAGCATGAAGGCTGGCTGAAAACGTACGTGGAACCGGGTTTCGAAGGCAGCCGCAGCGCTGCCGTATCGATCGACCTGGTCGCCAAAAACTTCAGCATCAGCCCGCGCCTGCTGCTGGCCATGCTTGAATACCAATCACAAGGGTTATCCAACCCGGTCAGGCCCAATACGGATTACTTTCTTGGTTATGAAAACAACAACTACAAAAGCCTATACCTGCAACTGATCTGGGCCGCAAACACACTCAACAACGGATACTACGGCTGGCGGCGCGGCAGCCTGCGCGAATTTGAAGCCCCAGACGGGCGCATCCTGCGCCCTGACCCCTGGCAAAACGCTGCCAGCGTCTCACTGCAATACTTTTACTCGCGCATGTACACCAGCCCGATCTACGATCAGATCATCGGGGCGGGCGGCCTGGCCCAAACCTACGCCAGCCTGTTCGGCGACCCCTGGCAAACCGTAGCGATACATATCCCCGGCAGTTTGCGCCAGCCCGAATTTAGCCTGCCCTTCGAGAACGGCAAATCCTGGAACTACACCGGCGGCCCGCACACTGGTTGGGGATTGGGCGAACCCTTCTCCGCGATAGATTTTGCCCCGGCAGGCGTCTCGGGCTGCGACCTGACCGACGAGTGGATCGTGGCCATCGCCGATGGACAGGTCATCCGCTCTGAGACGGGGATCGTAGTTCTCGATCTGGACGGCGACGGGCAGGAGGGGACCGGCTGGGTGATTTTCTACCTGCACGTTTCCAGCGCTGAACGGGCCACGGTCGGGCAATCCATCCCGGCTGGCGGGCGGATCGGGCACCCATCCTGCGAGGGCGGCTCGTCAACCGGCACGCACGTTCACATTTCGCGCAAATACAACGGCGAGTGGATTTTGGCAGACGGGCCGCTGGCTTTCAACCTGGAAGGCTGGGTGGCCGGGCGCGGCGGACAGGCCTACCAGGGAACGCTGACTCGCTACTCGCGCACGATCACCGCATCGACCAGCGCCGAGGGCAAAAGCTTGATCAAAGCCGGGGAATAAAATCAATATCCTGTTCCCGGGTTACGAAAAATCCCGAACACCAAATACAAAAATCAGTGCCCGGATAAATTCGGGCGCTGATTTTTGCATACTGCTCACTGAACGTAAAAAACGATCAGACTGGCTGCCAGGAACCTTCTTTGACCAACTCCCCGCTGGCCGCCTCACGGATGAAATATTTCATCTGCATCGGCACAACCTGGCCAAGCATCGACTGCGCCGGGCAGTATTTTGTGGAAGAAAGCTCGATCGCCCGTAGCACTGCCGCTTCGTCAATGCTGGTTCCGCTAAAATGGTACTCGATGACGATCTGGGTGAAAACATGCGGGTGCTCGCCCTGCTGGTCGGCATGGACTTTGACCTCGAATGAGGCCACATCCTGCTTCTTCTTGCGCACGATCGAGATCACATCCATGGCCGTGCAGCCCGCCAGTGAGACCGCCATCAGCTCCAGCGGGCGGAATCCATCGTTGGCGCCACCCACGCTCGGGTCGGCGCCGAGCGGCACTTCAAAGCCGGTATCCGCCGTGCCGGTAAAGGTCATCCCGTTTTTCCAGGTAACTTTTGCATCCATAATTTTTTCTCCTTGTAAAGTAAGGCCTGGCAGGTTTTCAGAAAACCTGCCAGGCCTGGTTCGAGCTACTCTGCCAATAAGGGGGTCACATATTTCTCAAGCGCGGCCATGCTGATCTTGCCGCTCCAGGTCAGGCGCACCGTGCCTTCGCGGTCGATCACAAACGAGGTCGGCAGGCCGGTCACGCCAAAAGCCGTGGTCGCCTTGTTGGTCGGGTCCGGCCAGACCGGGAAAGTCAGGCCAAAATCTTTGACGAACGTTTCAACGTCAATATCACCCTGCAAACCATCTTCGATGGCAATGATGACAAAGCCCTGGCCCCGATGCTTTTCATAATAGGCTTGCAGGGTCGGCATCTCGGCCTTGCAGGGCGGGCACCAGGTCGCCCAGGCATTGTACAGGATGACCTGCCCATCGTAATCAGCAAGTGAAACCGGTTTGCCGTTCAGGTCGGTCAGCGAAACATCCGGCGCGGGATAATTCACCGCAGCCGGAACCACCAAACCTTCTTCCAACTGGCTGACGCTCTCAGCGGCTTTTGGGATCGCTAAAAATCCGGCAAGGGCAACCAGCATCAAACCCACCCCGACCACCAGCATGATGATGCCCTGCGAACTGACCGATCTGGCCCTGGCTATCAGACGTTTGGATGGCATTCTGCTATCTCCCCTGCATGGCTTGTTTAACTTCTTCCAGCAGGTTGATCTCAGGCACAGCGCCAACCACGCGCGCAGCACCGTCATTGATGATGGTATCGGGCACGCCGCTGATCTGGTAGCGGTTGGCAAGTTCCGAAAACTCCATGGCTTCAACACCTTCGGCGCGGATCATGGCCGGGTTTTCCATGGCAAATTGGTGAGCGAGCAGCACGGCTCGCGGGCAATACGGTCAGGTAGGGGTGACAAACACCTGCAACAAGAGCGGGCTGGTCAGGCTCTTGAGATAGGCGCGAGTCTCAGGCGCAAGCCCCGAATCGCGCCCCGAAACCAGCAAAATATCCTGGATCAAGGTGCTGAACTCGTGTCCGGATGGGATTCCCAAATAGCGCACACCCAGATCGGTCACTTGCTCGCCTTCGCGGGCCATGATCAAGATCGCCGGGGCGTCGCTCACGCCAAATTTGGCGGCGAGATCGGCGTCGGTCTGGATATCGTACACTTTCAGGGTTAAAAGATCCGAAAGCGGGGCCAACTCTCCAAGCAGTTGATGCGTTTCAGCGCAATAATCGCAGTTATCCTGCGAAACGAACAGCACCAACTCAACCGGGTGCTGCATCTTTTGGAAGACATCCCGAATTTGCCCAAGAATGTCATCGTTCAGTAATTTTTCCATTGTCTCTCCTAAAATTCACCTGCCCGAACCGGGCAAACAACACCGCGCTTGAGCGGCGCGGCAGGGTTGGGGATTTTCGATCACATCAGATTGGATGCGTCAAAGGCACAAAAGTGGCAAACGTGGGTTATTTTCCAGGCAGAATAAAATCATCCAGCTTCAAGCACTGGAACAAACGCGCGCGGGCGCCATCCGGTACAGACACTTCGCGCCCGACATTTTGATACAGGTAAATCGTCTTGCTGGTGGTATCCACCACCACCCGGCAATTTTCGCACGAACGCAAGTGGCTTTCCAACTCGGCGCACAAATTTTCGGGCAGGTCCCCTTCCAGGTAATCGGCCAGGGTAGCCAGGATATCTTCACAATGATGTGATTGATCGTTCATTTTGCACTCTCCGCTTCGAGGCGCTCAGTGAAATAAGTGGATAACGATTCCCGCAGATGGAGACGGGCGCGCAACAGGCGGGTTTTGACCGCTGTTTCGCTCAACCCTAACGCCTCGCTGGTTTCCCGTATCGAAAGGCCTTCAATATCCCGTAACAGGAAAACCACCTTGAGCGTTTCCGGCAATTTCTCGATGGCCCGATCCAGATGGCCTTTCGACTCGTCTGTCAGGAACTCCTGCTCCGGCAGGCAGCACCAGTCTGTGAACTGGGTCGGCATGAACCCATCATCATCGTCTTCCGGATTCTCGTCCACCACAACGGTTGGGCGGCGCTTGCGCAACATCATCAAGGCTTCGTTGACAGCGATCCGGTAGAGCCAGGTCGAAAGGCTGGAACGGCCCTCAAAAGTGGGCAGGTGTTGCAGCGCTTTCAAAAAAGTATTTTGCAGAACATCTTCAGCGTCAGAACTGTCACCAAGCATCTTAAGCCCTAAACGATAAATGGGGGTGTAATAAGCATCCACCATACGGGCAAATTCAGACCGATCCCCGGCCTTGAGCAGTTCGACAGAAAAGTTTAGCGTATCGGTTTCAATCATTAGATGCATCCTGGGTCAAAAGGTTACAAATGTCACCAGAGTATACCTGAAATAGCCTATTTCATCACCCGCCGGCATCATACCTGTCATAATATAAAGGATAAATGTCAATCGATTTTAGAATGTTTGCCACTATGAAAGCCATGCCCTGGAGAATTATCATCTATGTAAATGATTGGTGAAGTGATTCGCTTTCCCCTTTTTCGAGATTTAAGCGCGGCAGATTTGAAAATCATTGCCCCGCTTTTTTCAGTGCGCACCTACAACCAGGATGCGATCATTTTCGAACAGGGAGAACTGGCAACCTGCCTGTATCTGCTCTCAAAAGGTGAAGTTTTTATTCGCTATAAACCCTACGACGGCGAATCGATCATCTTAAACCGCATCAAACCCGGTGGAGTGTTCGGCTGGTCGGCAGTGCTTGGCAACGCGGTTTATAGCTCATCCATCGTTTGCAGCGAACCTTGTGAAGTTTTATTTATTAGCGGGCCAGATCTACGCCAATTGCTGGAGGAACACCCGCAAACCGGGCGCATCATCCTCGATCGGCTGGCAAGGGCGGTTTCCTCGCGTTGGGTCAATGCCCATGCCCAGATCAAAACAATGTTAAACAATGGTATAGTCAATAATGATTTCCCGCTTGACCCTGAGGAGGCTCATATGACTACCAATCCTGCGCCCAGCGCAAAAGAAACCCAAATCCGCGCCTTGCTCGACCAGTTGAACGCTTACATCGAACAATATCACGGCGGCTCGGTAGAAATCGTCGCCTTTGACGGCGAAACGCTCAAAGTGCGCCTGGGCGGAGCCTGCCTGGGCTGCCCGCTCTCCCCCTCCACCCTGCACGGCTGGGTCGAAGGGACAGTGCGCCAGTTTTTCCCCGAGGTTCACGTGGTGGAAGCGCTCCCCACAGAATAAATACATCCCTTACTCTGTGACTTGAGGGCACAGGTTTTTACAAGGGTGGGACAAAAAAAAGACTTCCGGTCGTTATTGGCCGGAAGTCTTTTCGTATCTTGATCTGGATGAAACCTTATTTCTTCAAGAAGAAGCCGCCGATCAAGCCCAATCCCACGGCGATCAACGCCACCGGCCAGACATAATTTGCCAGCCCGGCAGTCGCCGTCGAGCCGAGGAAAGCGCCCATCAGAACCAGCACCGCGGCCGGGATATAAGCCCAGCGCGTGTCGGTGATCGGGTTGGGCAGCAGGGCCACCAGCAGGAAGGTCAGGCCCAGGCCAATGAAAAAGATGCTGCCATTGCCTTCGAGCATGAAAAACTCATCCACCACGCTGACCACCGCCAGGGTTGCCAAGACCCCACCCGGGATGATCGCCCACCAGCGCGAACGGTCAACCGCATAAATCGTCCAGAAAGCCAGGCCGATCGCGCCCAAAAAGAAGGCCCCGCCCCAGCCGGAAAACCTTTCAGGCAGAATATTATCGGCAGCCATGCCAAACAGAGCAAAAGCCGGGATGAGCGCCCACCAATTCGAGCGCGCATTTTGAAAGAAAAAACGCACAAGAACAGCGCCAATCCCCGCCAGCACAACCGACCAGAACCAGCCGGCAGCACCCTGCAACAGTCCGAACTGCTCCAGGAAAAGCAAGCCGCCCAACAGCATCAGGCCGCCGCCCAACAGAACACGAAAATCAAATCGTCTCATGGTGAATTCTCCGGGCTACGAGTGAATACTGACCGAATTTGCGCCGCCTTCGAGGCGTAAATCGGCCCGGTTGAGGGCACTATCATAATCAGGCGACTGGTACAGGCCACCGCTGACCTGCGGGAAACGCACCGGATCGATTGACAGCGACGAAGCACCGCCCTCGACCCGAACTCGCGCCGCCATGCCGGCAGGCACGGTAATATCGATCGAAGCTGCACCCGACTCGATCTCGATATAAGGCTGGCCCTCGGCGGGCAGGATCATGCTGGTGCTGCTGGCGCCGGTATCCATTTTGAAGCGGCTCAACTTGACCTGGCTAAAGTCGAAACTCATGCTGGTTGCGCCCGCATCGATATCGAAGCTGACCGGCACTTCATTGGTCAGCTTAAACTGCCACATGCCGCCTTCAGGCCCCAAAAACGGGATGAACGAAGGACCTGCATCGACATCCACAACCAGGGCATCACCCTTGAGCTGCGAATTCATATCCATGCCCATACCCTTAATGCCGGTCACCGCCACGCCGCTCGGCGCGCCACCACTGATCTGGACCTGGCCTGCGCCGTGGTCGAAATCAAATTCAACCTTTTGCGCACCCTGCAGATCGATCGAAAAAGCCTCGCTTTCGCGAAATTCCGCACGCGGGCGAAGGAAAGCGCCCAGCAAAATCCATGCACCGGCCGCGATCAGGAAGAGCGGCCACAAGAAACCGGTCACATTATCGATCAGGCCCATGGCTTGCAAGGCAAACAAACCACCAACCGCGATCAGAATTAATCCCCAAAACAGATTGCTGTTTCTCATATTAAGCTCCTCGCTGCCGGAACAAACCATTGGCAACCAGCCACAGGCCGGCAACCACCAACAGGGCAGCGACGCCATATGTGCCGCCCATAATTTCCAGGCCGCCCAACAGGGTGGCAAAGATCAGGAACATGACAGCGCTAAAAACAATGGCGTTCATGCCCTCGCGCGCGCGTTTGCCATTCCAACTGAACAGGCCATATAAGACGGTGCCAACGCCCGCAAAACCAGGGATGAGCGTCCACAGATAGGACCAGGAGGCCCAATCGCCAGTGGTGTTCTGGTAGTATAGAATGCCGCCAATGCCAGACACGATTGCCGCAGGGACAGCCATGCCCGGTGCGCCGACCAACAGGCCAACCACCAGCAAAGCAGCCCCAATCACAACAATATTGAGCGGCCATTGCATGTATTGCCCCGCCAGCTCCTGTAAACCAGGAACCTGGTTAACTGCCACGAACCAGGCGCCGGCCAAAATCAAAATCAGGCCCAACGCAAGTTGACCACGATCACGTTTCATAGCTTTCTCCTTGTGTTATTTCAAATCAAAATAAAATATCATGAAAAATTATAACTTTAATTTTGAAATTGTCAATATCTTTATAAATTTAATGACAAAAAGCGAAATTGGAAATAATAAAATCCACTTTAATCATACGCCAAAAATGGTCAAAAGTTTCACTGACAATTGTTCCAGCAGAAAAATTGGAGATCAAATATTGACAAATTTACTCCAAATTTGTGACAATTATCCGCTGGCAAGCGTTTCTTAACCCGGTATAATTCCAGTATGTTAACTCCAAGCCAAATCGAACAAAAACTTGACCGCATTCTCTTAAAGGTAGCCAAACCGGGCCGCTATGTCGGCGGCGAGATCAACATCACCGTCAAAGACTGGGAAAAGACCTCCCTGCGCGTAGCGCTGGCCTTCCCCGATATTTACGATATCGGCGTCCCCAACGTCGGGCTGAAAATCCTGTACGATCAGGTCAACCAGCGCGAGGATGCGCTGGCGGAGCGCACCTACGCGCCCTGGCACGATATGGAAGCCATCATGCGCAGCGAGGGTATTCCGTTATATTCGCTGGAAACCTTCCACCCGATCCTTGATTTTGACATCCTTGGTTTTACACTGCCCTACGAGACGCTCTTCACCAACACCCTGAACATGCTCGATCTGGCCGGGATTCCGATCCGCTCTGTAGAGCGCACCATGGAACACCCGCTGGTCATCGCAGGCGGGCACAGCACGATGAATCCCGAACCGATGCACGCCTTCATCGATGCCTTTGCGATCGGCGAGGGCGAGGAAGTGATCCACGACATCATTGAAGTGGTGCAAAACTTCAAAGCAAAGATGAAGGAAAAAACAAGCGATGTTTTCCATCTTTCATCTTCGATGCAGCGTGAAGCCCTGCTGCACGAACTGGTCAAAATCCCCGGCATCTACATCCCGCGCTTTTACGCAGTTGAATATCTCGATGACGGCACCCTGGCTGAGGTGAGTCCGCTCCAGCCCGAGGCGCCGAAAAAAGTCATAAAACGGATGGTCGCCAAACTGCCTCCGCCGCCGACCCGCTTCATTGTCCCCAATATCGATGTGGTTCACAACCGGGTTTCGGTCGAGATCATGCGCGGATGCACGCGCGGCTGCCGTTTCTGCCAGGCCGGGATGATCGTGCGCCCGGTGCGTGAACGCTCGGTGCAGGAAGTCGTCGCGGCTGCCGAAGCCGCCATCCTGGCCACCGGCTCGGAAGAACTGGCCCTGATGTCGCTCTCTTCGTCTGATTACACCAATATCGTTGAGCTGGTGACGGCCATCGGCGAAAAATTCGGCGACAGGCATCTCAGCTTCTCGCTGCCCTCCCTGCGCATTGAATCGGTCTCGATCGACCTGATGGAGCTGCTCAAAGACCGCCGCACAGGCGGCTTTACGCTGGCCCCCGAAGCCGCCAGCGAACGCATGCGGCGCATCATCAACAAATTCATTCCAGATGAAGATATCATCGACACCACCCGCCAAATTTACGCCCGCGGTTGGCTGACGATCAAACTGTATTTCATGATCGGCCACCCCAGCGAAACGCTCGAAGATGTGCAGGCAATTGCCGACCTGTGCAAGCGCGTCTTGCACGAGGGCCGCAAAGTAGCCGGGAACCGCATCAAGCTCAATGTGGGGGTCAGCACCTTCATCCCCAAGCCGCACACCCCCTTCCAATGGGTTGCCTGCGACACGCCCGAGCAGATCCGCTCCAAACAGCTCTTGCTGCGCCGCGAAATGCGCGACAAAAATATCAAGCTGACCCTGACCAGCGTCGAAGACAGCTTGCTCGAAGGCTGGCTGACGCGCGGCGACCGGCGCACGGCCGAGGTAATCTACACCGCCTGGAAAAACGGCGCAAAATTCGATGCCTGGAACGACCAGCACCACTTCGACCTGTGGTTCGCGGCCTTTGCCGAACACGGCCTCGAACCCGATTTCTACACCTACCGCCAGCGACGCACTGACGAAATCTTCCCCTGGGATCATATTTCATCGGCCGTCCGCAAAGAATACCTGTTCCAGGATTTCCGCCAGAGCCTTGAAGGCCAGATCCGTGTCGATTGCCGCCAGCACTGCTTCGCCTGTGGAATTTTGCCGACCTTCAGCGGCGTGCGACGTGAAAACCCCGGTGACCACTGGAAGTGCCCCGAGGTCAAATCCCCGGCCCGCAAAGTGACAGAGCAGATGGCCACATGAGCACCCGTATCCGCATCACTTTCTCCAAACAGGGCGCGCTGCGCTACACCGGCCATCTCGACCTGCACAAACTCTGGGAACGCGCCACGCGCCGCGCCGAGATCAACCTGGCCTACAGCCAGGGGTTTCACCCGCAGCCCAAAATCCAACTGGCATCGGCCCTACCGCTCGGCTTTTCCTCGCGCTGCGAAATGGCCGACCTGTGGGTCGAAACAGAAATTGGCGACGATTTCCAGGCCCGGCTGCAAGCCGCCATGCCGATGGGTCTCGTCATCCAAAAAATTGAAATGGTGGAGGAACGCACCCCGCCCCTGCAAACCCAGGTGATCGCATCGGAATATGAAGTGGCCCTGCTTGATGAAGTGGATGCCGACGCGCTCAACCGCCGCCTGTCCGCCGTTATGGAGGCGGACTCCCTGCCGCGAGAGCGACGCAACAAACCCTACGATCTCAGGCCGCTGATCGAGACCCTGGCCTTTTCCGCCGCCCCGACCCCATCCCTGCACATGCGCCTGACCGCGCGCGAGGGAGCCACCGGCCGGCCCGAAGAAGTGCTGGCCGCGCTGGAGATCCCTTTCGAAGCAACTCGCGTCGAGCGCACCAGGCTGGTTTTTGCGTAGAGCAAGATATTATCTCGTTCTACTGTCCGTGACTTTGGTACAATCGGGGACATGCGTACATTTCATGCCTTGTCCCTGATTGTATTTTTGTTTTTAAGCGCCTGTTCAGCCAGCATCGAACAACCTGAAACAACAGCCACCCTGCCAGCCCTGGCTTTTTCCACGGCCACCCTGCCCCCGACCTTCACCCCACAAGTAACACTCCCGCCCGCCCCGCCGACCATTGCGCCGACCTCAGCCCCGGTGGACGGGCTGACCAGCACCCAGGTCAACGTACGCTCCGGGCCAGATGCCAGTCGTGATTCGCTCGGGCTGCTGCCCGCCGGCAGCCAGGTGAAAATTATCGGCCGGGATGCAAGCGGCGGTTGGCTGGCGATTTCCTTTCCACAATCGCCCGACGGCCTGGGCTGGGTGACCGCTCAGTTTGTTGAAGTTTCCGATGAGATCGAAAAATTATCCATTATCCAGGAAGCTGCCCCTGAAGCGCCTGCCCAACCGGCCAGCGGCCAGCCCGAACCCCAAACCAGCCCAACCCCCGCCAAACAAGAACGCACCGCCAAAACAATCAGCCAGATCAACGCCCGCAGCGGACCCGCCTCAGCCTTTGAGTCGTTAGGGCTTTTGGAAGCCAACACAACGGTTGTCATGACCGGCCGCAACGAGAACAACACCTGGGTGCAGATTGCATATCCGGCCGATTCTGAAGAGCGCGCCTGGGTGGCAGCTGCCTACCTGAGCTATGAAGGTTTCATCGACAGCCTGCCCGCCTTCGACAACGAAGGCAAACCCATCCAGACTGCCACCGTTGGCGGAATCGCAACCGTCCTGCCGACAACAGCCCCCGGCGGCTACCAACCGGCAGTCGAAGATCTCGATACGGCTGAAAACCCGGCAGTACGCCTCAGCTTTTCTCCGTCTGGCACACGCCGCATCATTTATGCCAGCGATGTTTCCGCCCCAACCGGCGACAATGCCGATTGGATCGAGTTCACCCTTGTCACGCCCCAAAGCAACCAGGCGGCTTTCATCTATTTCGAGTTGGACTGCACCGGGAACGGCTCGATCACCGCTGAATTGCGCCAGAACGGTCTTTTGGTCAGCGAATTCCCCGGTCTGATTTGCGGGCAATACGATGTCGCCTTCAAAGCCCTGGGCGGAACGCCTTATGTGTTGCAGCTTAAGGCAGATGGCTCGGCCACTGATGTGCGCTATGTGACCTACTATTTTTACATCAGCACCACCCCATAAAACGATGAAAATAAACACCATTTTCCTGTGCCTGTGTCTCATTTTGTTAACGGGTTGTTCCATGCCTGGCATAGCCGCGCCAACGCCCACGCTCAGCCCCAGCCCGAGCGCATCCGCAACCCTCACCCAGACTCCCAGCCTGACACCGACCCCGGCCCCAACTGAAACGCCGAGCATCACCCCGACCCCGACCATCATGCCAACCATCCAACCGATGACAGGTGTCCTGCGCGCCCCGACCAATATCCGCGAGCGACCCAGCAAGGGCGGCAGCGAGCGTTTGGGCGGACTGATGTTCAACACATCCATCAAAATCATCGGGCGCAATGAACAGGCCAACTGGTTCTGGTTTATCTACCCGGAAGCTCCGGGCGGCACCGCCTGGGTGTTGGCCAGCGCCGTAGATCTGCAAGGTGAAATCGGCCTGCTGCCGATCGTCATTTTTCCCGAAGGACCAGACAAGCCGGTGGCCGTTCCACCGCTCCTGCCCCTGAGTACCGGCCCGGCCCTGCCGCTCAACCCGCCCGGCCCGGAGGCGATGCTCGGGACCGCCCAGCAATTGCTGAATGTGCGCATTGGCCCAGGAATAGGTTTCCTCAGCCTGGGAACCATCCCCGGCGGGACGGTTCTAAGCATGACCGGGCGCATCGAGGATAATTCCTGGTTTCAGATCGAGTACCCGTCCGGGCTGGATGGGCGCGCCTGGGTCTCCGGCGACTTGGTAAAACTGGATGTCGGCGCCAAAAAGCTGCCGATTTACAACCTGCTGGCAACCCCGTTCACTGAAGCCCCGCCCCAGCCCGAAGGGCCTTCGGCCACCCCCGAGGGTGGAACGCCCCTGCCCGCCACCGAAACCCCGATCCCGCCCAGCGCCACCCCCGATCTTCCGACCGGGACAGTTACCAACCAGATCAACGTCCGCAGCGGCCCAGCCTCCTCTTTTGAATCGCTTGGACTGTTGAATCCGAACGAACGGGTGGTGATCACCGGCAAAACGCTCAACGGAAACTGGCTGCAAATTGAATACCCCTCCGCGCCAGATGGAAAAGGCTGGGTAGCAGCGGCTTATATCACGCTCAACAGTGACATCAGCAAGCTGCCCTTCTTCGATAATCAGGGAACACCGCTGCCGCAACCATAACATTTGCGCCGAATTGCACAAAAACGACTTTTATGGTAGATTTACTGAATAATCCTTGATTGTGGGAGGCAACCTATGAACAAACAAAATGTGCCAGATGTTATCGTCAGCCGTTTGCCTGTATACCTGCGTGCTTTGCAGCGCTTGTCTGATGCCGGCGTCACCACCACCTCATCCCAAGAATTGGGAGAAAAAGTGGGGATTTCAGCCGCACAAATCCGCAAAGATCTGTCACAATTTGGCGAATTTGGGAAACAGGGAACCGGCTACCACATTCCCTTCCTGATCGAACGCCTGAGCCAGATCCTTAACGTGGACCGTATCTGGGATGTCGGCGTGGTCGGGATGGGTGATATCGGTCATGCGATCGTGCGCTATAACGGGTTTTCCAACCGCGGTTTTCAGGTTGCGATGTGCTTTGATGCCGACCCCGCCAAAATCGGCACAAAAGTTGGCGAGTTTGAAATTCGGGACGAGAAAAACCTGATCGCAGATATCAAAGCTGCCAGTATAAAAATCGCGATGATCTGTGTCCCGGCTTCGGTTGCCCAGGATGTAGCGGACAAACTTGTGGAAGCGGGCGTGCGCGGTATTCTGAATTACGCCCCATTGAAATTGATCGTGCCCGCGAATGTCAGGGTTCAGCATATTGACCCGGCCATCGGGCTGCAACGCATCACCTATTACATTGCCTGAAAAATTCAGTTCCAAGAATCAAAATGGCTTCTCTTTCGAGAAGCCATTTTTTATTATCAAGAGAACCCCTAATTTTTGTTCCAGCTATCGATCGCTTCCTGGAAAACCTGACGTAGCCCATCATCTGGCAAATCATCGACACTGCTGAACTTTTGGCCATTGACCAAAATTTCAAGACTGCCATCCCCGGCCGTTCCCAAATCGACATCATAATGACTTAATTCGGGATGAGCCTGCAAACGAGCACGCAAAATATCTTCAATCTGCTCGGCAAATGGGGATGCCAATTCCTCGCCAGGGTCATGGTCAAAAACCTGGAAACCTTCGCCATCGGCCTGGGTCGCAGAAATTGTCTCGGGCGGAGGCGTCTGACGCATCCATTCGGGCTTTTCATCACCCGTTTCGGTCAAATTCACATTGTTTGCGCGTATGAAAACAAGAGCCACTGCACCTATCACAACCAAAGCCGCAATTCCTGCAACGAGAAGTATTGTGAGTGACATTTTGTCTCCGTTTCTCTATTAAACCTGCGGCAGGTTGCGCCGCAAGAGGGCGTACATAGGTAAAGCGCGCGCGGCTCCCTCTGCCACACAGGTCAGCGGGTTGTCCACCAGGTAAGCCGGGATGCCCAGCGCTTTGGTCAAAAGCTTGTCGATGCCGCGCAAAAGCGCGCCGCCACCCGTCAGGGCCATACCACGATCAATGATATCAGAAACCAGTTCGGGGGGAGTCTTTTCAAGGACACGCCGGCAGTTCTCAGTAACTTGCTTAAGCGGTTCCTGTAAAGCCTCGACGATTTCACCGGTCGTGATCGTCACCGGACGCGGCAGCCCCGTAACCTGATCCTGGCCCTGAACATCCATGCTCTGTTCGGTGTCTTGCGGCACGGCTGCACCGATCTTGATCTTGAGTTGTTCCGCCGTTTGGGCTGAGATGATGACGCCATATTTTCGACGAATGTAAGTTACGATCGCATCATCCATGTGCGTGCCGCCTGCGCGGAGCGTTTCTGCAGAGACGATGCCATACATCGCCAGGATGGCTGCCTGGGTGGAACCACCGCCAAGACAAACCACCATATTGCCCGATGGAGAGTTGATCGGCAGATCGACACCCAGGGCCGCGGCCAACGGCTGCTGGATAAGATACGCATCGCGGCTGCCGGCCTGGAGCACCGCTTCATGCACCGCCCGGCTCTCGACGCTGGTCACCCCATAAGGAACGGAGATCATCACATTCGGCTTGAAAATGCGGATCGGGCCGCTGACCCGCTGGAGTAAAACACGCAGCAGGGTTTCTGTGATTTCATAATCCGCGATGACGCCGTTCTGAAGCGGCATGGCCACTTCAATGGAATCGGGGACACGCCCAAGCATGTCTCGGGCTTCTTTGCCAACCGCGACCATTTTCTGATCTGCAACGTCAATCGCTACAATTGTCGGTTCTTCAACCACAACTTGTGTGCCATCTGAGATGCGCGTGTAAATTGTACCCAGGTCGATACCCAGGTCACGAGAAAAACCGGCCATATTGATTTCTTATCCTTCGTTGGAAGGGAACCGCTTGCTTGAACGATAGCGTTTAACCGCATCGAGCCGCAAATTGGAGCGTTGCAAGGCGGCTTCCAGTTTTTCGTACGCATCTGCATCTTCCGCGCTGACCTTGCTCAAGGCTTCTTCAGCCTTTTTACGAGCAGACTCCGCGCGGGTCACATCAATTTCCTGAACGTTTTCTGCGGCATCGGCCAAAACGGTCACGATCTCGGGTTGAATCTCAGCGATACCCCCGGCCACGGTAAAAATCTGCTCTTGAGATTTCGCTCGAACTTTGATAAACCCATATTTAAGGGTGGTCAGCAAAGGGGCATGATGCGGCAGAATCCCCATCTCGCCATCCGTACCCGGCAAGACAACGATATCCACATCGCCTTCAAAAACCATGCGATCTTGTGAAACGATTTCACATCGAATAGGCATAAAAATTCTCCGGTATCAGGCACCAGGTTTTGACCCGATGCCCGATACTTGACACCTGTTTAACTGCCCTTGGCCAGTTTTTCAGCTTTGGCGCGGGCATCTTCGATGGTACCGACCAGTTGAAAAGCTTGTTCGGGCAGGTCGTCGTGTTTGCCATCCAAAATTTCACGGAAGCCGCGAATGGTATCCTTGAGGGTAACATACGTGCCAGGGATGCCGGTAAACTGCTCTGCCACAAAGAAAGGCTGCGAGAAGAAACGCTCGATCTTGCGGGCGCGGGCAACCAGCAGTTTGTCATCTTCAGAGAGTTCATCAACGCCCAGAATGGCGATGATATCTTGCAAATCTTTGTAGCGCTGCAAAACGCGCTGGACTTCGCGGGCGGTGGCATAGTGTTCAGGGCCGACAATGTTCGGGTCGAGAATGCGGCTGGTCGAAACCAACGGGTCAACCGCCGGGTAAATGCCTTTTTCGGCGATCGAACGCTCAAGGGCGATGGTCGCATCGAGGTGGGTAAAGGTCGCGACCGGGGCCGGGTCCGAATAGTCATCCGCCGGAACGTAAACAGCCTGCATCGAGGTGATCGAGCCGGTGCGAGTCGAGGTAATGCGTTCCTGCAGTTCGCCCATTTCAGTCGAAAGGGTCGGCTGGTAACCTACAGCGGAGGGCATACGCCCAAGCAGCGCCGAAACTTCAGAACCAGACATGGTGAAGCGGAAGATATTGTCGATAAAGAGCAGCACATCCTTGCCCTGGTCGCGGAAGTATTCCGCCATGGCCAGCGCCGAAAGCGCCACGCGCAAGCGCACACCGGGCGGCTCGTTCATCTGGCCGTAAACCATGACGGTGTCTTTCATAACGCCCGACTCGATCATTTCGCGGTAAAGCGCGGTGCCTTCGCGGGTCCGCTCCCCGACGCCAGCGAAGACCGAGTTGCCCTGGTGAACCGTGGCAATCGAGCGGATGAGTTCCATAATGACGACGGTCTTGCCTACACCAGCGCCGCCAAAAATACCGGTTTTGCCGCCCTTGGTAAAGGGCGCGATCAAATCGATCACTTTAATGCCGGTTTCAAAGATCTCGGTGCTGGTCGACTGCTCTGAAAAAGAGGGAGCCAGGCGGTGAATTGGATAATGCAATTCAGCCTTGACCTCGCCCATTTCATCGATGGGGTGACCAAGCACGTTGAAGATGCGTCCGAGGGTGGCCGGACCAACCGGCACAAGGATCGGCGCGCCAGTTGCGGTCGCAGGAACGCCGCGCTGCAGGCCATCGGTCGAGTCCATCGAGACGGTGCGGACCCAGTTGTTGCCCAGGTGTTTCTGTACTTCCAATACGAGCGCATCTTTTCCGGCACGCTCGACTTCAATCGCTTCATAAAGTTCGGGTAAATCGCCTTCAGGGAAGGCCACATCTACAACACCACCTTGAATCTGGACTACGCGGCCAGTTTCTTTAGCCATTTTCGCCTCCAACAAATTGAGATGTGCTCTGGGCTAACGCTTCAGCGCCGCCGGCAATATCGAGAATATCACTGGTAATGGATTGTTGACGTACTTTGTTGTACTGCAACTGCAATTCGCTGACCAATTCATTGGCATTTTCGGTCGCATTGCGCATGGCAACCATACGGGCAGCATGTTCGCTGGCCAGCGATTCCAAAATTGCCTGGTAGACCTGCAACGCCGTAAAGCGCGGCAGGATCTGATCCAAAATCTCGCTTTGATCGGGTTCATAGATATAAGCGGCAGAAACATGGTTCTTTTGCTCAAAATGAGCCACGCGCCCTTCGCCGCCATCCACTTCGAGCGGCAGGAGTTTTTTGACCACCGGGTCTTGTTTCATCATATTAATGAAATCGGTATAAACGATAAAGACCTCGTCTGCGCGCCCCGTAAGGAATTCTTCAA
Organism: Chloroflexi bacterium HGW-Chloroflexi-6; assembly: GCA_002840685.1. Taxonomy (GTDB): domain Bacteria; phylum Chloroflexota; class Anaerolineae; order Anaerolineales; family Villigracilaceae; genus UBA8950. The sequence continues at coordinate 148,313 of PHBU01000008.1, read as the reverse complement.
CCGCCATACGGCCGATCGCCGAAACATCAACAAAGGCCGGGGCCGGAGGCAGGTTGCTAAAATCAGCGATCACATTCTGGCGGCGGCGTGTGAGCAATTCACGGCCTTTGCGGCCTACAGCAATATAGCTGACAGGTGTTGGCCACTTGGCAAATTGACGAAATGTGTAACGGATCAGGTTGGTGTTATACGCGCCCGCCAGGCCCCGGTCGCCACTGATGACAACCACCAGGGTATTTTTGATGTTTTCACGGGCAGTCAAAAGCGGGTGCAAAGAATCGCGCCCTGGCTGGCTTGAAATGTGAGACAAAACCTGCCAGGCCTTGGTGGCATAAGGACGCGTACCCATCAGGGCAGCGATCGCCTTGCGCACCTTGCTGGCGCTAACCGCTTGCAAAGCGCGCGTCACCTGTGAAATATTTTTTACACTTTTGATGCGAAGCCGCATCTCTCGGGCAGAAGCCATGAATTAATCTCCTCGTCGGCTAGTCAATTGGCGTGCTAGTCGGCGTGGCTTACGCTTGCCAGGTCGCTTTGAATGCAGACAGGGCTTCACGCAGCTTCTTTTCGTTGTCGGCTGTGATCTGGCGCTTTTCGGAGATGTCCTTGCCAATTTCCGGATTTGAAACATCCATGTATTTAAGCAGGTCGGTTTCCCAGTTACGCATCTTCTCAACGGGGACTTCGTCGGCAAAACCCTGGGTGCCGGCAAACAATACCATCACCTGGTGTTCCAGCGAAACAGGCCGATACTGCGGCTGCTTGAGGATTTCCTGCATCCGGCGTCCACGATTGAGTTGTCCCTGGGTCGATTTATCGAGGTCAGAGCCAAACTGGGCAAAGGCGGCCAACTCACGGTAGGAAGCCATATCCAGGCGCAGGCGGCCGGCTACTTGTCGAATGGCTTTGGTCTGAGCCGCGCCACCCACACGCGAAACCGAAATACCGACGTTAACCGCAGGGCGGATACCGGCGTTGAAAAGGTTGCCTTCCAGATAGATCTGGCCGTCGGTAATGGAAATAACGTTCGTCGGCACGTAAGCGGATACGTCACCGAGCAGGGTTTCGATGATCGGAAGGGAGGTCAACGAACCACCCGTGCCCTGCACTTTGACAACCTTGAAGTTTTCCTTACCTTCGAGTTTTTCAAGCGCCTTTTCAGCTTCGTGCTGTGAGAGCGGGCCAGTGTAAACATTGCCATCGACAGCATCTGCCGGGCTGGCTTCTGCCGCCGCGAAATCTTTTTTGGTGATAACAAACTTATAAGCCAGACGCGCGGCACGTTCCAGCAAGCGCGAGTGAAGGTAGAACAAATCGCCGGGGTAGGCTTCACGTCCGGGCGGGCGGCGCAGGAGCAGGGACACCTGGCGGTAAGCCCAGGCGTGCTTGGAAAGATCGTCATAGACAACCAGCGCATCGCGCCCGGTTTCCATGAATTCTTCACCCATGGCGCACCCGGCGTAAGGAGCGATATACTGAAGCGCAGCGGCTTCGTCGGCGGCGGCCACAACCACGATCGTGTGATCCATCGCGCCATAGCGCTCGAGGAGTGCCACAGTGCGGGCAACGGCCGATTTCTTCTGGCCGATCGCCACGTAGATGCAGGTTACGCCCTTGCCTTTTTGGTTGATGATGGTATCCAGCGCGATGGCGGTTTTACCGGTCTGACGGTCGCCAATGATCAACTCGCGTTGGCCGCGGCCGATCGGGATCATCGCGTCGATGGCTTTGATACCAGTCTGGACGGGGGTATCCACATCCTGACGGGCTACCACACCCGGGGCGATACGTTCGATCGGACGGAAACCGCTAAAATTGATGGGGCCTTTGCCGTCGATCGGCTCACCGAGCGCATTGACCACGCGCCCGACCAACCCATCCCCCACCGGGACAGAGGCAATGCGTCCCAGGGAACGAACGGTCATGCCTTCGACAATCCCGGTGTACTCACCCATCACGATCACACCGACTTTATCCTGTTCAAGATTGAAAGCAATGCCAATCACACCGTTATGGAACTGTACAAGCTCCTGAGAACGGACATTGGCCAGGCCTTCTACACGGGCAATACCATCACCAGCTTCAAGCACAGTTCCAACATCGCTGATACTATAATCAGCCTGGAAGGAATCGATCTGTTTTTGAAAATCGCTCGTGATTTGCTTAATCAGGTCTGACATTTGGCCTCCACCATTGGGATTATTCTTTGATCCAACCCCGCCTGCAATCAGGCGTAAAACCTACGCGCAGTAATTAAATTGGAAAATGCCGTGACAAGCGGCGGGTAGAACGCCCCAATCATACCTGAAAGCATAGGGATTGTCCAGTTACGCAGATTCCGCCCGGCCCCGGAACGGAACTTTCACAGTCCGCAGAGCGTCTTTAAAAACACTCAAAGAATGGAGAAATACTATGAAAATTTTATCGATATTGCTGCTTACTTTTACGATCGCATTAAGCGCCTGCCAGCCGGCCCCGGCCAACCTGCCAGAGCCGGAAAACCCTGATTCGACAGTGACCAGCCCGAGCCTCCCGCCAGATACATCCGTGGGTAGCTGGCGGGAGGAGTCGCCATACGCAGTCCAGCCCGGTGACGAAAAGCTGCAGGGCGGCAACATTTATATCAACAGCAGCGAACTGTTAACCCTGGAGTCTTACCCGCCGCAGTTCGTGCTCTCGGTTTCCGGCGATCTTCCCGACCCGTGCCATCAGTTACGCGTCAAGGTCACCGAAGCCGATAGCGAAAATCGGATCTATGTCAGCGTATACACCCTGGTCAACCCCGATGCGATCTGCATTCAGGTGCTGAAACCCTTCGATATCAACATCCCCCTGGGCAGTTTCCCAACCGGGGAGTACCAGCTCTACCTGAACGGCGAAAAAGTGGCAGATTTTCAATCATAAAATGTGGAAAAAACCGGAAGTGGAGGCGCGCGAGTGCCTCCACTTTTTTTTATTTATGGCAGCAATATGTGGAAAAACCGCGCAACCCATTGCGCATCTTCGGTGAGCAAAACAATCTTCGCTTTGATTTTTTCTTCCATTTTGCTATACTAATTCCAGCAGTCATTTTCAGAAAGGAGAAAGATCAATGATAAGTTTCATGGTAGGCATGATAGCGGGGTTCATAGCCTGGTTTTTCCTGCGTTATGTTTTGACTTCGCTTTACACAGTGGATCAGAATGAACGCGCGGTAAAAACCATTTTTGGCCGGGCAGAACGGGTCGGGAATGCGACCACAGCCAACTCTCCGCTTGGTGAAACGCTGAGCGAGGAACACAAATTACGCTACAACTACCCCCAGGTGCGCGTTATCCAACCCGGCGGGCCGTATTTCAAATGGCCCTGGGAAAAAATCTACAAGGTGTCGATCGCCACCCAAACCATCAACATGGCGCAAGATCTTGAAGATCCCCGGGCAAATTCTGGCGGCACACTGCTGGAGGCTGTCACCAAAGATCAGCTCAATACCGGCCTGACCGGTCAGATCCGCTACCGGGTGGCAGAAAACAACCTGTACGCGTACCTGTTCGGGGTCAAACGCCCCATCCTGCACGTGATGGGCTATTTCGTGGCAGTGCTGCGCGAGCGCATCGCAAGTTTTGTCGCGCCCAATTCAAATGAAGAGGGAGTTGGCGGCTTGAGCGGCGTTTCCGGGGTATCGATCAACGATCTGCGCAAGAACTTGCGCGACCTGAACGAACACATGGAACGCGAATGCGTCTCGTCCACAGCGCGCTACGGCATCGTCCTGGATGCTTCACTGATCACCGGGATCGACCCGCCGCCCGAAGTTGAATCGGCGCTGGCAGCCATCAACACTGCCCACAATCAGATTTCATCCGATATCAGTCTCGCGCAGGCTTCGGCGGATCAGAAAATCGTACAATCCAAGCGCGCCGTTGAGATCGAAACCCTGAACGCCCAGGCAGAAGTGGAACCCCTGGTGGCCCTGGCGGAACAACTGGGCACACTGCAACAAACCGGGCCGGGCGCCATCCAATCTTATCTGCGCAACGTGCGGCTAAAACTGTACAGCCATGCCCAGCAAATTATCCGGGAGGTGGAGTAATGGAACCCTTAGTTCAATTTTTTATAGGAGCCGCAATTTCATTCATCGGCATGTGGTTTGTGATGCCGATTGTGCTGTTCTTTTTACGGCTGATCGGTCTTTACACCACTGTTGAAGAAGGCACCTGCCAGGTTTTCATCCTGTTTGGCCGTGTGGTTGGCATTCTGGACCAGCCGGGTTTGGTTATCCTGCCGCTCAAGCTCGGGCCAAGCGCATTCCTGGTCAACTGGCTGGGAAGCCGCAAGGTTCTGGATATGCGCCGCGATCAACAGTACCTGCGCAGCAACCCGGTCAACTCGGAAGAAGGCGCGCCGATGGGCGTCGGCATCTGGTACGAAATGTACATCAGCGACCCGGTCGCCTATCTGTTCAAGAACGCCGACCCGCGCGGTTCGCTGGCGGCCAACGTCAGCAACGCGGTGGTGCGTTCTTTGAGCAACATGCCCCTCGAGCAAATGCTGATCGACCGCCACGGCATGAGCCACATGGTGCGCGAGGAAGTCTCGCCGCGCTCGCACGAGTGGGGCTACAAGCTGGGATCGGTCTACATCCGCAAGGTGCATTTCCGTGATGTCGGCATGATCCAGCAAATCGAGGCCAAAGTGGTCAACCGCCTGCGCCAGGTGACCTCTGCCATCAAGCAAGACGGGGCCAACCAGGTCAACATCATCACAAGCACGGCAGATCGTCAGGCGGCCGTCGAATTCGCCAAGGCCGGAGCGATCCGTCCGCGGATCGTTGGCGAGGCCATGCACAAAATTTCATCCAACAAGGAAGTTGCCAGCGCCCTGTTCGAGATTTTGGAAACGCAAAATATCCTGGAAGGCAAAGGTAAACTGGTTTTGGTGCCGCCCAAAAACGAGTTGCTGAACCAGCTCATCACCGCTGAAAAAGTCAAGTAAAGCGAAAAAAAACACAAAACAGGAGTGGACTGATCAAGTCCACTCCTGTTTTATTGAATGCGACGGTATGTTACCGTTTTGCGGCAACATAGATTTTGACGGCTTCGTTCATGAACTCAGCCAGTTTGGGGTCCATGGCATCGTACGTGGCGCGGAAGCGCGGATCGTTAACGTAGCCATCTGCCAGCCCGAGCAACTGCTCGAGGTTCGGCGTCCAGAAGTAGTTCATGTGCGTTCGCCAGCGTTCGACCAGCGCCTGGGCTTCGGGAGAGCCGGCGCCCTTCGGCATGGCGGCGATCATCTCGATGTGGATATCCTTGCTCTCAGCCAGAATGGACTGCTGTTTTTCCTTGCCGTAAGCTTTCCACTTGCGATTGGATTCGCGCACGGTTTCGGGGTCGTACATCTCTTCGGCCTCGCGGGCATATTTTTCTTCTTCTTCGGGGGTAAAGCCGGAGAAAATTTGTTTGTTATCCATAATTTTTTGTCCTTTCAGATACGAAATAGTGTTGTCCACGGTTTCCACAAGAAGCTCCAAGCGTTTGATGCGTCTGGCAATCTCGGTCTTGTGGCTTTCCAGCGCCGCCAGCACATCAAAATCACGGCGTCCCATGATTTTTTTGATGTTGTCGAGCGGCAAACCCATCTCCCGGTAGAACAGAATCTGTTGCAGACACAGCGCGGCATCCTCCCCATAGTAGCGATAGCCGTTCTCGCCAATCTGGGACGGCTTGAGCAAGCCGATCTGGTCGTAGTGGTGCAAGGTGCGGGGTGTGACCCCGGCCAGGGTGGAAAGTTGTTTGACAGTGAACATAGGTTTCTCCAGGCAGACTGTCACACTTGAAGCGACTGCCCGCCAACTTGGCATACTATAAACTATAACGTAACGTTAATGTCAAGGGTTAAAAACGGTTTCGCTAACGAGCCATGTTGTCAAATAATATTCAAGCAGATTTACATCCCCAGACTAATTATGGCGCGCAAACGCAAACATGCCATCAGGCGCAGGCCTGAACCATATAAAATCTGCGCCATTCGTTTTGTGACGCTGTTTATCTGGTTTAGAACCGCAATAGCTTCGGCTTTGCTCAGAACAGTTGGCAGCCGTTCGGCCTTTTTTGCGCGAATGATTTGTTTGGGAATTTCAACCTCGAGCCTGAACACGGTTGAGAGAGAAAGACGATGGCGCTCAACGCCTGGTTTTGGCTGGATGCTGCCAGGTTTAATTCGGTTGCCAGGTGGGCGATAAAGGCTTGAATTTCTTTTTCTCCCATCTCTCCCGGGGGCATTTCTCATGAAACAGGATGTATCGTTTAGCCAATCGACATGGATTTCTTCTGTGCGAGGGGAGTAATGTTTGGCCCGCAGGATGTCTCTCACTCGATCGAGCAGCTTCTTTCTGGGATACAAACCATCCTTTTATGCTATACTTTTATCGTTCATGGGGGGTATGTTACTCCTACAAAACAAGTTTTTGCAGCCTAATTTCATATCCGCGCCGACAGCAAATCATTAGAATGCTGCCGCTTTTTTATCAGGCTTAAGCCGTCCAAAGCCATTTTAACGACTGAGGCTGAATCCATAGTTGGGCTGCTGAATATATACCAAATAAGGAAAATTGATGAATAAAAATGCCATTGATAACGAAATACGGTTAGAAACACGCTGGGTAGCCGCATTAGTTATCCCTTTTTTAGTGGTTGCTTTTGTTATTTTGTTCATGTTTCCCCACGAAACAGACAAATTGTTTGCTTGGAAAATCCAGCCGCCAATGTCTGCAATGATGTTAGGCTCTGCTTATGCAGGCGGAATATATTTCTTTGTGGGCGTTGTGCGAAGCAAGCAATGGCATAAAGTCAAAGTAGGTTTTTTGCCCGTGATAACTTTCGCATCTTTATTGGGAATAGCCACTATCTTACATTGGGAGAAATTTAACCATAGCCATGTTTCATTTTTTGCATGGGTTGGTTTGTACTTTACGACACCTTTTATCGTATTTTTTGTGTGGCTTCGCAATCGCAATCAAAATGCAGGGTATTTAGGTGACGAAGACAGGATAATTCCGAATGTCGCTCGTTTGATTATGGGGATATTTGGTGCAGTCACCCTGACTATTAGTTTATTTCTGTTTTTACAGCCGAGCATGATGATTAGTTTATGGCCTTGGACGTTAACACCATTGACGGCCCGGGTCATGGGTGCAATGTTTGCACTTCCTGGAGTTGTTGGACTTGGAATAGCATCGGATAAAAGATGGAGTGCGGCAATTCTTATTCTCCAATCGCAAGGCTTTTCAATTCTACTAATCTTGATTGCTTCAATTAGAGCCTCAGAAGATTACAATTGGGCCAATTGGGTTAGTTGGGCATTTGTTGGCGGTCTAGGTTTAATGCTGATAAGCATCGTTGTGGTTAGTATGTTTATGAGAAATCGAAACGAAAATCACAGTTCCTAAAAGGCAGCCCAACATCGTTTGCACGCGGACGCGGGGCGGGCTTCGCCGCCCCGCCGGGGATTCTGCCCCTTTGGCGGATTCACCCGGAGCATTTTTCTACCAAATCCGCCCCGCGCCGGTGAAACCTGCCGTTAGACCCTCTCATTATGATCGATGAAACAAAATGAATAGTATTCAATATGAAGAACTCTGTCGCTATTTTTTGGCCATAAAACTGAATCTGGATGTTTCCCATATTCAATCTATAAACATCCCTAATCCAAAACGTCTTGATCTTCCCCAATATAACCACCAAATTGATCTTTACTGGAAAGATGGAAACGACATCACATCTTATGTGAACATTGTCAATGCAAAGTGGAGAACAAACTCAAAAGTTGACCAACCAGATATATTATTACTGCAACAAGTTAAAATGAAAGTGGCTGCACATAAAGCTGTTATGTTAACCAATACAGGTTTTACCGAAGGAGCTAAAGCTGTTGCGCAAGATGAAGGTATAGCCTTACATATAGTGAAGCCTACCTTTGATTATTCAGTTTTGCCCACAAAAGATCGAATAGCAATACAAGAAGGTATTCAGAGACTAAACTCTCAACAGCGAATTTGGGATCATCAACCCTTCCTAAAATCTCTTGATTTCTCGAATTCTGAAAATCCAACTTACATAAAAAATGCTCTAGAAATCGCATCCGATGAAGAAAAATTTGTAGTTGTGGTCTTACTTCGTAGATTAGAATACGAAAAATATGTTAAGAATTTAATTGAAACTGGTAACTACGGCAAGCAGGAAGACTTGCCTATTTACGAGAATGAAATACAGAGAACCGCAAAAATGATCGACGATGCAATATATAAAATCAATAACCGGGCCTAACACCGTTTGCAGCGGACGCTTCGCCACGTTCCGTTTCGGCGGCTTCATTCGCTCGAAAAACTGGTTCCGTTTTGTGATCTGGTTCGCGTGGCAAAGCACTGCTAAAACCAGCCGTTGGGCGTTTCCGTTTCAAAGAAAAATAAAAAAATGGCAATATACGAATCTTCACCAAGTGTAAAAAAAGTATTTCGCCCAGTGCATAAGCGTGGCAGAATTTTTTCTGCCATAGCGTATACTTTTTTGGCCTTATTTTTGCTCAGTGTATCAGTAGCGAAATGGAACATTGAGTCAGAAGGAATACTCACATCTTGGTGGAATTCTTGGCCGGTGTTTGCATTGTGTTTTGTGGCTTACGGTTTTATCGCCACACAAAAATGGAATGAGATCTTTTTCGTTCGCTTACTTATTTCAAAAGAAGGCATTTGTTATTATCGTTTAGGAAATACAAGGTTTATTCCATGGGAGCAAGTTGAGCGAGTCGGAGTTCTTCAATCGCCCGCTTATGGGAACCCTGAATATGGATTTATTTTGTTTAATTCTCCAGATAGCGAGAATAAGCGTTTGTCTCTATTCGAAAAGCTACGTACCAAGCGCACAATCCCCTTATCTGTATTCGTTGACGAATGGTTTGTTAGTGAATTGCGTAGCGAAATAAAGCGGTTAAACCCTGGGTTACCCGTACAATAGAGTCTGTTCATTCAAAAACACACCCAACACCGCGTGCACCGGCCCCCGCAAAAACACCGGGGCAGGCCGTGCGGGCATTCGCCCACACTTTCGGGGAAGGCGGCCCCAACCCCGCGAGAGCACCGGGGCAGACGGCGGATTCAGCGTCTGGTGGTTTTTTCCGCCAATTCGCGCCCTTGCCGGTAACACCAGCCGTTGGGCCGTACTTGCGGCAAGGCAACTGGACAAAACACTTTCCGCGAATGTGTTTTAAGAAAGTCGATAGGAGCCAAGAATGAGAAGAATGCATTTGTTCGAATTCATGGATCTCAAATGGTATCCTGACTTTTTAAGAACGCTACAAACCAATATTCTTCAAGTTATTATGACCCGCACATCTGCCTTTGATTACGCGATCCCTTACATCGATAACGTAGTGGAAAAAACAAACACCAACAGAATCGTTGATTTATGTTCTGGGGCATCCGGTCCATGGTTGCGCTTAGTTAACAAACTCAAATGCGCCAACGTTCAAATCATATTAACTGATAAATATCCCAATGCCGAGATGTTCAAAATCATTAAGAAACAGACCAATGGCAAGATTGATTTTATCGAACACCCAATTGATGCCCTCGAAGTCCCAGAGAATATTACAGGCATAAGAACCATATTCACCGGTTTTCATCATTTTAGACCAACGGAAGTCAAAAAGCTTCTAAATGATGCCCAAGATAAAAATCAAGCTCTATGCATCTTTGATTATGTGCCAAATAAAACGCTAACCATGGTTCTCTTTCCGGTCACTTTCATAGTCAGTTTATTACAGTTTTACTTCTTATCCTTTCTGGTAAGACCGCTTTCCCTCACACAGGTTCTTTTTACGAATATTATTCCCATCGTACCGTTAGTATCGGCCTGGGATGGTTTTGTCTCAGCTCTTAGAAAATACGATGCAGATGAGCTAAAGGAGATAGTGAACTCTTTAGGCTCTCCGAACTATAAATGGGAAGTTGGAACTGATACCCATCTTTCGAAAGCCGCACCCTTGACATATTTAATGGGGTATCCAAACCCTGAGAAGAAGGGAATACAGCTCTGATGTACGGGAAATGCCTCGATTCAATCTTCGCCGAGTTGCACCGCGATCTAAAGTCGGCCCAACACCGCTTTCTCAGAACGGAGACGCCGTTCTATCGCCCCGCGATTTTGACTGGGCGCACCGCCCAAAAGCGGGGTGGTTCTCCGCTTTTGGGTGGGATTCACACCACTGGCTTTTTTGGCCTCTTGGCACTTTGCCGCCATACCCCGCTTTTGCCGGTGAAGCCAGCCGTTGGGCGCTGGAAGAAGAAATAATAATTGATGAAACTCTGTAAACTATGAACGCTAGCACAAACACACAAGGCCTAGTTTGCTCATTTTGCAATAAGGCTACCCTGCTCAGATGTTGTGATTGCAATCGTCCTTTGTGCATTGAATGTGCGCAAAGATCGCCAACAGGATATATATGCGAAGATTGTGTTGAGAAATTGGAAACAGTTTACTATGACCGCCTTTATTCGAGCGGCAAATTTTATGATTATCCAATCGCGTTTATAGCTAGTTTTCTTTTGGCAATGGCATTAGTGCCATTAATTGTATTTTGTATCTATGCCATCACAAAATCTCGAATCGGAATTGGAATCGGATTTAGATTTGGATTTGGATCCATTGTTGTTATTGCTACTGCTGTCAGTGTATGGTGGGCAAATTTGATTAGAAAGTTTGTAAGACGCAGGCGCAGCAGATATTTGAAACACATTACCGTAATCGGAATGATGCTAGGCGTTGTCAGCGGCGCTTTGGTTATTAGTTGGCTATTACAATTGGAAGCAGTTGTTATTTGTATAATAGCATTTTTGCTGGGTTTCCCTTTTTACAGAGCAGTATTTAACGAAACTACTTTAATTTGACAAAATAGTAAAAGCATATGGAGATTTTTTATATTTGCGTAAAGCGGCCAATCCCGCGAGAGCACCGGGGCAGACGGCGGATTCAGCGTCTGGTGGTTTTTCCCGCCAATTCCCGCCCTTGCCGGTAACGCCTGCCGATGGGTGCTTTAAAATAGTGAAAGAGTTTCCTGAGAAATGATAGACCCGAAACGGTTGGAGTTTATCAAAGAATTTTTGCAAGAAAATTGTGCAGGCAGAGAAGAAGCGTGGGAAATTGCCAATCTGCTTGAATATCAAGCATTGGCTGACGCTCGGCCTCTGTTGCAAGCAAAAAAAGATATTGCCTATCTCCTTGCACAAGATCTGCATGACAATACGATACTAGAATTAGTTACTCAATATGCAACGATCAAACTTGAAAACCCAACCCATGCAACCGCGAGCGCTTGGCTAAAATGGCTGGCAAAACAAATAGATCGGGAACTTAACGAGAATCTTTTACCCTTCCAACCTATTCGCGCCAAATTAGAGAGAATTTTAGAGCCAGCCGACAAGAAATTTCCGCATGATTTGTTGTTGTATCCCTCCGATGAGCCTTTGCCCGAATACTGGTGGGTGGTGTGGTACAGAAGCGATGTTTTCTACAAACAGTTTCTCAAAGAATGGGGCGAAGAAACCTGTCCCGCGTGTCAAACACTTACAAAAAAGGCTACGAGACCAAGTATACAGGCGGATACATGGAATGGGGGTCGTATAGTGCGACAGCCTATTACGACAAATTCATCGTTTACCGCTGTTCAAACTGCCAGTTGGGATGGACGGAATCGAATGGCTCAGAAACCGTTGTTGATACAAGTTATCCATGAAACCGAGTACGGCATGGCAAAACCGCGCCCAACACTGCTTTCACGCGGACGCGGGGCGGGCTTCGCCTCGTCCCGCAAGGATTCAGCCCCGAAATCGGGTTCTACGCTTTGGCATTTTCCCGCCAAATCCCCCGCCCGCCGCTAAAACCTGCCGTTAGCCTGCTCAAAGACATAAATTTGTTACGTATTATCAATTACAAAACAACCAAAAGGTGATTAATGTTGACTGAACTTGTACCTGGCGCACCCGACGATTTTGATTTTGAGATTGGTGATTGGATGGTCAAACATCGCAGGCTAAAAGAAAGATTAAAGGGCTGCGATGAATGGGAAGAATTTGAGGGAGAATCTTCCACCAAGAAGATTCTTGGTGGCTTTGGTAATTTGGAAGACAATCTTCTTCACTTTCCAGCATCCTCATTTCGCGCCATAGCTTTGCGCTCTTATAACGCTGTGACAAAGAAGTGGTCTATTTGGTGGCTAGATAGTCGATTTCCTGATTCCTTAGATACTCCTGTGGTTGGAGAGTTTTCTAATGGAGTTGGTTTGTTCTTTGCAGATGAAGTACTTGAAGGCGTGCCAATAAAGATTCGATTCAAGTGGAACTTGTTGGAAGCACATCAACCTCATTGGGAACAAGCTTTCTCTGCCGATGGGGGAACTACTTGGGAAACGAACTGGATAATGGACTTTTTGCCAACGACCTGGTATTCGTAACACAAGCGCAGGCTAACAAAGCGTCCTCAGAAACCCGCCCATCACGAGCACCTGTTTGGGATGCCCAAACGGGCCTGAATCTGAGCAAATCGCAGAATTAATGCCAAAAACGACAAAATTCGGTCCGAGTTTTAACCCAAAAAAAGGCGTTCTCCATCCGGGAGACGCCTTTTCAATTAATCTGTCCCTTTTACGCCGGGACTGGCGTCAATTGGACTCCAAGTTTGGCAGCTTGCTTTTTCATGTACTTGATCTGCTATTCTTCGTACTGCTTCTGGTATTCATGCACAGTCAACGGATCGTACTCAACTTTGTACTTTAGCATCCGGTAGACCACCCTTGCGATCGCATGTGTCGTCGCCACTGTCACCCGGGATGGGTCCAGGTCTGGCGCAAACGAAAACTGCGGCCCAACGCCACGGCGGCCTAATCGGTCTAATTCCCGATTAGGCCGCCATCCTGACCCCAGTCCGGCACGGTTCTTCGCCTTCAGAGTCGCATTCTTCTTCGATACATTTATTGCGGATTGCACACGATAAAACTTTATTATTTTGCCACATTTGTAACGAAGAAGCAGATGGAGCAGTGCTTGCCTTGACAATCATCATTTTATATATTACTATTAGATATATAACGAAAGGAAACAAAAAAATGGAATTTGTCATTCTTGGGTTACTCGCCCTGCGCGCAATGACCATTTACGATATCAACAAGGCTCTTGAAAAAGGCATCTCCTTGTTCTATAGCGCCAGTTTTGGCAGCATCAACGCCGCGATTGGCAAGATGGTCACGAAGGGCTGGGTCAGCGCCGAAGAAAAAGTTGAAAACGGCAGGAACAAGAAAGTTTTCAGCCTGACCCCCGCCGGGCAGCAGGCATTCCAGACCTGGCTCGGCTCAGAGATCGAAGCGGAGAAAGTCAAAGATCCGGCCCTGACCCGTCTGTTTTTCATGGGCATGCTGCCCATCGAGCAGCGCATCCCGCTACTGGAAACACACCTGAACAACCTGCGCCAGACCCTGGATGCACTCAACATCGTTTACAGTGAATCTGCTGCAAAACAGGTTCCACCCGAATTGCAAGACATCTTCGATTACCAAATTTTAACCTTGCAATACGGCCTGGATTTTTACACTTTTAATATCGGCTGGTATGAAAACTTGCTGAGAACGCTGAAAACAGAACTGTGAGTCCGGGCTTTGCCCGTACTTTAACAGATCCAAAAGGCAAAACAAAAAGATTGCAATCTTAATCATTGGCGCATGTTTTTGTATCGGATAATACTGGAGATGATCTGTGATAAATCAAAACAAAAAAATCAAACGAAACATTGTCATTTACATTATCGGCGTTCTTTGCCTGGCGACGATCGGTGGACTGGTCACAGCCAGCGGTAACGAAGTTGGCGGGCTGATTTTCATCATTGGTCCCATTTTGATGGTGATCCTGCTGCGGTTTTTCGGCGGCGATGGGTGGAAGGATGCCGGGCTAAAACTGAATTTGAAGGAAAATTGGCGCTGGTATCTATTCAGCCTGGTTGCGTATCCAATCAGCATGGCGGTTGTCATTTTGCTGGGCGTGATGCTGGGGGTGACCGAGATCAATGGCAATTTGAACAGCCTGCTGCCAGCCTTCCTGGCTGGTTTTGCAACGCAACTGATCCCGCGAATGCTTTTTGCGATGTTTGAAGAATGGGGCTGGCGCGGTTACCTGGAGCCACGCCTGGCTGCGCTGAATGTGCCCGACTCACGGCGACATTTATTCGTCGGGGTGATCTGGGCGGTCTGGCATTTTCCCTTAATCCTCTCGACACCCTATACTGAGATTCATTATGCGGTTTTTCTACCTATTTTCGTGGTCGGTGTGGTTGTATCAGCCGTTGTCTATGGCCAGCTTCGAAAAGCCAGCGGAACTGTTTGGACATCTGTTCTGATGCATGGCACAGCCAACGCGGTTGCCTGGGCCATCCTTCAAGATGATTTGATCACTTTTAATAATAAGCTGCTGGCGAACATTGCACCAGAAAGTATTTTAGTGATCTTATTGTGGGGCGCTTTGGGCTGGTGGATGTCGTACAGGCATAAGGCATAAAGATCAAACCTCTCTCGCCGTGGAACTGTCGCCAATTGACCATCTTTAATTTGATAAGGAACTCCCAATGAACACCCTGCAAGAAAAACAACTGCAACAAGACAAATACAGCCTGTACTACTACACTCAGGGCGACCCGGCCAAAGAAGCGATTGTCTTCATCCACCCGGCCTACGGCGATCACACCTGTTTCCACTATCAAATGGATGCTTTTGCTGAGAACTATCACGTTATCAGCCTGGATATGCTCGGGCACGGCAAATCACAGGTCAACGGCGCCAACGTCACCATCGAGAAAACCGCCGACCTGGTGGCGGAAATCATCGAACGCGAAGGTCACCGAGAGGCACACCTGGTTGGCGTTTCGCTCGGCTCGTTGATGGCACAATATATCGCAGATAAATATCCGCAAAAGGTCAAGAGCGTAACCGTCACCGGCGGCTACAGCATCTTCGGCGATAACCAGGCCATCACCAAAGCCCAAAACAGCGAAATCATTAAGGCTTTTTTCTTGATTCTCTTCGATATGGACGGGTTCCGCCGCTATGTGGTCAAGAGCACAAATTTTGTCGAAGCCGAGCGCGAAATCTTTTACCGGGCCATGCAGCACTTTAGCCGGCGTTCGTTGCAGGTCATGCCGGGAATGCAGAAAATCATGGACAAGACGCCCAAAAAACTACCCCAGCCCCTGCTGATCGTCGCCGGGGAACACGATCTGCCAATCGTCTACAGCAATTCGCTGGCCTGGCACAAACAGGAGCCCAACAGCCGGCTGGCCGTCATCCCCGCCGCCGGTCACTGCGCCAACATGGACAACCCATCCGAATTCAACCGTGTGCTGGCTGAATTCCTGACGCAGCAGGCAAAATAAAAATACAGGGCAGGCGAATGCCTGCCCTGTATTGGTCAGTTTTGGGGATGTGGCTACGAAATCATTTCAAGGCTAAGATTCCAGAGTTTTTCGGCGAGAGCCTTGTCGTGAGTCAGCGGGTCAGACGGGGCTTCGCGGGTATCGACAAAATATTTTCCGCTGACGCCTTCCACTTCACGCGAGGAGGCCAGGTAAATACTGGTGGATGCGCCATCGTTGGTATTTTTGGCCATCGGGGAAATCAAGCGCAGCACTAACCGCATCAGGAAACCGTTATTTTTGCCAAACTCGCTGGCGACGAAGCCCGGATGCACGGCGTTGACCGTGACCCCTGTCCCCTGCAAACGACGGGCCAATTCATAGGTAAACAGGATGTTGCACAGTTTAGACTGGCTGTAGGCCGCAAACCCGGAATAGTTTTTCTTGTACTGGATATCGTCAAAATTAACCTTACCGTTGCGATGAGCATCCGACGAAACGTTGATGATGCGGGCCGGGGCGCTGGCCTTGAGCACATCCAGCAGCAAATGGGTCAGCAAAAAATAATTGAGATGATTAAGGGCAAACGTCATCTCGATGCCGTCCTTGGAAACCTGGCGGGACATGAAGAAACCGCCTGCATTGTTGATCAGCACATCCAAACGGGTATGGCGCTTCTTGAACTCATAGGCTACCCGGTGGACTTCCTCTTTAATGGAAAGATCAGCCACAATGTATTCGATGTTCGGATTGCCTACATCAGACTTGAGATCATTCACAACCTTCACACATTTTTCAGGCGAACGGCTGACGATGGTCAGGTGGGCCCCCTTACGGGCCAGTTCACGGGCCGTCACCAGGCCGATCCCGGATGTTGCGCCGGTCACAAGGGCAGTTTTATTTTGCATGGACGCTGTCATTATCTTCTCCAAAAACTTATCCAATTATAAGCGCCTGCAGACAAAAACCAGTAAAATTAGACAAAAGGAGTCCGTCATGACCACCCCATCAGAAACCATGGAAATAAAGCACAATCTTCAACAAAACCGTTTTGAAATTGAGATAGAATCGCACCTGGCCGTGCTCGAATACCGTCTGGATGCCGGGGTCATCACCTTTACCCACACCGGAGTCCCGTCAGAGCTGGAAGGGCGCGGATTGGGCAGCAAACTCGTGCGGACCGGGCTGGACTATGCCCGCGCGCAAGGTTTGAGGGTCGTTCCGGCCTGTTCCTTCGTCGCCTCGTACATCCAGAAGAAACCGGAATACCAGGACTTGCTAAAAACTGAGTAATGAAAATCTAACAAAAAACTGCCGTTGACCGGTAGTTTTTTGTTGCTTATTCGTATTGCTTGAGAAGCGTTTCGGCTTGTTGGCGCACCCAGGGTGGTATCGTGTTGCGCTCCAGGATCGAATTCAACATTGCACGAGCCTCCTCGGGCTTGCCTTCGAGAAATAACGCTTCAGCTTCAACAAGGCCAGCCTCGGGGAAAGCATCCAGATCTTTTCGTATCTGGTCCAAAAGCGCACGCGCTTCCGTAAATTTACCTTCATGGAGAACCTGGTAACGCGCCTGGGCCATCAAAAGCGTCGGCTTGTCCGCTTTTTGGACAGCTTCAGGGTCTATCAGGTCGGGCGCAAGCGGATGGCCAGCCGTGAAATAAGCCGCGCGGCGCAAATTATCTGACAGCATGGAAAGACGAGGCCGGGCTTCAAATACCCGCAGGTACATGCTCAACGCGCCAGGCCAGCGCTCCTGCCGCTCAAGGGTTTTTGCCATGCCCAACAGCAAAGGCACGTCAGACTTGGCAAGTTCAGAAGCCAGTTGAATCTCGGCATAGCCATCCACTTCCTGGCCAGATTCGATCAGCGCCAGCCCCAATTGGACATGCAGGATCGCCGACTCGGGTTCGGCTTCAGCGGCCCGGACAGCCTGTTCCAGCGGAAGAATCTCGAGGGGAACAGAGTCCACATCTTCCACCACTGGATTTTCTGGAAGCGCGGGCGCGTCAACCACTCCAGATCCAGGGGCAGGAGGCGCCCCCCAAATTTCGGAATCGTTTAGCATACCGAGGCCCAGGCAGCACAGGCAAAGGAAGATGGGCAATCCCAACCACAGCCACTTGCGGGAGATGCGACGTTTGGCAGGCTGGCCCGGCTCAACAGGTGACGAATCCGCTTCCTGCCGGAAAGTTGTCTCAAGCACGATCTTACCCGTTTCAGGTGGAGGAGATGCAATAGCAGTACTTGCTGCGGGGAGAGATTCTACGGGACTGGCAACCACCGTGGACGGCAGCACACCCGACCCGGTTTCCTGCCAGGCGGATAGAAAATCACTTACAAAAACGGGAACATCAGGGTAGCGGTCTTCGCGGTCCTTGGCCAAAGCCTTGAGCAGCACGCGCTCGACATCGAGCGATACGTTCGGGTTAACGCTGGTGGGCAAGGGCAGGGGGGAATAAATGTGATCGTGAATGACCGAAAATGGCGTGTCGGCGCTAAACGGCACGCGCCCGGTAGTCATTTCATAAGCCATGACGCCAAAGGAATAAATGTCGGTGCCCTGGTCCAAATCCGATTTGCCGAGGGCCTGCTCCGGGGAAATGTATTGGGGCGTACCCAAAATCATATCGGAGGTCAGGGTCGAATCACCGGATTGCGCAATCCGCGCCAGACCGAAATCGGCCAGGTAAACGCCCCCATCCTTGGCCAGGATGACATTGCTGGGCTTGATGTCGCGATGCAGGATACCCTGCTTGTGGGCGTAGGCCAGCCCGGCCCCAACCCGCTCGATAATGAAACTTACCTCTTCGCGGCTGATCGGCCCGGCATGTAGACGGGCTTTGAGCGTATCGCCTTCGATGTATTTCATCACCAGATACGGCCGGCCGCCGTGCTCGGCATAATCATAGATCGGGACGATGTTCTGGTGTTCCAGGCGGGCCACGAGACGCGCCTCGCGCTGGAAACGGGCCAGGAAGTTTGGGTCTTCCAGGAAAGCCTGGTGCAGAACCTTGATCGCGACATAACGATCGAGCGAGGCATGATAGGCTTTGTAAACCGTGGCCATACCACCCTGGCCAAGCTGCTCCATCATGCGATAAGGACCGATGGTTTCTCCGGTATTAAAAGACATTGGCTTTCCTTTTCAACGGGTTTGTCCCATTATAGTGCAAGAGAAGCTTATCGCACAAAATGCCGCCGCACAGCATAGGTCAACAGGCCCAGACAAGCCCCGCTCGCGTCAATCAGCACGTCGATCGGGCTGGGCGTGCGTCCCGGCACAAAGGACTGGTGGAATTCGTCGGTTGCCGAGTAGGCAACAGCCAAAACCCAGGCCAGAACCAGAATTTTCAACGGGGGAACGCCTGCATCCCAAAGCGGCCTGCGCCAGTGTAAAAAGGCCAGCGCCAACAAGGCATAGCCCAGCGCATGGCCGCCCTTTTTGACCAGCAGGTCGAGCAGGCCAAAGCGCGGCATTTCACTGGAAGGAATGGAAGAAAAGCCAAAAATGGCCGCCATCATCACAACGGCCGGAATCCAACGCGGGAGTTTTGTCAGGAATTTTTGCATGGGCATCATTTTAACCGACACAGCCTGCCTGGCGGGCACTGAAAAGCGTTTGACCGATTTTTTTGTAAAATTCGTACAATTCGCATCCGGTATTTTGTGGTAAAACCAGCCCATGCGCCCACAGATGAACGAAGCCCTGGTCCACCACGACCAGGCCTGGCTGTACTTTCAAAACCCACACCGCATTATCCAAACCAGCCAAACGGAGCAGGTTCTGCCTGCCCTGCGCGAGATCGAAACCCTGGTCGAGGCCAACGGCTGGCACGCCACCGGATTCCTGTCTTATGAATCCGCCCCGGCCTTCGACCCGGCCCTGAGCGTCCACCCCGATCCCAGCGGATTCCCGCTCCTGTGGTTCGGGCTGTACCCGCCGCCGCAGATTGTGGAGTTGCCACATCCCGCCGCCCCGCCCCCGCAGATCCGCTGGAAGGCCACCATCGCGCACCGCGCCTACAACGCCGCCATCGCCCAGATCAAAAAGCAGATCGCGCGCGGCCAAACCTACCAGGTCAACTACACCATGCGCCTGCAGGCCGGTTTTACCCATGACCCGTGGGATTTCTTCCTTAACCTGGCCCAGGGCCAAAACGCGCACGCCGCCTATCTGGACACAGGCCGCTTTGCGCTGTGCTCGGCCTCGCCCGAACTGTTCTTTACCCTCGACGGCCAGACCATCACCGGCCGCCCGATGAAAGGCACACTCAAACGCGGGCGTACCAACGCCGAAGATGCCGCGCGGGCCGCCTGGCTGCAGGCTGACCCCAAGAACCGCGCCGAAAACGTGATGATCGTCGACATGATCCGCAACGACCTGGGTCGCATCGCCGAAACCGGCTCCGTCCACGTGCCGGAGCTATTTAGCGCCGAGCGCTACCCGACCCTGTGGCAGATGACCAGCACCGTCCGCGCCCAGACTCGCGCCCCGCTCAGCGAAATTTTCACGGCCCTCTTCCCGTGCGCCTCGATCACCGGCGCGCCCAAGGTCAGCACCATGGGCATCATCCGCGCTCTCGAAACCACCCCGCGCCGCAT
The DNA here is from genome assembly GCA_002840685.1 of Chloroflexi bacterium HGW-Chloroflexi-6. Classification (GTDB taxonomy): domain Bacteria; phylum Chloroflexota; class Anaerolineae; order Anaerolineales; family Villigracilaceae; genus UBA8950. The sequence continues at coordinate 128,283 of PHBU01000008.1, read as the reverse complement.
CTACACCGGCAGCATCGGCTTCCTCGCCCCCGGCCGCCAGGCCCATTTCAACGTCGCAATCCGCACCCTGCTCGTCGATCGCACCCAGGCCAGCGCCGAATACGGGCTGGGCGGCGGCATCGTCTGGGACTCGACCGCCAGCGGCGAATACGAGGAGGCCCTGCTCAAAGCCCGGATCCTGACCCGCCCCGCCCCCACCTTCGAACTGTTCACGACCCTGCGCTGGACGCCCTCCGAGGGCTGCTTCCTGCGCGAACGGCACATCCGGCGGCTGGTGGATTCGGCACATTATTTTGGGTTTAATCTGGATGTCGCTGCACTCGAAACCTATCTCGATCAACTGACGGAATCCTTCAGCGAGCCGATGCGCGTGCGGATCATCCTGACCCGCCACGGGACTCTCTCGCATCAGGCCGTGCCCCTGCCCGAAAACCCCGCTACCGGCCTGAGAGCGTCACTGGCTCCCGCGCCGGTCAACAGCGATGAGGTTTTCCTGTTCCACAAGACCACCCGCCGCGAAATGTATCCGCCCCCCGCCCCCGGCGCGGACGTCAGCCTGCTCTACAACCAGCGCGGCGAGCTGACCGAGTTCACGATCGCCAACCTGGTCGCCAAACTAGATAACGATCTCGTCACGCCGCCCCTCGACTGCGGGCTTTTACCCGGCACGATGCGCGCCGAACTGCTCGAAAGCGGACAGGTCCGCGAAAAGATCATCCGCATCGAAGATCTGCCGCGCTGCACACAACTCTGGCTGGTTAACGCCGTGCGCGGCCGGGTGAGAGTACAATTGGTATAAAGGAATCCGTTCATGAAACAAAAATACTTTATCGATAGCCACAAAGCCGTGACTTTTCTCGTCATTCTGGGCCTGATGGCCTGGTTTAAACAATGGGACAACCCGACCGCCTGGGTTTACCTGGCCCTGCACGGCACGTACGGGACTTTATGGGCGCTCAAAAGCCGGGTTTTCCCCGACAAGCAGTGGGAAGAAGACAAAGGTTTGTTTTACGGCCTGTATATCTGGGCCGGCCTGAGCCTGTACTGGATTGCGCCTTACATTATTACTTCCCAGAATGTGCAGGCCCCGGCCTGGCTGCTCGGGCTTTCGGTCAGCATGTACACGTTTGGCATCTTCCTGCACTATGCTGCCGACATGCAAAAGCACATTCAACTTAAATACAACCCCGGCCACTTGATCGAAGATGGGCTGATGGCCAGCACGCGCAACATCAACTACTTCGGCGAACTGCTGATCTATCTCGGATTCGGCCTGCTGGCCATGCACTGGATTCCGCTGGCAGTGATTGCGCTCTACCTGGTCATCGTCTGGTTCCCCAATATGCTCAAAAAGGACAAATCCCTCGCGCGCTATGCGGGCTTTGCCGAGTACAAGCGCAAGTCAAAGTTGTTTATTCCGTTTTTGTTTTGAGTTTTTAGTTCACCTATAATAAGACCTATCATTTATGAGCAAAAAAATTGCGCTTTGCGCTGGCTGTGGTCAAATAAGATCCAAGATGACCAAAGAACATTTTTGGCCGCGCTGGTTGATTGAGAAGACAAAAACTGACAATACAGGTGTTAGATCGATAACAGGAAAAAAAATTCCGCCATCTGCAATGACTTTCCCCCTTTGCAAAAAATGCAATGATGATTTTGGGAAATATCTAGAGTCGCCCGTAGCAAAAATTTTTGATGATATAGAAAACAATAAGGGTATAAGTGATTTTGAAGCGGAGTTGCTTGTTCGATGGCTCTGGAAATTCGAAGGATTACATTGGACATTTTTCAACCCTGTAGATTCATATACACCCAAATCTACACTCAGGGAGCGAGTTTTGTTGCCCATTGATGGTATACGTCCATCTTTAGTGTTGGCAATGTCGCTTATCGAAAATATAGATCCCTATTACGGCGATGCTCCTTTAGGAATAGATTCCTATAACCAAGTCAACGGGATTTTTGTTGCTGGTGTTTTTTATAAAATAGCCATGATGGTTTTATATGAAGATTTTATACATTTAATTCCTCCACACTTCTCACAGTACTGTTTAGCAGATTCTTTAAGTATCATATCGCATCAAAAAATCTTTTTCCCAAAGACAGGATTCAAAGATGACACTGATGCCGTGTTTGTCTCACTGATCGCCGCACAAAGATTGTCCAAAGAACACGATATGTGGTTCATTTCATTAAAGCAACAACTTGACAATGAAAATCAAAAATAACACTACATACTATTAAATCGTTTATTCCATCTGTTCATCACCCCCAAAAGGACTCCCCCACATGCCCCTGCACCTGACCCTTGCCCCACAAACCGGTTTCGCCGGCCTGACCATCATCCCAACCCCCGCGCCTGAAACTGTGACCCTTGAAACCGCCGGCAAAGAAACCGGCGATATTCGCCTATTAAATGGCAAAGCCGTGCTTTCGCTCGGCGCGCAGGCCAAGATCAACGCCGAAATGCTGCGCCGCGCGGGCGGGATGCTCGCCAAATGGCTGTCCAAACACGAAGTAAGCAGCGCCGGGCTGCAGCTGGCTCCGCTCTTTGAGCTGGGACTGGCTCCCGAAGCCGCCCTGCAGGCCCTGGTCGAAGGGCTTTTGCTCGGCGATTTCAAATTCAGCGCCTACAAATCAGATAAAAAATCCGTCGAAACCAGCCTGAGCCTGCTGACCGATGGCGAAACCTCCGCGCTGCAAAAAGCGCTCGAAAAAGCGGCCATCATCAGCGAAGCCACCAACCTGGCCCGCGAACTGTCGCACGAACCGGCCAACGTCATCAACCCGGTCAGCCTTGCCGGGCGCGTCCAAAAACTGGCCGCCGAAGTCGGGCTGAAATGCACCATCCTTGACGACCAGCAGCTCGAAGCCCTGGGCGCGGGGCTGATCGTCGCGGTCGGCAAGGCCTCTGCCACCCCCAGCCGCCTGATCATCCTTGAACACGCCGGGACGAGCGCTGAAAAACCGGTCGCGCTGGTTGGCAAGGCGATCACCTTCGACACCGGCGGCTACTCGATCAAAACGGTCGAAGGCATTGTCGGCATGAAATACGATAAAAGCGGCGGGATGGCCGTCATCGCAACCCTGATCGCTGCCGCCCGGCTCGGGCTCAAAACCCCGGTCGTGGGTGTGATCGCCGCCGCTGAGAACATGATCTCAGGCGCAGGCTACCGCCCGGATGACATCCTGAAAGCCCTGAACGGCAAGACCGTTGAGATCATCAGCACCGACGCCGAAGGCCGGCTGGTGCTGGCCGACGCCCTGACCTACACCGAGCGCACCTTCCAGCCGCGCGCCATGATCGACATCGCCACCCTGACCGGGGCCGTGATCATCGCCTTGGGTTCGGTGCGGGCCGGGGTTTTGAGCACCAGCGATGTGCTGGCCCAGGCCCTCGCCGCGGCCGGGGAACGGACTTTCGAGCGCCTGTGGCGGCTGCCGCTCGACGAAGAGTATTTCGAACAGATCAAAGGCGACGACAGCGATATCAAAAACTCCGGCGGACGCAAAGCCGGGACGATCATTGGCGGCACCTTCCTGCAGCAATTCGTGACCGACGCCACTCCCTGGGCCCATATCGACATTGCCGGGATGATGGGCGCGGAAAAAGATATGCCTTACTGCCCCAAGGGCGGCATGGGCTTCGGTGTAAGATTGTTCATTGATTATCTGGAAAATCTGTAGGGGCGACGCAATGCGTCGCCCCTACGACAAGGAATCCCTTATGACCGCATACGTTATCGTTGATATCGAAGTCACCGACCCGGTCGGCTACGAAGAATATAAAAAACTGGCCCCGGCTGCCGTCGCCCTGTACGGAGGCCGTTACGCGGCGCGCGGCGCACAGGCTGAGACCCTCGAAGGCGACTGGGCGCCCACCCGCCTGGTCATCCTCGAGTTTCCCTCCGTTGAGCGGGCCAAGGCCTGGCTCAACTCGCCCGAGTACGCCCCGGCCCTCGCCATGCGCCATCAGTACGCCAAAAGCAAAATGGTTGTGATCGAAGGGGTGTAATCCTTTGCCGCACGCGGGGCAAACAGGATGTCGAATATGCCAGAAGAACTGATCGCGCGCGGGCGCACCGCCGAAGTCTATGCCTGGGAAACGGGCAAAGTCGTCAAGCTGTATCGCCCTGGTTTCAGCGTGGATGAGGCCAACTACGAGGCCAAGGTCGCAGCAGCGGTGCAGGAAGCGGGTGTGGCCTGCCCTCGTTTTTATGAGCAGATTGAGGTGGAGGGGCGTCCCGGTCTGGTCTACGAGCGCATCGCCGGCGTTCCGATGTCCGAAATGGTCATGAAAGCTCCCTGGCGCATCCCGAGCTTAGCCAGGCGCATGGCCGCCTTGCAGCGCCAGATGCACCAGCCCAAGATCGATGCGCCGCTGCCCGGTCAGCGCGAAAAATATACCTGGCGCATCGAACACTCGGACATTTTGCCCGCGCCCTTAAAATCACGCCTTTTGGCGGCTTACGCAAAAATCCCGGATGAAAACCGCCTGTGTCACGGCGATTTTCATCCGGGAAATATTTTGTCGACTGCCGAAAAAGATCTGACGATCGACTGGATGGATGTCTCAGTCGGCCACCCGCTGGGGGATGTGGCGCGCACATCGATCCTGCTCTTGGGGGTATCGGCCACCAGCAACCCGCTCCTGCGCCTGATCGTGGACTGGTTCCACAAGGCCTACTTGAGCGCTTATTTTGCGTCCGGCGGTGAGCAGGCCGTCTATCACGCTTTCCTGCCGATCGTGGCCGCCGCGCGCCTGAGCGAGGGCATCCCCGAATTGCAGGGCTGGCTGCTCAAACAGGCCGAAACGGTTTACCAGGCGTAGGCTTCGGGCGCTTCGCCGCCGGGGCCGGGGAAGATTTCATCCAGTTTCTTGAGGGCGTCTTCACTGAACTTGATCTCGAGCGCGCGCAGGGCGCCGGTCAACTGCTCGTCGGTGCGCGGCCCGATGATCGGCGCGGTCACGACCGGGTTCTTTAACAGCCAGGCCAGGGCCACATCGGCCGGGTTTTCGCCCATTTCCTTGCAGAACTGCTCCCAGGCTTCGAGCTTCGGGCGATTCTTGTCGATATCCTTCTGTACGTTCTCAGAAGCGCGGCGGCCCTTTTCGATCTTGGCCAGCACGCCGCCCAGCAAGCCACCCGCCAGCGGACTCCAGGGGATCAGCCCCAGGCCGTATTCCTTGCAGGCCGGGATAACCTCCAACTCGACCATGCGCGCGTTCAGATTATAGAGCGACTGCTCGCTGACCAGGCCCATAAAGTTGCGGGCTTTGGCTTTTTCCTGAGCCTGGGTGATATGCCACCCGGCAAAGTTGGATGAGCCGACATAAATGACCTTGCCCTGCTGAACCAAAACTTCCATGGCCTGCCAGATCTCTTCCCACGGGCTCAGCCGGTCGACGTGGTGCATCTGGTACATATCGATATAGTCGGTCTGCATGCGTTTGAGGGAGCCTTCGACGGCCTCACGGATGTGGCGCGCCGATAGGCGCGATTGGTTGGGCCAATCGCCCATGCGTCCGAAGACTTTGGTGGCGATGATGGTTTTTTCGCGTCGTCCGCCACCCTGCGCGAACCAGTTCCCGATAATTTTTTCGGTAATGCCCTCGCCGGTCTTCCAACCGTAGACATTGGCCGTGTCGAAAAAGTTGATACCGAGTTCGAGGGCTTTGTCCATGATGGCAAACGACTCTTTTTCCTCGGTATGCGGGCCAAAGTTCATCGTCCCCAGGCATAAACGGGATACTTTCAGGCCGGTGCGGCCCAATTGCGTGAATTCCATAGCAGCCTCCTGTTGAAATGATATTTTTATCTTAACACAAAATGGCGAGTGGCATTCGTCAGGGTGACAAATTTTCACAGCCCTGTGTTGCGCCCTGGTAGAGCGCGCGCAGCAGCGAAAAATCGCCGACACTATCCTGGCCCAGTTCCCAGATCATGACACCGCCGATGCCCACATCCCTGGCATAGCACGCTTTTTGCTGAACCAAATTGCGGCCGTTAAAGAAAATATTATCGACTTCGTTGGTTTCAGGCAGCGGAAAATACTTTTCCACAATTTCAAAATAAGTCAACGCATTCCCCGACCCGCTCATCCTTCTGCCATAGAACGGCAGGCCCAGGAAGATTTTTTCTTTGGGGATGCCGCCCGCCACAAAAAAGTCAACATCCTTGACGGCCTGCTCGAGGGTCGAGTGGCGCGCGCCCCGGTCATAAGACATGATGTGGATGCGGTCCGCCACGTTATAGGGCGCGACATTCAGATCCGGGAAGGGATAAAGCGCCACGCTGACCAGCATTCCATGCGGATTCAAAGCGGCGCGGGTCTCTTTGAGCAAGGCAATATAACTGCTGGATTCTGCCACGCCGGATGGGAATTCCCAATCAAAATCGACTCCGTCAATATTATTTTGCAGGCAGAAATCGGTCAGGTTTTTGACAAATGCCGCCCGCGTTTTGGCATCGGTCGCCATGGCGGCAAAATTGTCAGAACGCTGATAGCCGCCCAACGAGATGTGGATGCGCGTTCCGTGGCGTTCTTTGACATCCAGAAGGGATTTCAACACATCCGGTTTCAGGCGGCTGGTATCGAGTTTGCCATCCGCGAGGGGCTGGAGCGAGAAAAAAATAATATCGGTCAGGCAGTTGCCCCAGGCCGGCTCCAGCGTGCGGTATTCCGGTAAATATCCGATGATCTGGTAATTTTCAGGGATGTTCGAACCCGGAGAGCACCAGCCTTGATTTTCGGCATCGACAGAAGCGGTTGACGTTGGCTGCGGAGTAACGGTGGCGGTTGGCAGTATCTTAACCGTGGCGCTCGGGACGGAGGGTACCGTTGGCGCGGCAGTGGACAGCGGCGCAATCGCTGCCGGCTGGCAGGCTGTTACAAGAAAGCCGGCCAACAAGAAGCATGGAATAATTTTTCGCTTGATCTTCAAATTCATGGGATGATTGTAACGTAAACAATTCGCAAGCAACAACACTTGAATGTAAAATAGAAGCATGATCTCTCCCACCTCCCTCGTCCTGGTCTGTTTCCTGCCTCAGCCGCGCGATATGGAAATTGCCCGGCTGTTGGGCTGGTACCGCATCCCGCTCAAATCTGCGCCCAAAGTTGTCAGCGTGGATTATCTGGCTTTTTACCAGCCCGCCAGCTTCGGGGAGCGCGGCGCGCAGATCGAGTACATCGCCCCGCTGCGTGGGCACGAACTGACCACCCGCGCCGAGCTGCTACGCGACGAGCCCGACCACCCCCGCGCCCGCGAGGAATACTACAAGCTGCAAATCGGTGCGCTCGAAAAGCTCAAAAGCCCGATCACCGCCGAAAAATGGCGGCGGATCACTTTCTTTTATTCGACCGGCGAATACATCCTCAACGCCCGCACCTTGGCCGACCTGATCGTGCGCGACGACGAGCGCGCCCTGCTCTGGAAATCGCTGCGTGAGCGCGCTCAGGCATCCCAATATCGCACCGCCACCGACCTGCCCGAAGCCGAGCTCCCGCCCGAAGTGCTGATGGCCCTGCTCGGGATCAAAGATCTGCAGGCCGGGTACAACCCGTCTGCCGGAGAATAGCGTGAGCGAAGAAATCCCCCTGCCCGAAGAAGAATCCCCGCCCGAGCCCGTCTGGACCTATCGCGGCTACCAGCTCAAATCGAGCGAGTTCACCACCGCCATGGTCCATCTGTTCCGGGCCGAGATCCAGCGCGCCAACGTCTGGCGTCAGCGGCTCGATACGACCACCAACTGGGCGGTCGTCACCACCGGCGCAGCCATCTCGTTTGCCTTCACCCAGGGCCAGGGCAGCCACATCGTCATCCTGCTCAATATCCTGCTCGTGACCATCTTCCTGATCATGGAAGCGCGCCGTTATCGTTACTACGAACTGTGGGCCTCACGCGTGCGCCTGATGGAAACCGACTTCTACGCGGCGATGCTCGTCCCGCCTTTTCACCCCTCGCCAGACTGGGCCGAAACCCTGGCCGAAAGCCTGCTGACGCCGCACTTCCCGATCTCGATCTGGGAAGCAACCGGCCGCCGCCTGCGCCGCAACTACCTGTGGATCTACACCATCGTCGGCCTTTCATGGATGGCCAACCTGTGGCTGATGCCGACCCCGGTCAACGATATGGCGCATTTTGTCGCGCGCGCCGGCATTGGCGGTTTGAACGGGCAGATCGTTCTGGGTCTGGTGGCGCTCTACTTTTCCATGCTTGGCATCCTCGCCATTTTCACGCTTAGCCTGCGCCAGGCCTCCGGCGAAGTTCTGCCGCGCTTCAACCTGCCCGAAGTGCGCATGGGCGGCCTGAAGGCCTGGTTCCGCCCTGCCGCCCGCCGCCAGCAACTGCTGACCTTCATCATCACCAACCATCCCGATGCCGTCTCAGCCGCCATCCTGACCGACATGCGGCGCGGGGTAACGATCGTGGCGGGCAAGGGAGCCTATACCGGCCAGGCACACGGCGTCTTGATGGTAGCCCTGACCGTCACTGAAATTTCACAGTTGAGAGCCCTGGTTGCGCGAACCGACCCCAAAGCTTTTGTGATCGTCTCACCGGCCCAATCGGTCTACGGGGCCGGGTTCAGCCCATTGGACGAAAGCCAATGAGCCAGCCAGAACAGATGGCATCCATCCATCTCAAGCAAATCATGGAAGCCTTGCGCGCCATCGAAAAAGGCCTATACCGGCCCGAAATGCTTGAGGATGTCCTCGCCCGGCAAGATGAAGTCGGGGAACTGGCGCGCATGCTGGATTCGATGGCGCGCGAAGTGCAATTCAAAGAAAGACAGCGCAAATTGCTGCGCACCGTCATCCCGATCGGGGTATCCCTTTCAGCCGAAAAAGATTTCGACCGGCTGCTCGAAACCATCGTGTTGCAATCCCAGGAAATCACCAACGCCGATGCCGGCACGCTTTACCTGGTGGAGGAAGACCAGCGGCTGCGCTTTATGCTCGTGCGCAATGTTTCCCTCGGGCTGGCCACCGGCGGAACCAGTGGCAACCCGGTTACTTTCCAGCCCATCCCCCTTTACAAGCCAAACGGCGAAGAAAATCGCGCCAATGTCGCCTCGTATGTTGCTCTGACCGGCGAGCGGGTCAACATTGCCGACGCCTATCAGGCCGAAGGCTTCGACTTCTCCGGCACAAAACTGTTCGACCAGCGCACAGGCTACCACTCAAAGTCCTTCTTTGCCTTCCCGCTAGAAAACCAGTCTGGCAAAGTGATTGGGGTATTACAGCTCATCAATGCAAAAAAACCTGAAAGCGGCGAAATCGTCCCCTTCAAACCCGATGAGGTGCTCGAAAGCCTGGTCATGCTGGCCTGCGCCGCGCTGGATGGCTACATCCGCGAACAACGCCTGCACCAGGAAATCGCCAAACTGCGCATCGAAATAGATGAAACCCGCCGCGCCCACCAGGTCGCCGAAATTACCGAAACCGACTATTTCAGGTTTTTACAGGCCAAAGCCAGCGAAATGCGCCGCAAAATTTCAGGACAGGAATAAATCATGAAAACCACACTGATCAAAAACGGGACGTTAATCACCGCAGCCGACACCTTTAAAGCGGATGTTCTCATCGAAGGAGAGCAGATCCGTTTAATTGGTGAAAACCTGAGCGCGCCACCCGAGGCCTTTGTTGCCGACGCGACCGGCAAATTCCTGCTGCCGGGCGGGGTGGATCCGCACTGCCACTTTGATCTGCCGATGTTCGGCACGGTCTCGTCTGATGACCACTACACCGGCCACAAAGCCGCCGCTTTCGGTGGAACAACCACCGTAATGGATTTTATCGTCCAGGAAGCACAGGGCTTTGAACACTCGGTGAGTCTGTGGCGCGAAAAATCAGCCAAAGCCGCCATCGACTACTCTTTTCACATGAACCTGACCCGCTTCGACGAGGCCATCGCCGCCGAAATCCCATCCCTGGTTGAAATGGGCATCACCACCCTGAAAGTTTTTACCGCTTACAACGGCCGCCTGCGCATCGACGACGGCGCCATTTACAAGGCCCTGCGCATCGCCCGCGAACACGGCATGCTGGTCATGATCCACGCCGAAAATGGAGATGTGATCGAAACCCTGATCGAGGAGGCCCTCCGCGCCGGCCAGACCAGCCCCGAATGGCACGCCCACACCCGCCCGGCCTGGAGCGCGGTCGAAGCCAGCCTGCGCGCCGCCGCCCTGGCCGAAATGGCCGATTCTCCCATCTACATCGTTCACATGAATGCCGGCGGCGAAGCGGATATGCTCCAGTACGCCCGCGAGCGCGGCGTTAAAGTCATGGGAGAAACCTGTCCGCAGTATTTGTTCTTCACAGTCGAGCACCTTAAACGGCCCGACGGCGCAAAGTGGATCTGCTCCCCGCCCATGCGCAGCGAGGCCGATAACGCCCGGCTGTGGCAAGCGCTTGCAGACGGCACCATCCAGACCGTGGGCACTGATCACTGCCCGTTCTTCTTCGACGGCAGCCAGCCGATCGTATACGAAGGCCAGAAAATCGCCATCCCCGGCAAGGAACTGGGCGCAGGCGATTTCACCAAAATCCCAAATGGCCTGCCGGGCGTGCAGGACAGGCTGCCGATCTTGTGGACGACCGGCGTCAACAGCGGGAAGATCACGCCCAACCAGTTTGTGGCGCTGACCTCGACCAATGCCGCCAAGATCTTCGGGCTGTACCCGCGCAAGGGCGCGCTCGTCCCCGGGGCGGACGCCGACATTGTGATCTGGGACCCGGCCAAAAAAGTAACCTACGGTGTGGCACACAGCCAGCAGCGCACCGATTACAACCTGTACGAAGGCTGGGAACTGACCGGCTACCCCGAAAAAGTCTTCCTGCGCGGCAAGCTGATCGTCGAGAACGAGCAGTGGCACGGCAAAGCCGGCGATGGACAGTTCCTGAAACGCGCGCCCGCTGCGCCGGTGATATAGAAGAACTGACCTTAGCGTTTAATTAACCTGACATTCTTCCCTTGACTTGCCCTATCCGAAGCCATAGAATAAAAGTACAATTCAAGCAGAACAGGGAAGAGACAAACGCGGAAAATTCCCCGCGCGAGCGCCGAAGGTGCAAATCTGTTGCGGGCACGCGCAGGTGAAACTCTCAGGCAAAAGGACCCTGTTTCGTTTTTCTCTGGAAAGTTCCAGCAATGGACACCGACGGGGCAAGCACTTGGCGGAGGGTTGAGTAGTCCTGATGTTCTTCAGGACGTATCGAAACCCAAAGTCAAAGTGTGAATCTCTCAGGTCTGATTACAGAGGGTGCACAAGTCAATTTGTGCGCCCTTTTTGCATTAACGGACTCCAATGTCTCCTGACATTGGAACAGCATCATCCAAAATCGGGAGATTTTGGACTCCAAATTCACCCAAGGAGCAACCCATGTCTAACACCCCCTCTAACCTGAAATATGCCAAATCTGATGAGTGGTTCGACCCGGCGACCGGTAAAGTCGGCATTAGCGACTACGCCCAGGGTCAACTCTCAGACATCGTCTTCATGGAAATCACCGTCGGCGTCGGCGATACGGTCGAGGCCGGCAGCGCCATCGCCTCGGTCGAATCGGTCAAGGCAGCCTCGGATGTGCTCGCCCCGGTATCCGGCAAAGTGGTGGCGATCAACGAAGCGCTGTCCAGCGGTCCCGAATCGATCAACACCGACCCCTACGGCGCGGCCTGGTTCATCCAGATCGAAGGCGGCGACGCGGCCGGCTTGATGGACTCTGCAGCGTACGAAAAATATTACGAGGGAAGGGCGCACTAGGGTATTGCGAACTGCTGGTCGGGTAGCCCTGAGCGGTTTTCGCGAAGGGCGTATCGAGACCTGATAGCTTGCTGGGTCTCTGCACCTGCGCTGCAAGTGCAGGTGTATGGCGAAAGAATATCGTCTACTCGACCATCATTGCAACAATTACAGGAAAATATGACTTACATCCCCATCTCCCCCAAAGAACGGGATGCGATGCTGGAGACGATCGGCGTCAAGAGCCTGGATGCGCTCTTTGAAGCTGTCCCGGCCAAACATCGCTTTCCCAAACTCGACCTGCCCGCGGCGCTGACCGAAATGGAAGCCGCCAGCCTGCTCGACGAGATTGCCAAATCCAACGAAAACGTGCGCGGCGACCTGGTTTCCTTCCTCGGCGCGGGCATGTATAACCACTATACCCCGGCTGTCGTCGATCACATCCTGCGGCGCGGCGAATTCTACACCGCCTACACCCCTTACCAGCCTGAAATCTCACAGGGTACGCTGCAGGGCATTTTCGAATACCAGTCCCTGATGACGACCCTGACCGGCATGGACGTTTCGAACGCTTCGCATTATGACGGCGCAACTGCCGCCGCCGAAGCCGTCAACCTGGCCTTCGCCAACTTCCGCGGCAAACGCCGCAAAGTGGTGGTCTCGCCAGCCGTCCACCCGCAATACCGCGAGGTCATCCGCACCTATACCCAGGGGATGGAGCTGAGCGTTTCGGGCGACGATCCGGCCGCCGACCTGCAAGCCTCGCCCGAGGCCCTGACCCCGTTGATCGATGCGGATACGGCCCTGGTCATCGTCCAATACCCTGATTTCTTCGGGCGGATCTTTGACTATACCAAACTGATCGAAACCGCCCACGCCCAGGGCGCACTGGTGTGTGTGGTCGCCAATCCGACCGCGCTGGCGATGTTCAAGACCCCCGGCAGCATGGGCGCGGATATCGTTGTCGGTGAAGGCCAGCCGCTCGGGCTGCCAATGTGGTTCGGCGGCCCGTCGTTGGGATTCTTCACTACCAGAAAGCAATTTGTCCATAAAATGGCGGGCAGGCTGGTTGGTGAGACGGTCGACTCGCGCGGGCAAAAAGCCTACGTGTTGACCCTGACCGCGCGCGAACAGCACATCAAGCGTGAAAAAGCGACCTCCAACATCTGCTCGAACCAGGGCTTGCTGGCGCTGGCATCGGCGGTCTACCTCTCGACGATCGGCAAAACCGGGCTGAAACAGGTTGCGAACCTGTGCTACCAGAAGGCGCATTATGCCGCTGCCGAGCTGAGCAAAATCAAGGGTGTCGGACTGTGCTTCAGCCAGCCCTTCTTCCACGAATTTGCGGTTTGCTTCCCTAAACCGGTGGCCTCGATCAACGAACACCTGCTCGAACACGGCATTTTGGGCGGCTACGATCTGGGGCAGGACTACCCGGCGCTCCAGGATCATCTATTGGTGGCCGTGACCGAGATGAACACCAAAGATGAAATCGATGCGCTGGTTGAAGTGGTCAAGGAGGTGCTCTCATGACAGAAAAAACGATCTTTGAACTGTCCTCCCCCGGCCGCACCGGTGTAACCTTCCCCAAATCGGACGTTCCGGCCTTTGAACTGCCAGACGAGTCTCTGCTGCGCGACGAGCTGCCCCTGCCCGAACTGGCCGAGGTGGATGTCGTCAGACATTACATGGCGCTCTCAAAATACAACTACAGCGTGGACGGCGGTTTCTATCCGCTCGGCTCATGCACGATGAAATACAACCCCAAGATCAACGAAGACACCTGCCGCCTGCCGGGTTTTGTGTTCAGCCACCCGCTGCAGCCAATTGAAACCGTGCAAGGCAACCTGCTGCTGATGTACCAGATGCAGGAATGGCTGAAAGAGATCAGCGGTTTTGCGGCGGTCACGCTCCAGCCTGCGGCCGGGGCGCACGGTGAATTTTGCGGTGTGCTGATGATGCGCGCCTATCACAAAGCGCGCGGCGACGAGAAACGCATCAAGATGCTCATCCCCGATGCGGCCCACGGCACAAATCCGGCCTCGGCCGGGATGCTCGGCATGAGTGTAGTGGTCATCCCCTCCGATGCGCGCGGCAACGTGGACCTGGACGCGCTCAAGGCCCAGTGCGACGATACCGTGGTCGGAATGATGCTGACCAACCCGAACACTCTCGGCCTGTTCGACGAGCACATCGAGCAGGTTGTCAAACTCGTCCGCGACTGCGGCGGCCTGATGTACGGCGACGGCGCAAACCTGAACGCTCTGCTTGGCATCGTCCGCCCGGGCGACCTGGGCTTCGATGTGATGCACTTCAACCTGCACAAGACCTTTGCCGTCCCGCACGGCGGCGGTGGTCCCGGCTCCGGCCCGGTCGGCGTCAGCGAACGCCTGGCAGACTTCCTGCCCGCCCCGCTGGTCGGAATCCTGGAAGAAGCCGAGCAGGATGTGCCCGCGCTGTACGGTTTCGTGACCCCCAAGCAGACCATCGGACGCATGAAAGCGTTCCACGGCCACTTTGGCGGCGGACTGGTCCGCTCGTATACCTACATCGCCATGCACGGCCCGGACGGGTTGAAGGACATCTCGCAGTATGCGGTGCTGAACGCCAACTACCTGGCGGCCCGCCTGCGCGGTACGTACAAAATCCCCTTCGACCGGGTTTGCATGCACGAATTCGTCATGGAAGGCAACCCGCCCAACTCGAGCGGCGTGCGCGCCCTGGATGTGGCCAAGCGTCTGATGGATTACAACTTCCACCCGCCGACCAACTACTTCCCGCTCATCGTGCACGAAGCCCTGATGATCGAGCCGACCGAGACCGAGAACAAAGACACCCTCGACAGTTTCGCCGAGGCCCTAATCAAGATCGCCGAAGAAGCGCGCGAAAATCCCGAACTGGTCAAGACCGCCCCGCACACCACTCCCTTCGGACGCATGGACGAGGTCAAGGCGGCAAGAGAGCTGGTTTTGTGCTGCTGGCTGCCGGAAGGCTACGATAACGAGTAAGTGGTAATTGGTGAACAATAATAAAAGCGCTGGCGAGTAAAAATCGTCAGCGCTTTTTGATTCTTCTCTCGCATAATCGTGATAGGATTATCGATAAAAAAGGAGCGAACTATGCAAAGTGTGGTGGTTACCGGTGTTTCAACCGGGATCGGCTGGGCGGTTACGAAAATTCTGGTCGAACGCGGCTTTCGCGTCTTTGGCAGCGTGCGCAAGGAAACGGACGCCGAACGGCTCAAAAAGGAATTCGGCGCAGGCTTCATCCCGTTGTTGTTCGATGTGACCGACGAGGCCAGGGTCCGGGCTGCGGCCCAAAACGTGCGCGAGCAGCTTAACGGCGAAACGCTCTTCGGGCTGGTCAACAATGCCGGCATCGCCCTGCCTGCGCCGCTGCTGCACCAGCCGATCGCCGATTTTCGCAAACAGATCGAAGTCAACCTGATCGCGCAGTTGGTCGTGACCCAGGCATTTTTACCGTTATTGGGCACAGATCGCAGCCTGAAGGGCAAACCAGGCCGGATCGTTAACATCAGCTCGTCTTCAGGAAAGAACGGCGCGCCCTTCGTCGGCGCTTATGCAACCTCCAAACATGCCCTGGAGGGCTTTTCAGAATCGCTGCGCCGTGAATTGATGCTGTACGGCATCGATGTCATCATCGTGGGCCCCGGCCCGATCGCCACCCCGATCTGGGATAAAGCCGATGAAATGGATTTTTCCATCTACCAGGATACGGAGTACGTCGAAGCCATCAAGCGCTTTCAAAAATACGCGATCGACAGCGGCCGCAACGGCTATCCGCCTGAAAAGGTCGGCCAGGTGGTGCTGCGCGCGCTGACCACGCCCAATCCGCGCGTCCGCTATGCGGTCGTGCCGGGCAACCCGATCGTTCATATCCTGCAGGAATTGCTTCCCAAACGGATTCTTGACGCGATCATCGCCAGGGGGCTGGGGCTCAAGCCAAAACGCTAACCGCCAGCAGGGAATAACAGGAAAGAACAAGCAGTTTTTAGCAATCAAAAAAAAGGTAACGGTCATCCTATGGATCGGCCGTTACCTTTTTTAACCAAGCATAACTGTATATCACTTCTGACCGCAAAAACCAGCCAACTCGATAAGCTGAGGGTCAGTCCTCATCATCCTGATCGCGCATAGCCTGCAATTGGGCCTTCAAATTGCGGAAATACTCGCTCTCTGTGATCTCGGTCGCCTTCTCGCGGCGCTGCTTTTCATCGATCTGGATGCGCAGTTCAGCGACTTCCTGTTTCAATTTTTCTTCGCGAGCCTGGACCTGGGCCGCCATGCGCACAAAATCGGCGGCCAGGGCAGACAGCGAGGTATCCTGCACGTCGCCGGGGGCCTGAATGGAATCATATTTGCCCTCGGCCATGCGCTTGACCCACTGCCGGACCTCGCCGATGAAATCGGTCGTATAGCGAATACGCCCGCTCAGGCCGCTCATCACACTCATCGCAACTTCCGGTTCGCTGGCCAGCAGCGCGCGGAAGTCATTCAGGCCGAGCGTGGCGATCGTACCGTCGCTTTCGGCGCGAGCGCTGGCCGAGCGCGGCAAACGGTCGACGAGCGCCATTTCGCCCAGGATCTCTCCCGGCTGGAAAACGCGCAGGGCCTGGCCCGATTCCGGCCGCCCGGCATCGGGCATGTAAATGGAAATCTGCCCGTCGCGCACCAGGATCATCTCGTCGCCGGGGTCGCCCAGGTTAAAGAGCACCTGGCCCGCCTTCAACGGACGGATCTTCAAGCTCCCGGCCAGGGTTTCGGTTTCGACTGGCGACAGGCTTTTGAACATCGGGTTTTTCTGCAACATCTCGGTCAAGTCACTCATGGTCATCTCCTAATTAAAAATCGGCAGAAGCAGGTCGATACAGGCCAGGTCGGTAAAGGGCTGCCATTGCCAGGCATCCCAGGGGCCTATTTGTCTTTTCTTGATACGCGCCAGGGCATTTTGAACAACAACCCGCGGCCCGGTTTGCAGGGCTGGCGGCGATTTTGACAACCAATCCAGGGATTCTTCGAGCAGGGAAAGCGCCAGACGAGCATCAACCCGCCCCAGCCAGGCCAGTTCGGCGCGGCGGTAGGCAACCAGCGCCAGACCGGGCTCGCTGCCGGTCATCTTCCAGATCTCGTGGGCATGGGCATACTGCTCGCCCGATGCGGAAAAATCTCCGGCTTGCACGGATGCATCTCCCAGGCGGACCCAGGCCAGCCCGGCGCTGTCGGCCAGGTCAACGGAGCGATAAAGCGGGATGGCGGGCGCCCATTGCCCGGACAGGTCTTCGAGCAAGGCCCGCACCCGAACCTGGACATTGCTTTCCGCTTCGGGCAGCGCTTCACGGGCCGCAGCGATCAAAGCGCCCGCGTCACGCCCGGCGCGCGCAGCCAGCCAGACCTGCAAAGCGCGCAATTTCCAAATCGTTTCGAGGTCGCCATAGCTTTCGAGGAAAGAATCCAGTTGTTTTTCGGCCTGGGCGACCTTGCCCTGCGAAGGCCAGGCAAGCGCCAGCGCCGCCACCAGCCGCGTCGCAAGGTCGCGCGGTAAGGATGCCAGCGGCGCGGCTGCCAGCGCCGCCTCGCAGGCGGCGGCTGCGGCGGGCAGGTCACCCTGACGCAAGGCCGAACCTGCCAGCCCAAGCTGGGCGCGGACTTTTTGCAGTCCGATCTCAGGGTTGGAGGCCGCTTCGGGTGGAATCTGTTCGAGCATCGCCAGGGCCCGGCCGAAGAGCGGTTCGCTCCCGCCCGGTTCGGGGGGCAGCAGCCAGGCCGCGGTATTCATCTGCTGCGCGGCCTCCAGCCATTGCCCGGACATTTCATAATGATAGGCCAGCATTTCAGCGGTCCGCTGGGGTTTCGTGTCGGTGGCATCGTCCAGAAAAGCCCCGATCTTGTCGCGCAGCTGGCGGCGGGAGGAGCGGTTCTTCAAGTGATCGGCCATCAGGGCGTGCAGCTCGCGCCGCCGCTCAAAAGGCAGGCTGGTGTAAAGAATATCGCGGAAAATGTTTTGCTCAAACGTGTAACGCGGATCGATGCCGGCCTCGTTGAGTTCGATCAGGCGCGATTGCGCCAGGCTGCGCAGGTAACCGGTCAGCGAGACCGCGTCCAGCGTATCCTGCAGCAGGGCTTCCACATCGCTGCGCCGGAATTCCATGCCGATGACCGAGGCCAGGCGCGCAACTTCGCGCTGGGTTTCGGGCAGGCTTTCAAGGGTGCTCAGCACCAGTTTTTGCAGGATGTCGGAAGATTGTAAAACGCTCTTGAGACCGGCCTGGTCGATGCTGTGGGTGCGCTTGATCCAGCGGCTGATCTCTTCAACAAAGAGCGGGCTGCCTTTGCTCTGTTCGTGGATGATATCGGTCAGGCCTTCAGTCAGGATGGCGGCCGCCATGGCGCTGGTCTCTTCGGTGCTGAACGGTTTAAGCTGGAGGGTCGCGACACTCTCTGGCATGCCTTCATGCGGGCGGCCTGCCAGAAGGAAGAGCACCGGCTGCGAGGCGAGCGCCTTGCTCATTTCAAGCAGCGATTGGCGCGAGGTCTCGTCCATCCAGTGCACATCTTCGAAGAAGACCAGCAAAGGCGAAGCGCTCGAAAGGGCGGTCAGCAGCGCTTCGAGCGCAGATCGTTTGCGGGCAGTCTGGCGCTCGGTGACCGGGACGGTATCGCTGGCCGAGGCGGCGCGGGTGCCGCCCAACTGCTCGAAAACATCCAGGCTGCTGGCTTTGCGGCTGGCACGGCCCTGCTTGACCATGCTGAACAGATCATCGCTCTCAGCAGGAGCCTGGCTCTCGGCGGCAAGCTGCGCCTGGCGCAGGTCGAGCAGGTCAGTCAGGGAGGCTTGTTGGGTGGAACTAAGGCCTAGTTCGGTAACAAGCCGCTCGAGCTTCTCGGCCTGGATCATGGGATCATCGATCGGGGTCATGCCTGCCAGTGTTCGCACCAGACCCGCCCAACAGGAATTCGCTTCATCAGACTGGTATGAACGGCACTGGAAAGCTTCCATCCGCCAGCCATTGAGCGTTGCCTGGCGGATCAGCGTATCGGCCAGGTGGCTTTTGCCGATGCCAGCCGGACCGGTCAGATACAACAGGCCGCCCTGACCGTGCCGGGCGCGGTCGAAGGCTTTTTGGGCTTCGGCAAGTTCCTGGTTGCGTCCAATCAGAGCATTCCGCAAATGGATGCGGCTGAGCAGGGTATCTTCACGCGGGCCGTCGATCTGGAAGATCGGGATCGGCTTTTTCTTGCCCTTGACCTTGACCGGCGGCAGTTTGCGGGTGACGTAATAAGTGGTGACCCGCTCCAGAACCGGTTCGCTGACCAAAATCTGCCCCGGTTCGGCAGCGCTCATCAGACGCGCCGCCAGGTTGACTTCGTCTCCCATGACGGTGTATTCGCGCCGCGTGGAGGAACCGGCCTGCCCGGCAAAGGTTTCACCGAGGGTGATGCCGATGCGGTGCTGCATCAGGGTTTCAGAAAACCCGGGCGGCAGGTGGCGGGACAGTTTCTGCTGCCAGCGCCGGTTGAGGGCCAGCAGGGAGGTGTTCATCGCCAGGGCCGCGCTGACCGCGCGCTGGGGATCATCCTCATGGGCAACCGGCGCGCCGAACAGGGCCAGCAGCTTGGTGCCCTTGCTGTAGGGATCAATGCGGGTGACGATGCCGCCAAAACGGCTGATGGCTTCGTGCATGTCGCTGAAATAAGCGCTTAACAGGCCGGTCACACGCTGCACACCGTCTGAGCCCCACTGGCTGAGCAGGGTTTCAGGCCCGGTGAAGTTGCAGAACATGACCACGGTCGGGCGGTATTCGCTCTGCATCTGGCGCTGGGAGGCGTGCGAAATGATGCGGTCGAGCAGTTCACTGGCCAGGTAGGGCGCCAGGGCCTTGATCTTGCTCAGCACATTATCCAGCTCGGCGTTGAGATCTTCGAGGCTGGCGTCCCAGGGCATGGTGCTACGAGCGCGCCGTTTTTCGGGACGGATCTCGAAGCTGTCGAGGCCGCCATCCGCGCCGGGAGTCAGCCGGAAGAAGCCCGGCTTGATCTCGGTCAGTTCGTAATCGGTGCCCAAGGCCTCGGCGGCAGCCCGGTTCATGACCAGCAGTCCCGAGGCAGAATTGCCCTCAGCCTGCAGGGTCTGGGCAACGGTTTCACCGATCAGGGCATATTCCATGCGCTTTGGCGAGCCGATGCTGGCAGCCAGGAAATCGCCCGCAGCCAGGCCGAGTTTCATCGAAAGCGAAACCGCCCCAAGCGGGGTCGGGATGTTGGCGAAATCGCCCATGGCGCGCAGCATGCGCAGTCCGGCGCGGGCCGCCCAGCGGGCGTGGTCGCCGTTTTCCTGGTATGGGAAGTAGATCAGGGTCGCATCGCCGGCAAATTTGAGCAGGGTGCCGTTCGACCAGGCGATGATGTCTATCATGGTTGTGAAATACTGGTTGATGAAGCCGGTCAGGTGTTCAGCACCCTGCGGACCCAGCGCGGCCAGGCGCTCGGAAAGGGCGGTAAAGCCACTTACGTCTGAAAACAACAAACAGCCGCGCAAAATTTTGCCGTCCACCAGGCCCGGCACGGGGCGCGCGAGTTTTTCCTGCACCAGGTCGGCAGGCAGGTAGGTTGAAATGGTATAGAGCAGGGAATTAAGCCGCTCAAGAGCGTTGATATAAATGCCGCTACGCGGGGCTTCGTTGCTCAGCTTGCGCCACAGGTCGGGCGGCAGGTAGGTTTGCAGTTCAGGGGCCAGGCGCAGGGCGTCGCCGTCGGGCCTGAAGGGCACTTTGGCGATCAGCGGTTTGGTGCCGCCAGTTGGAACCGCATCCGACTGGGCCAGGTCGCGCAGAGAATCGAGCTTTTTTTCTTCGATCGAATCGAACAGGCTCGATAAATTGCGGCGCGGGCGGGGGCTGGGCTGGTCATCGGTCATGGAGCGGACTCCTGGAAAATCTGGTTAAGTTTCATGCGAGTACAGCACCACCCGGTTGCGGCCGGCGCGCTTGGCCTGGTACAGGGCCCGGTCGGCGCATTCCAGCACTTCTTCGCCATTTTTGCCATGCGCAGGGAAGCTGGCCACCCCCAGAGAGATCGTTGCGCCAAAACTGACATCCTTCAGCTCGATCCGCAGCGCTTCAAAACTAACGCGGATCCTCTCGGCGCAGCGCAACAGAATTTTATGCGAAGCGCCCGGCAGAATCATGGTAAATTCCTCGCCGCCGTAACGGCAGGCGCTATCGCCAGAACGGATGCTCGTTTCAAAAATCCTGGCCGCCGCTTTCAGCATCAGGTCGCCGGCCTGGTGGCCGTAGGTGTCGTTAATTTGCTTAAAATGGTCGATATCGGCCATGATGATGCCAACGCTGCTGTTGTGCTGGATGGCGCGGATAAATTGATCGCGCAGGATGTCATCCATCTGGCGGCGGTTGTACAGCCCGGTCAGCGGATCGAAGATGGCAAGCTTGCTCAGATCTTCGAGCACTTCTTCCTTCTGGCGCTCGCGGACGTAGCCGCGCAGGCGTTCCTCGTCCGATTCGCGGATTCTGCCGCTGAGCATGCTCATCAGGTTCAGGCTCAAGGCCGGGTTTTCTGCCAGGAACTGGTGAAAGGTTTCGCGCCCAAGGCTCCACAGCGAGACAGGGCCGAGCGCAATGACCGTTGCCGAGCGCGGACGATTCTCGAGCAGGGCCATTTCGCCGATCGCATCCCCAACCGTCCGAAAACCGATGATCGTCGGCGATTCAATCTCGCCTTTGAGAACCACCGTCTGTCCGGCGCGGATCACGTAGAAAACGTCACCCGGCTCACCTTCACGGATGATGACCTCGCCCGGCTGGCACTTGCGCTCCATCAGGGTCTGGCCTTTTTGCTTTTCATCCATCCAGGCCAGCAGCTGCTTGAAAAGCGTTTCATCGTCCGAACGCTCCGGCGGGTGCAAATCATAAATGGACAGGAACTTGTCAAGTTCGAGGCGTGTGATAAGCTGGGAAGACATTGAAAATTACTTTCGAAACAACGAAAATAAAAAAACCGATTTATACTGCCCTGGTATCGCTGCGCTGATCTGAAACTTCAGATAGCACTCCTTAGATTATAAATGGAAAACGACCCACGAAGTCTTTTATCCCGACGCAATCTCATGCTGCCCATTTGCGGCCACGGGCATAATATAATCAGCCCATCCTTGTATCAACCCTGCCCGTCAACCAAACGGAGTTTGCCATGTTCTACCAAACCCACGTCCGTGTTCACCTCGACCACATCCGCGACAATATCGCAGCCATTCGCCAGGCCGCTGGCCTGCAGCGCAAGATCATGCTGCCCGTCAAAGCCAACGCCTACGGGCACGGGGCAGTCGAAGTTTCGCGCCTGGCCGAACGCAGCGGCGTCGACTGGCTGGGCGTGGCAACCGTCCCCGAAGGCCGGCAGCTGCGCCAGGCGGGCATCCGGCTGCCGATCTTAAAACTCAGCCCCTGCTTTCGTGAAGAACTCGAAACGGCGGTGCGGGATGAACTGACCCTGACCGTTGCCAGCCGCGAAAACGCAGACGAACTCGAGGCGGTTTGCCGCGCCGCAGGGCTGGAAGCCGACCTGCACCTGAAAGTGGATACCGGCATGGGGCGGGTTGGGGTGACGCCCGCAGAAGCCCCGGCCCTGGCGCTGCACATCCAAACAAACTGCCCGCGCCTGCATCTAGAGGGGGTCTTCACCCACTTCCCGGTCAGCGACGAAGCCGACCCGGCTTACACCCGCGCCCAGACCGAACGCTTCAAAACCTGCCTCGAGCAGATCCAGGCCGTGATCGGGCGCAAACCGGGGCTGATACACGCCTCCAACTCGGGCGGGGTGCTCGCTCACCCGGCAGCCTGGCTCGACCTGCTGCGCCCCGGCATCATGGTCTACGGCTGCTACCCCGACCCCGCCACACCGCGCAGCATCCCGCTCAAAGCGGGGCTGAGCTTCCTGACGCGTATCTCGTTTCTCAAAAAAGTGGCCGCCGGCACGACCATCGGCTACGGACGGACCTGGACCGCCCCGCACGAGACCCACATCGCCACCCTGCCGGTCGGCTATGCAGACGGGTTCAACCGCCTGTTCTCAAACCGCGGACGGGTGCTGATCGAGGGCCGCTCCTACCCGGTCGTCGGGCGGGTCTGCATGGACCAGAGCATGGTCGATCTCGGCCCGCAGACCACGCTCAAGATCGGCGACCCGGTCGTGCTGATCGGTCAGAGCGGCAACGAGCAGATCACCTGCGATGAATGGGCCCAAAAGCTGGGCACCATTCCCTACGAAGTCATCTGCCAGATCAACAGCCGCGTCGAGCGCATCTACAGCGATTGATGACAAACGTCAGGTGACTCTCAGGGCCGATTTTGCTATAGTAGTGGGGATGGTTGAGATGGTCAAATTGCCGTCGATAGGCTTGAAACGGCCGGTAAACATAGTTGGGGCGTTACATCTCGCAAGTTAGTTTTTACAATATATTGCAATTAGAGTTCAGATGAATCAACTAAAGCGTAATAATCATTTTGTTCCTCAGATGTACTTAAAAAATTGGGGCGATTCGAGTAACCATGTTTGGGCACATCGGCTACTTGTACCCAGAAATAATTTTCGTCAATGGGAATATCAACCTATAGGCGGAGTAGCCTATCAGCGTGACCTTTATACAGTGATTTCAAATAGACAAGAAGATGACACTTTTGAAAGATGGATAGATGCTGAATTTGAAACACCCGAACAAGAATCCCTATCAAAAGTCATAAACAATAAACAACTTACAAATCACGATTGGCATTACTTATCTCTCTTTTTGGCAGCACAAGACGTTCGAACTCCAACAAATTACATCGAATCGACCGAACGCTGGACAGAAAAGTTACCGCAATTACTAGATAGCGCTTTAGCTGATACTGTCCGTGTTCTTGATGAGCATTATCATGAAGGCAAACCACTGCTACAAGAATCTTCAGTAACTCAATTCTTTGGCAAAGTAGTTGATGTAACAATAACACCTAATGCTATCCCAGAAAAAGATCTTGGAGAAATTCATGCAGAAATTTCAATTGGCAGAAAGCTATGGATAGAAAGCCAGCGCCACCTACTTACAAACACGGCCAAAGTTCTTCCCACACACAAGTGGAGTATTGCTGAACCAGCAAAGGGAATGTCTTGGTTCACAAGCGACCATCCAGTTTTGCGATTAAACTACTATGGAGATGGAAGTTACGATTTCAAAGGAGGCTGGGACAAAGAAGGTGGTAATTTAATAATGCCTTTATCTCCCAATCACCTTCTGTTTACCCAAATTGGTTCGGATTTTCCCGATAGATTTACATTCTCTATAGATAAAACCTACGAAATACAAAAATTTTTAGCAGAAAGAGCGGATAGATTGATTTTTGCTCATAAGAAACTACCAGGGGTATTAAGGCTTCGTCCTCGCTATGTCAATTTGTCACAATTTATCGATGAAGAAGAACAGTGGAAAAATTGGCATCAAGAACAAAGTTCTGCGGAAGATAAATAACTTGTTTAATCTTTAAATAATTTCTGAAATTGGCAGAGAATTAGCGGCAGGTAACATCTGCCATTGAGCGCGTGTAATATCCAGGTCAAACATCCGGTTCCTTGGAGAGTAATACAGATGGAATATCTCGCAAACATTTCCCTGACAAAAGACAAATCCCACCAAATCGTTGCCTGGTCTTTGTTGGCAGGATTATTGTTTCTCAGATTGCCTTTTTTTGGCGGTATAGCTTTGTTTTCCAGACCTGATTGGTTAGGGCCTGTATTTGATATTGGAACCTATCTCTGCACAGCTTGCCTGATATGGTGGGAAAGAGATCGATTGGCCGACTTCCATATTGACAGGCTGGCGCTGGCAATCATTATTCTCTTCAAGCCTGTTCAAACGATCCTCTTGTCCACCCTGATGCTTAATGAAAACCCTCTCGCTTTTCCTAATCTACCCAGCCTGTTTTTGTGGATCATTTCACTCGGCCTTTTCCTCGCGTTATGGTTAAGTCATGCTCCTTTACCCAGGCTGTCGAAATTGAGTTGGGCATGGTTCGGGGTAGGCATTCTGGCGGGTCTTCTTGCAACGCTCATCATTGCATATCCAATGTCGCTCCAGATTGATAAGAGCCAAATATACGGTAAACCAGATCTATTGGCTTTTCTTTTACGAACACCTGTCGATTTTTTCTATCAACTAGGATATGCCGCTGTGACCGAAGAACCGCTTTTTCGAGCATTTCTTTGGGGGTATCTATACAAAGCTGGCTGGAAAACAATCTGGATTTGGTTATTTCAGGCAGGCTTGTTTATGTTAGGACATATTTACTATTTGGCCAAGCTTCCAATTTCATTTTGGTTTATTGTTCCAATGAGCGCATTAATTTTCGGGGCATTGGTTTGGCGCTCAAAGACCATATCCTCCAGCCTGGCTGCTCATGCCACAATGAACGCATTAGGCTATGTGACAGGTTATATTGTCGCTTCTTTTAGGATGTGAATAAGGAAAGTATCAAGTCAAATTCAAAACCGCCTTGCAAAACCCGCCCTTACCGGCCTGTACCACGTAGTGCGTACCCACAGGGCAAGCCCTCTGCCATTGGCCTGCTTCGCCAGAAATCATCACGAGGTTGTTGATGAGCAAAGTTATTTTCTTAAATCAGCCGAGTGTTGGCCATTTGAATACGCTTCTCAATATTGCGTCTCAAATGAAAGAAGATGGGCATTCTGTCCAGTTTTTGGTGCCAGGTATTCGAGGCATAAGAACAGGCATTCAAGTTTTTGATACAGGCAATTCAATTCCTGACAGAATCACACAGAAGGGTCTTGCCTGTGATCTTATACCGCCTCACCTTTCCTTGATATGGAATGCCTTTTTCTTGCCATATAAATCAGGGTATGAAGAAACAATCCACGCCTTTAACATGTTCTATCAAGGGATAGAGCATAACACGCGATATATTCTTAAATTCATTCAAGAATACTGTCCCGATGTTCTCGTTACAGATTTTGCCTTTCCGGCCGCGAGTTTAGCAGCTGAGGTTGCCAAGATTCCCTATGTTGTGATTTATCATAGCGGCTTGCCGTTTCGCGGGAGCGGAATCCCACCTTTTGGCAGCGGCCTGCCAATTGGGGATGATTACTCTAATCCGTTCAATGAATATGTTGGCCGAGAGAACCAGTTCATCGAACATCTTGACAGGCTTGTTAATAATGCAAGACGAGTATTTGGTTTACAGCCAGCCGAACCTGATATATTGAGGCATCCCTATTCACCGTGGCTAAATCTGGTGGTCAGCGTCACAGCTATGGAGGCGCCACGCAATAACCTTACAGACAACACCTTTTTCATTGGGCCTTGCTTCGATAAACGTTCAGGTGAAGAACAATTCCCCTTTGATCAATTGCGGTCTGATAAATTTAAAATCTATATTTCACTCGGCACAGTTTTCAACAATAAGCCTGAAGTTTTCGCAAAGATAATGCGTGCGCTTGATGTTCCAGATTACCAGGTTATAGTCAGCGCAGGCGGCGCTTATAAGAAATTACAAAAGAGCGCGATACCAAAGAATGCAACGATCTACAGAAGCGTTCCCCAAACTGGTTTGCTGAATAAAATCGATCTTTTCATCAGCCATGGCGGCAACAACAGCATCAATGAAGCTCTGGCTTCAGGAAAACCGATCATCGTCATGCCGGTAGGGGGAGAGCAAGCCGATAATGCGAGCCGTATTGTTTATTTGGGAGTTGGCAAACGCATCGACATTACAAGGTTTAGCGAAAAACAACTTCTGGGTATTGTAGAAGAAATACGCCAAACCCCGACATTCCAAGAGCAAGTATTAAACATTATGAATGATCTCAGTTCAACCCGGGGAGTTGCAACTGCATCGCGATGTATTGCCTGGGTGGCGCAACAGAAAAAACCGCTTAACAACAAAAAAGGGATTCCGCTTACGATTACCAAAGACTATATAGAGCAATTATTAGCCCAAAAACCGCCCACCGATTAACAACAGTTCAAGAAATGGGCATAAAAGTGGATGAAAAAGGATCTGCGCGTACGCTGGACTCCTAAACAATTCGGGACACCGCGCCCAGCCTTTCGCGGACCCGGTCCCGCCATATCGTCCCGGTGATTTTACTGAGAAGCCTGCACTGAGCCGGTCGAAGTGTTCACCACATCCACCGCTAAAACTTGCCATTAGCAGCCGTACCCAGCCACAGGATGAAGGGAATTCGCACATGAAAAGGGAAATCAACATCACACAACCTGAGTACCTTATCGAAGATTGGCCGGGCAAGTATGATGTTTTCTCCTGGCTCGAATACATCGTCACCGTACCCAACCCCATCTTTTTCGTCACAACGCGCAAGGAAAACGGCGCGCCGAATGCCAATCTAAGTTCGTGGGGATTATTGATCGGTGAAAAAGATAATTACTCGTCCTTGCTGGCGCTTCTGGATAACTCACATACCCACAATAACATTCTACGAGAAGGCGAGTGGTGTGTTTGTTTTCCATCCTTTCAACATTATCGTCAATGCTTTGAAACCATTCGGCTTAATCAACCAGATAACGACGAAATAACCGATGCGGGGCTGACCGTCGAGTTGCCAAAGAGCGTTCGGGCTCCCCGCATTGCCGAATGCCCGGTGAACCTGGAATGTCGTTTGGAGTGGCACCGTCCGCTTTATGAAAATAGCCGCTGGCACCTATTTGCCGGGCGGGTAACGCATCTGGCCATGGATGAATCCGTGATGGTGCCTGATCCTGCTGAACGAATACAAATCATGGAGCTGATGTACAATGTTAGGAGTACAGTTCATCCAATGACCGGCGAGCAGTACGGCCCAAATACGCTAGGGATACTGAACAGGGTGGAAGATATATTTGGTAAACAAGGGCATCCGAAAGGCAGCGGCTAACGCTGCATTTTCAGGGCACACAGTGTCCTTTCGAGAAAAATGATCGCTCTTTTGCGATCTTGAGAGCCAAGCCGCAAACCAATGGACGGAAAAAATGGAATGGACAATATCTTTTCTGCCAGATCAAAAGATTGCCGTCATCGAAACGCGCGGCGTTGCGGATGAGGCCGGCTCGATTGAAATGGCCCAAGACATTTCAAAAACGATGGCCAAATACCTGACCACACGCTGCCTGATCGATCACAGCGCCTTAAGCGCAATTTCAAGCAGCACCATCGGAATTTACAATCGGCCAACTGGATTGATAAAAATTGGTGTTCCGTTTCGGATCAAAATCGCTGAAGTGGTGCTGCCGGCCCATAAAAAGCACTTTGGTTTCCTTGAAACTGTCTGCCGTAACCGCGGTTTCGATTTCTGCATCTTCGACGATCGAGAGTCAGCTCTTCAATGGTTAACAAAATAAACCAGCCAAGGAAAATAGCATGTCCCCCAGCGTTGAAACATCCACCCCTGCCAACACGCCCAACCCCATCGGGCCTTATCATCACATAGCCAAAGTCGGCCAGTTCATCAGTATCGGCGGCACGGCCGGGGTCGACCCGGCGACCGGTCAACTGGCCGGGGCCGATGTTTATTCCCAAACGAAACAAATTCTCCAATCGTTTCGTATCATGCTTGAATCGGTGGCATCGGATCTCAAGCATGTTGTGCATGTCAATGTATTTCTCAAAGACATGGCTGATTTTGATGAAATGAACAGGGCTTATGTGGATGTCATGGGAGATCACAGACCGGCCAGAACCGTGATCGGCGTGAGTCAACTGCCCAAACCGGGCGTGCTGTTAACCATGAACCTGACAGCCGTCACAAAAGACTAAGCATCAGGCCGATCGCGATGCAGTAGAATGGAAACGATGAAAAACAGGTTTGTTTTTATCCTGCTGGCAACGCTCATTTTTTCTGGCTGTGGGCCGGCATCCAGCCCCGCGCCGGGGCCAACCGAAACGCCCAAACCAGTCGAGACGCCTGCGCCGGTCGCCACGTTGACTTTTCCCCCGACGACCACCACCCCGGCAAACTCGAGTTATCCCAGCCTGCCCCGGGAAGCATCCTGGCAGATCCAGTACACGGGAGAAGAGCTCGACACAAGTCTGGATGTGGATGTCTTCAACCTTGACCTGTTCGATACATCCTCTGCCACTTTCGAAACACTCCGCAACCGGGGTGTTTTTGTGATGTGCTATTTCAGCGCAGGCTCTTACGAAGACTGGCGGCCCGATGCATCCAGTTTCCCTGATGAAGTTTTGGGAAAAGATATGGAAGGCTGGCCCGGGGAAAAGTGGCTGGATATTCGGCGCATCGACCTGCTCGCCCCAATCATCGAAGCCCGGCTGGAGCTTGCGGTCGAGAAGCAGTGCGATGGCGTCGACCCGGACAATATCAACGGATACACGAATGACACGGGCTTTCCATTAACTGCCGGGGATCAGATCGCGTTCAATCTTTATCTGTCTGAAGCCGCCCACCAGCGAGGCCTGGCGATCGGTTTGAAAAACGATCTGGAACAGATCCCGGAGTTGGTTTCCCATTTTGACTGGATCATCAACGAAGAGTGTTTCAGCTACGGCGAATGCGAGCTGCTTTTGCCATTTGCGCAGGCCGGCAAACCCATTTTTGTGATCGAATACGAGCTGCAGCCGGCAGACTTCTGCACTCAGGCAGTTGGGATGGGTTTCAACGCCCTGCACAAAAACTGGGAACTGGACGCTTACCGGGTGGACTGCCGCCAGTTCTCTGGCCAATGATCGGTTTTCAGGCCAGCTCTTCCTTTTCCCGCGCCACCACCTGGCGAAGCACATTCAAGATCGTTTCCGGCGGCTGCGCGCCGCTGAACGCATATTTGTCATTGACGATAAAGAACGGGACGCCGCGGACCCCGATCTGTTGCGCCTCGCGCACTTCGGCCTCAACCTGCGCCCGCGCAGTTTTGCCGGTTAAATCCACCCGCAGCCTGTCCACGTCCAAGCCATGCTTTTTACCCAACTGGAGCAAGGTCTCGAGATCGCCGATATCCTGCCCGTGCTCGAAATAAGCCGCGTAAATATCGTCGATCAGGGCCTCGCGGACAGAGTCCGGGGCCAGGGCGATCAAAGCATGTGAGAGGGCCGTATTGGGGGCTTTGCGGATTTTTTCCATGTTGAAGGTCAGCCCGACAGCTGCACCCATCCGGCGCGGCGTGTCAAAAGCCTCTTGCAGGCTGATCCTACCATCAAACTTGGCTTGCATATACGGGACAAAATCGTAACCTTCAGGCGGGATGGACGCGTTGAGAAAAAACGCCCGGTACTCGACCTGGACAGGTTCGCCGTGCCATAATTGCAGCGACCGCTGCAAATGCCGCTTTCCGATGCGGCAGAACGGTCAGACAGTGTCGTGATAAACAGTAATTTTCATCCGAGGCTCGCTTTCTTAAACCTGTAAAGTTGTTCCATGGTGCGCTACCAATAGTACCAGAGGATCGTCATTCGCGCTTGTAATCGGGATCTGTGAGCGCGATCAAAAACAAACTGCCCGCCCCCGGTGCGCTTTCGACCCGCAGGCTGCCCCCGTGCAATTCTACAATCGATTTGGCGATCGCCAGCCCCAGCCCCGATTCGTTCCCGCTGCGGGAGAAGTCGCCGCGGTACGAACGCTCAAAAATATGCGGGATGACCTCGGGCGGGATACCGCTGCCCGTGTCCTGAACGCTCAGAAGCAGGCCCTCCCCCACCTGCCTGGCCGCCAAACGGATTTCTCCCGCCTCGGGTGTGTAGCGCAAGGCGTTGCTGACCAGGTTGCCCAGCACCTGTTCGATACGCTCCGGGTCGAGGCTGGTTTCAGTTAAACCAGGTTCGACCTCCAGCCTGAGATCGATCTTTTGCTGTTCTGCCTGATGCCGGTAGGCTGCTGCCACCCTGCCGAGCAGTTCACCAGGAGCAACCGGCTGGCGATGGAGAACCAGTTCGCCGGAATCGGCCAGCGAGAGTGTGCGCAGATCTTCGACCAGGTGCTCGAGGTGCTGAACTTCGGCGTACATCGTCTCGAAACGCTCGGGGCTGGCTTTGAGCGTGCCGTCTTTGAGCGACTCGAGGTAGCCGCCGATCACCGTCAGCGGATTGCGCAGGTCGTGGGCAATGTCGGCGGTCATCTGGCGGCGCGATTGGTTGGCGCGCGCCAGGTCGGCGCTCATCTGGTTGAAAGACTGGGCCAGTTCGCCGAGTTCATCCGTTGAGCGCACGGGAACCCGCTGTTCGAGTTTGCCGCGCGCCATTTGGCGGGTGGCGGCCGTCAGCTCGCGCACGGGATGGGTCAGGCTGCGGGCGACGAACAACCCGAGCAGCAGGGCGATCAGCGCCCCACCCAGGGCCGCCACCAGCAGCGATTGGTTGATGCTCGCCAGATAGCGGTCTTCGATGACATTGCGCGCGGGCGCCTGCCCGGTGGTCAGTACCGTGCCAACCAGCACACCCCCAACTTCGATAGGGATGCCTGTAACAGCATCCGGAACCTTTTGCCCCGGCGGATACTGTCCGCCCGGGATGATGACCACCCGGTTTGGGCCGATCAGCGCAAAAGGCTGCGGTTCGGGCGGTTTGCTGCCAGGCTGAACGACAGGCGGAAGCAAACCCTGTTGGCGCAGGGCAACATCCACGCCGCGCCAACTGCCGTTGGCCTGGTAATACTCCGTGACCACAGCCACAAACTGCCCCTGACGCTGGTCAACGATGTATTTGTTAAATTCGATCGAGGTGGTTGCCCAGACAAAGACGGCAGCCAGCCCGATGGCGATCAGGCTGACAAGCAGGAAGGCGAGGGTCAGTTTTTGGGTGAGTTTCATAATTTTGTTTTGCCCGTAGGGGCGAAGCAATGCTTCGCCCCTACGCGTGAAATCGATACCCGACCCCAAAAACCGTTTCAATATACTGCGGTTGGGATGGGTCTTTTTCGATCTTGGTGCGCAAATTGCGGATATGAACATCGATCGTGCGTTCGACGCCCTCGAAGCTCGTCCCCTGCAGTTTGAGCAGAAGTTCGGAACGGGAAAAAACGCGGTTGGGGGTCGCCATCAGGAGGTAGAGCAAATCAAATTCAGACGGAGTCAGGCTGACGGGTTGTCCGCTGACCGTGACCGCGCGGGACTCTTTGTCGAGGCGGAGTCCGCCCTCCGCCAGCACCTCGGCCGCTTTGACGGCGCCTCCCGCGCGGCGCAAAACAGCGTGGATGCGCGCGACCAGTTCCTTCATCCCAAACGGCTTGGTGATGTAATCATCCGCGCCCAATTCGAGGCCAAGCACCTTGTCGGTTTCATCTAATTTCGCGGTCAGCAGGATGACCGGCGTTTCGCGCTCCTTGCGATAAGCTTTCAGGAACTCGTAGCCGCTCATTTCAGGCATCATGATATCGAGCAAGATCAGATCCGGTTTTTCGGCGCGGGCAGCGTAAAGCGCTTCGCGTCCGTCGGCGGCGATCAGCACCCGGAAGCCCTCGGCTTCAAGATATTCGCGCACAAGATTGCGGATGTTGGCTTTGTCGTCCACAACCAGGATGGTTTTGGGCATGGACATATTCTAGCGCACAATCGTTCAATTGCCGCAATCGTATAGGGCTGTAAACTGCTGGTCACGCGGGCCGCCGGGGCCCTGGCTGAGCGGTTGGGCGTTCTGCGCCAGGCCCGGCACCTGCGCCACCTGGCAGCTGGTTTGAACCCAGGCGAAGATCTCCGCTTTTTGCGAAAGATTGCCGTTATCAAGAATGAAGCGCAATTCTCCGCTGGCAAGCATTTCCTGCAGGCCGGCCAGATCGATGACATTATCGCCGCCGTTAAAACCGCCAAACGTCAGCACCGCGCGGCCGGTCGCCAAAATGAAGGGCGAGGCGCCGTGCGAATCTAGCGTGGCAGCCAGGTAGGCATCCGGCGCGGTGTTGGCCAGCAGGTAATCGAGCACTTTTTGTTGCGTCGGGCTGAGCAATTCACCCGCAGCGCTTTTGGCGGGCTGGCCCTGCATGGCCGGGCCGGCATGTGGCAGGCTCACATTCGGCTGCGGATTGAAACTGGTCAGGCCAGACCAGAACAAGGGCGCAACCAGCAAGCTGACCAGCACCAATCCCAGGGCCCAGGTCTGCGGGCGAAACCACAAGAGCGCCATACCTGCCAGCCAGAGCGCGATCATCAGGGCGGATGTTGCGGCGAAGTAGGTTGGGTAAGCCGAAAGGACGAAGATCTCGAACCCGAGCGTGATCCCGCTCAAAAGGGCGGCCAGGCCCCAGCCGTAGCTTTGTGTCATTGCGAGGCGAGGTTCTTCCGCCGAAGCAATCCCCACTTTAACGGGATTATCTTTCTCAAGCGAAGATTGCCACGCCGCCCAAGAACGGCGGCTCGCAATGACATCCAACGCCCACACCGTTGCACCAACCAGCGCTGCCAGCGCCGGGCCGATCATGATCAGGTAATAGGTATGCCACAAACCGGTCGTGAAGCTGAAGTAGAGGATCACCGGCAGCAACCAGCCCGCCCACAGGATCAAAGCCAGGTGTTTCCCGGTCAACGGCAGCGGGCGGCCAAGCACAGCCAGCGTCAGCCCAAGCCCCAGCAAGGCCAGGGGCATCAGCCAGGAGGCTTCGGAGGCCAAAGGCTCACTGAACAGGCGCAAAAGGCCCGCTTCGCCAACTTCATTTGAACCGCCGGGGCGGTTAGCCTGGTTGGGTCCGCCGGGCTGCATGGGCGGCTGGCCGGGTTGCCGATTCTGGCGCGGGGGCGCAAAACCGAGGGCCGGGCCAGCCCCCTTGCCTCCGTCATCCGGCTGCGGGTTATTTGCCAGGGGCCTGTCGTCTGCTCCGCCGCCCGGGCCAGAGCCGCCGAGCAGGCGTTTGATGCCGTTGTGTCCGACGATCAGCTCGCTGACGGTATTATCCGTGCTGGAGCCGATGAACGGGCGGCTGTCGGCGGGCACCGCATCCACGATCAACGCCCAGGAAAACGAAACGATCAACAGTAAAACGGTGGCAGCGCCCAGGTGCAGAATGCGCCTGCCCCAGCCGTGTTTTGCGCCAAAGAAATACAGCGCGTACAAGGCCGGCAAAACCATATAGGCTTGCAGCATCTTGATGTTGAAACCGAGACCGACGATGAAGGCCCCCAGCAGCAAATAGCGGAACTGGCCGCTTTCAACCGATCTCCAGACCGCCCAGGCTGCCAGCAGCAAAACAAAGACCAGCATGCCGTCGATGGTATTGTTGCGTTCAGCGGCGATCGTGACCGGGGTGCTGGCCAGCACCAGCGCAGCACTCAGCCCGGCCAGCACGCCAAACTGCTTTCGGAGCATTGAATACAGCAGCGGAATGGCAAGCGTCCCGGCCAGCGCATTCGGCAGCGCCAGCGCGAAACCGGTCACACCCAGAAAATAGGCCGAAAGCGCCTCCAACCAGAAGCCGAGCGGCGGCTTGTCCACCGTCACCGAGCCGCCCGGCTCAAAAGCGACGAAAAAGAAGTTGTGCCACGAAGTCAGCATCGACTTGACCGTGGCGGCGTAATATTCGTTGCCGACACCGGTTGCGCCGAGCTGGTAAAAGCGCAGGAAGGCGCCGAGCAGAATGATCGCAGCCAGCGCAAGAGCAGTTAGAACCCGCGGACGAAAAATGGAATGGTTATGGGTGGACATGTGTTGCCTCCGGACTATGTTTACAGGATAACAAAAAGATGTTCAGAAGTTATTTAGAAAAAGAAATTGCGATTGTGTTGGGTCTTCGGCGCCAAGTTCCTTTTAAGGCCGCTTGGCCGGCATGCACGCCAACTGGCTGGAATTGGGCGGCGTGCCGCAGGTGCCGCTGAGCGTGCCGTTGGGATTGCTGAAGGAGCAGGCCGCGCCTTCGCTGCTGGCGGAGCAGGCGTTGATGGCTTCCTGCGGAGGCAGCCCGCTTTGCAGACCCTGACCGGCCGGTTGAACCTGTCCGCCCGGGGCGGGTTGGCCCTGGCCTTGCTGCACACCGGTCGATTCAACCTGCATCGCGGGGCGAATTTCGCTGGCAACGCCATTTGCTTTATAGGCAGCGCCGCCCGTCACGCAACGCACGTAGTTCTGGACGCGAATGGCGTCACCCTGCGGGCCGTGCCCCTGCGGATATTCAGCGGCGCTGCCGGTCTTGGGATCGCTGCGCTGCGCTCCCGCGCCGTGGACATCCAGCCAGGAGTTCATGTACCCCAGGGCTTTGCCGAATGCCACATAGGCTGCGTAGCTGCCGCTCCCAGACGAATCGGCGTGGGTGGTGCTGCTCCAAAAGAAAGGATAATCTGCCTGGCCGGCTTCGTTGGTGATGGCGGTCACGCTGAAGATCGGGTCGATCGCGGCAGAATTGCTGGTGTCTGGAGAACGCGAGTAATCGACCAGGCTTTGCAACTCTTTGACATCCGGCAGACGCCAGTCGCTGGAACCGCCCAGGTCGAGGCTCTCGCAATAGTTCAGAGCAGATTGCCAGTCCAGGCCTGTGCCACTGTCGGACTGCATCCAGGTCAGGCCGGTGGCCTTGTCGCTGATGGTGGCATCGCCGTTATCGGCGAAACTATTCTGTCCGTATCCGGGGTTGCCGCGCACGTAGAGCACATAGAAGGTTTTTTCACCGTTGCCGCGCGGATCGGTCAGTCCGTAACCTTTAATGCGTCCGTCGGCAAAGTTGACGCCAAACATGGTTTCATCACCGTTCATGGTGGTGCTGACGTATTTGGTGCTGGTGGCAAACTGGCTGTCGATGACGCGCTCGCCAGAAGCGGTATCGCCGTAGGAGAAGTTGAAATAACGGGTATCGATAAAGGGCGTGGCAGAGCAGGTTCCGTTGGGGCAGGCGCTGACATCCGTGCCGTCAAACAGGATCAGTGAGTAGAGTTCCTTGATGCTCGGCAAACGCCAGTCGCTGTAACCGCCAAGGTTAAGCGATGCGGCTCCCGCAACAGCCTGGCTGTAGGTCATTTTGGGGCCGGGGTCTTGTTGCCACATCAACCCGCTGACCAGATCGGTCACGGTTCCATCGCCGTTGCTCTGGTAGCTGGCCTGGTTGCCGCTATATTGGGCATCCTGCCCGTTGAAACTCTGCGAGCAGGGAATTTTGGCACTGTTGTTGTAGCATTTTCCCTGGGAAGTATCCACGATGGGGTAAGGGCTGGCGGATACCGGTGACGGGGCTGAATCGGCCACGGAAACGGATTCCGCTGCCGGGGCGGGAGCGGGCGCGGAGGTGAAGTCCGCTTCGACAGTGCTCGAGGCAGGCTGAGGGGCGGCGCACGCTGCCAGGAGCAGGTGTAAAATCATCAGGATGGAGAAGAGTTTTGAGTTCATGTTGTTTTCCTTTCCCCCGTAGTATAGAAAAAAGATATTAAGAAGTTGTTCAGAAGTCTTAGAGATTGTGTTAAACCGGGTTGAACAGACTCAAACTCAGGCAAAGCCATGCCAATCGCCTCGAGATTGCACACTTTCAGCATCTGACGCAGTACAATGAAATTGGAGTCTCGAACCCCAAGTTTTTTGGTTCCCCAAACGCTCTTTAAAGGAAACAACCTGATAAATATGAATTCACCAGAGCGCGAAAACCCCGGGGTTTTTAAATTATGAACATGACAATTTCAGAAACCGATAAACTGTACTGGAGCATCTTCGAATCTGCCAGCGATGGGATGCTGATCACCAATCTTGAGACTGGCGCATTGCTGGCCGCGAACCCCGCAGCGGCCAGCATGCATGGATATAAGCGCGCCATTTTTAACGGGTTGCGGATGCAACGCTTGATCCGCGCCAAAAGCCTGCCTTTTTTTGCTGATTATGCGCGTGTCATTCAAGAGGGCGGGCTGTTCGAGATGCTGGCAGAGCATGTGCGCCAGGACGAAACGATCTTGAGTGTTGAATGGCGCGCCGTGCCGTTCAAATATCAGGGCCAGACCTGTGCATTGGCGATCCTGCGGGATGTCAGCAAGCGCGTTCAGGCAGAGAATCAGCTTCAACGGCGGGTTGGCGTTCGGGCGCACGAACAATCAATTTTGCTCGATATTTCCCAGACCCTGGCTTCGACCCTTGAATTGCAACCGGGGTTGATCCTGGATCAATTGAAAGTACTCATCCCCTATACCCATGCCGGCCTGTTTGCCCTGGAGGATTCTTCGCTTGTGACGCTGGCCGTGCGCGGCAGTGAACAGTTGGAGCAGTCTTTTCCTTTCAGCATCCGGCTCAATGGCAAAAAAGCACTGGATACCCTGTTCAACGAGCGCAAGTCGATCCGGATCGCGAACGTATGGAGCAAAGAGCCTTCGGCCATATTTTTACGCACGATCTTGAAAGATGAAGCGGCAGCCCTGCTGGAAGGTGTTATCTCCTGGATGTGGGTGCCGCTGGCGGTCAAGAATCGCATCATTGGCGGGATCGGCATCACCCATGTCGAGAACAATATCTTCACCGCGCACCATGCCAACCTGGCCATGACCATCGCCAACCAGGCGGCGGTGACGCTGGTCAACTCTGAATTGTATGAACAAGCCCAAACGGCGGCTGCGCTGCAAGAACGCCAGCGGCTGGCGCAAAACCTGCACGATGCTGTCAACCAGTCACTTTTTTCTGCCGGGCTGATCGCTGAAGTCCTGCCGCGCCTGTGGGAACGCGACCCGGTCAAAGCGCGCATCTCACTGGAGGATCTGCGCCGCCTGACGCGCGGCGCACAGGCCGAAATGCGGGCGCTGCTGGCGGAGCTGCTACCGGCCACCCTGACCGACACCGAGTTGGGCGAACTGTTAATTTTGCTCGGCAATGCCTTTACCGGGCGGACAAACATCCCGGTAAAGGTGACAACCAAAGATGAAGGCAGCATACCAGCCGAAACACAGGTGGCGCTTTATCGCATTTGCCAGGAGACTCTGAACAACATCGCCAAACATGCCAAAGCAAGCCAGGTCGAAATCGATCTGCAACACGCATCCGGAACATTGAAGCTGCTGATCCGTGACAATGGCCGCGGATTTGACACAGCCGAATTGACTCCATCCGGTCATTATGGGCTGGCGATGATGCACGAGCGCGCCAAAACCGTGGGAGCATCGCTGGCAATCACCAGCCAGCCAGGCAAGGGCACACAAGTATCCATTCATTGGGATGCAGAAAAGAAGGATGTATGAGCGAAACTACGCATAAACCGATCCGCGTCATGCTGGTTGACGATCACGCCATGGTGCGCCGCGGCCTGGCAACTTTTCTGATGGTTTTTGAAGACCCATTGACAAGCGCAGGGCAAGCGCTGCAACTGGTGGGCGAAGCCGAGAGCGGCGAAGATGCCATCCAACGCTGTGCCGAGTTCCTGCCAGATGTGATTCTGATGGATATGGTCATGCCCGGCATGGACGGGGCCAGCACAACACGCATTATTCGCCAAAAATTTCCGCAAGTACAAATCCTGGCGCTGACCAGCTTCAAAGAGGCCGACCTGATCAAGAACGCGCTGGAAGCCGGGGCGATCGGCTATTTGCTAAAAAACGTTTCTGCCGATGAGCTTGCGCGAGCCATCCGCGCGGCGCACTCGGGCCGCGCCACGCTTTCTCCGGAGGCGGCCCAGTCGATGGTCGAGACGGCCAACCAACCGCCGACTGCCGGTCTTGACCTGACTGACCGTGAGCGCACTGTGCTGAGCCTGATGGTTGAAGGCCTGAACAACACTCAAATTGCGGGGAAACTGACCGTCAGCCCGTCGACCGTAAAATCGCACGTCAGCAATATTCTCTCCAAGCTGGGGGTGGCCAGCCGAACAGAAGCCGTCAGCCTGGCGCTGCGTCAGGGTCTTGTCAGCTAAAATTTATCTCCAGCACATCACCAGATCATCCTGCAACAGATCTCCCCGGCCAATTCGATTGACCGGGGAGATCTGTATCCAGCACTTGCAGAGCTGCCTTTATTCAAAAATATCGATTAGGAACGGGCTGGAAGATCAGCCGACAGAGCCGGGTGAAGGGCTTTTGTTGCGTTCGTTCTCATACTCTGCCATCAGTTGGTTGAGTTCCATTTCGTTCATCGCCAAAACCTCCGGTGCGGGCTGGGCGGCGGCGATTTTTGCCGCTTCGATGGCTTCAGCGATTTTCAAAAACTTATCGAGCTTTTGGTGCTCGACAATATGCTTCCCAACCGATACGAAAACATTGGGCTGGGGCGCAATTCGCCTTTCGATCTGTTTGCCATCATCATCGGTTGGGCGCGTATTGACAGGCGGCTGAATATCGAGCTCGCCTCTTTCGAGGATGAAGGCGTAGCGTAAACCATCGTTCGCGGATGGGATGACCTGCACATGAAGTTCGGTCGCCAGGTCATGCAACAGGCGCGGATCAAAATAATCGCTAAAGGGTGTTGTGGTATGCGTGGCAATATGTTTGTTGTCGAGTATGCCAAACAATACTACCGTGCCCGTATCGGGGTCTTGCGCCAGTCGCCAGCGTTTAAACTTCGGCAACAATCCCCACTGAGACAGGATGTTGGGGACTTGAGCCTTGATCTGGCGCATCCTTCTTACAAAATGGCGTGGGTCAGCGGCCAGGGACATCATTCGTCATCCTTCTTATTGGATATTAACTTACGTTTAACTTCGTCCAGCCAGCGGCCAACATTATCCGGGGCTGCTTTTACAATCGGAGCTTGGCTCATGGAAGAGTCTTCGAGCGGCCTGGGTTCCGATTTAACGATGATCACATCGGGCGGTTGCGCGTCAAGGCGTTGCTGCTCTTCTCGAATGGTCATCCAGCGCCAGAGAAATAAAAGGGTGATCAGCGTGAGGACAACGATAAAAATCGGCGGGCACCACAGCCAAAGCGAATCTTGCATTTCTTCTTCACGCTGACGCACCTGGTCTACGTACCATTGGGAGGTTGCCGCTGCAGACTGAGTCTGGGTGGCGATGGTATTGGCAACAGCCGTCTGGGTGCTGGCCGCAATTTGATCTTTGTTTTGTTGAACCAACGTAGCTTGCGCGCCGGCTGTTGCCAGCTCCACCATCTGAGTCTGGCGGATCGCATCCTGGGTCCGCGCCGCAGATTGAGTTGAACCGGCGGCGATCAGGGTCGACTGGGCGTTGGCTTTCACAATGGCTTCCGTTGCCGCTACCTGGGCCGCAATAATGTTGACGTTTTCTTGCTCCTGAGTCAGTGCCGCGCCCAGGGTCGCGCTGGATGCATTCAAAGTTGCCTGCGCATCGGCGCGCATGATTGCAGCAGTCGCTGCCGCCTGGGCATCGCTGTAATTCTTTTCCTGGGTTTGCAAGGCAGACAGGGTTGCCTCGGGGCACGCCTCGCAGGTTGTAGCAAGAGGTGTGGCAAGACTCTCCTGCTGTGCATCCACGGGGACGAGAAAAAGATCAACAGATGCCGCCGGGGTCATCGTCAGGGGCGTACATGCGGTCAGTGCCAGCAAAGACACAAGCAAGGCGAAAACAGCGATCACACCCAGGTGGCGTTTCATCAGCGCTACAGGCCTTTCAGCAAATTCCCGAGGGCCAGCAAAACAAAACCAGCCACGACCAGCCAAAAAGCGTAAGCAGCCAGGCCGGCAATAATACCTTGCGAAGCCAGTAAACCGAGCAACGCGAGAGCTACAGAAATCCAAAATGTTACAACTTGGGGTTCACTTAGTTTCATGATTTTTTATCCTTATGAGTTGGTTCTGAAAACATCAACGCGATTTGACAGATTTGATGATCTGATCCATCGCCAAAAGTATGACGGCATGTTGCGATACATCACGCAACATGCCGTTCGCAATCAACCTTACGAATTGTGGATTACGTTTTTACCAGCCTTGACGGCGGCGGATACATGATTCAATTGCTCAAGTGCCAGTTCCTGGCCCTGGTGTTTAAATTCTTTGAAGCTCTTGCGCCCAGTGGTCATGAACTTGTTTGCCTTTGAACGCACCTGTGACACGGTATCTTCCACCATATCGGTGGTCAGATCGCGCAGTTCGATGCTTTTATCTTCGATCTGTTTCCTGGTCTTTTTACCTGATTGCGGGGCATATAACAACATTGCCGTGGCGCCAGCCAAGCCGCCGACCAACAGCCCGACGAAAACCCCTAAAACAGTATTGCTGCGGTTGTCAACTTCTTCATATTCGTGATCCATGATATTTTTTCCTTAATTTCTGAGGTATGGGTGTGTTCCCTTACTGAAAACACACCCATGTTTTTGGCTTACGGGTTGGTATGTTGCTCACTGGTTGTAGTTTCAGTAACAGCTACCACCGGGCCGCGCGGGCGGTAAAACAGCAACCAAACGATCCGCTCCAGGGCCCATGCGATCAGGCCATAGATCAACATCGCGAACAGTGATGAAAGTTCCAGCACCATGTTGCCAGCGGAAGGTGAACCAATCAAACCGCTAAAGGGGAAAAGGAACAGGCCTGTAAAACCGTAGATCAGGGCAACGATCGGGCTGTCAGGGTTGGCTCCAACCATCATTAACCCGATGCGAAGCGCGATCAGGGCTTCGAGGATGCCGAACAAGAGCCAGATCAACTGGGTGGCCTTGAAAGTAAAGATGCGTTGTTCTCGCTCGGGTTCGTTTTGCGACGTTCTAACTGCTGATACTCTGTTTTCGTTTGACATTAAAACCTTCTTCTTGTTGGACGGTTGTTCAGGTAAAACAAACAGCCGGCCTGAGTGATTATGAGATGAGTAGTGGTAAAAACTGGCAGGCTAACGACGCCCTCGTCCATTGAAAAGTCTGACGATTGCCAGCAGGATAACGGAACCAAGCAGTGTAACCAGCAAGGTTGGGATGGTGATTGCATCGTTAATCGTCCCGACACCCAACATTGGGCTGAGGAAGTAACCGGCCAGGAACGCGCCAACAACACCAACCACGATATCGATCAGCAGGCCTTGTTGCGAATTGGTGTGCATAATTCTGCTCGCAACATAACCAACAATGGCGCCAGCGATGAGGTAGATGATCAGATTCATTATTTATTCTCCTTTTTTAATTTGGCTTCATATTCCGTAACGCGCTTGT
Source organism: Chloroflexi bacterium HGW-Chloroflexi-6 (assembly GCA_002840685.1). Lineage (GTDB taxonomy): Bacteria > Chloroflexota > Anaerolineae > Anaerolineales > Villigracilaceae > UBA8950. Next base: position 86,530 of record PHBU01000008.1, on the reverse strand, counting down.
CGATTTCATCGGCAGCAGCCTCACGGGTGTAGCCATATTTTTCTTGAAGCAAGCCGGTAAAAACTTCGAGCTTGCCAGCCGCCCGGTCGAGATCGTCATCGGTGAGTTTTCCCCACCATGATTTGGCCTCGCCACGGATTTGTTTCCATTTGCCTTCGAAAATATCCTTGTTCATCGTTTTATTCTCCAGAATCGTTTAGAAAGTTGTCTCAATCGATGCTGCTGCCCATATGCCGCACGGGATCGGGCAGCATCAAGTGCGAATACTCTCCGCCGCAAGACGCAGGCGTTCGGCCACGCGCTCGGGCAACTCGCTTTTACTGATAAACACATCAGCGCCGGCAGAGATCGCGGCTTGTTGACGAGAGTCCAGGTGGCTGATCAAGACAACAACAATCGCGTATGGACAGGCCAGGCGCAGTTCCGCTAGGGCCTTGACGCCCAGGTCAACTGGGAGCAAATCCCAGTCCACCAGGAGCATGTCCAGGCGGGTTGCAGGGGCATTGGCTAAGGTTGTAAGCCAATTATCCGCCTCGCCAACTACTTCCATCTTCATATCCAGGAGTAGCAGGCGCAAGGCAGTACGCTCTTCGGGTTTGGCATCGGCTAAATATACGCGGGTCATAAAACCATCGTATAACAAACACTCCCCGGCTGCATCCATCGACCGGGGAGTGTTTGCCTCCGCCACTTGGGGGAGATATGTCAAAAATTGTTCTTAAAATCAGGCCGGGGTGACCAACATTGCCAAAATCCCCCAAATCGAGCCAAGTGCCGCGCCCCCCAGCACATCGCGCGGGTAGTGCGCCCCCACATAAATGCGGGTGAACCCAACGAATGCGGCAAGCGCGTAAAGCGCCAGGCTAATTCCTGGCTCCGGAACGAAGCGCAAGGTGAGCAGCGTCACCAGAAAAAATATCTGGGTGGTATGCCCGCTGGGGAAGGAGTCGCCTTTTTCACGCCAGCCGATCACGCGCGTATCTTCGAGCGTGAGAAATGGACGATCGCGAACTGCCAGCGCCTTGACCGTCTCAACCAACAACCAGAGCAGGAGCGTGGCCAGAATGATCTCAACCGCCAGGTAGCGGTAGCCTTGCAGAAAAAACACAAAAGCCAAGATGAAAGCAGCCAGCATGTTCCCCAACTGCGTAAACAGCCACATGGAATGATCGAGCCACTTTGGGTAGCCGCGCTGGTTAAAGAGCCGGAAAATCTTAGAGTCCCAACGTTGTCCAACAGACCAGATCAAGGACAGTGTCAGCAGTGCAAACAAGAAGATCAAAGCAACCAACCTGCGTTGCGTGCTGAACGCTCTCCAAAGTGATGCGCGGGCTTCCTCCGGAAGCCAGATAAGCGCCACAGCCAACCCGGCCAGCAGGATTAAAAGAAAGGCGGGCCGCCGTCGATGGGCGGACCAAAGAATTTTGCGTCTGACGACCGGGGAAAGGGGTGCCGCTTCTTCGGGAAGTTCAGGCTGCTGCATCGGGACTCGGTTCGGGGTCGTTCGCCACCGCTGCTGCGGGATCGATTACTTTCGGCGCTCTGCCGGCCATCACGCTCAGGGCGCGCGGATGAACATGCACGGACAAAGAACCCTGACCCAGCTGGGTCCCGTCAGCCAGGACAGGCATGGGCGGCTCGGAAACAATCTTAATGTGTTTCGCGCGGTAATGCTGAATGCCATCCACCAGGCCCCCACGGGATAACATGGCATAGGTCAGCATGTTCAATTTGCTCATATCCGTAAATGTGAATACATCCAACCGGCCGTCCTTAAACGAAACATCCGCAGAGATCTGGAGATTCGGCCCGGTATAGGTCATATTGGCGATCAACAGCATGTGTGCCGTTAATGCCAATTGCTGCTTCCCATCCAGATCAATCTTCATCTCGGATGGGCTGGCGGAAACCAGGGTTGAGAGCAAGCCTCCGATCTGCGCCAGGTTGCCGTGCTGAAGATCGTCTGCCATGGGGTAGAGGTCAGAGATGAGACCCAATGCAACCACTTCCAAAAACCAGTGCCGGGTATGTCCGCTGTGGACACGCCCAACATCAATGTTTAAGCGGCGTCCGTGGCGCAGGAGCGCAACACAATCAACAATATCCCGGGGGATCCCCAGGCTAAAAGCGACATTGTTGCGTGTCCCAGTGGGAATAATGCCGAGGGTGACATCTTTCCCGACCATCGCCCCAACCACGCTGTCGATCGTCCCGTCGCCGCCCGCAACAACAATCAGCCTGATGCCGGCCTTAATTGCATCACCGACCACATCGTCAACCTGGCTGTCTGGCTGGATGATAAAGACTTCCGGCAAAATGCGCTGGTTCTGCATTTCCGACAGAATGTTGACCAACTGCTGGGGAGATTCTCCCGGCTGACCAGAGCCAGGGTTGAAAATAAGTTTTGCCCGGATCGGACGGCGCAGTGATGTTTTGAGTTTGCTGGGTAGGTGCAATTCCATCGTATCCCTGTTCATCAGAAAGCGAAACTGACCAGTTTATCTGTTTTCAATCTCTCTGCGTGTTCCAGAGAGAATTTTGCGATTGTCGAAACGAGACAAGACCACAAAATCGTCATAGGTATCAGTTGCCCGATCTTGTAGTTCGATACTTTTTTGCCCGATCTGGTCGCGGGTCCTTTTTCCTGATTGCGGGGTGAGCAGCATCATCATCCCAAAACCGACCAGGCCACCGATCAACAAACCGCTTGCCAGGCTCACCAGATTAGACGGTTCAGCGTCCTTCGCGCGAATGGAATGATGATTCATCAAGCGCTACCCTTCTGTTCGGTTTCGTAATCGGTCAGGCGTTTGCCAAGTTCCTTCCTTGCCTGGTCGCGGGTATAGCCATATTTCACCCGAAGCATGGTTGTGTATTTATCCAATTTCACTTCGGCCTTATCCACTTTTTCCAGGTCGTGAATGCTCATCAAACTCCACCACGCTGTGGTTTGGCTGCGGATTTGCTTCCACTTACTTTCAAACAAGTCTTTATTCATGGGTTCTCCTGAATTATATACTTATCTTATAACACAACATTCCCCGGCCACATCCATCGACCGGGGAATGTTTGCCTCCGCCACTTGGGGGAGGGTCCATTCTAAAACTTGTTGGTCAGTTATTCCTACGGGATATTGAAGGTTTTGACCAAAAAGACTGCCAATTGGGCACGGGTGACATTGGCATTGGGGCAGTAAAGACCCCCGCCGCAACCACTTGTAATGCCTTCAGCAACCAGCTGCTTGATATAGGCCGCCGCCCAATGGCTCACGGGAACATCGCTAAAGCCGGTGCTGGCCCCAACAACGGGCGGTGTATAACCTGAGCCATGCTTGGCCTTCAAGAGCAAGACGGCCATTACTGCCCGATTGACGGGTGCATCCGGGCAATAATTCCCGGCGCCACAACCAGAGATGATACCTTCGACTGCGAGTTGCTTGATCCAGGCTGCAGCCCAGTGGCTTACAGGAACATCGGCGAAGCCAGTGCTGGCTCCTACGGCAGGGGGTGCATAGCTGGAGCCATGCATGGACTTCAACAGGACAACCGCCATCTCGGCCCGAGTAACCAGCTTGTCAGGGCAGTAATTCAGCGGGTTGATCGAGCATCCACTGATGATGCCAGCAAAGTACAGGCGTTCGATATAACTATTGGCCCAATGGGTTAAGGGCACATCAGCAAAAACGCTGGAGGCGGGAGTCGAAATAACAATTGTGTTTTTGTCCAAAGTAACGGCGGTTTGCGATAATGCCCTGCCATTTAGTGATGCGCCGGTTCGAAAATGGATCGCTTTTGCAGCCAACAGGGTGCCTTCAACGTGCGCTGTCGTACCAATCTCAACGCCAGTGCCCCCGCCAACCTGCCAGAAGATATTGTTAGCATTTGCGCCACCGCTTAATAACATTTGAGCGCCTGAACCCATCGTAAGGTCTCCAGCGATCTGGAAAATCCAGACATCACTAGAGGTGCCAGCCAGGGTTACATCGCTTGTGATCAGAACATCGGTGCCCCACTTGTAGAGGCCGGGAGCAAGGGTTCTTCCGCTTAGGTTGCCTGAGTACAGTTCGGTGAAGTCAGGCAGTGTGCGCCCTGCGGCATCTACATAGGCGGTTTGCATATTACTTACAGCCGTGGTCAGGTTGGAAGGAGTGGGCGATGAATAGTTGGCAGCATATATCTTCCCGGTGACCTGTGAAGATCTCGAAAAAGTATTGGTGCTGTCGGCTACCAACGAAAGACCGGTGATGGCGGTTGAGTCGATCGGGCTCGCGCCAAGATTACCGGTAATGGCAGAAGCCGGAACATTTGTGATGCCGGTTTTTGTCAAAATAACAAATGATGTAGCCGCGCGCAGGTTGACCGGCGCGGGACTGGTTGCGGCCCGTGCCGATTGCCCTGAGCCCAGGGTGAATGTCATCACCAAAGTAGCCATTAGCAGCAAGCGGATTACGCTGCTGAGTCGTTCATATATTGCGTTTTTCATTATTCAATTCTCCTTGTTTAATTGTGTTGCATGTGCTGCGTACGCATCTGAGAAACCACAGTCTCATAACTCATGCTACAGTAAAAACCCCTTGGGCGCATCCAACACCTGGGGGGGCTTTGCCTCCGCCACTTGGGGGATGATAACTTGAGCCACCCCAGGTGGCATGGCGTACATAAAACCAGAGCAGGCATCCAGCAACCTTACACATCGCAACTCAGATCAACCAACGGTTTTCTTAACCACGCAGCACGCAAAATTCGATATACAATCAGGCTATGCAAAATATTTTCAGACAATACGGAATGCCATTTTTGATGGTAAGTGGCATGATGCTCCTGGTCACGCTGGCCTTGTTGCCATTGCAACAACAAGTGGAACTGGCCATCGTTGTGCTGGTCTATCTTCTACCTGTTGGGATAAGCGCAGCGCGCTGGGGTATATTGCCAGGCATTGCATCTGCCGTCAGTTCATTTTTGCTCATCAATTATTTTTTCACCAGGCCCTATCACACCTTCAAAGTGGACAAATTCGAAGACCTGGTGGCGCTGGCCGCCTTCCTGGTGCTGACCATCACCATCAGCCAGTTGGTTGGGCGAATGAAAAACAGTCTGGCACTGGCGACGGCGCGCGAAAATGAAACTGTCCGGCTTTATGATTTAAGCGTTTCACTTTCGCGCTTGTCTTCCGAAGCGGACATTTTAGACAGCCTGACGCGCCACACCTTCGAAACCTTCCAGGCCGGGCAGGCGCAAGGTCTGGTCGAAAGCGAATCCGCGCCCCTGCTGGTCAGTTACCCGCCCCAGGATGGCAAAACCTCTCAACCAGATGTGGTTGTCTCGATGCAAGGCTCCCAGCGTTTGTTTGGTGAAATCCGCCTGTGGCGGCAAGCAGCCCTCAGCCCGGCAGAAATGCGTCTCTTGAACGCTTTTGCCACCCAGGGCGTTCTGGCGCTGGAACGCGCCCGCCTGACCTCGGCCGAAGCGCGCGCCCGAATCCTGGAAGAAAGCGACAAAATGAAGGCCGCCCTGCTCTCCTCCGTTTCACACGAGTTGCGCACACCCCTGGCAACCATCAAAGCCTCCGTATCGAGCCTGAACAGCGAAGCGGTGCCCTGGGAAGCCGAAGCCCGCCGCGACCTGTTGAGCGCCATCGAAGAAGAGACCGACCACCTGAACCGGCTGGTCGGGAATCTACTCAACATGTCGCGCATCGAAGCCGGCGCGCTCAAACTTCAGCGGCGCTGGAATGTGCTGGCAGAAGTAGCCTCTGTCGCGGCCAAAAAAGTCAAGAGCGCCACCCGCGACCACGCCATCCGCCTCGAAATTTCGGATGAATTGCCGCTGGTATGGCTGGACGATGTCTTGATGGAGCAGGTTTTTATCAACCTGCTCGATAACTCGTGTAAATATTCCCCGCCCGGCTCAAGCGTTCACATCCGCGCTGAAATCCGGGGCGAAATGCTATGGGCGCAGGTTAGCAATGAAAGCCCGCGCGTTTCAGAGCACGACCTGGGTATGATTTTTGAAAAATTTCACCGCGTCACCGCCGCCGACCAGATCACCGGCACCGGCTTGGGGCTTTCGATTTGTAAAGGTATCATTGAAGCACATCAAGGGCGCATCTGGGCAACAAACCTGCCCGGCGGTTTTGCGATAGAATTCGAAATCCCAATTAACGCAGGCGGCACCGCACCGCGCATCCCACAGCCATGACCATCCAACCCCACATCCTTGTCATAGATGACGAACCGCAAATTCTGCGCGCCATGCGCACCATCCTGACCGCGCGCCAGTTTCGGGTCAGCACCGCCGCCAACGGGGAAGAAGGCTTGGCGCTCGCCGCAACCCAGCAACCTGATGTCATCATCCTCGACCTGTCCCTGCCCGATATGGATGGTGTTGAAGTCTGCCGGCAGCTGCGCCAGTGGACGCAAACGCCCGTCATCGTACTTTCGGTGCGCGACAGCGAACATGACAAAGTGCAGGCTCTCGACGCGGGCGCCGACGATTACCTGACCAAACCCTTTGGCATTGATGAACTTCTGGCCCGCGTCCGCGTTGCCATGCGGCATGCCGCCCAAACTCAAACCAAAAAGACTACCCTGGTGCGCGCCGGCAAACTGGAAATTGACCTGGCAAATTTTGTGGTTAAGCGCGATGGCGAGGAGATCAAACTGACCGCCACCGAGTTCAAATTGCTGGCCTACCTGGCCGCAAACGCGGGCAGGGTCCTAACCCATCGCTCCATTCTCAGCCACGTTTGGGACCCGGCAGACGCCGACCATGTGGAATACCTGCGGGTATTCGTACGCCAGATTCGCAAAAAGCTGGAAAAGGATCCCAATGAACCACAGATCATCCTGAGCGAGCCGGGCATCGGTTACCGTTTCATTTCAGACGAGTAACCAATACACAAACCTGTCTAAAAATCCCCTTCACTTTTGACAAGTGAAGGGGATTTTTATTTTTTCCTTATGCCTTTGCCTTTTTTCTTTGTCAGGCTTTTATAACGGGTTTTTATACTGAGATGCATCAACACGACAAAAGGAATTGTATGGCAAACGAACTCGAGAAAACACCTGCCAGCTACCTGCGGCAGGAATATGAACAAAACCGGAAATTATTCGAGGCGCAAAGCCCAACCGACCAGTATTTTCTGGGGCAACAGGCCCTGCGAGTGCTGGATGAAATGCGCCGGAGCAGCCCCCGTATCCGCTTTACGTTACCGGCTCAAGTTGTGGTTGCCGGAGACGGATCAGCCGCAGAAGTTCCCGCCTCGATGCGGAATCAAGTATCGGGGAGTTGGTTAAGCTGGAAAAAGGCCGGGGCGGCGCGCCACGCGCTGAAACAGAGCCTGTTCCGGCTCGAGCAAGATCCCCATCCGGCCATTGCCGCCAGCGGACGTTTGCTGCGCTTCGCCCTGGCGCGCACTGCCATCTATCTTATGATCTCAGACGGGCATACCGTGAAATACCACGGAGCACCGGGGGAAATCCCGTGCGAGCCGGGCGAATCGCTGGAACCAGCCTCTCTGACCGCCGCCGAGGATGCGATTGCCGAAGGCGATGCTGATACGGGTCGTTTACAGGTTCCGTATGTGCCGTATGCGCGGCGTTTCTTCCTACCACAGTGGGTGGCGTTTGACGAACAGGATGAATTGTTAGCTGGCTCTGTTGCAGAGGCCGAAGCAGCGGTGGCTTCGATGCAGGCCTATCTCGAAATGCTGCATCAGGCACTGGCCATTGCGCCCTACATGGTGGTGGATGAGACCTGTCAGCGCAAACGAGCCGGGATACTGGGTCAATTGGTCAACCAGGGCCGGGCCCTGGCGCGTTTTCATACCCGGGAAATCATCGCCACGATAAGCAAGCGAGCGCTGGCAAACAATCTAAACCGGGGTGTGCGCATCAGCCTGCCCTACTTTGATGACCAGCTCCTGACCATGAAAACACTTGAAATGGAAGTTGTACCAGGGGGGCGAATTCAATTTCTGGGCGCATTTATGGTGCGCGCTGTCTGGCTGGAAAGCGCCAAAGTGGCACAGGATACGCGCCTGAGCGAAAGCACGCGCATGCAGTTACTCAAACAATTGGAAATGCTCGAAAAAGCATTCCGAAATTTCTCAGTAAAGTAGCAGGGACCTATGTTGTTCTCAATTTTATTACTGGCCGCCATTATCTATATTGCAGTGCGGATTTCTCCGCGCGAAAATGAAAAAGATGCGCACATCCACGGCGCGGGGCAGGTGGGATTGCTGGCCGCCCTGGCGCTGTTTGGCGTGGATTATTTCACCTCCTATTTTTACGCCACCGGCGAAATGATGCATGCCCTGCACCCTTACGGACTGGACCAGTATGGGTTTATCACCGCCACCCTGATCGGGCTCGCCAACCTGACCTTTGGCGCGCTCTATATGTATTCACTCGGCATTTTCAATGAAGGCGGCGGCTCATACACCGCTTCGATGCGCTACCTCAGCCCCGGGCTTAGCCTGGTGGTGGCGGTGGTGCTGATCCAGGACTATGTGCTGACGATCGTGGTCTCGGCGCTTTCGGGAGGCGACCAGATGCTCTCGGTGCTGGGACTGTACGGCAAATTTTGGTGGCTACACTTTCTGCTTGGCGCCGGGCTGGCAGGCATCACCTACTGGCTGACCATCCGCGGACGTGGTGAGTCGGCGCAAGTGGTCTTTGGTTTATTGGGGGTGTTCGTCATGATGACAGTTGTAATGGCAATCGGACTATTCCTCGCCCAAAACAACGGTGTGGCGGCATTGGTTTCATCTCACGCAGAAGTGAAAGAGGTTTCGCTGTGGGATGCGCTCTATCACATGATGACGGCAACCATGAAAGGCATGGTTGCGCTCACCGGGCTGGAAGCCATGTCGAACGGGATTCAATTCGTTAAGAACGAGGATGCCGGTTTTGTGACCTGGGGCCGGAAACACTTCCCGATGCTGAAGAAGATTTGGGAATTTTACAGCGGCAAAAGCGGTATCGGGCGCTCCGTGCAAACTTCCTTCCTGTTCTATGGCGCACTGACCACTTTCTTTCTAACCTATTTTGCCATCCATTTCAACGCCTTCGACGGCATCGCAGGCCGCACGCTGGTGGGCAACCTGGCTTTTATCGGCTTCAACCAGATCCCTGGTTTCAATATTCTTGGCGGACCGTTCCTGTTCTGGGTTTATCAACTGCTGGCGGTCTTCCTGCTAGCGGCGGCATCCATGACCGCCATGCAAGACTTACAAGCCACCGAATGGCGCGATGTAGCCATCGGAGAATTACCTGAAATCTTGGTGTATCGGAATCCAAACGGTACTTTTACCCGATCGGTGACCGCCGGGTTCATCCTTGCCGTGCTGATCATGCTGGCGGTGGGTGGCGCGACCAGCGTCGCGGTCCCGTTCTATGGCGTGGGGGTCTTTATGCCGATTGCAGTGATGGGCATGGCAATGCGCAAACACATCCTTGCCACCAAGACCGGGCGAGCGCGCACGGTCGGGGCCTTTGCCGCAGGTTTTGCCGCCGCCTTGAGTGCCCTGGTTTTTGTCGGGCAGATCGTAGGCAAGTGGTCTGAAGGCGGTTGGGTGGTGCTGATTACTTTCAGCTTGCTGGTGCTGGTTGCCAATGCCATTCTGCTCTCACCGGGTGGCGCGCGCGGCCCGAAGGATATTCACCGCATCGTGCGCGATAAAGCGCGCGTACAGGGCGCCATGGCCTCGATTGTGGAATGGCAGTCGCTGCGAATGCAGGAATATCGTTATGGCGTTTTGAGCAAGATCGCGGATGTGGTAGCCTGGGGCGCGAATATTTTTGGCGTGCGCAAACTGCCGCGTTTTGAAGTTCAAAAACCGGTAACAGCCGGAGATTACGATCACGCCCTGCACGTTGACCACCCCGAAGCGCCCTCCCTGCTGGAGCAGTATATCGACAAGCCTGCGCCCAAAGTTGGCGGCGCACCGAACCAGACTGAAAAACCTGAAGAAATCTAAACAAGGATTAAATCTGAATTTGGGCATGTTGCATGACAGGCTTTGGGATATGATATGAGCATAATTTCACAAATCAAGTCTGCTCATGCCTGGGGCCCTTATGAACAAACGTAAATTAAAACGACAATTAAGCCTGATCCAAGTGGTGATGTTGGGTACAGCCGGAGCCATCGGCGCGCAAATATTCGTTCTGACCGGTTATGCGGCGGCCATGGTCGGTCCGGCCTTTGTTTTGGCGATCATTCTGGGTGGAGTATTAAGCTACAGCATCGCCTTGAATTACGGTGAATTGGCCACCATGTTCCCTGAAACGGGCGGGGCCATGACCTATGTGCGTGAAGCCTGGGGAACCAACCTGCTCTCCTATCTGGTTGGTTCCCTTGATTGTTTATCCAGTACGTTTTTCGCTGCGCTCTCGGCTGTCGGGTTCGCTTATTCCCTGCAAATCTTTTTACCGGCGCTGCCGATTGTTCCAACCGCAATCGCTGTCATCCTGTTTTTTGTAGTGTTGAATATCCTCGGTGTTGGAAATATCGGCAACGTACAGATTGTACTGGGTGGCATCTTGTTGTTTTTCCTGCTGGCTTACATCGTGCTTGGGCTGGCCTTGCCGGGCGGGTTCCAATGGAGCACCTTTTTACCTGATGGGAAATTCTTTATCCATGAAGGCGGCTGGGACAATTTCCGCATGCTGCTCTCCACAATTGCGCTGGCCTATGTAGCTTACATCGGCTTTGAAGTGATTGCAGATGATGCCGAGGAGATTAAAAACCCGGATACCGCCCTGCCGCGCGGCATTCTGATCAGTCTGACGGTGCTTCTGGTGCTCTACCCGCTGATCGTGCTTGTCACTCTGGGTACGGTACCCTGGCCCGAGCTGGTCGGCTCTGAAACCGCCATGACAGATGCCGTCGCGCGATTTTTGCCGCAATGGGGGCCGCCTGCGTTGGGGGTGGCAGGGATTATTGCTACGCTAACCTCAGTCAACACCGCCCTATTAAGCGCCACGCGCGAAGCTTTTACGCTGAGTCGGGATGGTATGTGGCCGCGCGTTCTTTCACGCCTGGGACGCTTCCGCACCCCGTATGTTTCCGTTATCGTCATTGGCGCAATTGTGGTTATCGTTGCCTCGATTGGCCTGGTGGACTTTCTGAGCTATATCTCCAGTTCAGGTTACCTGTTTGTCCTGTTCTGGTCGAACCTTGCGCTTATTCGCCTGCGCAAACGTTACCCGGACATACGCAGGCCGTTCAAAGTGCCGCTGTTTCCGCTGACGGCTTACCTGGCAGTGGGAACTTGCTTCTTGATTATCGCATTCACTGAGTGGCGCGCCCTAGCCTTTGGGGTGGCGCTGTTGGGAACGCTTACCCTGGTTTATTATTTGGCGCCAGTGGTCAATCAAATGTATAAAACACGTATCGGCTCCATGGAAAAAATCAAAGATCGCATCCTGGTGCCGATCGCCAACCCCAAAAGCGGCGCAAATTTGGTTCGCATGGCAACAATCCTGGCGCGAGCAAGCGAAGATACCAGCGTTTGCATTTTCAACGTGCAAAACTCTGAACCGACTCCAGCGCAATCCTCGCGCGCAATCGCCATCCCAGCCGAACTTTTACGCGAAGCCCAAAAACGAAACGTTCCCATCTATACCAAAAACCGTACGGCCGATAGCATCTCACGCGGCATTCTGGACGAAATTGAGCACAACCCTAATATCAAATTCATCCTGACCGGTTGGCCAGGCCCTTTAAGCGCCAACCCGAACAACCCGGTCAAGGTTTTGCTCGAAAAAGCCAAAACAAACATGGCGGTTTTATTAAGCCGTAACTCGGGCAAAATCAACCATATCCTTGTACCGGTCGGGGGAGGGCTGCATTCGCGGCTTGCCTTACGAGTTGCCTATGAAATTGCATCCCAGGAAAATGCCTATATTACCGCACTCCATATTTATTCAAAAATAACCGAATCTGAAGATATCGAAGATGAATTGAACTTCTTGCGTGAAATTGTTGTCGATGAACTGGGGCTGGTTCCAACTCGGCTTACCTTGCGCATTATGCAGGCAGAGCAGGTGACGCAGGGCGTTTTGCAGGAAACCAAACGTCAGTCCTACGATCTGGTGATCATGGGCGCATCTGAAGAATATGGCTCCGGCACCCGCCTGTTTGGCTCGGTGGATGATTGGATCATCGAACACATTGAGCACTGTTCGGTGTTGCTGATCCGGCATCATGAACTCACTCCAGTCCATTGGATTCGCAGGCAATTTAAAAAGGCCGGTGAGCTTTAAGAACGAGCAGAAATTTTCCACTCGTTTCCAATTAAAATTGATCTTTGTGGAATAATCTAACAAAAATATAATTTGACTATCGTCCGCAAATCCTGTAAACTTTAAGTTACTCCGATGGGGAGTAGCTGCCCGGCTCTACGGGATGGACAGTCGTCAATACGGAAAGAGATTTCCCGGCTGTCTGAAAGCAATCGCAAGACCATCGCTATCTATTGGCGTTGGTCTTTTTTGTTATCTCGGAAAGGAGTTTGCTATGTCTAATTCAACGCAACCTTCGCCACGCTTTCCCCTCTTTCAACGGCTTTCCCGCAAAAAAGATGCGGGACCTTCTCACAGCAAATACGCAAGGCTGTGGAAGCCTGTCGCAATCACCGGCACTGGAGGCGCGGCCCTGGCCCTCTGGCTGGAAGAAATTTTGCTCTTCGGCTTCGAAATCCTGGCCCTGATTTTCCTGCCGATCATGGCAGGTCTGATCTATCTGCTCGACATCCTCATGTTCAAATCCCAAACACCCAAGAAAGAGAAATAAACCATGCCCCAATCCTGGCACATTCTGACCATCGACGAATCTTTTGAAACACTGAAAAGCCATCCAGGCGGCCTGACGAGCACTGAAGCCACAAGCCGCCTGGCGCAATACGGTCCCAATGAGCTGCAAGCTACCCATCGTGTTTCACCCTGGGAGATTTTACTGGAGCAGTTCAAGAATGTGCTGATCCTGATCCTGCTTGGCGCGACAGCCATTTCACTGTTCCTCGGACACGGTGTCGAATCGGTTGTGATCGCGATCATCGTGCTGTTCGCGGTCGGTCTTGGATTTGTCCAGGAGTACCGCGCCGAACGCGCCATCGAAGCCTTGCGCCAGATGGCCGCGCCAACCGCCACCGTCCTGCGCGATGGGCTCGAGGTCAAGATCCCTGCCCGCGAACTGGTTCCGGGGGATGTTATCCTGTTGCACACCGGCGACCGCGTCCCGGCGGATGCGCGTCTGATCGAATCGATCAACATGCAGGTTGAAGAAGCCGCGCTGACCGGCGAATCGGTTCCGGTCGAGAAACATGTCAAAGCGCTGGAAAATGAAGATTTAACGATAGGCGACCGCAAAAACCTGGTCTATGCCGGGACGGCCGTCACCTACGGGCGCGGACGGGCGCTGGTCGCCGCAACCGCCATGCAAACCGAGTTTGGCAAAATCGCCCAGATGCTGCAAAGCGTCGAAACCGGGCGCACACCGCTCCAGCAAAACCTGGACAAGGTCGGCGCGGTACTGGCCCGGGCGGCATTCGTTGTGGTGGCCATCATCGTGGCGCTCGGCCTGTTCCGCGGGCAGCCCTTCGTCGAAATGCTGATCTTCGGTATCGCCCTGGCGGTGGCGGTCGTGCCCGAAGCCCTGCCCGCCGTCGTCACCATTTCGCTGGCGATCGGCGTGCAGAAGATGGTCAAACGCAACGCGCTCATCCGCCGCCTGCCCGCCGTGGAAACCCTCGGCAGCACCTCGGTCATCTGTTCCGATAAAACCGGCACGCTCACCAAAGATGAAATGACCGCGCGCCGGATTTTTTCGGCGGGGCAGATGTTCAGCGTTTCGGGAGCCGGGTACGCCCCGGATGGGGATTTCTCGCTCAATGGCGGAACCCCCTCCGAACCCTCAGCCGGACTCCGTCAAATGTTGCTGGCGGCTACGCTGGCCTCCGATACGCGCCTGGTGCAGCTTCCGGGCGGCGGCTGGGATATTAAAGGGGATCCAACCGAAGGGGCGTTGATCGTCGCGGCGGCCAAGGCCGGGATGCAGAAAGAGGCGCTCGACGCCGAAAATCCGCGGGTGCACGAAATCCCATTCTCATCCGAAACCAAACGCATGACAACCATCCACGAAGCGGGCGGCAAGCTGACGGCTTACGCCAAGGGCGCGCCCGAAGTGATCCTCGATGGCTGCGATTTTGTGCAGACCGCCGATGGGCCGCAGGCGCTGGATGCCGCCGGGCGTGAGCAGATTTTGGCGCAAGCCCAAAGCCTGGCAAGCGAAGCCCTGCGCGTGCTGGGGATTGCCTGCAAGCCAGATGTCACACCCCAAACGGCCGAACGCGGCATGACCTTTTTGGGTCTGGTCGGCATGATCGACCCGCCGCGCATGGAGGCCAAAGCTGCGATCGCGATCTGCGCCGAGGCGGGCATCCGACCGGTAATGATCACCGGCGACCACCCGGTAACAGCCGAGGCTGTGGCGCGCGAGTTGGGACTGCTGCGCGCAGGCGGGCGGGTCGTGACCGGCGCCGAACTGGAAGAAATGAGCGATGAGCAGCTGCACAAGGATGTCGAGAATATCAGCGTTTATGCGCGCGTCTCGCCCGCCCACAAGCTGCGGGTGGTGACGGCCTGGCAGGCGCGCGGGCATATCGCCGCCATGACCGGCGACGGGGTCAACGATGCCCCGGCCCTCAAGAAGGCCGATATCGGCATCGCGATGGGCATCACCGGCACAGACGTGACCAAGGAAGCCGCAGCGATGACCCTGACCGACGACAATTTTGCTTCAATCGTGGCGGCGATCGAGGAAGGGCGCGGCGTTTTCGGCAACATCAAGAAATACCTGATGTACCTGCTCTCATCGAACATCGGCGAGATCGGTCTGATGGCGGGTTCGGCACTGCTGGGGCTGCCGCTGCCGCTGACGGCGGTCCAGATCCTGTATGTCAATCTCGCCACCGATGGGCTGCCGGCTCTGGCGCTGGCAGTTGACCCGGCCGAAAAAGATCTGATGAAACGCAAGCCACGCGACCCGCGCACAGGCATTTTCACCCGGCCGGTGGTAACGCTGATGGTGCTGGGCGGGTTGTGGTCAACCCTGGTCAACCTGGGTTTGTTCACCTGGGCACTCAACTCGGGGCGCGGCCTGGAAGAATCGATGACAATGACCTTCGTCTCGCTGGTCTTGATCCAGTTTTTCAAGGCTTACAACTTCCGCTCTGACCGGCATTCGGTGTTACACAAGCCCTTTGCAAACAAGTGGTTGAATATCTCGGTCGGCTGGGAAATGGTTCTGCTAGTGCTGATCGTTTATGTGCCGTTCCTGCACGAAGCATTCAGCACCTACTCGCTGTCGCTGGTAGACTGGCTGATCGTCAGCAGTCTGGCTGTGACCATCGTCCCGGTGCTCGAACTGGTCAAATGGATGGTGCGCAAGGGCTGGTTTGGGATCGTAGAGTAATTTGGAATAACAAGAGCGGGATGCAAAATTGCATCCCGCTCTCGTATTTAATCCGGAGGGCGCAAGCGCCGCTTTCAACGCTTCAGATCAAGACAATTCCATATTTCCCGCATATCTGAACCAATCAAAATCAGCCACATTTTGACTGGGTTTGCCATTGCTGGAGGCGTACATTCCCAGATAGGCGCCGGTAAAACCGCCAGCCACTTCCGTGCTCAGCACACGGCCATCGACACTCTCGCCCAGGGCCCGCCACTGATCCGCTTGTTCGGCCAGGTGGAATTGATAGGCCTGCCCGAGCGCTTCGACCTTAAGATAGATCGCGCTGACGCTGATGGTTTGTTCCGCAAGAAGGCTGTCAATTCCAGCCTCGCGGCGGATCAAGCGGATACACGGATGACCAGTTTCGTTCAACGTAACCACACAGCGCACCTGGAAAGCGTCATTCTGCAGCAAAACCAACCCGGCGCACTCATTGGCCGCGCGCGGGGTAAATTCCATCGCCAGGCTGGCTTCGAAATTGATGTGCTGCTGGCGCCGCCCGACAAAGCTGGGGCTGGCAGGCTCCATGAGAGTCGCGGCTTTCAGCGCCAGGTGTAAAAAGCCGGGACGTTCAGTCAGCGACCAAAAGCTCTGGCGGGGCGTGCGCAGAAAATTCCAGTGCAGGGCCAGCGTATGGTTGTCGAAATCATCCTGCGCGGGTTGGGTTGGCCACTCGCGCTGCGGCAAATCTGGCGCAGTTCCTTCAAAGAGAACTTTTCCGACATGCGGGGCAACGATCGGCCAGCCCTGCTCCCAGACAACTGGCGACAGGAAGGTTTCGCGCCCCAGGTTGTGGTTGTAACCGCCATAAGGCCGCATCGCCAGGCAGACCATCCACCATTCCCCGTTCTGGGTTTCGACCAGATCGGCGTGGCCGGTTCCGACAATCGGGTAATCCAGACCGAGGTGGCGGTGGGTCAGAATAGGGTTGCGGTGGTTGAGTTCATAGGGCCCGGTGATCTTTTCGCTGCGCACAATCGTCACAGCATGGTTGTGCGCGGTGCCGCCCTCGGCGATCATCAAATAGTAGAGCCCGTTGACTTTGTAGATGTGCGGGGCTTCAGCGTGCAAATTGCCTTTGAGGGCCCCATCCCAGAGCGAAACTTTCTCGCCGACAAACTGCATCGTCTTCAGGTTGAGTTCCTGCAGCCAGATCTCGCGATGGCCAACGTACGTTTCGCCAGTGGGCGGGATGCGGTTGCCACAGTACCAGGCTCGCCCATCATCATCGAAAAACAGGGACGGGTCAATTCCGGGGGCGTCAAACAGCCAGTGCGGCTCTGACCACGGCCCGGCCGGGTTGGTTGCGGTAACAATAAAGTTGTAGCAGCCGTCGCTTTTATGGACCGAGTCGCGGGCATCGGGGTTGGCCACCAGGGTATTGATCACGTAATAAACACCCTGGTGATAGCGAATGGTGGGGGCATACAAGCCGCGCGAGGCGGCCACGCCGTCCAAATTCAACTGCGACGGGCGATCGAGCACATGCCCAATCTGCTGCCAATGGATCAGGTCACGGCTGTGAAAAACCGGCAAGCCGGGGAAAAACTCGAAAGAGGATGTGACAAGGTAATAATCTTCGCCCACCCGGCAGATCGAAGGGTCCGGGTAAAAACCGGGCAGAATGGGGTTTTGATAAATGACTGGCATGAATGTATTCCTTTTTCAGGTTTTCCTGACAATGAACAGGGTGCAAAACGAGCGGTTGAGCAAGATGGTTTTCTTACTTGAGCATCTCGCTTGCAATTTTCTCAATGTTCTCGATCGTAAAGCCAAACTGGCGGAAAACTTCCGCCGCCGGGGCAGATGCGCCGTAATGATCCAGCCCCAGCACGCGGCCTTTCAGTCCCGTCCAGCGGTGCCAGCCTTGCGATAGACCGGCTTCGATGGCCAGACGCAGTTCTACGTTCGGGAGCAGGACCGAATCGCGGTAGGCTTGATCCTGATCGTTGAACAATTCCCAGCTTGGGAAGGAGACCAACCGAACGGCAATGCCCTTGTCCGCGAGCCGCTGGCCGGCCGCCACGATCAGCGCAACTTCTGAACCGCTGGCCATCAAAATAACCTGCGGTTTGCTTCCGCCCAGGTCAGCCAGCACATAACCGCCTTTGCGCGCATTCTCTGCCGGCGCGTAGATCGAACGATCCAGCGTCGGTAGATTTTGACGAGTCAGCACCAGGGCGGTCGGGCGGTGGCGATTCTCGATGGCGATCTCCCAGGCCACCCGCACCTCGTTGGCGTCCGCCGGGCGCAGCGTGACCAGGTTCGGGATCGAACGCAGCGCGGCCAACTGCTCCACCGGCTGATGAGTGGGACCGTCTTCACCGACGCCGATGCTGTCGTGGGTGAAAACCCAGATCGAACCCAGGTGCGAAAGCGCCGAAAGCCGGACGGGCGGGCGCATGTAATCGGAAAAAACCATGAAGGTTGCGCCAAATGGGATCACCCCGCCATGATAGGCCATGCCATTGACGATGGAGCCCATGCCATGTTCGCGCACACCGTAGTGGATATTGCGCCCTTCAGGCTGCTCGGGGGAATAGGCCGGGAAATCATTCATCCAGGTATTGGTCGACGGAGCCAGATCCGCCGAACCGCCAAAAAGTTCGGGGAGTTTTCCGGCCAGGGCATTCAAAACCTTGCCCGATGAAGCGCGGGTGGCGATCCCTTTTTCATCGGCAGGGAAAACCGGCAGGTCGGCATTCCAACCCTGGGGCAGTTCGCCGTTTAACCTGCGCTGCAATTCGGCAGCCAACTCAGGGTATTCAGCGCGATAGCAGTCCAGTTTGGACTGCCACTCGGCTTCGGCTTGGGCCCCCTGCCCAAGCGCCTGGCGAAAATGCGCAAGGGCTTCATCGGGAATGAAAAAGCGCGGTTCGATTGGCCAGTCCAACTGCTGCTTTGCCCCGTTAAGTTCGGCGTCGCCGGGTGGTTCACCGTGCGCCTTGGCAGTTCCGGCGCGGGTGGGCAGGCCAAAGCCAATGATATTGCGCACCATGATCAGCGATGGGCGCGGATCGAGTTTGGCAGCCTGGATGGCCCGATCGATTGCCTCGACATCCAGGCCATCGGCTACACGCTGGACCTGCCAGCCGTAAGCTTCGAAGCGCGCACCCCGGTCTTCGGTGAAGGCCAGGTCGGTCGAACCTTCGATGGAAATCTGATTGTCATCGTACAGATAGACCAACTTTCCGAGTTTCAAGGTCCCGGCCAGCGAAGCCGCTTCCGAGGCCACCCCTTCCATCAGGTCACCATCAGTCACAATTGCATATACAAAATGATCGATCAGCTCGTATCCGGGACGGTTAAAGACTCTGGCCAGGTGCGCCTCGGCCATCGCCATGCCCACGCCGTTGGCAAAACCCTGTCCGAGTGGGCCGGTGGTTGTCTCCACCCCGGGAGTCACCCCGAATTCCGGGTGGCCAGGGGTCAGGCTGCCCCACTGCCTGAAGCGCTTCAACTCATCCAACGCCAGGTCGTAGCCTGTCAGATGCAGCAGGGAATACAACAGCATCGAGCCGTGCCCGCCCGATAAAATGAAGCGGTCGCGGTTGGCCCAGGCAGGGTTGGCCGGGTTATGATGCAAATGCCGGGTCCAGATCGTGTATGCCATTGGCGCGGCACCCATCGGCAGGCCGGGGTGGCCAGAGTTGGCCTGCTGGACCCCATCGGCGGAGAGAAAACGGATGGCGTTGATCGCCAGATCCTGTAACTGTTTCGATTCTGTCATTGTGTCCTCTTGTAGGTAGTGAGAGCGAGAGGCAGTTTCGCCTCCCGCTCTTGTCTTTTTTCTTTGGGCTGCCGATAAAATCGGCTACTGCACAAATTGGAGGAGCCCCAGCCCGGATGTGTTCATATAAGACTGGCCGCTGGGGTCATTCCAGATCGCAATACTATCTCGAACACCATCGCCGTTCTCATCGTTATTAACCTGGAAGTCAAACCCGATCAAGGCATTTCCCTGGGGCGGAACAACATCCAGCTTGATGGAAAGCTCCACGATATAGCCCCCGGGCACGATCTTGACCGCGCTGGTCATCAACTCCGGTTTTGCGCCGCCGTTAAAGGTCTGAACATTCTTAAAGTTGACCCGGTACTGAGCATCGTCCGCCTCGTACGATGCGGTCTTGGCGTTGTTCTGATCCACATACACTTCAACCGTGTCCTGTTCCCAGGGGTTGCGGCTGGCGTCACTGAGCAAGGTATCGGATACCACTGCATAGACATACAAATATTCAGCATCCCAAAGCGTTTTGACCCTGGCGGTTGCCCCGCTTGTGCCCATCACCCAGACATCGGTTGAAATATCAGGTGCGTTGGCCCAGATGGCGTCTTCTTCACCGTCAATGATGGGCGTGCCCGCGCTGGCGCTGGTCATTTTCGAGCCCCGGGCAAAGGTTAACCCGCCGAACTGCGAGGTATCGCCATCCTGTCCGTTGGTCAGGTCATTCCAGGAAACCGGAGCAGGCTGGCTGCTATCCGTGATGCG
Organism: Chloroflexi bacterium HGW-Chloroflexi-6; assembly: GCA_002840685.1. GTDB lineage: Bacteria > Chloroflexota > Anaerolineae > Anaerolineales > Villigracilaceae > UBA8950. The sequence goes on along the minus strand of PHBU01000008.1, from coordinate 66,523 downwards.
AATATCAAAGCCAACTTGTTGACCGCCGCGGCCCGACCCCAAATTAAAGGGCAGCGCCACTTCGAGTTGATAGCCGTCCGCCGTGGCCAGTGCTGATTTCACGCCTTCACAGTCAGCGCAAACGCCATTTTCGAAGATGTAGTGGCGGTCATCGGCCTCGTAAGATTTGGTTTTGTTCTTGTTTTCATCCACAAACAGTTCAATTTTGCCGATCGTTTGGGGGTCACCCTTGATGTCGACGAAGACATACAGGTATTGTTCGTCCCAGCGCGTCTGGAAGCTGGCGTTTGGCAAACCTTCCAGCACAGTCCAGGGCTGTTGGCTCCACAGCAGTTCGGGCTTTGCGTCAATCTCCGGGGTGGCTTGCGAAATGTTCAAGCGCTGATGCAGCATCGGCAGGTGCTCAACCGAAGGGTCAACAATACCCCAGTAGGCATCTTTGGCCTGTAAATTTTCATCAAAAAGCAGGGGCAGGTTGATCCGCGTGATGGGCCAGGTTTTCAACCAGGAATGGTCATCGGCCATGCCCCAAAACGTCACGCCGGCAAGAGATTCACCCTGCCGCCTGAAAACATCGAAAATATCCTTGTAACGATGAGCTTGTCGGACCATGATTTCTTTCGGCACCTTGTCAAAAGAATCGCTTTCGTTCTTATACAGGCTCATATCCAATTCGGTGATGTATTGCTCCACACCCAACTCGGCAAACATCTGAATGGTTTCTTCAATATCCTCCGCCGAGGGGCTCTCGATGTTGATATGCATCTGGTGGCCGACCCCATCCAGCGGAACTCCCTGCGCAAGCAGGTCACGCGTCAAATTATAGAAACAAGTGCGCTTGGCCGGGTCGGTCGTGCTGTAATCATTGATAATCAGTTTGGCATTCGGGTCCGCCTCGTGTGCGACCTTAAAAGCCAACGCGATGTAATCGGTACCGGTCAGTTCAAACCACTTCGAGCGGCGCATGCAATCGGGATAACTTTCATCGATAACCTCATTCACCACATCCCAAACAAAAATCTCTCCCTTGTAGCGCCCGGCCAGCGCGCGGATATGCGTTTCCATGCGCTTTAAGACCAGCGCTTTGTTCTCGGGGGTTGCGGTCAGCGGTTGACCCTGGCTGTCGTTGAACATCCAATCTGGCACCTGGCTGTGCCAGACCAGGGTATGCCCGTGCACCTGCATCTTGTTGTCCCTGGCAAACTGCATCAAACGATCGGCGCCTTCCCAGGTAAAAGTTCCTTCGATAGGCTGAATCGAAATGGGCTTCATCTCATTTTCGGGCGTCAGGCCATTAAAATGGCGCGCCAGCAGATATACATGCTGACCACTATCGAGTTGATCCGACATGATCGCCGCCCCCACCGGGAAGTAATCGGCCAGTGTTTCGTAGAGCGAAGGAATCTCAGGCTGGACCGGAATCGGATCCGCATTGAGGAAGAGCGTGGCTTGCTGGGTGGGGATTGCCGTTGCTTCAGGTGGGGGATTGGTTGGCGCTGGTGTGGGTGTTACCTGCGGAGCGCAAGCCGCCAGTAAAACCAGGCCTGTCAACAAAAAAAGATTAAGCTTCCGGATATCAAGCATACTGATCTTCCTTATCTATAATTTTGGGGAGCGCAAGCAAAATTTGCGCTCCCCAAAAAAATTATCTCAACTCGTGAATGCGCTTAAAGCTGGATGTCAGCGCCGGGTAGAGATCGCGATAGATGGCATAGACCTGCTCGTAAGCTTTGACCTGCGCCTGGACCGGAAGCGTACTCCCCGTCACCTGGATGGCCGCTTCACAGGCCGCTTCCACGCTGCGGAATTTCCCCGCGCCGACCGCCGCCAGCAGCGCCGCGCCGTAGGCCGCCCCCTCGGTCGTATTGACGGTCACCAGCTCACAGCCAAAGACATCCGCCAAAATCTGGCGCCAGAGGGCGCTCTTGGCTCCACCGCCAGAAACGCGCACCTGGGTGATCTTGCCCAAACCGGCAGACTTCATCAACTCGAAGCCATCGCGCAATCCGAAAGCCACACCTTCCAGAACTGCGCGGGTCATGTGCGCCATGGTATGACGCACCGTCAGCCCGACGAAGGCGCCGCGCGCCAGCGGGTCAGGATGCGGAGTGCGTTCGCCAGTCAGATAGGGCAGGAAGAGCAGCCCATCCGAGCCGGCAGGGACCTGTGCCGCGGGAGCCAGCAGATCGTCATAACTCATGCCAGGGGCGAAGGTATCGCGATACCAACGCAGGCTGCCCGCGGCCGAGAGCATGACACCCATCAGATGCCATTTGCCGGGCACCGAATGGCAAAAAGCATGCAAGCGGCCTTGCGGTTCAATGAATGGCCCATCCGTGGTGGCAAAAACCACGCCGCTGGTGCCCAGCGTCAGCGCCACAATCCCTTCACTGACGGCACCCACGCCCACAGCTTGGGCAGCCTGATCGCCACCGCCCGCCATGACGGGAGTCCCGGCTTTCAGTCCGGTGGCTTTGGCCGCTTCGGCGCTCAAAAATCCGGTGATTTGCGGCCCTTCATAGAGAGCCGGCATCCAGGCCGGGTCGATGCCCAGCGCGCGCAGCACATCCGGCGACCAGGTGCGAGACTTGATATCGAACAGCACCGTCCCGGCGCCGTCGGCTTTGTCCATCGCATAGGCGTCCGTCAGCTTGTAGCGCACATAATCTTTGGGCAACAAAATATGGCGCACCCTGGCATAGACTTGCGGCTCGTTTTGCTTGACCCACAAAATCTTGGGAGCGGTAAAACCCGTCAGAGCCATGTTGCCGGTGATTTGAATGAACAGTTCCTTGCCAATCACCTGGTGAATTTCATCGCACTGCGCCTGGGTGCGCTGATCGTTCCACAGAATGGCCGGGCGCAAAACTTCACCTGCTTCGTCCAGCAAAACCAATCCGTGCATCTGCCCGGTCAGACCAACGCCGCCAACCTGGGCCGGATCGATGCCCGCCTGCTCCAGCACAGCCCGGATCGATTTTTGGGCCCCATCCCACCACAAATCGGGATGTTGCTCACTCCATAACGGGCGCGGCGTCTCGAAGGGGTATTCTGTCGCCGCCACTGCCAGCACCTGCCCGGCTGAATCCATCAGCAGCGCTTTGGTGGCGGTGGTGGAACTGTCAATGCCGATGAAATACATAACGTCCTCCAATGATTGTAGGGGCGACCCAATGGGTCGCCCCTACGGCGGGATTTATCGCGTCCCGGTCAAAATGTCGATTGTCAATTGATCGAGCCGTTCGTATTTCAAACCACGCTTGCTAATGGCCGGGCGGTCGAAGGGCTGGGCCTTGAGAGCGGCGGCTTTTTCGGGGCTGTATTTGCCAAAGAACGGGGTCATGCTCTTGTCTTCGGCGTTCAGTTCAGCCAGGATCGCCTGGATTTCTTTATCGGCATTGAACTGGGCGGCCTTTTCCTTCAAGATCATGTAAGTGCGCATGGAGCCACGCGCAAAGTCCTTGACGCCATCGAAATCTTCGGTGCGGTAGGCATGGGCATCGAAATGGCGCGAGCCTTCGTATTTGACATCTTCCAGGAATTTGACCAGGTAGAAAGCGGCTTTCAGATCGCGGGAACCGAAGCGCAGATCCTGGTCATAGCGGCCGGGATACTGGTCGTTCAGGTCGATGTGGAAGAGTTTGCCCGCTTCCCAGGCCTGGGCAACGCCGTGCATAAAGTTGATGCCTGCCATGTGCTCGTGGGCCACTTCCGGGTTGACGCCGACCATCTCAGGATGGTCAAGGGTGGTAATGAAGGCCAGCATATGCCCGGTGGTCGGGTTAAAGATGTCGCCGCGCGGTTCGTTGGGCTTGGCTTCCAGGGCAAATTTCAGGTCATATTTCATATCCAGTGCATATTCGCACAGGAAATTCATCGCTTCACGGTTGCGCTTGATGGCATCGACCGTGCTTTTACTTGAATCGGTTTCGGTGCCTTCGCGCCCGCCCCAGAAAACGTAGATCTTCGCGCCAAATTCGACGCCCAGATCCATCGATTTCATGGTTTTTTGAATGGCATAAGCACGGACTTTGGGATCGTTGCTGGTAAATGCGCCATCTTTGAAGATCGGATCGCTGAACAGGTTGGTGGTCGCCATCGGTACAACCAGGCCGGTATCGGCCAGGGCCTTGCGGAAATCCTTTTTGATGGCTTCGGCTTCAGCAGGGGTGGCATCGATCGGGATCAGGTCATTGTCATGGAAGTTGACGCCATACGCGCCGACTTCGCCGAGCAGGTAAACCAGTTCGGCGGGGGTCTTGTGCTCACGGGTGGCGGAACCAAACGGGTCTGTGCCGCGGTTGCCAACGGTCCACAGGCCAAAGGTAAATTTTTGTGCGGGGGTGGGGGAATAGTCGGACATGGGAGTCTCCTGAAAAGTGGGAAAATTGAAACCGGATATTCGTTATAGAAAAAGGTGCTTGACTCTGCGCGAAAATGTTCTTATAATCTTAGTTGGTTGCTCCAACAAACTAATTATACTCTCAAGTCAAGCATTGTTGTCAAGGGTAAATTGATGCAAAAACGCGACACCTATCAAACTGGCGATCAGGCACTGGTTCGACAAATTAATTTATCGCTGGTGATGAACATCTTGCGCACCCAGGCTCCGATTTCGCGCGCCGCCCTGGCCCAGGCGACCGGGTTAAACAAAGCCACTGTTTCCGATCTGGTTTTTGACTTGATGGAACGCGGTTTTGTGCGTGAAGTCGGTATGAAGTCATCAGGCACGGGGCGCCCTGCCACCTTGCTTACCCTGCGCCCCTCCGCCGGATTCATTGTCAGCTGCGAAATCGCGGTCGATTTTATTGAAGTCATGGTCACTGATTTTGCCCCGGATGTTATTTGGCAGGTAAAAGAAAAAACTTTTCCTGAAATGGGCCAGCAAGCGATTTTGGATCGCACACTGGCCTTGTTGTATCAAGGGGTCGAAAGAGGCAAGGCAACTGCCACTTCCTTGTTTGGGGTAGCGATTGGTGTTCCAGGCATGATCGATTCTGGAACCGGAACATTGTTATTTGCGCCCAACCTTGGCTGGAGCGAGGTTTCACTTCTGTCGTTTTTTGAGCAAGCAAACTTTGGCGCGCCTGTTTTCATCGACAATGAAGCCAACCTGGCAGCCCTGGGTGAACATTATTTTGGAGCCGCCAAAGGATATGAAAATGTCCTCTACCTGAGTGGCAATATCGGTTTGGGTGGAGGCGTTGTGCGCGACGGTCATTTGTGCCGGGGCGTAAGCGGTGTTGCTTCTGAGTTTGGTCACATGACCATGGATCCCAACGGTGGGTTGTGTAAATGCGGCAACCACGGCTGCTGGGAGACCCAGGTCAGCCAGAAGGCTTTGTATCGTTATCTCGACGAGCTGATTGCTTCGGGCAAAAAAAGCATTTTAGAGCAAGCAGTCGGGAATTATTCAGTGGAAATGATCGTTGATGCGGCAAAAGCCGGTGATGAAGTTGCCATCCTGGGCTTAGAAAAGATCGGCCGCTATCTCGGGATTGGGATTGCATCCCTGTTGAATGCGCTCAACCCTGAACTGGTTGTGCTGGGCGGGATTTTAAGCCTGGCTGCCGATTTTCTGCTGCCTGTTGTAAATACCGAAATTAAAAACCGGGCCTTGCGTTGGAATCGAGAGTCCGCTCAGGTAGTACGCGCTGCGCACGGCTCTGATGCTTGCGTTAAGGGGGGCATCGCGGTTGTTTATCAATCTGTGCTGTTACAGGCCAATCCGCTGGCTATTTTAGGGCGCTAGGTTCTGTCGATCCTTATTTTCAGGAGGTGTACCAAAAAACAAAACTTTTGTTGCTTTTATATCCAATCGGTTTTTCATTACTCACATACCATATTTGGAGGAAAAGATGTCTAAGTTAGTTCGAATTCTCTCTGCCCTTGTGTTGATCTCACTCCTGGCTACCAGCCTGGCTGCCTGCGGCGCCACTGGTAGCGGAAAAGTCAAAGTTGGTCTTTCTTTCTCCGATTTTGCCACCGAACGTTGGAAGAACGAAGAAGTCCTCATGCGCAAGCTCCTGGAAGAAAAAGGCTATGAAGTTATCAGCCAGGAAGCCAACCACGATGTCAAACTCCAGAACGACCAGATCGACAACATGGTCAGCCAGGGCGTGAAAGCTCTGATCGTTGTTGCCGAAGACGGTGATGCGATTGTGACCTCCGTTGATAAGGCCGCCGCCGCGGGTGTGAAAGTTCTCGCTTACGACCGCCTGATCAAGACCGACAAAATCGCTGCCTACCTGTCCTTTGACAATGTCGAAGTTGGCCGCCAGCAGGCCATGGGCGTGATGAAAGCCATCGACATCGAAAATTGGGATGTCGCAGCCAACGGCCCCGTGCGCCTGGTTCAGCTCGCCGGTTCCCCCACCGATAACAACGCCACCCTGTTCACCAAGGGTCAGACCGAAATCCTGCAGCCCTACGTTGACGCTGGCAAGATCGAAATCGTTGCCCAGCAAGGTGTGGACAACTGGGATGCCGCCAACGCTCTCAAGCTGATGGAAAACATCCTGACCGCTGCCAACAATGATGTCGACGCTGTCGTGGCCTCGAATGACGGTACCGCCCTGGGCGCTTTGCAGGCCATGAAGGCTCAGCAATTGGCCGGCGTCGTTCCGATCTCGGGCCAGGATGCCACCGCTGACGGCTGTAACAGCATCGTCAAGGGTGAACTGACCGTCTCGATCATGAAGGATATCCGCAATCTCTCCCCGCTGGCTGTTGACCTGATCGACAAGCTGCTCAAGGGCGAGGCGATCCCCGAAATGAAGAAATTCACCCTGGCCGAACTGACCGTTGATCCCAGCAAGCAAGGTGAAGTCCCCTGCGTGTTCCTGGATGTTGCCCAGGTCAACCAAGACAATGTTTACGATCTGGTTGTGAAAAGCGGTTTCCAGGCCTACGATGATGTTTATCGTGACATTCCTGAAGGCGAACGCCCTGCCAAACCCTAAGTCTTGACGTAAAATAAATAAGTCCCGGTTTCAACCAAAGAAGCCGGGACTTATCCCTAAGTAATGAGGAGCAACCTGTGGCTGACGATATTATCCTCGACATTCGTAACGTCACGAAAAAATTTCCCGGGGTTGTGGCTCTGAGCGATGTTTCGATCCAGATTCAACGTGGCAAAGTGCACGGCCTGTGCGGTGAAAACGGCGCGGGTAAATCCACGTTGATGAAGATCCTTTCCGGGGTGTATCCGTATGGCTCTTACGAAGGAACCATACTGTACGAAAACCGTGAACTAAAACTGGAAGATCGCTCCATTCGCCAAGCCATTGAAGAAGGGATTGCGATTGTGTACCAGGAACTGACCCTGGTACCCAGCATGACCGTTGGAGAAAACATCTTCCTCGGCAAAGAACCCATGGAAAATGGGGTGATTAACTGGGACAAGCTCTACGCTGAAACCCGGCAATTACTCGAAAAATATAAGCTGGATGTGCCACCCAATGCCGTTGTGAAAAACCTGGGCGTAGGCAAAATGCAAATGGTGGAAATCGCCAAGGCCCTGTCTGAAAACGCCAGGATACTCATCCTGGATGAGCCAACCAGCGCCTTAAGTGAAGCTGAAATTACCAAACTGGTGGAAATTTTGGCAACGCTCAAAGAGCTTGGCGTTACCTGCATTTATATTACTCATAAATTGGAAGAATTTTTCCGTGTTGCCGACACGGTTACCATTTTGCGCGATGGCAAAACGGTTATCACCCGCCCAACCCACGAATTAAACCAGGAACAATTGGTGCGTCACATGGTTGGGCGTGAAATGAAAGAACGCTTTCCACAGGGCAACCGCCAGCCAGGCGAAGTCATTTTTAAAGTCGAAAACCTGGTCGCCAGCGACCCGAACGAACCCAGCCGCAAGGTTTTGAACGGAGTCAGCTTCGACCTGCGCAAAGGCGAAATCCTGGGCATTGCCGGGTTGATGGGCTCCGGGCGCACCGAGCTGGTAGCGACCGTCTTCGGAGAATACGGCAATATCACAGCCGGCACCATTTCCATGAATGGCCGACCACTTAACATTAAAAACGCGCGGGATGCCATGGCAAACGGTATCAGCCTGGTGCCGGAGGACCGCAAGGGCCAGGGGCTGGTGTTGATCCAGCCCATTTTGCGCAACATTTCCCTGGCAAATCTCGACCGGTTCGCAGCCTTCTTCCGCATCGACCAGGATGCAGAACTGGCCGCTGCCACCCAGCAAAGCAAAAACCTGGCAGTTAAGGCCTCCAACTTGCAGGCGCGGGTTGATTCGCTTTCGGGCGGCAACCAGCAAAAGGTTGTCATCGCGAAGTGGCTGCTGACCGACCCCCAGATTTTGATCATGGACGATCCCACCCGTGGGATTGATGTAGGCGCAAAATTTGAAATTTACAAGTTGATGAATGAACTCGCGGAAAAAGGTGTTTCGATCATCATGATTTCCAGCGAGCTTGAAGAAGTGATCGGCATGAGCGACCGCATCATGGTTATGCATCATGGCCGTTCTGGCGGCACTTTGGAAACCCAGGGCGCCACCCAGGAAAAAATCATGGCGATCGCCACCGGCATTGAAGCTTAAATCTCACCCGAGGTATGTTATGAACCTTTCCCTTGAACTCAAAAAACGTTTTCGCGATAACATCCAGACCTACACCATGATTTTGGCGATGCTGGCCGTCTGGATCTTGTTCAACATTCTGACCAACGGCTTTTACCTGAGCCCGCAAAACTTCTCCAACCTGTTTCGCCAGATGACCGTGACTTCCTTTTTGGCGACCGGCATGGTTCTGGTGATCGTCACCGGCAATATTGACCTTTCCGTGGGCAAGCTGGCCGGATTCGTTTCGGTGGTTGTGGCCTACTTCCAGGCCAATGTCTGGAATTCGATCTTCCCTGAACAGCCGCTCGTGGCAGCAGCACTTTCGGTAGTGATCGGTTTAGTGGTAGGTGCTCTGTTTGGCATGTTACAGGGATACATTATTTCGTACATGCGCGTACCAGCCTTCATCGTCACCCTGGGCGGTATGTTCGTCTTGCGCGGCGGGATTTTGATCATCACTGAAGGCAAAACCATTCCGGCCAACCAGCCCAGCTTCGATCAAATCGCTCAGGGCTATCTGCCGGCAGGAATCGGCTGGATCGTAGCGCTGTTGGTGGTTGCGCTCTTGTTCCTGAACATGATCCGCAGCCGCTCGCGCAAAGCCCAATACGGGTTTGAGGTTCCCAACATTTATATGGATATTCTGGGAACTGTTTTCTTCTCGGCCCTGGTCATCATCTACGTGGTGGTGGTCAATTTCTACAATGGTATCCAGGTTCCGGTGCTTTTGCTGGCGGTAACGGCCATGATCATGGCCTATGTTTCGAATAACACGCGCTTCGGGCGCTATGCATACGCCATCGGCGGCAACCGCGAAGCGGCGCGCCTGTCTGGTATCAACATTAAGCGCAATATCTTCCTGATCTTTGTGCTGATGGGTTTCCTGTGCGGTGTGGCAGGCATTGTGCTGGCTTCGTATGTCGGGTATGGCACCGTGGCAGCCGGCGAAGGCTACGAACTCGATGCCATCGCGGCCTGTATTCTGGGCGGCACATCCACCCTGGGCGGCGAAGGGACCATCTTCGGCGCGATGATCGGCGGTCTGATCATGGCCTCCCTGACCAACGGTCTGCAAATGCTGAACGTCCCGGCGGCCTATCAGTACGTAGTCAAGGGTGCAGTCTTGATTTTGGCCGTGTACGCGGACGTGTACTTCAAGAAAAATCGCTAAGAGTAGGTTGAGATAATATCTCGCCGCTCCCAAAAAGCGGAGACCACCCCTGGCAGGTGGCCTCCGCTTTTTATTTTCTGTATCCAAAACCGAACAGGTTGGGCTTTTACGAAACCTGCACCCCACAGCGGAAAAGGCGTTGGGCAACCGGGGTTTTGGCGCCGGTGATCTCAAAGCCACTGCGCAGGCGGATATCTTCGCTCGAACTGCCAATCATCACATCGACTGCGCCGGGTTCGACGACCAGGTTCAAATCAAAATCATAGAAGGCCAGCATGTTCACCGGCAGGGTGAAGGTCACAGATTTGGTTTCGCCGGGCTGCAAAGCGATCCGGATGTATCCTTTCAACTCTTTGACGGGGCGCGGGACCGAGGCGAATTTGTCGCACACGTAAAGCTGCACCACTTCTTCGCCCGCCCAAGCGCCGGTGTTCTGCACCGACAGGCTGATTTCCACATCCGAACCGGGTTCCGCACCTGCGCGGCTGAGAGTCAAGCCGCTATAGGCAAAGCTGGTGTAGCTCAGGCCGTGCCCAAACGGGTAAAGCGGGCTGGTTTCTTCGGTCAGGTAGGGGCCGTACCAGTTGGAGCGCCCGGCTGAGGGTTTGTGGTTGTAGTAGACCGGGATCTGCCCGACCGAACGCGGGAAGGTGATCGGCAGTTTGCCGCCGGGGTTGACCTCCCCAAACAGGGCGGCGGCGACTGCCGGACCGCCCTCTTCGCCGGGAACCCAGGCCTCGAGAATGGCAGCGGCCTGGGCGGCAACCTCCGTCAGGGCGATGACGCGCCCGCTGAACAGGACAACCACAACGGGTTTGCCGGTGGCGGCCACAGCCTGGAGCAAAGCCTCCTGTACGGCGGGCAGGTGCAGGGTGGACGAGTCGCGGGTCTCGCCGCAGGTTACATCCGGCGTCAGACCAGAGACATCGCCCAGGGCCAGGATCACCACCTCGGCTTCTTCCGCTGCTTTGACCGCCGCCGCAAAACCGGATTGATTGGGGTCGGTCAGGCCGCAGCCGGGGGCGTATAGAATTTCGGCTTCTTCCATGGCGCGCATGCTTGCCAACAGGGAGGGTATGCGCGGGCTGTGGGCATCAACATGCGCCTGGTCAAAATTGGCCGCTTCAAAGCTGACACCGGGCATGGCCGCCAGGCGGCTGAGTTCGGTGACGGCGGCATAGCTGTAATCGCCGAGGTGGGCGCGGGCGCTATCGGCCAGCGGGCCAAGCACGGCTATTTTGCCAAGGGTCCTGGGCAGGGGCAGCAAATCTCCATCGTTTTTGAGCAGGGTCAGGGTCTTTTCGGCAATATGGCGCGAAAGCTGGCGCTGAGCAGAGGTTTCGAAGATTTCCAAAACATTGTTTTCGTCGATGAAGGGGTTTTCGAACAAGCCAAGCTCGGCCTTTTTGGTCAGGATGCGGGTAACGCTAGTGTCAAGCACATCCAGGCTGAGAGTCCCGGCTTCGAGCGCGGCCTTGAAATTGTCGCTGTAGCAGCGGCGGGTGGGCAGTTCCACGTCAATGCCGGCATTCAGGGCGAGCAATCCGGCCTCGGCTTCGCTTTCAACCATGTGGTGGAAGAAGTTGAGCATCGGAATGGCTTCGTAGTCAGAAACGACCAGGCCGTTGAAGCCGAGCTTGCCGCGTAAAATATCGGTCAGCACACGGCGCGAGGCGGCAACCACTTCACCATCCAGGTCGGGGTAGGCGTTCATCATGGAAGCAATATTGGCTTCACTGACGACAGCCTGGAAGGGCAGCATCAAATCATTCCAGATCTCATTCCAACCGGCGCGGACGGGGTTGCAGTTCAGGCCGCCCTGCGACAGGCTGTGACCGATGAAGTGTTTGCCGGTGGCCATCACGCCGTCTTTCAGGGTTTGACCCTGCAAGCCGCGCACGTAGGCCACGCCAAAGTGGCTGACCAGAAGCGGATCTTCGCCGAAAGTCTCTTCGCAGCGTCCCCAGCGCGGTTCGCGAGCTACATCCAGCACGGGAGCCAAACCCTGGTGGGCACCCACGCGGCGGGTCTGCTGACGGATAACATCCGTCATCTTTTCGGCCAGTTCGGGCTGCCAGGATGCGGCCAGCCCCAGCATTTCAGGAAAGATCGTGCTGCCGAGGGTCATCAACCCGGCGCAGCACTCTTCGTGGACGATGGCCGGGATGCCCAGGCGGGTCTCTTTGACCAGGTAGTTTTGAACCTGGTTGGCAAAACGGGCAGCCGCCGCAGGTTCGAGGGTGCTGTCGCCGCCGATGCGGGTGATCTGCCCGATCCCATTGGACAGCAGTTTTTTCGCTTTTTCGAGCGAAAGCTCGCGGCCATCCTGAATTTCATGCACCCAAAAGCTGGTGATCTGGGCAATTTTTTCATCCAAGGTCATTTCAGCGAGGAGCTCAGAGATGACAGGCGTGGAGGAGATGATGGACATTGGATAATTCCTTTGCTGGAACAGAAGTTGAAGACAATAAGAATGCAACGCTTTGTGTAAAATAAATCGGCTTGCGTTCAATTATTTTCCGAAAAAAGATTCTCCTCGCCCTCGCCTCATCTCACCATAAGGCGAGGGCACTAAGGAGAAAAAACGCCATGACAGATTGTTCATGGTGGACAGGTCAGGCAATCGGAAGTTCCCAAGCTGTCCGTCATGAAAAATCAATCAGGCAGTGAAAAATCAAATCTTTAAAAGAACTGTAAACATCCGGTTTATTCGCAAATTTATTCTGCGAGTGTTATATCCAGGCGGCGGGCCATCGAAACAAGGCGATCGTTGAGGATGGCATCCAAATCTTGGGGCGTAAGCGGCGCTTGGGCGCTATGAATATCATTCCAGGCGGCGCCAAAGGCTCCATTCAAGCGGTCTTCGATCATGCCCCAGAGCGGAACAACAGGCAAACCTTTGCCGGTTAGAATGGCCTGGCGAAGAACAGGCAGGTTGGGGTTCCTGGACATATATTCTTCCGTCCAGAATCGCTTCTGTACCGGAAGGAAACCGTCCAGCTCGCCCAACTGATATTGCAACTCTGGCTCAAACAGGGTTTTTATCAGGGTAAGTATCGCAGAGATATCACGAGCGTGCTGCCAGACCACCAGAACTGTGCCGCCGACAAAGGAGGGGCCAGGAGGCAAAGCTGCTTTTAAGTGAGAAATTAATTCTTTCGACTCAACATTGTTTTTCAAATGATTGAGTAACCACGGGCCGGCGATGGTAACCGCGGCTTTGCGGCGAGTAAAAATATCCAGAACTTCGGCATCTGTGATTGGCGTATTTTGAGGAGGCAAGAATTTGTGCAAACCAAAATAGGCGCGCAAGCCTGCCAGGGCTTGCGGTTCACAAAAAGCGGTCTGCCGGTTGTCCGCAGATAAAAACTCGCCTCCCGCGCCGCGCAACCAGCTGGCCGCATTATAGAGAATGTTATGTGTGTCTGTCCCGGTTGGAAGAATCAACGGCGAGTCATAATGCTGCTGTAGTTTTTCGAGCCCGGCCGCCAGGTTGGCCGCAGAAATAAAAGTTTCCTTCGGCTCCACTCCGGCTGTTTCCAGCATATCATCCCAATAATACATAACACGCACATCAGCCTGGAAAGGAAGGCCCCTGATGATTGGCTCCGAACCAATGGTCAGGTTTTCCCAAAGCGACTGAAAAAAGACTTCCTTGCCGCCAAATTCACAGATTTCCTGGCTGGAAAACGGGCGCAGCCCATTCATGGAAACCAGGCTTTCGAGCCAACTCGAACCGATTTCAGCCAAATCTCCGCCTGTGCGATAAATGGTGACATTGACCAGCTCACGCCAAATCTGGCCCCACTCATAATTAATGAGGTTGGTTTTGCGGCCATTTTTCTTGTCAAACTCCTGCAGGACATTTGCAAGCAATTCGTTCGCGCGCGGGTCAAACAGGGGAGTAACAAAGTCAATGCTCAAGCTGCGTTCCTTCTTCGCGGTTACCGAACAGTTTTGCACCAGGCAGACCAAACGGGCAGTCACTACAGGTTGAAAGGTGTTATCACCGCAGGCGCGGGTGATCTGTCCGAGGTGATGTGGTATGAAACGATGGATAACAACACAAAGTACTTTCCTTCTGGCCCTGCCGCAAACAGGGCCAGAAGGAGACCAGAAAGGCTATTCTTTAACGGAACCCATTGCGATCCCGCTGACGATGTAGCGCGAGAAGAGAGCATAGATGACCATGATGGGCACCACCGTGATCGCCAGGCCCAGGTAAATGCTGCCATATTCGGTGCGGTAAACATCGCCCCGCAGCGTCTGGACCAGCATAGGCAGGGTATATTTTTCAATGGACGAGATCAGGATGAAGGGTGTAAAGAAATTGTTCCAGGATGCGACAAAGGCGAAGATGCCCATCGTGAAAGCCCCCGGCGCGGCAATCGGCATCATCACCCGGTGAAAAATCCCCAGTTCGCTGGCGCCGTCGATACGGGCGGCGTCGATCAAATCCTGGATAACAACTGATTCGAGATATTGCTTGCCAAAAAAGACCGCGCCGGCCGAAGCAATGCTTGGCAAAATCAGGGCTGCATACGAATCGGTCAGTCCCAATTTTGACATGTACTGGTAAAACCCAATGATCGACAGCTGCAAGGGCAGCATTACCAGCACCAGCACGGAATTGTAAAAGAATTTCTTACCGGGGAATTCATAAACAACAATCCCATACGCCGTCAACAGAGAGAAATAAACACTCACAACTGTAATGGATACCGACAGGGTCAAGCTGTTGATGAATCCGCGCGGCAGGTTCAGGCCGCGCCCGATCAGGATGCCATAATTATTGAGCGTATTTACGCTGGGCATAAAGCTAATTCCCTGTTGGATTTCGACAGTAGATCGGGTGGCATTAACCAACAGCAACCAGATCGGCGTCAGGGTAACCGCCAAAAGAATGAACAAAAAAGCGTATACGAAAACGCGCAGTAGGAAAGTGGTGAATTTATACATGTGATTTACGCTCCTTTATTTGCCGCTGTCTTTGTCGCGCAGGAAGTAGAAAATTGCCAGCGCACAGACACTTGTCATCAGGAAGACCATCACGCCTACTGCGGACGCCGCGCCAATATGCCCTTTGCTGCTGCCGAACTTCATGTACATCAGAATGCTATTGGTAAGGATTGAGGAACTGGGGGATCCCCGGCCATCGGTCAGCATAAAGGGGATGTCGAACATCTGCATGCCACCCACCAGGGATGTGACAAAAACGTAGATAAGGATTGGCTTGAGCAAGGGCAGGGTAATGCGCAGGAACATCTGGGTGGCATTTGCGCCATCCACAACTGCCGCTTCGTACAGAGAAATGGGAATGGCTGTCATCCCGGCCATCAGGATGATAATAGTGTTACCATACCAGGCCCACCATTGGATAAAGATCACCAGCCCGCGAGTGATTTCTTTGTTTTGCAGAAAGTGCATTGCCTCAGTCATGAACTTGGCTTGCACCATAAACTGGTTGACCGGCCCAAAAAACGAGAACAGGCTGAAGAAAAGCGATGCCACAGCGGCCGGCATGAGCAGGTTGGGGAGAAAATACAGGGCGCGCAAGACTCCAACGCCCTTGATATTAAGCCTGGCATTGGTGAACCAGATCGAGAGCAGCATGGCAATCCCGATCTGCGGGATGAAGTTCAAAATCCATAGGATCCAGGTGTTTTTGATGGCCGTCATGAAAACCTTGTCGGCAAAGAGCCGTTCAAAGTTCTGCAACCCGACATTGTCGTAAGTTTTGGTCATCAAGGTTGCATCGGTAAAGCTGAGCGCAACCGTGTTATAGACGGGGAACAACCCGAAAATCAAAAACGTGATAATAAACGGGGCAATGAAAAAGTAGCCGTAATAATTTCTGCGAAATTTAGAAAGATTTATCATGGTTCCGTCTCCTGGAAACTGGGTCAGTGCATCTATTATGCACTGACCCAGTCAAAACTGTTAGTACTAAATTACGGAATGATCAACTCGGGGAACTCGTTGCGAACCTGATCTTTCCAGGCTGCCCACATTTCTTCGAGGGTGACTTCGCCGTTCAGGTACTGGTTTAGGGGGTCACCCAGCGCGCGCTGGATGGCATCGTCTGCACCGGTCATCAGTTTGGCGTTGACCGAGGGGGCGGCCTCAGCAAAACCGGCGTAGGAGTTCTGCCCACCGAGGAAAGCGCTCAATTCGGAGTCATCAAAGGAGGGGATGATCGCTTCGACAACGTTCTGACTGCCGACAAAGTCGCCAGGAGCCTGCATCTGATCGGGAGCAACTTCCGGGTCGATGGCTTTCAGGTAATCGTTGGTGTAGACGCCGGTCGCCCAGTTGGTCAGGTTTTCTTCGTCGAGGGTTGCAAATCGGACGAATTCCTTGGCAAGTTCCATATTCGCGCCACCATCCATCACACCCAGCCAGGTACCGCCCCATTGGTAGGGCAGCGGGCCGGTGATAACACCCCAGTCGCCGCTGGTGTCGCTGGAGCCGTCAGCCGCTTTGGCATTCGGGGCCAGAACATAGGGCAGACCCCAGGTCGGCAGGAAGTAGCAGAAGATTTTCTTGGGGGTACCGTTGGCATCCACCAGGCTGTCGTTCATGCCGGCGAACCAGCCTTCGGCCCACTGCCCGGCCTGAGCTTCGTAGGCATTGTCACGGAAGAGCTTGGCAATTTCAACATACTTCTCGACCATCGGGTCAACAACCAAAGTATCGTCCACGATCCACGGCTGGGCGCGGTTGGCGTAGAAGGGATTCTGGAATTCTGCAGCGGAAGCAACGATGTAGGTATCTCCACCGGATTTTTCTTTGATGACTTCGGCGGCGGCGATGAACTTGTCCATATCGGACATCAGGGCCTGGATTTCGGCGGGATCATCGGTGCCGAAATATTCCTTGGCCAGGCTGCGGCGATAGAAGACTGCACCCGGGGTGGCCTGGTAAGCAAAGGCCTTGGTGACGCCTTCGTGAGTACCGACATCGACAACGAACGGGTAGACATTGGCAGCCTCGGCGGCGGGCAGCAGTTCGCCCAGGTCAGCAAGGAAGTCGCTTTCGACGTAGCTTTTTACAAACGCAGACTCAAGGGCGATGATGTCAGGGCGGTCGTTGGTATCCAGAGCGGCCTTGATTTTTGTCTGGTATTCACCATTGGTCATGGGAATCATGGTGTATTGAACATCAACATCCGGGTGCTTGCCTTCGAAGGCAATCGCCATGGTGTTGATTTCATTGGTGAATGACCATACCTTGAGGACAGTCTTTTCGGCAGCGGGAGCAGCGGGTTCTTCTTCAGCAGCAGGAGCAGCGGGTTCTTCGGCGGCGGGAGCAGCGGGCTCTTCTGCAACGGGAGTTTCAGCGACAGGGGCTGCGCAGGCAGACAACACAAAAGTAGCGACGAGCAAAAGGCTCAAAAGGGTATAAATTTTGCGGGACATTTCCTTCTCCTTGGTTCTAGTTGAATGAAAATAAGATATAGATTGTGTAATACTGTTGAACGTATCTGCTAATGCAACTCACCTCCTGAACGTGAAAAACAACGGTTCATATAAAAAAAGAGAATGGCTGATTCTTCCAGGAACAATACCGGTAACGTTACCGAAAAGTTCGTAAAAAAAATGCATTTGAAAACGTTGGGGTAAATTCCCTAATTCAAATGCATCAAAGAACGACACGAACCGCGTACTACCAAACATGTTTTCATTTTAACAATTTGCTGCTCGAGCACTTCACCATTAATCAGGCGCAAAAGCATTTTCGTAGCCTGGTATCCCATTTGAGAAATGAACTGATCGATCGTGGTCAAATCAAAGTAGGCGGCATCGGTGATATTGTCAAAACCGATCACCGATAGATCGGCAGGGATGGAAAGCCCCATCGCTTGCGCGGCCTGGATCACACCAATTGCAGATTGATCGTTGGCTGCAAAGATCGCTGTAGGGCGGTTTTCTCTTTCGAGGAGTTGACGAGCGCAGCCAAAACCCGTTTCGGTTGTATAGTCGCCATTGATGATCAGGGTTTCATCGAGCGCAATACCGGCTTCCTCGAGCGCATTGCGATATCCTTTTTCACGGCGCTTGGCGCTGGTCAACTCAGGGCGGCCGCCAATAAAACCAATTTGACGATGTCCCAGGCCAAGCAGGTAGCGCATTGCTTCCCTGGAACCCTCGTAGTTTGTGGCATGAATGGCCGGATAATTTGGATTTTCTGACAGGGGATCGATCGAGATAATAGGGGCTTCGCTTGAAAATTCGGCAGCTGCCGGGGCCGCAATAATAACGCCATCCGTGATCGAGTTGTTGAGAAGTGAAACGTATTTTTGTTCCTGGGATGCCGTTCCATACTTGCGGATATCGCCGGTCGTAAAGACGAGCAAGTCGTAATCTGATTCTGCAACGGCCTGGTTAACCCCTTTCATAACCTCGATCGCAAAAGGGTAGGCAATATCAGGCATGATCAAACCGATCAAATTATTTTTCTGGCCCCGCATGCTCCTGGCGGCCAGGCTGGAGGTGTAACCGAGCTGGTCAATCACCTGCTGGATGCGGGCCTGCGTTTCTTCTGCAACATCCACCTTGCCATTTAACACACGCGAAACAGTCGAAACCGACACACCGGCGGTTCTGGCCACGTCTTGAATTTTGACTGCTTGCTTGGTGCGCCGCATGCTGCTTCTCCAGGGTTTTTCGGTAATGTTACCGACAACGTTACCGGTATTATTTCATAAACAAACCCGGATGTCAAGACTGAATTTTATTCATTTTTGGGGCTTTTGATCGCTGCACGATGCCCTGTTGTCATACAGAGACGGCAGCCCGGATGCGATCAGCTTTTTGCTTCGATCGTGACCATCGTCCCAGCGGTTGAACTGGTCAATGGGCGCACGGTTGGCGGTCTCCTTTTATCACCCATGCGATTGATACACTGAGTATGTTTGGTTCATGATAAACTTTTCTTGAAAGGAAATTTCTTATGACCACACACTCAGCCACCGCCCAAAGCCATCCGAATATTGCCTTCATTAAATACTGGGGCAACCGCGATTCTGCGCTGCGATTACCCGTCAACGGTTCGATCTCGATGAACCTGGACGGGCTGTTCACGCGCACAACGGTCAGTTTCCAGCCTTCGCTGGCGCTCGATGAGCTGGTCATCAATGGCCGCGAAGTGACCGGCAAAGGCCTGGAGCGCGTATCCGGCATTTTGGAGCTGGTCCGCCACAGCGCAGGGATCGCCCTGCGGGCCGAGGTCGTCTCCGAAAACAACTTCCCGACCGGGGCCGGGATCGCCAGCTCCGCCGCAGCCTTTGCTGCGCTGGCTCTGGCGGCGACCAAAGCCGCCGGGTTGGACTGGACCGAATCCGCCGTTTCGCGGCTGGCCCGTTTGGGGTCCGGTTCCGCTTCACGCAGCATCCCCTCCGGTTTCGTCGAATGGAAAATGGGCACAGGCGACGAGGACTGTTACGCCGTCTCGATCGCGCCGCCCGAGCATTGGGCCCTGGCCGATTGTGTGGCGATCGTGGCCGCCGGGCACAAGGCCACCGGTTCGACGGAGGGTCATGCCCTGGCGCAAACCAGCCAGCTGCAAGCCGCGCGCGTTGCGGATGCCACCCGCCGCCTGGATGCATGCCGCCGCGCCGTTTTGGAACGCGATTTTGCGACTTTTGCAGCGATCATCGAGCTTGATTCGGACATGATGCACGCCGTGATGATGACCAGCCAGCCACCCCTGTTTTACTGGAAGCCCGCCACCCTGGCTGTGATGGAAACCATCCGCTCGTGGCGCAGGGATGGCTTGCAGGTGGCCTATACCATCGATGCCGGGCCAAACGTGCATGTCATCTGTCCGCAGCCCGAAATGGCGCAAGTGACAGCCCTGCTGCGGGAAATTCCCGGCGTGACCCAGGTGCTGACGGCCACCGTCGGCGGGCCGGCCCGGCTGGTTTAACTAACGCAATACTTATAAAAAGGGGATATAATCTTTTTAATTGTGTCAAATTTCAACGGTAGTGAACCAAAAAAGGATAAATAGTATGGATTTTGTTGCTTTGTTGGTTTTCATCCTGGCCCTGGCCGGGAGTATCTTCATCCACGAACTGGGCCATTTTATTGCGGCCCGTATGGCTAAAATCGAAGTGGAAGAATTTGGGTTTGGCTTGCCGCCCAAGGCTATGACTTTATTTAAATGGCAGGGTACCGAATTCACCCTGAATTGGATCCCGCTGGGCGGCTTTGTGCGCCCCAAGGGTGAAAACGATCCGAACGTACTGGACGGTCTTTCTGCGGCCAACCCCTGGAAGCGCCTGGGCGTCTTGTTTGCCGGACCCATCATGAACTTATTGACGGCTGTGGTGGTATTTGCGATTATCATCGGCCTGAGCGGCATCCCGATCCCGGGCAGTGTCAATGTTATGGATGTCGAACCGAACTCGCCTGCCTTTGAAGCCGGGTTTATCGCCGGAGATACCATTCTCGAAGTAAACGGCATTGCGGTGGAAGATATCGCCACAGCACGCCAACAGATTTATGCAAATCTTGATCAGACGATCCCGATTGTGATTGAACGCAATGATCAGCAGCAAACGATCCTGGCCACGCCGCTTTCGACGCGCCCGGCAGAGAAAGGCGCGCTGGGTATCACCATGGATACGCCCCGCCGCCCGGCCACAGCCAGCGAGGTGATCATCGGCGGCTTTACAATGACAGGCATGCAGGCTGTTGGCATCTTGAGCATTCCGGTTTTGTTGATCCAAAACGCGATCGAACCCGAATTAGCCCGGCCAATCGGGTTGGTAGGCATGTTCGGAGCATTTTCACAGGCCGTTGAACGCGACACCCAGACCCGCCAGGAAGCTGCCGCTGCGAGCAGCGCCGGGGAACCTGCCCCGCTGCCATCCAATTACACTCTGCTGCTGCTGGCATCGCTGAGCGTTTCGCTGGGCGTCTTCAACCTGCTGCCCATCCCGGCCCTGGATGGCGGGCGCATCGTGTTTACCCTGCCCGAGATCTTGTTCCGCCGCCGCGTTCCTTACCGGTTTGAGAATGTCGTGAATGGCGTGGCTTTCCTGGTATTGATCGGCTTGATGATCTTCATCAATGTAATGGACTTTATCAACCCGGCAAATTTCCAACTACCATAAAGGCAGCCCGATGAGCAAACCTTCTTTTCAAACTGTTCTGGCCGCTTTGAGCGATGAATCAACTGCCTTTCCCAACCGTTACCTGCCCCTTTTCTCAGATCTGGCCCCGGTAGATGTTTCTGCCCTGATCTCGCAATGGCCGGGTGTGACAAAAAAACGCAAACGAACCTTGCTCACCAAACTGGTCGAGCTCTACCCGAGCGATACCCTGCTCTCGTTCGAATCGCTGGCTGCCGCCCTGCTGGCAGACCCCGATGAACAGATCCGTGTCAATGCCTTGCGCCTGCTGACCGAAACCCAGGATACGCACCTGCTGCCACAACTGATCACACTGGCAGAAAACGATCCGTCAGAGGATGTAAAGGTTGAGGCGGCGCGTGTTTTGGGCAGGTTTGTTGA
The DNA here is from genome assembly GCA_002840685.1 of Chloroflexi bacterium HGW-Chloroflexi-6. Taxonomy (GTDB): domain Bacteria; phylum Chloroflexota; class Anaerolineae; order Anaerolineales; family Villigracilaceae; genus UBA8950. Next base: position 45,244 of record PHBU01000008.1, on the reverse strand, counting down.
ACTGGGCGAATTGGAAGAAATTTCAGCCCAGGCCCTGCACAAGGTCGAAGAGACCCTGCTGCGGGTAGTGCGCTCCGAAACAGAAAAAGCCGACATCCAGCGCGCGGCGCTCGAATCGATCAGCTTTTCGAGCCGCCCTGAAGTTGACACCCTGATCCAGAACGCCTTCACCAAACACGACCCCAAATGGCTGGCTTCAGCCCTGTGCGCCATGGGACGTTCAGCCAGCGCCCATTGGGAAGAAGATATCCTTTCGATGCTGGATGATCCCAACGACGAGGTGCGCTGCGCGGCTGTGCGGGCGGCCGGCGAACTGCGCCTCGATTCTGCGCGTCAATTTTTGCTCGACATGCTGGAAGAAGAGGAAGACGACGAGACATTTTTGGCGGGCATCTGGGCGCTTTCACAAATTGGCGGCGAAGAAGTGCGCATTACGCTCCAAAACATGCTCGACCAGACCGAAGACGAGGACATCATCGAATTTCTTGAAGATGCCATCGACAATCTCGACCTGACCGACCAGATCAACGCCTTTAACCTGCTTGCAATTGACCCCGACGACGAACCTGACAAATAATCCGCCGTGATGAAAAACCGTTTCCTCCTGACCCTGATGGTTGTGCTGGCCTGCCTGCCCGCTGCGCAGGTTGTCTCCGCGCAAACCGGAATTATTATCGAGCAGGCCCGCGCCACCTACAAATTTGGGGAACAGGTAACGCTGCGCGCCGAATTACAGACAGACCAGCCGGTCAACCAGGTCCAGGCTTTTTTACGCGCGCAAGGCGAAAGCAACACGATCACCATCCCGGCCAGCGTTGACGAAAACGGCAACATCATGGCCAACCACGCCATTGCCAACGCCCGGCTGCGCCCGTTTGCCGAGGTGGCCTTCTGGTTCAGGATCACATTTGCAGATGGAACCACAGCCGACTCGCCCGAATTCTGGTTCAGCTACCTTGACAATCGCTTTACCTGGCAGTCGCTCGAAGAAAACAACCTGCGTGTCCACTGGTACGCCGGCGACCTGGCCTTTGGGCAAAGCGCTCTCGATTCTGCCCGCAACGGGGTTGAACGCACCAGCCGTCTTTTGTCTGCCAGCCTGAACCACGCGGTTGATATTTACATTTACGCCAATTCCAACGATCTGAAAGCCACCATCGAAGAATCAGGGCAGGCCTGGGTTTCCGGACACGCCAGCCCCGACCTGTACCTGGCTTTGGTCTCGATCACCCCCGGTCCCGAAGAAGCGCTCAATATGGACCGCAAGATTCCGCACGAACTGGCGCACATCCTGACCTACGAAGTGAGCGGTGAACGCTACCTGCTGCTGCCAATCTGGCTGCGCGAGGGCATCGCCACAATTTCCGAGATCTATCCCAGCCTTGATTATCCGCGCTCGCTTGAATTCGCAGTCGAAAACGATGGACTGCTCTCGTTCAGCAACCTGTGCGGGGATTTCCCAACCGACGCATCCTCGCGTTTCCTGGCCTATGCCCAGGCTGAATCGTTTACCCGTTACCTGGTAGATGAATACGGCATCTCTGGCCTGAACCGGCTGATCCAGACCTACGGCGACGGGCTGGGCTGTGAACAGGGTATACAACAGGCGCTTGGCGTGCCGCTCTCCACTTTGGAATACGCCTGGCGAGCCAAAAGCCTGGGTGAAAATCGGCTGGCAATGGCCTTCAAGAACCTGTCTGGCTATTTGATCGTGTTTCTCGTGGTGCTGCTCCTGCCGCTTAGCCCCGCGATTTTCTCGCGCAAGCCAAAACAACCGCATGAACAAGCCCAGTCCAAATGAACGCCTGCATATATGGGTCACCGGACGAGTACAGGGTGTTGGATTCCGCGCCTATGTCGCCCAGGCCGCCAACAACCTCGGGCTGACCGGTTGGGTGCGCAACGTTGGCTACGATCAGGTTGAAACGGTGGCCGAAGGCCAACGCGATGATCTCGAAGAATTCTCCCGGCTCGTTCTCACCGGGCCGCGCGCCTCGCGCGTGGAAGGATCTCACATCGAATGGCTCGCAGCCAGCAATGAGTTTATCGACTTCACGGTGCGTAGCAGCCGCTAATTGTTTTCTGCTAAAAAAGCAAAACCGGCCCTGAAAAGGGCCGGTTTCTTGTTGTCTGGCCGGGTAACCCGGTTACTGAATAGCTACGTAAATATACAAGCGCGATTGGTCAGAGTCAGGGGCAAATTCGTGGGTGTAGACTTCCATGTCAAAGCGCGAAGGATGGACCTGGATGCCGGCCTGGGCCAAGCCGGTATTGTAGATGTAATGGTAGGTTTCCCCCAGCGTCTCCAGCTTGCCGTGATGGGTAAAGACAATGTATTTATGGGCCGGGACTTCGCGGCAAACCATCCCGGCGGGGATGAACTGGTCATCGCTCACTTCCACCGCGGCAAGATACTCAAACTCACCCTCAGCCGCCCCGGCAACTTCTGAAAAGCACAGGCCATAGCTGACGCTGGGATTGATCCGCTTGGGCTCGTTGATGCGCGGGATGAACTCGCCCCACATCTGGGGGATCTCACCCTGCTGGTTCTTTCCAACATACGACAGGCCGATCGCCTTAAAGGCGGGCTTGTTGACAATTTGTGTTTCCATGGTTGTTCCTTCTTTCTTTTCATGCACAGAGTGAATGGATGCCGGCATTCTGGTTTTCTCGACCGGGCACTGCGCCTCGATCAGGCCGTTGCTTCCGGCAGCATTTAACATGGCGCTGGGGCCATCTTCTGACAGGTAGATCTCACGACAGCTTCCCGCAATCTGGTAGGAGTGGTCTTGCATCCAGGCATACAGCGCGGTATAGGTCTGCGGCAGGGTTGCGTAATCGCCGCAATGCACCAGCGAGGCCATATTGGGGACTTTAGGCAAGGCTTGCAGTTCAACCGGACTGCCCTGCCAGTCTCCCTGGCGCTGTCCGCTCCGGAGATTGACCCCAACCGCCAGGGCGATCTCGAGGTCTTCTTCGGCATGCGGCAGCTCGTTCAGGAAGGCAAACCACGGGCTGGCGGGTTTGAGCTGGGCGCGCTCCAACTGCGCTTCGAGCAGGGATTGCAAACTCTGGCGGGCAGGCAGCAGCATGCTCTCGTTGGCGGCCACGATGCGGGCCATGAGAACCGTCTGGGCCGGGATCTCTTTCAAGGCCACATCCGCCACCAACGGCTGGCGGCCCTGTTCCAACTGGCGCAAGCGGACTTCGACCCGCGCCAGCCGGGACTGTTCTTCTTCGAGCCGGGAGGCCAGTTCCATCTGCTTCAGGCGCAGCATGCCGCGCATTTCGGCAGTGGACAGTCTCTCGTTCAACAGTTCGGCAACCTGCTCCAGGGAGAATCCCAGGTCTTTGAGCGCCAGGATGCGGTTGAGCACCGCCAACTGCTCCAGCGCGTAATAGCGGTAGCCGGTGAAACGATCGATGTGGACCGGTTGGAGCAGTTTCAGCTCGCCGTAATGATGCAGGGTTTTGATCGAAACCCGTGCCAGTTTTGCAAAGTCGCCAATTTTGATCATGGTTCTACCTGTCTACTGCGTGAAGGCCTTCAACGCTCGGAGTATAGACCCTCCGGCAAGGTCAGAGTCAAGGGTTAATCAGGCCATTTTCCTGAATTCATGTTTTTAAATCCCCCGTAAAAACCTTCCTACGAAAAGCCGAGGCCGCGCTCTTTCAGCGACACCCAACACCCCTGGCCGATCACCAGGTGGTCGAGCACATCCACATCGAGCAGTTTTCCGGCCTGCAGGATGGCCCTGGTCACCGCGACATCGTCGGGGCTGGGAGTCGGGTCGCCGCTCGGGTGGTTGTGGGCGACAATAATGGCGGAAGCGTTTTTGCGAACCGCCTCGCGAAAAATCTCCCCGACCCGGATCTGCGACGAGCTGACCGAGCCGCGATACAGGTCGACAATTTCCATCACCCGGTTGCGGCGGTCGAGCAGCATCACCCGCAGGTGTTCCTGTTCGAGGGCCTGCATCTCGTATTGCAGAAAGTAAGAATTACAAAAACGTGCCGGTTATTTCTTGCCTGCCCTTATTTTATACCGTTTCCACGGAAACATCAAAACGACCAGCCCCGCCGCACTGGCTCAGTGTCGGCATTCAGATCCGCCAAACGCTCACGCGCCTCGAAGCGCCTGCCCCGGTAGATCGCCACACCGTCCAGAATCGGGACCGTCGAAATCGTCGAGTAATCCTCGTCCCACTCCACAATCCCAATCCCCTGCTGCCACTGCTGGCCATGCTTGTGGCCTGGCACCACGTAATCGACCCGGCACAAACAACCCGGCGAAACCGCCTGAATATGCCGCGCATGGCCACGCACGTTAAGCGTGCGGCTGGCCTGCTCGATGCGATGAATGTGCCCCTGCACCACAGACTCCAGCGACCCGGCCGCCAGCGCTGCCACGGTCGAACCTGGTGCATTTCGCGCGATATCCCCGTGGATGATCCGCACTGGACCCTGCCAGGTTTCGTTGTTCGGATACCCGGCATGATACTCAATCCCCAGCTCAGCCAGCCCCAACAGTGACGGCACGCTCATCGATGGCAGCTCAACCGTATCAGTCGCCTTTTGCAGGTTATGCACAGCCAGCGCATGGTTGATCAGCATCAACGGCAGTCTTAGATCGTGGTTGCCCTCGACCGCATCATGTTCTGCCCCTGGCAGCGCCTTTGCAAACTGCTGAAGCCACCAGTGCCCCTCGTAGATGGCAGGCTGGGTCGTAAAATAAAAACCGGGCTCCCTGACGAATTTATCGGACATCTCAGTGCAGTCCAATAAATCACCGATCCAGGTTACCCGGTCGAAGCGCTCATACTGCGCGATTTGCAGCGCCACATCCAGCGCGCGCCGATCGTGGAACGGGTCCAGCGCCCCGCTCATCACATTGCGCCGAAAGCCCCACTGTGTATCGGTCAAGATCAACCCGCGCCCGCTGGCTGGCATTGGGTCTTTGGTCAGCTTTGGCAGTCGGCCGTATACCCGCGCCGGTTGGATATCCAGCCGCGCCGCTTCGATCACCCTGGGCAGCAGCTTCACAGACACATAAAAAGCCGGCACAATGACCGGCTCTCCTGTCACCTGGTGCTTGATGACCACATCCCACTTGCGCACGCTCGAAGACTCAATGATGTACTTCGTCAGGTTGATCTTGCAGGCCCGCACCAGGTCATCAATCGACGTGATCCGGCCGCCGTAGCTTTCGAGACGCAGGCCGTCATCCACCTGCTCGACCGTCACCTGCTCCTGATCAACTGCGCCTGGCAGCTCTGGCACATCCAGCGGCTGCTGGCTGGCCGCGTTTCCTGATTCTTTTTGCGCCCGAAACAACCGTGATTGATATTTCGACCACGGCAGGCTGATCTCGTCAGCGTGCTGCGCCTGGGTCAGGCCGCGCGCCTCCGCTTTCAACCATGATGCCAGCAGATCAGCCCCCGTCAATCCCCCGCCGCGCTTGCGTCTTATCATCAACACCGCCCCATGCTATCTGTAATTTTACCGATACTCACGATCGCTCCATCTGGCACAGGCTCAAACTGCTCTGCGTTGGCCATAAAACCCGCGTGCCTGGCGTTTGCTGGCCAGCCATCCGGGCAAAACGTGATCATCCCTGGCACAATGCGATCCACAACCGCACCCGTCACCAGTGGCACGCAATTCAGATGATAAAAGCGCCCGTCCCCGAGGCTGGCAGCCTGGAACCCATGCGGGCTGGTCCTGAACGCCAGGCGCTCACTCATCCAGCACTCTCACACGTATGAGACATTCGCGCCCGGGCTTCGGCTTCAAGCCACCGGCCCGATCGCCGCTCCAGGTAGGCCAGCGCCACACCGCCAATGGCGAACAGGATGACAAGCGGGAAGTTCAAAGCTAAACGTATTTTGATCATGATATTTTCATTTTGTTGTTTCGCTCGGGCAGTAAAAGTTTTTTTTATTCGGATGGTAAAACATTCCTCTTACACACTCATTATGTCGTCTGCAACCGGCCCAGCAACCTCGGCATAGCCTGCGCTCGTGAGGTGTACACCGTCTTGAAAAAATGTCATATTCGCCGGGTTTTGCAGGTTTGGCAAAATTGATATGTCACGCACTTTATCAATGCTTGCGTGCCCAGCGTTGATGAGCGAATTTAGCGCCAATCTTTGTACTTCTTCGGCTGGTGATAGCAGCGCGTGTGCCATTGGGTGAAGTGTCAAAACAACGGTTTTGAAACCGGCAGCTTTCCGCCCAGCACACGACGAAACAATGCTGGCAAACGTGTCGGCAGCCGATACTCCGTTCAAGATGTCGTTTGTCCCAGCCCACAAAACAAAGACATTTTTACCGTAGCTTGATTTGTAAAGAGCATCAGCCGCCGCGCCCTGTGTCGCTATCTGGGCGGCGGTATGCCCGCTGGTTGATATGTTCCACCAATCGGGATAGGCAGTTAGCAGATCAACACACTGGTTTGGATAGGGTGTTTGCGGTGCTGGCTGTAGACCGTCCGTCAGGCTGTCGCCTTCAAAAACAACGCCATAAATTAGGGCGTTCATGGCGTTAGATGTTGCCAGCGCTTCGGCTGCACTCAGTGTCGTTTCCCACATTGCACCAGCACGAAAGATAGAGCCAGAGTTCATAAAAAACAACGGATTTGCGCCGCCCTTAACACAAAGTAAATAGTTTTCTGTTTCCGTGATTGTTTTATCGGCAATGGTTATGCCTTGATCGACGCCGTCCAGATAAACCTTATTACCAGACATGATGATAGTTTTATTGACTGTGCCGGAAAGGGCTTTGGTCGCCTGCCCTCGGTTGAATCCGTATAGCGTTCCAGCGCTCAGATAGATTGAGTACCCGTCACTTGCAAGTTGCAAAGATGAACCTAACGGGAATCCGCCAGTAAAACCGCTAACCATTACGGCCATCGTTCTATTTTGGCTTCCGGGCGCGGTGTATCCCGTGCGCAGGTACTGGGTTATTCCGTTAGTCATCCAGCCTTTAGGCGCTGTCCAGCTCGGAGCAACGCCAGCAAAAGCATCATATGTGCCTGGGTTAACTAGGTTGGCATAGCTCGCGGCCTGACTTGCCGCCAACATTGGTTGATACACTATGACCGGATCAGCTGATGCCAGTCGGTACCAAAAAACATTTGATTGCCTACTTCCAGATAACAAAGAAATAAGCTTTTGCCTATTCATACCCACCACCTTGGAACGACAAATGTTTTATTTTACCTGCCATCATGATGGCACCCTCAAGCTTCCAACCGCTACCCAGGTATCGGTCGCAATTTTCAACAGTCCAGCCATTGCATACCGCGCATTCAGGATAAGCTGGTTTTCGCTTTTTATTGTCACCCCGTCAGCTGCTGAAATACTTACAGCACTCACCGTATCTGCCAGGATCGCGATTATCGTACCGATTGGGAAGGCGACCGTCGCATTCAGCGGGACAGTGATAACTGCCGCCGCTGTGACTTGTTGCGTTGTGTCGCCATCGCTCAAAGCCAGGGTGTAATTTCCCGCGGCGCGTTGAACGGTAGGGAAATCAGCCAGATCATCCAGCTCATCTTGCAAGCCAGTGATCGTCGATATCGCCTGCGTATGCGCTTCAGGAGCAAACGTGGCCGGCTTATTGACAACATCATCCCAGTCTGGATTTGCTCCTTCGTTTACATTGATGGTCACATTATCGGTCATGGGTCACATCCTCTCTGATCGTCCAACTTCCACCAGCGTAGGTTTTCTTCCTGCCGCTGGCCAGTGTAATTTCAATATCGTGGCTGTAAACATTTCCAGGGATATCGATGATCTGCTCATCAACCCTGAATTTACCAGCAGCTGCGTCCGTAACGGTGATTGAGCCTTCGCCCGTGCCAGGGTTGTTTTTGAGCCGATAATACAGTTCGCCATTTTTGCGCAGATCGATGCGCACGGTGGCGCCGGTCAAATTCAGCGCCACGCTGTTCACCAGCACCTCGAAAATTATGGCGTCGAAAGTGTCGCCTCGTAAATGGTCGGGGAAGTTATAAGTTTCCATCTTGTGCTCCTATGCCCAGGTAATGCTGCCCTTGATTTCCAGCCGGTCCGCAGTTGCCCAGGTGAAAGGAACTGAGCTGGTGGTGTCTGATAGTGATGCGTAGGTTGACGCGGTAAAAACCGCATGGATCCCAAGCGTGGTGGATGATGCTATTTTCACAACGCCTTGATACCTCGTGCCGCTGTCAAACATCAGGCACTGCCCAACCGGAACCGTGTAACCCGCGCCAGCAGCCAGCGTGGCCGGCGCAACAAATGTGATCGGGCCTGAAGCAGAAACCGATGATGTTCCACCAAGCACAACATAAATTTCAAAATCGAGCGTTTTGCCAGTAAACCATTTGCGCGCCGTGATCGTGGCATCGCCAGGGGTAAAGTTCGTCCAGGAAGGCACAAAATCAAAGTAATCCGGGAACCCAACCGGGTCCAAGATCGGAGATATCGCCACATCAGTGATGGCCGCATTGGCAACTGTCACCGTGCCGCCGTCCAGGGTAAGCAGTGTTGCCGCAACGATGGTCATCACATAATACTGATATGCGCCGCCCTGCTTGAACCGCACCCGCCAGCCTTTCTTGTAGCGCGCGGTCGCATCTGTGTCCACAGTAACGGTGGTCGAACTGGCATACACCCATGTGCTGGGTATTTCGATCCAGCCTTTGTTCAGGCTTTCGAGCGCGTCATAAATAACGTTGATCTGATCGGCCTTGACCTGGGTAACGCCAGGCGTCAATCTGCTGAAAGTTTCCATCGAAGATCTCCATTACTCCGGTATCACAAGCCCAATAAAGCCCTTGGCATCGACCGTATAACCAGCAGCTGAACAATACTCACGGATCTTGACCGTTTTCGACCCGGCCGTCACGCCCGTTTTGATGCCGATCATGGGCAGGGTGTCCACATTGTTGATGTTGTAAGTGTGGCCGATCGCAAAGTTGTCCTGGTCCGTGCCGTCTATGTTGAACTTGGCATCGAAAAAGCCATAGGTGCCCGTTCCAAACATCTTGATGAATGCGATAACGATCAGCGTCGAAGTCACATCCACGGTGACGCTCACGCTGCTGTTGGGCATATCGCGCCAGGTTGCGGTTGAATAGCTGTACGATGTCGCATTGGCATGTGAAAAAGCCTTCACGCCGCCGCTGCCAAATTCCAGACCGGTCCCGGCCGAATTGACTCGCAGCACCTGGTGCGCCGTGCCTTTATTCAGCCATACGGGTATCGTCCCGTTGTGGGTCAGCAGGCTCAGCACGGTCGGCTTGGCCAGCGCCGCCACAACGTTCGCAGCAGACCAGTAAGGCATTCCACCGGCGACCGCATTGGTCCAAAAAGCGTGGATGTTGTCGATCACAGTGTTGTGCATCGAAGCCGTGTACAGATCTCCGATCGCCACGTGGCTCTGAGCGTTGTAAGTGGTCATGATTGCACTCCGTTCGCCGTGTTGATCTCCATCAGCCAATCAACAGACTGGCCCGGGAACCAATCCCGCCGCAGGCCTGGCACCAGTGGGTTGGCTTGCATGGCGGCCTGTGTCGGCTCGCCGCTCATCCCGGCTTGTACCGGGCGCAAAAGCAAAATGCGCTCGATCTCAGCCCGCTCGGCTTCACCTGGCAGCTCTACCGGCAGGGCAGCGTTGATCGCGCCGTTGCCGCACGCCATGCACCAGTGGATCGGCCTGCGCACCGCAACATAGCTGTACGCGCCACACCAGCACTGGACCATCCAGCGGCCCCCGCTGATATGAGCCTGGAGCACGGGCGCATCGGCCACTTTGCCGTTCCAGGGCTTCAACCTTGGCCCCAACAAACCGCGCCGGGCCCGCAGCGGGTGCTGAGTCAGGAAAGACTCATAATCCGGGTAGCCCATTTCTTTTGCGCGATCGTCGCCATCCAATAACTTTTCCATGCGTCCTTCTTTCTACGGACCAAACAAAGCATCCACATCCAGCTCATTCTCATCAAACCGGAAGTAATCGCCGCCGTCCGTCACCGGTGGCTCAAGTTTCATTGTTGTCAGCACAGACTGCCCGGTCGGGCTTGTCCAGCGGTCAGAATAATGCGCCACTCTCATCGACTGCGAATATCCCAGCCTGGTGAAGTCAACGCCGATATCATCGAACAAGCCAGCTGCAAACTGTAAATCCGGGTTGCTATCGATCTCGACAACGACAAAGCCCATTTCGTTGGTCAAGATCAGCTTCAGCAGATCCGCGATCGACTCGCCCACATTCAAGTTTTGCAGCCAGTCAGATGTGTACTTGAACCGCAGCCGGCCATAGTTCGCAATGCTGGTGTCATCCTGCCGGTGCAGCGTTACCGGGTTGGGAGTGGTGATCGCATCGCCGCGCACCTTCAGGCTTTGCAGATAAGCGCCCTCGCCAACCCCGCCGTTATTCGTCACAACCAGCTTGACCTTGATCCCCAGATCGGTCAGCGCCACGCTGAAATTAGCCGTCTTGTCCGTGCCGCTGCCATCCTGCGCCGTATTGGCCCCATAATCGGTTGTGGCCACCGGTGTGACAATATTGTCGGCCGGGCATTCCTCGCCGTTGTACTGAAGCGGGCAGAAATATTCTTTTTGTTCGCCAGGCGCCAGATAAGGCTTTTCATTGACCAGCTCCCAAAGCGTGCCCGTTGCTTGCACTTGCAGCGGGCGCACCGTCGCATCGATGTAATTGCAGATCACATCCCAGGGCGCAGGGTTTTGAATATTCTTGCTGACATCGGCCTCGGTCAGGTTGGCAACCACGCTGCTCGCGTGGTTGCGCGTGTAAAACGTCAGCGCCCCATCTCCCGCGCAGAACAGCGTGCCCAGATCTCCATCTGCCAGCTGGCGCAGCTCAGTCAAAGCCCGCTGGCCGCGCGTCCACCAGTAAGACAGATCATCACTGGTCCCTTCAATGTTTCGGCCCAGCGCTGCTGGCCATTCAACATCATCCAGGATCAACCCGATCGCCGCAGAGATCTTGATGGTTTGCTGCAAACCGATGTTGGTGTCTGTCTTGGCCAGCTTGATCAACGGCCCAACCATGCTGATCGTGGCCGTCTCGTTTTCGTAGTTCAGGGTGATGTTGTCGATGTAGCCGGTAAAGCGCTTGCGCTCGACGCCCAACACACCGTTCATGACCGCCACCTGGATCAGCCGCCCGCGCTGCACGTTGGGGTACAGCGGGCTGGCAGTGTTGCGCGGGTTGTAGCGATCGTCGCTGTTATCCAGCACCACCGTGCCGCGGCCTGGCTCGACGTAATAAAAGCCAGTTGCCTCGCGCTCGTCTTCATCACCGGTGATGTTCAGGTAATCAAGACGGCCGTTTTCATACTCGACATGCACGGCCCGCTGCCATTCGTTGGTGGTTGAGATTGCGCCAGTATTGGCCCAATCCACCCGGATGGCCCAAAGCAGGTTGAGATCATCGGCAGCGATCGTATCCCAGACCCCGCCGTCATCCCAGACTCCACCATCATCCCAGCGTGCCATCTATCGCCGCCTTTTCATCGTGCGCTCAATCGTCGGCGCAAAAAGGGTGGCAGCTTCCCCGGCCAGGCGCACAACCACCTCGATCTGCTCAGATCCACCACCGCCACCACCAAACCCTGAAAAAGTCTCAGCTCCGCCGCCCGGCGGGATTACGGCAAACTTTTCACCGCTGGTCAGGAAGATCGGATAACTGTCATTCGGATACCCAGCCGGCACCGTTTCCCAGCCGTCTGTGCCGCTCGCATAGGCCGCTGCCATTCCACCGCTGCCACCGCCACCGCCCGGTGCCTGGAACTGCGCCACGGTAACAATTTCAGATGGAATGCCGTTCAGCATATTGATGTACTCATTCCCCTCGGCCATCACATCCCGAAACGCCTGGATCGCCGTCTCTGAATAGATGCCCCACTCAACGCCTTTTTGCAGCAGCCACTCAGCTTCCTTGTCATCGAGCACGCCATCGGCCATCATTTTGCGCTCCATGTAGCTCAAGATGACCCGGTTGGTTGCTTTTTCCTGTTCAGTGGCGTTCTGCTGCGCTTGTAAAGAGTTTTCGTTTAGCGCATCGTCAAACTTTGCCAGCTCTGCCACGTTCCAGGTGCCATACTGGGCAATGTACTCGGCTTTTTCCTTCTCAATTTTCTTGCGCTCTTCAGCGTTTGTGCGAACCTTTTCAGCGTAAGAGTCTTCGAGCCCTTGCATGGTTTCGACGCCTTTGATGAAGTCTTTGTTGGCGTCAGACAACGCTTTCATGGTCTCGGCTAACTCTTCCAGCGATTCATCCGCAGACTTGGCGCTCTGATCCATAGCCATCATGGCATCTGGCATCCGGCGCAGTTCGCCCTGCATTTCAGATACTTCCTTCAGACTTTTATCGAGCCGAATCTCGGCAAAGCGTTTGAAAATATCAAAGCCTGTGCCGAAGAAACCGGTCAGAATGTTGAAATCCTTGCCAGTCTGTTTTGTAACGATGATCAAATCTTGGAACATACTGATCAGGCGAGACGCCACCGGGATGACATCGCTCACGGCTGTTATTTGTAGCCCTTGCCATTCGTCTTTTAAACCATCAAGCGCCAGGCGGTACTCCTCGGCCTGCTCGATACCCTTATCGGTCATGATTAAGCTGTCAGATATTCCTTCTGACATTTCACGAATGGACTTGCCACCCGCTTGCATTGCGCTCGCCAGCTTCATGCCGCTCTTGCCAAAGTTATCTACCAGGAACTGCGTTTTCTCAGCGCCGCTGCCCAGCTTGACATATTCATCGCTCAACTTGGCCAGCGTATCAATGCTCAGGCTCAGGCCTTGCTCAGAAAGTTTCTTTTGTGCAGCCATCAGATCGGCAGTCTTCACTTCAAAGTCATCCATCACCTGAATGACTCTGCTGGTTTCCTCCGCCGATTCGTTTGTGATATTTTTGAGATTTTTCACCTCGGTCGCATAATCGACCGTGGTTTGCATCGCCTGCTTGGTAAAGCCAGCCAGCGCGATCACAGCCCCACTCAGTGCGCCCAAAGCAGATACGGATGCCAAAGACCCCAGCCCCAGCTCATTCAGGGTGCCCTTTAGCTCTTTGGCCTCGCGCGCGGCTTCACGCGCCCCCTGGCCTTCTTTTGTCACCCGTAAGATGATCTGCAAAACGCTCTGTGATGCCATCAGTTAGTTTTTCCTGTAATGTTTGAACTTGCTCAACCAATCTTGTTTCTTTTTGTCGATGATCTGCTTGACTTTCATTCGATCTCGCAAGCTTGTTCCAAACAGTCGAAACGCATCCAGCCAATCATCGGGCAGTTCTTGCACATCCCAGGGCGCGATCACCGCGCCCCCGCTGGCCTGGTTGATATGCTGAGCCAGCAAAATCCGGGACAAATATGGGTTGGTTGTCTTGCCCGTTTCCGCCAGCTCATCCAGGTCAGCTTCTATTTTTTTTTTACGCCAGCCCGATACTCCAAAATCATGGTCCAGCTGCGCTTTACGATCCACGGGTACAAAACCGGGTCATTCTCACGGGTGTTATCGATCAGGGCTTTCACATCCTCAATGCTCAGCCGGGTGGCTTCCGGTCCCTGGCTCCACAACTTGCTCAACCAGCCAATGATCTGCTCACCGATCTCATCCATCTTTGCAGATAGCTCTGCCCGTTTCGCTTTATGCTCCGGGCCTTTCAGTTTACGCAGTTCTTCAAGCACACTCTCAGTCAATACAAGACAGGCTTGCATTTCGTCTTTGAGCGCCTTCGGCGGGTTGACCCACACCTGTAAAACAGCCTCGCCATACTCCGGGGCATAATCAGCCAGCGGCAGCGGCCTTACGATCTTCGGGATCTCGATTTTCATGTGCTCAGTTTCTCCCTTCCGCCACAACAGCGGAAACCTGATTTAGTAAGTGTTGCGATCGGTGGTCACCTTCACACCGATCTCTTTGGCACCGGTCGGGTCATACAAACTGGTGAACAGCACCGTGTGCAGGTTGTTGCCGCGGTCTTCCTCGGCCAGTGGCGTAACTTCATCGTAAGTGCCAGCCATGTCAACAATCAGGCTGTGCGTGGTGCCGGTCCCGATTTGCGGCCCGTTGATCGCCAGGCGCAAAAAGCTCAAAGCCTGGGTGTCGCTGTTCAGTTTGTCCCAAATCGCATCCGCGTCGGTGCCGCCTTCGATCGTCAGCGCGATCTGCCCGCCGATCAGCCCCTCGCCATGCGAGTTAAACGTTTTGGCAGCGCTGCCAGCAAACTTCGGGTAAGGCCCAAACATCAGATCGATCTCGAACCGGCGCAAAATGTTGGCCAGCTCAGTTCCACCCAACCCGGCCCAGCTCGTATCCTGGTACAGCCTGGCCAGCTTGGCATTCATCGAAGTTGTTACCGGCAGGGCAATCGAACCGGTAAAGGTGGTCGGCGTCCACTGCCTGGCGAAATACTCGGATTCGATCGCAACCGGGGCACCCTCAGCGCCCTGTGCCACCTGGCCAGAAATGCGCACACGCTGGAACATTGCATATTCGCACTCAAACGCCTGGGTGTTGTCACCCTTCTCAATCGTCAGGCAGTCCGGGGCATTCGACCCATTGAACGCCTGGCCGGGGGTGAAATCCCACAAATAATCAGCCTGCCCGGCTGTGGTTTCAGTAGCCGTCACGGCACCCTTCAGACCGCAGCCGAAGATCGGCAGCAAAGCCTGGAAGTACCCATCCGGGATGGAAAGTGACTCGTTGACCAAATACTGGTCAACCACTTTGCGCGTGCCACCCGTGCGCAGGCCGATGTCTTCAGAGATCTTGCGCGGGCGTTTGTGCTGGGTCAGCGCCGAAACCTGCCCGCCCACAAACATGCGGGTTGCAACCACCGGCGTGCCGCGCGCAGCCGGGTTTTCCTTGCCAAACTGTACCTTGCTAAAAAAACGGTCGCCCATCTTACTTCTCCTTTACGGTCTTTCCGACCGTCTTTTCAACATAGACTCCCAGGCTGATGCACTGCGTCAGCAGCTCACCGACGCCATCAGCATCGGCTTGCGCCTGGGTGATTTCATGCGCCAGGCCCGGAACACCCAGGCCATCGCCAACAAACACGTAAATGATTGCTTTTTCTTTCATCCTGTCACCACCAATCCTTGTATCGTTTCTTTCACGATCCACTTGGCCACCAGGCCCAAATGCTCCTGGCCAGCGTTGCCATATTGCAGCACGGTCATTTCAATGCTTGCGCTTGGGTCCAGGATCATATAATTCACCCGGTTTCCCAACGTAATGTTGCCGGCCGCGGCCACCATAATCCGCTTGATGTAGCGCAGCACATACGGAATGCGCCGCTTATCCAGGTCAGGTGTCAGGTTAAACTCAACCGTCCCGCGCCAAAATGCGAGTGACGGCCCGCCCTGGCTATATTCAAAATCGACATTGTCAAAGAACGTCAACGCGGTTGGGATGTCGAGCGGGATGGTTTCTGGAATATCGTCACGCTCGAACAGGCGGTAAGCTGTGACTCTGCTTCCCTTGCCATCTTCCACTTCCCAAACTTTCGTGAGTGCGTCAATCCAATCTTCGATCATCTCACCACCAGCCTGTTCACAATCTCGTTGTTGGCCTTGGCATACAGCTCGCGGATCTCATCCGCTTTATCCGTGGCGCCGTAGTACAGGTAGAAAAAGCCGCGCCAGCGTCGATTGCCATAATTGCGCCCGACTTCCATCACGATGCCCTTCATGCCCTGGCTTTTCTCGACGCCGATCGCGCCGCGGATCTGCATATTGCTCTTGTTGACGCCAAGATATTTCTTGAAGATGGCCGCAGACAGCGCACCGGTCAACCTTGGGGCATTCTTTGCGGCCTGGGTGCCTGCCACATCAACCGCATCCTGCACCGCCGCGCCCATGATCTCGGTGTAATACTGGTCAAATTGTTGCAACTTTTGCAGTTGCTTATCGATGCTGCCAGCATCCAGCACATCTCCAATTCGCTTCGAACCGCGATAAGTCGCCATCAGCTTCTCACCGTTCCCAGCCGGTAATTGGCTTTTACTTTGGCGATCGCATCCTTCGGAAACTCATACATAAAATAGCTTTCGCCGCTCTCAGGGTTGCCAGCTCGGCCGGCATATCCGCCCTGGCTTTTCTTGGCCATCAGCGTGGCAATCTGCCTGGCCAGGTAGTTCACATCCTCGGGCACAAAATAGCGCGAAATGGCCGTGGCCGCTGTATGGATGGCCGCCGTCGAACCATTGCAGGCCCGCTTGACCGCGAAAGTCCGGTACACATCCACGCCGGTGCCGTTCGGGTGAGTCACTTTCTTGGTGCGGTCAAATCCGCGCGTCACATACGCAGCATTGCCAGAAATATCCAGCACTTTCAGCTTTTCAAACCCGGCCCGCAAGACTTCACCGATCTTGACCAGCGCGCCGTTGGTCAGCGTGATCTCTTCCTGGCTGCCATCGATCGCCGCGCTCAGGGTGGTGACTGCGCTGGTCGGGCTGCCATACCCACTCACAAATTCCATTTCGCTGCCGATGCCCAGCATCATGCCGGGGCTCAGCTTCGAGCCATCCGCCACCGTCAGCGTTTCCACAGAAACACTTTGCTCGCTGGCCACGGTGACTCCCAGCGCGTTGGCCAGCTCATACAAGCCCCACACCCCAGGGATGACCACATCATTCAGATCTGTGCTCCAGGCGCCCACCAGCAGCGCATCCGGGCTTGGGTCAATCCGGCAGTAAGGGCCATTCGGCCAGGCAGGCCGGTTGCTGTGCTGCGATGCCCGCAAAATGTATTCACTCGCAGCCAGGCTGTCATCCCCGTTCGTGATGTTGCTGGTCACCCGCAGCAAGGGCGGCACAAACAGCGCCGTCTCACCGTCGCCGGTGAAGCGCAGCGTCTCGATCACAGGCAGAAACTCACCAATCTCACCCGCAATAAAGCGGCTGGCAGGCAATATGAAACGGTCGAGAAAGTTATCCGGCAGTCCAGATGCGTTCTCGGCGTCCTTCAAAATGTCATCGATGGTGCAGTAAGCCTGTATGTTCATACTTTATTTTCCTTTGGCATGTTGCGCGAGGAGGGCGCGCAACATGCCATTGGTAAGCTCCAACCGGTGGGGAGGGTCACCGGACGTGGACAGTAAGAATTACCCGATCACGATATGGAACGCGCCGCTTTTGGCGTTGCCGCCGCTGGCGATCACGATCTTCACCCGGTCATTGGCCAGGCAGATCTTGTCTTCAACCGGTTCACCGCCCGCCGCGTACAGCGATGCGACTCCGGCCTGATCGTGCGTTGGCTGGCGTGGAGCAACCACCTTGGCAGCGTTCACGTTGGTTTCAGTCCACAGACCCTGGCCGGTCGCTTCAGATGTGATCGTGAAATCCACACCATCGGCAAAATCAGTTTTGATGTAATGGATCGCCGAAACTGGACCGGTAAGAACCGGGCTGTAAGCGGTGGCTGAACCATCCGCCGCCGTGGTTACGGGTACAACGTGCCGCTCTGCGTAAGGCATGGTCAGCTCCTATCCGGCAAAGGTGATCGCGCCGCTCACGGCCAGCTTGCCGTTCGGCAGAACGACCGCCAGGTAAACGGTGTAAGCGCCAGCCTCGGTCAGGGTCACATCGATGTCGCCATCGGCTTCGCTCACAAACTGCGCAGCCTTGTTGGTAACGATCGGGATCAGCAAGCCATCGGTGCCGATCGCCCAGCCGCCGCTCGGGGCAGCCGTGGCAATCGCGTCGCCGTTGGCATCGTTCGACAGGTAGCCAAGCACCGACCCGCGCACTGCCAGGTTGGCGCCATTGGCATCCACCAGCTGAATGGCAACGTTGATCGTGTTGCCACCGGCTTCAGCGCCAACCACAAAGGTTGCCCCAGCCGGCGCGCCGATGTTATCAAACACGCCACCGCTGGCCAGCTCGATCTCGCCGCCGCTTTCAACGGTGATCTTTCCACCGCTGGCCACGATCAGCTCTTCGCCGCCTTGTTTCATGTACACCTTGGGGGTGTAAGTTACGTCCATAGCAAACTCGCTTTTCTGCCTGCCCCTGGGTGTTTATGCCAGGGGCAGGCTCAGAGATAACTACTCAGCCGGGCTGGCCACTGCGACCAGGTCAAGGATCGAAGCGTGCTCAGAAGGCGGCAGGGCTTTGCCCTTGTACAGGATGGCGATCACATTGCCAAAAGCAATGTTCTGGGTGGCGCTGGTGCGCACGGCCTGCACGTAGCGCTTGGTCGGGCGGTACACATCCACAACCAAAAGCTTATCGTTCAGATCGTCGTTGCCAGCGCTGGTGGCGGTCGCCGAAGCGCCGGTCAGGGCAGCCATACCGCCATCAGCGTTGGCATCGTCCTGCTCGGCTTTCAAGGTCGCAACCCCGCCCTGCACGCTGTCGGTGACCGGGCAGATGAACACAACACCGTCATAGCCCATCATATCGATGATGTCTGAGTTGCTGTCGGTGTTGTTGGCGTTTGCTACGGGCGCGCCAACTTCGCGAATATCAACAATTTGAGTCAACATGGCTTGGGTTCCTTTCTTACGCCAATTTCACACGAACAAAAGCTTCAGCCAAAACGGGCATGCCGTCCGATTCCAACCGGCCGATGAAACCGGTCTGGTTGGTGGCTGCATACAGCTCATTCAAGCGCTGGATGCTGAAGTCGAGAGCATCGCCCCAGTGGTAATGCTTGAAATCGCCCAAAATACCAACATAAAGCTGGGTGGTGAAAGTGCTCGGGGCATATTCACTGGTGAACAACGGCAGACCTTCGAGCATATCGGGCTGGCCCATCTGCACGCTGTTCTGCCAGATGTAGCGGCCTTCGCCGTCTTTGAGCTTCGACAGGTGCTTGACTGCGGTGCGGTGGAAGATCCACTTGGCATTCGGCCAGTAACCGGCTTTCAGCGCGTACTTGGCTTCTTTGATGCCGTCAAAGGTCAAAGCGGTTTGGGTGTTGCCAGTCGAAACATCACGGCTGGTCGGGATGCCGTCATTGCTGGCGGTAAACACGCCCAGGGGCTGGTTGGCGCCGCTGCCGGTCATGCCCGCTTTTTCGAGCGAGATACCGAACTTGTATGCCAGGCGGGCGATGATCAAGCCTTCAACATCCGGGTTCAGGCGCAGCAGCTTGTTCGAGACCTTGATGCGCTTGGCCAGCGGCTTGGGTGCAAGCTCGCGCTTGCCAAAGGTCATGGCGCTGTCTTCGTTGCCGGTGCCCAGCTCGCTGGTCCAATCGGCATCGTCAGGATCGCTGGCCAGGTAGGGCATACCCAGCGATTGCGCGGTGGCCACGGTGTTCATTGTGCCCCACTGGCGCAGGTACACAACATCGTCGATCGCCTTGATCAAGCGGTTGACGAAATTCTGCGGGGTGGTGGTAAAGCCGCCCGCAACATCGCTATCCGCTTGCAGGGCGCGCAGCTCGGGCCGCATGGCGCCGGTGCGCAGGAAGGCATCGAAGGCGCGCGTTTGCGCATCGTTCTGATCGGGTGTACGCGGGGCACCTTCAGGGCGCTCTGCAATCGTCGAACGATCTTCACCTTCGAGTTCGGCCATTTGTTCAGACCGTTTGATGCGCGCATCCAGGGCTTCAACATCAACCCAAATGGCGTTGTACTGATTGGTTTCTTCCTGGGTGAAATCGCGGTTCTCGCGTTCGGCAAGGGAATGCAATTCCCGCGCCTGGCTCACCAGGTTGGCACGTTTGGCCAAAAGTTCACGGACGTTCATGATGTTCTCCTTACTTCAAATTTGGATAAGATTTTTCTGCAAGCTCCAGCCGTCTCGCCCTGGCCCTTTGGCGCGCCTGCGCCTCGGCCTTCTGGGTGATATCTTCCGGGCTGGGCGCCTGCCCGTCCGGGTTCTGGCCTGCACTTTGCAATTCAACGACCTTCGAGCGCGCTGACGCGCTGGTGGTCGGGTATGCCGGGTAAGTCACAGGTGACACATCGTACAATTTGCGGCAGCCGTTTTTCTTCAAACGCCGAATGACCTTGTCACCCACCAAAAACCATTCATCACCATCCATATCGTCGCCGCGGTTCTTCGATTTGACCGTAAAGCCAAAGCTCGATTGGGTGACATCGCCGCGTTTGACCTTGGCATATTTCGCCATAGCCTCGGCATCGTCAACGTTGATGTGGATGCGATAGTTAAGCGCCTGGTCGGTTTGTTCCAGTTCCAGCGTTTTGTTGCCCAACCGCCCCAGCGGGATGTCATCATCGTGATTCCACAGCCCGCAGGTGTCCGGGTCATCCAGCACGCTGTCAAAAAAGCCGGGTTCGATCACTTCGGTGAAGTAACCCAGGTCAGCTTCCTGGCCAAATACCGCGCCGCTGCCCTCGATCACCGGGCCATCGTCACTTTGGGCCGCTCGCAGCTCAGAAACGGACACATATCGCCGCTCCGGTTCTTCAGGTGTCCTGTTTTTGCTCATAATGCCTCCGGGGCAGCCTCGAACAGGCTGCGGTATAGCTCATCTTGCAAAACAGCCTGTGAAGTAAGAATTTCAGGCTCCATCTCGCCAAAATCACCTATTTCGAGCCATTTTTGGGCGTCAGAATAGCGTTTTTGGCAATATTCTTCGATAAATTCATCAAAATTCAGGGTAAAACCTGCGTCAAACAGGCTTTTATCGGCATCCAAAAGCGGCTGAAGCTGGCGTTTCATGAAGCTGCCATGCTCCTGGTAAAAGGTTTCCAGCCACTCGCCAAACTTTTCGGGCTGGTCCTTGGCCAGAAATCGCCGCGCGGCCCCGCTCAAATCGTTCAATTCGCGCCGCACAACCCGCCCAATCGCATCCTGGTACAGGCCTTTTAGCGCGTTTCGGCTGCCGGGCTGGCCTTTTTGCGGCTTCTGGCTGACGCTGGTCATGTTCAAAGGCCGCATGTACTCATCGCCGCCGTCATACGGGTTCATGTTTTCTTTTTCGCGTACTTCGTTCGGGCTCATGATCCCGTTGTTGATTGCTTGCACATACATTTGGTAACGCGCCTGGCTGTCACCCTTCAAAAAATCTTCCACCAGGTGCTCAACGACAAATTCTTTGCGTTCGTCACTCAAAAAGATTTGCTGGCTGATCGTTTGCTGAATGCGGGTCAGCCACGGCCGCAGCGTGTGCGAGACGTAACCGATCTCTTGCTGTTCGATGCCGCTTCCCCAGCTGGTCGAGCGTTCCATGTCGCCGATCATGTGCGGTGGCACACGGAAGATGCGCGCGATCTCTGTCACCTGGAACTTGCGCGTTTCAAGGAACTGCGCATCTTCGGGCGGGATGCCGATCTCTTTGATGTCGAGACCTTCCTCCAGCAGCGCAACCTTCCAGCTGTTGTTGACGCCGCCATAAGCTTTCTGCCAGCTCTCGATCACGTTGCCGCGCGCCGGGTCTTTCATCCCCGCTGGCAGTTTCAGCGCCAGGCTGGGCCGGGCATCGTTGGCAAAGAACTTGCTGCCGAATTTTTCGGTCGCCACTGCCAGCCCGATCGCATTGCGCGCCAGGGTGATTCGGCTGTATCCTTGCAGGCCGTCAAAGCCAAACGCAGGCACATGCCAGATCTGATCTTGGGTGAAAGCCCGCGGACTGCCATCCGCTTTGTTGTAAAGGTACACTTTGCGCCCGTTCTTGCGCGCCACTTGCATCCGATCAGGGCGCAGCGGCCAGATCTCGACCACCTTGCCTTTCTTATCCCAGATCAACTGCCCGTAGAAGTTGCCCCACCCAAGCAGGTGGCCCATCATGATTTCACGGAAGATCATGCTGGTATGCTCGTTGTTGAAAGCATCGTGGAACAAGCTGTAATAACTGTTGTCGAAAGCTCGTTCTTTGCCGCGCTTCAACCTGCGATAGGTGATCAACGGCAGGCTCGAACTGTCTTCAGAAAGGATTGTGAACGCGGCCAGCACCGCCGTGGTGCTCAATGCAGACTCTGGCGTCACATACTCGCCAGTGTGGGTTTCGTTCCCGTAACCCTTTACCACCCACCCGGGCGGCGACTGGCTGACGTGGAAGGTATTGCGACGTTCAAAAATATTTTCAAGCATCGACGCCGCCTATCCTTGGAGCGCTCAGCCATGCAGACAAGACTCCGAGAGCCAATAACAGACTCCCGCAAACAGTCAGAGCCAGGCCCAGGCCAGCACACAGCCACAGACCGGCGAACAGCATCAGGTACCCGAAAGCAAAGAACAGATCACTGAGCTTGATCGGTGCCTTATCCTTTGCTTGCTTTTCTTTTGGTTCTTTCATGGCATCCCTGGCAAAACAAAAACGCCCGGCGCACGCTGCCAAAAATGGCTTTGTGCGCCGGGCGTCAATCTCCGGTCTGTGCCCGCGAAATTGCGGACGACTCAGTTGTCAAGCAAAATTATACGTGATTTCTTTTTTCAATACAAGTGGTATCTAAAACCTGAAACTCTAATGCTCTCTCACACGTATGAGACTTTTTCAAACGGCTCATACTTGCGCCAATAACCAAGGCTTTGGCGCTAACATCTGGGCCCGCAGCTCGATCTATCGCAACCAATAACCCGACAGGCTTTATTGCTGTTCGGCAACTGCAACCATCATGCTTTACAAGATTTCCCTTGGATGTAAAGCGGAGATCCTTGGCGCCACACTTTGAGCAAATTCCCAAACCAAACTTTGATGTATTGCCTATTTTCTTAATCTGTTCTGCTCTTTTCTTAAACAGCTCTGCTCTTTGTTTTTTATCCATGATCCGGCCTCCTGTTTTTATTATAGGCTCAACTACCCGCCAATTGTGATAATCCCGCGTGTGTTGTACACGCTGTTTTCCTGATCTTGCAGCGCCTGGTACTGCACCAACGCATCGATCAGCGCAGCCAGCAAGTCAATCCGCCGCGTGTCGTTGGCGTATTTCTTGCTTAGCTTGATATTCTCGTTGTTGTCTGCCACCTGCTTGGCATTTGCCAGACACCAGGTCAACAACGGTGACCCATCATGCACGATCTTACCCTGCGCCACCCACTCACGAAACTGCTTGGTTGGCTCCGAAAGCGTCTGCACACCCTGGCGCACCTCGTAGCAGGTATAGCCCAGGTCGGTCATCTCGTTTGCAAAGTGCGTGGCGTTGTATGGGTCATATCCCAGCTGGTACACGCTCCAACCCTTTTCGACTTCCATGTCCTGAATGTGCGCCTGCACCATGCTGTAATCGGTCACCTCGCCATCGGTGATCGTCAGCCAGCCTTGCAGCGCCCAATCTCGGTATGGCATTTTGTCGGTTTGCTCGTGCCTGATGACTCCCTGCTCAGGCATGAATCCGTGCGCAGTCACCGCCACACGTCCATCCGGCAGCGCAAACACAAACCCGTCACCGGTCAAGTCTATTTTCTTGCTCAGATCCACGCCAACCAGGCACAGCCGGTCTTTGGTCAGCTCATCAAATTCTTTGCGGCTTACAGCCAGGCTATCCCACTTCTCACGCCAGTTGGGCACCTCGCTCATGAAGCTGTCTTCGTCGCCATGTACCCAGATGTTCAAGTTCTTAACGCGGAAGGTGCGCACTTTGGCCGGGTCGTGACTGTCAAAAGCTTCATCGTGCTGCTGCTGCAACCGCTTCAGCCCGCCAGGTGTAGCCGCCCGCAGCGGGTTGGCCTTGATCCAGTTCTTCGGGTCGTGCTCATCATCGCCCCGGTCCATTTCGCGGATCATGACGAAATAGCGTTCGTTGCTGGTTTCTTCCCGCAGAATCTGTTTGCAATACTCGTATTCCCGGTAGCATGGACCCTGCACATCCATGCCCGCGGTGGTGATGATGACCATCAACGCCTGGCCGCGCTGGCCCCAGGCGCTCGATATCAGGTCATAGATCTCGCTGGTGGTGTGGGCATGGTATTCGTCGATGATGGCGCCGCTTGGGTTCAAGCCATCCTTGTTGCGGGTGTCCTTACTCAGCGCGATCATGCGCCCGCCGCGGCTTACATGACTCACCTTGCAATCGCGGATCTTCAGCTGCTTGGAAGTTTTGCGGTTGGACCGGGCCATCGACATGGCGGCCTCGTACATCAGCCGCGCCTGGCCCCGATCGACGGCCGCACAATACACCGATGGCGACATCTCACCATCGCCAACCATCAGGTAATTGGCAACGCCCGCCAGTGTGGCCGTTTTCCCGTTCTTGCGTGCCTCCTGGATGTACGCTTTCTCAAACCTGCGATAACCGGTGTCCTTATCTACCCATCCGAATATGCTGCCCAGGTCAAACTTTTGAAACGGCAGCAGCTCAATCGGCTTGCCAGCCAGCGGACCCTCAACATGGTTGCACCGCAGCGCAAACCACCGAATGATGCGATCTGCCTTATCTTCGTCAAAGATATAGGGGTATTTTGTGTCTTTTTCTGGCAGGTTTTTGAGCGTTTTTCGCACTCTTGCAGCCAGTTTTCCGAGCTGGCCAGCCCGCGCCAGATCGAACAAATGGCGCTGACATGCCATCTTTTCTGTAAGGCCCACCACCCTTTTGCGTTCGATTACTTCGAGAGCGTAAGCTGTCGTTGGGTGGATGTTAACCGTCGAAATCATCTTCATCTCCACCGCCGAGCAGCTCATCTGCCCTGCGCTTGATCAACCGTGCCCGACTCTGGGGTGTCAACCCGAGCTTGTCCGCATAGGTGGCAATAATCCGCGCCCATGATTGCAACGACTTGATGTTGTCATCTGTCTGCTCACCCTTGCTCAGATCCCGGTACTTGACCGTCGCATCACAGTAAATAGCGAGTGCATCGGTGTCCAGGTGGTCATACAGATCTATGCCGCGCGCCTGCTTGACCACCTTTCTCCAAACCTTTTCGGCATCCTCGCTCAACCAGTCAGGGCATCGCAGAGTCACTTTGCGCTCACGCTTCATGCCTTCAGCAGCCACCTGGCGCGCTTCAAGCTGGGCAGCGGTCCAATGCTTCCCGCCGCCCTTCTTGCCAACATCCATTGTGTCTACTGTGACTGCTCGTGTTCCCATGAAACGTTATCCTCCACAGACTCTCACGCACTTTCCGGCGCCGGTCTCGATTTATGTTTTCTGCCCCGTCCGAGGGTCATACCAGCTCAGGGATATGGCGCTCATCGGGGACTTTTTCACGCAAATGACCCATCGCCGCTCAACGGGACGGTTTTCTAAACTTTTTACCCGCCCCCCGCCTGCTCGCGCCGGGTGTGCCGCGCGTGGCAGGCCTTGCACAGGGCTCTCAGGGGGCTATTCTTGAACCTGTCAGGGTCGCCGCGGTGAGGCAGGGTGTGGTGCACATCAACAGACGGCACCACCTTACCCTGCTCATCACAGTCCTCGCATAACGGATGCGCTGCGAGGTAGTCGCTCGCTCGCTTGCGCCATGCTCTGTCATACAACCGATGCACAACCTTATTGCGCTGGATGGGATGGGCACTGCACCTGCCTGTTGGTGTCAGTACATGGCAACCAGGATACGTGCATGGTTTCAGCGACCTCGACGGCATCAGCCCAGCTTGGCCCGCTCAGCCGCGATCAACTGCAATACCTTGTCAATGCCATCGCGGTATCCGCGCAAATACTCACCATCACTGGCTTTGCTTGGCGAGGCTTGAACCTTGCAAAGCGCTTTGCCTGATGGCATCTTGACACAGACATAAGCATCGACATCCTGGGCATCATCGAGGCGGACCTTGGCCCACTGCTCTGGCGCTTTCAGATCCACAACGTTGATCACCTTGAACTGCGTACCGGCTGGTGCCCTTTGTATCATCCCGGCACTGCCTGTCGGTCCGCGTCGGATATTCACTTCGGGCGCCACAACTGTCAAAATCAAATCGCTCATGGGATTACATCCTTGCTAATGCCGAAAGCTATTGAGAATGGCTCTCGTAACTCTGGCGTTGACCATATAACCAACATCGACATGCAAAGCAGAGAAATCACCAGCGTCATCCAGGGATGACCAATCATCAACAGCAGTATCGAGTGATCTTCGACCCGCTTGATACGATCGTTGATCTTGCGCTGCTCTCTGTACAGCCGCGCGGTCATGGTAAACATCAGATCGTTGCGCATGTCGGCTGGCACCTGCTTTTTGCCATCCAAGATGTCACTGATCAGACTATCAAATTCAATCTTCTCGTTCTCATCCCCATACATGGATTACCTACCCTAAGTTTTCTGGAGTTTGAGCCATGTCATCAATGACCGGTAGCAGTTTATCGAACACATGTTCTTTGAGCGTGTTATAGATCAAGGTCGCTGAGGTCGTGATGGTCGCCGCGATCGGCGTTGTCTGCTGAATAAAGTCCAATAGTCCCTGCGCAAACTGGGCAGGATCACCGCCAAACGCTGGCAATGGCGGCAGGCTGATATTGGCAAAGGCAGCAGCAAGGACAGTTGACACCAGGTATAAAAAGACCGTCAGCCAACCGGCTCCGATACGCACCTTGAACGTGCGCACCAGGTAATTCAGCAGGATGACGATCAGCATTCCGGCCATGCTGACAATTGCCAGCTTTGGGTCGGTTGTGGTTACAATGCCAGCCGCAGCCAGAAAAGCTACAAATGCCGGCCAGGGAAAGGATTTTATTGCTTGCATATCTTGCTCCTCTTGTGAGTTAAAGACAAAACGCCCGGCACGCATATAGCGTACCGGGCGCTCATCTCCGATTATGGTCGCAAGCGTGCGACCTGCAAATTTACAAATCCATTTTACAACAGTTTTATGCTACAAAACAAGTCTCATACGTGTGAGAAATAACGGACTAGCTTTAGCGGCTGCCGATTTCAGCAATCCACCAACCAATGCGAATAAAAAGATTTGCGAACCAGACGCGCAGCCCATCGCCGGAGGCAGTCCGCTGTAACCGGTAATGAGCCGCGCACCATTCTTGGAATGTTGGCCTGCCCATAAGTGCATTATCACAAGAGACGACCTTGATAAGCAATTCGCGCTCTTTATCGCTCATAGCTTCGTAACGCTGTTTTGTTAGTGTTGCCATATTACTCCCTTGTTCGGCTGCGTTCTTCTCTGCACTCATCGCATAAGCCATCGTCACCTATTGGGCTATGACCCCACTTCTCGCACTCATCACAAGATTTTATATCCCAAACCAGGTGCGGAAAGTCTTGGTCAAGTTTCTCTTGACTTGTTTCTGCAAATAACCAATCACAGCCTTTCAGCAAACTTGCAGCAAAGTCGAGATAGTCATCTGTAAGATCTGCGCCTGATGTTGCGCGCCAACCAACCGTGCGGGCTTCCTGAACGTTGTGAGCGAATACCAGCAAAGCACCTTCGGACGGTGTAAGAAAACGCGAGTAAACCATGTAGGTCTTTAGCTTTTTCTTAGCCATAGGCTTGTCATGTTGCTCTTTAGATACTGGTTCGTGCATTTGAGTTCCACAGTTTTCGCACCAAAGAAGATAGCATAATTGTCCTGGTTGAAACTCGTAATGCGGGTGTATTCTTCCGCAACGCATACATTTTGCATTCATGTCGGCTCCAATCCTCGGCGTCACTTGCTTTTACCGCATAAACCACAATACCCATCAGGCGGAAATCTCATCCCGCAACCGCAGGTTTTGCCATCATCAACTTCGGCATCAGACGGCAATTCTTTGAGCAAAAACGGATCGAGCGGAGGCACGGTCGGCACATCAAACAGCACTGTCACTTTACCAAAGTCGGCCGGGAACTCAAAAGCTTGCTTCCAGCGCTTGATCCAGCCATATAACTTGTTACGGTCAGGTCGGCAAAAGCACAGAAATACAAACTGCAAATCCCAGTTGTACTCCAGCGACCCGCACAACACGCCCAACGCAAATATCATCAGCAGCGCCAGGCAAAACAAACCGGCCAGCGTCTTCATGGTTTCGAAATAACCTTTCTTGCTTTTAGAAACCTTTTCGGCCCACTCTTCAGGCGTCAAATTTAGGGCAGTATGAACACACATTCCACCTGCAATCGGAAAACCGCAAACAGAGCAATTAATCATGTCGGCTCCAAAACGTGCGGCTTTTGAACTTGACACACGTACAATGTTTGCAAAAACCACCAGCTGTTTTGTGCATAGATCGGATGTGATTGCACGTTACACAAACCTTTTCAGCGTGTTGAAAAGCAATCCCGCGCACAGGCGCAGTGTCGGCATATTTGTCGTAATCGCTTTTTACAGCATAACCCTTTCTAAGTTGGTACACTTCAAAGCGCGTTCCTAAAAGGTCAGCATACCAATCATTCGGGCTTGTTATTTCAACGATGTAAGCGTTCATTGGCTTACCTTCGGCGAAATTGCGCGGGGATTCATTTGTGCCAAACCATCTATTACCCACTGCTCATCCGGTAGGCCATTCATCAAGTTTTTTAGATGGCGCGTATCTGGATTGTCGTAAACACAATTTCGATTTGGGTGATCTTGATCGAAGCCGCAACCGCACGGGCAGCCAGAAGAACATTGGCATTTGTCTGTTTCTGAATCAATTTCGCTTTCGCAAAATGGACATATATCCATCATTTCCCTGCCTTTCTCTGGTCGGCAATAACCAAGACGATCATAAGCACAACAAACGGGATTGAATAAAATACAGCGAAGGTAATCATGTCGGCTCCAATCCAAACGTGCGGACCTTGCGCCTCGCCATCATCCGCTCCAGGGCACGCTCACTCGCGTGCCACTCCTGGCGATTGCCACAGCGAGAGCAGCGGACCGTGCCAGCGTCAAGATCTTCAACGGCGAACGGATCAGCTTCGACCAGATCAATCGGCGAGACGGTTTCACGCGATCGCCGGAACACATCCAGCCGGCTTACACGCTCAGGGGTTTCGCGGATCAGCCCAACAACAAACCCGCACCGCTTGCATAACCAGGCCTTTGAGTTTGTTGGATATGGCTCAGGCATAAGCCACCTGTGCCGTTTCCACGGAAACAACAAACGAAAACGAATACCCATAATGCCGCGCGCGGTCCATACAGCGCGATGCCTGCGCCGGTCGGCCTTGTTGCTCGTAACGCTGCGCCAGGTCGGCCCATTCGCGGCCGTCTGTGCATTCCAATTCAGCCTGGCGCCGGTCGGCATCCAGGGCAAGCATGTCGGCCTCACACGTGTGAGCATATTGCAAAACACCCATTCCAGCATCCATCATGCACCTCCCAGCAACGGACGCATGTCAGCGTCCAGGTTTGCAATAACCCTGTTCTCCTGAAAACGAGAAACAACCCAGGGCAAGCCGATCGCATCCACATTGCCATTCCAGGCTGCGACGGTTACAAGTTCGTTCGCTCGACGATAACGCTCATCAAAAAACAGCGTCTGGATCTCTCTGGCATATTCTGTGGTGCGGACCTTGTCACACTCATCAACCATGACCACCGGCAGCCGAGACCACTCAGCAATCCGTCCTGTGTCGCTGTCACCAGCTTTCAAGCTGTCGAAGGCATCGCGCGCATATTGCATCAAAGCCGCCAAAGTTGTGTACCTGGCCTCGATGCCAATCCTAATAAACTCAGCGGTCAGTGCCTTCAAAAATGTGCTTTTGCCGTTGCCATAACCACCATGCACAGCCAGCATGCCCGATTTATCAGCCAGCAGCTTATGACCAGCAGCCACCATCGCAGCGGCACCAGGTCGGCCAGCAGTCTCAATGTCGGCCAGCTTCAGGCCTCGCTCATTCGGATACAAGCCCGCGCGCTGGGTGATGCCATCCTGGTTGCACTTTGGGCACGGATTCAGCCGCCCGAAAAGGTGATGACCAAACGGCACGTCATAACGCACAAAGCGCACATCTTCGCAATACTCACACCGGAACGTTCGCGGCTTGCTGCTTACGGGCAAGAACTCGCGCTGCGGCCGCCCGGTCATCGTCGTTGGCTTGGGTAGTGGGTTGACTTGGCTGATGCTTTTCATGGCTCATTCGTCCTTTCGTCGGCTGGTTATTATTCGGCTTTGGGCTGTCAAAGCCATGCAGCTGGATGCGCTTCAAAACCGCACTGACATACTTCACGTTGCGGGCGTTGTTGGTCACCGCTTCCCGCATGGCATACTCAATCCATTCCAGCGGATAAGTTTTCTCAAAGTCCCGCAGCTCATCAGCGATCATCGGTGTCAGCGCGCCAAAGTTCTGTTCGTAAACTCGGAAGATATTTGGTTTTGGTGGTGCTGGATCTTCCGGTTCTGGCAAAGGTTCATTTTCGATTTTTGGCGCGTCACCAGTAGTAGCAGTAGAATCTTTAACTACTACTATCGTTTCGGGTGCATTTCCTTCGGGTGCATTTCCTTCGGGTGCATTTTCTGACATTGGTGGGGGTGCAATTTCTTCGGGTGCATTTACTGACATGGGTAGGGGTGCAATTTTTGCACCCCCATCTGCTCTGACCACCGGGATGCGCCAGCGGTTGGTTCCATTCGGCCCAAAACCGCACGAAACCAGAAAACCAAGCTTCTCCAGGGTGCGTGTTGACATCTGGACGGCGCGCTCTGCATACCCGGTTTTCTCAGAGACAAGATCCACGCTCGGAAAGATATTTCCGCCGTTCTGGTCTGAATGGTCGGCGTAGGCCAGCAGGATGTACTTCTCAGCCCGCCCAAACTCACCATTCAATGGCAATTCCCAAACAAGACCCATCACAAGACCGCTCATGCTTGCTCCCTTTTCTCAGCGTCAATCGCTGCTTTGTACCGGCTGGCCGTGGTCGGCGAAGAGACGGGGCAGCCAGCAGACTCCAACCATGCCCGCCCCGATGCCTTCGGGTTGCTCTCGAAAAACACTCGCGCAGCTTCCAAAATGGACGGATTTAGCGCAGTAGTTGGACGTTCACTGGACGTGTCCACCTGTCCACTGGACGCTTGGCTTTGTCCACTGGACAGATTGGACGCCTTAGCCAGCCTGATCTCGCTATTTCTCAGTTTGCGCTCGGCATCCATGCGCCTGATCTCAGCATCCAGCTCCGTTACTTTGATTTGTGCACTCGACAAAGCCGCTGATATTTCGTGGGCCTTCATCTGGTCAAGTGTCTTCATCCCTTCCCAAAGCGCAACAACGAAATAAGCCAGGAGAGTGATGGCCACCGTGGTGATCATCGGCTTGCTGTCCTCACTCGAATAAATACCCCAGGCCACAAAAGACGCATACGCCACCACTGCCGCCATTGCCAGGCCCATGATCGACCAGCTTTTGTGAACGAATGCCCGTGATACCAGGATGGCCGAAAGGCCGCCGGTAGACTCGATGCCAACCATGCCGATGAATGCAGCGATCGCAGCCAGCCACCAGTATTCAGCGCCGATAACGCTCAAAATGGAATGATAAACATTCACACCCAGCACAACCGCCGAAGGCACCGGCGCAGCGTATGGCGCAACATAACCGTAAAGCGTTGTGATGCTCATCTCTTTCATGATTCACTCTCCATAATGTCGGTTGTTGGGGTTGTTGAGCCGGTTGTTGGGGCTGTTAGGTAGTTGTTGGTGGTTGTTGGGGTTGTTGGGCTGTTGACCAAATCACGCAGATCCTGTGTAATATAGGTTGCGTTTGCTCGCTGAGCATCTTTTTCAGCCCAACCACGGGCTGCCCACTTATCCATAATGCGATTGGCTTCACCTTGCGACATGCCCCATTCGGTCAGCACGCCTCGGCTGATCTTGCCTTCAGTTTCGCGCATGGCACGCTGCGCCAACTCTCGATCAGCGTCCGTAAGCGCTGGTGCAGGTTTCCCTGAGACAAGCATCTGGATAATGCGCTCATCATCTAATCGGTAAAACTGAGTCTTTGAAAAGCGACCATCCATAAAAACAACCGCCCGCCCCGGGTGCTTAACCTTCATCATCGCCTTGCCCCACTTCGGGTTATTCAGCACCACGCTGCCGCTGGTGTTGTCGGCAACATGCAGGCTAACGCGTGTGTGAAAGTTTGCAGAGATCCCGCGCGGAACGCCCTTATCACGCCAGTTATGCCCGGCCAAAACAAAGTGGATGCCAAACTTGCGCGGCTGCCGGCTCAGATCTTCAACGCGCTTTTCAATCTTATCGTTGGCCAAAAAGGTATTGGCCTCATCAACCAGGAAGAAAATACGCGGCAAACGATCTGCAATATCAACCATCGCGTTATAAGCATCAATGCTGGTCGCAGGCAATCCACTGTTGACGCGCACAGCCCTGAACAGCGCCGCCCTGCGTTCCATCTCGCGATCAAGCTCATCCAAAATGCTCATCACGCCATCAGCCTTATCAGCCACCGGCGCAAGCTGAATCCCGTTCCAGCTCTCATCAAAGGTCAGCGCGCGCGGGTCGGCTGTGTAGAACTGCCAGCCATTCAGCCAGGCCGCATAAGCGAACAGGTGCAGCAGTGTGCTTTTGCCGCTGCCCTGCTCGCCGCCGATCAATACATTCATCAGCTTCGATGCCCTGGGGTGCAAATCGCCATACAGGGTTTTGCCCAACGGAACAATGCCAGGCTCAAAACTATCATCCGGGTAAGCAATCTCTTTTGCCAGCTTGGGCCGCTCAGACATCAAAACCCCATACCGCAGCCCGGTATGATTACTGAGCAGAACCGGCTTGCCACCCAGGGCCGTGCTGATCTGGTGTAATGTTTGAGCCCTGGTATAAGTGCCGATCTGCCCACCCAGCGCAACCGGGTTGAGAATAGCGATCAACCAAACGCGCTCGCCGTTCGCATCAAGGTAAAACTGCGAAGGTGCTTGCAGGTGTAAATCGTTGGCCATCACTGCGCACATCGTTTCCGCGGCAGTAACAGCGGCAGAGTAATAGTCGCTCATTCGTCCTCCTCGGTCAGCTTTGCATCAAGCTCATGCCGGATACCATCAAGTTGTCCCGGCTGCACCACTTGGATGTTGACGCTGCCAGCCTGTTGCGGACCGGTCAGGCCACCCGCCAGCGATAAGCCCTGCCTGTTGTAGCCAGGCGGTAAACTGCGCACCGCTTCGATAATCTGTGCGCCGTGGGTGGTTTCTTTCTGGAAGTTCTCATTCACCAGCATCGGCATTGACCCGCCCTGGTTGGATATCGCCAACATCGGCGATGCCATCAAGCTCGGGCTGACCAAGATCTTTTGCCCGCCCTGGTTGATCACCACCATTTGCGGCCGCCCGTTGCTGTCAGTTGGGATGACCCCCACCTGGCTTTTCTTCCAGATCACAAACGCTGCAATCACGATCACAACAACCGCAAACACCCAACCACCCCAGGCCGAAACCCACATGGTGGCCGTACTCTTTTGCAGCTCGATCTCAGTCTGGCGCGCCTGGGCAAACATGGCGGTCGATTTGGCCGCCACGATCGGAGCCTGTTGGGTTTGCTCCACTGCCGTGGCAGTACCCGCCGCCTGGACCGTCGCTGTCGTGCCCAGCACCATTGCCTGCGCTGCTGTGGCATTGGCCTGTGCTGTGGCCGTGTCGGCTGCCTGAGCCGCCATCACCGTCACCTGCCAGACCTGCTGTGTTGCTTCAGCGCTTCGCTCGGTGGCAATCGCGTTATCGCTGCGCACCTGCTGGGTGGCCGTGGCGTCAATCACTTGCTGGGTCGCTGTCATCCGCGCGCCGGCTTCAATGCGTTCGTTTTCGATGCTCTGCTGGGTCAGGCGCAGGTACATATCCTGGCGGATGAGCTCAACACTCGCATCCACAACCCCAACCACCGGCGTGGTGGTCGGCTGGGTAACATCCAGCGGCACACACCCGGCCAAGAAAACAATCACTAACAGGCTAAATCCGTAAAATCGGCTCATGCTCATCCTCCTGGACCATGCGCGCCGGCTGATTGCCAGCGCTGCGCATTTGCATCATCATCATGGTTCGCATCAGTTCAGTCTCGCTCGGAGCGCGAGGTTGTTTCTCTGCCGGTTGCTTGCGTTGCCATTGCGCGTTTGGCCCACTCTGCCAACTGCCCCCACTGCGCACCCATTGACGCCGCGCCCAAACGACCAGCGCTGTCACGATCGCTGTCACGAACGAACCAACGATGGCGCCAACCACCACCTTGATCAGCCACTCGGCACCGGCCACAACCGGCTGCGCTGCTTGACCCAACAGCACCTGGTTGGATGCGATATCAACCTGCATGCCCTGCCAGGATGACCAGCCCACGATCAAAACCAGCAAGATCGCCAAAATCGCCAACGGAAACTCCATCCCTGTTTTCACTTTTTCCTCCTCGCCTTGATGATTGCCTTGCCCATCTCCCAAAAGTAAACCGACAGCAAGAACAAGACCATGCTTGCCAGAAACAAAGCGGCTATTTCTCCGGCCATGACTTCACCCTCTCTTGCCATGTATGCGCAGCGCTGATCATCCCGATCAAGCTCACTGCCATAAAAGCGCCTTCCAGATATCGCCCGTGCCAGGCAACCAAGAGAATGGCCACCAATGCCCACAACGCTGGCACACCGTAGATCAACAACTTCAAACCCGGTCCATTTTTCATGATTGCTTTTCCTCCTTCGATTTCTTCCAGCAAATCCATAGGTACATGAATCCGTCATCCCGCTCGAATAACCACCAATAGACATCTGCGCCTTTGGCTTCCTGCGCTGCGAGATCAAGAAAGCCGCTCACATCGGGCCACACCCCCTTGCTGGCGATCACCTTTCTGCGCAGCCCATACGGGCTGACATCATCCAGCAGCAGGCGGTCTGTCCCGCCGTATGTACAAAGCGGGTTGTTAGTGGGCCGAATTACAGATGCCATCTACATCAACCGGGCCTGTTCAACCCGCTCATAACTCGGCACCGATTCGGGCAGGCTGTAAAACTTGGCAGCATGTTTGATCAGATCGTTGATCTTGTCTCTGCGGCTGATCAAGTCGGCCAGCATCCGCTCGCGTGCTTCACGCGATGTATCCAGGCGATAACCAGCCTGTCCGCTGCTCGAAACGATCGGCACCATCCGGCTGCGCAGGCTCTCGATCGCCTTGCGCACCTTGCGGTCCGTGCTGCTGTTGTTCAAGAGTGACCCGGCCTTGACCGTGCCGCCAAATACGATGGCCACCAGCTGCTCGCGCTTCAGCCCCTTCGGGTTGCGCTTCAGGGCGTCAAATACTTTGCGCTCGATCTCTGGCAGCTCTTCGGCCAGCTCGTTCAAAATATCCTCATACGTGTGAGACATGGATGACTCCTTTCACTGACACTTGATAAAAATCCGCAGGGCGGGATCGAACCGCCGCCGATGTTCTGGCTAATCCATTACTGCGGTATTGAACCCGGCCTTATAGGCTGGCCGTTTGGCCGGGTTCCTTTGCTTTCGGAGTGGGCTGTTCACCACTGATGGGCTGCATTGCCATGCGTAAAACCCAGCGCATGGCGCGTTCATACTTCTTCCGACCGGCATTCACTTTCACGGTGCCAGCGCCAGCCACGTAACCCCAGAAACCACACCTGGAGTGCTTGTTCTTTACCCGTGCCCGTTCAGCGCGCCCTGGTCGTCGTGCCGATTTACGTCTTTCGCTCGGCTTGCCCATGTTTGGTTCAACCTCCTACTCATCAAATTCTTTGTCAGAGATATTCAAACTCGATCCGCGTGACTTCGGCAGATGAAGCAACACCCATTTCACGCATGAACATATCGATAAACCACTCAACGCTTTTGCCTTCAAAGCCTTCGCATTTCACATCGTCGGCAGTGATGTTGTAAAGCCTTTCACGTCGAACATTTACAACGCGGATTTCTGCCAGGCGCTCAATCTTTTCGCCTTTTTTCAGGCCCATGCACTTTACACAGGCGTTCAAAACTTGACCCGCTTTCAAGTGCTCCCATCCCAATCGACGGGTTACTGTCTTTTCCCGCTTTCTGACCTGCTCAGTGGTGAGCATGAATGACATATTTCGAGCCATAAGACTCCTTGTGAACAACTACCGCACGATCTCATTTTTGGAAATCTCCGGCTCATCCACACCGATCCACAAATGCCCAGGCGTTACCGTGCGCCACGGTCTGACGGTGATCAGCCCGGCCTTATGCTCAGATTCGGCCAGCATCGTCGGCGAAACCATGCAGCAATCGGGCGCCGCCCCGTATTTCTTTTTGAAGTAATCCGCCGCCTGGCTGATCTTCTCATCCAGGCCTTTCTTTGGGTCGTTATCGAACCACAACATGCCCACGTTCATGTGCTCACCTCATGGGCTAGGCCGTTTTGCAAGCCAAGTTTCGCGCCTGCCATAAAGCGCCGTTCGCTCTCGTGCATAGCTGCATCCGCCTGCAAACGGTGTTCGATGGCATCTAGCATGGCGAGTTCGTTTTTGCCGGATAAACATCCACGATGCAAAAACACGTTATAGGGTTTGTCGCCATATTCGGCCATTCCGTAGAGTCGGATTGTTTCGCCATTTATGCCTTTCCCGCATGTATCACAACGGCGAAATCGCCGGGGCTTTTTGATAATTCGCAAAGATAGAGTTGGCATGACGCTGCTCCTATTCCACCGGCTCCATGCCCTGCCCGGGCCCGGACCGTGTAATGCGCTGCTTGCCTGCCCGTGGGTGATGCAAGATCGTTCCTTCGGCAAACTCGCCGCGCGCCATCTTCGCGTTGCGCTCGGTGATCGTCAGCTGCTCGACCACATTCTCGTCGGCATCCAGCACGCGCCAGGCCTTGATCTCTTTCGGCTCTTTGGATGCTGGCAAAACTGGATCGGGCGCCGTCACCCAGCTGCCAGAGCCGTGGTACTTCTCTCCAATCGGCTCAGCCGGCTCTTCCACCTTGGCGTGCGTCAAACCCAGCAGGCGTTCGAGCGCATACATCGCCAGCGGGTCTGGCGCCTCGACCACCCACTCTGCCCGCAGCACAAACTTTGGACCGCCAATCTCCTCGACCTGGTTCAGCAGCGTATCCAAATCATCGAGCGTCATCCGCTCACCGTCAATTCTTAGTTGGTTGTTCATGCTTTCTCTCCCATTCACTGATTCGCCCTGACAGCAAAAAGGGCGAGAAAAAAACCAGCGCGCCAAACGCAACGCCGATGATGCAAACCAGAGCAGCAAAAATATCCATAAAATGCTCCTGAATAATTGCACCCAGCCGGGCCTGGGTTAGGTATGGGACGTGCGGGGCAGAAAATAGCCTGCCCCTGGCTGTGGCGACCGGCTTCCGGCGGTCGTAACGCGGTTCTAAGATCTGCACCTCCTGCGTGAGATATGGGTCGCCGTCCGCTTCTCTTCGGTCCCTGTAGACTGATGGTGGTCGGCACGGCTGATAACGGGGATCACCCCGGTTATTTCAAGTGGCGGGAGAGAGACTCGAACTCTCGACCTGTGGGTTATGAGCCCACCGCGCTGCCAACTGCGCCATCCCGCTATGCGCCGGTTACTCCTTTGCTCCGGCATTCCCTTTGTGCTATACACTGGCCCGCTTTACATCACGGGTGGGTAGGTTTCTTGGTTGTCGTGGTTACCCGTGCCGCTCGGCTCGCTTGCGCTTATCTCATTAGCCGATAGTTTCTCCCTGTTTCGTAGAAGCCTCGCGCTTCTCACTTGGAAAGACACGGCACGGGGTAACGGATGGGTCATGCTCACAGCCCCATGACGTAGGCAACCAATAAATAAACGACCAGTTTCCTGCCATCCGTAAAAAGCGCCACCAGACTCGAACCGGCCAGCAGATCAGCATTTTGCCAACCTGCCTGCACCTGCGCGCTCACATAATTTGTTATTTTTATTCGCGTCTGGCAATGCCCCTCCCACGGGACGATCCCTTTAGGCACGCGGGGAATAGGGATTACCCCATGTATCGCGCCGAGCAGATCGTTTCTACATTGCCAATCGTTGAATTGTTAAAGTGCTGTCTTGCCGTCTTGCTAGTAGGCTGTTACGGAGTCGAACCGCTTTTTACCTGTCAGCCTGTTCTTGGCAACCCTGTGGGTCAGCCTATAAATCTTCCGGTCGTATCGGTGCGCCCTGGCTATGCATCAACCAGGCTATTCGTTCCAGCGCCCGCAGGGCTTTGGTTTCCCTGCGCTGGCGTTCGCTCTCGGTCATGGCTCTTTCACCGTCAACAACCACCGAAAGCGCCTTCATGCCTTCCATCGCCAGCACCGCCGCCTGATTTCTGGCCGCGCACGCCACACTGGGCCAGCGCTTGGGAGCGTCACTCATCTCGCACCATCTTCTGGCCAGCAGCCCGGGCCCGCACGTAGCGCACGATCGACCCGACCACCATTGGCAATCCGCTGAAAGCGAAACCGATCAGCACGATGCCCGCTGCCTGCCAGCCCACCAGGAACCCGCAGGCCAAAACCGTCACACCTACACCCGCCGCAACCATCAAGCTCGTGAAACCCTCGATGTATTTGTGGTGCTCCATGTGCTCAATAACTGCGTTGTAGAGCACACCAAACAGCGTCAAAGCGAAATAAACGGCTAAGTAGGGGCTGAAATCAGGCTGAATACTCATTTGCTGTTCTCCTGTGATACGCTGATCTCATGAACTTGACCCGCGCACCACCAACCAATTACCCAAGCTTGGACCCGCGCCACTGATGTTGGTGTCGAAAGTCCATCACCGCGTCGTACCCCGGACCCTTCTCAGCCTGCGCCTTTGCCTTCGCCACGACCGCGTCAATCCGGGCTTGCAAAGCGGCTTCGTTCTCAGCAGCAGTTAACTTGCCCTTGCGGGCATTTGCCGCTTTCACTTCCGGGTCGCTCTTGTTGTATTTATCGAAGCTCATGCCATCACTGCCTGACACATAACACCTGGAACCTGACACGCCACCAGCCGCGCATCAACAAAAGCCTTGGCTTCGCTCTTGTTGGCAAACTCAGCCCCGACCTTGCCACCCAGCCAGCTGGGGAACATCACCACCTGCCCACTTGCCAGCGTGTGGATGGCCTCGCCGCGGTACACGAACCCGGTTGCAACGCACATGTTCTCGTTCACGCCATCACCTCGAGCACCTTCACGTCTTCAAGTTTCACTTCCACATCCGGCCCAAACGCCGCCTGCATCCGTTGCTCAGCCATCAGCCGCGCCTCGCGCTGGGCCTTGAAGCGCGTAAGCGCATCGGTCAAAATCTGGATCTGTTTCAAAGTCAAATGCATGGCCTTCTCTCCTGTTTTACTGACCCACTATAGCGTGGGAAACAGAGGCAAATCGTGAAGCAAGCGTGACATGGCTCTCAAGCGCCCGCTTCCATTTCGAAATCAACATAGACCGGCTCGCTGTGATTCACGTATTCAGCCACCGGCACACCGTTTTGAAATTTCACTTCCTGTTGATCGGTCAGGCCAGCCATGCTCAACATTTCCCCCAGGGCTGCCGGGCCATAAGCCAGGGCAAAGCGCCCAATCGCTTCAACCGTCACGGGCTGTTTGCCGCGCAAGATCGTCCAGGCATTGGTGTATTGATAACCAAGCGCATCGGCAAAATTGCGAATGCTGGCGTTCTGTGTCACCCAGGCATTCATTCCGCGCTTAAGGTCAAATTGCAATTCAGTCATCTGCGTTCTCCCGTTTATCGTTGTTTGACTACAGTATGTCGTCATCTGACAACATAATACAACCAAAATAATACAATGTCAATAGCTGACGACAAATTGAATAGCAGTTGCGCTACAACTTTGTGACAAAATGTATGCACTTATGGACTTTAGCGATTGGCTTTTGGAACAAATGAATTTGCGCAACTGGTCGCAAGCGGATCTGTCGAGAATGTCTGGTTTAACTCGGCAGTCTGTGAGTGATTATGTAAACAGGCGCAGAACTAATCCTGATTCGGCTGCACTCGTTGCGATAGCAAAAGCGCTTGGTTTGTCCCCTGTTAGTGTTTTTCGTAAAGCTGGGTTATTACCTGAAGCCCCAGCAGAGCAAGATCGATTTGAAGACTGGGAATACTTGCTTGGAGAATTGCCCACCGAAGAACAGGCAGAATTGCGCCAAATTGCCTTGATGAAGATCGAACGCCGCAAAACAGCCGAAGCCGCCGCCCGCGCAGCCAACTTCAAACCAGGTAAGCAAAATGGCTGATTATGCCTATTGGCTATCTTTTGATATTCCAAAGGTTGGAAGAATTGCAAGTTACTTCACCAATGCAGCTCCCCCCGGCATTGGTGAAAGAATATCGTTATTGAGATTTAAAGAATACGCATTTAAGCCCGAGCTGATCATTAGCGATATTTACAGGGTTACTGATGTTCTGCATAGCCCACGCGACATTAGCGAAGCGCCTTATGCAGATGCTCCTCAATCCGAAATAGATTTTGTAATTATTACAATTGAGCCTCTTGAATGAAAACTTGGCGACAAATTTACAACATGGCCACCCAAGATGAACGCGAAGAGATCACCATCCTTTTGCTTGCGCGCCTCGAATCATGTCGGCGTAAAGCTGCCAGGCAGCGTAGGTATCAAGACACCATTCGCCTATTGCCATACCCGCTGATTAACCGCCGCGCTGCACCCCGTTACCATGAGATCGGCGACCAGCGCAATCCGCAATCGCAAAAATATCACCGCTGGCTGATGCTCTACCTGCCTTTGCTGGCCCTGCAATTCTTGCTGATTCCGTTTTTGCCCGTTCACCCCAGCAGCATCATCGTGGCTTGGACCGTCACAATCTTGGCTGCTGTTACCTTTGTTGGCTTTTTCCCGCTTCGCATGGGAATGTCAAAATCAGAAAAACATAGATCTCCGCCCGTCTCATACGTGTGAGAAAGAAAAACCGAATGGCAAAACATAAAGCACCAACCCCCAAACCACATGGAATTACCCAGGTGGAGATAAATCGGATGCTGGCCCAGGCCGATGATGAATCTGTCTCGCCGCCGATATTTTCTAACCAGGTGCAAATCTCCATATCCTCCGAAGAAGTGGTATTAGATTTCTATCGCGCCGGGCCCGCCCGTGGTCAAATAGAGAAATCGCCGCATATGGCTTTTGTACAGCGAATTATCATGCCTCCCAGCGCAGCTGCTATGTTTGCAGACGTGTTCGCAGGGTTAATAAAAACAGCAAAATCAGATACTTCAAATAGCCCAGATACATCCTTATGACCACCGCTACTACACCCACTTATCTCGAAACAACGCGCGCTGCCAATGCGATGGCAGCTTATTTCGGCGCATCCTACCGGCAGTCTGACAGATTGAGCGCCATCAATCCTGGTTTTCGCCAGGCCGTTAGTGCTACAATTGGTGTAATAATTGCATCTGCATCATCAGGAAATGCGGTAATGAACACACCAAGCTCAAAAAAGACTCTGCGCTACACCAGTGACCCCGTGTTGCTATCCATGAGCGACGATGAATACATCGCAGCTCTTGAAGCATTGGGTGGATCAGCGCCAGACGACAATCTCGAAGAGTCTATCGAAGCCCTGAACGCAATTTTGAACAAAGACTTGGAAAAAATCTACAATGTGGTCAGCGACCCCGACACACATCCTTGATTCCAATTTATTCATCGATCACGTTAAGTCAAACGATGATGGTGCCAAGAAAATATTGATTCAGGCTGGCAAGGGAGAAATATTCGCCAGCATTTCGGCATATACCAAATTTGAGCTTTGGCAAGGCATTGCCAACCGGGATGCCAGAAGAAAATATGAGTGGGCAACTTCTCCTTGCAGGGTAATCATTATTGACGATCAAATAGCAACTCGCGCAGCAGAGCTATTTCACAAATATAGGGGAAACGGGCCATCCCCTGGCGATGTCATCCTGGCTGCCACTGCTGAAAAATACGACCTTATCATTTACACCCGCGACAACGATTTTCAGCTTCTTGCTCAAGATGCTCGGATAACCGTCCGCCCATACTGATCGCGCGTATCCCACTGCCGTGGCCCACAGCACTGATTAAATAACCTTTGTTGGCTTCTTCCCGCTTCGCACGGGAATGTCAAAACCCGAAAACGCGCTGTAAGGCTCTAAAACGGCTCCGTCCATATCAACCAGCCCACAGCGCCAAAAATCGCAGCCTACTCCCTGTTTTTGGGCAAATTCGGCCATTCTAGAACGTTTGTGCGTTCTGGTCTGGTCAGGTATTCGCCACAATCGAAATAATCCCCATTTTCCTCATACGTGTGAGAAAAAACGAATGGCCTTCCTGCTCAACACCCTCTGCGTTTGGATTGGGCTTTTATTGCTCACGTTGCCCGCTTGCCTGTCAATTTCTGATTTCGTGCCCACCTCCGCCCGCAGCCTGGCCAATTGGGTTGTCACCGTCTTGTTGATCGCCCTGTCACTTACAGCCTTATCTGCATAACTCCATGAGTAAACCCATTCGCCACGCCATCTGGGCCGCCGTCTCAACCGCCGAGCAGGCCGAAGAAGACCGCTACTCGCTCGAAACCCAAGAGCAGGTTTCGCGCTCTGTTGCCAAATCGAAAAACTGGGTCGAGAGCGCTGGCCCCTACATCGTGCCAGGTGAAAGCCGCACCAAATACATCAACCTGTCCGATGCCGAGCGCGAGATACCCGCCCTGCGCCAAATGCTCGACGATGCCAAAGCCGGCAAGTTCGATGTCATCATCTGCTATGAGTATGACCGCTTTCGTGAGCTGCTCGACCCCGTTGCCCGCACCCTGGCCCACTACGGCGTCCAGATCTTCAGCGTCAACCAGCCGCTCGAATTGCAAGACCCCGCCACCTTCACCCCCTACTCATCCGATGCTGAGTTCATCCTGCGCGGCATGAATCAGATCATCTCGCGTGCCGCCGTCGCCAACCTGCGCCGCAAATACCTGAGCGAAATGCCCAAGCGCGTCACCCAAAAAGGCCTGCCTGCTGCAAACATGCCCTGGGGTTACCGCAAGCCCGCCGGTCAAGAAACCGTCGCCGATGCCATTCCCGAGCTGATCCCCGAGATTGTGCCCATCCTGCACATGATGAAAGACATGATCCTGGCTGGCCAGTCCAGTTACCAGGTCAAAGACAAGCTCGAACAGATGCAAGTGCCCATCCCTAAAAAACGCCTGCGCCTCGGCGACAAATCACGCACCGAATGGGACCCCACAACCATCGTCCGCATTTTGCGCAACCCGTTCTATGCTGGCCGGGTGCGCTGGGGTGTCACCAAAACCCATCGAGATCTGCGTACCGGCACCAGGCGCGTGATCGACCAGACCTCCGATAAAATACTGACCGGCCCCGGCAAACATCAGCCCGTCTGGGATTGGGATACCCACCTCGCTATTTTGGCGGAATTGGACCGTCGCCGCCCTTGGCTGCGTGGCCACGTTACCCGTCAGTTGTCGGCCCTATTGCGCTGCTCCGTTTGTGGCGCCACGCTCTGGCGTCACTCGCTCCGAGAAAAGCGCCCGCCCGATGAGCGCATCATTGCCTGGCGCTGCTCAGTCGGCCACGCCTCCCACATGGTACAAACCAATGATGATATGCTCGAAAAAGTTGCCGCCAAGTTTACAGAGATCATCAGCGCCAATGCCCAGGAAACCGAAAGCATCCAAACCCACGAAACTGAGCTGGCAGATCTGCGCAAACGCCGCGCCCGCATTGGCGATGGCTTTGAAGGCGGCCTGTTCGATCTCGAAGAGTTCTCGCAGCGCGTTGCCAGCATCAATGAAAAGATCAAAGCCCTCGAAACCATCGACCGTGAAATGAGCCGCACCATCGGCGACAACAAAGCCCGCCAGGCCGCGCTCGAAGCCCTGCGCGCCATCGCCGCCGAAGTCGGCCTGCTCACCTGGATGCGCGAAGCCGATCACCAGGAAGTCAACAAGACTCTCAGCTATATCGTCAGCCACTTTGTGATAGACCCCCAGGGAAACATCATCGAAACCGTCATAAAATAAAAAGCCCCGCAATGGGGCTTTCTTTCAGCGTTTTTGTAGTTCATACTCTAGCAAAACGGCGGCGTCCGCGGGCGAGTTAATGGACGGTCGTTCTTCGGGCGATTCGAGGGTCAGCCTGCGTCCGAGTTCGATGGCGGCCTTGATCTGGGCCGCTTTGGCCTCGCCGATCCCGTGCTGGTGAAGTAGCTCATCGAACGGCGCGCGGTGGATTCCGGCGATGCCGCCAAATTTGTGCAGCAAACGCTGCCCGACCTGGACGGCATTCTCGCCCGGCACGCCCACCCGCAGCAGGATGGCGATCAGC
This sequence comes from Chloroflexi bacterium HGW-Chloroflexi-6, assembly GCA_002840685.1. Classification (GTDB taxonomy): domain Bacteria; phylum Chloroflexota; class Anaerolineae; order Anaerolineales; family Villigracilaceae; genus UBA8950. The sequence continues at coordinate 1,251 of PHBU01000008.1, read as the reverse complement.
TCGGCGTTCGAAAGCGCCTGCGGCCCCAGTTTTTGCAGGCGCTCGCGCGGACGGTCATCGTCATGCAAGTCGGTGATCCGATACATCGGTCGGGAAGCGTTGGGCTCGGCCATTTTTCAATCCTCACAATAAGATATTCAATTTTACAGCAAAACTGGCCGCACGCTTTTCTTGACATTCACCCGCGCCTCAGCTAAAATCATTGGGCTCTATTGATGGGCCTGTAGCGCAGTTGGGAGCGCGCCTCAATCGCACTGAGGAGGCCAGGGGTTCGAATCCCCTCAGGTCCACACTGATTACTATGTGCAGCACAGGATGACGACAAACCCCCGCCAATTTTCGGCGGGGGTTTGTCGTATAATAATGAAGCGTCTTCTGCCTGTGGGTAGGGATCTTGCTCTTGCCGGTTTTGCCTGCCTTGCCGGGCAGCGCCAGCCCTGAAGAGCCAACCAGGCGGGGGTTATTGAAATCTTGGGCTATTCATTTTTTGCTTTTGCCCTATCCACCTTAAGTATGTAAAACATCAATGGCAAAACCATTGAATGGCTAGATGGATGCAGCCCAAAGTAGTATAAGCTGCTGAGATCATTCATAGTTGGCCGCCCTCCTATAATTTAGTCAGGACATTTCATGGCATCGTCAAAATATACCTTTCTCGATTTTGCTCAAGAAATTCTAAAATCTGCGCCAAAGCCTATGACATTCCAAGAAATCTGGGAGTACGGCAAAGCAAGTGGATTAGATTCGAAACTTGCTATCACAGGCAAAACGCCCTGGCAAACTTTAGGCGCAAGGCTTTTTGTAGATATTCGAGATAATTCACAAACTCGCTTTATCAAGGTTGGTAGAAATCCTGCAAGATTTTTTCTATTGACACGGCAAAATGAAGTTAAATCAGACGATTTGAATAACGTTACAGCCTCTGTAAAGGCCATCGAACCCAAAAAGACGAGCGGCTTTGATTTTCATGAGCGCAAACTTCATCCTATTTTGGCTTATTTTGCTTACACTAACACATCATTTAATCGCGGCAAGCAGGTTTATACAAAAACTATCTATCACGAAAGATCAAAGCATAATTCGTTAAGCGAATGGGTCCATCCAGACATGGTTGGTTTTTACTCACCAATTGATGACTGGAATAGCAAATTGCTAGGGTCTGTATGCAAAATACAAAATAGTGGTTAAATTGTCGCCATGACAAATCGAGGCGACTTGACCAATGAACAATGGGAGCGAATAACACCACTG
>PHBU01000025.1 GCA_002840685.1 Chloroflexi bacterium HGW-Chloroflexi-6 | reverse complement strand
CTACTGGCTCTACCCCCGGCATCATCAATCGAGGACTTGAAACTTACACGCTCGAGTAGTTCCAAACAGGTGGGCACTACTGGCTCTACCCCCGGCATCCTCAATCGAGGACTTGAAACTTTTTGATGGCCTCTTTTCCCTTTGGGCAGGTAATTTCGCTCTACCCCCGGCATCCTCAATCGAGGACTTGAAACAATTAATTTACCAGACTGTTGTAGAATCTTTGCAACTAAGCTCTACCCCCGGCATCCTCAATCGAGGACTTGAAACCGACCGGACCAGGTATGCAGCACTCCAGGATCTGTAAGCTCTACCCCCGGCATCCTCAATCGAGGACTTGAAACTAAAACCTAAACATAGACCAGAAACGAATATCATCCAAGCTCTACCCCCGGCATCCTCAATCGAGGACTTGAAACTGTGATATGGTTTACGGCGTCGCGGTGGGGGACGCAGTGCTCTACCCCCGGCATCCTCAATCGAGGACTTGAAACCTTCCCTTGGTTCAGAACCACGCCAACTTGCCCAGCGGCTCTACCCCCGGCATCCTCAATCGAGGACTTGAAACACCCGCCATTCCATCTTTCGGAGATGGAGTAGCTCACGCTCTCGAGGACTTGAAACACATCGGTGTGGTCCCGAACCATCGTTTTTCCCACCAGGCTCTACCCCCGGCATCCTCAATCGAGGACTTGAAACTTTACGCTCCTTGAAACATTGTGAATTTGTTTGGGTTACAGCTCTACCCCCGGCATCCTCAATCGAGGACTTGAAACTTCATCGGGTGGGGCATTCATCCACTGGATGATGGGCTCTACCCCCGGCATCCTCAATCGAGGACTTGAAACTTGGTTCGGTATGGGTTACTTCCAGATTATCCGGCAACTCGCTCTACCCCCGGCATCCTCAATCGAGGACTTGAAACGAACGAGTTCGTTGGTCTCAGTCTGCTTTACTTCAGCTCTACCCCCGGCATCCTCAATCGAGGACTTGAAACCGGCCATCAGCGATGAAGCTGAAAGATTGACCGTTGCGCTCTACCCCCGGCATCCTCAATCGAGGACTTGAAACCAAATCGGGATACTCATCGCCAAGGTTTTCACCCCTTCGCTCTACCCCCGGCATCCTCAATCGAGGACTTGAAACGAAATCGGTCCAAAAAATGCTTCCCTTTGTCAGGGTTGCTCTACCCCCGGCATCCTCAATCGAGGACTTGAAACACCCAGGCACGATGAATTGTGCCGTGGGGGCTTGGCCGCTCTACCCCCGGCATCCTCAATCGAGGACTTGAAACCAAGAACCATGTATAAGATGGCCTTTACGAATCCCTCGCTCTACCCCCGGCATCCTCAATCGAGGACTTGAAACCATGGACTTACCACCGTTGACCGAAGGAATGCAGACGAGCTCTACCCCCGGCATCCTCAATCGAGGACTTGAAACGAAAGACCAACTGCGATAAGGATGATTGCCAAAAGTACGCTCTACCCCCGGCATCCTCAATCGAGGACTTGAAACATTTTCCCCCTTTGCCAACACCGAGAATGAGGAATTCGCTCTACCCCCGGCATCCTCAATCGAGGACTTGAAACTTTGGAATTAGGGTTGAGGGGACGATTAGAAACTGGCTCTACCCCCGGCATCCTCAATCGAGGACTTGAAACTGTCATCATCAGACGAGCTTGAACTCCAGCTGTCGTCGCTCTACCCCCGGCATCCTCAATCGAGGACTTGAAACATGAAAAGGTCTACCTTGCCACCAGCATCCAAAAATTGCTCTACCCCCGGCATCCTCAATCGAGGACTTGAAACAATTACAACCCGGGATAATTCAGCAGCGCAGCTTTGTGCTCTACCCCCGGCATCCTCAATCGAGGACTTGAAACAAACACAGACTGCACCGAGCAGAATCAGGATAATATTAGCTCTACCCCCGGCATCCTCAATCGAGGACTTGAAACAAAATACCCACCTTTTTTATATCCAGAATGTCTCTTAGCTCTACCCCCAGCATCCTCAATCGAGAACTTGAAAGGAAGGGCGAAGCTTGATACCTTCATACCTCGCCCTTCGTTTCCCAGTTCTATCCACATGCATCCACTTCGCGCAAACAATAGTTTTTATAAGCCAAAAACTCGTTTCAAATTCATTTGACAACCCCCGCCACCTATGTATAATCAATTCTACAACTGAATAGCACCACCCAGTTTCACCCCTACTTCCTTCGTCCCCTGTTCGCTGTCCGGCGAACAACCTGTCACCCACTGATGACAGACTGAACGGTCCGCTGATAACGCAGGCAGAGATTTTTTCCTACTGGATAAGAATCTCTGCCCGCGTTTTTTTATTTTAATTTTTCTCACAACAAGGAGGATCACCATGCTAAACGAAGTACAAATTGAAGGAATCATTGCCAAAGAACCCTGGAAGTACGACCGCGACCTGTTCTTTCGAGTCGCCTCCTATCGCGATGCAGACATGCCCGCCAAGCCGGATATAACGCCTGGCCGGGACGAACCGGACTACATCAATGTGCGTGTGCCTGGCGGCGCCACATCCCTGATGACCGCTACCCGCGGCGACCGTGTGCGTGTGCATGGCTTTCTGCAAAGCCGTGACTTCAAGGAATCGCTAACCGAGTTCCTGGGCAAGGCCCGCAAAAACGGCGAAACCCCGGACGTGGATGATTCTGACAAAATCAAGATCGATCGCGGCATCCTCGAAGTGGTAGCCCAGCGCGTGGTACGCATGGAGGCTCCACCCCGGCGCGGCAAATCAACTGGCGAACCCGCCATCAAGTAAACACAAAACCGAACATACCACAAGCACAGCAAGACCACTTCAAAGCAATACCTACTCTGAAAACAACGAGTACTGGCAAGCCAGCACGAGAAGCACAAGGAGAAATCAGCCTTTCAAAAGGCTGGCCTTTGCTTCTCGTTTTTCGTTGTACCGCAGCACCTTAACATACAGCACCTTTTCAGTAGCGCGTCGTCCGCCAGAAACCAGGCGGGCGCGGTGGCCGGTGTCCGCCTGGTCGGGCATATCGAGAGAAGCGCCGAGAAAGCCGTCGCCTGGAAAGTCTCATACCAACACAAGTACACACACAGAACAACAAATCCGCCCCGGCTAGTTTTCTAACCGGGGTCAATTTGCTGTTCTGCTCTTATCGAGAGAACTGTCAGAATCTACGTCTGAAAGCAGCACCCCGATGGATCAAATTTTCCTATCCCACACACAAGGAGGTCAGCCCATGGACACTGGCAAGCAGAACGAACGCTTTGAGCGCGCCCGCGCCGCTCTCGCCTACGGAGAATACAAAATTACTCTGCTCGAAGATGGCGTCTGGAGCATCATCAACGGCGACAACACGCCCTACCGAGTTACTCACCAAACCTGCGAGTGCAAAGACTTTGAGCACAACGCAAAACACGGCGTCTTGTGCAAGCACATCTGCGCCATCCACATTCTTTTTCCGCAAACTCAAGGAGGTCAATCCAAAATGAACGAACCCACCCCCAACCCGATCACCGGCTGGACACGCCTGTTCCATCCATCCGGCGCACAAGTTACCCTGCCGATTGTCTACGCCGCCGCCGGCAATATGTTCGGCCAGGTGGATGCCTACCTCGGCGCTGGCTTCCAGGTCAACGCTCCCGGCCTGGAAGAAGGCGAACAGAAACAGGAAGTTGTTTCGGTCTCGCGCCGCGAAAGCAAAGACTCCACCCCGATTGTCGCCTTCTACCTGGCGCACCCGAAAACTGTCAAGAAATTCCTGCACAGCTACCTGAACAATCAGGATGATGTGCAGGCCTTCGAGACAGCTACCGGCCTGAAACTGGACTCCATCCCACTCTGGCCCGGCGAACGCGACGTCGACAAGGATAGCCGCCAGGCTGATGAATACATCGTCCCGCTGCCACGACCGATCAACCTGGTCTGGGAAGTCAATCCCAAGTGGCAGACCTGGAGCACAGAAGGCGGTAAGTCTACCGGCGCGATCGAGCCGCACAAAAGGATTTTGGTGCGCTACGACGCGACCAGCGCGAAGCCTGTCAGCGCCCCGTTATCGGTGCCCGCCACACCTGGCGATCCGAAACCCGCCAACGGTGCACTTGTCCGCAAGTACCAGGATGGCACATCCTGCAAGGATGATCCCGCTGAGCGCGTGGCCTTCGATGCTTATACCAAAGCGAATAACAACTCGCCAGCATCCCTGGAAGCCTTACGCGCCTGGTATCGCGTCGCAGTCAGCAAATAGTTGTCACCACCATTATGTTTACCGGGGTGATTTCTCGCCCCGGCCTGAGCAAAATCACATTCTCTCACCATTCATAAGGAGGTAACACGATGTCATCTTACATGAGCAACCAAATCATCGTCGGTAATCTTGGACGCGCCCCTGAAATGCGTTATACGCCTGAAGGTCAGCCCGTCACCGATTTCTCGGTGGCCGTCAACCGCCAGTACACCAACAAAGCCGGCGAGACCGTCAAGGATGTTGTCTGGTTCCGGGTCGCATCCTGGGGCAAACAGGCCGAGGTTGTCAACCAATACCTGAAGAAAGGCTCGAAAGTTCTGGTCGAAGGCCGTCTGGTCTACGACCGCGAGACTGGCGGCCCGCGCATCTGGACCAACCAGTCCGGCGACCCGCAGGCCAGCTTCGAACTGGTTTCCCAGACCGTCCGCTTCCTGGACAGCAAAGGCAACGGCGGCGAGAGCAACATTCCCGCCAGCGCTCCCCTCGCTGCCCCTGAAGAAGATATTCCCTTCTAAGCGGGTCTCCAGTACAAGCACTAGAAAAACTTCCAGTACAAGCAACACCACAAGAGCCTGGCCTGACAGCCGGGCTCTTTTTTTACTCTCATTCAAACGATCACAAGGAGGTAACCCCCCATGACCAAGAAAGCCGAATCGTCCGACACCATGATCCTGACCGAGACCATCAAGGCTGCCCTGGGCATCGTCTCGAAAGCCCTGGGCAAATCCACCCTGCCGGTCCTGACCACGATCCACATGCGGGCCGAAGGAGAAACGCTAACTCTGACCGCGACCGATCTGGAAACGGCCATCAGCGTTGCAGTTCCTGCCATCGTGAAGAAAGTCTGGGCTGCCTGCGCTCCTGGCACAACCCTGACCGACCTGGCCTCCGCTGCGCCTGGCGCACAGATTGACCTGATCTGGGAAGAAGACAGCGCCACCCTGCGCTTTGCATCGCAGGGGACGAAGGCCAAACTCAAGAGCCTTGCCGCCGATGAATTCCCCAATACAGCCGCACCAGACTCCAAGCTGATGGGCACGGTCCCGGCCAGCGAGCTGCGCTCCGCGCTCAAGCGCGTTGCAATCGCTGCATCGACCGATGAGGCCCGACCTGCCCTGTGCGCTGTGCAACTGGCACTGGTCAACGAAAAGGTTTGCCTGACCGCCGCAGATGGTTTCCGCCTGGCAAGCTACCACCTCGATCACGAGTTGGTTTTCCACGCCAAAACCAGCCTGCTCATCCCGCGCAGCGCCGCCCTAAAACTCACGGCGATCCTGCCGGGCGATGATTCTCGGGTGACCGTCTCTGTGGACGAAGACCGAGCCATCCTGATGGCCTGGGGGAATGTCTCCTTCCGGGCACAACTTCTGGATTTCAACTTTCCAGACTGGCAAGTCATTTTTCCCAGGGATTTCAAGCACAGCCTGACGCTGAATGGCAAAGATTTTCAGGGTGCGGTTCGCCGCGCCGAAATCTTCGCGCGCGAAGGGCAAAGCGTCTTGAAGTTTAACCACGCCGAAAACGGTGTGAAGGTTTACGGGGAATCCGCCGAGACCGGCCAGGGCGAGACGATCCTGACCAGTGATGCCGAAATGCCGTTTTTGGTAGGCAGCAATGTCATCTTTGTCAAGCAAGGATTGGAAGCGATTGGAGCCGATCAAGTGCGTATGCGTCTGAATGAACCCAATACTCCGATCCTGTTCACCAACGGCACAGACAAATACCGCTATGTGGTCATGCCGGTTCTGATCAGCGACCCGGTTGAAGTTGCCAGGGCCGCCGAGGTCGCAAAGGCTTCAGAAGAAGCTGCTATGGCCTAACACGTCAAAATCGAGAAATGCCTGGAACTCAAAAAGCTAGGCATTTCTCCAAAACACAAGGAGGTCACATGCTGATTACAACCCCCACAAAGTCTGCGCCGGCCACGGCAAAACCTACTGCCGATACATCCCTGGCAGACTTGCGCCAAATCAAGTGCGATTGGATCGCTGCCGCCCGCGACCTGGACTACCCGGCAACTTGCTGGAATGTTCTCCGCAATCTCGGACAGCGCGAGAAATTCGGTGTTTTGCGCGAAGCCTGGCTCTGGCAGTCTGGCAACATCGCCCTGATCGGCACCGAAAGCGCAACCACCTACAGCCCTGCCCACCGGGCTTACATCGTTCGCCGTGGATTTTCCGCCTATGTCCTGCCAGAAGAACTTGACCCTCGCTGGCAAAATCCGGTCGAAAAGGCGCTGTTCAACGGCGACCAGGTCATGCATTGGGGTTGGCTTATGGCTGACACCAGCGAAGGCCAGATCATCGAAGAAGACGAAGGCGAGAAAAAAGACTCGCTCATCTTCGTTCCAGGCCAATGGATAAACGCGATCCTGGCCGTCCAGCACCAGGCCGAGCAGAAAGCCCAGGCTGAATACCTGGCTGGCATCGAGCGTCAACGCCAGCAGCTCCTGAGCGAGTTACTGGTTGGCAAGGCGGTCTAATGATCGCCGCCTTGATCCACTTGCTCCTTGCACAAGCCCAGGTCAAACTCCTGGCCACCCACCTGCTGATCGTCGAGAAAAACACACTCCCTTTGCGCGGCCCCGAAACTGAAAGCGAGTGCGCCAAAGAATGGCGCGAACTCATTGCAAAGCAAGCCCGCGAAGAATCCGAACTCCTGGCCGAACGGCTGGAGATGTAACCACAAGGAGGCACACATGCACAAAGTTTATCCTGGTCAAAAAGTCCGCATCCTGACCATTCAGGTCGCCGTCCCGGCTGATACTGATCCCGGCACGATCGCCGATGAAATGAGTGAAATACTCACCGGCGCAACTGCTGATGAAAACAGCAACATCCTGGACTGGCAGTATCTGGACGGCCCAGAGAGCGGAACGATTATCACCGCTTCCAACGATCCCGATGAAGGCGAAATCTTCTACGAGTCTCCGCTGCCGCAACCGTACCCCACATCCTTCGCAGTAACAGCGTTTGGCACATCGCCGCTCTTGATCCAACTCCAGCGGCTGAATGTTGTGCTGACCGCGAGCCAGGTGATCGCGCTCTCGCTCAACCTGATGGAAACGCTTGAGAAATGCGGACAAAATGGCGACCTGCCGAATCGTATCATCCTGACCCTGAACGGCGCCTATGCCGAAATCGACATCCAGCAAGCTCTGGATGCCGGCATCGCCGTGCGCGCCATCTAACCACGAGGAGGCTTCATGTCACTTAACTGGGATATCCGCAATTGCACGCCTCCACAGATCCAGGAAGGCGAGCACAACAAGCACTATGTTGTCTGCCTGTTATGCCTGCTCGCTGGAGTTGGGGAGATCACCGAAGAAAACAAGATCGAGGTCTTTGAACGTATCCATGCCATCGAAGAAATTCAAGGCGCATCACTCATCACGCCAGACGGAGATGTTTACTTGACCCAGACAGACATCGACCGCTGGGCCGGGATGAAACTCAATGTGGTGTCGATGGGCAAACGCGAGTTCAAAACCTGGCTGCGGCGCATGCAAAGCAAGCGCAAAGAGCCAACAAAACGATTCACGAGGAGGCCACATGAAAACTAATCAAAACATCAACAACCCACCAAAACCCAAATCCAGGTTCGGCAATGTAAAGATCAATCGGATCACCATCACCGCTGTTCTCCTGGCTTTTGGCTGGCTGATGTTTGAAGTTTTCAACTTCGCATCGACCGAATTTGCGCTCAACGATGCGCTTGGTAATCTGGAGTTTGGCGGCATCCGTTGGGCAACCATTCTTGCGCTTGCCTTCTGCGTGATTGATTTTGCTGGCATCGCCCGCATCTTCACGCCAGAACAAGGACGGGATGAACCCGCCGAAGTCTGGTATCTGTTTGGAGCCTGGCTGCTGGCCGCCGCCATGAACGCCACGCTAACCTGGTGGGCTGTATCTGTGGCAATCAGCAAGCACCCGCCCGAAGCCGCATCTGTGGTGGGCAGCGGGATCACGCAGGTTGTCCCGGTTTTTGTTGCCATCATGGTCTGGATCGTTCGCATCCTGATCATCGGCACGTTTGCGATGGTGGGCGAACATTTCTTCACCGCCGAGCCTGGCCCGTATCATGTCCGAATCCATCGGCTGGGCCAGCCGCCAACCCTGGGCGACAACAGCAGGCAGATATCTGGGTACACCCCGGCATACCGTTTGCCTCCAGTGCCAGCACAACAAGAAAAGCGGAACAACCCGCCACCACGGCCTGCGTACCGGCCCATCCAGGAAAACCACGGCCTGCCACCTGGCGCGCTGGGCGACCCGGATGAGTTCGACGAAGGCTAAGTTACGAGATTCCCCACGACCCATCAGAACGTCAAATCCGCCCCGGTCATGTCTATGACCGGGGTCAATTTGCTGTTCTGCCTTTTTGGCTGAACTGTCCAACCCTACGACTGAAAGCACCACCCCGCAAGACTCACATTTACCATATTTCAACCCACAAGGAGGTCACATGCCACAACATAGTACGCCCTCAGCCGCTCTCCGGCTGCCCGCCCCAACACCAGAGTACACCGTCCTGCCGGCCAAGCATGACGACCAAGGCAACCTGGTACGCAGCTATCCCGGCGATCCTGCCGCGATTGGCTGGACGGTTTTTGACCACAACAGCAAAGGCTACCTGCACCTCGGTGATCCGGTCTACGAGACCGAGCGCCAGGCGATGCAATTTCTGAAGGAATGGCGCGGTGTAACCATCCGCCTGAACTGGAATCCATGCGAACCAAGAGGAAGGGTGGCATGAACACCGGTCGTCTTTATCGCCTGGAATGGGGCAGCCCGTATACCAGTCCGCCAGATAACGCACCGCGCGTCCAAACCAAGAACGTCAAATCCGCCCCGATCATGTCTATGACCGGGGTCAATTTGCTGTTCTGCCTCTGCGCTGAACTGTCAAAACCTACGCTCTGAAAGCACCACCCCGATGGATCAAATTTCCCTTTCTCTCACCCACAAGGAGGTATCCCCCATGAGCAAAAACCGCACAACCCAAATCATTGCCGCCCTGGAAGCCAGCATCCAGGCACTCAGCGTAACCGGAGTAAACCAGGAAACTATTGACGCCAACCTGCAAGCCCTGATTACGGCTCGCAACATCGCCAAGCAGGAAATGGTCGAGGAAATCCTCGGTGGGCTGTTTCAATTGGAATACGACCGCGACCACATCCTGTACCGCATCACCGTTGAAGACTTTGCTGACCTGCTGGCGGATCGCCTCGTTCAGAAAGGCGGACTCGTTGCGGACCTGACGCCCGGAGAACTGGAAAACCTGGTTGATCTGGCTGGCGAATACCTGAATGGCGAAGGCATGCCCTGGGTCGACGTGATCAACATCGCCCTGACAGATGCCTGGCCGGAACGACTGAAAGGTTCAATTCAATGAAAACTGCAACCCAAAGCAAGCACTCCCGAGGAGACAGGAAGATCACCATCTCACTCACGGAGGTAAAAGTCGATTTGAACAAAATTCTGCAAGACGCCATTGTCGTTGTGAACCAATACGGGTACACGGTGGACTTTGGACCAACTGTCAAGCCGCGCCTGCACTCGGTCGGCAAAGACAAACATTGCTCCTGCAAGAGTGCGGACTGCCCATCTATCGCCGCCGTATCGGATTATCTGCGCAAAGGTGGCGAGCGCGCCCCTGAGCCGCCTGTTGGATTTCTGGTGGCTGCGCCTGAAACCTGCCCGATCTGCAACGCATCTGCCTACTTCGACCCGAAAATGTCGAGCAAATATCGCGGTGCGGGCTGGGGCTGCTCGAAGACCGGCAGTAAGCACTACTTTGCCTGGCGCACCGAACTGGCCCGGGCAGACCTGGCCGCCAATCCCTGGCGTTTCCCGCCGGTGGTTGTGCGCGAAGGCAGGCAGCTCAACGCCTGGGACGGCATCATCGAAAACGATGTTGTCCTGTACGCTGGTGTGCTGCGCGCTGACCTGATTACAGAAGGCCCAATCGGCTACCTGGAATAACACAACACACTCACACCCATTCCCTTACAGGGGACAGCCATTCCCCTGCTTGGGGCGCAATGTCTGTCTCCTGTTTGCATTCATTAAGGAGACAGACATGCAAACACAAGTAAACCAATCCCTGCTCACTTTCCCGAGATCCTACTCGCTGCCCAAGCTGAAGACCCTGCCCCTGCGTGACCAGCCCACTTATCGGGTCACGTTCAATGTGGCCGCCTGCAGCCTGGCGGAACTCCTGGCCGCCGTTGTCGGTGGGCCGCACCAGATCGAGATCGCCGAAGGACTTCTGGCACGATTTGGCGGCGATGTCCGCCGAATCTACCATGCTCATGTCGCCGAGGTCGCATCGGTGCATGGCGTTGGCCAGCAAACAGCGGTGCGCATCAAAGCCGCTCTTTCGTTAGGGCAGAAATTGCATGAACCCGGCGATGAGCGACCGCAGATCAACTCACCGGCAGATGCTGCCGCCCTGCTGCAATACGAGATGGGACTGCTCGAACAGGAGTATCTCAAAGTCATCCTGCTCGACACCCGCAACCGGGTACTCGACATCGTCGAGATCTATCACGGCTCGGTGAACTCATCCCAGGTACGCATTGCTGAAGTCTTCAAGCCTGCCATCCAACGTATGGCTCCGGCCATCATTGCTGCGCACAACCATCCGAGTGGAGAAATTTCTCCATCACCGGATGATGTCGCAGTAACGCGCGCGATGGTTCAGGCAGGCAAGTTACTTGACATCGCGCTTCTCGACCATTTGGTGATCGGGAAAAACGCCTGGTGTTCGCTCAAGGAACGCGGACTCGGATTTTCGTAAACGAACCCCACACAACCCTAACCCACAAGGAGGAAATCATGACTATCAACCGAGAACAACTTGTACAAGAACTTGAAACCAACCTGCCGCACTTCACCGGCACCGAGAGCTATACCAACCTGCGCTACCCCTGGCTGCGTTCGCGTTTCCTGCTCACTGATGGCACGAAATACCTGGCTGAAACAGCCAATGCCTTCTGGCTGATGGATAGCATCGCTTCGCACCAGACCAACCATAAGGTAGCAGCCGAACCTTTTCAGGTTTGGAAGCTGGCCGTGGATGAAAAGCGCCAGGCTGTCCTGACCTGCGCCGATGGCAACGAGACCGTTCTGGTACACCAGGAAATCCCGTACACGGATTTCCCGCTCTCCGAAATTGCCTTGTATGCCGAGCAATCGGATTACCTGGATGGTCGGGTCGTGATGCTGACTTCGGAGTATTAGGCGATGCACAAGCCCTGGACTACATCAAGGATCACGGTCTCGCCCCAAATGGTCAACGTTCTACATGTTGGCGTTGCAGATGGTCACGACCGCGTTGTGGCCATCACCGGCCCCGAGAATGATCTGGAAAGCCGCAAGGATGCCGCCCGGATTGCCCTTTTGCCAGAGTTGCTGGCGGTTCTCGAAGAACTTGCCAACCGCTATGACCGGCTGGAAACACTCTATGCAAAAAAAACCGGTTTGCGCTACGATGCCAAAAATGGCACCCTGGCCCGCGCCCGAGCGCTGCTTTTGAAATCAAGCGCAATTAATCCCCAAATAACACGCGAATAATCCACAAGGAATCCACCATGCCCCACTACATAGGAACCCTACCAGGCGGCAGACGCGAAGTTTTCCGCTCAAATGTCACCCCCACCCGCGCCAACACCGGCGGACGCTACAAATCCTACCGTGGCCCGATGTCCGAAATCGCGGCCCATTACCTGAAGTACCGTGACGAAAACGGCTACCCCGCTCTCCCGGCTGGCACGACCGCCGCTGGCCTGCACACCCTGGCCGAAACAGATCAGGATTTCTACTGGCAGGCGCTGCGCGTTGTGCTGAACGCGCCTGCTGCCGATGAGCTTGTAATGCAGGAAGTCGAAGCAGCTGAATACAACCCGGACACGCAAGCAGAAACGGGGTATCCCGTTTTCATCCCCCACCAATATGCAAAAACCTGACAGCACGAAATGTTTGTAACCCAAGCTTACTCGTAAGCCTGTTCTTCAAAATCCCCAAGTTGTCATTTGCACAGAACGCCAAATCCGCCCCGGTCATGTATATGACCGGGGTCAATTTGCTGTTCTGCCCTTGCGCTGAACTGTCAAAACCTACGCTTGAAAGCACCACCCCGCAAGACTCATATTCCCCAAAATTCACACACAAGGAGGCACACATGACAGTTTACCTGCTCCACTTCAACGAACCGTATTGTCACGCCCGGCACTATCTCGGCTCTACAGACGATCTTGACAACCGGCTGCAAGAACACCGCACCGGCCAGGGCGCAAGACTGACACAAGTAATCCACAACGCCGGGATCTCTTTCATCCTGGCGCGCACCTGGGAAGGCGGACGTGATCTGGAGCGCAAGCTGAAACGCTGGCACAAAAGCCCTGATCTCTGCCCGATCTGCAAAGCGCAGAACCAGCAACGCTAACTCACCCATATCAATATAGGCACTGGAAAACCATTCAGCACAGGCAAACACACAAGGAGCGGCTCATTCAAGGCCGCTTTTTTGATTCCGTAAGGAGGTAAACACATGGATTTTTACTTCGACACCACCGCCCCGCTCACGTGGCACGGCCCCGCCGATAAAGCTAGGAACAATGTTGCGGCCATCCAGATTGCGCGACAACTGGAAGCTGATGGCCGCGCGGCTACACCTGCGGAAATCAACATCCTGGCGCGTTACGTTGGCTGGGGACACTCGGAGGTCATGAACTACGCGCTCAAAAATCTCGGCCTGGAAAGCATCCTGAGCGAGAAAGAATGGGAGTCTGTCAAAGCCAGCACCCTGAACGCCCACTACACCGCCATCCCGGTTATCGCGGCCATCTGGCGCGGACTGGAACGGCTGGGGATTGGCAAACTGAAACAAGCCCAAGTGCTCGATCCGTCTGCTGGTGTTGGTCACTTCAAGAGCGCAACCCCGCCCGATCTGCGCGAAAAGTGCAACTGGACGGAAGTCGAGCTCGACACCCTGACCGCCCTGATCCTGGGCGGACTGCACCCGGAGAGCAAGGTATTTGCTGCGGGCTACGAAGATATCAACCTTCCCAAAGGTTTCTTCGATGTTGCCCTGAGCAATGTCCCCTTCGGCAACTACCCGGTGATCTTCGACGGCCTGCCGCGCTACTTGTGCACATCGATCCACGACTTCTTTTTCGCGCGCAGCCTCGAGCTGCTGCGTCCGGGCGGCGTGATGGCTTTCATCACCTCACGCTACACCCTGGACAAGAAGGATGACAAGGTACGTGAACACCTGGCGAAACACTGCGACCTGCTGACCGCCCTGCGCCTGCCGAACAATGCCTTTATGGCCAATGCCGGCACGGAAGTCGTCACGGACATCATCTTCTTGCGCAAACGTTTCGCGCCCAACAAAGATGTGCCGTCCTGGGCCTTCACCAGCCAGATCAAACTCCAGCACCACGAGCGCGATTGGGCCGAGCAAGCCTTCTGGATCAATCGCTACTTCCTCGATCACCCAGAGAACATCCTGGGAACACCTGCCGCAGCCGGTACGATGTACCGCAACTATGAGTACACCGTCCTGCCTGATGAGCGTGATCTGGGCGCAGCAATCGCCGCCGCTCTGGAAGCCAGCCTACCGGAAGATCTGGTGACACTCGAAGCCCCGCAAACTCAGTTTGCCGGGGTGACTCTACCAGAAATACAGGCAGAAGCAGAACCCGCCCCAGTTGCTGAAACGACGCGGGTCGCGGCCATGCGTGAGCTGTATCAAATGGCCCGTGAGCTGCTGCAAAAAGAAGTCCGCCAGGAACCGGTGGCCGGTCTGCGCCACAACCTGAACGCGCGCTACGATGAGTTTGTCGCCCGGTATGGCTTCCTGAACGACCCTGCCAACACGCGCCTTCTGAAAGGTACATCTGAACTGCTCTTCCTGAAAGCTTTGGAAGTCCAGGGACCGGGAACCTGGCTCAAGGCCGATATGTTCTCGAAGACCACCGTGCGCCAGGCCCATCCCATCGAGAAGACAGACAATCCCAACGATGCACTCCTGCTCTGCTTGGACAAACTGGGTCGGGTGGATATCCCAACCATTGCTCAAATTACGGGCAGCCCCGAAGAAGATGTCATCCGCCACCTGGCGGGTGGCCGCATCTTCCGCGACCCGGAAACCAGGCTGTGGGTTACGGATGATGCCTATCTGTCCGGCAACGTGGCCGCAAAGCTGGAAACCGCCGAAGCAGCCGCCATCTTCGATGACGACTATCAGATCAATGTCACCGCCTTGCAAATGGTGCAGCCCGAACCGCTCAAGCCGGAGAACATCTACGCCCCGCTCGGGGCAGGCTGGATTCCCGAAAGCGATATCGAGAGCTTCTTCTGCCAACTCTTCGAAACCAGGGATGTTTCTGCTTCCCACATTCCCCACACTGCGGAATGGGTGATCGCCTTCGATGGTTACGTCACCAACGGCACCGCATCGCGCTGGGGAACGGAACGGGTCGATATGGAAAAGATCGTCTATGACACGCTCAATTCCAGGCAGACCACCGTTTATGACATCGTTCCGGGACCGGATGGCAAGGAAACGCGCCGTATCAACCACGAGGCGACTGTTTCCGCACAAGCCCGTCAGGCTGAACTCAAAGCCGCCTTCGACAACTGGGTCTGGAATGATCCGGAACGCTCCGAACGACTGGCTGCGCTCTACAACAAGCGCTTCAATGTTTTTCGGAAGCGCGAGTTCGATGGTTCACACCTGTCTCTGCCCGGCCTGAACACATCTATCACGCTGCGCCGCAATCAGCGCAGCGGCATCTGGCGCATCCTGCAAAATCAGGCCACGCTGCTCTACCACCAGGTGGGATCAGGCAAGACCCTGACCTCAATCGTCTCGATCATGGAAGCCAAGCGCCTGGGACTGGTACGCAAAGCCCTGGCCGTTGTGCCCAACCCGGTCGTGGGCCAATGGGAAGCCGAGACGCTCAAGGCCTACCCCACCGCCCGTATCCTGACGGTTGCCGCAGGCGATTTCTCGAAGTCCAAGCGCGGCACGTTTCTCTCGCGCATCGCCACCGGTGACTGGGATTTGATCCTGGTACCGTACAGCGTTTTCAAGTTGCTGCCGATGAGCCTGAAAGCGGAGATCGAATTCATCGAAGGCCAGGTCGCGGAGCTGGAAAATCATCTTTGGGCGCTCAAGGCTCAATCGCAGCAGAAAGAGTCCATGGCTGCGGCCATCAAGAGTATCGAACGCTCCAAGAAAACCTTCGAGGCGCGTTTGTTCCAGAAGAAGGCAATGGCAAAGGACTCGCGCGAAACCATCACCTACGAGATGCTGGGTGTGGACATG
Source organism: Chloroflexi bacterium HGW-Chloroflexi-6 (assembly GCA_002840685.1). GTDB lineage: Bacteria > Chloroflexota > Anaerolineae > Anaerolineales > Villigracilaceae > UBA8950. The sequence continues at coordinate 82,987 of PHBU01000025.1, read as the reverse complement.
CTGGTCGTGGACGAATTTCACTGTCTACCATACGAGGCTCGAGTCCTAACTGATCGGGGATTACTCCCTATTGGTGAAATCGTCGAGAAAGAACTTCCTGTATTGGTCAAATCGGTTGATCTATCCGCAAATGAAGTTAAGTGGATGCCTGTTACAGGATGGTTTAAGAATTCACAATCTGCGCCAATGGTTCGAGTGGAACATGAAAAAGGCTTTTTTGAATGCACCGCTAACCATAAGGTATGGACGGAGGAACACAACTATGTCGAAGCCGGAAAACTCTCAACAAATCACACGCTTAAAAATTTGCCCAGTGTGCAAAATGCACTTCAAGCCCAGCAGCAGGGGAAAACGGGGACAGAAGCAGGTGCACTGCTCCAGGACATGCCAGAAGAATGGAGAACACAAAACCGTCACCAAGATATGCCTACAATGCGGTGCGGAATTCAAATTTCGGTCAATGGGTTGGAAGAACAACAGCAAGCGGAGATTCTGCGGAAATATCTGTGCTGCCAAATGGCGCAATGCTCAACCAGAACGCATCGAAAAAATGAAGGAGTATCTCCCTCGAATGTGGGCAGCATCTCAAGCAGCTACCCGAGGCAAGCCTCGCCCTTGGGCCTCACTTCGAATGAAAACGAACAACCCAAACCAAACGCCGGAATGGAAAGCCAAGATGTCACAGATTATGTCCGGACGGACATTCCTTTCAAGAGGAGGAAACGGGACATTAACTCGCCAGCAAATGGCGGTAGCCAATGCACTTGGCTTACCAACAGAGTATCCAATCTCAACCAAACCAGTGATGAATCAGTTCAAATCCTTACCAACGAACTACAAGGTGGATATTGCAGATCCGAACAAGATGCTTGCCATAGAAATCGACGGTCTATCACATCGCACGAAGAAGTGGAAGTTCCTGGATCATCGAAAAATGGAGGTATTGAACGCTCTCGGGTGGTTCGTGTTACGTTTCTCGAATCAGAGAGTGGATTCAGATCTGCCATCCGTGCTGGAAGAGATCAGAAAGTTTACTGCCTTGAAGTAGCTGCTACCCACAACTTCTTTGCAGAAGGCATCCTGGTTTCAAACTGCTTCAAAAACTTGTATTTCGCGACCCGTATCACCCGGATTGCCGGCCTGCCGAACTCTGAAAGCCAGCGCGCCTTTGATATGTTCATGAAGATCCAATGGACGATGGCGCGCGGCGGCAAGGTGGTGGCCGCTACCGGCACACCCATCTCGAACACCCTGGCCGAAGCCTTCACCATGCAGCGTTACTTGCAATACGCGCTGTTAGAGAAGTTGGGGTTGACCCACTTCGACGCCTGGGCAGGTCAGTTTGCCGTAGCGACACCCGGCATCGAGATGACCCCGGACGGCGGCGGCTTCCGCATGAACACGCGCTTCCGCCGCTTCATGAACCTGTTCGACCTGTATGCAGCCTTCCTGCAAGTGGCTGATCCTTACGCCATTCAAAAGGGTGACATCGAGGGCATGCCTGAGCTATATGCCGGTGGGCTGATCAAGGTCAAGTGCCAGCGCGATCCGCGGTTACGGCCTTATGTTTTGAGTCTCGGAGAACGCGCGGACGCGATCAAAAGCGGTGCCGTAAAACCGGAACAGGACAACATGCTCAAGATCACCTCGGACGGTCGCAAGGCCGCCCTGGATATCAGCCTGGTTCTGGCAAGTGACCCGAACGGGCCGATGCCGAAGATTGACCGGTTGACTGAAACTGTGGCATCCATCCACCGCACCAGCGCTGCCATGCGCGGAACGCAGTTGGTCTTCTGTGACTTGGCGACCCCGAAAGCCCGCAAGGCCCAGGTGGAAGCCGAGATACTTGAAGATGATGAAGGTACACTGACCGCCGCCGAGGCAAGCCTGACCACTGACATCTACGCCCAGATCAAGCGCCGCCTGGTGCGGCGCGGCATCCCGGAGGCGGAGATCGCATTTGCTCACGACGCCAAATCGAGCGAGCAGAAGACCGCGCTCTACAAGGCCATCAACGAAGGCCGCAAGCGGATCGTGATCGCCTCGACCGAGAAGATGGGTGTGGGTGTCAACGTGCAGGAGCGCCTACTGGCGGTTCATCATCTGACCCCCACCTGGAGGCCGGACGGTTTGCGCCAGCGTACCGGGCGCATGGAACGGCCCGGCAACCGCTACGCGGATGTCTTTGAGTTTGTCTATGTTACGCCCGGAAGTTTCGATGGGTATAGCTGGCAAACCCTGGAAGCCAAACTGGGCTTCATCAAAGATCTGGAGCGTGGGTTGATCCAGCGCGAGGCTGATGATATCGGTGACGATGCTGTCTCTTACGCGGCCATCAAGGCCATCTCATCCGGTAACCCCAAACTGCTGAAAAAGGTGGAGCTCGACTCGCAGATGCTGCGTTTGGATGCGCTTCGCCGCGAGTGGCTGCGCTCCCGCTCTTCGATGGCCCATGACAAATCCTGGTACGAGAAACGCCAACCGCTGCTTGAAGAGGAGATCAGATCTCTGGAAGCGGACATCACAAGCCGTGACGCATCTGTTGGGGAGTTCTCGGCCTCGATCGATGGAACAACCTACGCTGAGCGTGAACCTGCCGGCAAAGCCCTGCGGCTCGCTGCCCAGAATCATCGGGAGGCCGCGCTGCTCGGCACATACCGGGGTCTGAAGCTGTTTGGTTTTATGCGCTTTGTGGGTGATGGGCTTGAACTCATGCCGGATCTGGTGATTGGCCTGCAGCTCTCGAATGGGGATACCCTGTTTGCCAACCCAGAAACCACCGATAAAGGCCTGTTCTCCAGCGTTGACGCGCTCCTGCGTTCGCTGGATGCAAGGCTGGAGAAATCCCGCGAGGGATTGGCGCGCACCACAGCGGACATCGTTTCGCTAGAAAGCCAGATCGCGAAATCCTGGGATCACGAGGCCGAGTACGCCCGCACGGCAGCAGAACTGGCTGCTCTCAACGCGGAACTATCGCGCGCCACGGCTCCCCGTCCGGACAGCGAAGCTCAGGAAGACATCGACCTGTCTGTTGTGGACAATGATGATGCCTGGCTCGCAGTCTATCAGGCTGCGCTCGCGTGCATCGAGGCGATTCACCAGGATGTGATCCCGGTGGACCTGCCCGAAACTGCAATCCCTGTTACGCCGGAAAGCATCGCGCTAGTCCGTCAGGAGATTGCTCGCAATCAGGCTCAGTTGGATTTCATGCAGGCGGTGGTCTCCTCACCCAACCTGTCTATCACCCCTGAACCGGCTGATGTATTCCAGATGTCCATGTTCGGCGCGCCTGTTCTTGCAATCAAAAAACAAGGAGATAAACGCAAAAAGTAACAAAAATCCCCGCCCGGACGGTTGATTCCCAAAAGAATCTACTGGAACGGGTGGGGATTTTTTTATCTCGCGCCCGGACACTGAAAATTTTAGCGTGCCACGGTCAGCAAAATTTCCTGATTTCATCTGCTGAAATAGCTTTGAACGCCGCCCAGACCGAGCCCACCAAAATGCTGGCGCAACGTGATCTGACCATTATCCAGCATTACTTAGTGCCGGTCTTAGGATTGGCGAGTTGAGGGATTTGATTTATGAAGATGTAATAATGTTGCCGAAAAAAGGCCAAATCATCGTTCGTCAAGCCAAAAGAGATGAACCGAACGCATGGGATTGCTCGGTTCATCTCTTTTAGCGGGAATATCTTTTATTTGCTGTTGATTCGGCTTGGAATATTACCAAAAATTTGTGGCAAAAAGGAAATGAAATTGCCGCCGGTTAGGGAATCAGTCCGCTGCGCTGGTTGCCGTAATCTGTTTTTGATTTTGGCGGCGTAAGATCAAAGTAAGAGAGATGCCACCCAAGTAAACCAAATAAGCGAGCACTTCAGTCAGGGATGGGTTGCCATTATAACCAACCAGAGCTTTGAGCAACAAACCAACCTCACTTTTGTCGCTCAAAATGCCGTTGATATCCCAAACATGCTCAACGACGGCAGGAACAATTCCGGCTTCATTGAATTCATGGATACCCACACCAATCAGTCCGGCAGCAAAGATAATCAGTAGAACATTTGTCACCTGGAAAAAGCTCCGCAGGCTCAAACTGCGCGCAGAGTTGAAAAGCAGCCAGCCTAAGACCGCCGCTCCCGCCAGCCCTGCCAAAGCTCCGACCAAAGTCTGTAATGGGCTAGAGGTTTGTCCTGCGGCCAACAAGAAAAGCGCCAATTCAATCCCTTCGCGAAAAACCGCCAGGAAAGCCAGCGCAAATAGTCCCTGGGAGCCCTTCCCTTGAAGAGCGTTCCTGGTCTTGTTCTCGATTTCAGCTTTGAGGGTGCGTGCTGACCGGTGCATCCAGAAAATCATCCAAGTAAGAACACCGGCTGCCAGCAGCATGGCGACCCCTTCAAAAATCTCCTCGCCTTTCCCCTCGAATTCCATCCCAAGCAGGTTCAGAGCCACAGCAGCAATTGCGCTCAAAAGTGCTGCAGCTCCCACACCGCTCCAGACAATTCCATTCAAGTCGGAGCGCTTCAACCTGAACAAAATGCCCAGAACGATTCCGATAATGAGAGCGGCTTCCAGACCCTCGCGCAACGATAATAGAAAACTTGCCAGCATATCAATCTCCTTTTAAGTGAAGTAATTTTTTCGGCTATCGATTGTTAGTATATACTAATTTAAATAATTAGCACGTAATAAATAGCACTAAGGCAGGGTGATTTATGTAATTTTACAAAGCAAGTCTGGGCATCGGATACACTCAGGAGGCTATTTACCAAACATCCCGCGACCAAGGCGCGGGATGTTTGGTAAATAGTTCTTGATCATTGTTGTTTTTGCAATAGCTTCCCTTTTTGCCAGGGTGTGCCAATGAGCGGCAAAATCCAGCGATCCAACCCGACTAACCCGGCGATTTTCCAGGCCAGCACCAACAAGATGGACAGGACAAGAAAAACGCCATTGACACTGGCAGAACCTGCCATGATGAAATTCCAGTTCATAAACCCGCCGAGAAGCGCTGCGAGGCCGGTATAAATTCCCAGAATCAGCATGATGCCGATAACCAGTTCTCCAATCGCCACCATTTTGGCAAACCAAGTGTAACCTCCGCTGTCCAGCAAGGCTTGTAGGAAAGAGCGATACCAATCAAAGGCAATCAATGGCCGGGCTGGCGCATCAGGAATGGCAACAGCATTTGTCCAAAAACCTTTCAGGGCTGCGCCTGTTTGCATCCAGGCCGGGTTGGTGAATTTTCCCCAACCAGATTCAATCCATTTCAAGCCCAGGTACAGGCGAACAACCAGCCATAACCATGCAAAAACTGGCCGGTTAAACAAATCGCCAATCAAAGGCGGATTGGCAGGTGTAAATTTTGGGGTAGTCATTGTGGTCATTATAAGAAACTCCTTGTGGGTGAATGTTTTTATTATTACAAAAACTATCTTATTACCATTCCACCTGCGCTTACAGCGCCAAAAAGCGTATCTTATAGTAAGCAATTTGGCTTATGACGAAAGTCCGATGTCAGCTATTGTCATGGCAAATAACGTAAACAATGAGCTGTGGGCACAATTTTCCAAAATCGGACGAACTTGTTGTAACTGTCAAAATACTGGTAGACGTCAGGATATGGTGGAATTAAACGGGTGATTTACTTACTGCCAAGCTAACTTAAAACAAAACCGGGAGATAACTCCCGGTTTTGTTTTATCCGATTTCGTGGGTGTGTCGATGGTGCAAATCTGGCGTATGTGGATGATCATGTGCCAACACCTCGTGCTGATGTGGATGGGCATGGCAGCCGTTCATCAGCGGAGCATTTTCCAGATGCGGGTGGTCATGGTGTTCGTCCGGGTGCGCGTGTTTGTGGATATGTTCGGCTGGTTCGTGAATATGATGATGGTCATGGTTCTCACTTAACATCAACCAGGCGCCAATCGCCATGATGGGCATGGAAAGCCAGAACAATCCCAGGGGTATTTCCTTCAACAGTATGACGGAAAGCAATGTGCCAACAAAGGGTGCGCTGCCGAAAAGGGCGCTGGTGCGCGCCGAGCCGAGGCTGCGCATGGCCAGGATGAACAGGTAAATACTCAGACCATAACTGAATGCGCCCAGCACCATCGTCAGAAGCGCGGGAAGAAGCGCAGGCAGTGCTTTTCCCAAAGCCAGGCTGAGCATCAGGGAGAATGTCCCGGCTCCTAACCCCTTAACCGCCACGATTATCAGCGGGTTTTTAGCCGAGATGTGCCGGGTGAAGTTGTTATCCAGACCCCACAGAAAGCAAGCCGTCATAATACCGAGCGCTCCAAGCGAGATTCCCCAACTGCCGCTGGTATTCCACGAAAGTAGGATGCTCGCCAGCGTAATCAGCCCAATGGCCCACCAGATGCGCCGATCTACGGCTTCTTTGAATGCCAGGACGGCGATCAGGGTGGTGGCAACGCTCTCGAAATTGAGCAAAAGCGAGGCGGTGGAAGCGGGCGTAGACTGTAACCCGTACAGTAGGACAATTGGCGCGGCCACGCCCCCTGCCAACATGGCTCCCATCAACCAGGGAATCTCAGCGCGGGTCAGGTGAGCCTCCACACTTTGCCCATTATGGCGCAGGTGCTCAAGCAAAAGCAAAAATAGCGCTCCTGCCCCGCTGCCGAGATAGAGAAACCCGGCCATCGGAATGGCATCCATCTCACCGAGCAGGATTTTGGCAAGTGGGGCAGATGCGCCAAACAAGACAGCAGCAAGCAGAGCTTGCATAAATGGGTAGAAACGTTGTTTCATCGACACTCCAAAACAAGGATTTTGGAGATTGTATCCGATGGACAAGTCATGTGAAAGTGACGAAACTCACAGCCTATTTATTCAAATTCGATTATTTCAACTCCCATTCAAACGTGCGCACGGGGACATCCACATCGCGGATTTGCAGGATGAGCTTGGTTGCGCCATCCAATAAGCGTGCGCCGTCTGTCACAATTGGAAAAAACAATTTGCCACCAACGTGATGTCCACCACGCGGGGCATCCCAAAGGGTGGCTTGAATGATGATGCCAGTATCAGTGGTCAGGGTGGCAAGGTAGGCCAAATCCATGCTCAAGTCTACAGAGTGAGTGTTTAGTGAAACCTCAAATTCGAGATTGTCGGCGGGCTTACCAAGATTGAGCGGGGTCACTTCTACAACAACCATGCCCTGGTTGTCAATGCGGGTCAATTCACTTGCGCCGCCCTGATTGGGAAAGAGCAGCGCCAGTGTGTCAGGATCGTCGGTGGGTGTAGGCGTGATAATAGGCGTATTGATGCGGGTGGGGACAATCGTTGGAGGGAGGAGCGTGGCAGTCGAAAAGGAAGCAGGTGGCGTTGGGGTTTGTTCCGCTTGGAAAAGGCTGGAGCAGGCAGAAATAATCAGGGCCAAAACCAAAAGCAGGGGCGAGAGAAAATACTTCATTTCATCTCCAAAGCGGGTTGTAGTTTTTGTCGTTCACGGTAGAGGATGACGAGCATGACGATAATGCCGACAATATTCATAGCCAGACCGACGAGCATGAAGGGACGCTGATAGCGGGTGAGAAAACTGGCGGCGGCACTGATGCCCAGGATAGGCAGCACGTCAGTAACATGATGAATACAACAGGCCACCATTGCCGTAGCGGAGGTAGCCCCACTGGTTCCCATCATCGCCCCTCCCGGCCCGGTGGTTGTCACCGGGACAAACAGCCGGAAGCGTAGGATGATATATAGAGCTGCCTGGATACCAAAGCCAATAATGATGGGCAGAACATACCAACGGTCACGGGAAAGTTGACTGGCGGCGTATTCCCAGCCCTGCGCCCAGGTAAGGATACCGATATAGAAAGTGGCAATAAAAGCAGAACCGAGTAGGAGTGCGCCGAAAGGCAGGAGAATGCGTTTAATTGGGGGCATGAGTTATCCTTTTTATGGATAGTAACTTTTTCCAGGTGGGCTGTCATGCGCCATGTAGCGTAAAAAAAAACAGGCAGAAATGCCTATAAAAACTTGGCCGTTCTTTAAGGAATCTTTACATGCCTGTGTTAGGATTATATCGTCTCAAGGAGAATCCTATGTGTGGCAGAAATTTTGGCAATTTACTCATCCCGGCGCTGGCAGGAATGCTGGTTGCAGAAACCGTGAGCGCACCCCAAACGGTAGCAAGTCAGGCTGGTCCGCAGGCGGTTTGTCCACAATGCAAAACAGCGATATCGCCAGCGTTTGGCTGGTGTCCGCAATGTGGGCAGGCGCTTCGAGTACAATCTGCAAAAATACAATCCTGCGCCTATTGTGGGCAGACGATGACAACCGGAACACAATATTGCGCCTTTTGCGGTGCCCCCGCTGGAAAAAGATAAATACTTCAGGGAGAACAGGATGATGATAAAAGATTTGTTTTGCGGCATGGATGTTGAAACATAAACCGCCTCGGTCAAACAAATATGAATATCAGGGCAAGATCTACTGTTTCTGCGATCTTGCCTGCCAGAAAATGTTTATGCTCAACCCAGAAAATATATCCAGATTGATGAAGGAAAACAAAAACCATGAGCGGATTCAACATGCGGCCAAACCATAAGCCAGGCAATCCATTTTCGATTGATCCGGTTTGCGGGATGAAAGTAGATACCAATCAACCACCTGTGCAATGGGTCTTTCAAGGCCAGGAATACCATTTTTGCTCTGAGGTGTGTAAGCAGCTATTTCAACGTGAGCCGCAAAAGTATATAAAGGTTGAAGCAGGATAGGGATGCGCCCGGTGTCACACCGGGCGTTTTCTATAGGCAAAATGGCCTATATCAAGTTGGGCGATTTGGCGGTTTCGGGATAGGCAGGAAAGCCATAAAATTGAGGCTGAGTTGCCTCATGCGAAAAAACAATCGTCATCTCCCCGTTAGCCAGAGCTTTGAACTGTCAGGCATTGCCTATATCCTGGCTTTCCTGATCGGCGTACTGCTCTTCTTACTTTTTGGAGAGTCTCTGTTCGGCGTCAAACCAGATCCATTCTGGATTGCGTTGCTGATGGGGTTATCGGTTTCGGCGATTGTGTTTTGGGTGTGGGGCGAAATTCGTAATACGGATAAGGATGATAAAAATGACTGAAGCAGCAACCCCAGAATACAAGACCGCCTGCGATGGTGTGATAAAGGACCCTGCCAAATACCCCAGCGCCGAATATCGCGGCGAACGAGTGTATTTTTGCACGAAGGCCTGCTTGCGGGCCTTTGAGCAAGCCCCCGACGATTTTATGGCGGGCAAGGTCGAACACCCTCTGGACAGTGATTAACTGCCGCCCTGCTGAGGCAGGGCGTTTTCTTTATTTGATCTTGCCCAGACCTTTATCATCACTTTACATGCAATCGATATACTAAAATTATTCAATCTCGAAAGGAGATTTTCACCATGATGGGTTTTGGTTTGCTTATTGTGCTTGCGCTAATTGCGCTTTCGGTTGTCTTGATACTGATGTCGGCGGGTAAATTCGGGAAAAGCCGAAGTGGCAATTAAAACGCTCTCCCGCCGGGATTTCCTGAAACTGATGGGGTTGGGCGCAGGGACAGCAGCGCTGAGCGCTTGTGGCGTGACCCTGCCCGCAGCCTCCGACCCGCAAGCCGGCGTCGCCGTTTCAACGCCTGGAATCACGCCTTCGCCTACCTCCCCCGCCTTGATCGTTGACCTGACCGCTGCACGCACCACTGTCCCAATTCTTTCAGGGGCAGAGACGCCGGTTTGGCGCTACCAGGCGTCGGTGCGCGAAGGTGCGGCAGAGTCACTCCAGGTGCTGGATGGCTCCTATCTTGGACCCATTTTCCGGGTCAAGCGCGGCCAGCGTATCCAGGTCAAGTTGAAAAACGAATTGCCCGACCCAACCATCATCCACTGGCACGGATTGCACATCCCTGAAGAAATGGATGGCCATCCACGTTATGCAATCGCGCCTGGCAAAACTTTCGACTACGACTTTACCGTGCAAAACCGCGCCGGGATGTACTGGTTTCATCCGCACCCGCATCAATTAACTGGTCAGCAAGCATACTATGGCTTGGCCGGGTTGTTTATTGTCAGTGATGATGAGGAAAATGCGCTTGGTTTGCCGTCTGGCGAATATGACCTGCCGTTGGTGATTCAGGACAGGTTGTTTGACGCCGTCAATCGCATGGTTTACATGGTCAATGGCATGATGGATCAGATGACTGGCTTTCTGGGCGACACGATTTTAGTGAATGGCAAGCCAGATACGATCCTGGATGTAAAAGCTAGCGCCTACCGCCTGCGCCTGCTCAATGGCTCAAACTCGCGTATCTATAAACTTGCTTGGCAGGATGGCACGCCGTTAACGGTCATTGCCACGGATGGTGGCCTGCTCGAAGCGCCGGTAACGCGTGATTATGTGATGCTTGCCCCTGGTGAGCGTGTCGAGTTGTGGATGGATTTCAGCACTCGAAACGACGCCAAGCTGGTCAGCCTGGCGTTTGATGGAGGAGGCAGCGCGGGTGGGATGATGGGCGGTGGAATGATGGGCGGCGGCTCAACCCTGCCCAAAGGCGTACCCCTCGACATCTTGCGCGTGCGTGTGGGTGAAAAAGGCGAGCCAGTTTCATCCCTTCCGCAGCGGCTTTCGAGCATCGCACGTCATCGGATGGAGGATGCCGTCAATGGCAAAAATCCGCGCTCGTTCGTATTGGCCATGCAGGGCATGATTCACACCATTAACGGGCGTGTGTTCGAGATGGATACGGTGGCAAACGATGAAATTGTGCGCTTGGGTGATCTGGAAGTCTGGGAGTTTGTCAATCTTGAAGGCGGTGGGGGCGGCGGAATGGGCATGATGAACATGGAGATGCCACACCCTATGCACATGCACGGCGTCCAGTTCCAAGTGGTGGAACGGCGGATTGACCGCAATTTCCGCAAGCAATATGAACAGGTTAGCGCCGGGTTTGTGGATGAAGGCTGGAAGGATACTGTGTTGGTCATGCCTGGCGAGAGTGTCAAGGTATTGGTGCGCTTCGAGGATTTCGCCGGAACGTTTCTGTACCACTGTCATAATCTCGAACACGAGGATGCGGGTATGATGCGCAACTATCGCGTGACAAGCTAATTTTTCAGGCTCCGGTCGGTCCTGGAGCCTGTCTTTATTTTTCTACCACTTTGACAATTGTTCCACCTGGCACTGAAACGGTCAGGTCGCCGGGCTCATAAGACACCACCGGCTGAGTCCAACGAAAAATCCACTTGGCATCCTCGGGGGAGCAATTCACACATCCGCGTGAGGAAGGTTCGCCATAATTATTGTGCCAGTAGGTTGAGTGGATGGCGACACCGCTCCCGACAAACAACGAAACCCAGCCAACAGCCGGCAAATCCCAACCATCGAGCGCGCCGCCGCCGCTTAAATCCAGGGCAAACAATTTGCGCCAAATGGGATGTTCACCTATTGGGGTGCTCCAGATATCAACCTGATTTCCCCAGGCATCGAACAAAGCCCCGGTGGAGACTCGGGCAAAGTACACTTCTGTATTCCCTTCGAAGCAGGACAGGGTCTGGTAAGCAATGTTAACGCGAATGCTTTTGTTTTCCGCTTCAGGGCGGATGGGGGTAATTTCATCCACTGTCAGCGGGCGAAACGCTTCGGCAGGTGCCCAAAAAATGTCGCCGTAACTGCCATAGCGATCCTGAACCCGGTACCAGGTTTGCCCGGACTCAACCTTGATTTGATCGGCCCAGACAACCTGGCTGTAATAATAGCGCAGGGATTGCCCCAACCCAGCCCGGTAGCTAAAGCGCGGGGAACGGGCTGGTGGGTTCTCCTGGACAAGGTCGATGTAAGGGATGGTAATTTCAAGCCACATACCGCCTGCGCTGGCAATTGGAAACACTGCTACCGGCGGGTTGGGATTATTCCGCACCGGCTGCAGTTCAGGCGACCAGAGATACCCCTCGCCAGTATTCACCCAGCGCTGGTTGATGCGTCCCAGTTTATGGCCAACGACTTCCTGCAAGACCGGGACGATGGTGTCTTCATAAACCATCCGCAGGGTGGCGCTATTTTCGTCAGGGGCAGACTTGAGTTCCATTTGGGTAGTGGCAACCCGAGCCAAGCGTTCAGATTTTGGGAAATCTGTCAGCAAAGACAGGTTTGAGAACGGACGGAACGCCAATCCGGCCAGGCCCAGCGCCGAAAGTTTCAGAAAGTCGCGGCGAGAGAGAATGTTATTTTGCATCGACATCAATGACAGTAGGATGGCGGTGTTCGGATACATTTGGTTGTTGGTGATCATGTCCCATGAATTTCATCATTAAGATGTGTGATAGAGGGCAAGCCAGCAGAAGTGCGCCATAGACAACCGCGCTAACCGGGATCTTGAAAACGGAAATGGCGATCAGGGCTGCCACCGGGATTAAGCAGCAAGCCAGCATGAGTAGCATGTGTTTTTTGGACATGATGTTCTCCTTTTTACGATTCACGTTTTTTGGGCGGCAACTGAATAAACAAATTGCCGTTTTCGATTTTGGTGGTGAATTCATCCAGCGGACGCGGCTGCGGGCCTTTGACAATGTTTCCGGTCAGGTCGAAATGGCCGTCATGGCAAGGGCTGATGTAATGCTCGATATTTGGATGCCAGGTGACCCGGCAACCAAGGTGGGTGCAGACGTTTGAAAGCACCTGTACCCTCTTTTCGTCAGTACGTATTACAAAGACGCCATAACTTAAGGCTGTTCGCTCCCAGCCATTGACCCTGGTTTGGGTAAAGTCAAATGGAGACGGTGTAGCGCCAATGGGGTATTTTTCGAGCGGGCCAAGGTCAATCCAACTGGTGTTTTCGTTTTTTTGAAGGGCGGGAGACAAGATGTAGCCAATCAAGGGAATGGATGTTACAAGGCCCATGAAGCCACCGATAGCTGCCGTGACTACTTTCATGAAGTCACGGCGCGAGATGCGCTTGGAAGCGCTGCGCTCCCGGAAGGACACCGGGACGGTGTGAGTTTCTCGAAGTGATGAGTTCTGTGTCATACGGCCTCCTTTGATTAAAAAGGATCATTTGGTGCCCAAATCCCATGTAAATGTACTTGTGGCGTTATCGACATCGGAAATGGTTAGTGTCAACTGCTTTACGCCGTCTAAAATAGATTTCCCATCCAGGGTGGCCGGAAAAGCGAGTGTACCCTCGGCGTGATGGCCGCCCTTGGGCGCATCCCAGAGCGTTGGTTGGAGCGTGAGGCCGGTATCAGTAGTCAAAGTGGCGAGGGTCGCCAAATCCATGTCAAGTTCCACAGTATGTGTATCCAAGATCACCTCAAATTTCAGGGTATCGCCCGGATTATCCAGGTTGAGCGGTGTGACTTTAAGGGTAACTTCGCCCTGGATCTCGGTTCGAGTTAAGTCATCTGTGTTGGTACCAACTGCTGAATCTTTTTGCGTCGGGGCGCAAGCCACAAGAAAAAGGGATACTGTTAATAGCAGAATTAAAACAAAGCGGTTCATAGATCATCTCCAAACTTGAATTAAACTCGTTTCCTTCATCATATCTCTACCTCCCGCGTTCGCCATCCGCCATGTCGCTCGATCGAGGATAAGCCATACTGCTTATATACAAATCGGACTATTTCAGTATAGAATTTGCGCGCATAGGTAAACTACGCCAATAAAATAAAAAAACCATATAGGCAATAATGCCTATATGGAAATACGGCAGATGGCGGTTTCGGCATCCAGCCTGGAATAGTAAGCTTGAGCCACTATTCGTAGCTCGACCGGAGATCCTGATGACAGCCACTTCCCCTTTTGTGATTTTGCGCAGACCTTGTGACGAGGCTGTTGCCTGGGCTATTCTCAAGTTGGAACAATCCAGGTTCCAAACAATGAGGACTTTTGATCTGCGGGCCGCGCGTTTGGCGCATTTGGATTGCCCCTGCCCTCATCACGGAACGGCGCAATGCAATTGCCAGATGGTAGTATTGCTGGTTTACCAGGAAAATAATCCACCGACATGCCTGGTCATACATGGCAGTGAAGAAACAAGTTGGTTTTATCTGATCAACACACCCCAGCAACCCAGCGGACAGCTTCTGGAGAAAAATATCCAAGAAGTGCTGAGTCTGGAAATGCATGCAGGAATATAGCTCGCGGTATTTTCCAAAAAGAAACCCCCATAACAGAGAGAGGCTATTTACCCAATGAAAAAAGTTCTATTTTTACTGGTTTCCCTGACATTAATCCTGGCAGCCTGTGCGCCAGCGGCTCCGGTGATAAATACAGACATGATGCAAACCCCTTCTGCTGCGACTGGTAATGGCAACATGCCAATGAATACTGAGACCGGCAACAGTGAGATGATAACTACTGGAACTGCCACGCCCGGAGCGATGATGGCAACCAATCCTGAAGCAGCGCACATGATGGAGCCCATTACCGCTCCGAATGTGGAGCCTGCCAGTTCCGATTTGGGTGGCCAGCCGCTGGATTTTCGCCTGGAGGACGGGATAAAGGTTTTTGAGTTGACCGCCAAAGCAGTGAAGTGGGAATTATTACCTGGCGTGGAAGTAACCGCCTATACCTATAACGGTACCGTCCCCGGACCGATGATTCGTGTTACCGAGGGCGACCAGGTGCGAATCATTGTCAAAAATGAATTACCTGACCCGACCACCATCCACTGGCACGGAGTGGAAGTGCCCAACGCAATGGATGGCGTTCCAGGAATGACGCAAGATCCCATTCAGCCGGGTGAAACTTTCATATATGAATTCACCGCCAAGCCAACCGGCACGTTTATGTACCATTCCCATTATGAAGGGGATATTCAGGTTGGCGCGGGATTATACGCGCCATTCATCATCGAAACCCAAGAACCGGAAGCCGACCCTCCGGCTGTTGACAAAATCCTGATGCTTTCGGAATGGCTGGTACGGGATGGCCTGACCTATGCCGCCATGCCGATGAGCGGAATGGAACCGAATTATTTCACCATCAATGGCAAGGCTTTTCCCGCCACCGAAACCATCACGGTCAAAAAGGGAGATGTGGTGCGCCTGCGGTTTATTGGCATCGGCCAGTTTATCCACCCGATGCACCTGCACGGTGTTCCTTTCAAAGTGGTTGCCACCGACGGCCACCCTGTTCCCGAGATGGCACAACTGACCAAAGATACCATCAGTGTTGCTCCGGGAGAACGCTATGATGTTGAATTTGTTGCCACAGAACCCGGACAATGGATGCTGCACTGTCATATTTTGCACCATACTACCAATGACAATGTCGAGCCAGGCGGCTTGATGTTGGTCATCAACGTCACCGAATAGCACAATTAAGGAGAGAGAAATGAAAAAGACATTACTGGTAAGCATTTTGTTGATCATCATGGCCCTGACGCTGGCTGCCTGCGGCGCAAGCCCTGCTCCAGAATCTGATTCTGCAGCGCAGGTCAAAATTGAGTTGGAGACCACCCCTGACCCTGTGATGGTGGGAGATGCAGAGCTCATCCTGTTGGTATCAGATCAGGATGGTAACCCAATAGAAGGCGCCAGTGTGGATGTTGGCGCTGACCACACTGATATGACCGGAATGGGCATGCACGGTCCTGCGACCGAGCAAGGGGATGGC
Organism: Chloroflexi bacterium HGW-Chloroflexi-6; assembly: GCA_002840685.1. Taxonomy (GTDB): domain Bacteria; phylum Chloroflexota; class Anaerolineae; order Anaerolineales; family Villigracilaceae; genus UBA8950. Next base: position 67,384 of record PHBU01000025.1, on the reverse strand, counting down.
AGGTATGCGATCAATGCCAATTTCAGCATGACTGGCAACTGGATGATCACTGTTTATGTCCGTCAGGGCGACCTGGATGTCAAGCAGGATATTTCCATCGTAGTCAGGTAAATCTTCTGGGCAATGACAATTTCCCCATCCCATATTTTGGAGCAACCATGAACAAAACATCCAAGCGTGAACAAAATCGCAACCGACAACGCCGTCAAAAATGGATAAATTACGCTATCGGCGGCGGCATTGGTTTGATTATTCTGGGCATACTAGGCGTCATCACCTGGCAAGGAGTCAAGCCACAAGCTGGCGAAATCGTAGAGATTCCGGCAGATTACCTGACTCATGTCGAAATTGGCACCCCCCTCACCTATCCATCCGACCCACCTGCCGGTGGTCGTCATTACGCCGAGGAATTTGAAAACGGTTTCTTTGATGAAGCCACTCTCTCCAATCGCCCTGGGGATCTGGCAGGTTACCTGGTTCATAACCTTGAGCATGGCTATGTCATCTTTTGGTACAACTGCGCCAAACTGGATGAAACCGCCTGCAACAATCTGAAGTCTGAAATTAAAACGGTTATGAACGCTAAAAACAACTTTAAATTAATTGCTGTTCCGTGGGAATCGATTGATGATCCCCTCGTCATGACATCCTGGGGACGGTTGCAGCGTTTCGAGCAGTTCGATGAGCGACTCGTGCGCAACTTCGTAGAGAGTAACATCAACCGTGCCCCCGAATCAGGCGCGCAATAGCATGAACGTATCATCCAATTTACCTTTCGGATCGAAACACTTACCAACCTGGTTTCTTGTGTTCGCCATCTCGATGGGTTTTTACGTACTCCTGCCGTTTCTTGCGCCAGTTTTTATGTCCATTGGTTGGAATGGAGCCGGGAAAGCGATATACTTTGTTTACTCTTTTCTGTGCCACCAACTGCCGCAGCGTTCCTATTTTCTTTTTGGCCCCGAGCTTACTTACTCCCTGGCAGAAATCCAGGCAGCCTGGCAGGACACAAACAACCCACTACTCTTGCGTCAGTTTATCGGCAGCCCAGAAATGGGATGGAAGGTGGCTTGGTCAGACCGTATGGTGTCGATGTTCATGAGTACCTGGATTTTTGGCTTGCTTTGGTATCCAGTTCGGAAGTTGGTCCCGAAGCTCCCGTTTTGGGGATTGGTTCTGTTTATGTTGCCAATGGGGATAGATGGGATAACCCACTTCATCAGTGATTTCTGGGGCATCGGCCAGGGCTTCCGCGACTCGAACCTGTGGTTGGCAATCTTGACCAATCACACCTTTCCCGTCACTTTTTATGCCGGTGACACCTGGGGTTCATTCAACTCCCTGATGCGCTTGTTAACTGGCATTTCATTCGGTTTGGGCCTGGTCTGGTTTAGTTTTCCTTATCTGGATGATTCTTTTCCAGGCTAATAAGCCATCCTTGGCCTACTATAAATTATTTAGGAGAAACTTCATGGCTCCCATTCGCGTCCTTCTTGCCGATGACCATCAAATCGTGCGGGCCGGCATTCGCAGCATCCTCGAACAACCCGGCGATATCGAAGTCATCGCTGAGGCAAACGATGGTGAAGAGGCCAAAATCCTGATTGAAAAGTGCTTGCCCGATGTGGCGGTGCTGGATATCCAAATGCCAAAAATGAGCGGAATTGAAGTCACCCGCTGGGTGCGCGCCAACCTGCGCGGGATTGGATTATTAACTTTGACCGCCTACGACGACACTCCCTATGTCATGGGTGTGCTCCAAGCGGGTGCCAATGGCTATATTCTCAAAACCGCATCCCCCGAGGATTTGATCCAGGCAGTGCGTGATGTTTTTGCCGGGAAATCCGCGCTGGATGCGGCCATTACCCAAAAAGTGATGGCACACGTCTTTGAGCAACATGCTTTATCCACCTATCAAGAATTGACCGAGCGGGAAATGGAAGTTTTGCGGTTAACCGCCAAAGGATTTACCAATAAGGCCATTGCCACCCAATTGACCATCAGCGACCGCACCGTGCAGGGACACCTGGCGCACATTTTCGACAAGCTCCAGGCCGGCAGCCGCACTGAAGCTGTCATGCGCGCAGTGTCTTTGGGCTGGGTTTCCGAATATTCCGCAGATGCGCCCAAAGAATAAGAGCGGTCACCTTGAATAATTATCTCAATCGAGCGTTTGCATTGTGGCGCGGCTCCACGCTTCAGGTGATTGCAGCGGTTGTTTTACCGCTGACCCTGCTCCTGGTGGGCATCAGTTTTAGTAGTTTTTATATTCACCAAAACGCCATGCGCAGCATGGTCGGAGAACGCGACGAGCGCTCGGTTCGCGCCGCTGCCAGTGCGCTTGAAGCTGAGATTAACCATCGCGCGGATACCATCCACAGTCTGGCACTGCTTGCCGGGGATGGTTCAACAGAAAACCTTAACCGCGCTCTGGCTGATTCCAGCTACTTACTGGATGATTTCAACCTGGGGCTGTCCTTTTTTTCACCAGATGACGCTCTTTTAGCTTATACGGGGGATGAAAAATTTTGGAAGACCACCCCTTTACAGGTTGATGCAGACAATATCACCACTCTGGTTGTAGATGGTAAGCCGGTCATTCTGGTCTCATCTGGCACGCCAAAGGGAAATGTTGTCGCCGTCGGTGCCTTTTCGGCTGCCAACATCCTGCAGATGGTTCTGGAGAAAGATTTCCCGGAAAATGGGAATGCCGCCGTCTATGTCTTTGACCCGGAATTCCGCATCTTGTATCAAAGCGGGCCTGGAACTTTAGAAAGTGAGCCTGCACATCATCCCGGGATTGTTGAGGCCCTGAATGGTAAAAGTGGGGCCACTTATATGCAAACCGGAACGGATGAACATGTTCTGGCCTACAGCCCCATTCCTGCCATTGGCTGGGCCATTATCATCGAGGAATCCTGGCATGCGGTTGCCAACCCGACCCTGCAAACTACGCAGATCACGCCCATGATTCTGGTTCCGGCTTTATTGCTGGCCGTGTTGGCACTCTGGTTTGGCGCGGAACAAATTGTGAAACCGCTGCGCTCCCTTGAAGCCAAAGCCGCCAAATTGGCCTGGGGTGATTTCAAAGAGATTGAACTGCCAGTCCAGGGGATTGCCGAAATCCGCCATTTACAAGTTGAACTGGCGCACATGGCTCGCCAAGTACAAGCTGCGCAACAAAGCCTGCACACCTATATTGGCGCAATCACGCAGGGGCAGGAAGATGAACGTCAGCGCCTGGCGCGTGAATTGCACGACGACACAATCCAATCGCTGATTGCGCTCAAACAGCGCGCGCAGCTTACCCGCCTGTCGCTTCCTAAAGACACTCCCCTGCAATCGCTGACTGAATTGGAAACACTGACCGAACAGACCATCGAAAATCTTCGCCGAATCATTCGCGCCCTGCGTCCCATTTACCTGGAAGACCTGGGTTTGGTGGCTGCGCTCGAAATGCTAGTCAACGAAGCCGGGCAGAGTTCTCAACTGAAAATCGAGTTCCATAAATCCGGGCTTGAAAAGCGGCTGGCCGCCGAGGTCGAATTAGCGCTGTATCGCATGATGCAGGAATCGCTCAACAATATCCTTCGCCATGCCCGGGCAACGCAGGCATCCATCCAGATTGAATTTACGGCTCAGGCCCTCCATCTCCGGGTGAAGGATAACGGCGTGGGCTTTGAAGTTCCCAAAAGCCCGGCAGAATTTACCCCCAAGGGACATTTTGGCCTGGTTGGACTGTATGAGCGCGCGCAGTTGATTGGCGCCGGGCTCGAAATCACATCTACCCCTGGCAAGGGCACCCAATTATCCATTTATATGCCCACAAAAACATCAATTTTAGAAGAGTGAGATTCTTATCAATGGAAACATCCGCACAGCCCACTGACACTTTTAACCGTTTGCGCGTTTTCTTGCATGCCCTGGCTTTTGTGATTGGCTTTTCAGTGGTGTTTATCGTTGGTTGGGGCGGCGCAGCCACCGTGCTTGGACAATTGTTTGGGCAGTATAAAACCGTCATCGGGCAGGTTGGCGGTGTAGTTGTTATCATGTTTGGCTTGGCCACCCTGGATATCATCCGCCTGCCCTGGTTCTACTACGCTGACACGCGCCCCTCTTTTAGCGGAACTACAGGCACCTTGGCAAGCTCGGGGGTGATGGGGTTGTTCTTTGCTGCTGGCTGGAGTCCCTGTATTGGCACCACCTTGGGTGCTATTCTCACGCTCGGATTCAGCCAGCAAACTGTTGGCCAGGCGATGTGGCTTTCTTCTGCGTACTCACTCGGTTTGGGGATACCTTTCCTTATCCTGGCGTTGGGTTTAAATCAGGCAACCGGCTGGGTGCGCAAGATGTCGCGCTATGTTCCCACTTTCAAGCTGATCAGTGGAATCCTGATTATCACAATCGGCGTTTTGCTGCTGACGAACTGGATGTCGCTTATCTCCATCTGGGCGTTCAAGAATAACTTGTTCATTGATATCTTTTCCATCAGTACCGGCGTTCCATCCTACCTGACCGCCCTAATTGCCGGCTTGCTTTCTTTTTTCTCCCCCTGTGTGCTGCCGCTCGTCCCGGCCTATCTGGGCTATTTGAGCGGGCATGTTTTGCGTAATGTAGAGTAATAAAAAACGATGAGGAAATATTTGCTTTTTATCCTGTTGATTTTTTTCGTTACGAGTGCTTGTGCTTCTCAAACGCCTACCGAAACCATTACAGGTGCGTCAGTTTCTGTGGATGGCGGATCCTATCTCAATGTTACCTCATCTGAATTGAATACCATGCTTGTGAATAAAGATTTTGTTTTCGTTAATGTTCATATTCCGTTCGCCGGGAATATCGCCGGCACCGATCTGTCCATCCCTTATGACCAAATTGAGCAAAAACTGGCGAAACTACCAACCGATAAAAATACCAAAATCGTGCTGTACTGTCGCAGCGGGCATATGAGCGCCATCTCCGCTGAAAGTCTGGTAAAGATGGGTTATTCCAACCTGTGGAATCTGGACGGCGGGATGGTGGCCTGGGAGCAGGCTGGGTATGAAATACTAAAATAACCACTCAAGTAGAATTCCATGACCAAAGACCCCGTTGAGGAATGAAAGTCGAAACCCAAAAGACAGAATTTAAGTTCCTATACCCAAGAGAAAACCTACCTGCTCGGCAGTTTGCAAGGGCATGTTCGATCGTGACCCGCAAAAATACATTGATGTTTCATCCGACGCCCAGCCAAAAGGATAATCATGTCCAAATCAAGTCATCGCGCCAAAGGTGAACACACAGCGTTCTGAGATAAGGTCTGGAGGACGCTTGTCGTTGCTTGCTTACAATCATTGGCTACAGCATCTACACCCAGATTATTTATCATACCTGGATTTAGTATTTGGTCGACTGGTATTCTATACAATTTTTGGCAACAATTTCGCTAATGTTTTAAGCTCCTGCTAGCAGTACGGGCTCGCAAGACAGTCTCCCCCAACTGGCGGAGACAGACACTCCCCAGCCGATGGATGTAGCTGGGGAGCGTCTGTTGTAAGGTTAGTATATTCTTTATTGTATTAAGCCAACGCGCTGAAAGAAGCGTGTTCCGTTGGGCCTACTTGAAACCTTTTGCAACACAAAATCAGTCTGCCACGATAAAGCGGCGTAGGTAAATATGAAGAGCAACAACCTTATCGTTAATGCCGAGTTAGCCGCCAGTTATCCATCTGGAAAATTCAACATAATCGTATGATCCCTCGTACACCCCCATAAGTATAACGGTTGGCGTTTTTCTCAAACCAAGGAGTATCAAATGAAAAAGACTATGGAAATGGGCACGTCTACGCAAAACAATCCTTACATAAAGTTAATGATCATGATGATATTGTCTTTCATATCCATGTATATGCTCATGTACGCAATGGTTAATGCGTTTGAAAATGTTATTCCTAATATAAATCAATTTTATATGGCGGGCCTAATGACCGCCCCCATGATAATCATTGAAATTGTTTTAATGGGGTCTATGTACATGAACAAGAAACTCAACTTCATCATTATCGCAATAAGTACTGTTGTATTGATTGCTTTCTTTCTGTTCATTAGACAACAGGCTGCTGTTTCAGACAAGCAATTTTTGAGATCCATGATTCCTCATCATGCATCAGCAATTTTAATGTGTGAGAAAACTGACATACAAGATCCTGAGATAAAGGATTTGTGTAAGTCTATAATTTCAAGCCAACAGGAAGAAATTAACCAAATGAAAGCAAAGTTACAAGAATTGGAAAAGTAACTGCCTGATGCCACCGGCTACAAGGACTTTTACCATCACTTTCTCGACATACAGACCGCGCGGCGCGCCTGGCAACCTGAACTCTCAACGGTGGACAGCAGCTTTCATTGGCAGGCGCGTTGCGGCAGGCATGTATTTTGCCGCTAATACGCTGGATGAGCATGAAATCTGTATGCTTGCCGACGCGCTCTACCAACGCCGCGACGGTTTTCCTACCTTCTTTCTGCAATCTTTTTGACAGGCTCCGCCCTGGCCTTTACCTATGAGCTGATGCTGTTGGGGTTCTTTCTGGGATTTGTGGTTGTCATCGCCGGCACGTTCCTGACCACGACGCTCTGGCGTCTTGGCTCGTGGTGATATAGGCTGATTTTCTGACATCCAACTGCATATATTAGGACGATCCACGTAAAAAAATCAAATTCGAACCTTCGCAAATGGCCTGTGTCATGCGATATAGGCCATTTTGCCTATATCAAGATGAGCAAATTCGCACTTTTGTCCGATTGAGGATGAGCCTATACTGGTAATAACAAAGAGAAAGGAAGCAAACATGACTGTCAAAGACCCAATCTGCGGAATGGAGATCGATCCCAAGACCGCTTTTGCAACCAGAGAACACATGGAGCAGACATTTTATTTCTGCTCAAAAAACTGTCTGGATCAATTTGATGCGGCTCCACATAGTTATATGACTACATCCGCGACAACCGGTTTCAACCCCAATTTGCATCTTGCTCACATCGAACTCCCGATATCCGATTTACCGATGGTTCAGCCCGCCACCAGTCTCGAATCCGCCTTGCAGGTATTAGATGGTGTTCATCAGGTGACGATCAATGCCGGGGCAGGCTTGCTGAGAGTGGAGTATGACCCAGAGAAGGCAACCGTCCCGCAGATGGTGCAAGCCATCAAATCCGCCGGGTTCACACTTGATGCCGTACAGACCCGCATTGGTGTTGAGAACCTGCGCTGCGCCTCCTGTGTGCAATTCATCGAGACTGAACTGAAGGCAACCCCTGGCGTATTGAAAGCTTTGGTCAATGTCGCCACGCAGGAAGCGACGGTGGATTACCTGCCAGAAAAAACCACGCTGGCAAACCTGAACACGGCCATTGAGAACTGGGGCTACAAACCACGCCCCGCTGCCAGCGATGAGCCTGTGGATAAACAGGAAGAAGCTCATGCGCGTGAATATCGCAAATTGATGAACAAGTTTTGGTTCGCTGCGGCTGTCTCTATCCTTGTGATGATAACGGCCTATTATCAAGTTGTGCCAATCTTGCGCGACTTGAGCATGGATTCCTTGCGATTATTATGGGGCCTTACTGGTCTGCTGACCCTGCCGGTCATGTTCTGGTCGGGGATTGATTTCTTTACCGGGGCATGGGCGGCTTTCAAACATCGTTCTGCGAACATGAACACGTTAATCGCACTCGGCACCGGTGCAGCCTGGCTGTATTCAACGTTTGCAATTCTATTTCCATCCGTTTTTCCTGAAGGTACATCGGAGCCATTTTATGATGTTGTTGCTGTCGTAATTGCCCTGGTTGTTTTGGGGCAGGCGCTTGAATTGCGTGCCAAGGGACAATCCAGCGCGGCGATAAAGAAATTGCTAGGGTTGCAAGCCAAGACCGCCCGCGTCATCCGCGATGGACAGGAAATTGATCTGCCGGTCGAAGAAGTGTTGGTCGGCGACGTGATCCAGGTGCGGCCTGGCGAGAAAGTGCCGGTGGACGGTGTCATCGTCGATGGCAGTTCGGCAGTGGACGAATCCATGTTGACGGGTGAGTCGCTGCCCGTCTCAAAGAAGCAGGGTGACGAAGTCATCGGCGCTACGCTCAATAAGACCGGCGCGTTTAAATTCCGCGCCACCAAGGTCGGCAAAGATACGGCGCTGGCGCAAATCGTCAAAATGGTGCAGGATGCTCAGAATTCCAAAGCGCCGATTGCAAGGCTGGTGGACGTTATCTCCGGGTATTTCGTGCCTGTGGTGATGATCCTGGCTGTCTGGACGTTCGTCATCTGGTTCACTGTGGGGCCACAGCCGCAACTGGTCTATGCTCTGGTGACCAGCGTAACAGTTCTTATCATCGCCTGTCCCTGTGCGCTGGGCCTGGCAACGCCAATGAGTTTGATGGTAGGCATCGGCAAGGGCGCAGAAAACGGGATTCTGATCCGTTCCGGCGAGTCTCTGCAAAACGCTCGCGCTATTCAAACTGTAGTTCTGGATAAGACCGGCACGATTACCAAGGGCAAGCCTGAGTTGACAGATCTTGTAGTCGCCGACGGCAACCCGTGGACAGATGATGAAATGCTTCGTCTGGCGGCCTCGGTTGAAAAAGTTAGCGAGCATCCGCTGGCGCAAGCGATTATTGATGGGGCGCAAGCGCGGAAATTGGAACTGGATGATGTAAAAGATTTTGAAGCCATCCCCGGCCACGGCGTTTCTGCGCAGGTTTCAGGCCGCAGCCTGCTGATTGGCAATCTCAAGCTGATGAATCGTGAGCAAATTGCATTAGGTTCGTTGGAAGAAAAATCAAAGTCGCTTGCCGATGATGGCAAGACCCCCATGTATGTTGCCATCGACGGGCAGGCAGCCGGGATCATAGCTGTTGCCGATACTGTCAAGGAAGATTCGGCTGAAGCGATTGCGATCCTGCAAAAAATGGGCATCGAAGTGGTAATGATCACCGGCGATAATCGCCGTACCGCTGAAGCGATTGCCCGCAAGGTCGGGATCACACGAGTGCTCGCTGAGGTTCTGCCCGAAGACAAGGCCAATAATATTCATCTGTTACAGGCCGAGGGCAAAAAGGTCGCCATGGTCGGTGACGGCATCAACGATGCCCCTGCGCTGGCGCAAGCGGATGTTGGCCTTGCGATCGGCACAGGCACGGATGTTGCCATTGAAGCATCTGACATCACGCTCATCAAGGGCAGCCTGAAAGGTGTGGTTACCGCGATCGAAGTCAGCCGCGCCACGATGACGAATATCTATCAGAATCTGGTCGGCGCGTTTTTCTATAATGTGTTGGGTGTTCCGGTGGCGATGGGCATCTTGTTCCCGTTCTTTGGCCTGCTGCTAAGCCCAATGATTGCAGGTGCAGCAATGGCCTTCTCGTCTGTCACGGTAGTTGGCAACGCCAACCGGTTGCGCGGGTTCAAACCCAAATTCAGTGCGAAGTGATCCTGATGAACATCCAACTCCTCTACTTTGATGGTTGCCCCTCCTGGCAAGATGGGCTGAAAAACCTGGAAATCGCCTTGCGGGAACTGCAGATTGACGCTCCAATCGAATTGGTCAAAGTTCTGGATGACACCGATGCTGCCCGCCTACAATTTGCCGGTTCACCCTCGTTTTGGGTGAATAGCCGGGACCTTTGGTACGAGCAAAGAGAAAACTTTTCTCTGAGTTGCAGGGTTTACTCCACGCCGGCAGGCCTGCGGGGCGCCCCAACCATAGCAATGCTAAAAGAAAAACTTACACTGAAAGGATAAAAAATGACCCCTCCACAAATTATCGTTATTTTGAGCGGATTCGCTCTTACCTTGCTGATTATCTGGTATTTCTGGCTTTCTCCAAAAGGACAGACTCGTGCCGCAGTAAGCGCCTCGGGAGCTCAGGAGGTGGCTATCATGGTGAAAGGTGGCTACTCCCCGGATGTGATCGTGGTGCAGAAAGGCCGCCCTGTACGCTTGACCTTTACCCGCCAGGAAAGTTCGTCTTGTTCGGAGCAAGTATTGTTCCCTGATTTCAATCAGAGCGCGTTGCTCCCCGAAGGTGAACAGGTCACGCTGGAATTCACCCCTGAAAAACCCGGCGAATACGGTTTTCAATGCCAAATGGGTATGCTGCGCGGCAAGCTGATCGTGGAATAAGACAGAGATGGCGTGGAGCAAATCCACTCTGTACAAATCCATCCTGGCTTCGATTTTAAATAATCGCAACGCTTGTGCCTTGATTACCGGAGCGGCAATCTTGCAGTTGGGCCTGGTCAGCGTGGGTCTCCCAGCTTGGCAGTCCCCCACTCACGAAGTTTTTGGTCTCCCAGATCCGGGCTGCGGTCTTTCGCGGGCCATCGTTGCGCTGCTCCAAAGCGATTGGCGTACCGCGCTAACCTTTCATGCCTTTGCGCCATTTTTGTCGTCGCACTCAGCCTGATCGGAATTACTACGTTTCTTCCGCGAGGGCCGCGAGATAAGCTTGTCGCTCTGGTTGAAGACCTGGAGCGCCGGACCGGCTTGACTGCCATTCTTCTGCTCGGTTTAATCATCTATTGGCTGGCACGATTGCTGTACATGCGCGAGGCATTTATGAAATTGATCGCTGGCTGAACGGTCAACTCAACTGTTTCCAGATTAAACCACATCCGAAGTTGATAACTTCGGATGTGGTTTTTTAAAGTCATTTGTCACGCTGTGGGAATGATAAATGACACGAGCCATACTGCTCGCTAAAAAAATGCGCAATATGGCGCTCATGGTTCCAGGACACGGTTGATAAGATAGTACAAATCACTAACCGAGAGGAACTTCCATGAAAATAAATGCGACCAAATCCCTGCTGCTCCCAATCATCCTGCTCATCGCCTTGTTGGCGCTGCCAGTTGGCGTCCAGGCCGATGGCGGCACTGAGGAGAAAGGAATGACCCAAACGGTGGACGGCTACGAGGTCACCCTGGTTTTTGAAAAACCGGCTGCCGTGGGCGAAAATCAAATCCGGGTTTTCGTGAAGGATGCCATGCACCTGCCCGTTGCCCAGGCCGATCTGGAAGTCAGTCTGGTCGAGGCGGAAGCGGAGCACGTGGATGCGAAAGATGAACACGTGGAGGTGGAAGATGAACACGCCGAAGAGCAGCCCACCGCCGAAATCGGAACCATGAGCAGCATGTCTCCAGATCCTGCCGGACACGATCAAATGGGCATGGTTGCGTTGGCAGCCGGTCATGAAAGTGGCGAGTATGAGGGCGAGATTACCATCGTAAGCGATGGAGATCAGATCGTCCGCATACACCTCACCGTGAACGAAAAACTCATAGAAGTGGACTTCCCCTTGCACGTGGCAAAATCAAATACTGGTGCCATCATTCTTGGGAGCTTTTTTGCCGTCAACGTCGCGCTGATCGCGGCCGCCGTGGTGCTGAAGCCCAAACCCGTTTCCATCGATTTATCCAAAAAGGCCTAATCCCATGCCCAACCTGATCCAACCCCCTGTGAAAGTTAAAGTCAGCGATATCCAGGTCTCCCAGACCCGCTTACAGTCCAATAGCGCCAACCTGCTTAATAACAAGTACATCGGTCCCTTCATGCGCAGCAAATGGTACCCGGGAATTATCCAGTGGCCTACGCTGCTCGTCTTTATGGTCATCATGTTCGAACTTATCCTCGGACCTTCCGCTGCACACGACAATTTTGGCACGGCGCTGACCTGGGTGCTCTGGTGGCCGATCATCCCAATCATGTTCCTGTTCCTGGGCCGCTTTTGGTGCGCCATCTGCCCCTTTGCCACAATCAATGATCTTGTGCAAAAATTCGCGGGCAACAACCGCCCGGTGCCAAAGTTCCTCAAGAAATACGGTATCTGGATCATCGACGCGCTGTTCATCTTCATTACTTGGAGCGACCATGTCTGGGGTGTTGTGGAAAACCCGGTTGGTTCGGGCATTCTGTTATTGACCCTGACTACCGGTGTGGTGGCTTCCGGCGCATTTTTTGAGCGCCGCACCTTCTGTCGTTACGTCTGCTTTCTGGGTGGGCTTTCCGGCAACTACGCTCGCAACGGGATGCTCGAACTTCGCGGCACCCCCGAGATTTGCGCTACCTGCACCGTTGCAGCCTGCTTCAAAGGCACCGAAAAAGCTGACGGCTGCCCGTTATTTGAGTTCCCCAAAACAATGACCTCCAGCGCGAACTGCAATATTTGCGCGAGCTGCGTCAAGAACTGCCCGAATGATTCGATTCAACTCACTGTCCGCCCACCCTCCAAAGAATTGTGGTTCATCCGCAAGCCCAAGCTCGAGGAAGCTTTTCTCTCGGCAGTCATCATGGGAATCGTTTTTGTCCAGAACGTGACCATGCTGGAAGCCTGGCCTCCCATCCTCACCTGGTTGGAGAATGCGGTTGGAACCACCAGCTACTATGTGACCTTCTCCATTGCTTTCCTGATCTCGATGCTGATCCCGATCAGCTTGCTCGGGCTGGCCTCCCTGGTCGCTCAGAAGTTCAACGGTGACTCGTTGCTGCAAAATTTCTCTCGGTTTGGTTATGCCCTGATCGTGTTGGATATGGCCGGGCACATGGCCCACAACCTCTTCCACTTGCTGGCTGAAGGTAAAGCCATCCTCTTTACCGGTCTGGCCTTTTTTGGACAGGATGCAGGACATGATCTCTCGGCTGCCTTGATGTCTCCTGAAACCATCCAACTGCTGCAATTTGGGTTGATTGGTCTGGGTTTCGCAGGCTCGCTGTACACTGCTTATCGGATTGCCAAAGCTAATTATCCACGAGAAAAATTCTGGGGCACCTTTGCACCTTATGCCGTGCTGATGGTGGTTCTCGGCGCTATTACCCTCTGGATGTTTGTCCTGCCGATGGCGATGCGGATGTAAGAAAACAATTTTAGTGGTTGCCTGACACCCAATGGCTTTTCTAGATCAGCCATTGGGTGCTTTTTATTCTTTCCGGGTTAGCCTTCTTGCAAAACAAGCAGAATTGCCTATATAAAAATACGACAGATGGCGCTGTCTGTCGATTGATCCTTGGCGTAAACTGATGTATGAAAATCCGATTTACAACAAAGGAGAAAACACATGGTAAAAGACCCCGTTTGTGGCATGGAGATTGACCCTAAGACTGCTGCTGGCAAGTCCGAGTATCAAGGTCAGACCTACTATTTCTGCGCGCTTGGCTGCAAGAAAGCCTTCGATCAGGAACCCGGCAAGTATGTCAAAGCCGCAAGCCATGGTGATGAACACGCTCACCACTAACCTATTTTAAGGGGCAGTCCTTGCGGACTGTCCCTTAAAATTTTATTGAAAGTGTTTCGCATGTTAACGATCAGCATTGACCCGATTATTTTTAGTTTTGGACCTTTGACATTCCGCTGGTACAGCTTGATCTTGATGCTCGCCATGGTTATTGGAATCTGGCTCACGGCGCGCGAAGCCGAACGTAAAGGCTTCAAGAAAGAACAAATCTATGATATTGCCATCTGGATTGTGATGGCTGGGCTGCTGGGCGCACGGTTGTTTCACGTGCTCGATCACTGGGCAGATGAGTTTGCGTCCAATCCCATTCGCGCATTATACATCTGGGAAGGTGGGCTGGCGATCTGGGGCGGCGTAGCGGGCGGATTGTTGGCTGCCGCGATTCTAGCCGGGAAGCATGGCTGGAAATTCTCAAAATTATTAGATTCTGGCGCTCCCGGTTTGGTGCTGGCTCAAGCCATTGGCCGGATAGCCTGCGTCATCACGGGTGATGCGATGGGCAAACCCACCACTGGGCCGTTTGGCTTTGCCTATACCAGCCCCAATGCGTTGGTACCGAAATTGGGTGTCTACTACACTCCGATGCCTGTCTACGAGTTAGTTGTTAACCTGGGAATTTTCGCCCTGCTCTGGCAACTACGCAAACGCAACCTGCCGGATGGTTTACTGTTCCTGATTTATCTCGCCCTGTACAGTCTTGAACGATTTTTCCTGGCTTTTACGAGTTCCTATCAAATTCTGGCGTTTGGTCTGACACAATCTCAAATCATTGCGCTTATATCGCTGGCGATTGCTTTGGTGCTGCTTGCCAGAATGACGCTTTCGGCTCGCTCCAAGGTTTCTGCCGTATAACAAAATCAACAGGAAACTAAAAATGAACGCAAATTGTCACGTAGAACCAATTCAAAAATTCACCACCATTGATGAACTCCAGAGTTTAACCACTGTGGGACTGGCAATCTGGGGCATGGGGTGTGTCAATTGCGCCACCCGTGTGCGCAATGCCCTGCTGGCCCTGACTGGTGTAGTGGAGGCAGATGTGGATCAAGCAACCGGTTTTGCTTCCGTGGAATACAGCCAAAACCTGGCTTCCCTGCCTGCTTTACTTCAGGCAGTTGCCCAGGCTGGAGACGGAGATCATCACAAATATATCGCCATGTTTCTTGATTCTGCAACTCAATCGGAGCCACTATGACTGACAAACAGCCGAAGGCTATCGCCCAAAAAGAGTGGCCGGTGGTTGTCTATGTTGGGATGATCGGGACCGGATTTCTTGGTTACATGATTGGCAGGATCGCCCTGGATGGATACTCTCATCCCATTTATTGGGCCTCGGGCCTGCTTGGAGCGGTCGCCGGATTCTTTGTGGGCTGGTTCTGGTACCGCTGGCGTGGGGATGTAATTTAGCAGAAAAGCAGTTGTCTTCTATGGCCCCCACCGCCATAATACGCTCCCCTGGTACGCGATTCCCCGATAAGATTAGCTTTGTAATAACCATCACAACCAAAATCATTCAGTTTGGAGAAGCGCGTATGTTCAAACCCCAAATCTTGTTTTCAGCTATGATCGCAATTTTATTCTTGGCATTCCTGCCCGCCTGTTCTGCAGCCCAAGATAATGCAGATCTCAGCATGGCTCCGATGTCCGGGATGCCCGCTGAAGTCCAGAACGCGCCGATCAGCGTTCAGCAAGCCTATCAGTTTGCCGTTGCCAACCCGGAGGTGATGAAACAAATCCCTTGCTACTGCGGCTGCGGCGATATCGGACACACTTCGAACTATGCCTGTTACGTCTCAGGTGTGGACGACAAGGGCGCAATCACCTACGACAATCACGCGCTCGGCTGCTCTCTGTGTGTGGACATTACGCTGGATACAATGCGGATGTTGAAGGATGGCAAGAGTCCGGATGAGATCCGCGCCGTGGTTGACTCAACCTACTCAAAGTACGGAACATCCAACATTAAGTAACCGATCATGCGTTCGCGTGCAATTCTCCTTCTCCTCTTGCTGACTGGACTGGTGGTGGCCTTTGCGCCGCTGCCAGCCCACATCAGCACACCGATTAACCGGAGCTTCCGCGTAGAGGCCAGTCAATTTGCTTATCAACCTGGCGAAATCAATGTCAATCCCGGTGACAGGGTAACGATTGAACTGGTCAGTACGGACGTGGTACATGGTTTGTATGTGGATGGATACGGCCTCTCTGTCAAGGCCGATCCCGGCCAAACCGCCACCCTGACTTTTGTCGCCGATAAAGCCGGCGCTTTTCGACTGAGATGCAACGTCACTTGTGGGGCGATGCACCCATTCATGATAGGTAAATTAAATGTTGGTGCGAACACCTGGCTTTATCGCTCAATAGCGCTTGCCTCTCTCGGTATTTTTTCCGTTTTCGTTTTGGCGCGTACAACGAAAGTGGAATGATGAAATCCCTATGAGCAAATTCGAACTTACCCGCTTCCCACTCATAAAAAACCTGCTCAAGAACCGCTACCCTCAACTGGTGATCTTTGTGCTCATGTTGGCGGGATTCTTGTTTGCAATTGTGGCTGGGTTGGTCGGCACGCCAGTCGGAAGCCATAACTTCAGCATCGTTTTCGTTTGGATCGCCTGGTGGGCCATTCTTATCCTGGTTGCCGTTCCGTTTTTCGGGCGCGGCTGGTGTGGCGTGTGTCCCATTCCGGTGGTCGGAGATTGGCTTCAGCGCGGGGCTGTACTTGAGCCAGCAAAAAAAACACCCAAGTGGTTAAATCTGCGTGTTCCGGCCAAGTTTCGCAATATGTGGATGCAGAATATTTCTTTCACGCTGGTGGCATTATTCTCATCCGTGATCCTGACCACCCCGGTAGTGACCTCCGTTGTACTGGCGGCCATGTTGTTCCTTGCCATTGGCTTGAGCATGGTTTTTGAACGCCGCGCTTTTTGTCGCTATCTCTGCCCGGTAGGTGGGTTTATTGGTTTATATGCCCAGACCGCCCCACTTGAACTGCGCGTAAAAAACAAAAACGTTTGCGCACAATGTGTGGGCAAACCCTGCTACAACGGCTCCGAACTCGGCTCCGGCTGCCCCTGGGATGTATTCCCCGGTGGGCTGACCAAGAACACGTACTGCGGGTTGTGCATGGAGTGCATTCGAACCTGCCCGCACGATAACATCGCCCTTAACCTGCGCCCATTCTCAGCCGACCTCGCCAAACCCTCGGCCAAACTGGATGAAACTTTCAAAGCCTTTATCATGCTCGGGGCGGCGCTGGTCTATGCCTATGTGCTGATGGGCTCCAATGGTGCGGTGAAACTGGCAGCTTACAATGTCTTCTCTCCAGCCTGGTTCGGATATGCAGCCGGTTTTCTGGCGGTTATTTTTGGCCTCCTGCCGGGGCTGTTCTGGCTATCAGTTAAATTTGGCGATATAAAAACAAGTCCAACCGGCAAACAGTTTGCCACCGCGGCCACCGCCCTCATCCCACTTGGATTGATGTTTTGGGTAGCTTTCAGCCTGTCCTTCGTGCTGACTAACGCCACCTACATTTTCGCCGCCATCTCTGACCCAATGGGGTTGGGCTGGAACTTGTTTGGTACGGCGGCCACCGCCTGGCAGCCCATGCTATCGTCGCTGGTCACTCCCGCCCAAACACTGGTGCTGATTGGTGGGCTGGCCTGGTCGGCGCGCACCGCGCAGAAATCTGCCCCGCAAGCAGGGATTTCACCAGCACCGGTTATGGTTTATTGTCTCCTTACCACTTTCGCCATGCTCTGGTTGCTACTATGAAACACTCGGAACTCCTCACCCGCATCATCATCACGGTCTTCAGCCTCGGGGTGATTGCCCTCCCACTAGCGCTTTGGGCACAGACCCCGCTCATCCATGCCAAAATCGCCGAAAACGGCGGCTGGAGTCCCAATGTCCTCCAAGCAAAAGTGGGCGAGCCCCTGCATCTGAAATTCACATCCGATGATGTCATGCACGGTTTTGCTGTGGGGCAGATGGATATGCAGCCGGTGGACATTGAACCTGGCAAAGTGAGCGAGACCACGCTGACTTTCGACAAGCCGGGGATTTATACTTTTTTCTGCACCCGCTGGTGCGGGCTGAATCACTGGCGGATGCGCGGCACAATTGAGGTAACTGGCTCTACAACTTCGCTCGAATCAGCCACCAAACCGCTGTATGTAACCCTGGGCCTCAACCTGGATGCACCGCACAATGCGCCGCTGGTGCCCTCTAGTCCCCCATCCGCCGTTAACGGTCAGGAGTTAGCGAGCACTTTATCCATTTCCCAACTTACCACCCCGGATTACTATCGCTCTCACTCCCCATACCAACTCTTTGACGATTTACGTTTCACCAGCTTGAGCACTTCCCAGCGGTGGGATGTGGTGTCTGCCATCTGGCAGGCCAATTCCACCCCGGCAGGACTGGCGGAAGGCAAACAACTTTATGCGCAGAACTGTGCCGCTTGTCACGATGAATTTGGCGGCGGTAACGGCGTCTTTGCCGACGATTTGGCTGCCGCTGGGGCCGCCTCGATGCAAACCATTAACGGCGATATGGCTATGTCCATGCAAACCCCTGCCGACTTTACGAACCCGCAGCGAATGTTGGGGGCGAGCCCAGCGCTTTTGCAGGGCAAAATCCTGCGTGGTGGCATGGGAACGGGCATGCCCATGTGGGGCAGCATTTTTACCCATGAACAAATCTGGAATGTGATCGCCTACTTGTACTCATTCCAGTTTGATTATCCAAAATAGGAGGTACTCGTGAACAAAAGAAAACGCAAACAGCAAACGAAATTACCCACACCGCTAATTGCACTCGTCATTAGTGGTGCCCTGCTGATCGCCGTAGCGATCTTTTTCGCACTGGGGGGTAGTGATGGCGGCGGCACACCTAAACTGGTGGTTGACCAGGAGACAATTGATTATGGCGATGTCAAGTTCAACGTGGAAAAAACATTTGCCATCAAGGTTACCAACACTGGCGATGGTGTATTGCGCTTCAAAGAGAAGCCATATATCCAGGTATTGGAGGGGTGCTGACCTCCGGAATTAACCATCGGTTCGATGGTTCTCAAGCCTGGCGAAAGCACGATCGTTGAATCCAGCGTTTTCATGATGCATGAAGGCATGGACGGACCGCATAATTTCGGCGTACATCTCATCACCAACGACCCGGCCCAACCGGATAAAGTGGTGAATGTGTTGTCCAATTGGATACCGTAACTTAACCAAATGTATAAAATAAAGAGCAAGCCTCACAAAACAGGCTTGCTCTTTATTTGTCGATTTATATCGATCAAGAATTTATAGGCCATTTCCGCAGTATGGGCAGGTTTTCCAATCTGCCTGGGCAGGCTTCCCGCACGAGGGACAAACCCGCCCCTGACCAGTTTTGGGGCCGTTGATGTTATTTATCAACCAAACAATGCCAAGCGCAACCAGCACGATGATTCCTAGGGGAACAAGCCACATCAGCCCCATCCCAAAGGGGAAAAAGCCAAAACCGCCCATCATTCCACCGCGACCGGAGCCCATCATTCCGTAGCCGTATCCCATTGTCGGGAATGCGAGTTGGAACAGATAAGGTCCAAAAAACAAAACCAGCACCAAGGCAATACCGAGAATCCATTTCCAAGTGTTTTTCATTTTTTTATCTCCATTTCAATTTTCTCTATCATAATCCGCCAATGTAAAGGCTTTGTGAAGGATGAGAAAAGGGCCTATAAAGAATGACCACATCGCACGCACAAAACACACCACCGCATTAATCGTTAGCAGGAGCTGTTGCGCACTTTTTTTGTCCAAACCACATCCCGACCACCGGATTCGGTTGGATGAAGAGCGCATTAATCGTCAGGGGGCCAATAACCCCGGCCAGGAAGCCAATCCAATAAGCGCTGGGAAAGTTACCGGTCAGGGCAAAAACTTTGTCACTCCAGAATGCCTGGATGGGTACCTGAAAGAGCAAGATGATGAGTGAAGCCCGTCCGATATATTTGAAAATCGCCGCCAACCGAGCCATGCGTTCGATTTGTAATGCCAGGGAAAGGGTGAAGGCGATTCCCAACAGAGCCTCCAGCGTATTCAAGAACAACGCATCAAACTGGCGGATATTAAAATCGATCGTGGGAGGAAAGAACCAGACGAGGAGCGAGAGCAAAAGTCCGAGAAAAAGTAACACTTGCGGCTTCTGGAATAAGGTAACGGGGAATTTTTTAAACAGCTCGCAGCCCAGGATAAAGAAAAATCCGCTGATGAAAACCAGATCCAGACTGAAAGGCAATCCAAAGACCGTCAACTGTCGTCCGAAAAAATTGAGCGTGAACGGCCAAAATGCGGAGATACTTAAAACACCCACAACCTGAGCAGCCACCAAAAGTGCCCATTTCAGCCAGGGAATACCGCTTCGGTGAACCAATTTGAAAAACAAGAATGCAAACAGGCTGACAACAAACAAGTGCGGTAGAAACCACAATTGCACCCAATCCAGATAGTGCCCGTTCCCATACAGCGCCTTGATGAAGCGGCTGGCGGCATGGACAAAATCCACTTTAGTAAAGGATAAGGTGGCAAAGAAAATCAGCAAAATAATGAAAATATAAGGTCTGAGCACGCTATCAAAGCGGTGGCGGAGCAGAGTCAAAAAGGATAAATCGGGCTTGAAAAAGATGCCTGACATGAAAAAGAAGAGTGGCATGTGGAAGGAGTAGATCAACTTGAAAAAGAAGGGGGAAATCAGCGAAAAGTCATTATGCCCCATCACCACCAGCAGGATACCAATCCCTTTGGCAATGTCAAGATAGTCGATCCGTGTCTGGCGAGTGAGCATAGGTTGAGATTGCAAAGCAAGGGGCATAGTTGATCCTTGGATGAAAAATATGGTTTTTTGAAACCAAAAATGACCTTCTGAAAAGGCCTTTAATTCTTTTTAGAAGGTCAGACAGGTATGAGTGTATGCAAAAGCAAAGTTTCCATAGACTGGCCTATATGCTGCTGGGGAGCATCAACAAAAGAAAACCAGGTTTTTCCTTCAAGCCCGCGGGCAATCAAGGTGGCGGGTCTGGATCCATCTCCATAAATTAGAATGACGATCAGTTGACACCCGCACTGTTCTGTCCCGTGGTGAGGACATGGGCAATTGGCATGAGCATGGCGGGCTTCTTGCAGATCAAAAGTCAGAGTAGTTTGTAAGCCAAGGCTGCGAATCTGCTGTATGACCTGTTCAATAGCAATGGCGTAGGCTTGTTCCACAATCAGGAAGGGTGCTTTTTCCATAACTTATTCTCCATCACTGCCAGTATACGGTTCTGTTCCCTGGCCTTCCAGCGCCATCCCGCGTATTTTTGAATAGGCACTTTTGCCTATCAAGGCTTGACCCCCAATCAATAACGGTTGAATGGGGGTCAAGAAAATCTGTAGGAGAATATGGAGCACTATCAGGGCGTCATCCCGGGCATACTCTCTGCAGAACCGTCCATGACTGGCAGCATGATTTCTTTGGCAGATGGCCTGACCGCCGCGAGAGGGGAGAAACTAATTCCGTTCGGGCCAGCCCCACTGGGCACGGTAGCCACGATTTTTTGCTGTGTCAAATCCAGAACTGAAACATTGTTTCCATAGATGTTGGAGATATAAGCGTAGCGGCTGGACGGGTCAATAACCACCCCGTGGGCCCCCTGGCCTGTTTCGATGGTTGCTTTCACTGTAAAGCTGCCCATGTCGATGATTGACACTGTCTGGCTGGGATTGTCCTTTGTTCCCTGGTTGGCCGTGACAAGATATTTATTGTCCGACGAAACATAAACCTGGATGGGACCTACCCCAACTTGTACCTTGCCAACCAGAGTGCGGGCGGCTACGTCGACCTTGCCAACGGCATTCTCGCCATTGAGCGAAAAATAAACAAATTTCCCATCAGGCGAGAAACCAACTTGCACCGGATTCTGCCCGACTTCAATATCAGCGACTTTCGTATTGGTTTGCGTATCAATTACGCTAAGAGTCGTAGATTTTGCGTTAGCAACGTACACCCATTTTCCATCCGGGCTGGGGCGTAGGCCGTGTGGATATTCACCCACTGGAATTGTGGCAACAGCCTGCATAGTTTCCACATCAATGGCTGTCACCGTATTGTCATCCCCATTGGTGACATAAGCGGTTTTCCCATCGGGTGTAAGGATAATATGGGCCGGTTCCTTACCGGTCGGAACCACACCATGAAGCTCATACGTGGTCGCATCAATCACCAGCGCCAATGATTCGTGTCCACTCACCACCCAGACCGTTTTGCCATCCGGCGCTGCCTGAAGGTTGTGCGGCCCTTCCACGCCGGTCAGCGTGGTGATGACTTGGTTGGTAGCGGCGTCAATCACAGTGATACTGTTGCCATACTCATCCGCCACCCAAACCGTTCCTTGAACTGGACTTCCTCCTGCTGGCTGCGATCCACAGGCGGATAGAAAGAACGCCGCCCCAAGCAAAAGTATCATTCCTGCCAATGCAAAATTTATTTTCATACAAGTCTGCTCCTTTTTATCTAATTTGGTTGCCAACTATAATGCAACGCAGCAGGGTAGTCTATGCGCCATTCTGCTTATAAAACACGTCTGATGTGAAATTGAAAACGAGTTGACGAAAAAAGGGAATGCCCTCAAGATAAGGTTTGCTGAAGACCACTTGAGGGAAACATTCCCATGACAAGTTATGCCTTCCTGACCTTTTGACAATCATTTATGTTCTAGTAGATGACTGGTATCAAACCCGAGGAGCCAAATTGCTGAAAGGGAAAGTAGGGAAAAAGCCGATCTTTACCGATAGCGAAGTAATCACGCTGGTTTTAGCCCAGGATTACATTCCCTATCCATCCGAGACCCAGTACATTGAATTCATGCGGGCAAATTATCTTGCTCTGTTCCCGAAATTATGGATCAGAGCCAATTCAATCGGCGAGCGCGTAGCTTACGCCTTCTCATGGAAGAACTACGCCGCTATTGGATTTTGTACAAGCACTACCATTTGCGAAGCAACTACCTGCTGGATACCAAACCAATTCCTGTTCTCGGATACAAACGGCGCAAATCTGCGAGTGATTTTTCTGGCAGTGCCGATTATGGACATTGTGCCAGCCGCAATATGGATTATTTTGGCTACAAGCTGGTTGCCATTACAACCTTGGATGGTATTCCTGTCGTTTACGATCTTGTCCCAGCCAACACAGATGCAAAAGTTAGCTCCCAAATGGCTGGATCGCAGCCAGCAGAATTTCCTGATCTCAACCGCGGAGAAAGCCCTGAATGCAGCAGCCCAGACCGAGTCCGCTAAAATGCTGGCTCAAAGGGATCTGACGATTATCCAGACGTTACTTAATACCGGTCTCAGGATTGGCGAGTTGTGTGATTTGACTCATGTAGATGTAATGATGTCCCCGAAAAAGGGCAAGATCATCGTGCGCCAGGGAAAGGGGGAGCGGCGGCGCGAAATTCCGATGAATGCCGAAACGCGATAATCGCTCAACGCCTGGCATGACATCCGCGGAGACGAAGGCGCTTTGTTATTTTCTGGCAAACGCGGTTAGGGGATTTCGGTCAGCGGGGTGCATCGGCGGAGACATGCTCGTCGTAGAAGGTGGCCAGCAAATCCATGATGATAAAGGGTTGGTGCAGGCTGGGCGTGCCTTCGAGCAAGGCCAGCATCTGGTAACACGTAAAGGCGCGCCGGATGAAAATGTTCTTGGCGATGCTGTCCACCTGGGTTGTTTTCTGACGTAGTAATTGGGCCACCCGGTAAGCCTGGAAGCGGTTACCGCCATCCAGCACGGTGACCTGTCCTCGCAGGGCAAGTTCGGCGGTCAGCACAGAAACTGTTTCGCGATCTGAGTGGGAAGCGCAGAGGACGAGCATTTTTCGGTTGTGGAGGGCGGGAAGAATGTCCATATCCACAGCATAGCTGGTTTCTGAAAATAAAAACTCCCCTGGTGGGGGGAGCGCTGGGGGGAAATCAGGTCTAACCTTGATGGGGGAGGCAGGGCTTGGGTTTAACGCCAGCCGAAGGACTACATCTGCTCGTAAGCGCTGAAATCCCACTCCGAAAGCAGCACGCGTAAATCAGCCTTGCTGTTGACATTGAATTTGATCTGGGCATTGCGGGTGTGGGTGCGGATGGTTTCTACCGCCAATCCCAACCGGGCAGCGATCTGCGGATTGGTTTCGCCCAGGCAGGTCAGGGCTGTCACCTGCTGTTCACGTGGGGAGAGAGACAGCCAGCGCCGCCACAGATCTGCATCCAACTGAGTTTTGAAAAGAGCCTGGTTGAGCAGGTCTGAAGCAAGATCATCAGGCGAACGCTGCTGGTGCTTGGCCATGGAATCTAATAGCGGTTGAAGGGAAACATCCAGAGCATATTTGCGCGGTCTGGCAACGTGAACCAGTCCCAGCCGTTGGAGCAGGCGATGAATGAGTGACATAATACAAGAATAACAGAACTAAAGTTCTAATATCCTTGCAGTTTCGAGACAAATAATATCCATTGGTTTGTGAAAATTTTAAGATTTTAGCATTGACAACATCGACTATACATACTATATTGGGTCTATGACGGAAAATGAGACTTTGAACACCAAAGAAGTTGCTGCTTTGCTTGGCTGTCATCCAGCAACTGTACCTGACTTGGTAAAGCGCGGACATTTTCCAAATGCACGAAAGTTTGATCCAACCCGGAAAAATTCCCCGCTCCGCATTCCGCTTCAAGATGTATTAGCTTATCAAGAAAAACAACTCATTTCACCCAAAACTGAGATGTAAGCGTGTTCGCAGCACAATTGCATCTTATTGCTCTGCACCTTAATAACTACAAATAAACAAAAACAGCCACCAGGGGAACTGAAGGCTGCCTCAAAATTATCTTAAATGTTATCAATCTAAATGCTGTTAAAAACGGAGCGGGAACGTTCGCAGCGTCCCCGCTCCCCGTTGTGCTGTTAACCACATCGGTGCTCTGCACCCAGGTGGGGCCGACGGGTAAAACAGCTTAAGTGATCGACCCGGGACTTGAACCCGGAACCCACTGATTAAGAGTCAGTTGCTCTGCCATTGAGCTAGTCGACCGTCGAGCGGACGATATTATACCCCAAAGGGCGGTGATGTCAATTGTCTTTTAGCAATTCGTGCTATTCATGATGGTGATCTCGTCTTTTTGGTTGGGGATGATGCACAAAAACTCAAAAGGCTCCTGGCCGGTGTTCTGGTAGTAGTGCGGCGCGCCGGCCGGGATGAAAACAACATCCCCAGTTTTTACGTTGTACTCCTGCCCATCGATGCCGATCTGGGCCTGGCCGCGCAGTACGTATTGTTCATGCTCGACGGTGTTGGTGTGCAGGGGCATTCCGCCGCCGGGCTGCATGATGAAACGCCGCAGGGCAAAATTGGGCCCCTCCTCGGCTGAGATCAGCACCTGGATGGCGGTATCGACTCCCGCAGTTACAACTTTTTGGGGAACTTCGCTGGCGTGTTTAACAGACATGGGAACTTCTCCTTGTTATTAACGGCTGACCGTCCCGGCCACAACTTGCCAGGTTTCGGCAGTCTCAACAAATTCGGGGCTGAACAGACTGGTGTCGGTCGTGGTCAGCAGCACCTGCCCGGCGTTTTCGAGCGCGGTCAGCAGATCAGCGCGGCGTTCGCCATCCAGTTCGGCCATTACTTCGTCCAGCAGCACGATCGGCGGTTCGCCGGTGCGGGCCTGCATCCAGTCGATCTCGGCCATCTTCAGGGCCAGCAGAGCCGTGCGGATCTGTCCGCGGGAGCCGTAGTTGCCCAGGTCGACCCCGTTTGCGAGGAAACGCAATTCGTCGCGGTGCGGGCCAAGGGTGGTCACGCCGCGGTTGATCTCCTCAGCGCGGATGCGGCCGAGTGCCTCGAGAAAACCCTGGCGGATCGAATCCAGACCCAGCGCGGAGCGGTCCGTGGCTACCTCCAGCCGCAGGGCGATCTGGCCGTTCGGGCGCGGCAGCGGATCGAAGGCTGGCTGGTAGGCCAGACGCAAGACCTCAGCCCCGCGCGTCAGGTTATTGTGGGTGCGCGCCGCGAAGCGTTCCAGTTCTTGAATGGCCTGGATGCGCCAGTGGATGATCTGCGCGCCGCTGGCGGTCAGGGTTTCGTCCCAGTAAATGAGCTGGCTGGGGTCTCCGCCGCGCTCCGAGAGCATTTTGAGCAGGGCGTTGCGGCGGGTCAAGGCCTGGTGATAGTCGCTCAGGGCCACGGCATAGCCGGGAATGGCCTGCGCCAAGGCCAGGTTCAGGTAGCGGCGGCGTTCTTCGGGGCCGCCCTCGAGCACCTGCGACATTTGCGGAATGAAAAGGACGGCCGGCAGGTGGCCGATGGCTTCGCTGGCCGGACGTTTAACGCCGTCGAGCAGGATCTCTTTTCGGCTTCGCACCCCGAGCGGGCCCACGTTTTCGAGGATGACTCGCACTTCCAGGCGGTGCTTGCGTCCGCCGCGCTGGTAATCGGCGACGATGCGCGCGACCGCCGGGTTTTCACGGGCGGCCAGAAAATTGACCAGCTGGCGATCGGTGTGGGTCTGGAAGGAGGCAAAGGTCGCCAGGAAGTAAACTGCTTCGAGCAGGCTGGTCTTGCCCTGGGCGTTTTTGCCAACCAGCACAACAGCCCGCCGTGGAAGTTCAACATCCAGGCGGGCAAAATTGCGAAAGTTGGTCAGCGACAGGTGGTTGAGATGCACGTCTGGTTAAACTTTGTCTTCGATCGGGCCTTCAGGTTTCCAGACCCGGCTGGCCAGGTCTGTGAATAACACGCCGTTCAGGTGGTCGATCTCGTGTTGGAAGATGCGCGCCGTCCAGTCTTTGAGCTTGAGTGTGACGGGTTGTCCGCGCCGATTGAGGCCTTTGACGGTCAGGCCCAGGTGGCGTTCAACATCGCCCATCACGCCGGGAATGGAGAGACAGCCTTCGGCGGCGACTTCTTTTTCGACTGATGTGCGTGTAATCTCAGGGTTGATGATGGCATACAAACGCTTTGGGGCTTCTTCAGCGTCTTCGGCTTCTTCATCTTCTTCGTTTTCATAGTATTCGACGACGATCACCCGTTCAGAGACGCCCACCTGAGGCGCAGCCAGGCCGACCCCCGGGGCTTCGCGCATGGTTTCGATCATGTCATCGATCAGGGTTTGCAGGTTTTCGTCGAATTTGGTTACGGTTTTGGCTTTGCGGCGCAAGACCGGTTCGGGGGTTGTGACAATTGTTCTGAGTGCCATTACAGATTACCTTTAGGAGAGTTGGGATAAATAAGGTATGAATTTTACCCCGAATCGGGGTTTCGAGTTTGATCTGCTTGTTTGTCGATTTCGCTCATCGTGCGGTGATACATCGCCAGCCACTCGGCCATGCGCTCACGTTCGCCGGCTGTATCGGCTTCGCGTTTCTTGAGCAAACGTACGCTCATCCGTTCAACGATGTCTTTCTGCACAGCGGGTGGGTCGGCGACATCCACGAAATCAAAGGTGGTGCCGCCAACCTGGATGTTGACCACGCCAAAGTTGAACAGCAGGCCAAAGAATCCCGCGCGTTTGTATTGGGTGCTCAGAATATTTTCAAGTGGAGCAGATTTGCGGTCCTCGTCCCCGAATGGAACGCGGTAAATGTCGATGATGTATTCAGGGGTGACCTGGTAGACATCATTGCTCCAGTCTAAAAATCCGTAAACCCACCAGACCAGCGCCACCACGATCAGGAATGCAACAATACTCCCCACGGCGAGCGGGGTCCCGGTCTCAAAAAAATAGTACCAGAGCGGGTAGACGGCGAACAAACCGAACACCGCCAGGGTTTGCAGCAGAACACCGCGCACCAAAACGATCCAGTGCTTGTGGTAGGTGACTGAGCCGCCTATAACTTTGCGCACATAAAAGAGTTCTTTAATCGATTCGCGAATTGCCTGTCCAAGGCTAAGGTTTGCTTTCGCGGCAGGCTTGGGAGCAGGGGCAGGCGCCGGGGCGGGTGCTGGGGCGCCAGGCGGAACGATCCCCAATTTTTTGCGGATGGCGTTTTTCATGGTCTCTTCGTCGCTCTGGCGCATGACTTCTTTTGAACGCAGCCAGTATTCTTCGATCATGGTTGCCACTTGTTTTGGGGCCGGGGTGTGCTTCATGCGCACCTCGCCGGTAAAGGTGCGTACCACGATCGTGCCATGTTTGAATATGCGGCTCCACGCGTCGGTTTCGGTGTTGACCGACAGCACGGTTCCCATCAGTGCTTCTTCGCGGCTGTCGTACATTGCGACCACTTTTTGAATCACAACCACCCGTTGGTTGGTGACAACGTAGAAGTCATTGCCCCAGTCCACATAAACCCAGATACCCCACAGGATTGCCAACACCAGAAAAAAACCACCCGTGCCAGCCAGGCCAACGCTTTGCAGCATAAAGCCCAGAGCGATGATGCCCAAAACCACCACCAGCGCCAGAAATGGCCCGAGCAGCGATTGATAAAGGAAAAACTCATGCTTGCGAGACATGAAGTAAACCACTTCATTATTATTAAGCCAGGTAAAGTTTTTTTGACGAGCCAATTCGCGGCTCTTCATCATGATCCTGAAGTTATCGCGCAGGCCAGGAATTGTATTCAACAATTCCTTGAATTTGTCGTGATACAGTTTTAGAAGGATGGTGCCTTTTTGGGCCCGGACGGTTGCACTGTGGGTGCGGCCTTTTAGCAGGGACTGCTCGCCGAAATAGTCCCCGCGGAAAAGGGATGCCAATTTCTTTTCGCCTTTTTTGAGCGGAATAACAATATCGACGCTGCCGCTGAATATGATGAAGAAGGTATCCGTACTTGTGCCTTGCGCGAAGACAGTTCCGCTTTCTTCAAAGGTCTGCTCCTGCATGGCTTCAGCAACCGAGTTAAGTTGGATATCACTCAGTCCACGAAATAAATGCATTTTCCTTATCAGGGCAATACGGACGGGAACGTCGGGCATAGGCTGATTCTAGCACGAAATTCATCCTGCCCCTATGCTATAATTCGGCGTTTAGAAAGGGATAACATGCTTTCAAAATTCATAAGAATCATCGGGGGCGACCCCAATAAACGTGAAATCGAACGCCTTGCAGCGACTGTCCAGCAAATTAATGCGCTTGAGCCACAATTTGAAGCGCTGAGCGATGAGTCCTTGCGCGCCAAAACTGTAGAATTTCGCCAACGCCTTGCGAATGGCGCTGAACTCGACGAACTGCTGCCTGAAGCCTTTGCCGCCGTGCGCGAAGCTTCCAAGCGCACCCTCGGCTTGCGCCATTATGATGTGCAAATGATCGGTGGAATGGTGCTGCATTCAGGAAAAATTGCCGAAATGCGCACCGGTGAAGGTAAAACCCTGGTCGCCACCCTGCCGATTTATCTGAATGCGCTCGAAGGCAAGGGCCTGCACCTGATCACCGTAAACGATTATCTGGCGCGCCGCGATGCGCGCTGGATGGGGCAAATTTACGATTTTCTTGGCATGAAGATCGGCGTCTTGCAGATGGCCGCGGTCACCGAAAACGGCAAAAAAGCCTTCCTGATTGACTTCAGTAAAGAATCCCCGCGCGAAGATCAAGACAGGCTGAAACAGGTAGATCGCGTTGAAGCCTATGCCGCGGATATCACCTACGGCACGAATGCCGAGTTTGGCTTCGATTACCTGCGCGATAACATGGTTTATCGCCTGGATGGCAAGGTTCAGCGCGGACATCATTTTGCCATTGTCGATGAAGTCGATAACGTGCTGATCGACGAAGCCCGCACCCCGCTCATTATTTCGGGCCCGGCTGAAGGCGATCTGGAATGGTACGGGCGCATGTCGCTGATCGTCCGCCAGTTGATCCCTGAAGATTATGAAGTCGAAGAAAAAGATCGCAACGCCGTCCTGACCGAGGTCGGTATTGCCCATGTCGAAGCTTTGCTTGGGCAGCCTCTGCGCGATCTGGAGCGCCCCGAAGATATTACCCCCGAACAGGCCCGCCTGCTGGGTTATCTCGAACAGGCCATGCGCGCCCAGTTCCTTTTCAAGCGCAACAAGGATTATATCGTCCAGGGCGGCAAAGTCGTCATCGTGGATGAGTTCACGGGTCGCCTGATGCCGGGCCGGCGTTGGAGCGATGGCTTGCACCAGGCGGTCGAGGCCAAAGAAGGCGTCAAGATCGAGCCGGAAAACATCACCTACGCCACCATCACCCTGCAGAACTATTTCCGCATGTACACAAAGTTGGCAGGCATGACCGGTACGGCCCTGACCGAAGCGGAAGAGTTCAGCAAAATCTACAAGTTGGAAGTTCTGCCGATCCCCACCAACCTGGAATACCAGTCGGCGCGTGCTGATGCTGCCTTGCTCGAGGTCAAAACCCGGGACGAGGACAACTATCAGATCACGTACTTTTCCCGGCTCGACGATAAAGACAAGAAGCCGCTCTTTTGGCGGCGCACTGATTATCCCGACCTGGTTTATCGCACCGTTGAAGCCAAAATGCGCGCCATCGCAACCGATATTTTGCGCAACCACATCATTGGCCGCCCGGTGCTGGTTGGCACCACTTCGGTTGATAACTCAGAGAAACTTTCTGGGCGTTTGCGCGCCGAATTGGTGCGTCGTTTGCTCCAGGTGCAGTTGATGCGCCAGGCCTGGTTCGAAGTCAATAAAAAAGAAGAGGACGGCCGCCTCTACAAGGAAATTGAGCCGCTTTACCGTCCGCTCGACGATATCGACCCAGGTTATTTGCGCCAGTTTGCCAAACCGCTCAACGCCTCCATTAACCCCGAAGAACCTGACAACCTGGTGAAACTGCTTCATGTTCTGCGCCTTGGGAGTGAATACGCTCCCCGGCTGAAGGCCGTCATCCAGGCGGGTGTGCCGCACTCGGTGCTGAACGCCCGCAAGCACACCGAAGAGAGTCAGATCATCGCCGGAGCGGGCGCTTTTGGGGCTGTGACGATTGCCACCAACATGGCCGGCCGCGGTGTCGACATCAAGCTCGGCGGCGAAGTGGCTGAAGAAGTGACGATCGCTGTCAGCCGCGTGCTCAAGCGCGCCGGTTATGACGATCCTTACGATATGCGCCCCGAAGAACAGCGCCAGGCCCTGATCAAACTGTCGCCTGCTGATTACGGCATCTATGAAGCTGAAGTGCAGCTTTTCTTGCAATATTTCGATGATATGGAACAGGTGCGTTTGTTGGGCGGTTTGCATGTGGTTGGCTCTGAACGGCACGAGGCCCGCCGCATCGATAACCAACTGCGCGGACGCGCCGCCCGCCAGGGCGACCCTGGTTCTTCGCGCTTTTACCTGTCGCTCGAAGATGATTTGATGCGCCTGTTTGGCGGTCAGCAGGTCAACGATGTCATGCAGCGTTTCAAGCTGGATGATGACCTGCCCCTCGAAAATCGCATCGTTAGCAACATTATTGAAGGCTCCCAGCATCGCGTCGAAGGTTCGAACTTCGATATGCGCAAGCATCTG
The DNA here is from genome assembly GCA_002840685.1 of Chloroflexi bacterium HGW-Chloroflexi-6. Taxonomy (GTDB): domain Bacteria; phylum Chloroflexota; class Anaerolineae; order Anaerolineales; family Villigracilaceae; genus UBA8950. Next base: position 36,627 of record PHBU01000025.1, on the reverse strand, counting down.
CTTGAGTATGATGATGTGCTCAACGCCCAGCGCGCCCGCATCTACGGGCAGCGTGACAAGGTTTTCTCCAAAGAAAACCTGCACGAAGATGTTTTTGAATTCCTGAAGGCCGAGTCTGAGAACCGCGTCCCGCTTGCCATGCAAGACGACGAAGGGCCCTGGAAATTGCTGGCCTGGCTCGAGCAGATCCAGCCGACGATCATCATGACCGATGGTGAACTCTTCCCATCCTATACCTTCCGCTTGCTGCTGGACGAACTCGACCAGCGGAACTTGCGCGGCACCATTTTATCCCTGGTTAACCGCGCCTTGCAGGCCGAGCACGAACATCACCTGAGAGCCATTCAGAACGGGATCGAAACCTCCGAAGCGGCCCTTGAAGCCCAGATCGAAGAACGCGAAGACTTGGTGGATACCTTCCTCGAAGGTCTGGCTGACTCTGAAGAGCAGCGCCGCCCGCAGGAAATTCTCGAAGAACTCTCCGGCCTGGTGCACCTGCCGATTCGTTTGAACAACGATCAGCTGCGCGCCCTTGTCAACGCGCCTGCCAGCCTCGAAGATCCGATCAAAGAACAAATCGTGGCCCAGATCAGCGCGGTTTTCATTAATCGCCAGGTAACCGGGTTGGCGATGCGCCTCGGAGAGCCGCTCACGCTCAAGGAAGACCTGAGCCGCCTCGATTGGGCCGATGCCGCCCGCCGCCTGAACGAATTGGCAGAAGAGCTCTTTGCCAAACGCTACGAAACCCTGGCCGGCGAAAAAGGCCAGCTTGCCCGTGAGTTGGATGCCATGCTCGCCCGCCCTGAAGCCCAAAAACAGGATGAATCGACCGCAATCCGCATCTTGAACACCCTGCCGCTTGCCCGCCGCCAGGTTGGCTTTGACAACAAAACCCACCGCGCCCAGACCCAGGAGTTTGCCCGCTTCCATTACTCTTACCTGGCCGCCCAATTGCTGACCGGGCGCGACGCTGCCTGGGTTCAGGCTGATGTTTTGGAACACCTTGAAAACGCGCTTGAGGCCCTCGAAGAAACCTGGGGCAATGTCCAGTTTGCTCATCGCGCCCAGAACGCCTCCAGCCTGGCCGATTTTGGCCCCGCAGCGGATGTGCTCGGCGCGGACTTGCGAAACGCCGCGCTGTCTGAACTTACCGAAGAGCAGCGCGAGACGCTGAAAGCGGAGCTTGGCACCCGTCACCTGACTGAGATCTTCCGCTCGGTGCTGCTCAAAGCCATCAGCGAACAATGGGTCGATTACCTGACCCGGGTCGAGGCCGTGCGTGTTTCGATTGGCCTGGAGGCTTACGGCCAGCGTGACCCGCTGGTACAATATAAAACAAAGGCCTCCGATATGTTCCAGAGCCTGCTGCGCGATATCCGCTCGGCGGTGGTCAGTAACATGTACCTGTATCGCCCTCGCCAGGCAGCGGCCCAGGTCACTGAGACGCCGGTGGAAGTTGTGGCAAAAGTCCGTCCGCAGGTTGAAGACCAGTCTTCAAAATCGGGCCGCAAGCGCCATAAAAAACGGTAGGCCATTCTTGTTGTTGTGATGTGTCGAGATCGTCATGAACAATCAAACATTCGCTGTTCCTGAAGAATTCCGCAGCCTCCCCAAGGTTGAGTTGCATCGCCACTTGGAGGGGTCGTTGCGGTTAAGCACCATGCTCGACATCGCCCGCAAACACGGCATGACCATTCCGGCCAATGTGGTGCGCCTTTCGCGCCTGGTTCAGGTGCAGGATGAAGACAACCTGACTTTCGATAACTTTCTGGCGAAGTTCAACACCCTGCGCATGTTCTATCGTTCGCCTGATGTGATCGAACGCATCACCCATGAGGCCGTTGAAGACGCCGCCAAAGACAATGTTCGCTACATGGAATTGCGCTTTACCCCGGTGGCGCTCAGCCGCGCAGAGCGTTTTCCGCTTGAAGATGTGGTCAACTGGGTGGTCAAGGCCGCCAAAGATGCCGAGAAAAAATATAAAGTGACGGTGCGCTTGATCGCTTCGGTTAACCGTCACGAAGCCCTCGAACTGGCTGAACAGGTGGCCTGGATCGCGGTTGAAAAAGGCCGCGAGAACATCGTCGGGTTGGACCTGGCGGGCAACGAGGCTCAATTCCCGGCCAAACCCTTCGTGTCGCTTTTCAAGGAAGCCCGCCAGTCTGGATTGTTCCTGACGATGCACGCCGGTGAGTGGAGCGGCGCGGCCAATGTGCGCGAGGCGATCGAAGTTTTTGGCGCCCAGCGCATCGGACACGGCGTGCGCGTTTTGGAAGATGATTTCACGACCGCCCTGGCGCGCGAAAACAAAACGACCTTTGAAGTTTGTATGACCAGCAATTACCAGACCGGGGTTGTAACCGAATTGAACGCCCACCCGGCCCCGAAAATGCTGAATGCCGGCTTGAATGTTACATTTAATACCGACGACCCCTCGATTTCGCAGATCACGCTCGGCAACGAGTATCGCCTGGCGGTGCAGGATCTGAAAATCCCGCTCGATGTGCTCAAGCAGCGCATTTTGGCTGCGGCTTCGGCCAGTTTCCTGCCCGAGAACGACAAGGGCAAACTGATCCAGAATCTCAAAAAAGAGATGAAACTTTCCTGACCCTGCAATTTTGGGTGGTGAATTTTTCTTGAAATACGGTAGAATATATCTACTTCCAGATTTATTGAAGACAAAGAACAACAAAGGCGCACCTTTGGGTTTTTTGTGAAACTGATGTTGTTTGTCAGCCACAAAACCGTCAAAGGTGTTTTTTGTGGCACCTGACCGGATAACCTTATGCCAAAGGAGTATTTTATGAACGATTTTTTTAATTCCAAAGATAAACTGAATGTCGGTGGCAAGGATTACACCTTCTACCGCCTGGATGCCCTCGAAAAGGCCGGGCTGACCAAACTCGCCAAACTTCCGTTTTCGATCCGGATCGTGCTCGAAGCGGCGCTGCGCCAGTGTAACGATGTCGAAATCACGCAGGAGGATGTCAAAAACATCGCCGCCTGGACGCCCAAAGGCGAACGCCCCGGTATTCCGCTGCTCCCGGCGCGCGTTGTTATGCAGGATTTCACCGGCGTTCCGGCTGTTGTCGATCTGGCTGCGATGCGTTCGGCGGTGGCCCGTCTCGGTGGCGACCCGAAGAAGATCAACCCGCTCGTGCCAGTCGACCTGGTCATCGACCACTCGGTGCAGGTCGATTTCTTCGCCACCCAGGATGCCCTGCAGCGCAACACCGAAGTCGAATTCCAGCGCAACCGTGAACGGTACGAGTTCCTGAAATGGGGACAAAAAGCCTTCAAGAATTTCCGGGTTGTGCCGCCCATGACCGGCATCGTCCACCAGGTTAACCTGGAATATCTGGCCGAAGTGGTGATGACCAGGGATGACGTGCTCTTCCCCGATTCGCTGGTTGGCACCGACTCGCACACGACCATGATCAACGGTTTGGGCGTGCTGGGCTGGGGCGTGGGCGGGATCGAGGCCGAAGCCGTGATGCTCGGCCAGCCGATGGATATGCTCCTGCCGGATGTGATCGGTTTCAAACTGTATGGCAAACTGCATGACGGCGTGACCGCCACCGACCTGGTGCTGACCGTGACCGAGATGCTGCGCAAAAAAGGCGTGGTCGAAAAATTTGTCGAATTCTACGGCCCCGGCCTGGACAATATGTCGCTGCCCGACCGCGCCACGATCGCCAACATGGCTCCCGAATATGGCGCGACGATGGGCTTTTTCCCGGTCGATGCCGAAACCCTGCGCTACATGAAATTGACCGGCCGCCCCGCGGACGTGATCGCTCGCACCGAGGCCTATTGCCGCGCCCAGGGCCTGTTCCGCGAAGTCAACACGCCCGATCCCGAATTTACCGACACGCTCCAACTGGACCTCGGTGCGGTGGTGCCCTCGCTGGCTGGCCCCAAGCGTCCGCAAGACCGCGTGCCGTTGACCGAGATGAAATCGGCTTTCCGCAAAGCGTTAACCGCCCCGGTGAAAGAACGCGGCTACGAGTTAAGCAGCGAAGCCCTGGCCCGTGAAGCTGTTTTCGGGACAAACGGCGGCTCGCAGACCATGAAACACGGCGCAGTCGTGATTGCTGCTATTACATCCTGCACCAACACCAGCAACCCGTCCGTGATGGTTGCGGCCGGTTTGGTCGCAAAAAAAGCCGCCGAAAAGGGACTCTCGGTCAAGCCCTACGTCAAAACCAGCCTGGCGCCCGGCTCGCGGGTTGTGACCGAGTACCTGAAAGCCGCGAATCTGATCGAACCGCTGGCCCAGATGGGCTTTAACGTGGTCGGCTACGGCTGCACCACCTGCATCGGCAACAGTGGACCGCTTCCGGGTGAGGTCGCGAAAGCCGTCACCGGTGGCGACCTGGTCGCCGCGGCGGTCATTTCGGGCAATCGCAACTTCGAGGGGCGCGTCCATCCGCTCGTCAAAGCCAATTACCTGGCCTCCCCGCCGCTGGTGGTGGCCTATGCCCTGGCCGGGACGGTCGACATCGACCTCGACAGCGAACCGATCGGCACCAGCAAGGACGGCGACCTGGTCTTTCTTAAGGATATTTGGCCTTCGACCCAGGAAGTTGCGGATGTGGTCGCCACCAGCCTGTACACGTCCATGTTCGATGAGCGCTATGCGGCGGTCTTCGAAGGTACGGAGATGTGGCAGGATGTGAAAGTGGCCGAGGGCGAGTTATTTGTCTGGAGCGAGGACTCGACCTACATTCATCACCCGCCTTACTTCCAGAAGCTGACCCTTGAAACCAGCACGGTCGGCGACATTCGCGCGGCGCGCGTACTCGGCCTGTTTGGCGATTCGATCACGACCGATCATATTTCGCCGGCGGGCAACATCGCCGCGGATTCTCCGGCAGGCAAATACCTGCAAGAGCGCGGCGTGCAGCCCCGCGACTTCAACTCATACGGCGCGCGGCGCGGCAACGATCTGGTCATGGCGCGCGGCACTTTTGCCAATATTCGCTTGAAAAATGTGATGGTTGCGCCCCGCGAAGGCAACTGGACCAAAGCCTTCAACCTGGATGGCTCAACGCTGAAGGTGGAAGAACTGCCCATTTTCGATGCCGCGATGAAATACCAGGCGGAGGGCATCTCGTGTGTGATCCTGGCCGGTAAGGAATATGGCACCGGCTCGAGCCGCGACTGGGCCGCCAAAGGCCCGATGCTGCAAGGCGTGAAAGCGGTCATCGCCGAATCGTTCGAGCGCATCCACCGCTCCAACCTGGTCGGGATGGGCATCCTGCCGCTGCGCTTCGTCGAAGGTCAAAACGCCGAATCGCTCGAACTGGACGGCTCGGAAACCTTCGACATTCTTGGCCTGAGCGACGAGATGACCCCGCAGAGTTTGGTGTCGGTGCGGGCCACCAAGCTGACCGGCGCCGTGGTCGAGTTCAGGGCCACGGTTCTGCTCAACACCAGTGTCGAAGTCAATTACTATCGCAACGGCGGCATTTTGCACACTGTGCTGCGCAATTTGGTGAAGTAAACGTATAGGGGCAAGCCATCGGCTCGCCCCTATGTTGTAAATGAAAGAGAGACCGGTGATGAGCCGGTCTCTTTCCTTTTAGCCTCCCGGCGTGATCGAGCCGATCGCCAGGAACGAGAAGATCAGCACATCCTGCCAGAAATGGATGAACCAGGCCCAGAACAATCCGCGGGTTTCGAGCATCGATTTGCCCAACAGCCAACCGAGGAAGCTTGCCATCAACACGCCGATGATGCCGTAAGGCACGCCGTAATAGTGCCCGATGCCAAAAAAAGCTGCCATCAAGAGCAGGGATTGGCTGCGGCCAGCTGGGCCTTCGAGCACCGAGAGGAAGGAGGCCTTGAAGGTCATCTCCTCGCTGAAAGCGTTCAACGCGGCGGCCAGCAAAATGGCCGGGATAAACGGAATCGCCCGAATGACAATATCGAGCGGTGGGCGTCCGGCAATGACCAGAAAGGCCAGAGTCCCCAGACTGATGAAGAAGGCGAAGTTGCGCCCAAAGGTGTTCCAGCGCTCGCCGGGCTTGCTGCCCAGCCAGTTGACGGGTTCGACCGGCGCAGCCGTATCGCCTTTGACCAGGAAAAAGGCGCTGGCTTTCTTTTTGACCGCGAACAGCACGGCGATCACGGCCAGCGTTACCATCAACCGCAGGGATTGTTCGGCCAGCATGTAAACGTTGAAAGAGGGGTTATGCAGCCAGCTCTGGTAAAAGGGCAGTCGGTCCACCTGGGTATACACCAGCCACTGAGCCCCGACCAGCACGATCAGCAGGCCAAAAAACGAGCGCAAGGGGCGGATGGCCTGCCAGAGAAAGGTTAACCCAAAACCGGCCAGCGCAATCAGGCCGGGCAGGCCTACTTGCAGTTCTTCTGGAACTTTGTAATGAAACAACTCTTGCAGGATGATGTGGGGCAGGGATGAAGCCAGGATGGCGACCCAGGCGACGATCAGGATGAATGGCTTTTTCGAGTGTTCCACGAACGGCCTCCGTCTCATTTATAGTACAACCAGTAATATTATATGACACTTGGGCGCATCTCTGACCGAGTTGGTGGTTGATTGTTAGTCCGCGGATAGGCGCGAACAGCGGCCGGTGAGTATCATCTCTTTTGTGCAAGGCGTGTTCCGTGAAACGCAATCACAAAGGAGAACCACAGCATGTTATCGAAGCTTTTGTATCAGGTTGGGCGGGTTTTGATCGGGGCTTATGCGCGCTTGATGCTCAAAATGGATGTTCGCTGGCAGCATGGCCTGCCCGGCGGGCCGGTCCTGTTTGCGGCCAATCACCCCAGCACCACCGACCCGATCTTTATCCACCTGATCTCGTCACAGCCGATCAGCGTCATGATCAACGCCAAGGTTTTTTCGATCCCGGTTTTGGGCGCGTACATGCACAAGATGGGGCAGATTTGCGTTATGCCCGGCAAGGGCGAGCAGGTTTTGGAAGAAGCCCGCCGGACGCTGCAAGCGGGCCGCTCGGTGATGATCTTCCCCGAAGGGCTGATCAGCCCCTCCGCAGGATTCCACGCCCCCCGCTCGGGGGTGGCCCGACTGGCGCTTCAGGCCGGGGTGCCGGTCGTCCCGCTCGGAATTTATCTTGCTGAGAAAAACTGCAAGCGCGTCCCAACCACTCTTGAAGGCCAGCCGGATGTGATTACCTGGTATTTGCGCGGGCCGTATGCGGTCACGATTGGCAAGCCGCTCTGGTTTAGCGGCGACGCAGACGACAGGCCGCTTGTCCAACGCATCGCGGAAACCGTCATGCAGAACATCCGTGCCCTGGCGCTGGAGAGCCGTCAAAGGGCGCTGTCTTAAACAAAAAAACAGACCGGCCCTGACCGGTCTGTTTTCATGTTACAGGCTGATGCTTTGCAGATTGCCATCCACATAACTCTGGATGGTTTCTGTCACCCGCAAGCGCGGATCGGATTCGTAGGATTGCCGTACCTGCTCGAAGTCGGGCACGTCGCCGCTGGTCAGTTCGGCCAGCCGGTCGAGCAGCGCCAGGTCAGCCGCATCCAGTTGGTTGTCATCCATCTCATACTTAAGGATAAGCCCCCAGCAGTCCCAGGGCAGCAGTTCGACCTTGTTGAGCGCGGCCACATCGCGGATGAAGTCGCCGCGGATGAAGCCCAATCCGCGCATGTCGAAGATGCCGAAGGAATCCGGGTCGGCGGCTCTGCTGCGGCACATCTTCCAGGCTGCGCCGCCGACGATGAACTGGTCACGCGGTACATCCAGCGGATCGAAAGCGACCTGCATCTCCTGGCACTGGAACTCATCCAGTTGGGCGTCCACCAGCACCCAGCGCCCCTCGGCTGCGTTCCAGTATTCGGCCACCCAGTGGTCTTCGTAGTGATTGGGCAGGAAGTATGCCCCGAAACCGCAGCGGGCGCGGGCCGGGACTCCCTGCTGGCGCAGCATGGCGACCAGCAAAAGAGTGTGGTCGCGGCAGTTGCCGGCCAGCTTCCGCTCGAGGGGGCGGGCTTCGCTGAGCGGGCGCGGATCGAGTTCCAGAGTCCGGGCCAGGCGTTTTTCCATTGTCCGCAGTTGGACTTCGGCCTGGCGTTCGGGCGAAAGCTTCAACCCGTAGCGATCGGCCCAGAAAACGTGAATCGTCGCGCCCTGGACGATTTTGCACAATTCGGCAATGTCCGTCGGCAGGTTTTCGAACAGGTGGGCATATCGCCCCGGCTGGCTGATGCGGCCCTGGCTGGTAAAGAATGAAAGATTGGTCATGGTGCCTCCTGTCCGCAGTTATAAACCCTTCCCCAATGGCAGAGTCAAGAGTTTTGTGGTGTGATTGCCCGGATTGTTTTATGGTAATATCCGTCCACATTCCCAAAAACGCCCAAAGGATTGCCCATGAACCGCATAGAAGAAGCCTTCAAGAACAAACCGATTTTCATGCCTTATTTCCCGGTCGGCTACCCGGATCTGGCGACTTCCATCGATGTGCTCGAAGCCCTGGCCAAGAACGGCGCCGACTTGATCGAAGTCGGCCTGTCTTTTTCCGATCCGTTGGCCGATGGGCCTGTCATCCAGAAGGCGACCCAGACCGCGCTTGACAAGGGCGTCACCACAAAACAGGTGATCGCGACAGTCGCCGAATTGCGCCAGCGGGGCGTGACCATTCCGCTGATCCTGATGGGGTACTACAACCCGATCCTGGCCTACGGGCTCGAGAAATTCATCCACGATGCGCGCGAAGCCGGCGCAGACGGTTTCATCATCCCCGACCTGCCGCCCGAAGAATCCGCCGAATTTGTAGGGGCGCAGCATGCTGCGCCCCTACCTCTCATCACCATGCTCGCCCCGACCACCCCAGCCGAGCGCATGGAACAGATCGCGCGCAACGCCAGGGGTTTTATCTACCTGGTCAGCGTGACCGGCGTGACCGGCGCCCGCACGGATGTGCCTGAAGGGTTGGCCGGGTTGGTGGCGCGGGTGCGCGAACATACCTCCGTGCCGGTCTGTGTCGGTTTTGGCATTGGCAGCCCCGAGCAGGCCAAAGCGGTTGGCGAAATTGCCGACGGGGTCATCGTTGGTTCGGCCTGTGTGCGCGCGATCGACGAGGGTCAGAACCCGGTCGCAGCCGCCCGGTCCTTTGCGCAGCGTTTCAGCCAGGTTTTGCGCTAAGGTTTTCAGGCAGAGAAGCCCTGATAAGGGTTCGATTTGGGCACAACGGGATTAAAATAAAAACGGAAACAGACTCCGTTTCGCGGAAGGGAAACATCCATGCAAAAAGTTGCGGTGGTTACCGACTCATGTTGCAGCCTGCCCGAAAACCTGCTGGCTGAGCTGAACATCCACACTGTTGCCTACTATATCCACCGCGGACGGGAAGTGCTGCGCGACTTGGTCACCGTCAAGCGCGACGAATTCCTGGCCTGGCTGCCGACTGCAACCAGCCTGCCGAAAACGGCCTGCCCCGGCCCCGGCGATTATCTTGAAATGTACCGCAGCCTGATCGAGAATGGTGTGCAGGAGATCATCAGCATCCACATGACCTCCTGCGGCAGCGGCGCATACCAGTCTGCGGTTGCCGCCCAATCCATGCTGGCTGAGAACGCTCCCGAAGTCAAAATTGAAGTGGTTGATACCCAGAATGTCTCACTCTGCCAGGGCTGGATCGCGCTCGAAGCCGCCCGCGCCGCCCTGAACGGCGCCAGCCTTGAAGCCATCAGCCGCCAGGTTGCCGCCATGATCCCCATCACGCACATGATCCAGACCGCCGATACGCTCAAATATCTTTACATGGGTGGGCGCATCGGGTTGGCCAAACGGCTGGTCGGTGGTCTGCTAAACATCAAACCACTGATCGGTATGAAAGACGGTGTCATCGTCGCTCTGGGGCAAACGCACTCGCGAGCCAGTGCCTACCAGCAAATGGCTGATATGCTCGCCGATGCCATCGGGCAGGGACGCGCCAAAGTGGCCTATGTCCATGCCGGGGCGCAGGAAGAAGCTTTGAAGATCCAGCATCTCGTCGAAGCCAAAGTGAACGTGGTCGAATCGCTGATCGCCGAACTTTCGCCCGCTCTCGCCGTTCACACCGGGCCGGGAACCGCCGGGTTGTGCTATTACCCGGTCGAGTAGCTCATGCCGTTTCGTTTTTCATCAAAGAGCATCCCGCTGGCCTTTGCGGTTCTGGTTGTCCTGGCCTACGGGTTGCTCGTTACCCGCACCGGTTTTTACTGGGACGATTGGCCCTTCGTCTGGGGCGCGCATTTCGCCGGGCCAGAGAGCTTCCTGCGTTCTTTTTTGCGTGTGCGGCCCTTCCTTGGTCCAATCTTCTGGCTGACCACCGGCCTGTTGCCCGAAACCCCGCTTGCCTGGCAGGTTTTTGCGCTTGTCATCCGTTTTAGCTTGACCCTGGCCGCCTGGTGGGCCTTGCGCAGTATCTGGCCCGATCGCCAACGCCAAACTTTGGTGGCGGCGCTCGTCTTTCTGGTTTACCCCGGCTACTCCCAGCATTGGGTTGCCTTTACCCATATCAACCAGGAACTCATTCCCCTGCTTTTTTATATTTTATCGTTTGGCGCAACGGGCTGGGCTTTCCATGCCCCGGCCCGCTCCCGTCCGCGCACGCTGATTGCCTTGCTCTTGCTGGCGTTGGGTGTCTTCCCGACCGAGTATTTCGTCACGCTTGAACCGCTGCGTTTCCTGTTCCTGTTTGCGATGCTTGGCGCGCATCCGCTTTTACCGCGCGCCTGGCAGGCCCTCAAACTTTGGCTCCCATATATCGCAGTCTGGCTGCTTAACGCCGTCTGGTTATTTTTCTACTATCGCTCAGGCCTCTACGCTAATTACGATCTCGAAGTGCTCGGGGATGTGCAAGCCTCGGGCCTCGACCTTTTGACAGGTTTTTTTACTGCTTCAGCCGAAGCCGTGATCAAAGCAGGATTCGTTGCCTACGCCCAGATCCTGCATCTCGTTATGGAGGCTTTCCCCACGCCCTCGGCTTTGTTAACCCTGGCGCTGATCGCCGTTACATTTGCCCTGCTGACCTTCTACTTGGCTCATCTTTCCGCCTTCAACGAATCCGTTTTACCCGCTTCCGCATCCGCTCTCGACCGCTGGGCGCTGAGCGCCATTTTGATTGGCCTGCTTGGCATCGTCCTCGGGCGCATCCCCTCCTGGGCAGCCGGGCTGCCGCTCACGCTCCAATCCAGCTTTGACCGTTTTAACGTTTCAATGATGCTTGCCGCCAGCCTGCTGGCAGCCGGAATAATCGAACTGCTCGTCCGTAATGCCCGCTGGCGGCTGGTTTTCGTCAGCCTTTTGGTTGCGCTCGGGGTCGGGCAGCAGTTCTACAACGCCAACATCTTTCGCCGCGACTGGGAGCGCCAGCGCGAGATCTACTGGCAGTTGGCCTGGCGCATCCCCGCTCTCGAACCGGGGACTGTGCTCTTCACCGACACCCTCGAGATCGACTACGAAACCGATTATTCCCTGACCGCCCCTGTCAACTGGCTCTACGCCCCTGACCTGAATTCCCTGCAACTGCCTTACCTGGTTTTCGGCGTTGATATGCGCCCTGAACGCCTGGCCCTTGACCCAAATACACCAATCGAGTTTCCCTTTCGCCCGGCGCATTTTAGCGGCAATACATCCCAATCGATCGCTTTCCTGGCCCCCGTTCACGGCTGTCTGCGGATCTTATCTCCTGGCGACCAGAATGCCTACCAGAACCTGTCCGAACGGATGCAGCAGGCCATTGCGCTCTCAAACCCCAACCTGATCCCGGCAACGACCGCATCCGATTCCACCATCCGTTTTTCCGGCTCAAAGTCCACCCCCGTATCTGTTTTTGGCCCTGAGCCGGCGCGCGGCTGGTGCTACCACTACGCCAAAGCCGAGCTGGCCCGCCAGCGCGCTGACTGGGGCGAGATCGCCCGCCTCGATGCCCAGGCCGCCCAACTTGGCCTGACTCCCGCAGACCCGCTCGAGTGGATTCCCTTCATCGAAGCCGGAGCCTGGCGCGGGGAGTTTGATCAGGCTGTCCTGCGCACCCGCCAGGTGGCCGCCGAACGCCCCTTCCTGCGCAAAGCCCTGTGCGCCGCCTGGAATCGCGCCGGACAACAGCAGCCCCTGCCCGTTGGCCTGTTGGAAGAGCTTGGCTGTCAATAGCCTTATCCCGGAACACGTTTTCAAGGTTTTTTTGTGAAAATTCGTGTGATTCATATTCAAGATGTCATTGCGAGGGCGATAGCCCGAAACGATCCGCTGTTATGAATCATACTTTCAGTTAAGATATACTGTGCAAGTCATTCACATAAAACAAGGCCATTCCAATGATCCCAACCAAACCTTACGCCATTACATTTGTTTGCCTCGGCAATATCTGCCGCAGCCCGCTCGGGGAGGGGATCTTCAAAAAACTCGTTAAAGAAGCCGGGCGCGAAGCTGAATTCCACGTTGAATCGGCGGGGCTGGGCGGCTGGCACGCTGGCGAAGACCCCGACAGCCGCTCGCAGATCGTTGCCCGCCGGCACGGGGTCATCCTCGACAGCACGGCCCAGCAATTCCGCGCCCGCGACCTGGAGCGCTTTGACCTGATCCTCGCTCTCGATGAAGACATTTTTGACGGGCTCAAACGCATGGCGGGCAATGGTCCTGATCGCGGGAAAATCCACCTGCTGCGTGAAACCGACCCGCAGGCGCGCGGCGATCTTGAAGTTCCCGACCCCTATTACGGCGATCTGAATGACTTCGAATCGGCCTATCAGATGATCGAACGCTCCTGTCGCGGCTGGCTGGAACGCCTGCCGAAACGCTAAAATGTTACCAGATGCGCTCGCCCAATTCATTGGTCAAAAAGGCTGGGGGAAAATTGCCAGTGCTCAACCGCTGGGCGGCGGCTGCATCAACGATTCCCGGGTGCTTGCCACCAGCAGCGGCCCGCATTTGTTTCTCAAGCAAAACCGCGCCATCCCTGTCGATATGTTCGCTCGCGAAGCAGATGGCTTGCGCGAACTGGGCAGTGCCCCAGGCGCTCCGCGCGTGCCGCAGGTTTATCTCCACGCTCCCAGCTTTCTCTTGCTCGAATACCTGACTCCCGAACCGCGCAACCCGCGCTGCTGGGAGATTTTCGGCCAGCAAATGGCCGCCCTGCACCTGCATACTCACCCGCAGTTTGGCTTTGATGCCGATAACTATATCGGCTCCACGCCCCAGCCCAATCCGCGCTACGCGGACGGGTTTGCCTTCTTCGCCGAACAGCGGCTTCAGTTCCAGGCCGAGTTGGCGCATCGCAGCCGGTTGCTGTCTTCGTCAGATCTGCAGCGGGTCGAAAAACTCTGCCAGCGGCTGCCGGAACTCATCCCGCCCCAGCCTGCCAGCCTGTTGCACGGCGATCTGTGGAGCGGCAACATCCACCTCGGCCCGGGCGGGCTGGCCTGCCTGATCGACCCGGCGGTCTATTACGGTTGGGCCGAAGCCGACCTGGCGATGGCCAACCTGTTTGGCTCGCTTCCATCCGAGTTTTATGCCGCCTATGAGTCTGTTCGCCCGCTGACGGCAGGCTACCGTGAACGTTTCGACTTGTACAACCTGTATCATTTGCTCAACCATCTGAATCTGTTTGGCCCCGGCTACCTGCCCCAGGTACAGGGAATTTTGAGCCAATACGCATAAAATATGTGTGCCAGCGTAATGGATTGAATGTTTAATGAAATGGCCGAGGGGTGAATGAAAACATGTCCCGAAAGTTTATAATTGGTCAAGAGAAAGTACATCTGTTTATAAAAGGATTTATTTGGGGTGGTATGACATTGCTCAAAGATGCATTAATGGACATATAATAATCATAGATTGTGTGCGGATAGATGATATTTGCTTCTTGCACAAAACGTGAATATGCCATAATCGATGAAATGATTTACGAAACGGCCGAATCAATACTTCAAAGGAATACGGTCTGATCTTGCATCAGAATAATAATTAGTTCTCTCATTTTTCCAAGGAGCGCAGCATGAGACAAATTATCGGCCCCGATATCAGTTTCTATCAAGATGAACCCTCCACGCCGCAGGGTGTGGACTTTGTAAAAATGCGCTCCGTCACCGATTTCCTGATCGTCCGCGCCGGCCAAAACCTGTGGGCCGATTCGCGCTTCGCTTATCACTGGAGCGAATCGAAACGGGTCGGCCTGCCGCGCGGCACCTACTGGTTCTTCGACAGCCGCGCCGACCCTAAAAAACAAGCCGAATTATGGGTCCAAACCCTGGGCAACGATCTCGGAGAATTGCCACTCTGGGCCGATTTTGAAGAAAAGTATGGCGGAAGTTATAAGGGCTGGCAAAACTGGTATGTTTTTCTCGAACGGCTGAAAACCCTGGTTGGCCAAAAAGAGATCGGTGTTTACACCGCCTATTATTACTGGCGCGATAACGCTCCCAACGCCAGCACACAGGCCGCCAGCCTGGAATATTTCCACAAATACCCGCTCTGGATCGCCCACTATAACGCCCAAAAACCGCTGGTCCCCAAACCCTGGTCTGAAAACGAATGGATTTTCTGGCAATATACCGAAAAAGGTGATGGGAAATTATACGGGGTCGAAAGCAAGCAAATTGACCTGAACTATTTCAACGGCGATGAAGAAACCTTCAAAAAACGTTTTAAGTTGACCGACCAACCCTCCATCTCGAAGTTCAGGGTTGACTTGAGCGTGCGCGAGGGTCCCGCCATCACTTTCAATAGTCTTGGCGTGCTTAAACAGGATGATATTGTCACCCAATTAGGCACCTCGCAGGATAACAACTGGGTTCAGATCAAACGCGATGACAACCTGACCGGGTGGGCCGCTAAAAACTTTTTTGTGGAAATTCCGGCGCCTGACCCTGACCCCGACCCCGATCCGGACCCTGATCCCAATCCTGATCCCGACCCCGGAACAGGCCGAAGCTACCGCGTCACTGCCACTTCATTGCGCGTCCGCAGCGGCCCCGGCACCAGCTTTGGGATCATCGGAGGCTTGAGCCTGAACGAAATCGTCGAGGAGTTGGCGCTCAGTGTAGACAAAGCCTGGATGAAGATCCGCAACAAGGCCGGGCTGGAAGGTTGGTGTGCCAGCGAATATCTTGTACTGGTGGAAAACCCCACGCCACCGACTGACCCCAACCCCAATCTGTTTCCCTGGTACAAGGTAACAGCTTCCTCGCTGTTGGTGCGGGCCGGTCCGGGTACAACCTTTGCCGCGATTGGCAACCTGGTTAAAGATGATACGGTTGGCTCGATCAGCGCGGATACCGGCGCGGGCTGGATCCAGATCACGCGTTTTGACGGTCTGACGGGTTGGTGCTCCAAAGCCTACCTGACCAGCATCGGGCTGGAACAACCCAAATCCATTCGGCAGCGCTTGTTTCCTGGCGCAACCTACTTCCGGCGCGAATACACTTCGCCGCGCCGGATCGTGGCCCACACGCTGGCGCTCGACCTGCAGGCAGCCAAGTACTCCTTCTTTATTACCCCTGAAAGCGAGGTTGGCGGAATTTCCTGCACCAGAACCACGTCCCGCTTTCTATCAGAGTTTAAACAGCAGATCGCGATCAACGGCGATGGTTTTACTTACCTGCCCCCTGCAGCGGCGCCCATCTGCGCCAGCGGTGACCCGGTCAAGGTCAACGGTTATGCGGCTTCGCAGGGCAAAGTTTACAATAGCACCCCCGCCGCAACCATCTTCATGAATGTCAATCACGAGGTCACGCTTGAAAAGCCAAAAGGCACCCCCTTCAATGCTGTTTCCGGTGACCGCATCATTATCCGGGCCGGGAAACGCCTTGAAGATCTGGCGCTGGATGTGCCTGCTCCGCGGACTGCCATCGGCCTGACCCAGAACGGGCGCGGCCTGGTTTTGATGGTCATCGATGGCCGCCAGCCCGGTTACAGCGAGGGCGTCAACCTGCACGAACTGGTCGATATGCTGATCGCTTTCGGCGCTTACGGCGGCATCAACATGGACGGCGGCGGCTCTTCGGCGATGATCGTCAATGGCGCTGACAATCAACCGCGCGTCTTGAACAAGCCGATCGACAGCAATACGCCCGGCAAAGAACGTTCTGTCGCAAATCATCTCGGGATCGTCATCAAGTAAACCATGGAATTTCCGGCGCTTTTTACTTTCTCGCAATCGTCCCTGCAAGATTACGCTGACTGCGCCCGCCGCTTCCAATTGCGTTACCTGGAGCGGCTGGCGTGGCCCGCCATCGAAACGGAACCAACCCTTGAGAACGAGCGCCGCCAACAGGCCGGGCAACTCTTCCACCGCATGGCCCAGCAGGCCCTGGTCGGGATCCCGCTCGAAAAACTGGAAAAACTGGCCGGCAGCCCCGAGCTGGCGAAATGGTGGCAAAGCTTCAGCGCGGATTATCCAAAGATCGCCAACGCCGAAAAGCTTTACCCTGAAATTGCGCTTTCGGCCCCGCTGGGCGGCTATCGCCTGACCGCCAAGTTTGACCTGATCGCCGTTTCGAACGGCAAAGCCACCATCTACGATTGGAAAACCTACCACAAGCGCCCGCGCAATGAGTTTCTGTCCGTTCGATGGCAAACGCGTGTTTATCGCTGGCTGCTGGCCGAAGCCGGGAAACACCTGAACGGCGGCAAGGATTTTTCCCCCGAACAGATCGAAATGATCTACTGGTTCACCGAATTTCCAGACGAGCCGGCCCGCTTCCCGTATAACGCCGGGCAATTCGAGCGCGACCGCGCCGGGTTGGAGAAAACCATCCGTGAGATCAGCCAGGCTGGCGAATACCCCAAAGTGGATGAAAACGAAATAGACAAAACCTGCCGTTTTTGCACCTATCGTTCGTACTGCGCGCGCGGCGCCTCAGCCGGGGATTGGCGCGAAGCCGAAATTGAAGCCGAGATCATGCCCGAAATCATGCTGGATCAAATCGCTGAGATCGAACTGTAGCTTTGTAAAGAAGAAACAAACTGATCTGCCGCTCAAATCAATGCTAAAATCAAAGTCGGATGTTACGACTTTGATTTTTTTATGGCGATTGCCCGAAAAGGTTGCAGGCCTATGAACCCAGAAATAAAACCCAAAACAATTGCGGCCTCACGCGTTTCACTTTCCCAGTTGATGCAGCCTGAACATGCCAACAACCTGGGCAACGTGCATGGCGGCTATATTATGAAACTGGCCGATGAATGCGCCGCGCTGGCCTGTATGCGCCATGCCGGGAAGCGCGCCGTGACCGTCGCCATCGATCGTATGACTTTTCGAGAACCGATCCGTATTGGCGATTTGGTAACGCTGGTTGCCGAAGTGACCTACTCCGGGCGGACCTCGATGGAAGCCGAAGTGCATGTTGTCGCTGAAAATCCGCTGACTGGCGAGCAAACCCATACCAACAATGCCTATCTCGTTTTTGTGGCGCTCAACGAGGACGGCAGCCGCGCCAGCGTCCCGCCGCTGGTGGCCGGGAACGCAGAAGAAGCCCGCCGCATGGAACAGGCCAAAATGCGCCAGCAGGAACGTTTGAAACAGGTAAAAGCGCATGAGTGAAACTGAATCCGCCCCCAACCCGCAGCCCGCACAAGAGGACGAGGTCGTCTCGACCTTTCGCTCGCTGAAAGACCTGATCAATTTCGCGTCCAGCAAGTCGCTCATGAAGGGTATTGCCGAAATGGGCGAATCGGGCATGGCCGAAGCGCTGCCCTTCCCCTTCCTGGCGCTGGTTGGCCAAACCGAGATGAAACTGGCCCTGGTCTTGGGGCTGGTCAACCCCAACGTCGGCGGGATTCTGCTGGTCGGCCCGCGCGGAACCGGCAAAACTACCGCGGTGCGCTCCCTGCTCGAACTGCTGCCCAATGTCGAACGTTCGACCTGCTATTACGGCTGTATGCCTGAAGATGTTGAGCTGGGCGGCATCGATGCCATTTGCCCCGAGTGCGCCCAAAAATATGCCGCGGGCCAGTCCCTGACCGCGCCAGATCGGGTGCGGCTGGTCGAATTGCCGCTCAATGCACGCATCGAAGATGTGGTCGGCGGCCTGGATGAGCGCGCGGCCACTCACGAGCGCATGCGGCTGCGGCGCGGAATCCTGGCCCAGGCCGACCGCAATCTGCTCTACATCGACGAGATCAACCTGCTTTCCGATGAGATCATGGACGCGATCCTCGACGCCGCGGCCCAGGGTATTTATACTGTGCGGCGCGGCCCGGTTTCGGCCACGTATCGCGCCCGATTTGTTTTGATCGGCTCGATGAACCCCGAAGAAGGCAAGCTGCGCCCGCAGATCCTCGACCGTTTTGGCCTGCGCCTGATCGTGCGCGGACTGAGCAATGCCGCCGAACGCCTCGAAGTTTATCGGCGTGTGCAGGCTTACCTGAATAACCAGCGCGCCATGATCGCCAACTATGCCGAAGAAAGCCAGCAGGCCGCCGCCGAGATTCAGGAAGCGCGCAAACGCCTGCGCTCGGTCAGCATCCCCGATGAGCTCGCCACGCGCGCCATTCATCTCATCCAAAGCATGGGCATCGACAGCCTGCGGGCCGAGATCACCTGGTTCGAAGCTGCCCGCGCCTACGCCGCCGCCGATGGCCGCACCGAAGTCAGCCAGTCTGACCTGTCGGTGGTCGCCCCGATGTGCCTGCGCTTGCGCCGCTCGAGTTTTATGACCGAATATTTCAAAGACCAGTCTGGCGAAGAAGAAGAAATGCAAGGCTTGCTGAAACAACTTCAATAGCCGGCCCGTTCAAAAGATCGTTCCCATGACCCCCACATTCCGACCCTACCAACCTGCCGACCAGGCCGCGTGCCTGGCGATTTTCGATGGCAACACCCCGCCTTTTTTCGATCCGTCAGAACGCCCCGCTTTCGAGAGTTTTCTCGAGCGCCAGCCCTGTCCGTTTTTTGTGCTCGAACAAGATGGCCAGATCGTGGCCTGCGGCGGTTACGGCACTGAGAAGAACGGCGATATCGTTTTGGCCTGGGGCATGGTTCAACGCGACCTGCACAAACACGGGTTGGGCAGTATCCTGCTCGCCAAGCGCATCGAAAAAATCATCCAGGATGATCCGCAAGCGCACATTGTGATCGATACCAGCCAGTATAGTCAGGCGTTTTTTGAGCGCCAGGGCTTTCGCGTGACTGGCGGGCAAGAAAACTACTATGGCCCCGGCTTGCACCGTGTCGATATGGAATACAAGCCAGCATGACCTCACGCCTGCCGGTCCTGCTCCTGCTGGCTCTCCTGCTGCTGGCGGGCATCTTTTCCGCTTCGGCCTACGGCCTGTCTTGGGACGAGCCGCTCTTCTATGATTACGCCGAAACCATCCCAAGCGCCTACCAGGGCTGGGACAAACTCGACGAGAGCGTCTACGGGGCCAGCGCCGAAGACCACAAATACTACGGTCCGGCCTACCTGCTGCTTGGCAGGCCGCTCAAACGCCTGATCGAAACCGCTTCCGGGATGGATGCAGCGGCAGCCTGGCACCTGGTCAATTTCTTTTCATTTCTCCTGGGCGTTTACTTCATCTACCGGCTGGGGACGCGCTTCATAACCCGCGGCCTGGCAACCGTTAACGCGGCCTTTTTCGCGCTCCAGCCGCTTTTGTGGGGGCACGCCTTCATCAACCCCAAAGACATGCCCTTTATGACAGCTTTCCTGGCCGCCGTGACCCTCGGCCTGGAATGGGTGGATGCCCTCCCTGAGCGAAACGGCGGCGCAGTCAACACAGGTAAATTATTGCTGGCTGCTCTGGCTCTCGGTATTGCATCCGCCATCCGTGTTATCGGCCCGTTGGCCGGGGTTCTGGTTTTCGTTTATTTCATTTCGCACGCTCGGGCGTTTTTCAAAACCGCCCGAACCCGCGCCATCCTGCACTTATTCATTTACGTTCTCATCTCACTGGCCCTGATGTTCGGCCTGTGGCCTTTTCTGTGGGCCGACCCGCTTAATCGTCTGCTCGAAGTCCTGCGCCACATGTCGAACAACCCGACCGAGCTGGCCGTGCTGTTTATCGGGCAGATCTTCCCGGCCAATGAACTGCCCGCGCGCTACTTTCCGCAAATGCTGGCCCTGACCCTGACCGAGCCGCTTCTGCCGCTGGCTGCGCTCGGTGCGCTGCGCATGACCGCCAAAATCTTCAAAAAAGAACAGGATTGGCGCGCTCCGCTGGTGCTGCTACTGTGGTTTGCGCCATTGGCGGCTTACAACATCCTCAAAGTCCCATCGATGTATGATGGCATCCGCCACTTTCTGTTCCTGCTGCCGCCGCTGTTCATCCTGGCCGGGGTGGGGATGGAGGCTGTGTCAGCGGTCACGTCTAGGGCGCCAGGTGTGCCGCGTTTCACGTTTAACGCTTTACTGGTTATCCTTCTCCTGCTTCCGGGCATTGCCGGCATCATCCGCCTGCACCCGTATCAATATACCTACTACAACAGCCTGGCCGGGCCAACCTATCGAGTCTATGAAAACGATTACTGGCTGACCTGTTACAAGGAAGCCGTTGAATGGGTGCGCGAAAATGAAGCGGATCAGCCGCTTTACATTCAACGTGAATTTAATGTTGCCAACTATTATGGGGATGGTTTGGATTTGCGCGATTTACGCCAGGAAACCCTTGAAAGCCTGCCCGCTGATGCACTGATGCTCTTTTCGACTCGCGCCAACCTGGATATGAAGTCGGTCTTTCGCAAAGCGCCACTTGTCCATGGCATTGGGCGCGATGGCGTTGAGTTCTGTTTGATCAAACGCAAAAACTAGGCGGCTTCCAGTTCGCGGTAGATAACCCAGTGGCCCTTGCGGTCATCGGCGCTTTTGATTGTGCGGTCGTAGTAGATGTCGAAAACCTGTCCCGATTGAACCCGCACTCGAAAGAAAAATCGCCCCACGCCGAGTGAACCCCTTCCAGACGCCACGGCGGCATGGGTCGGGCGCATGTTGCGGGCGGCGCGTCCGCGGCGGGTAAAATCGCTCCACTCGGCCAGCAATTCAACAATCGGGTAGTCCGTACCGTTCCAGCTGAATCGCTGCGGGCATGGCGGAGTCTTCTCATAGATTGGCGCAGAGTCCCAGTCCACGCTGATCGGCTCATCGTAAAAATGGATCGGGTTGAAATCGGGCATATCCAAAGTATACACGGAAAGCCATGCCGGGAATCATGATAAAAAAACTCCGAGCGCGAAACGCTCGGAGTTTTTTTTATGCGAATGGAAGTTCAGGATTTAGTTCTGAATATCCAATTGGCCGACTGCTTCACCGCTGCCATCGCAACCAATTGCTTTGGCATCGTATAGCCCGGCGGGAATGTTCTTGAGCGTGAATTCTGCACCGACAGCGATGGTTTGCCCGGCCAGTTGGTCAACGCCCCACTCTTCTTGCGAAGCGGGCGACAAGTACAATTCACAAATATCAACTGCGCCTGTGTTGGTGAAAACATAGGCTGCGACAATATCACCGGCTTCAGCAGATTCTTCGCCAGTTTCGGCAGATTCTTCACCAGCATCATCAGCGGCGGGGGCTTCAGCAGCTTCCGACTCACCAGCATCTGTTTCACTGACTTCAGTTCCACAGGCGGCGAGCCCCATGGTCATCACAATTGCGAGGGTGAACACAACGAACAACGACTTAAGGTTGAATTTCATCTTTTTCCTTTTTGAGTATGATTTTTAACGAGCCGCAATATTACCACACAATTAAGGTGTTTTTTGTCAAGTATTTGTGGCTATTGATTCTTTGCAGATTTGGTTATAAAAATTGGTGCAATTTGCAGAACCCTGCCAGCTAACCGCAACCGGGCCGGAACATTTTCATGAGAAATCCACTTCCAGCCTGCACCGTGTTAAAATTAAGCCATGACAAATAAAACCCGAACCGTTTTTATGGGCTCTCCTGATTTCTCTGTGTCGACCCTGCGCGCTTTGGCGGATGGCGGCTACGATCTCGTTGGCGTTGTCAGCCAGCCCGACCGGCCTGCCGGACGCGGCAACAAGCTGACCCCGCCTCCGGTCAAAGTGGCGGCGGACGAACTGGGATTGGCGACGATCCAGCCCCAAAGGCTGCGCCAGCCCGAGGCGATGGAGCAACTGCGGGCCTGGAACCCGGATTTGATCGTGGTTGCCGCTTTCGGACAGATCCTGCGCCCGGAGGTGCTTGACCTGCCCACGCATGGTTGCATCAACGTCCACGCCTCGCTGCTGCCGAGGTGGCGCGGAGCGGCCCCGATCCAGGCCTGTATTCTGGCCGGGGACGAAGAGAGCGGCGTGACCATCATGAAAATGGATCCCGGCATCGACACCGGGCCAATGTTGTCGCAAAAGTCGATTCGATTGGCAGCTGACGAAACCGGCGGATCGCTCTTCGAGCGCATCTCTAGGCTGGGTGCGGAGCTGCTGCTCGAAACCCTGCCGCCCTATTTGCTCGGCGAACTCAGTCCCCAGCCGCAACCACCTGAAGGTGCAACCTATGCTCCGATGCTCAAAAAGGAGGACGGCTTGCTCGATTTCAACCAGCCTGCCATCCAGCTCGAGCGCCGGGTGCGCGCCATGCGTCCCTGGCCGGGAGCATTTTTTCCATATGCCGGGGCCACATTAAAAGTCCAGCTTGCGCATATCGCTGAAGGCCAGGCGGCGCCCGGGAAGCGGATCATCCACCAGGGCTTGCCAGCCATCGGCACCCAATCCGACATCCTGGTGCTCGATGAAGTTCAGCCCGCCGGGAAAGCCTCCATGCCGGGCAAAGCCTTTTTGTCCGGGGCGCGCAATTGGGTTGAGTAGATTGAATGTGTTTTTGCCATTCACTATAAATTTTGATTTGAGGGAGTCCCCATGCACAACACTCTAGCGCCTAAATACATTGCCGCCATCGACCAGGGCACGACCAGCACCCGTTTCATTCTGTTTGACCATGCCGGGGCGATCGTGGCCGTTGAACAGCGCGAACACAACCAGATCTACCCCAAACCGGGCTGGGTTGAGCACGATCCGCTCGAAATCTGGATGCGCACCCAGGAAGTCATCGGCGCCGGACTGGCCAAGGCCGGGGTAGCCGCAACAGAGATCGCCGCGCTCGGTATCACCAACCAGCGTGAAACAACCATCGTCTGGGATAAGGTCAGCGGTCAGCCGGTTTACAATGCCATCGTCTGGCAGGACACCCGCACCGACGAGATCTGCAACCAGCTGGCGCGGGATGGCGGCCAGGATCGCCTGCGCGCCAAAACCGGTCTGCCGCTGGCAACTTACTTCTCGGGCCCCAAGATCAAATGGATTCTGGACAACGTTCCCGATGCGCGCACCCGCGCCGAAAACGGCGAATTGTTCTTTGGCAACATCGACACCTGGCTGATCTGGAACCTGACCGGTGTGCATGTCACCGACGTGACCAACGCCGGGCGTACCCTGTTGATGAACCTGCACACGCTCGACTGGGACGAAGAAATCCTGGCCCTGCTCGATATTCCGTGCGCCATGCTGCCGCAGATCCGCTCCTCGTCCGAGGTGTACGGCGCGGCTCGCGCCCCGCTCGGCGGCGTCGCGGTGGCCGGCGACCTGGGCGACCAGCATGCCGCGCTCTTTGGGCAGACTTGTTTTCAACCCGGCGAGGCCAAAAACACCTATGGCACGGGCTGTTTCATGCTGCTGAATACCGGCGAAGCGCCGGTCGAATCAAAGAACGGATTGCTGACCACCCTGGCTTATAAGATTGGCGACCAGAAAGCGGTTTATGCTCTCGAAGGTTCGATCGCCATTACAGGCGCGCTGGTGCAGTGGCTGCGCGATAACCTGGGGCTGATCGAAAAATCGGCGGATGTGGAAACGCTCGCCCGCACCGTCAGCGACAACGGCGGAATCTACTTTGTCCCGGCCTTTAGCGGCCTGTTCGCTCCCTATTGGCGCTCGGACGCGCGCGGAGCCATCGTCGGTATGACGCGCTTCGTCACCAAGGGCCACATCGCCCGCGCCGCGCTCGAATCGACTGCCTACCAGACCCGCGAAGTGCTCGACGCGATGGAAAAAGACTCAGGCGTCAAACTAACCGCCCTCAAAGTGGACGGGGGCATGGTCTTCAACGAAACCCTGATGCAGTTCCAATCTGACCTGTTGGGTGTGCCCGTCATCCGCCCGAAGGTGGCTGAAACGACGGCCCTGGGGGCCGCTTATGCGGCCGGGTTGGCGGTCGGCTTCTGGAAGGATTTCGATGAACTGCGCACCAACTGGGGCCTCGACAAGGCCTGGTCGCCGCAAATGGAATCCGAGCAGCGCGCCAGCCTGTACGCCGGTTGGAAAAAGGCCGTCACGCGCACCTTCGATTGGGTTTAAAAACTTACATAAAACATTACCAATTCTTCATACTTTCTCCATAATCGCTGGCTATACTGGCATTACAAACTAAACAAGGAGAAAACGATGAAATTTAACTGGAAATGGGCGGTCGGGATCGCCCTCTTACTCGTACTGTTGGCCGGGCTGGTGACAATACCCTTCGTGATGCACAGTTATGTTCTCACCCAGGGCGGAATACCCCAAAACGGACGCACTTTTGACACCCCGGACGGTTGGACTCACCCCGGCATGATGGATCGCTGGGATGGACGCGGTTTTGACCGCTTCCACAGCGGACCAATGATGGGATCGCGCGGCGGCTTTGGATTCACCCCCTTCTTTGGCGGCTTCATGCTGTTGGGCGGGCTTTTCCGCCTGTTCGTACCGCTTGCCATCCTGTTCGGGATCGTTTATTTTGCCTACCAACAGGGTAAAAAAGCCGGGATGAAAGCGGCGCCCGCTGCCCCCGTTGCGGCCGCAACCCCCGATGAAAGCCAAGCTTCTTAATCGGCTATTGTTCCTACCCGGCAATGAAAGAAAAACAGAACTGCTCCGGTTTTGCCGGGGCAGTTCTGTTTTCTTGAGCGCTTGAACAACTAATACAAAATAAGCAGGTCTTTGAAAGCGGACACGATCAGGTCTTTATCACCGCTTATTTTTGCCCGTTGCATGGCTTCGTCGAACGCGAAGCGCCCTGATACAAAGATATTGAAATCCAATACATCCATCTCCAACTCCGCTTTGGGCCCGCCATGGCCGATCGTCCAGGTTCCTCCGGCAATTCCGCCAAGATTCAGGGAGATTGCCTGGCCAGCCAGCTTTTTGCTTGTTTTCTTTGCGACATCCAAAACAACCAGTTGGTTGATGCGCCCATCGTGTTCACGGGTTTGCTCGAAGGCGCGCCCCGTAGCGCGGCAGATGTCGAGACGGTGCATCCAGGTGTCGCGGCTGTGTGTGATCCACATCAAATGCCCGAGGGACATAAATCCACCTACCGGGTGGGGAATGGCCAGCCACTTGATCGGGCGAAATCCGTAGGCCCAGTTATGGATGGTTTTCGCGCCGACCTGTTTCAATTCCGCGATCAGCTCTGCCGGGGTCTTATCGGCGCGCTCTGATAATTGAAGGATATTGATTGCATCCTCGGGCAATTGACCTGCTTTGGGGATTGTGCTGTATTGACGGATCATCTCTCTATAACTGCTGCCGCTGGCATAGCCCCCCGCCTGGTGCGCTACCATGGCGCGCACGTCCCATTCGGTACAGGCAGTCGGTTTGCTCCAATCTTCAGGGTCGAGCGATTCGATCAGGCGCATGAAACGCTCAAAAGCGGTTTGCAGCAGGCTGTGGGCTTCATCCGCGGTGGTGTAGGGGATGCGCTCGGCAGTTGCAATGTTTGAAGGGGCGATGGCGACGCTCATTTTCTCTCTCCTTTTCTTGGCATGACCTGTTGAAGTACGGATAAAATGATCGGGATCAGAGAGCCAAATCGTCCCTGTCCGACCGGTAGATGCGGCTCATTTGCAAGGTGCATTGCTGTCAGCCCATGCGAAATGGCAATCACGGTGTTCACGATCTGCTCGCTGGAAAGATCGGTATCCAGTTCGCTTTTTAGCTGTTCTACGCGTTGGTAAGAACGGTTAAGAATGCCAAAACTCAGTGCAAGGCTTTCCTGGGAGGGGACAAACCCCGGAACCGGGCGCTCAAAACAAAGCTGGTAAAGTTCGGGGTTTTTCAGCGCGAAGGACATATACCCTTCGATAACGATTCGCAACTCATCGTGAAAGCCTGTGGACCCTTCGGATAACGCTGCGAGGTGCTCATCCCACAGGTTGAATCCGAGGCGAAAGAGTGCATCGTAGAGATCCATTTTGCCTGTAAAGTAGTTATACAAAGACGGGGCGCGCATATCCATGCGGCGGGCCAGCTCTTGCATCGAGAGAGCGGCAACCCCGTCCTCACGCATGATCGTGCGCGCGGCATCAAGGATATTTTGGATGGTAACTTCACGAGTATGTTGCCTGCGGGTGAGGGGCATCTTTAAGTTTTCCTAATATTATTAGTTTTTACTAATTATATTAGTTTATATTGAGTTGTCAAGCCCTGAACGAGAAAAAGTACAGCAAAACAAAAAGCTGGACGGCGTTTCCGCTATCCAGCTTTTTGTGTCAACCAACCCCATATCTACGGAGACGGCAATCGGGTAATAACGAAATCGTCAAACGTAACATCGGTGCCGCTTTCGACCTCATGGCTCCAGGCAAATAAGGCAACATTACCGCTGGAATAGGATGAATCTTGAACGCTGTCGATTTGCTGTCCATCCACGTAAAGCGTTAGTGTGCCATTGCCGCAGTCTGCGCCGATGCGGTAGGCCGGGGCATTTTTAGCGATCAGGTCCGATGCAGCCCATTGATCGTCGTTGGTCAGGAAGACATCGTCCACCGCCACGGCGCCTTTGGCGATGACATACTCGCCGCTACTTGTCACGGCAAAATAATACAAATTGGTATCGGGCACACCCTGGTTGCAGATGATACCAAAAGCCGCATTGGGGTCGGAGCTGTTGTTCTTGACGTTCACCTCGATGTGAACATTGCTATAGTCTTCATCGTTCGGGCTGCTCCAAACATAAAAGAGCGTTTCGCTGAGCTGAAACCGCAAACCTCCGTCGGCGTATTCCACCGAACTGTCCGCATCGGTGCCGGTGCCCCAGTTTTGGTCGACGCCATCGAAATTATCATCCAATAAAGGGCCGTTCAGGCCAGGGATGGCCGGCAGGCCGCAAGCCAGGGCAGCGGTGGCGAGTAAGACGATCGCCAAAATAACTTTGAATTGTTTTTTCATTCATTCTCCTTTTGAATATAAGTATGAAATTTATACATCGTTGCACCCCAAAATAAAATAGGACATTAGAACTCTTTTTATATTTCCAAGGTTTTTATTCTCGTTTTTATGTATTTTTGGCAGCAATGCCAAGTATAATATTTGTGACAAATTGCTCAATCTTCTTGTTGGCTGATTAGGAGGATATATGAAAATCACGCGTATTTTAAATGTTTTGGTTGCGGCCATATTCGTTGTAACGCTCCTAGTACCGACCCCGGTACATGCGTATCCATCCATGCCAGATAGTGTCGTTGATTCAATTTCTTCTGCGCAGCAGAAAACCGGCACCCTGGTTGTCAACAATACCAGTGGAGGCACGTTGCGCGTCTCGCTCTCTGGGCCTAAAAGCTACTACTTCTCAACATCTAAAAAAGGCAAAACACAGTTTACAGGGATTGAACCGGGCACGTACACCATTACGCTTACTGCGAATACATGCACAGATGTCGTCACGGTAAACAAAAAGATAAAAGACAAGGTCACCCTAAAAGAAACCGTTTGCGCAAAAAAAACGGACAAAGATAAGAAAAACCAGAAAATATCCAGCCTGGTAGTTGACAACAGAACCGGCGGTACACTCTACGCAACTCTTACAGGGCCCAAAAATTACTACTTTTATACATCGAAACAGGGAAAGACTACGTTTGAGAACATTGATCCTGGAACATATAGTATTACTATCACCTCATCAAATTGCTCCGGTTCTCTGACGTTCAACAAGAAGTTCAATGGTCAGGTATCTCTGAAACCGTTTGTATGCCATTGATGTTGTTTGTCAGACTGTTACGTTTGCCCTGGGTGGGTGTGGTTATGATGCAGAAGTAATCAAACCCAGCCCGCCACCGATCAGCAAGATGATTGAGCAATAATAGAAACAGACGAGTGCCGATTGCAGGCAATTGCCAACCCGCTTTGTGTTGGGAACCCAAAAACTTGGTGTTTTCTGTCAGCTTTGTTTCCAAAAGAAATATGTGATGCCTGCATTGCATAGAGAAAATGCGATAACAGGCAACTAAATATCAAAAAGGGTGGGGCGCTTGCCCCATCCTTTTTGATTCTCCAAATTGCCCCAGCTTTTTTGTTTGAAACAAGATCATACTGTAGAGAATTCTCATTAACCAGGAAGTGCAAGCCCAGAATATAAAACAAATTAACTATCGTTTTTGTCTGTCAGGGGATATTATATGCAGAGGACCTCATCCAAACCAAAAAGGCCATGCATGGACGAACAACAAGCCATTGCTCGATTAAAACAAGGAAACCTGACCGGGTTGGAATTTCTGGTGCAGCAGCATCAGGTCAAGGCTGTTCATACAGCATATCTGATCATCGGCGATCCCGCTCTGGCGGAGGATGTTGTGCAAACTGTCTTTCTGCGCCTGGCGCAAAAAATTGATCAGTTCGATGATGATAGGGCGTTTCGGCCCTGGTTCTTCCGCGCTATTGTGAATGATGCAATCAAAGCTGCCAGACGCCAGAAGCGGTCTGCCTCGTTGGAAGATTCGTCCGAAGCCATCATCCCCTGGCTGCTGGATACTGCCCCCAGACCGGAAGAACTGGCTGAAGCCAGTGACCTGCGCCTGATGGTCTGGAACGCACTTCAGCGCTTGCCGCCCGAACAACGCGCAGTCATCGTCCAACGGCATTTTCTCGAAATGAGCGAAGCCGAAATGGTTGAGAAGCTCCAGCGCCCGGCCAGCACCATCAAATGGTGGCTGCACAGTGCCCGAAAAAGCCTGAAATCCCTTTTGGGGGATTACGCTACAGGAGATGATCATGAAAAACGATAATCTCAATGTCATCCTGACAGACCTGGCTGAACATGCCAAACCAGCGGCACAGATTGACCTATGGCCGACTCTGAAAGAGAACCTTGCAACGAGCGATGGACAACCCAACAAAGGAAAACCCATCATGAATCCCAATCCCGTTTTATCCCGCGCCGCTTTGGCCGCGCTGGCCTTGATACTTGTATTCGCTATCCTGCTGGCTAGTCCCCAGGGACAGGCCTTTGCCCAGGAACTCCTGAAATATTTCACAACAACGTCTCAAAAATGGCTTCCCGCCTGGCCAATGCCTGCTCCTGTGCCGACTTATGCGCTCGAAGTCGAGGCCGTACCCCAGCCAAGCTCCTTAGATATGCCAGATTGCG
The DNA here is from genome assembly GCA_002840685.1 of Chloroflexi bacterium HGW-Chloroflexi-6. GTDB lineage: Bacteria > Chloroflexota > Anaerolineae > Anaerolineales > Villigracilaceae > UBA8950. Next base: position 7,293 of record PHBU01000025.1, on the reverse strand, counting down.
GGCCGGTAATTTCCCCAATCTCCTCAACCTTTTTGTGCCAGCTCAATGACGCCCAATCCAAACTTGGATTTATCATCAAATCGTTTCCCGCAGAATATGTGGACGCGACTTTTCATGTGATGGAAATTGATCTGGAAAACAAAGCGATCAGATTATCCTTTCTCGGCGAAGACGCAAGCTATAGTATTGCACAAGGCTTGGGAGATTTCCCGGTCGAAACCATGGGGTATGCAGTTCATCAAGATGCCATTCAACTTACACAGGTTGGAAAATATCCAGCGGAATATGCTGCGGGCAGCTTTATTTTTTCGGAAGACACAAGCATGACCTGGGATCCAACTTCTCCTCGCTATCAACTTCGTTGGAAGGAAGCCGGGTACTGGTACTCAGTTGGTATGAGTCTGTATGGCCTGTCGCCACAGAGTATTGGCTTAACACCGGCAGGGGTAAAAGAAAAGATGATCATGATTGCTGAAAATCTTGTTACCCTTGAGCAAGGCCCCGACCGGCTTACTGCCGGAAGACAACCAAGCATCAAAGATCGTGCCGGTTTTAATGTCAAGGAACCCGGCCTGTTGCCAAAGAACTTCCATCAAGTTTCTGATGGAAGTTGGAGTTTGTTAATTCCCAACAAAGTGGATATGATGTATGAGTACACGGAAAATGGCAAAGCCGTTGGCTCTCTGCAATTTTCCCAGATCCCTCTTCCCGCCAATGAAGAGACTTTACGCTGGGAGTTCTCACAGTTTTACCATGGCGATCCCGGTGAAACAGATTTTATCGTTGATGAAGAAGTGCAGATCAATGGCAGGGTTGGCCATTACCTGGTGCCTGCCGGAGAATTTTCTCCCTATGCTTTATACTGGCAAGATGATGAAAGGGAATATATCCTTATCTGTTTCTGGTCGCTCGAGTTTGGTGGAAGATTAAGTAAAGAAGATTTAATCGTCATTGCAGAAAACCTGAGATAAGCCAGAGAATCAAAAAGGGCATAGTCAAAAAACGATGCCCTTTTTGATTCCAAAATTGCCCCTATCTTTTTGCGCGCGAAACAATACTATACTGTAGAGAATTCTCAGCAAAGGCCATGCATGGAAGATCAAATCGCAATTTCTCGCATAAAACAAGGTGACCCCGGCGGGCTTGAAGCCCTGGTTGGGGTCTATCAGGTGCGGGCCGTTTATACGGCATACATGATCGTTTTTGATCGTTCGCTCGCAGAGGAAATCGCGCAAACCGCGTTTGTTCGCATCGTTGAAAAAATTCAGCAGTTCGATGAGAAGCGCCCCTTTGCGCCATGGTTCTTTCGGATCGTGGTCAACGAAGCGCTGCGGGTTGCCCGATATCAGCGTCAGACCATTTCGTTGGATGATGATCCGGATGAGGATGTCAGCGCTGTAGCTCGCTGGCTCTCAGATCCGCAGCCCCAGCCCGAAAAGCTGGTCGAGGCCAAAGAGACTCAGCAGGTGCTCCTGGCAGCGCTAAAACGGTTAAAACCGGAACAGCGCGCGGTGGTGGTAATGCACTACTATTTCGAGATGAGCGAAGCGGACATGTCAGCCAGACTTGATCGACCCGTCAGCACCATTAAGTGGTGGCTGCGGGCGGCCCGCGAACGCTTGCAAAGCCTGTTACGATCGTCCCGAATGTTTGAAGACCGGGATTAGGAGAAGCATATGGAAAACAAAAAACTCAAATCCATTATGCAAGATGCGCTGGAAAAGGAAATTTCTCCTGCCCAGATCGAGCTTTGGCCTGCCGTAAAAAACCGCCTTGTTGCGAGAAAACACCCGTTGTTTCGACAAGGAGAAAACATGCACACAACCTTATTCATCCGCCGTACCGCGCTGACAACTCTGGCGCTGATCATTGCTGTTAGCCTGTTGGCTTTTACCCCGCACGGGCGCGCGCTTGCCAAAAACCTGCTGAGTTTTTTCACCCGCACCGAGGGCGACAGCCTGCCCGTGCCAACCCCGCAACCGACCGAGCTGGGGCAGGGTACTGATCCATTGCCCGCTCCCGCTGCTTTTGCCGATGATTGCGGCGAATTTTCTATGCCAACCTGCTCCGTGGAACAAGTTCGAGCCAAAGTGAATTTCACCATCAAAGAACCGGCGCGTTTTCCAGACGAAATGTATTTTGTTGGCGCGACAGGCAGCCCGGAAGAGGTGATTCTTTTTTACAACGCCATTGACCAAAGCCAGGGCGTGATGTTGTTTGCCAAACCACTGACTGACCTGCCTGCCACGCCCTTCCCGGTAGGCCAGAGCGCCAGTATTGAACCGGTCAGCATCAATGGCCTGCCAGGCGAGTATGTGCGCGGCGCTTTTGCCTGGCAAAGCCAGGATGTTGAAGCCGCCTGGAACTCGGACTTTGGCATGGAAACCCTGCGATGGGTGGATGGAAAAACGATTTACACCCTGGAATACTTCGCGTACCAATCGCAAATTGGCAAAGAGAAACTGATCGAAATCGCTGAAAGCATGACCAGCGAGCCAGTCGTCTGGCAGGCCACCCCAATCCCAGACCCGACGGAAGCGCCATGGAATCCCAAGAATGACTATCCCCTGGGCATTGCCGAGGTCGAAGAAAAATCCGGGTTCAGCGTGGTACTGCCCCCTGAATCAGCGGTCAGCCTGCCCTTGATCGGTGCAAATTATCAGGCGGAAGGCAACATCACCCAGGTTTTTTACTACAGCAACGAATATGTGGAAGTGGAAAATAGTATTATCGCCGAATTTACCAAAGATGGCGATACGGTCAAAAGCGATTTCAAAAAGCATAATATCGCAACCAACCCATCCATTACCCTGAGCCAGCAGGCGGCTCCCAACCCTGCGGATTGCTTTTTATGTGATGTTTTGGTGGGAGACAGTCAGATGCTGCAAAGTAATTCCTCGCTGCTGGTGGTGCCCCCGGAAGCGACCGTTGAAATTGTGCCCCTGGGCGATATAACCGGGAAATATGTGGAAGGCGTTTGGCAGGGCACGGACTGCTGCGGCTGGCAATGGGTACCCGACCCCATGCTCAGTCACCTGCGCTGGTGGAAAAACGGCATGGCCTTTGAGATCATGTCCATGGGAGTCAGCAAAGAAGACTTGCTCAAGATTGCCCGGGCGATGGTGGAGAATATGAAATAAGGCGGATGGTAAACAAAAAGGACGAGGAGCAAAGCCCCTCGTCCTTTTTGACCCAGATAAGGATCGGAAAATTTATCGCTTCAATCTTATTGAGTGTATAATTTCGGCCTGAAACGGGAGACTATGGATGAAACAGGCCTTTCAAAAAATATTCAAAAGCGAGATTTTTCTTTCCACCCTGCTGATTTTCCTGGTCACGGTAATTACACACGGACTGAGCATTCCCAGCCTGGGCTATTACCACGATGACTGGTACCTGCTCTGGTCAGGTGCGGCGCGCGGCGCGGAAAGCATCATTCCGCTCTTTAGCACAGACCGGCCTTTTATGGGGGTTCTGTATTCCTATTCGTATCGATTGTTGGGCGACACCCTGCTCAACTGGCATCTATTTGCGCTGCTGTGGCGCTTCCTGGGCGGACTGGCCTTTTTCTGGATTTTGCGCCTGATCTGGCCCAAGCAAAAATACATCACGGCCCTGATGGCTGTGCTTTTTATCGTTTACCCCGGCTTTCTCTCCCAGCCGAATGCCAACACCAAACAAAACCACCTGGTCGGGTTTGCCTCGGCCCTGTTTTCGATTGCGCTCATGCTCCAGGCGTTGAAAATCCGTTCTGCAGGCTGGAAAACGGTCTGTGTCACGCTCTCAGCCCTGCTGACAGCCAATTATCTCTTCATCTACGAATACATGATCGGCTTCGAGGGGACGCGCCTTGCGCTTCTGGGCTACGCCCTCTTCCAAGACGGGATTCGGGGCTGGTTGAGCCTGGCAAAAGAAATGCTCAAACGCTGGTGGCCGTATCCGCTCGTAACAGCGGGATTCCTGTACTGGCGCATTTTCGTTTTCGATAGCAGCCGCAATGCCACCAATGTTTCACGCCTGGCGGAGGATTACCTCGGGAATTTACGCTACATGTCGATCCGCTTGACGCTTGAGACATTCAAGGATTTTTTGAACACCACGATTTTTGCGTGGTTTGTAAAACCCTATCACACGGTTTCCAGCGCGGAATATTCTGAACTCGGGAAAGCTTTTTTTATTGCCCTTGGCGTAGTGCTTCTTGTCTGGCTTTTCTCTTTTCTCGCCCAAAAATACTTTGGAGATCGATATCAGGAAGAGAGCCTGCCCAACCTCTCCAGAGATTTGTTACTTTTGGGTATGTTCGTCACTATTTGTGCTGTTTTCCCGGTAGTGCTCTCAGGGCGGAGTGTGGAGTTGAACGATGCCTATAAAAGTTATGGCCTGCATCCCATCAGTGGGGTAGTATTGTTTGTCGCCGGCATCCTGCTCTCCTTGCAGCCACGATTGCGTCAGATTACTCTCTTTGCCCTTTTATTTATTTCGGTTACAACCCAATCTCTGAACACACAGCGATGGGAAAAATTCTGGCAATATGAGCGCGAAACCTGGTGGCAACTGACCTGGCGCGCCCCCGATATTCAGGATGACACCCTGGTGATGGCCTACTTTCGGGATGGCTACCGTTTACAACAGGATTATGAGATCTGGGGGCCGGTCAATTTGATCTATCGCCCCGGCCCGGCCGAAGCGCCCGCCATCCAGGCGGAAGTCTTGACCATCGAAACAGCTTATGACATTATGCGTAAAGAAGTGCGCAGTAATTTTGTCAGGGACATTCCGCTTAACCGGAACTTCAACAACCTGTTGTTGATCAGCCTGCCAACCGACAATTCCTGCGCCCACATCATCGATGGCACTCTGCCAGTTTATGCTGAAAACGAAGAACTCCTGGTCCAGCAAATCGGAGCCTACTCGCGGATCGATCGGATTATCCCAACCGGCGAGGCTGCGCTTCCCCCTGCCGCCATTTTTGGCGCGGAGCCAGGCCACGGCTGGTGTTACTACTACCAGAAAGCCTCCCTGGCCCGCCAGGTTGGCGATTGGGAGCAGATCGGCCGGCTGTATGACGATCTGAGCGTTGAAAACCTGAAACCCGGCGACCAATCCGAGTGGATCCCGTTCTTCGAAGGCCTGGTCAACCTCGGGCGCGAGGACGAGGCCCGAAAAATGGTCAAACAGGAGTTCAAAGGCCGCGAGCGCCTGCGCTACCCGCTCTGCCGGTCGCTCGCCATCGACCCGGTCTATCCGCCCGATTATGGCTACAATTACGAAAAAATCCGCCAGATTTTGTGCGACTCGTAGCAACGAAAAAGGGATTGCCGGTGTGGCAGTCCCTTTTCGTTTATAAATTTAGCGTTCGATAGCAGGCCGGTTAATTCTCGTTCAAGATCTCATCCAGGATTTGAGAAGCTTCGGCCACCAGTTGTGGGCAAACCGTTTTGAACAGGGATTGTTCCTGGGCTTGCTGCAACCCTTCGGGGGTGTCGAGCCGGCAGCCAAGCAGATCACGGCACTGGATCGAGCCTTTGCGGTTGGTGAATTCGGCGATAAAACGCCGGGTCAGTTGATAGGTATGCTCCTTGGCTTCCTTTTGCTGCGGCGTGGTCTGACCGTGGGCCAGCCCGATCACCATCAGCGCGCCGCTGACCGCCCCGCAGACCTCGCCCTGACGGCCAAGGCCTCCGCCAAAGGCCGCGCTGACCTTCAGTGCATTTTCAGCCGACAGGCCAAACTGCCCGGCGCGTGAAGCCAGCAGCGATTGCGAACAATTGTAACCTTCGGCAAATAACTGTGTTGCTTTCTCATTGGGAGTCATATTATCTAATTTTAGTCTCCAACTCATCCTGAATTTTTTGAAATCGTGGCTCATCTCGTAAATAATCAAAAATAACCCAATAGTCCAAATCTAAGAAGGTTATTTCACCTGCATCTGCGGCTTGTTCCATGAAATCTAATGAGCGTTGCATATTACCTTCTAGTGCATTTATTGCCATAAGCACTCTGGCAGATAAAGGTTCATCTACAATCTCGATATGCGCTTTTTTCACTGTGTCTGGAGTATGTTGGCGCGGGGTTTGCCGAATTTTACCCAAACGTTTCATCTTGGCGATATTCTTGCCCTGCCTGTCCATGCAAATTGCATAATTGATGTTCAAAATATCTTTGTTATATTGAGAGAGAGACTGTAGGTTTTTTAGCATATAGTGAGATATTTTTTCGCCAAATTCGGGCCTCTCTCTCCGTATCATTGCCATAACAGTATTTGTTACACCATACCCTGCTTTTGCATCTTCCCCTTCAGCTTTTTCCCAGACCTTCTGACACAAAACCAATCCCCAAGAATGTAAATATTCAATCGCATCTTTTAGGTAACTTTTGCTAATCCTAAGTCGATCATCTATATTTATAGTTTGCCCCGTTTTTAAAAATGCTTTATTCGCATTAACATAAGTTTCATTTGCTCGACCGCTTCTGTGAGCGAAAACATTTCTACGTTCAATAATTTCTCGCCATTTTGCACGGTTAAATTCTTGGAGTGGATATTTACTTGTGAGAAAGTTTATCTTTTCATCAATACCAACTTGCCTGATGTTTCTTTTCTCAAGTCTTTGGCAAATCGCTTCATCTAAATCTTCTATAACATAATTTTCAGGCAGTTCAATATCTCTCTCGTAGTTAGAAAAATGGGCATGAAGCAAGTGTAGCATCAAAAATTCAAACTGACTTACTGCCGAAAGCAATAGACCCTGACGAGAAAGTTCACTCTTAAATATTGATTGTCTTTGTGTTTTCAAAAATGCTCGAAAAAATCGATTGGCGCTTCTCGGGTTATCTTTTGCCCAATCTTTCAATCCATCTTGGTACTCTTTTGCCATGACATATTGGCCATTCTTCAAGATATACGCGTTATCTTCAACATTCATCGCATTCAGGATTTTTTGATAGTTCAAAGCATCATCATCGGCATCTATTTTGATCAGGCGCTCCAAAATCCCTTGTATTTCGAACGGGTCAATATCCTGGCCAAACAAAGGAAAAATTTCTGCATAATATTCTCGCAAAAATTCCCATTCTTGTTTGCCAAAAGTTTCATCAATAGCAATGTGCAACTCATATAACGCCTGCATATTGCTATCAAAGCCTTTGTAAATATCGGGAAACTGGATTTGAATTGCCATCCCTGCCTACTTTTTGAAAAACATGACTCACCCCGAATTTAAGGAAGGCAGGGAGTGAGGGCGAACGTCAAGCCAAAGGGAAGAAAGAGCAAGACGCAGGCGATAAAGTGGAGCT
>PHBU01000036.1 GCA_002840685.1 Chloroflexi bacterium HGW-Chloroflexi-6 | reverse complement strand
ATCAACAGCAAATCGGGGTTGGAGGGCAGCAACAAGAACTTCGCCTACGCGGGCGGGAAGTTCGGCGGCATCGGCCTCGTCGAAAGCTTTGCGCTGGAACTCGCGCCTTATAACATCAAGGTCAACGCGATCTGCCCCGGCAACTATTACGACGGCCCGCTTTGGAGCGATCCGGAGCGCGGCTTGTTTGTGCAATATCTGCGTACGGGCAAGGTGCCGGGCGCAAAGACGATTGAAGATGTGAAGCAGTTCTATCTGAGCAAGTCGCTCATCAAACGTGGATGTTTGCCGTCGGATGTCGCAAAAGCGATCTTTTACGCGGTGGAGCAGACCTACGAAACGGGTCAGGCGATACCGGTGACGGGCGGACAGGTGATGCTCAAATGATTGACCTAACGCTTTTGAAATCGTTGAATGAAGGAACGGAAGACGAGCGGCTTGCCGCGCTAACGCGCGCGACAGCGCGCGCCGAATTCCCGCCTGTTGACCCGCGGATGGTCAACAACCACATTCACACGAACTATTCGTTCTCGCCCTATTCGCCAAGCGCCGCGGTGTACGCCGCAAGAGCGGAGGGGCTCGCCACCTGCGGCATCGTGGATCACGACAGCATCGGGGGCGCACGGGAGTTTATCGAGGCGGGAAAGATCGTCGGGATTCCGACGACGATAGGCATCGAGACACGCGTTTCGTTTGCGGAGACGCCGCTAAAAGACAGGCGCACCAACAACCCCGACCAGATCGGCAACAGCTATATGGTGATGCACGCCTTGCCGCATGACAAAATCGAACTAGTACAGGCGTATTTTGCACCTGTTCGCGAGAAGCGCAACGCGCGCAACCGCAAGATGATCGAAAAGATCAACGATCTCTACGCCGCAGACGGCGTGAACCTCGATTTCGACCGCGACGTACTGCCGCTTTCACAGGCAGCGCACGGCGGAAGCGTCACCGAGCGGCATCTCATGCTCGCGCTTGCGCGGCAGCTGATCAAGCTCGGTAAAGCGAGTTTGCCGGAGTACGCTAGCGAGTTGGAAACGATGTTTGCCGAATATGATTTGGTCGGCACGCTGAAGAAGGACTGCATCCCGAAGGTGTTCATTCCCGCGACGGACGAGTGCCCGACGTTGAGCGAAATCGTGCGGTTTGCGGGCGAGGTTGGTTGCATTCTCGCCTACGCCTACTTAGGCGACGTGACCAGCAGCGTCACGGGAGACAAGAAAGCGCAGAAGTTTGAAGATGATTATCTAGACGAGCTGTTTGCGGTGATCGACAAGGCGGGTATCCGCGCTGTGACATATATGCCAACGCGCAACTCGCAAGCGCAGATCGAGCGGCTGAGAAACCTCTGCGATCGCTACGGCATGCAGCAGATCACGGGCGAGGACATCAATTCCCCGCGGCAGAGCTTTATCATCGAAAAGATGAAGGAAGAGCAGTTCAGCAATTTAATCGAGAGCACATGGAGCCTGATCCGCCACGAAAACGGCGAATAAGAGGAACTATTTTTTCAAAAGACACAGAAGGAGAAAACCATGAAGACAAGAGCGGTTCGCATCTACGGCGCGCAGGATCTGCGGCTGGAAGAGTTTGAGTTAAGCCCCGTTGGCGACGACGG
>PHBU01000024.1 GCA_002840685.1 Chloroflexi bacterium HGW-Chloroflexi-6 | reverse complement strand
CGAATTGCTACTCGTTATGAAAAACGGGCTGCTAACTTTGCCGCGATAATCGTTCTTGCCGCAATATTTCTCTTTTCTGATTTTGCATACAGGCTCTAGGCATCAAAAAAGCTACATAGTATATAAACTATAATTGATGTTTTACGGATGTGGGGAAACAGATCAAGCCAGAGAAATTCTTTTTTACTTTTCAATTCCGAGGTTGATGATGAAACTACACTATCCTAAATTTGCCCTTATCCTGATATTACTACTTATTCTATTCGCACGAACTGGCGACGGGGTAGCATACGCCCAGCCTTCTCCGCGATTCTTGACCGGTTGGTTTTCGATCATCTGGGGAGATAGCATCGAAGGCCTGTCACAGGTTACATATAAATTGACAGACGAGAGCGGACAGGTCGCAACCTTGTTGATTGATGATGCCGTTTTACAATCTATGGGCGGGGTATTATCCCTGGATCGGAAATATGTCAGCCTGCAAGGACAGGATGTGCTGCCATTGTCACCGCAAGATGAATCTCCCGTTCTAGTGGTTACATCCATCAAGCTCGCTACACCGCCAGACGAAACGCTGCGGAGTGACGAAAACCCATCTCTGGTAAGCGGGGCACACCCCTGGGTTTCGATCCTGTGCAAATTCAGCAATGTGGCCACTGAGCCGAAAAGCCTGCCTTATTTCCAAAATATGTATTCGAACGCCAAGCCCGGATTGGATCATTATTGGCGAGAGACTTCTTATGAAACCGCTAATATCGCCGGAAGCAGCGCTGCGGGTTGGTTTGTCTTGCCTCACGAAGAGTCGTATTACAACCCAAGTGGGACCCTGGGCGGGGCCAACCTGAACACATTGGCCGCAGATTGCACCGCCGCCGCAGACGCCAGTGTCAACTTTGCGCTCTACGATGGCATCAATATGATGTTCAACACAGATTTCGATAAAGGTTATGCCTGGGGCGGGGGGCACTACCTGAGCCTCGACGGTGTTTCCAAAGTCTGGAGGATAACCTGGGAACCCCCCTGGGGGTATTCATCCATTACCGTTATAGCCCACGAGATGGGACACGGATTTGGTTTACCGCATTCATCCGGCAATTACGGCGAAGTTTATGACAACCGCTGGGATGTCATGAGCGATGGCTGGACAGATTGTGCCAATTCCAGGGATGCAACTTATGGCTGCCTGGGGCAACACACCATTGCTTATCACAAAGACAGGTTGGGGTGGATCCCCGTCAATCAAAAATATATTGCTGCACAAAATTCAAGCCTGCAAATCTCGCTGGAGCAACTGGCCTTGCCGCAGACCGGAAATTACAAGATAGCTCAAATCCCGATTGGCGGGTCGAACACCCACTTCTACACAGTCGAAGTACGGCGGCGGACGGGCTATGACATTAAACTCCCGGCCCAGGCCGTGATCATCCACGAGGTGGATACCGCGCGCGCTGAGCCCGCCCACGTAATTGACATCGATAATAACGGCAATACCGGGGATGCCGGCGCACAATGGCTGCCCGGCGAAACCTTTAGCGATGCAGGCCACGGGATTTCAGTAACGGTTGATTCGGCAACAGCAAGCGGTTTTCTGGTAACGATCAATTACACATCGCTCGTGCCCGGGTCTTTCACAAAAACTGCTCCCACAGATGGCGCCTTTGCGGGTTTGCTTCGACCTTCCTTCTCCTGGCAGGCATCATCAAATGCATCCAGTTATGAAATCTGCATTGACACAAGCGACAATGATCAATGCAATACCAGTTGGGTCACCGGTTTGACAGGTACAACCTACACTCCTTCTGGTAATTTGACTTTAGATACAAATTATTTCTGGCAAGTGCGGGCTGTCAACGGTCATGGCACAACCCTGGCCAGTGTCGGTTGGTGGTCTTTCAATACCCGTCTTGCAACGCCATCCAACCTGCGTGTTATTGGCACAACCTTTAATACGGCCACCATCGCGTGGGAGGATGTCGGCAATGAAAGCGGCTACAAAATCTATCGCTGGAATGGGTCTGCCTTCACTTACTACACCAGCGTTGGCGCGAACATCACAACATTCACAGATACGAACTTGACATGCAATTCATCATACTGGTATGAAGTCAGCGCCTACAATAACAGCATGGAATCTATCCATGCAAACTGGGTCGTGGCGACGACAGCCGTCTGTTATACGATTTCGGGCAACGCCGGGGTCGCCAACGCAACCATGAGCTATACGGGCGGTTCGGTAATAGCCGATGGCAACGGCAACTATACGCTCCAAATTTCGCCTGGGTGGTCTGGCACGGTGACTCCATCCAAGACAGGCTACACTTTTACACCTGTATCTCTATCTTATGCCAATCTGCTTTCCAACCAAACCGGCCAAAATTATGCTGCGCACCAGATGGCATACACCTTTGTGGATGTTCCCGTCACCTACTGGGCCTGGTCCTACATTGAGCAGTTGTATGCTGCGGGGATCACCGGAGGCTGCGCCACCAACCCTCAGTTGCTCTACTGCCCTGAAAATCCCGTTACCCGGGCTCAGATGGCGATCTTTCTCGAAAAGAGCATCCATGGCTCAGGCTATACACCGCCAACTGTCACCCCGAGCTTTGGTGATACGGTTGGGCATTGGGCATCGAACTGGATCGAAGCCCTCAAGAAGGATGGCATTACCAGCGGCTGCGGCAACGGCAACTACTGTCCAGACATCCCTGTCACCCGTGGTCAAATGGCGGTCTTTCTGCTCAAGGCCAAATATGGTTCGGGTTACGCTCCTCCAGCCCTGGGCAATGGCGGAACCGGCTTTGCCGACGTTCCAACTGAGTATTGGGCCGCAGCCTGGATCAAACAACTGGCCGCCGAAGGCGTCACCAGCGGCTGCGGAAGTGGCAACTACTGCCCCGATCAGTCCGTAACGCGGGCTCAAATGGCTGTTTTTTTGGCCAAAACGTTTGGACTGCCATAGCCGGCAAATAAACTCCGCATCTGATGTCATTGCTCCATGTAACCGACAGCCAAAACCTGTCGGTTACATTTTTATACCAAAAGTCATGGATAAAAACACCTTGACAAAAAATAGTAATTTGTTTACTATTTAGTCACTCGCGGAAAAATCAACTTTTTATTTGCGAGAAAGGAGCCACATTATGCAACTTTACCTGCGCCTGGCCTGGCGCAACGTCTGGCGGCAACGCCGAAGGACACTCATCATTGCTCTCGCCATGGGGGTAATGATGTCTTTCCTTGTCCTCTACGATGGTCTGATCGGCGGATTTGAGCAAGCCATCTATGGCAACGCCATCCAGCTTCTGGGAGGCAATATTCAAGTACACGCTCCGGGATATAACGAGAAGATTGGCCGAAAGCCGCTGATCGCCCTGATCGACCCGGATGCGCTTATTCGTGTTGCCGAAAGCCACGCAGATGTTGTTGCCGCAGTCAAACGGATCAATACTGGCGGCATTGTCACCAACCGTGAAGGAGCCTTTTCAGTTTCAGTCATCGGTGTCGAAACGGATAAGGAACTGCTGGTCAGCCCGGTAGCACAGAATATTACAGTTGGGCGCTACCTGAACCCGGATGATGGCGACCTGATCGTGATCGGACAGGGACTTGCCACCGCCATGGATATCACGGTTGACGATCGCATCACCATGGTCGCCCGCGCCACTCATGAACAAAATCGCCAGCGCACCATGACCGTTATCGGCATTTACGATGTTGGTGTGCCCAGCGTGGAGAAAACCACCATCTACATGTCCCTGCTCGAGGCCCAACAACTCTTTGGGTTGGAAGGACAGGTGACCGAGGTGGTTGTCTCTCTCAAGCAGATCGGACAGGAAGCTGGCGTGGTCAACCACATCAATGCCAACTTGTCGGGCTACGAGGTAGATACCTGGATCAATTCCTTCCCCGAATTGAAACAGACCATGGATATGAAAACCTCGACTATGGGCGTTTTTGGCATCATCATGCTTTCCGTTGTCGCAATTGGCATCCTGAATTCGCAGATGATGGCCGTTTTCGAACGCACCCGCGAAATTGGCGTAATGGGCGCACTCGGTATGAAACCTGGCGGGATCATGATCCTGTTTCTGCTCGAAGGCACGCTGATCGGCGTGATGGGAGCCGTGGTTGGCGCTGTCCTGGGTACGCTTATTAATGGTGCACTGGCATATTATGGCATCGATTATGGCGGCTTTGCAGACCTGACCGAATACACCGCCCTGATTAGCGGGCGCATCTACTCGCAGATGGTTCCGATAAAGGTTTTGCAGCATGGCCTGACCGTGATGATTATCGCCACCCTCGCCGCCTTTCTGCCTGCCCGAGACGCCTCCAACCGCGAACCGGCGGCCGCTCTCCACCATGTATAGGAGGCACTCACTATGATGAATCTCTTCAAAATGGCTTTTCGCAATCTTGGCCGCCACCGTCGCCGCTCGGCCCTTTCGGCTCTGGCGCTCTCCGTTTCACTGGCTTTGCTGCTCTTCATGGCTGCCTTTTTCAAAGGTGAAATGCGCAGTTCGATGGAAGACACACTCAAACTCAATAGCGGACATATCCAGGTGCGCGCGGCAACCTACGAACCCGAAAAACTGAGCGTGGCCTGGGAATACCTGATTGAGAAACCCGAACAAGTGGCTGCCCAGATTTCCACGCTCGAACAGGTCAAATTTGCCACCCCGCGCCTGATGGCCAGCGGGATCGTCTCAGTAAGCGACGAATCGACCGGGGTCCAGATTATGGGCGTCGATCCGGCTTCTGAGGCCAATGCTCCTTATCGTGATGGACTGCTGCAAGGCACATTCATCACGACAGATGACCGCGATGGAATCGTGATCGGCGCGCCGCTGGCCGAGTCGCTCCAGTTGAAAGTCGGCGACTCACTCAACCTGCTGGTCAACACCGCAGAAGGCAATGTAGACGAACAGCCCTTCGTCGTGCGAGGCATCTTCAGCACCGGTTCGAGCACCTACGATAAAGGCATCGTTCTGCTGCCGCTCACCAAAACGCAGGCCTTTTCTGGCGCAGGCGATCATGCCAGCTTCATCTTCATCATGCTCCATGACCGCGAGCAAGCCGAGGCTGTCGCTGCGGCCATCACGGGCGCAAACTTCAAGGTGCTGACCTGGGTCGAGATGAACGAGCTTCTCGTGTTGATGGATGAGTTTGCCGGCGCTTACATCACGTTTCTCAATCTGATCATCCTGGGCGTAACGGTAACCGTGATCATCAATACCATGTTGATGGCTGTCTTCGAACGCACTCGCGAGATCGGCATCCTGACCGCGCTCGGCATGAAAGGCCATCAGGTGATTGCCCTGTTCCTGGCAGAAGCCAGCCTGCTGGCCCTGGGTGGGATTGCCTTCGGCCTGCTGGTCGGATGGCTGCTGACAGCCTATTTTGGGCAGGTCGGCATCTACTTCGGCGATATCGGCGTTAGTGGCCTGATCATGGGCGACCGGCTCTACCCATACCTGACCCTTGAAGACACGGTCAACCTGACCATCACTGCTTTCATTGTCACCCTTCTCGCGTCATACTATCCGGCCCAACTGGCCTCGCGCATGGAACCCGTTGAAGCCCTGCGGGCTGAAAAATAATTATTGATAAGACCGAACAGGTTCCCCAGGCGTATTGGCTGGCTTTATTCAAGCCTTTACCAGAAAGCCTGTCCGGGAAAAGCCTGGTAAAACCTGTCAGGTCTAAGGAGAAATATCATGGAAGTCACAAAAATCGAAAATGTTACCCGCGTCTACAAGATCGGCGAAGTTGAAACCAAAGCCCTCGGTGGAGTCAGCCTGACCATCGAAAATGGCGAATTTACCGCCCTGGTTGGCCCGAGCGGCTCGGGCAAGACCACCCTGCTGCAAATGATCGGCTGCCTTGACCAGCCCACCAGCGGCTCGGTCTGGGTCAACGGGCACGATGTCACCCGCCTCAACCGCAACCAGCGCGCCGATATGCGCAAAGGCCACATCGGCTTCATCTTTCAGTTCTTTGCGCTCATCCCGACCTTGACCGCCTACGAAAACATCGAAATGCCGCTGCTGCTCAACGGTCACAGCCCTGCCGAACGCAAAGCGCGTGTGCTCGAGTTGCTCGAAGCCGTCGATCTCAAAGACCGCGCCAACAACCGCCCTGACCAGCTGAGCGGCGGCCAGCAGCAGCGCGTGGCCATTGCCCGCGCCCTGGCCACCAAACCTGCCCTGATCCTGGCCGATGAACCGACCGCCAACCTCGACACCGTCAACGGCGAGCAGGTCATGGAAATCATGACCCGCCTCAACAAAGAGACCGGCGTCACCTTTGTCTTTGCCACCCACGACCCGCGCGTCATCAAATATGCCCGGCGCGTGGTCACCCTGCGCGATGGATTGATTGCCGAGTAGGGGCGATTCGCGAATCGCCCCTACGGAGAAAAAATGAAAACCAAACTGCTTCTCTCTCTCTTATTAATTCTTGGGCTTTCTGCCTGCTCCGGCATTGGTGCTACACCTGCGCCGATCCCAACCGTTGTGCTTGACTCCGGAGCGGACTCCCCCGCGCCTGCCTCGCCCTCCTTGAGCGGGGTCGTTGCATCGGGCTTTGTGACCCCATCCGAAGACGCCGCCCTGGCCTTCGGCATGGCCGGACGCATCAGCCAGATCCACGTTGCTGTTGGTGAAACCGTCAAAGCCGGCGATCTGCTGGTCGAGCTGGAAAACACTGCCCTGCAGATCGAGCTGGCCCAGGCCGAGCGCAACCTGAAAGAAATGACATCCCCCACGGCCATCGCTGCCGCCAAACTGGCCCAGGCCAACGCCAACAAAGCCCTCGAAGACGCCCAGGAAAAGGTGGCCGGCTTGGGTTATGCCCGCGCATCTGAAACCCGCATCGACAACCTGGAAGCCGAGATCGACCTGGCCGAACAGGTTCTCTCGCGCGCTCAGGATGCCTACAAGCCCGTCTCGCGCCTGCCCGATGGCGACAACCGCAAAGCCACGGCGCTCTACGCCATGACCAATGCCCAACTGCATCTCAACAACCTGCTGGCCGAATACAACTGGCTGACCGGCAAGCCTACCGAGATCGACGCCGCCATCACGCAGGCCAATTTCGAAACCGCCCAGGCCGCCGCCCACGAAGCCCAATGGTATTTATTGGCGCTCCAGGGGCAGGAACTTCCGCCTGAAGCCAGCGGAGCCCAACTGGCCGCGCTCGAAGCCGCCCAAAATGCCCTGGCCCTGGCCCAGGAGCGCCTGACCGCCTCGCGCCTGCTGGCCCCGATCGACGGTGAGATCG
Source organism: Chloroflexi bacterium HGW-Chloroflexi-6 (assembly GCA_002840685.1). GTDB lineage: Bacteria > Chloroflexota > Anaerolineae > Anaerolineales > Villigracilaceae > UBA8950. Next base: position 55,844 of record PHBU01000024.1, on the reverse strand, counting down.
TCAGCATCGAACTCAACACCGGCGAGTACGCCCAACCCGGTTTGCCCGTAGTCTTCATCAGCAACGTTAGCGAGCTGCAGGTTGAGACCAGCGACCTGAGTGAGAAGGATGTCGTCAAGGTCGCAGCCGGTCAACCGGTCAGCGTTCGGGTCGATGCCCTCGGACAAACCATCAGCGGTGAAGTGATCAACATTTCGCCGGTCGCCTCCACCCTGGGCGGGGATGTGGTTTACAAAACCACCATCCGCCTCGAAAAACCCTATCCCGAAGGCTTGCGTGCCGGGATGAGTGTTGATGTACAATTCGGGGAATAATTTCCCCCAGCAATAAACCGGAGGAGAGATGGAGTTTATTCCCGAAGAAGCCCTCAAGCTTGGCCTGGCCATTATCGTCGGAGGCCTGATCGGCGCGGAACGCGAATTCCGCGACAAAGCAGCCGGTTTTCGCACCATTATTTTTATTACGCTCGGCTCAACCCTTTTTACGATCTTTTCGCTCGGGTTGGGAAACGAAACCAACCCAACCCGCATCGCCGCCAACATCGTGACCGGTATCGGCTTCCTGGGCGCAGGCGCGATCTTGCGCGAGGGCACAAAAGTGGCCGGCCTGACCACCGCCGCCGCCATCTGGCTCTCGGCTTCGCTCGGCATGGGCCTGGGCGGCGGCCGTTACATGCTGGTTGCCATTTCCACGCTGGCGGTTCTGGCCGTGCTGTGGTTCTTCCCATATTTCGAGCGCTGGATCGACAACGTACGCGAATCGCGGACCTACGAAATCATCCTGCCACTCAACAGCCCCAAGATCGCCGAGCTGCCAAAACGGTTCAGCGAACATTCCCTGAATGTGATCGGGCACAAAGAACACAAAGCCGGTGGCCAGGTTGTTCTAACATTTACCACCCTCGGCCGGCCCGAAAACCAGACCCGCTTCGTGAATATACTCATGAAAGATGCAGATGTGCTCGAGTTTCGCTACTAAAACCAAGAACAAGGCTTGAAACATTTACAGGGCGGTTTTCCGCCCTGTATTTTTTTATTTAATCCATTTGCTTGCATATGATGTTCCACACCAAGCAACACTCGAAGCAGAAAACGAACGCCATTCAGACAAAAATCAGGAACCATTAAAAACTTTAACCGAATTGATAAAGAATAAGTACAATTAATAAAACCGGGAAATTTGTATATTAAGAAAGGCTACCTACAATGCGAACCACGCCTAAACGTATCTCTTTTGTTTTTCTTATCCTGATTTTATTCTTCTTTATAAGTGCTTGCGCAATATTTTCAATTGCTCCGGCTGCAACACCAACACCAAGTGCTACGTTTGGCCCGACCAATACGCCCACAATAACACCCACATCGACCCAAACGCCAACTCCAACGCCCCTGCCTGAAGGGGCGATAACAGCTTCAAGTTGTGCAAAAATGACTCAAACCAACTCCCTGGGCGAAGGCCAGGTAAAAGGTATGGTGTTTTCGCCTGACAGTAGTACCCTGCTTATTTGGTCGGATTCGGGTATTTCCGCTTATGATCTTGTAAAAAATGAACGGTTATGGAAGCAAGACAATTTGCTCATAGAAAGCGCCGGAATAAATGAAAGAAGAGGTGTTGCCGTAGCGATAACTACCGACAACACCTTGACAAGTTTGGATTTGTCATCAGGCACAATTTACAATAAGTTTCCCGCTCAGGGAGATTTTATGAAAGGTTTTGTTTCCGAAGACGGAATGTATATCGGTATCCTTGACTGGATCGGTGGGATTATGATCTATGATCGCGAAACCCTGGAAATAAAACACTCTATTGAACCATTAGAGGATATGACCTTTGGGGAAACATTTTTTACAACATCTCTATTTACACCAGATAGCAAGTATCTGATTACCGGAGCCCTGGGTGGTGAAGTCAAAATTTACCAGGTCAGTAGCGGAACCCAGGCTTACAAGATAGGCAGAATATGGGAGAACGAGGATTATGATACCCGCCAAGTTCCCAACAATTTGGTGGTTTCAAAAAATGGCAAAACCCTCGCTATTGGATATTCAAACTGGGGCAACGATTCCATCATGGTAACAAATATAGCCAATCCCAAAATAAATAACCGGATTCCTGGCTGGAACCCTGCGCTTTCTCCGGATGGCAAAGTTTTGGCATATCAAAATGACAACGAGTTAAGAGTTATCCAGGTCGATAACAATCAAGTTTTAGCATCCATGGCGATTCAGCCCTATGGGGTGTATCAATTCTCTCCAGATGGTAATACCCTGGCAGTTGCCACAGCGCAAGGCCTGGAACTGATCGATACTTCTTCATGGAAAAATCGAGCTACGCTGGAAGGGTTTTATTCCCGGTATGAAGCGATGGCGCAGTCGCCTGATGGAAAAACGATCGCGGCCCTGGAAAACCAAGCTTGGTTGAGTTTGATCGATACAGATGGCGGCAAGATCGTAAAAAAACAACTACCTGAATCGGTCGAGCGGGTTGCTTTTAGCAGCGATGGAAAGAAAGTTCTCTTGTATGGCTTGGAAAATTTTCTTGTATGGGATGTGGAAAATTCTCGAAGTGTTCTCACAACCACACTAGAAGAACCAGCTGAATTAACGACAATTTCACCAAACGGAGAAATTATTGCCTATGTTAATAGTAAAGAGGAGCTAATAATTAAGGCGCTAGATCATGATGCGATAAACATCAAAGCACCTGCAGAAAAAATCGCAGCTCTATCCTTTTCTCCAGGTGGCGATAGTCTGTATGCTGCCCTGGCTGGGGGAGATCTGGTCTATTGGAGTGCGAATGATGATTATCAAAAACAAATGACTCTGGAAAGCGATAAAAAGAAAGTTACCAAGCCATTGGAAATCGCTTTCTTCCAAAATGGTCAACAAATAGCGATTATCGGCTATTCTGGTGGCAAATCCTTGGTCGCATCCTGGGATATTCAAGGCGACCAACCATACCCAACATTGCTTAGCGTTGAATCAATCGACAATCAGATTGATGAACCAAAAGTGACCTTTGCCATGTCGCCGTTTGGAAATGTTCTTTTCTCCGATGCTTCTGGCTTCGAATCAGCCCGATTGCTGTTTCCAAAACCAAATGCGCCAAATTGCAAATTGGAGGACATGCCGTTTTCTACGCCCATTCAAGCTTTTTTCTCGCCAGACGGTACAAGTTTGATCGTTTTGGATAAGAATGGCACAATTTATGTCCTGAAGAATAAATAATTTCCTGACTAGACCAGGCTGTTCAAATAATCCATATCCGCCTGGCTCAGTTCTAGGTTTTGGGCGGACAGGTTGTCGGCCTGATGCTGCGGATTGAACGAGGTTGGGATGGCGATCACCCGCGGCTGGCGGACCAGCCAGGCCAAGCCAATCTGGAAGGGTGTGCTTCCCTTTTCGCGGGCGAAGTCGGCCAGTTTTTTACCCCTGAAGAAGCGGCTTTTGACCGGCGAATAAGCTGTCAGCAGGATATCGTTGGCCTGGCAGTAGGCCAGCACACCGTTCTCGACATAGCTGCGGTCGGGGATGCTGTAGGGTGCCTGGTTGGTCAGCAGCGGGGTTTCAGACAAGGACTGGGCTTCTTTGAGCAGTTTCAGGTTGAAGTTGCTCACGCCCAAAGCGCGGACGCGGCCCTCGCGCACAAGCTGATTGAGGGCGCGGAACGTTTCGGGCAGGTTCATCCCGCGCACCGGCCAGTGGATCAGGTACAGATCCAGAGTTTCCAGCCCCAGACGGCGCAGGCTAGCCGCGCACGAGCGCAGCACATCGTCATAAGCGAGATGCTCCGGGCTGACCTTGGAAGTAACAAAAAACGCCTCGCGCGGCTTGCCCGACTCGCACAGAACCTGGCCGAGCAGTTCTTCCGAATGGCCAGCGGCGTAATATTCGGCGGTATCGAAGTGGCGATACCCCAGTTCAACGGCAGAACGCAGCGCCGTCAACGAACGCTCGTCATCAGCCGGGTTGGCCACCCCTTCGCCGCCGATCGTCCAACAGCCAAAGCCGATCTTGGGGATGGAAAGATTGTGCAGGGTTTCGTATTTCATGGTTTCACCTCATCTGCGTTCTCTGAAAAAGCCAGATTCCCGCGCCGAAATAGGCCAGGGTCAGGATGGTTAAGGCCGCCAGTTCAAAAGCCACATCACTCAGACCAGCGCCGAGAGTGAATATTTTATTGAGCGCCACAACGGCATGGGTTGGCGGCAGCAAGTCGGGCAGGGCAAAGCCGTGCCCAAAGGCCGTGAACAGGTTGAAACGCGGCAACGGGAAGGCTGCGCCGGTCAGGAACATCAGAAAACCGAGCGGGAAATTGGCAATTACAAATGCTTGGGCAACCGTCTTCGAGAAACAGGCCACCAGCAGCCCGATGCCAATGATCGAAAGACTGGTCAGGACGGTCACCAGAATCGCCAGCCAGAGCGGCCCCTGGCTGCGGAATCCGCAGGCCACGGCTGTCGCAAAAGTCAGCAGGACGGCCAGCAGCGAGACCAGCGCCAGCCAGAGAGTTGTCCCGCCCAGATAGTCGAAGGCCGAAAGGCGCGTCAGACGCAGGCGCTTCATCGCGCCCGATTCGATGTCGCGGGCCAGAGTCATTGCCGCCTGGAAGACCACCAGCACCACCGCCAAAACCAACAGCCCCGGCACATAATTCTCAAATTCAGTGCGCGCCGCCGAAGCCCCCAGCGGGATCTCAACCAGGTTGACCGGATAATCGGCCCGGGTTTGCGCCCGGACGTAATTGTCGGCAGCGGTCATCGCCATCACGGCCGCAACGGTGTAGGTTGGGTTGGTCAAATCGCCGCTAAAAATGATGTCAGCGCGGGCAGACGTGTCCCCGGCGCGGTAAACGCTCATTGTTCGCGAGAAGTTCTCCGGCAGGATGACCAGGGCCGCAGCCTCACGGTTGCGCAGGCGGGTTTCAGCCTCGGCCCGGTCGGTCGCTTCGCTGACTTTCAACAAGGGCGCGCCGTTCTGGTAGGTCAACCCGCGCAGGGCCACCACCACCTCGGCCCCGGCAGCATATTGCCCGACCGGCTGGTCATGGTTGATGACCAGCACCCCATACGAGGTCGAACCGGTTGCGCCGGTCATCAACCAATAGATGAGCACGAAGAGCGGAGCAAAAGCCAGACTCAGGCCTATCACCCACAGGTCACGCTTTTGTTCACGGACGGATTTACGGAAGACAGAAAGAAGTTTCATGTTATTGCTTATCCTTGTCATTTCGAGCCGCGTAGCGGGGAGAAATCTTTCGTGCATAGGCAAAGATTTCTCACTGACGCTCGAAATGACAAAAGTCGGGAGACTTTTGAGTACGGGCCGTTATTCGCGCAGCCGCCGCCCGGTCAGGCTTAGAAATACATCTTCCAGGCTATTGGCTCTTAATTTGATTTCGTTGTGTGCTATGTTGGCTACGCGCAGTTTCTCGAGAAAAAGTGACAAGCGATCGATCAGGGCGTGGTCGCGGATGACCAGGCTGTGATTAACGGTCGAAACCCCGGCAAACAGCTCGCGCGCAAGGGCGGCGGCCTGCTCCAACGCCGCGCCAACCTCCAGCTCGAGCACATCGCCAGCGCCCAGCGAACGCTTCAGCTCGTCGGGCACGCCGCAGACCAGCAGCTTGCCATGATCGATGATCGCAACCCGGTCGGCCAGGCGCTCAGCCTCATCCATGTTGTGCGTGGTCAGAATAACGGTTTTGATGCGTGCGCTCGCCCCGGATGTTCCTGCGGGGAGGCTGCGGATATACTCGCGCACCAATACCCGGCTTTGGGGATCGAGCCCGGCTTCGGGTTCGTCGAAAATGACAATTTCTGGATCGTGAACCAACGCCAGGCAGATATTCAGGCGGCGCTTCATGCCTCCCGAAAGCTTGCCCGCCGTTTCATGGGCTTTGCCCTGCAACCCGAGCGCTTCCAGCAAGCCAAAACCATGCTGACGGGCCAGACTGCTGCGGACACCGTAAGCCTCCCCGATGAATTCCAACTGCTCGAGGCAGGTCAGCTTGTCCCAGAGAATGTTCTCCTGCGGACAGACTCCCACGCGAACACGGGTCGCAGCCTCGCCGCCCCGGACCGGGATCCCGCCGATGAGCACCTCGCCAGCATCGGGGGAGATGAGTCCGCACATCATCTGGATGGCGGTCGTCTTCCCGGCACCGTTCGGACCCAAAAAGCCGAAAATTTCCCCGGCCCGGACCTCCAAAGAAAGATCATCAACCGCCGTCAGCGCGCCAAAACGTTTGGTAAGGTGACGGGTTTGCAGAGCCAGGCTCATTTGATCAACATCCAGACGACAACAGCGGTGATGACAAAAGCCCAGGGCCAGGCCCAGCCGCCAGAGTCGAAAGCGCCGCTGCCCAGGCCAAGCGGCTGGAAGCGCAGCACGGGCAGGTCGGATATTTTGGTTTGCAGTTCGGCGTCGCTGATCTTGAACGGGTTATAGCCCTCGAAAAACCCTGCAAATCCGGCGTTTTGCAGCACCCGGCGGGCGACAACCAGCTTTTCATCTGGGTCAGTTACCTCTTCGGCGCGGGCATAGATCGCCCCGCCGGGCAGGATCAGCTCGAGTTGCGGGGTGGCGCGGATGTTGCGAAACCAGTCCGAGCTTTCACGCCCGCCCGAAATGCAGTAGACAAAACCGTTTCGGATGGCATAGTTGACCGGCGCAAAACGCACTTTGCCGCTTTTGCGCCCGACCGGTTTCAGGATCATGATGTAGCCCGAGAACGGGTTGCCGAACAACGCGCCAAAGCCCAGGCGGAACATCGGAACCATGAAGTATTTATTGACGAACCAGAAGATTTTACGCATGAGTGGGGGCATGGGGACTCCAAAGGCAGAATATAGGGAAGGCAGAACGCAGAATGATGAATTTAGAATGCAGAATATTAGAACAAGATAACAACAAATTGAAACAACGAGAACAGTAACATACCCCAGATGATAACTTTGGAGATTGGAGCGTTAAATTCAGGGTGACCGGTACGAAGGAAGTAAGTATGCAAGCCAAAACCGATCAGCCCGGCAGCGCCGACAATGACAGCATAAACCGTCCCGGCAGGCGTGCCCAACCAGACCTGCACCGCGCCATAAATGGCCAGCGGCCAAAGCGGCAGATGCATAAGCAAGAATCCGGGTTGACCGCCCGGCAAGTGGAACAAATCCCACTCCTTCCAATAGGTCGAGTCCATTTCATGCAGGATGAGCAGGGTCAAGTTGGTAATATAGAGATAGAAAAGAATGGATGGCATAGAATAAATACCCAAAGGCAGAATGATGAGTGCAGAATAAAACCTTAAAATCTGGCTGCTTTACGAAGGCTCGGTTTTAGGTTGAGTCTGGAGACAGTCCGCGCACGAGGATATCGATGGCGGCGGCGAGAGAGCGGTCAAAGGGGATGGCTTGGTCGCTGACCTGGAAGTAGGTATTGAGATAAGGCAAAAGCTGGCTGTCGCCGAGGGCGATCATCCAGGCGTTGATGGCACGGGCCGCAGCTTCGAGGTCGAGGTCCGCGCGCAGTTCGCCGCGCGCCTGGGCCGCAAGCAACATCTCCTGCACAGTCTCTCGCATGGCGTCCGCCACCGGGCGGACGACTTTCTCAGCCAAAACCGGATCGCCCTGGTAGGCAGCACGGCCAAAGAACTGGACCAAGCCCATCAGGGTCTGGCTCCACTCGACCCCGCCGGTCAGGTAGTAATAGAATCCTTCGCGCAAGGGTAAAGCAGCCAGCATCGGACGGAACTGTTCGAAGGCATCGGTTAACAGGCTGACGCACAGGCGGGTCGAAAATTCCAGCAAGCCGTCGCGGTTGTTGAAATACTGATAGAGCGAGCCGATCGCCACATCCGCGCGTTCAGCCACCTTTTTGATGTTGATCGCCGCCGGACCCTTTTCAAGAGCCTCATCGAGAATGGCACTGACGATCGCTTGCTGGCGCTCAGGGTCAAGGCGGCGGAAGGTGCGCGTGACCACCCCCTCCCTTTCAAGCTCAAGGATGTGGTTTTGAATTTGTGTCCATTCAGGCAAAGAATTATGAACCATTAGTTCATATTTTATGCAAAAACCGTTAGCGAGTCAAGATACAAAAAACTGGAGCAAGCAATCAGTGAAAACTTTTCGGGCTTACCAAGGATGATAAAATAGAGCGATCTTATCCACTTTACGGAGGCGTTATGATCACAAAATTGTCCGATTTTTTGGCCCGGATGGCCAAACCCTGGCTAATCCTTGTCTCGTTTTTGGTCATGGGCGCAATGATGGGTTATTTCCTGCCCGGCGCTCAGGCTCGCCTGGAAGCGAGCGGCGGAGGCCCGATTGATCTGCTGATGTTCCCTGCCCCGGCAGCGGTGCTGGCCGGGATCGCCGCTTTTACCGAAGAGGGGCGGGCCTTTTATCTTTTGGTTGAACTCAGCTATGATCTGGTTTACCCTATTGCCTACACGCTATTTTATGGATTAACTTTAACGGTTTTACTGAATCAGATCGCGGCTCCGGGCAGTTTTGCCCGGCGGCTGAACCTGCTGCCGGTAGCAGCGTTTGTCTTCGACCTGCTGGAAAATGCGGGGATTATCAGCCTGCTGGTGAGCTTCCCGAAGCAATCCGCGGCCCTGGCCGGGTTTGTGAGCGTGGTCAACAGCGCCAAGTGGGTGTTTGCGCTCGGGAGTATCGTGGTGCTATTCGGTGCGTTGGTTTTATGGGGAGTGAAGAAAGTTTTCGGCAAAAAGTAAACGCTGCAACCAACCGTTTAATATAAAAAATCCAGCCGGAAATCCCTGGCTGGATTTTTTATAATTTTCATAATCGTTTCGACTTAAATACCGTGACCACCAACAACGCTTAACGATGCACCTTCAGGGGCGCCGGCCATCAAAGGCATTGCTTCGGCGATCAGAGATCTAACCTGCTCATTTTTTAGAGAAACATCGTGGGCATTTTTATCATCCCAGATTTCCATGACCCAAATGCTTACCTCATCCGCAAGGTCTTTGTTGACCACATACAGACGGCAGCCAGGCAATTGACCCACGACCCGGGCTGCACTGAGCAAGATCCCAATAAATTTATCGCGTTGCCCCGGCTGGGACACAAGTTTGCCACACATTCCATACATATCCATATCTCCTTTTATCTCGGGGCAACCAGAAAGCAGGCTGCCTGATGCGTTTCGCTGACCGGGACATAACCTGGGTCAGTCAGTTTGCAGGCATCGACAGCCACCGGGCAGCGCGGATGAAAGCGGCAGCCGCTCGGAATATTGGCCGGGTTGGGTGTTTCGCCCTGCAGAATGATCCGTTCCCGGCGCAGGCGCGGGTTGGGAACCGGCGCCACCGACAACAGGGCTTTGGTATAAGGGTGCTGTGGGTTTTGCAACACTTCGGCCGTCAGGCCGCTTTCAACGATCCGCCCCAGGTACATGACGGCGATCCGATCCGCAAAATAGGCAACCGTGCTCAGGTCGTGGGTAATGAAAACAATCCCGACCCCGAGCGACTTTTGCAAATCGCGCAGCAGGTTGAGAATTTCGGCGCGGATCGAGACATCCAGCATCGAAACCGGCTCGTCGGCGATCAACAGTTGCGGGCGCAGCACCATCGCCCCGGCGATCACCACCCGCTGGCGCTGCCCGCCCGAGAGTTCGTGCGGATAGCGCAGGAAGTAATCCTCGGCCGGGCGCAAGCCGGCATCTTCCAACGCAGATTTGACGCGCGCAATCCGTTCCTCGCGCTTGCGTGCCAGTCCATGCACCACCAACGGCTCGGCAACGATCTCAAAGATGGTCGCGCGCGGGTTGAGTGACTCATACGGATCCTGAAAGATCATCTGGGCATGCTGGCGCAGGTGCTTGAGCGACATGCGCGGCAGGGTTTGCTGTTCGCGCGTGCCCACCTGACCCGACTCAAGCGGAACCATTCCGGCGCGGGCGCGGCGTTCGGCTGTTCCAACCGACTGGCCGTCGAACAGAATCGTCCCGGCGGTTTGCTCTTCCAGGCCGATCAAAGTGCGGGCGATGGTGGTTTTACCGCAGCCCGACTCACCGACGATCGCCAGCACCTCGCCGCGCGCCACCGAAAAAGAAACCCCGTCCACCGCGCGGATAACATTCAAGGGGCGGCGGCGCAGCATATCCCAAAAAGGCTGCGCAACGGGGAAGTGCTTGACCAGGTTTTCAACAATCAGCATGGGCAGGTTTTCCTAAAAGTGCGCCGGTTTTCCCTGGCGCAAATGGCAGGCTGCATAGTGAGCATCGCCCAGTTCAAGCAAAGGAGGCGAATCTGTTTTGCAGCGCTCGATACGAAGGTGGCAGCGCGGCTCGAAACGGCATCCTGCCGGCAGCTCCGTCAGGCGCGGCGGGGTGCCAGGGATGGAAGCCAGCGTGTCGGTTGGGTGATTCAGATCGGGAAAAGATTCCAGCAATTTTTGAGTGTAGGGGTGCTGCGGGTTGTTAAATATCTCGTCGACCGATCCATATTCGGCCATTTTGCCGCCATACATCACCACCACGCTGTCACACATCTCTGCAACCACGCCCAGATCGTGCGTAACCAGCACAATCGCCAGCCCCATCCGCTGTTGGATGTCCTTGAGTAATTCGAGCACCTGGGCCTGCACCATCACGTCCAGGGCAGTGGTCGGCTCGTCGGCAAACAAAATACTCGGCGAACAGGCCAGGGCCATGGCGATCATCGCCCGCTGGCGCATCCCGCCCGAATACTGGAACGGGTACTGCCGGCCGCGTTCACGGGCGATCCCGACCAGTTCGAGCAATTCGCCCACCCGCAGGTCGGCCTGATCCTGCGGCATCAAGTGGTGCAGCAAGATCGCCTCGCGAATTTGCTGATCGACGCGCATGACCGGGTTGAGAGCGTTCATCGCGCCCTGGAAGACAATCGCCAGTTCGCGCCAACGGTAGCTGCGCATTTGCTTCTCGTCGATCGCAAGCAAATCGACATCCTTGAACAAAGCCTGTCCGCTAATGCTGGCATTGGATGGCAGCAGGCGCAAAATGGACATCAGCGTGGTCGTCTTGCCGCAGCCCGATTCGCCCACGAGCCCGATCGTCTGGCCGGGATAGACATCGAAGGAAACATCTTCCAGAGCGCGGGCCGTGCGTTTATCTGGAAGGGTAAAAGCCGTATTCAAATGGCGGACACGTAAAAGCGCGGACTCAGCCAAGGCTGACCTCCGTCTCGACGATTTTCGCCTCGCCCTCCAGGTGGTGGCCGGTCAAGCGCGGATTGAGCATTTCCTCGAGCACGTTGCCGAGCAAGACGCATCCCAGCGAGACCCAGACGATGGCCAGCCCCGGCGGCAGGTAGAACCACCAGGCCCCATTACTGATAGCGTTGCGGTCGAAGGCAAAATTTAACATCGTGCCCCACGAAGGCTGGGTCGGGTCGCCCAGGCCAAGGAACGCCAAGCCAGATTCGATCAGGATGGCGGTCGACAAAATCAGCACGGTATTGGCGACGATCAAAGGCATGATCTGCGGGACGATGTGCTTTCGAATGATGTGGGCATGCCCGGCCCCGATCGCGCGCGCCCGCGAGACAAACTGGCGCTCCTTGATGCTCAACACCTGGGAGCGGACAAGGCGGGCAGTACTGGTCCAGTACAACAGGCCGATCACCAAAATCAGCAGCGTCAGCGGGGAGATCTTCAACTCCATCTGGCGCAGGGTGGCCACCAAAACGAGCATCAGCGGCAGGTCGGGGATGACCAGCAGCACATCCGTAACGCGCATCAGCAGATTATCGACCCATCCGCCAAAGTAACCGGCCAAGATGCCGAGAAAACTGCCGACAAACATGGCAATGAAACCAGCCAGGAACCCGACTGTCAGCGAAATGCGCGCGCCGTAGACCAGTTGGGTCCAAACGTCGCGCCCGGCATCGTCCGTCCCGAGCGGCCCGTGGACGGAGGGCGGCGCATACGTCAGCCCGCGCCCGGCCTCGTCGCGAATGACCACCGTCGGGGTGTAAGGCGAGAGCAACGGCGCAAACAAGGCCACCAAAACGGCAGAAAGCACCAGCGCCGCACCGACCATCCCCATCCGGTTGCGTCGAAAAGTACGCCAAAATTCAAGCAGGCTGCGTTTGAATAAGATCCAGGATTCGCGCATCTCAATTGGCCTTTACGCGCGGGTCAAGATAAGTGTAAAGGATGTCGGCGAGCATATTGGCGATAATAACACTGACCGCCAGAAGCAGGAAAGCGCCCTGCAAGAGGGGATAATCCTGCTTGACGAGGGCGGTCTGGAAGAGTTTCCCCAGACCATCGTAAGAGAAGACCGTTTCGATATAGATCGCCCCCGACATGGTAAAACCCAGGTTGAGCGCGATCATGGTCACGATCGGGAGCATGGCGTTTTTGAGCCCGTGCCGCCACAAAACCTGCCACTGGCTCATGCCTTTTGCCTTGGCAGTCAAAATATAATCCTCACTCAAAACTTCAAGGATGGATGAGCGCATAATGAGCATGTATTCGCCCAGATACAGGATGGTCAAGGTCAGGGTCGGCAAAACCAGGTGACGCGCCACGTCTGGCAGAACAGTGTAAAGCGGTTTGCCGACATTTTGCGGGCTGACAATACCGCCCGTCGGCAAGCCAAGCCAGGTGCTGCCCGCGGCCAGCAGGATGATCCCCAGCCAGAAGGTTGGGGTGGCCCAGGCGATCAGCGAAAAAGTCAGCGCGCCGACATCGAAAGATGTTTTACGCTTCCAACCAGCCAGCAAACCGAGAATGACTCCCAGCGCGATCGATAATACCTGGCCCAGCCCAATCAGGAGCAGGGTATTCCACAGCTTTGACATCAGAATCTCGGCGACCGGTTTGCGCAACGACCAGGAAATGCCCAAGTTGCCGGTGGCCCACTGTCCCATCGTAGCCATGAATTGGTCGGGAAAGACCGGTTTGTCCAGACCGAACTGTTCGCGCAGCGATTGCTGAACTTCGGCTGAAATTTTGACGTTGCGCCCAATCACAGAACGGACCGGGTCGCCGGGCAGGATACGAAACAGCACAAAATTGATCACAACCACAACAAGGATGGTGAGCAGGGAAAGCAGAAGTTTGCGCAGCAGGTAGTCGCGACGAGACATGAAAAATTCACCCAGAATCAGCAGAGACACGAGATCAGTGACCTCGTGTCTCTGCGATAAAACCTGTCTATTTGACCGGCTCGACGTTCATGATGGATTTGAACGAATCAATCCCAAGCGGGGATTCGACAAACCCTGTAAATTTGTCTGACCGATACGCCTGCAGGATATTGCCATACCACAAGACAATATAGGGACGGTCATTGAAAACCATTTTTTGCATCTCCCAAACCATCTTCTGGCGTTCATTTTTATCCAAAACCTTCTGTTGGTCTGCGTACAATTGGTCGTATTCCGGATTAGAGTAGCCGCTGTCGCTCCAGCCACCTTCGACATACTGGTCGCTGGTCATGACGCTCAGCATAAAGTCCGGGTCAGGGTCAGAGCCCCAGCCCCAGATGACCATGTCATAATCGGCATTGGGGTTGGTCGCCACCACCAGGCTGTCCGGATCGACCGAGGAGGGTGTAACCTTGATGCCCGCTTCCTTGAGCCAGTTGGCGATCATGTCGGCCGCCCTCGGGTAGCTGGCCTGATCAGACGGAAATTGCAGGCGCAATTCAAGGCGCACACCATCTTTGGCGCGAACCCCGTCCGCTTCGGGCAGGTAACCGGCCTCATCCAGGATGCGATTGGCCTCGGCCAGATCAAATTTAACATCGGCCAGGTCGGCATTGAACCAAAATCCGCCGCCAAGTGTGGGCGGGATGATTGAAAGGCCGGGCACGCCATTGCCCTGCAAGACAACATCGACCAGATCCACCTTGTTGATGGCGGTCGCGATCGCCAGGCGTACTTGCGGGTCAGTCATGGCCGGGTTACGAGTCGGAGCCGGTTCATGGTCAGCCGGAACAGAATTAAGGATCAACTCTGCGAGGGAACGTCCGGGTACGGAAACTGCCTTGACATTCTCGAAAGCGCCTACAGCTGCGAAAGCGCTGTCCGGCACTTCGGGGGCCAGGTCGATGTCCCCAACCTTCAAAGCCTGGATCAACGCATCGCTGTTGTCAAAAGTCTGGTAGATCAACTGATCGATCTTGGCCTTGCCATCAAAATAGTCGGGGTTTGTATCCAAAAGGATGATGCGCTGATCTTTATCGAGGGTGTTGATCTTGAAAGGCCCGGTCCCGATCGGGCTGAAATTGGTGAAATTCTGCAAATCTTCGGGGGTGGTAAAGCTTTCAAAATCTTTGGGGTAAACGATGTAGAGGAAGGAAACGCGGTAATCCATGTTGCTGATCGGATATTCGAGCTCAATTTCCAGGGTCTGGCTGTCGAGAGCGCGCGCTTCCACAAATCCGATGATGTAGCTGTAGTTGGTGACCCAGCCATCAGAATTGGTGATGAAAGCATTGATGTTCCAGGCCACTTGTTCAGCTGTCAGAGCTTCGCTGTTGTGCCACTTGATATTGGGACGCAATTTATAGGTCCAGGTCAGCCCATCATCGGAGACCGACCAGGTCTCAGCCATCAGGCCAATATAATTGCCATCCGGGCCTTCCGTGGTCAGGGTCGAATACACGTAGTCAAACATGGTGTAAGACTCAGTCAGGAAGGCATAAGCCGGGTTAAGCGTGTCGGGGAAACCCAGCCAGCCGACACGCAGGGCAACGTCAGAATCTTCGGGCGGCGAGGCTGCAGGGGGTGCGCTGCATGCCGCAAGCAGCATGGCAACTACCAGCAAAGCAAAAGAGATCTTTTTAAACATGGTTCTCCTCCTTGGCATATAAAACTAAAAACAGGCAGAACGGAATAATAAACCGTCCTATAGCCTGTTTTTGGATGGAAAAATAAAAGAATAGGAAACACAAAAAGTTTTCAATTGCTCTCCTCAAAATTGATTTTACATGATATTCAGGATGTGGCAATAAAAAACCCACAAATTTTTTGGGAGTCCCGTATACTTAATGTGTGGAGGAAAGCATGTCAAAGATCATCCCCGTAACCGAAAAATATGAGCGCAACGGCTGGCCATCCATCCCACGCCCCGATCTTACATCTCCTGACGGCTGGAGCCTTTCGCTGATCACAGCCCAGGAGCGCATCCGCAACCACAAGCTCTCGCCAGATGGCAAAACGGTCGCCTTTATCAAAGATGATGGTTATTTTTCGGATGTCTACACCCTGCCCACCGCTGGCGGCTGGCCGGCGCGCATCACCACCCATCGCGGCCTGGTCGCCTACTGGGACGATGAAATCCCGCAATGGTCGCCGGACGGCCGCTGGCTGGCCTTTGGCCTCGATGGGCATGTCCATATCGCGCCCGCTGCCGGGGGATTACCCAAAAAACTGACCGACTTCACCGAAGCGGCCAGCGGCCCAATATGGATGCCGGATTCTCGCCGGATCATTGTCAGCGTCACCCGTCACGAAGCGGACCAGTTGGTTATGACCGACCTCGATGGCATCTGGCCGCGCCAACTAACCAACGATACCCACGGCGACCACTGGCACCCGGAACCGGCGCCGGATGGCAAATCGGTGGTTTTTGCGCTGCGCCGTTTCGATGACTTGAACCGTAGCGACATCTGCCTGCTCGACCTGGAGACGGATCAAACCCGCACACTCTACAGCCTACCCAAGATCCGCGCCTGGCAGCCGCGCTTCTCGCCGGATAGCGACCAGATTGCCTTTATCAGTGAACAGGGTGGCTGGAACGATCTGTGGCTGGTCCGCCCGGACGGTGAAGGGTTGCAGCAACTCTCTAAATTGGGCGCGGACATTGTCCAGCACGAATGGTCGCCAGATGGCAAGGCGCTGGCAGTCATTGTCAATCGCGGCGGAGCCTTCCATCTCGGATTGCTGGATGCCCAAAGCGGCGAATACAGCGAGCTGCGCGCAGGGAGCGGACTGCACACCAATCCATACTTCACCCCGGATGGCGCGCGCCTGACCTTCGAATACGAAAGCCCGCTTCAGCCGCCGGAAATTTACCAGATCGACCTGGCGGCCAAAACAGTCAGCCAATTGACCTTTTCCTTTATCCCGGCCCTGGCGGCCAACCGGCTGGTCATGCCCGAAACGGTCAGCTACAAATCCTTCGACGGGTTGGAAATCCCGGCTTTTCTCTACAGGCCACACAAACCCAACGGCGCAGCCATCGTCCACCCGCACGGCGGCCCTTCGGGGCAATACACCTTCGAGTGGGACGTGCTGGCGCAGTACCTGGTCGCCAAAGGTTACACATTCATCGCGCCCAACTACCGCGGCTCGACCGGTTACGGTATCCCGTTTGAGCACGCCAATTACAACGACTGGGGCGGCGGCGACACCCGCGACTGCATCGCAGCCGCAAAATATCTCCAAAGCCTGCCGGGCATCGACCCGGCCCGCATCGCCAGCATGGGCGGCAGCTATGGCGGCTACTTGACCATGTGCGTGCTCGCGCGCGACCTTGAATATAACTTCGCCTGCGGCATTGCCAAGTATGGAGACAGCAACCTGCTCAGCTCCTGGGCGCAATGCAAGCGCCAACTGCGCCTGTATTCAGAGATCTTCCTCGGCCACCCGGCCAAGAATCGCGCCGTTTATCAGGCCGGCTCGCCCATCGACGATTTCCACAACATCCGCAAACCCGTCCTGCTGCTGCACGGACTGGAGGATGATGTTGTGCCGCCCGAAGCCTCCGAAGAGATCGTCCACGAGTTGAAGCGGCTCGACAAAACCTATGAGTACAAGACCTACCCCGGCGAGCCGCACGGCTTCCTGATGCGCGCCACGCAACTGGATGTCTACGAGCGCCTCGAGCGCTTCCTGGACTGGTATTTACTGCCATAAATTGCAGTAAAATCGCCAACACTTATTGATTACACGCTATATTTGGACAAAATAATGGCTGAATTTTTCCGTTTTGACGATCTGACCTGGCCCGAAGTGGCCGATCTACCCCGCGACCTGCCCCTGGTCCTGCCGCTCGGAACGGGCTACCCTGAACTTGCCGTCGAAAAAGCCCTGGCCTTCCCAGCCCGCATCGGACTGCTGCCCGCCTTTCCGTTTGGCTGGCCCGGCTCCGGGCTGGAGCTGCCAGAGCCAACGCTGGCGGCTTATCTCAAAAACCTGCTCGACTCCCTGCGCGAGGATGGCTTCACCCGCATCTATGCGCTGACCCCGCCGGGAATCGATCTCGGGCTGGCAGATTCACAGCTTTGTGTCAACCCTGGCCAGGCGCAGGACTCCCCAGGTCTGGCGCTTCCTCCGCAGGCCGAATTGAACAAAGTCATCCTGATGCCGATCGGGCACACCGAACAACATTCCCTGCACCTGCCCCTCTCGGTCGATACCATGATCATCGAAGCAATTGCCAACGGCGCCGCACGATCGGTCCCAGATATTGGCTACGCGCTGCCAGTCATGCCATACGGCGTCAGCACCCATCGCGAAGCCTTTGCCGGGACGATGAACGCCGGGGGCCGGGCCTTCGAGGATTTCTGGTTAGCCGTGGTGGATGTGCTCGTCTCGCGCGGATTTGACCGTTTCTACCTGATGAGCGGCCACGGCGGCAATTCTTCGTTCCTGGTCAACGTAGTCAAATACGCCGGCGACCGGCACAAACGCATCTTTTGCGCAACTGCCTGGCTGCATACATCCGGCGCGGCCGGGGTGGCAGCGCTCGATAAATACCGCGAATCCAAAATCGGCGGAATGGGACATGCCTGCGAACTGGAAACATCGATGGCGCTGGCCCTGCGCCCCGACCTTGTCCACATGGAACGGGTCAAAGATGACATCGATTTTGTGACCACCCCCAACTACTACATGGACTGGGTCGAGGGCGGCGCACTCGTGGCGAATCCGCCCTGGGACGACGATTCAGTCTACGGGGCATACGGCGCGGGAAGCCTCGGAACAGCAGAAAAAGGCCAGATCTGGCTGGAGGCCGCGATTGCGGAAAAAGTCCAGCACATCCACGAAATCCACGAACAACACCGGCTGCGGGAAGAACGCCGCAAGGCTGGCTACGGAAATTGGGGTAAAAAATAAAGCAGTGGCCACCCGACGGGTGGCCACTCTCGTTTATCGGCCGCTTTTTTGCTTCTGCCAGATGGCACGATCCTTCGGGTCCTCGCCGTCGAGCAAGCGCACATCCACTTCCTGACGGGTTTTGTAGCCGTGAGATTGCCACAAATCGCCGGCCAGTTTGCGGGCATCGGTGCGGACACCCTGCCGCGAAAAGTACTCGCAGATGCGCTCCATGTCGCGCTCGAAAATCTTGTAAGCGTTACGGTTGCCTTCCGGGTTGACCACCTGCGGAAAGTCGATCAGGGTGATGTCCCCATCCCAGTACAGGATGTTGTAGGCCGACAGGTCGCCATGGATGCGCTTGCAGGCCAGCAGAATGTCGATGTTGCGCAGGACGCGCTCAAAGAGCGGGCGGGCTTCACTGCGCTCAAGCGAGATCTCGCTCAGAGTTGGCGCACAGCCGACATCATCACCGACATAACCCATCAGGATGGCATTTTTCTGCATGGCGTAGGCTTCGGGCACATCGGCCCCAGCCTCGCGTAGCGCCTGCAACGTGTCAAATTCGTAAGCGATCCACGAGGTGTGGCGCAGTTCCTCACCGTAAGCGGTGCGCTTGGCCATGGCATGCAGGTCGCCATCGTTGATAACCTGCCGGCCTTCACTATCCAGGTCGGTGCGGCCCTCGCGATAGGCCGCATCGTTCTTCAGGTTGCGCAACATACGCGGACGGTAAACCTTGGCCGCGACCAGTCCGCCGCCAGGGATGGCTGAGCCGGCCCGACACTGGTAAACCGAGGCCTCCTTGCCGCCCTTGACCCTGCGCAGCACATCTGAAACCCATTGGTGCTCGTAAAATTCACCGAGCGAATCGAGCAGCCACCACGATTCAAAGCGAGCGGCCTTGTAGGTAAACTTGAAGCCAGCCACCGAGTCATCCTGCTTGTGCAAGAAAGCCTGCTCAGATTTGGGCAACTTCTTAGGGTTGCGGCGCACAAAACGTTCCTGACCTTTTTCATCCAGGTCAAAGTCGTCGAGTTCATCGAACAAATTATAAGTGTTGGTAGTATTCATTGTTGATCTTTGGTGTGTGAACTTAAAACAAAAACCGCAGGAAGGCCTGCGGCAAGGGAAATCAATCCCAAGAAAAAGAAAAGCCGCAGGGCAAACGCACCTGCGGCAAGACTTCGAAGAAACTCGTTTTAAAGCGAGCAGGTCTCCACAGGAGGCGCGAACAAGGGTGAATTCTGAGAGATGACTTGCATGTGTTGCAACCTCCTTTCTGGATAATATTGAATAAGATTTTTAGATTCTAGCCGGGTTTGCATTTGGCGTCAAGATTAGGCAAAAAATCCGAACAGCATGCCTGCCAGGCCCAGGATCAACAAAGCCAGAATCGTTGACAGCACCAAAACGCTGTAATAAAACTTTCGCAAAATGTGCCAGCGGTCAGAGAACCAGCCCTGCAGCGAGAGCGCCATCATCCCAAAGGTTAATGCCAGCGAAAGCAGCGGCAGGATGAAGATCGGGCGCATCTCGCCGGGCAGGCCGAAGAATAACAAGAACTGAGATTCTCCATCCAACGCGCCGAAGACCGCGACAACATAAGCCACCAAAAACGCAACCAGAACAAGCCCATTGAACAAGGCCAGCGGGCCCGCCAGACGCAGCACAAAAGGCGGCCTGGCGGCCCCAGGCGTGGGGCTGCGGAAGAGATTGATGAACCAGACCAGCGGCAGGAAGAACCAGGCTGAGAGCAACCCGAGCAAACCAGTCGAGAAAGCGATCGCCCCCAGCAGGAGCGAATCGTCGAGGCGCAACAGTTTCAACGTGATCGGCAGCATCAACACATCACGCGGGGCAAAAAAGTTCGGGGACTGGCGCTCCGAGAGGCAGGCTGTATCGGGGGCACTGGAGGGCGCATCCCAAAAGTCCTGCGCGATCTGGTCGGCGCAGACATTGTCAAAAAGCTGGCCATGCGCACCCCATGGGAAAAGAACCTTGTAACTATTGGAAAGGTTTCTGGCAACCAAGTCCGCATTGGTTGAAGGCGTAACCGGGTCAAATCCGCCCGAAAGCAGCAAGGTCGGCACGTCACTGCTGACGGGTTGGTTGACTTCCGCCGGCAGGGCAGTCACATCCCAATTTTTGCACGTTGTCAGGATGCTCTCAGCGCCGCCCTGATTAAACTCAACGATTTCAGGACGGATTCCGTTGGTATCGATACTGGACGGGTCAAAGTCGCCATCTTCCGCGCACATGACCGAGTAGTACATGCCATAACTCATGGTACGATCAAAAAACAAAAGACCGAGCACTTTGCTGATAATTTCAAAGTCTCCATCTTTGGCATCGTAAATAATACGCGGCAAAAGCCTGGCAAGGGTTGAGTTATAGAGCATCTGAAAGGCGCTGCTATGTAACGAGGCGCCATCCAGCACGGCATCGTACTCGGTATCGGTATCCAGGTCGTAGAGTGTGAGCGAGACCGGCTTTTCATCCAACGCGGCGACCGTGTCGTAAAAAACATTCTCCAGGTCAGGGTAATTACGATCGCAAACAGGGTCCGCTTTGCAGCCATCGAAGAAATAGCGAAAAGCGCGGTTTTCGTAGCCCAGCACTTCAACAAAGAGATTGAGTTCAGGCGGCACCACCCCATCAAGAATTACACTGCGCAGGCTGTCAGGATAAAAGCGCATGTAGTGCTGGGCCAGGAGTGTGCCGTAAGAAACGCCGTACAGGTTGATCTGTTCGTACTTCAAAGCCAGGCGCAGGGTTTCAATGTCGCGAGCATTCTCGAAACTATTGAAATCAGACATGTCTACACCCTCATCGCGCAAACGATTAAGGCAATCGAGCATCACCTGCTGCGACAGGCGCTCAGATTCTTCATCAGAAAGAATATCATCCAGATATTCGATGCTGAACTCATCATATTCTTCGCAGTACAGGGCCGGTTCAGAATACAGCGTGCCGCGCTGTTCGAGCAAGACAAAATCGCGCGTGGTATCAAGGCGATGTGGGCCAAAAAGATAAGATGTGTACAGATCGATCGTTGAGCCGCCCGGGCCACCCTGGGCAAAGAAGATCGGGTCCGGCTGGCGGTCAACGCCGGTCGCGCGGATGACCATCACGGCCAGGCGGATCGTCTGGCCATCGGGATCATCGTAACGCGCCGGAACAGTCAGGTAATAGCACAAGACATCTTCACCAACGATATAGGTCGCAGGCACATCCACCATGCAATCAGCAGGCTCGAGCTGCGGCAAATCGGCCTCAGGGGAAACCATCGGCGCGGCCGCAGGTGTAACCAGTAAAGAAAAAATGGCAAACAATATCCAAAGCAAGGATTTTTTCATAAAGATCTCCATTAAACAATCAACGGCTGCTTGCATTGCGTGCCGTTGATTGTACCTGCAAAATTAAAACAACAACCAGTATCAGGGAAATCCGAAAAACTTTTGCCAGGTGCTCAATAAGTTAAGCAAGGCACTGACTAAAGGCATGGCCATGGAGCCAATCAAATTAATTAATGAGCCCAAATTTACCAGCGAATCGGGAGCTCTCTTAACACGGTCGTGAAGGGCTAACAATCCTTCAATGGCCTTAACCATATCCGCACCAGGCAAATCGAGGCGGTTTTCAAGTTGCGAAATCTGAGCTTGAAGTTCGGCCAGCCTGCGGTTCTTGCCGTAAGAGATTTGCACAGAAAAGCTGCGTTCAGTGGCAACGAAAAACATCATCAGCGGAATCCACAAAGTAATCGCGGATGTGATCAAAACCATCCCAGAAAGAAAGCCAACAACCATCCCTATCGGTATCGCCAGGGCCGCAATAAAGGCAGAGACAAAGAGCAATTGTCCAACATCTTGATGAATAACCAACAGCCCCGGTGTCGCAGATGGATCATCGGGAAAGAGGTTCAACGGCAGGCGGCCCAAATAATACCCATAAAACAGAATTAATGCACCAAACCACGAAAGCTGAAAAACAAACCAAAGCAGTCCTAAAGCAAGATGCAATGCCAAAATCCATCCATCAGGCCTGGCAAAATCAAGAGGCAATTCAAACACAGAAAGGCCAAGGATCATCAAAAACCAAAACAAGGCCACAAAAAACTGAACGCGCCGGTTACCGATCAGCTCCGCCCAACTCTTTACAATGTTCTGATCGCCAGCCAGGTCAAGCAAATTGACAACATCTTCCCTGATGACTTTGATGCTCTGTTG
Source organism: Chloroflexi bacterium HGW-Chloroflexi-6 (assembly GCA_002840685.1). Taxonomy (GTDB): domain Bacteria; phylum Chloroflexota; class Anaerolineae; order Anaerolineales; family Villigracilaceae; genus UBA8950. The sequence continues at coordinate 33,552 of PHBU01000024.1, read as the reverse complement.
AATTTGCCAGTCTGACAAAACAATTGCAACCCAAACCCAACCCGCTGTGAGCAGGATAAAAGCGCCAAACTCGCCATTGAAAAAATTCTGTGCACCAAGGATCAATGCCAATAAAAAAGTAAAGAGTACACTGATGACAATCGTCAATAAAGAGGAGAACGAGACGGGCATTTCTCTTCGGGAGCGAAATATGGTGGCGAAGAAGCGGCCAATTGCTCGCCAAAAAGATCTGGCAAGCGAGTTTTCATAAATAGTTTCTACAAGCTTTCGAATTTCTTCCCGCTTTACCTGCTCAGACATGGCTCCTCCTAACTTTATAATAATATTATAGGATAAATGAAACAAAAAATGGTCTGGCAATTATCGCCAGACCATTTTTATTTTACAAGTCATCGTAGATCGTATCGAGCTCTTCTTCGCTGACATCAAAGACGGGATTATTCGGCGGGAGCGGCTCGCGGGTCATGTATTCAGGCAAGCGGTCGTCTTTTTTGGTAAAGCCAGCCTGTTTGTTCCACTCACGCTCCATTTTGATGGTCTCACGCCCCAGAACCTGCAAATAATCGGCGGGCGCGTCCCAACCGTAGCGGGCTTTGATCAATTCGGGGATGGAGGTTGGCGCAGTGGCAAAGCCGAACCCGGCAAAGATGCACGCGCCGAGCGTGTCATAACCGGCCATATTCAACTGTGCCGGGAGCGAAACCTTGGCCTGCCCAAGCGGGTCGAGATGGTTAACCTTGGCGCGGATGGTCAAGCCGCAGGTATGGTCGGCGCCTTGCGGTGTGGTGGCGTAGGTCACGCCCGTGCCTTTGATAGCGCGCGGTTCGTAGGCGCTCATGGCCTGGTTCTTAACCACCGGGACGCGCTCGTTGCCGTAAACCTTGCCAACCAGCCCTGCTCCCGCACCTAACAGCCGGCCCAGCGGCGTCCCGGCGCGGATCTCATCCATCAGTTTCAGGGCGGCATCCCCATCGCCGAAGGCAAAGACGCCCGAATCGGCGGCGACACCCAGGGCAGCGCCCAGTTCAATGGTGTCCAGACCAAGGTCATTGGCCTGCCAGTTCAAGCGGGCGATCACATCCAGATCGCCAATGCCCAAGTTCGAGCCCATCAGGCCAACCGTCTCATATTCCAGCGGCGAAACGATGCTTTTGCCATCTTCCCCGCCAAAAACATTGGAACAGCGGATGGTGCAGCCAGCCATGCAGGCATGGGTTGGGTCGCTTTCGCCACCGCGCTTGAGCAGCAAATCGCGCATGTGCTCGCCGCTGATGGTTTCGACCTGCTCAAAAGTGCCCTGCGAGAAGTTGCGCGTCGGCAGCGCGCCAAATCCCTGGGTCATCTGCGGCATGGCCTGTGTGCCATAATCGCGGTAAAGAGCGGTCTGCGGGTGGTTCATCAACGCGGCCGTAAAATCCTTTTGGGCCCTTCGAAAGGCTTCCAAATTTTGGATGGGCGGCTTCTGGCCCCCGGCATTGTCGAACACGATGGCCTTCAACCCCTTGGAGGCCATTACCGCACCCAGGCCACCGCGCGCGGCAATCCGACTTGGGATTCTGTCCTTGTCGATATTCTGGATCCCGGCTGAAAGCATTTTCATCTCACCACCGGGGCCGATCAGCGAAATGGCGACCTTCTCCCCGTAGCGCCGGACCAGTTCTTTGGCGGAATCATAAACACCCAGGCCGGTCAGCCCTTCGGCTTTTTGCCACTTCGCGCCTTCCAAACTCAGATGCAGCACCCACAAATCCTTTCCCAGCGGAAAGTCTTCGACAATCAAAGCCTTGATGCCCATCATCGCCATGTGCATCCCGGTCCGCCCGCCGGCATTGGCTTCCTTGATGCCGCCCGTCAACGGCGATTTGCCGCCGATCGAGATCCGGTCGGTGGATGAGATCATGTGCCCGACCAATAGACCGGGGGCAAAGATGAGCTTATTCCTGGGCCCGAGCGGCTCACAGGTTGGCGGAACTTCATCGAGCATGATGCGCGCCAACAGACCGCGTCCGCCGAGTTTTTCCCAGCCAGCCGGGACAGGTTCTTTGGTTAAAGTTTGGGTACGGACATTAATTCGCCAGATTTGCATATTTGCCTTCCTGTAGGGGCGAAGCAATGCTTCGCCCCTACAACCACAATCAATCAAACAACGATCCCACCGCAGCGCGGAAAATTCGGGTGTGATAATCCACATCCGCCTGGGTGGTTTCAGGAGAAATAAGCGCCATGTTATGGAAGGGAGTCATCAGGATGCCGCGATTGAGCATGTACAGGTGCATATAACGGTCCAGTTCATGGTCGATGGCCGCAGCCGCCTCGCCGCCATTCCTGGGTGGGCGCGGGCGGAACCAGTATTCTGAACGATTACCGAGACGCTTGACGATCCAGGGCAGATTGTATTCCGCGATAACCGATTCGACCCCGGCGGTGAATTTTTCCTGCAAAGCGATCGCTTTCTCGTAGAATTCAGGGGTCAGAACATTTTCCAGAGTGGCCTTCATCGCCGCAATCGAGAGTGCATTCCCGGCCAGCGTGCCGCCAATGCCGCCCACGTCCGAATCGTTGACATCCAGCCGGGCGACGAATTCATCCGCCACTTGTTGGGTAAATCCGTAGACCGCAGCCGGGACACCCCCCGCCAGGGGCTTGCCTACGGTCAGGAAATCCGGCTGAAGCCCGTGAGCGGCGGTGTAGCCTCCGGGGCCAGCGCAGATGGTGTGAGTCTCGTCGATGATGAGCAGCGTGCCGGTGCGCCGGGTCAGTTCACGCAAATAGTCGTGGTAGCCAGGCTCCGGGTGGATGATGCCGATGTTCGTCATGACGGGTTCCGCCAAAACCGCGGCAACATCCCCGGCAGCGAGCGAAATTTCCAGCGCGGCCACATCATTAAATTCGATAACTTTGGTGGTGTAAGTTGGGTCAACCTGCGGACCCATATTGTTCGGGCGCGAGATCGGGGTGCCTTCCTCGTCGAGGATGACAAAGGTTTCGTCAACGGTGCCGTGGTAGCAGTAGTTGAAAACCAGCACTTTGGGGCGGCCTGTGATCATACGCGCCATGCGCAAAACATGGCGGTTGGCATCGGTGGCGGTCAGCGCAAACTGCCAGAGCGGCAGACCAAAACGGCGCTGAAGTTCTTCGCCAACGCTGATGACATCTTCGTAGGGCAGCATGAGCGTAATGCCTTTGGCGGCCTGCTCGGCAATGGCTTTGAGCGTTGCGGCAGGGCCGTGACCAGTCATCGCGCCGGTATCGCCAAGGCAGAAATCGATGTAATCGCGGCCATCCACATCGGTAAAGTGCGCGCCCCTGGCTTCCTTGACGAAAACAGGGAAGGAACCGGCCCAGCGGATCATCCACAGCATGGGCACGCCGCCCTGCAGCGACTTCCGCGCGCGCTGGTACAGTTCATAAGATTTGGGGTGGTCAGCGTAAAATTTTTGCTCTTCCTCGCGCAGGAGATTTTCAAGACGATTACGGTCAAGTTCTGGCATGAGCCTCCGAATTTGTCATCCTTTGATAAAATCAAAATTGTGAAACGAGCCTTCAAAAATTTACTCAATTTGGGCACAACGTTAACCGATACGCTGGATGAAAGAGCCGCCAAGCGGCTCTTTGTGTTGGCTACTCTGACCGGCAGCGCCCTGACCCTTCTGATCGGCCTGTCGCTGCTCTGGGCAGGCGAAAATCTGGCCGGCGGAATTTGCCTGGGCTGGGCTGCCTGGCATGGACTGGTCTTGATCGCCCTGAAGCGTTCGCGGCGGATTCAAGAACGGTTGACCACCGCTCACCTGGCCCTGACGATCGCGGCAGTGGCCGTCCTGGGTTACCTGCTCGGCAACTTCACACAATCCGGGCTGCTCATTTACGCCCTGACGGCTCCCGCGCTGGCGCTGGTATTGCTCCCAAATCGGGCCAGCGGATTGGCGCTTTTTTACGCCATCGTTGCACTGGGCGGTTTGATCGTTCAGCCTGATCAGGCAATGATTTCAAGCCTGCCTGACGGGTTGTTGTCATTCTGGTTCGTTGCCAGCCTGTTTGCAACAGCAAATACCGGGTATTACCTGATCACATTTGTCTTTGCGCAGCGTGACCGCGTTCGGCAAAACCTGAAAGATGAGCAAACCAAAACGGACCGCCTGCTGAACAGTATTTTCCCGGCAAAAGTTGCCGCCCAGGTCAAGAATTCATTGCTTGATGAAAGCACCGTGCCGATGATCGCCGAGCAGTTCAATGAAGCCAGCGTTTTGTTCGCAGACATGGTCAATTTCACTAGCATGTCGAGCCGCATGTCTCCGCGGGAACTGGTAAACATGCTCAGCGCGGTCTTTTCGCATTTTGACCGCCTGGCTGAAAAGCGCGGGTTGGAAAAGATCAAAACTGTTGGCGATTGTTACATCGTCGCGGCAGGTCTCCCGCAGCCGCGCGCCAACCATGCCCAGGCCCTGGCCGAACTCGCGCTCGAAATTCAGGCCTTTACCAAAACCTATTACTTCTCGGTATACAAAATTAATTTCCGGATCGGCATTCACAGCGGTCCGCTAATCGCCGGGGTGATCGGGCAAAAGAAAATCAGTTACGATCTGTGGGGAGACACCGTCAATATCGCCAGCCGCATGTCAAGCCGGGCCCCCGGCGCGGGGATTCAAATCACCCATCAAACCTATGAACTGCTCAAAGATGAGTTCGTTTGCGTCCCACGCGGGAAAGTTTTCGTCAAAGGCAAGGGCGATATGGAAACCTGGCTCTTGACCGGCAAACGGAATTCTTAAGGTGCGAAAAACCGGGTTTTCCTGATGGGAAAACCCGGTTTTATTTTACAAGGTTTGCTTCAGGGATGCACCAAAAATATCGAGGGCATCTTTAACCTGCGCCTCAGTCACGTTCAAAGGCGGGATCCAGCGGATGGTCGAGTCAAACGTGCCGCACGAGAGCAAGAGCAAGCCGCGTTCTTCGGCAGCTTTGACAATCGACTGAACCACTGGCTTGGCCTTGCGGTAATCACCATCCACTTCGAACTCGGCGCCGATCATCAAACCCAGGCCGCGCACATCGCCGATTTGCGGGTATTCCTCCTGGAGTTTGCGCAAGCCGGTCTGGAGCTGCAACCCGCGCGCGTTGGCGTTTTCGAGCATTTTTTCTTCTTTTATTGCCCGTATGGTGGCCACACCCGCCGCCATGGCGACCGCGTTGCCGCCATACGTTCCACCGTGCGAGCCAGTCTGCCATTTTCTCATCAGTTCCAAGCGGCTGAAAACGCCTGAAAGCGGCAGCCCGGAGGCGATGCCCTTGGCCGCCGTCATGATGTCAGGAACGATGTTGTAGTGCTCCTGCGCGAACCACTTGCCGGTGCGGCCAAACCCGCTCTGGACTTCATCGAAAATTAGCAGGATGCCATACTTGTCACAGCGTTCGCGCAGGCCCTGCATAAAGGAAAGCGGCGGCGGGACATATCCGCCCTCGCCCAGGACCGGCTCGATCAAAATCGCGGCGACATCGTGTGGGGCGATCTGGCTGACGAGCAGTTCATCCAGCGATTCAAGAGCATAGACGCTGGCCTGCTCTTCGCTCAAACCGAGTTTATAGGCATACGGAAAAGGTGTCACGTAAACGCCGGACGGCAGCACCTGCGCCGCGCCTTTATAGCCGGTCTTGGATGTGGTCAGCGCCATGGTCTGACCGGTGCGACCGTGAAAGGAACCGGTAAAAACGATCACGGCCTGGCGGTTGGTTGCAGCGCGCGCCAATTTTAGTGCACCTTCAACCGCCTCAGCCCCTGAGTTACTGAAAAAGAATCCATCGATCGAGGGGTGGACGATGCTGCGCAGTTCTTCAATCATCTGCAACATCGGCTGATGAACAACGATATTGGCCTGGGCATGCAGGAACAGTCCGGCCTGCGCCCGAATGGCTTCAACCACCCTGGGGTGGCAGTGGCCGGTGTTGGTCACGCCGATGCCGCAGGTGAAATCCAGATATTTTCTGCCATCCATCGCATAAATGTAACTCCCCTCAGCGCGTTCGGCCTCGATCGGGAAAATCCGCGACCAGACAGGCGACATGTGGGGAAAGTTTTGATCGTAAAGTTGGGTCATAGGAGTTCCAGATTGAAAAGTTGAAAGGTTGAAAAGTTGGAAAGAAAAAGGTTGGAAAGTCGCAAAACCTGCAACCTTCCAACCTTCTTAACCATATAACTAAAGTAGTTCCCCCGCCCAGGCCAGACCGAGTTTTTCAAGCTTAGATTTGGTCGGTTTGCCGTCATTCGTCCAACCGGCCAGTTTGTAATACTCATCGAGCGCAAATTCGACTTCCTCGTGGGTCAGCGCAATCCCGGCAGTGGGGCCTTCGCCCTGCAGGGCTTTGTAGAATTTCTTGGGCAGTTTGTCCTGTTTGCGGTCGAAACCCTCGCGGGCGTTGAAAACACGCATCAGGTTCAGGCGACGCTCACCAACCGCCATCAGTTCATCCACATCCACATCCCAGCCCGTGACAGCCTTGACCATGTCAGCGGTTTCCTGCGGGCCATAGAGCGTCCAGCCCGGTCCCCAGACAAACTGGCACAGCTCGACCGTATCGAGCATGGAGTAGAACACCTCACCCAGGTAAGCAAATTTAACCTTCTCCGCGCCCAGGCTGAGCGGTTCAAGCTTATTGTTCAGCCCCAAAAGCCCCAGACGGCTCATATACAGATCAGAGGCAATGCCCTCTTCGATCATCCAGTCATGCTCGCTGGATTGATGATCCGCGCCAAACGGGTTGACCGCGTAGATCAGCGCCAGTGAGCGTTTGGCCTGCGGCATGTGAGCCGGGGCTTCTGCACCCTTGACCGTGATCAGGCACTCATCCGCGCCGTTGCCCCAAACCGCGGCAGCCCGTTCCGAACCCTGGCCGAGCAGTTTGCCGAGCGAGGTCGAAGCGGTCACAATTTCATTCAGCACCTGCAGCATCGCATCCGCATCGCCGAATTTCAGTTCGATGCCGCCGGTTTGTTCCTTGGTGATGATACCCTTCTCGAAGCACTCCATCGCAAACGCGATCGTTGCCCCGCAGGCAATGCTGTCGACCGCATACATGTTCGCAATCTGATTGGCAAGCGAAATCGCCGCCAAATCCTTGATGCCGCAATAAGACCCAAACGTACCGATGGTTTCGTATTCAGGCCCGCCGTAATAATGATCGACCTTGTATTTGCCATCGCCAAGCTCCACCACGCGCTTGCAACGCACTACGCAGGCATAGCAGGTATCGCGACCCTGCTTGTCCTGTTTGCCCTCCGCTGCGCCGCGCAGATACTCGTCATACAATTTCTCGCCGCTGATATCCTCGGCAAACTCAAATGCGCCCTCGTTATAATTGCGGGTCGGCAATGTACCCATCGAATGCTGCGCGTTGACCACGCTGGCCGTACCGTATTTCGCCAACCCGTCCATGTCAGGATTGTTCGGCATTTCCTTTGGACCCATGCGATTCAACGCTGTCAGCGATTTCTGGTCGGCGATCGCGGGTTTCTGCGTGCCACGCACCACAACCGCCTTCAGGTTTTTGGAGGCCGCCACCAGGCCCATGCCGGTGCGCCCGTTATTACGATTGGACATACTCAACATGCTGGAATAAAGGACACCTTTCTCCGCCGCCGGGCCGTGTTGCAGGATTTCGATTTTATCGTCACCCAATTCTGCTTTCAGCGCGGAATCAACCTCACCCGTCACCTTGCCCGCCAAATGGGAGGCGTCTTTCAAGGCTGCCACGCCGTCCTTGATCCAGAGATAGACCGGTTTCGCTGCTTTTCCCCTAACGACGATGCCGTCAAACCCGGCAAATTTCAACTCCGCCGGGAAAAATCCGCCACCTTGAGAATCGCCAATTGCGCCGTTGATCGGAGATTTGGCATTCATATTGACACGGCTCTGCCCGCTGATGCTCGCCCCGGTGGTCACACTGGCAAAAATGGTCAGTACATTTTCAGGGGCGAGCGGGTCCACACCAGCCGGCATTTCCTTCAAAATATAATAAAGCCCCATGGCAGACCCGCCCATATAGGTGCGGTAGAACTGCTCAGGGGGCGTTTCAACCGTCAGCGTACCTTTGGTTAAATCCACGTGTAGAATTTTCCCGTTATAACCGTGCGACATGGCATAACCTCCTTGGAGAAGACAATTTACAGAGTATTCAATAGATAAGTTAATTATAAGGTTGGTAAATCGAATAGGCAATCAGAATTTTCCGAAAACAACACAATATCAAAATTTATTGAATGTTTTTGACATTTTTTTGCTGTTTTCTGCCGAAATATGCAACTCAGGCCACGCTCTAACGTGGCCTGAGTTGTAACAATTATCTCGAATAATCAATCTCCGGATGTTGTATCAGCGGCCGGCTCCTCGTTCAGATTGCTCCAACCGAGGGCATTCTTCATGCTGACCGGCTTGCCGTAGATGTCTTTCAGGATCTTTGGCGGGTCGATCTTGCCGGTAGCGAGCGAGGCCACAATGAAGGCCACCACCGAGATCAGGAAAGCTGGTGCCGAGCCGATATAAACAGCGTCCCACAGAGAGCAGTATAAATCGCCTTCGCAGATGGCAAAGGTGCCAAATTCGGGCGCATAGTAATAATAAATCGACAGGAAGATCCACGAAATCGAGCCGGAGAAGAACGATACCAACGCGCCAATATGATTGGCCTTTTTCCAATACATACCAATCACATAAGGTGCCACCATTCCGACCAGGATGCAGGTATTGGCCAGCACCGCCAGTTCGTAGATCGACTGCGCCCAGAGTGCGATCACAAGGCTCAAGACACCGCTCACCACCAGCGCAGCGCGGGTCAAAAACAATTGAGTCTTGTCAGACAGATCAGGCTTGAAAACTTTGACAATATTCTCGGTGAACATGGTTGCTCCGGCCAGCATGGAGCTGTCTGAAGTCGACATCAAAGCAGAAGCCAGGGCTGCGACAAACAGCGCAACCAGTATCGGGTTCAGGTATTTCATCGCCATCGTGATCAAGATGAACTGCGTTTCATCAGCAACAATTTCCGGTCCAATTGCCGTATAAGCTGCCATCCCGATAAAAGGCGAGAGCACCCCGAAAGTAATGTACAGAAAAGCAGCAATATAAGTCGATTTAACCGCAACATTCTCATTGCGAGCAGCACAGGTACGCTGCAGATAATCCTGAGCGGGGATGGAGCCGAGACCGATCGCCATCCAGGCAGCAGCATAGTAAAACCAGCCAAGCGTGCCTTGGTAACCGAGATAACCTTCTTCTGCGGTTGGCGCCATTGCAAACGGATAATCCGTATATTGGGCACCAGCCATGCCAATGAAGGCATCCAAGCCGCCAACAGCCCAGAGAATGCCGCCAAAAATGATCAGCAGGCCGCCCATCGTCAGGAACATCTGCATAAAATCAAGCGCAGTATCGGCCCACAGGCCGCCCGCCATGGTATAGATGGTCACGACACCCGCCACCAGCACCATGCCAGCCGCCAAATCCCAACCGAGCAGGGCTTTTAAAATTGCGCCGCCAGCCACGATCTGGGCAGCCGTCCAGCCAAAATAGCCAATGATCTGAGCTACGGAACCAACCACAGACATAGCTGTCCCATATCTCTGCTGGAAAAAATCCATGATGGTGACGTACTGAGCCCGGCGCGCCAGGCGCACGATCAACAAACCCGAAAGCACCAGACACAAGGTTGCGCCAAACGGGTCGAAGATAACACCCTGCAAACCATATTTATAGGCTTCAGAACTCGACCCCATCAAGGTTTCAGCAGCAAACCAGGTGGCCATAATGGAGGGCGCTGCCATCCAGATCGGCAGGCGGCGGCCCGCAAGCACGTAATCAGTGGTGGTTTCCACTTTTTTAGACGCCCAGTATCCCACCCCCAGGCGAACGATCAAAATCCCCACGATTGCCCAAACGATCAACCAAGAGTATTCATAATTCTGCATTGCAACATCCCTCCCGCGTAAGTGATGATGGCGCATGAACGCCAAAAAATCGTCATCCCCTAAACCCATAAGGGTATAGAGGATGACGTTTATCCGCAATTACATTTCTTTTATTCCGTACGGAAAGCCATATTCAGTCATTTTTTCCATAAATGGATCAGGCGGGAAGGCTTCCGGGCCGAGAACACCCGCCCCCTTCCACTGACCATGTTTGATAAGATCCCACCCGATCACAGCGCTGAATGCAGTTTGGGCAACCACCGCCTGGCAGCCCCAGCGATCCATACATTCTTGATTGTCGGCGACCTGGTAAAGATATACCTGGCGTTCTTTGCCGTCTTTTTTACCCTTAACCCATGTTCCGGCGCAAGTCTTACCCTTCATTTTATCACCCAAATGGGCCGGGTCAGGCAAACAAGCCGCGACCACATCGCGCGGAGCAACCTGCATCCCCTTAACGTTGATTTTTTCTTTATTATCCAGGCCGAGCATATGCAAGGTCTTGAGCACACCGATAAACTGATCCCCCAGACCATATTTGAAGGTGACGCGCTTGGCCTTGACCCAACGCGGCACAAGCAAAACTTCCTCGTGTTCAACGTTGACGACTTCGACCGGGCCAATTTCGGGAAAGTCGAAAACTTCCGGCTCTGAGAACGGAGCCGTTGTAAACCAGCCTTTGCCTTCTTCCCAAATCACGGGCGGATTCAGGCACTCTTCAATAGTTGTCCAGATCGAGAAGTTGGGGGCAAATTCATAGCCTTCGATTTCGATATTGGCGCCATCGCGGATACCCACTTCATCGATCTCGTCAAAAAGATGATCCTGGGCATAGCGCGCAAAAACATCAGCCATGCCCGGCTCGACACCCAAACCGACCAATGCGAGCAATCCTTTTTTCTCCCAATCTTTCGCCTTTGCAAACTGGTAATCCCCCAATTTGACACCCGGCAGTTCATGAGGCCGGTCAGGATGCGGCTCGGAGAGGGTCATAGCCATGTCCATGTAGTGAGCGCCGACAGCATAAGCTGCATCGAAAATCTGCTTATTGTAGACCGGGTCAACCGAATTCATGATCAAATCGACCCCATATTTACGGGCCAACCCTTCGATCATTTCTTGCTTCGAAGCATCGAGAAATTCAACCGGAAAACGTTTCGGGTCGCCGAATTTAGCGGCAACCTCTTCAGCGCGCTTGACGTTATAATCAGCCAGCACGATCTGATCCACCCAAGAACGTTCCTTTGCGATGGCAGCGATCGCCTCACCCACACCACCGACGCCGACGAGCAATACTTTCATAAAAAATTCTCCTTGTGGTTTTATACCAGCCAGCCGGTTTTTTTACCGAACATGCCGGTAGATTCCATTTTTACGTTTTGCGATCAGCAAAACGATAGCCACATAACCAGGGAGAACAAAAAAAACGCGTTACAGGCGAAAAAACCAACAAGTCTACAGTTAGAAATAAATCTCTTTGATGATCTTCAAGTAAACGAAGGAGTTAGTTTCGCGAATACCGTCAATTTTATACAAGCTTTCGGTCAGGAATTTCAACAGATGGTCGCGGTCACGGCAAAAAACCTCGACCATGATGTCATATGAGCCCGAAGAAACAACCAGGTAAACCACCTCGTCCAAGGCGGCGATCTTCTCTGCCACTTCAAGCAAACGGCTGCCCTGCACACGCACACCGATCATGGCCATCGTGTTCAACCCCATGCGCAGCGGATTGGAAACCGCGACAACGTGCAGGAAGCCCGTCTCGACCAGACGGTTGTAGCGCATCCGGATCATCCCCGGTGAGACATTCAACTGTTGGGCAATTTGGGCAAATGGCATGCGCCCATCCTGGCGCAAAGACTCTATGATGAAACGATCAATTTCGTCCAAACTCTCGACAGAACGACTACCGATTGCGTTGTCCATGCGCAAATATTACTCCTTTTTGTCAGTAAAGTCAACGATTAATTAATTATTTTGCATAATTTTGGTATAAATACTAACAAATAGTCAAACCGGCCACTCAATAGAGTGGCCGGTTATTTCATTTTTTATTCGCCGCCTTTTGCTTCGGTCCAAATTTGGTCGTAGAGCGGTAGCGCATCCCCGACATCATCAATGCGGTGGCCGTTTTCTATGGCTTCCTTGGGGGTATTGGTGATGGGAGAATCCATGTAGGCATTATACAACTCCGGATCATTAACGCGGGCATATTCAAGCGCGGCAGCATTCGGGTTTGTGTATGGGAAGTCACGCAGCATCAGCCAGAACAGGTCACCCTGCATGGTGTAGTTCAGCCAGGCATAAGCGGCATCCAGGTTCGGCGCACCAGCCGGGATGGCCCAATTGTCCTGCCAGAGAATCGCGCCTTCGGTCGGGTAAACAAACTGAATGGCCGGGTTTTCCTGTTGGGCCAGGAAAGCCTCACCCGTCCAGGTCATTCCCAAGTCCACGTCGCCGCCGATCAGGGCAGTTTTGGGGCTGTCGCTGTCGAACAGCTTGACATTGGGAATGAGTTCCAACAGCTTGACCTTGGCTTCTTCCAGTTGAGCCGGGTCTTTCGTGTTCGGATCGTAACCCAGCGTTAACAAGGTAAAACCGATCGTGACGCGCGAATCATCGAGAAAAACCATGCGCCCGGCATATTCGGGGTTCCACAGATCAGCCCATGAAGCGGGCGGATTCGGAACCGTATCCGCGTTGTATACCAGGGCATCGGTCCCGGCCTGGTAAGGCAGGGTGTACTCATTCCCCGGGTCAAAAGAAAAGTCCAGGTAGTTCGGGTCAAGGTTGGCTTTGTTGGGAAGTTTGGCTGCATCGAATTTTTGCAACAAACCCTGGCGGATCATCAGGCTGACAATGTAATCGGTTGGCTGGATGAGATCATAGTTGGTACCGCCCGATGAGAGCTTGGCGTACATCTCTTCGTTGCTGGAGTATTCGTCATGGTTAACTTTGACACCATAAACGAGTTCGAAGCACTCTTTCCATTCAGCTGGGAGATACTCTGTCCATACAAACAAGTTCAGTTCGGTGGAAGTAACCTCCATGCGCGGAGAAGGTTCCGGGCAAACAAAACCGCTCGAAGTAACTTTCGCATCATCGCCTGCTGCGCTTCCTCCAGCGCCACAGGCCGCCAGCAGCAAGCTGGCCAAAGTCAACAGGGTCAGTAATTGCCAAAATCTAGTTTTCATTTCGTTCCTCCTTGGGAATTTTTTTGTTTCCGCGGTTGGCGTCCGCGTTTAACACACAGAGATGGAATGCCCCGTCCGGTCAGACAGGCCCTGGGTCAGGCCTCGCGCTGCTGAAGGCGCTGGAGCAGGAATACTGCCGCAACAACAGTCAAGATCCAGACCGTTGAAAGGGCATTAACTTGCGGGGTGATAATGCGCCGCAAAAGGCCGTACACGTAAATCGGCAGGGTGGTCGAGCCCGGGCCATTGGTAAAAAAAGTGATCACAAAATCATCGAGCGACAGCGTAAAAGCCAGCAACGCCCCAGAAAGTATACCCGGCAACAGCATAGGGAGAGTAATGCGCCAGAATGTAACCAATTCGTTCGCGCCCAGGTCCATGGCGGCTTCTTCAAAGGATTTATCAAACCCGTGCAAGCGCGCCTGCACAACCAGGGTCACAAACGGTACGCTAAAAGCAATGTGTGAGACGATCACCGTTCCCATGCCAAGCGAAAGACGTGCATTTCCGGCCAGGCCAAAGGCAGCATTGATAAACCCAAAAACCTGGCTGAACAAAACCAAAATGCCGATACCCATCACAATTTCGGGGATAACGATGGGCAGGTAGAGCGCACCTTGCGAAAATGATTTAAGCCTGAAGTTATAGCGCTGCAAGGCCAGGGCAGCCATCGTACCAATCACGGTTGAAACCAGGGTTGAGGTAAAGGCTATCGTTAGCGTGTTTTCGGCGGCGTTCAAGACATCGTGATTTTTACCCAATTCGCAAAACCAGTGAAACGGCCCGCAGGGACTCTGGATGACGGTACTTCCCTGCATTTGGAGCGGCCCAAATTGGGTGATGAAACCTTCAAACAGAATATTGGTACGCGAAGCATTGAATGAGTAAAACATCAAAACCAGGATAGGCGCATACAAGAAAAAATAAACCAGTACGGCCATGACAGAGACAAACGGAGAGCGGCGGCGAGCATTCATGCGGCAACAATCTCCTCTCCGAAACCGAATTTTCGAGTATAGAAATAGGTTACGATCAACGTCATGACCATCAAGAAAAGCGAAGCCGCGGAACCAAAGGTCGGCTCGCGCGCATCAAGAAATTGACGCTGAATCAGGTTGCCAACCAGGATAACCTGCCTTCCGCCGAGAATGTCCGAGACGATGAACGTTCCCATGACCGGGATGAAGACCAGGATCGTCCCGGCGACAATCCCCGGCAACGAAAGCGGCAGTGTAACCCTTAAAAACGTCCGGAAGGAATTGGCTCCCAAATCGGCGGCCGCCTCGTAAAGAGCCGGGTCGATCTTTTCGAGCGAGGTGTAAATCGGCAAAATCATGAAGGGCAGGAACTCATACACCATGCCCACCAGCACCGCGCCAGGGGTATACAACATTTCCAGCGGCACAAACGGAAGCCCCAATAACCCGGCCAACCAACCCAAAAAGCCGTTGATCACACCCTGGGTGCGCAAAATCATCATCCAGGCGTAGACACGGATGACAAAATTTGTCCAAAGCGGGACCAAAACCAAAAACAGGAAGGTGTTACGGCGTTTCAAAGGCGCGCGCGCAATAAAGTAAGAGAGCGGATAGGCCAGGGAAATCACCAACAGTGTGGTTTGCAAAGCCAGGGTCAGAGAGCGTCCCAGAATTTCCAGGTATAAGCTGTCGAAACAGGACAGTTCCAGGCATCCTGGTTGAAAGCCCAGTAAACGGATGTAATTATCCAGCGTAAATGTAAAAATCACGCCGCCATCTGGCCCGCGCTGACCGAAGCTGATCACCAAAGTCAGCAACAGAGGAATGATGAGCAAGCCAACCATAAAAACCAGGGTTGGCAGGATAAGCAAATTTCCCTGCATTGATTTGTTTTCGCGCAAACGTTGTAACATGGCCTCTCCTAATCCATCGGTAAGACCAGCGTGTTCTCAGGGAACAACGTGGCAAACGCCTGCTCGTTTTGTTGAAAATAAGCTTCAGGGTCGAGGGTTGAGATTTTATTTTGTTCAATGACTTTTAGAACCGTTTTTCCAACCCTCGCCAGAACTCGAGTATCAGAACCAATATAGGACGCCTGCAAAACACTGGCCGGGAAAGTATTGTGATTTAAAACAGATCTCTCTGCCAGGGTGATTTTTTCAGGGCGGACCGAAAGATAAACCTGCTGGCCGTTATGGAAAGTTTGATAGCCGGTGCCTGTCACTTCGTTTTCGAGGTCCGGAACATAAACCGTCACCTTGTCTCCGTCAATGAAGCGCACTTCTCCCTGTAGAAAATTGGTTTCACCGATAAAGTCTGCCACAAAACGGCAGTTGGGACGCTCATAGATCTCGACAGGCGACCCAATCTGCAAAACCTTGCCATGACTCATGACCGCAATCCGGTCAGACATGCTCAGGGCTTCTTCCTGGTCATGGGTGACAAAAATAAAGGTAATTCCAACTTCCTTCTGTAAAAGTTTCAGCTCGATCTGCATCTCCTTACGCAGCTTTTGATCCAACGCCCCAAGCGGCTCATCGAGCAAAAGCACCTGAGGACGGTTCACCAGGGCGCGAGCCAGGGCAACGCGCTGCTGCTGCCCACCCGAAAGCTGTTTCGGATAGCGTTTTTCCATACTACCAAGCTTGACCATCTCGAGCGCTTCGCCAACCCTTCGACGGGTTTCGTCTTTGGGCGTTTTAGCCATCTCCAGGCCAAAAGCCACATTGTCATAAACTGTCATGTGCTGGAACAGGGCGTAATTTTGGAAAACCGTATTAACCGGGCGCTGAAAAGGCGGCTTGTGCCCCTGGGCCTGACCTTCGATGAACAGTTCGCCGCTGGTAGGCCACTCAAAACCAGCGATCATGCGCAAGGAGGTTGTTTTACCGCAGCCCGAAGACCCAAGCATTGAGAAAAATTCCCCGTTCTTAATCTCAAGGTCTACGTGGTCGACCGCATTGACCGGTGCGCCTTCGGGTGTCTGGAACGTCTTAATGACGTCGCGTAGTTCGACGGCAAATTCATTCATCTACTGCTCCTAAAAAAGAGATAGCCGAAGCGCGAACCTGGCGAAAGCGCGCGCTTCGGGTATTAAGTTGTCAGACCTTAACTTATTATAGTATTTTTCTCGGATAAAGAAACAACAAAGATTGTTCCTCGTTCGTAAAGTATATATGACAACAATCCACACCGGCAGTACACAAATGGGTGAGATTATTGCGCCAAAAGTATGAATTTAGATGGCTGCCGCTACCGCAGCGGTCGCTTCCTCCAAAGCGGCCAGGCCCTGGTTGATCTCATCGTAAGTGATGACCAAAGGCGGCTCAATGCGGATGGTCTGGGCGCTGGTTAAAGTTCCGGCGACGAGCACACCACGCTTGAACAGGGCAGCGGCCACCTCCCCGCCCAGCTCGGGTGTCTGGAAGTGCTGGCCGATCAGCAAGCCTTTGCCGGTCACACCCTTGTAAAGCTTGGGATATTTCTCAGCCAGGGCTTTGACTTTTGGCATGATGTAATTGCCTTTTTCCTCCGCCGCTTCCCATAATCGATCGCGGACGGTGACGTTGATCGCCGCGATTGCCGCTGAACAGGCCAGCGCGCCGCCGCCGGTGGTGGTGGTTTGCAGGAAGGGGTTCGGGTACATAAAAGACTGGAAGATCTCTTCGGTCGTGCAGACGGCGCAGATCGGCATAACGCCGCCACCCAACGATTTGGCGACCGCCAGGATGTCGGGGACAACGTTCCAGTGATCGACGCCCCACAACTTGCCGGTGCGCCCCAGCCCGGTCTGGACTTCGTCTGCAATCAGCAGCGCACCGTACTTTTTGGTCGCCTCGCGAATGCGCGGCCAGAAGTCATCTGGCGGAACAATACCGCCCGCTTCACCCTGAATGGGTTCCATCAAGACGGCTGCCACGCCAACGCCGATCTTCTCGCAAATATCAAGCTGTTTTTCAACCGCGTCGGCATCCCCAAACGGGACGTGATAAACGGGACCGCCGTACATGATACCAACCGGCTGGCGATAATCGGCCTTGCCCATCATCGAGAGCGAGGCCATGGTTTTGCCGTGAAAGCCCTTCACCGAAACGATGAAAGCCGGTTTTTGGGTGTAGACCTTGGCCAGCTTAATGGCGGCCTCAATTGATTCAGTGCCGCTCGCGGCAAACCAGGCGTATTTCAAGTCGCCGGGTGTGATGTCTGCCATCAGTTTGGCCAGCACACCGCGCAGCGGGTCGATCAGTTCCTGGCTCGGCATCGGTGTCCGCAGCAGTTGGGCCTGGACTGCGGCAACCACTTCCGGGTGGCTCCAGCCCAGATCCATCATGCCGAAACCGCCCAAAAAATCGATGTACTTGCGGCCAAGCACATCCTCGAACGTTGCGCCGCGGCCGGTCCACTCGGTCGCCGCCCATTGCCCGGCCTGGGTCACCGATTTGCGATAATCCAGCCAACCTTTATTGAAATGTTCGGCAAAGTTATGCATGGATTGTTCGATAATCCATTTGCCCAATTCCTCGGGCGGCTGCTCAGGCTTTTTGATAATTTCCAGCCATTTTTCAGCATATTGTTGAGCAGAATCTAAATTTTGGGGCATACTTTTCTCTCCTCGAGATGTGGCTGTCGCTTTCGAAAGTGACAGCCACATCTTATATAATCTTATATAAATCTAGTCTTCGTACTCTTCCGGGCGCATCTTGCGCAAAGCATCCTTGATGTTGATGATTCCCAAATAATGGAACGGGTTGGTATCCATCACGTTACCGTCCACATCGGTAGTGGGCTTGGGGGCATCGCTTTTCTGCGTAGCCAGCGATACCACCACCATGAGTAAGAGGGAGATGAAGAAGGAGGGGAAGGAAGCAATGTAAACCGCATCCCAGAAGCCGCACCACCACTCGTCAGAGAACGCGGCCAGCAGACTAAGGTCGCCGCCGGAGCAAACAGAACCGGTCGAATCACCACCCAGGCCAAACCGGAACGTCACCCAAGTCAAAAGCGCCCAACTGCCCCAGCCGCCCAAGACAGATGCCACACCACCCCACTGATTGGCTTTTTTCCAGTACATGCCAAAAGCAAACGGCACAAACAGGCCAACCAGCAAGAGCGTCCAGGCCACAACGCCAAGTTCGTAAATTACCTCGGCGCCAAGAGCAATCACCACGCCGATGATGCCGTTAACCAAAACCATGATGCGGGTCCACTTGACTTCGCTGGTGGGATCAAGCTTCCGGCCAAAGAGCGGGAACAGGTTCTGGGTCACAACCGAGGCGCCTGCCAGCAGGGAGCTATCGGAGGTACTCATCAGCGCCGAGGCCAGCGCGGCCATAAAGAGCGCCGTCAAAATGGGTGGGACATACATGATCGCAGCGTGCACCAGGACACCGTCCGGGTTGATCAGGTTCGGGTCAAGTTTGAACATCATGATGCCAATCAGCGGCGACATGATACCGAAGAACAGGTACAGCGCGCCAGCCAGGTAAGTGCCCCAGACGGCTGTCGATTCATTACGAGCCGACATCGAGCGCTGGAACAGATCCTGAGTCGGTACCGAACCAAGGCCGATCGCCATCCAGGCTGCACCCCAGTACATCCAACCGCTTGCGCCGAAGTAGCCTAGATAACCAGCATCACCCGCCATGTCGGGCAGCAGGGTGAACGGGTTGGGGTTGTAGAGCGTTGAAGTAATGCTCGTAATCCCTTCCCAACCGCCAACCGCGCCCTGAACGAAGAAGAAGATCAGCGCCATGCCGCCAGCCGTAAAGAACATCTGGATGAAATCGAGCAAGGTATCGGCCAGCATCCCACCGAGCATGGTGTAGCCGGTCACCCAGATCGCAACCAGGATCACACCAATGCCAACCGGCACATCTGGGAACAAGGCATTAACAATCGTTCCGGCTGCCACAAACTGAGCTGCCGTCCAGACAAAATAGGTCATCAACTGCGCAATGGAGGCAAAAACGGTCATCTTATCGCCATAACGCCGCTCAAAAAAGTCCACCACGGTCAGGTAGCGGGCGCGGCGCATCATGCGCGTAAAGAAAAAACCAGAAATGAAAAGGCAGGCCGCCGCTCCAAACGGGTCAAAAATAACGCCCTGGAAACCGTACTGGTAACCAGTCGAAGACGCCCCCATCAACGTTTCGGCAGCGAACCAGGTTGCCATCACCGATGCGCCCACCATATAAATCGGCAGACTGCGCCCCGCCACGATGTAATCCGCGGCGTTTGAGACTTTGCGCGAGGCCCAAATCCCAACGCCCATGCGCACGGCAAAGAAAGCAACAATGAAAATCACGATCAGCCAAACATAAGCATAACCTTCAAGATCCATGGAACAGCTCCTTTGGGTGAATGTCCCCGCCCTCAGCGGGTTGAGATAAAAACGCAGGAGCATAGCGTGCCATGCTCCTGCAAAATACCCTAGAACTTGCGCGTCCACTCCTTCGGCCAGCGCTCGACCACAACCTTCTTCTGGGTGAAGAACTCGACCGCGTCCATACCCTGGCCGTGCAGATCGCCAAAGAACGACTCTTTCCAGCCCGAGAAGGGGAAGAATGCCATTGGCGCTGCGACACCGATATTGATACCAATATTGCCCGCATCCACCTCGTAACGGAATTTGCGCGCCGCCGAACCACTCGAGGTAAACAAGCTGGCCTGGTTGCCATACGCGCCGCTGTTTGCCAGCGCAATCGCCTCGTCGATCGTGTTGATGTGCATCACGCCCAACACCGGGCCAAAAAT
This sequence comes from Chloroflexi bacterium HGW-Chloroflexi-6, assembly GCA_002840685.1. GTDB lineage: Bacteria > Chloroflexota > Anaerolineae > Anaerolineales > Villigracilaceae > UBA8950. Next base: position 13,669 of record PHBU01000024.1, on the reverse strand, counting down.
CTCGGTTTTCCAGATCTCGCTTTTCGGTTGTATATCCATCAGAATGCTCGGACGGACAAAATGCCCGTTTTCATAGCCTTTGATGACCGTCCCCCGGCCATCGACCGGCAAGCTGGCCCCTTCAGACGCCCCGAGGCCGATCAACTGCTCGATGCGTGCCTTGCTGGCTGAATTGATCACTGCGCCCATCTGGATGCCGGCATCCAGGCCATAGCCCACCGTGCGGCTGGCGGCTGCATCGCAAATCGCTTCATTGAACTGGTGACGGGCCTCGCCCACCGTTACCGCCCACGAAACGGCCAAACAGCGCTGGCCGGCACAGCCAAACGCCGAATCGGCAATGATCTTGACGGCCATATCCATGTCGGCATCGGGCAGCACCACAACCGGATTCTTGGCCCCACCCTGGGCCTGGACACGCTTGCCGTTGGCTGCCGCGCGGCTATAAATATATTTTGCGACATTCGACGAGCCGACAAACGTGACCGCGCGAATAACTGGGTGATCCAGGATCGCATCCACCGCTTCCTTGCCGCCATTAACCAGGTTAATGACGCCCTTCGGCAGGCCAAGCTGGTCGATCAATCGGAAGATCAACTGCATCGTCATCGGCACTTTTTCGGAAGGCTTCATAATGTAGGCATTGCCTGTCGCCAAAACATACGGCAAATACCAAAACGCGATCATGCCCGGGAAGTTGAACGGCGCAATCGTCGCGCACACACCCACCGGCTGGCGCAGCATCAACTCGTCAATGCCCGGGGCAATATCTTCGGCTACTTCGCCCTTCATCATCATCGGGATACCGCAGGCCACTTCAACATTCTCAATGGCGCGCACCATCTCGGCCTTGGACTCGTCGAAAGTCTTGCCGCATTCGTTGGTGATGGTGCGGGCAATTTCATCATTATTGGATTTAAGCAAATCGCGCAGCTTGAACAGATACTGGATCCGGTCCTGGGCCGGGGTGCGCCGCCAGGCCGGGAGCGCATCCCCCGCAGCCTGGGCGGCCGCGTCGATATCGGCGGCCCGGCTGAGGGGAGTCCGCGCAATAACGGCCCCCGTTGCCGGGTTGATCACATCCACATATTCTGAAACGTTCGGTTCGACCCACTCACCGTTGATGTAATTCAAGATTTTTTGCATGTTTTCCATCCGTCGTTGTAGGGGCGCAGCAATGCTGCGTCCCTGCCATAATCATTTCACATTCGCGTCCGCCACTTCCAGCGCCATCTCGACAATCGCCAACCCCTCATCCAGTTGTTCCCTCGTAATGCACAGCGGCGGGACGATGAAGAGCATACTGCCCAGATTATTGGCCATGATGAAGGTGAACAGTCCATTTTGGCGCAGCACCTTGCCGACTTCAGCCATAACACTGGCGGGCATAACATCCTTGCTCTCGCGGTTCTCAACCAACTCGAGAGTTGAAAACAGGCCGATATAACGCGCATCGCCCACAGATGGATGCCTGGCCTTGATTGCTTCGAGCTTTTCGCCCAGATATTTGCCCACTACCCGGGCGTTTTCGATCAAATGATCTTCCTCGTAAACTTCGATGGTCGCCAGGGCGGCCGCACAGGATAACGCATGGCCGTTATAGGTCAGCCCGGCATAAAGATATTTGTCATCGAAAAACTGGGCGATCTTATCCGTAACGATCACCGCGCCAAGCGGCATGTAACCACTGGTGATCCCCTTGGCTGTGGTGATAATGTCGGGTGTGACTTTCCAGTTGTCGACAGCGAACCACTCGCCGGTGCGTCCCCAACCACTCATGACTTCATCGGAGATGAGCAGAATGCCATATTTGTCGCAGATCTCGCGCACCCGCGGCCAGTAATCATCCGGCGGGACGATCAGACCGTTCGAGCCGACCACGCCTTCCATAATGATGGCGGCGATTTTGTCGGGGCCTTCATACTTGATGACTTCTTCGAGATGCTTGATGCACTCGCGGGCGCAGGACTCTTTCTTCTGCCCAAACGGACAGCGATAGCAGAACGGGTCGAGGAAATGAACCCCACCCGGCATGGTCGGCTCGACAGCCAAACGGCGATAATCGCCGGTTAACGCAATCGAACCATGCGTTGCGCCGTGGTAGGAGCGGTAACGCGCCAAAATTTTGTGGCGGCCAGTGTAAAAGCGAGCGATTTTGATTGCGTTTTCATTGGCTTCCGAACCACCCAGAGCAAAAAAGGTCTTTTTTAAATTACCTGGGGTCACTTCGGCCAGTTTCTTGCCCAGAAGGGCACGCACCTCGGTGGTGTTGCCAGGGTGGACAAAACACAATTCGGCGGCTTGATCCTGAATGGCGTTGACCACCTTCGGATGCTGGTGCCCGATGTTGGTATTCATCAACTGGGACGAGAAATCAATGTAGCGTTTGCCATCCGCATCCCAAAAATAAATCCCTTCGGCTTTTGTCACCGGAATGGGGTTCACCTGTCCCTGCACCGACCATGAGAAAAAAGTGTACTCTTTGCTCAGGTCGACCATTTCTTTCGATGTTAATTTTGTCATACATCCTCCGTAGGGGCGCAGCATGCTGCGCCCCTACCCATCAATTACTTTTTACAAGCCTTCACCGATTCACGGAAGGCGGTCAACGTGTCATCAATATCCTTGTCGCTGTGGGCATAGCACAGGAACCAGGGTTCGCGGGCATCGTTATCGGGCATCACACCCCGATCGATCAATTCGGCGATGATTTTCAGGTACAAATCCTTATCGCTCTCGTTCCAACTGCGCTGGCTGGTCACTTTTTCCACCCCGAGAGCATAGGTAAACATGGCCGGGTAGCCATTCATGCAATGCACCAGGCCTTCATCGCTTAAAATTTGGGACAGACCCGCCATCAACCGTTTTCCGCGTCCTTCAATCGTTTTCAGGATCGGCTTCTCTTTGAGCATCTTGAGCGTTGCCCAGGCCCCGGCAACGCCAGGTTTGTTGTTAGTATACGTTCCGCCTTGGGCCACACCGCGACCGATAATGCTCATCACTTCTTTTTTTCCCCCAAAGGCAGCCGCAGGGTAACCATTGCCGAGCGCCTTCGCATAGGTCATCAGATCGGGTTTCAGGTTGTAATATTCCTGCGCCCCCCCATTGGCAATCCGGAATCCGGTCTTGACCTCATCCAGGATGAAGAGCGTGCCATATTCCGCGCATTTCTGCTGGATCAGATCCAAAAAGCCCGGTTCGGGCAGGATCGCGCCACAATTTCCCTGGCATGGCTCGGTGATGACCGCCGCGAGCAGATGGCCATAACTGAACATCATGCGCTCAAAAGCCTCTCGGTCGTTAAAGGGCAGGGTGATGATCAGGCTGCCCAAAGGCCGCGGAATACCCGACGAAGCCGGAACCGGGATCGGGGAGCGCGGATTACCGTAGGCTTCCACCGGGGCATAAGTGCTCCACAGGGTATTATCATGAAAACCGTGGTAATTCCCCTCAAATTTGAGGATCATCTCGCGCCCGGTATAGGCGCGCGCCACGCGGATGGCGTGCATGGTGGCTTCGGTCCCCGAACAAGCCAGACGCACCATCTCGAGACCGGGGACCATCTCGATCATCATCTCTTCGACTTCGATCTCAAGTTCGCCCGTCATGGCAAAAAGAACGCCCTTGCGGATTTCTTCTGCCACCTTGGCATCCACTTCATCTACAGCGTGGCCCAAAATGATCGGTCCAAAGGCCATGCGATAATCAATATATTTATTGCCGTCCACATCCCACAGGTAACCATCCTTGCCTTTTTGAACATAGGGGGTTACCCCTTCTCCCCAGTAGCGAAAATTGGAATTAACGCCCAGGGGGGTGACATTGAAAGCCCTCTTCTGGAGGGCCTGGCTTTTGCTGAAGTTCTTCATGAGGTTCTCCTTCTGGTGATTGTTTTTTACAAATCGCCTTCGACAATTCCCGCAGGAATTCGCCACTGATACACGTCCTTCAGCACCAAAGGCACAATGGATGTAGTCGTCTTGCGTACCCCGGGCGCCTTTCCTATCACCTCCGTAACAAAGCGGTACACCTCCGCCGTGTCGCGCGCAATGATTTGCACGCTTACATCAGTTTCCCCAATAGAACAAGCAACGTAGCTGATATTTTCCAGTTCAGCCATGTGCCGCGCGACTTCGATAATCGAATCAGCGTCGCACTCCAACCAGACATCGGCAACCACCGACATGCCAACAGCTTTTGGGTTGACGACCGCGCTAATACGCATAACATCGTTTTCAACCATGCGCTCAATGCGATAGCGCACTGCGCGCTCAGAAATATTGCCAATTTGCCGGGCAATCTCCGCTGCATGCATACGGCCATCATCCATCAAAAGATTGATAATTTTTAGGTCAGTTTTGTCGATTTTATACATAATATTCAGTTCTTATTTCCGTTTCTGACAAAATACTACATCTTCTTTTCCGTTAAGTCAATTGGATTGGTTGGAATCGGAAAAGTTTCAAATCAAGCCAAAAAACGTTGTTGACGAATATAGATTCTGATGTATAATCAATCTTCGGCATTATCCCCGTAATTTAGGAGACTCTTATGAGCGATACAGCGGCAGAAACAATTACCCCGGAAACTGGTTTAAAACCAAAAACCCAGCTGACCGGCAAAGTAGTAAAAATCACACTCGCGGGGGCGATTGTAGATGTAGGACAAGCAGTACCAGGCATCATCCATATTTCACAACTGCAAACTGAACCTGTCAAGCGGGTTGAAGATGTAGTGCAAGTTGGACAGGAAATTAATACCTGGGTACGGAAAGCCAAAGCCGACCGTATCGAGCTTACCATGATCGAACCGCTTGGTCTTGAATGGCGCGAACTGAAACCCGAAACCATTGTTAAGGGCAAAGTTGTCCGCCTTGAAACCTACGGTGCTTTTGTTGAGATCGGCGCCGAACGACCCGGATTGGTACACATCAGCGAAATGGCTCATGGGTATGTCAAGACTCCACAAGAAGTTGTCAAAGAAGGCGATGAAGTGGATGTCATGGTCTTGGAAATCGATCGCAAAAAGAAACAAATCCGCCTGAGCATGAAGGCCACCCAACCCAAGCCCGAAGAAGTTGTGCGTGAAGACTCGGCTGCCAAAGCTGAGCGTAGCGACCGCAAGCGCGGCGGCGAACGCAGCAGTGGCGGCGAACGCGGTAGCAAGCGCCCCACTTCCAGCAGCAGGCCCAAGGTTGAACACTTTGAGATGGAAAAAGAACCTTCTGTGCCCGAACTAACAGCTTTTGAATTGGCCTGGCAAGCAGCTCTGGATCGCTCCAAGGCAGAGAAAGCCGCCAAGAGCAAGAAAAACAAAGCTGGCAGCAAGGACCAGGAAGATATCTTCGATCGAACGCTGAAGAATCGCCTGCCAACCGCTTAATTCTTGATAGTTTGGAAAAGAAAAATCTCCTGCCGAGTCAAATAGCAGGAGATTTTTCTTGAATGTTGACATATCTTATCTTAATTGATAAGATGTAACCAACCTGATAAAAGGAGATAATGATGCTTAAAGAAACCGATACCCAAATGGTCTCGCTGACAACAAGTGCAACAGATGCAATTCGAAATATCCTGGCGGAGCGCAACCTCGAAGGTTATGCGCTTCGGGTTTATGTTAGTGGTGGTGGCTGCTGTGGTGCACAGTTCAACATGGCTCTCGATAACAACATTCGCGAAAACGATTTCACTTACGAAAATAATGGTATCAAAGTGGTCGTTGACGATGCTTCTGTAGATTATCTACGCGGGGCAAAGATCGATTTTGTTAACGATCCGGTGCGCGGCGCTGGCTTCCTGGTTGACAGCCCCAACAGCAAAAGCGGGGAAGGTTCCTGTGGATGCGGGTCACAAGGTCATGGCCACGAACACGCCGAGGCCGGAGAATCATCCTGCGCTTGCGGTGGTTCCTGCTCTTGCTCAAACTAGAGCAATTCAGCCAAAAAATAAAAACGACGGCGCTTGCCGTCGTTTTTATTTAATTTCTGCGATCATCTTCCACGCAGGAAGGAAATCAGCGCTCCAAAACCGCCTATCAGGGTCAAAAGCGTAATAATCAATCCCATTGGCACAACCGTACGCGCTGCAGGTGCAGTTTCGTAGGTTGGAACCGCCAGTGGCCCGGGGGCAGTAAAAGTAGGTGCGCGGGTTGGGGTATACTGCGGAAGGAAAGCAGCCGCCAGGGTCGGGTCAATCGTCGGGGTTGTAACCGGGGTCGGAGTCGGAGGCGGCTCTATGATCCGCAAGGTAACGCCGGGCGGTCCAAGTGAAACCAACGGTGCGTATACCCAGCCCACATTCCCCGGCACACCGGGATAATTGATCTGAATCCAATCCCCACCCGGCGAACGTCCCAAGGCAGGAGATTGCTGCTGTGGCAACAACACGCCAATCGCCGGGTACCAGTAGGAACTCGGACCTGAACGCACATTGATTTGCTCAGGGTAAGTAACTGTAATAAAAGCCCCGGAAGCTGTGCCCGTAACAGTCGGAACAGAGCCCGTTGGCTGCTGAGCTGCAACTTTATGAACAGGCTGGACGTTAAGTAATATTAAAAAGAAAATCAGTAGAATCAAGAATGGCGAAAGCCATCGCAAACGGAAATGCATGTGACACCTATTTTTTCTAAATTATGACAAAGGTGATTATAATCTAAACTATGGACAAGAAAATTTTCTACGGCGACATCACACCCAATGATTTTGCAGAAGCCTTGGCTGCGCATTTTAATCGCGGAAACATGCGCACACAAGTAGTGGGCGATCCTAACAACCTCAAGGTTCAAATTGCAAGTATGCGAAACGCGTCCAGCGGAGGACAAACTGCGGTTACAGTTCACTTACAGACCGTAGAAGATGGTGTAATGATTGAGGTCGGCCAGCAAGCCTGGTTGGGAGTTGCCGCCAGTCTAGGTCAATCGGCGATCGCTACGCTGATGAATCCTTGGAACCTGCTTAATCGCCTGGATGATATCGCCCAGGACATAGAAAACTTAAAACTGGTTGAAAATACCTGGCTGGTAATCGCAAAAGTAGCAAAAGCAAAGGGTTCCAGCCAACAGATATCTGCCCGCTTGCGCCGCTTCTCTTGCGAATATTGTCACACCGCCAACAAAGCGGGCGAACCGTCTTGTGTTGCGTGCGGCGCACCGCTTGGTCAAATGCAGCCCACCACCTGCTTTCAATGCGGATTTGTTTTACTGGCGCGTGAGGCCATCTGCCCGCAATGCGGCAAACCTGTTACCAGGTAACCACAATGTCTCATTGAAAACATATGTTTATCGTCGTAAAATATAAGTAGCTGGCTGAAAGAACCTATTCCGGGGAGTGCAGATGAGCATTACACTATCAGACATTGAACAGAGAATAGAAGCATTAATTGAGGTACATCTTATAAAATTCCTACCAGGCGCAATATGGCAGGATCGCATTGCCCATCGCCTGACAGAAGCGCTAAAGGCAAACATGGCAGCAAATGGGCTTGAACACTCGGCCCCGTCTGACTTTATCTTATTGGTGCATCCTTCGGTTTTAGCGCAATGGCAAAAAGAACCACGCTTGATAGAAGGTTTGACAAAAATTTTCCGCCTGGCAACCGGCGAAGCAGGGATACAGTTTGAACTTGCCCCAACAATTACCCTGGCTGGCTCAGACCGAGTTGGAATTGACGATGTTGAAGTATCCGTAGGCGATGAAAATATCGCCGAAACCCAAAATGTCTCCAACCAGGAGGCGCAACCTGAAGAAAATGGCCAACCTAAAACCGGCTTCCTGATCATCGGAGGAACGAAAGTATTTACGGTTGACCAGATGGTTGTAAACATCGGGCGCAGGCTTGACAACCATGTTGTTATCGATGATCCACGCGTATCACGATATCACGCTCAAATTCGATATGTACGCGGAAAGTTTGTGATTTTCGACTTAAATTCGACTGGTGGAACTTACGTTAACGGACAGCGCACAAGTCAAAGCGTTCTATATCCGGGTGATGTGATTTCACTGGCAGGGTTGCCCATTATCTTTGGGCAGGATAATCCGCCGCCAGGTTTGAAACCAAGCAGCGGCGATACAGCCCCGCTTTCTCCGCTAAACAGCGAGCGAAGCACCGCAACGCTCAATACGATTCCATTGAACGATACAAAAAATAACAGTTGATATGAGTGCTCCTATTTTTGTTGGCCTGCGATTGCTTGCAGCCATTTTGCTGTATGCTTTTGTGGGCTGGTCTTTTTATTTAATGTGGCGCATGCTCAAATCGCAGACCGATTTTCTCTCATCCAAGAAGATTCCTCCGATTACAGTCGGGTTACCCCCGCTAAATAACGAGATCACCATCATCACTTTTGAGCAGCCAGAATTGATCGTTGGCCGTGAGCCGGATTGCGAGATCCACTTGGATGATTCGGCGGTTTCCGCGCGCCACGCCAGGCTTTCGTTTCATCACGGGCATTGGTGGGTCGAAGATAGCGGTTCTAAAAACGGAACGATGTTAAACGAGAATCCTCTGTCTGTGCCAACAATCGTCACAAATGGAGATACAATCAGCTGCGGAAACACAACCTTGACGATCAACCTGCCTGAATAAGCCACAAGATTATTAAAAGTAAGGAGATAAAAATCCCTATGAGAGAAAATCTAGCCTTCGCCGTAATTGGCGGATCCGGTCTGTATCAAATGCAGGGCCTGAGTGATACTCGTGAATATTTACTTGAAACACCATTTGGCAAGCCAAGCTCACCGATCATCGTTGGCACATTGGCCGGCAAACGGGTTGCATTCCTGGCCAGGCACGGTCTGGGTCACTTTATTTCACCAACAGAAGTAAATTATCGCGCCAATATTTACGCTTTGAAAAGTCTGGGCGCAACTCAGATTGTCAGTATTAGCGCATGCGGTTCTTTACGTGATGATTATGCTCCCGGTCACATTATTGTCCCGGACCAGATCTTCGATAACACAAAAGAACGCCCCAGAAGTTTTTTCGGCAAAGGTTTGGTTGCCCATGTGGGTGTGGCAGAACCTTTTTGTAAGGAGCTTTCTCTCGCCGTTTTGGAAGCGACAAGAGCCAGCGGCGCAACAGTTCATCAGGGCGGCACGTTGATTACGATCGAAGGGCCACGGTTCTCCACCAAGGCCGAATCACATGCTTACCGTTCGTGGGGCATGTCAATCATCGGTATGACCGCATCCCCTGAGGCCTTCCTGGCGCGAGAAGCGGAAATCTGCTATACAACCATGGCGCATGTTACCGACTATGATGTATGGCACACCAGCGCAGAACCGGTCACGGTGGATATGGTTATCCAGACAATCAATAAGAATACAGAAATTGCACAGGAAGCTCTGAAAGTTTTGGCACGCAACTTGCCCGAAAGACCAGATTGCGCCTGCCAGCATGCTCTTGCAAGCGCCCTGATCACAAACCCTGCGGTAATTCCACCGGAAACACGCGTGGACTTGGCCCTGCTCGTTGAGAAATACCTAAAATAAAAAGCTGCATCTTTCTCCCTTGTCCATCCACCTGACTCCAGCCCAAATACAAGGACGCCTGTTAGCAATTGCAGCGGGCTTCATCCTTGTAATGGGTATCGGCTTAACCATTTCACCTGCAGTGCGGGAACAATCCTGGCAGGTGTCTTATCGTTTCGATCACTGGACCGGCATTCTCATTTGGACGGCATTATCGTACATAACCCACAGGCATATTGAGCGCCACCTGCCAGATGCCGACCCCTATCTTTTGCCAGTGGCAGCCATCCTGAGCGGATGGGGAATGATAAGCATCTGGCGGCTTACCAGCACCTTTGGATTGCGACAGGCGATCTGGATCGCCGTCGGCTTCGGAGCGCTCCTGGCCGGGTTGCGTCACAACAAAATCCCTGAATTTTTGCGTAAATACAAATATATCTGGCTGACCAGCGGCTTAGCCCTGACGGCGTTAACCTTTGCGCTGGGGTCCAACCCGATCGGGAGCGGACCACGCCTCTGGCTCGGTTGCTGCGGGATCTACCTGCAACCATCCGAACCCTTAAAACTGCTTCTGGTGGTTTATCTTTCATCCTACTTTGCCAGCAGAATGCCGATAAGTGGGCGGTTTTTCTCCTTGCTTGTGCCAACCTTGTTGCTTACCGGCGTGGCGCTCCTGATACTCTTAATACAGCGTGATCTGGGCACAGCGTCAATTTTTATTATTCTATATACCATTATGGTTTACCTGGCTTCTACAAAACGCCGGGTGCTGATCTTAAGCACAGTGTTGCTATCTGGGTTAGGCTTGGCAGGCTATTTTTTCGTAGACATCATTCAATATCGGCTAACAAGCTGGTTCAACCCATGGCAAGACCCCGCTGGTCGCTCATATCAAGTCATACAATCCTTGCTGGCGGTTGCCAATGGCGGTATTTTTGGGCGCGGGATTGGCCTAGGCTCCCCAACTCTGGTACCGGTAGCTCATTCAGATTTCATATTTTCCGCGATCGCAGAAGAAACTGGCCTGATTGGAAGCCTGATGCTTTTAGCGCTCATCGGGATATTTGTAACACGCTGTTTCATAACAGCGCTACGCGCGGATGGCTACTTCCAGCGCTTACTGACGGCTGGTCTGGGGACCTATGTCGGCGTGCAGAGCATCGTTATCATCGGCGGGAATCTTCGCCTGTTGCCGCTAACCGGAGTAACCTTGCCGTTTGTCTCTTACGGGGGCTCATCCCTGTTGACATCTTTTCTTGCGCTGATGCTTCTTCTGCAAATAAGCAATAACACAGAGGGCGACCCGGCGCCTTTGGCAAAAGCAGCTCCCTACTTAATGATTCCAACCATTCTTGGTGCGGGACTATTAGCCCTGGCCCTCGCCAATGGTTGGTGGGGCATCATCCGCTCCACTGATTTGCTGTCGCGCTACGATAACCCACGCCGCTCCATTGCTGATTTATACGTACCCAGGGGCAGCCTTTTCGACAGGCGCAATCAGCCCATCGCATATACCGAAGGGGTTTCCGGCTCCTATAAAAGGGTTTACACCTATCCCGAGCTGTCATCAATTATCGGATACACGCATAATGTTTATGGACAGTCTGGGCTGGAAGCGGAATTGGATCCTTATCTGCGAGGGTTAACTGGCTACCCAGCCAGCCAAATCTGGTTGCAACATCTTCTCTACGGCTCTCCCCCTCCGGGTTTGGATGTGCGCTTGAGTCTTGACATCTCGCTGCAACAACAAGCTGACAAGCTGCTGGCGAATACCAAAGGCTCGGTTGTGCTGCTCAATGCAAAAACCGGCGAAGTTTTAGTGATGGCCTCACACCCAACTTTTGACGCCAACCGGTTGGATGAAATTGGCGAAGAGTTGCTTTCTGCGGTCGGTGCGCCGCTTTTGAACCGTGCCACCCAGGGACAATATTCAGCTGGGACCTCGCTGTCACCCTTCCTACTGGCGGAACTCTTCGACACTGGCCAGGAACTGCCAACCTTTCCGCGAAAGCTATTTTTCGAGCATAATGAACAGCTCTTTCGGTGCACTTTGCGAGCAGATGTAGCTCCAGCCTGGGAAAATGCCCTCCCCGCTGGCTGTCCTCAGCCGCTGCTAACCCTGGCAGAAATTTTAAGCAAAGAAGAGATCATCAAGCTCACCCAAAAATTGGGAATGCAGGTTAACAACCAGGATCTCGAAAGGATGGCATTGGGGCAATCGATAAATTTAACCCCCTTGACAATGGCCCTGGCGGCGTCAGCTATCAGCAATGAAGGAGTAATTCCTTCCGCGCAATTGACTCTGGCTGTTGACATTCCAAATCAAGGTTGGGTCATTCTGCCGCCCCAAGAGCAGCCGCAAATCGCCTTCTCGGCATCAGGCGCAAACAAGGCCGCCCAGTTTTTGCAAGTGGCCGAGAAACCATATTGGGAGAGCATGGGAAGACTCGAACAAATAGAAAATCAACTGGCATGGTATTTGGGTGGTACCTTACCAGGCTGGCAAGGTACACCTTTCGCCATTGTAGTCCTGGCCGAAACAGACGATCCATCCATCGCGCAAGAGGTCGGGCAGGGTGTGCTTGAAGCCGCAATTCAACCATAACAATCTCTGTAAAAATTTTCAGGAGAGCTTGACAAGCTCTCCTTTTTTATTTAAAGAATTAATTTCAATAAAAATATGTTAGACTTCTTGACAAATTAGATGTTTGTGATAATATAAAAACCGTGATAAACGCTAATTTTACCCAGGACTATGCGCTGTGAGCCACTTTTTTTGGCCTACCCCCTACCAAAACGTTAAGAACGTTAACAAACATGCCGTCCTGGATCTAATTCGTTTCACTCCGGGGGGAATTTCGCGCGCCGAACTTGCGTTACGCATGGACTTAAGCCGTGCAGCAATGACAGCCATTGTCAATGATTTATTGGAAGTTGGGATCGTACGCGAGACCGAATCGCGAAGCAAGCAAAGTGGACGTCCCCCGATCATCCTTGAAATTGATCCAACGCGCGGATACGTGGTGGGCATCGACATGGGTGCAACGCACCTAACCGTCGCCCTGACCGATTTTTCTGCCCGGCTCGTTGACGAAATCGAAATCCCGTTTGACATCACCCAGGGACCAAACCCCTGTCTCGCACAGGCTGAAGCCTTGCTCACCGAATTGCTCGAAAAGAACGATATGCACCTCGAGCAAATCATGGCCATTGGAATGGGCGTACCCGGCCCAATCGTCAGCCAGGCAGGCATGGTTGTCGCGCCTCCGATCATGCCCGGGTGGGATAGTTTCCCCATCCGCAAAGATATGGAAGCCAAGTGGAACATCCCCATATCACTCAACAATGATGCAGAGTTGGGCATGCTGGGCGAATGGGCTTATGGCGCTGGCCGAGGGGAAGATCACCTGGCCTACATAAAAGTTGGATCCGGTATTGGCGCTGGCCTGCTTCTCAATGGACAAGTTTATCAGGGCTCAACCGGTTCGGCTGGTGAAATTGGGCACTTAACAATCGAAGAAAATGGACCTCTTTGCGATTGCGGCAGCACGGGCTGTCTCGAGGCTCTGGCAGGCGGCAAGGCGATTGCGCGCCAGGCCCGCGAAGTGGTCGCGAGTGGCAAGAGGACCCTGCTTACAAGCATGGGCCCGCCAGAAGAGTTAACCGCTCGCGATGTGGCCGCCGCCGCCCGACGCGGCGATCTACCATCGCAGCAAATCATTGAACGGGCCGGGAGTTATCTTGGGATCGCCATCGCAGGCATGGTTAATTTGTTCAATCCACGTGTGGTTGTGATTGGCGGAGGCGTTTCCCAAATAGGCGATCTATTGCTGCAACCCATTCGTGATACGGTAAAAAGGCGCAGCCTTGCCGGGGCGGCCCAGGCAGTCAAAATTAATACTGCCGTTTTACGCCGCCGCTCATCGATCATGGGAGCCGTTGTACAGGCATTATCTACTGCTTTGCACCAAATTGCAGATAATAAAGGAGGTGATGCGCTTCCATAGGCTTGCAAAAGCCTGGTGTACGAAGATAATCCAGATTATTCAATACCAGAAAATCAATATTCAAAAATGAAGCGTGTGCTTCAAACGTTCTATCTAAGGAGAAAGAGAAATGAAAAAGAACCTATTGACCTTGATCAGTCTGCTGCTGATCGCCAGCTTCGCCCTGGCTGCCTGCGCTCCCGCCGCTCCTGCT
>PHBU01000023.1 GCA_002840685.1 Chloroflexi bacterium HGW-Chloroflexi-6 | reverse complement strand
GTAAGTTTCAAGTCCTCGATTGATGATGCCGGGGGTAGAGCCAGTAGTGCCCACCTGTTTGGAACTACTCGAGCGTGTAAGTTTCAAGTCCTCGATTGAGGATGCCGGGGGTAGAGCTTCAGCCATGGCTTTGATCCTCGCCGCAGTACTCACTGTTTCAAGTCCTCGATTGAGGATGCCGGGGGTAGAGCACCCAACCACTCAGCCTGTAGAATTCACCGAGACCTTGTTTCAAGTCCTCGATTGAGGATGCCGGGGGTAGAGCCTCTTCATTAACCCTCCGAATCATCGGCATTCTCATCAGTTTCAAGTCCTCGATTGAGGATGCCGGGGGTAGAGCTAGTGAGTGAAGGGCAATGGCTCGACAGCGGCTGTCTCATGTTTCAAGTCCTCGATTGAGGATGCCGGGGGTAGAGCATCTTGAAAGCGCCACCAATCCAGTAGGAACTGTCAAGTTTCAAGTCCTCGATTGAGGATGCCGGGGGTAGAGCGGATATCTGGTGGACTTCAACGTCACCTATGTCCACAAGTTTCAAGTCCTCGATTGAGGATGCCGGGGGTAGAGCTAATTGGTACGAAATCTCCTATGAAGGAGACAGAAGAGTTTCAAGTCCTCGATTGAGGATGCCGGGGGTAGAGCCCGCCCAGCCCGAAACCTACATGGTTCCGGACGAAAGTTTCAAGTCCTCGATTGAGGATGCCGGGGGTAGAGCGCAAAGGCGCTTAAGCGGGGCGAGGTGGTTGTGGCTGTGTGTTTCAAGTCCTCGATTGAGGATGCCGAGGGTAGAGCTCACCATCGAATTTCATGATGGTGGAAAGACTGTGTTTAGTTTCAAGTCCTCGATTGAGGATGCCGGGGGTAGAGCTCCGAAGGACACAACGACGATGATGTCGTTCTCGTGCGTTTCAAGTCCTCGATTGAGGATGCCGGGGGTAGAGCATTCCGCTCATCAAGGGCTTCCAGTACACCGCCGCGATGAGTTTCAAGTCCTCGATTGAGGATGCCGGGGGTAGAGCCAACAGGATGCCATTACGGCCTGCACCTGGACCAGCGAGTTTCAAGTCCTCGATTGAGGATGCCGGGGGTAGAGCCAGGATGTTTCATCCTGGTTTCGATCTCGATTGGTATGTTTCAAGTCCTCGATTGAGGATGCCGGGGGTAGAGCGTGGTACTCATAGTCGCCACAGTGATGTTTGCCACGATGTTTCAACTCCTCGATTGAGGATGCCGGGGGTAGAGCCTTCGGTGAACTGGTAGCCAACGGTTGCAAAATCGTTAGTTTCAAGTCCTCGATTGAGGATGCCGGGGGTAGAGCATAGGAGGATAATGCAAGAAATGAAAAGGGCCGCCCTTGTTTCAAGTCCTCGATTGAGGATGCCGGGGGTAGAGCACAACAGTAGCCCGAACTGCAATTCCGGGTGGTATTACTGTTTCAAGTCCTCGATTGAGGATGCCGGGGGTAGAGCACAGCTGGTCGGACGAGTATAGTTCAGTGGCTGAAAAGTTTCAAGTTCTCGATTGAGGATGCCGGGGGTAGAGCGAGTCTGGGGACGGTACGGGTACACTGTGACTGTTCTTGGAGTTTCAAGTCCTCGATTGAGGATGCCGGGGGTAGAGTCTATACTACCTCACGAGGTAGTTCACGCCTGCCGACCGTTTCAAGTCCTCGATTGAGGATGCCGGGGGTAGAGCCCAGCAAGGTTGTTGTTGTTCTGAGCACGTTTGTCAGAGTTTCAAGTCCTCGATTGAGGATGCCGGGGGTAGAGCAGATCAGCAAGATCCCCGCAAGACCGTTGCTAAAGGTTTCAAGTCCTCGATTGAGGATGCCGGGGGTAGAGCGGGATGTCACTCTCCTTCTCCGCTGAGGCAAATGAAGTGTTTCAAGTCCTCGATTGAGGATGCCGGGGGTAGAGCTAATTTTCACCTATACCCTTTTGGTTGGTGGGCAAAGGTTTCAAGTCCTCGATTGAGGATGCCGGGGGTAGAGCCTGTGTGCGGAGCCAAGGCTGCCGATGTTGATTGGCCTGAAGGTTTCAAGTCCTCGATTGAGGATGCCGGGGGTAGAGCTGCCCGAACACGGGCTGGTTCTGGCCATCTCAAGTGGGTTTCAAGTCCTCGATTGAGGATGCCGGGGGTAGAGCTGTTCCAGCCCCCGTCGATCAGCCCGATTCACCTGCCCGTTTCAAGTCCTCGATTGAGGATGCCGGGGGTAGAGCGTAACGCAGGCCGTTCAGCCATGGTCCCTTGTTGAAGAGTTTCAAGTCCTCGATTGAGGATGCCGGGGGTAGAGCACATCTGGATCTTTGACTTGATCATTGCCACTGTTATTTGTTTCAAGTCCTCGATTGAGGATGCCGGGGGTAGAGCGCAAGGATTACCCACAATACAACATCAGATTTCACTATGTTTCAAGTCCTCGATTGAGGATGCCGGGGGTAGAGCATCATATTCTGGTTTGCAAAGGAGATCGATAATGAAGTTTCAAGTCCTCGATTGAGGATGCTGGGGGTAGAGCGAAATGGCCACAACGATTTTTGCCTTGATTGGCATGCGTTTCAAGTCCTCGATTGAGGATGCTGGGGGCAAAACAAATGCAGAAAGCAGAATGCTGAAGACAGAATAAAACCGGGACAACCTTCATAATTTTACTTCATCTTTCTTCATTCTGAATTCAGCATGGCTCTTGCGTTCTCGATTGATGACAGGTGCGCAATTTTTCGTTGAAATACCATGAAATATTTTTCCTATGACATAAGTACCTGTTTTTTTGTGTCAATCACCTGTTGTTTTTGACTCGTTAAATCTGTACAATAAAACTTGTGCAGGTTGTCATCATCGTTGACAGTAAAAGGGAGAGATAAATGCAACCATTCAAAAATAATCCCAATGATCGTTTTGCAGTAATCAATAACAATAAAATCACAAGAGGAAATATATTATGAGATATTTATTCTTGTGCAACATAGGCCCTGTTCAGGATTTTATAGCGACAGCACGTCGCAGCCGAGATCTATGGTATGGCTCTTGGATGTTAAGTGAGCTGGCAAAAGCCGTGGCGTTAGGCATAGCAAGCCAGGAAGGCTTGGATGCCTTGATTTTTCCGGCTCCAGAAGATTTGGGTAGGCTTGGAGATATTCAATATAGCGTAGCCAATAAAGTTGTCGCCCTGATAAAAACATCTCCAAAAAATATCGAAAAACTTCTGCAGGATAAGATTGCCTCACGTCTGCAAATGCTAAAAACAGATGCATACGAAAATATTCATGGGGATTTTAAAAGAGACCTTGCCGACCTACAAATTGCCGATCTGGTTGAGAAATATTGGGTAGCCATACCTTGTGAAACGGATGCAGAGTACCCATCTGCGCGCGCGGCAGGAGAAGCGCTGCTGGCGGCTCGCAAAAATACGCGGAATTTCAACCCATTTCCGGGGGCAGCACTCCCAAAGTCTTCGCTGGACGGAGGAAGGGAGTGTGTTATTCCTGTTAGCGCTTATCCCAAAAATGGCAATGATCTCACGCGCGAGCAAAAAATTAAAGATCTTTACCGTCATTACCATGCGCGCCCTGGTGAAAGACTCTCTGGTGTAGATTTACTTAAGCGTCTTGGTATGCTAAAAAGCGAGTTGGATACCAGCTTTCCCAGCACATCTCACATGGCGGCACTGCCATTTATCAATGGGGTTGGGCCGGAAAAATATGAAACGTTACGCGCCTTAATATCCAATGCCTTTGCGTCTGAAGGATGGGATATCCCAGAAACAGATGGCGCGCTTCTTTATGAAAGCCGCATTTCTGATTGGATACCCGCCGGAACTGTACAAGATAGATTGCGCTTGAGTTTGGTAAAGGCACTAAATGATCAGGTAGGTAGTTTGCGTCCATCGCCTTATTATGCGCTTTTTGTGGCTGATGGCGACGGAATGGGAAAAATTATTGATGCACAGACCGATCCGAAGACGCATCAGACACTTTCCCAGAAATTAAGCAAATTTGCAGTTGATGTTCCTCTGGTTATTCAAAAACACGAAGGACGCGCCATCTACTGCGGTGGAGATGATATTTTGGCTTACTTGCCTCTGCATACCGCGCTGGCATGCGCTACAGAATTGGAAGATGATTTTCGCAAAAAGATGAAAGAATTTAAAACTGACCTAGCAGAGCCAACGCTCTCCGCCGGGCTTGTAATTGCTCACCACTTAACCCCCCTTTCAGAGGTACTTGAAATGCTCCGTGCAGCTGAAAAGATAGCAAAAAACAAGGTGGCTGGAAAGAACGGGTTAGCTATCACGCTCGATAAGCGCAGTGGTCCCACGCGCCTGATTTATGACAAATGGAAGTTGTTGAACGAACGCCTGGATTTGATGATCGGTTTTGTTGTTAAAAATATGATAAGTAAGGGTGCCGCTTATGAGCTTCAGGAAATCAAGCACACACTTGGGCAGACTGGCATCCCCGCGAAAGGCATTGCTGATGAAGCGCTGCGCGTGATCAACCGCAAAAACGAATCAGGGGGTGGCAAAAAGATCACAGATGATGTTAAAGCTGCATTTGAAAAATGGCTGGTTAATGATGGTATTCAACCAGATGAAATTGCACAAGAACTGATTATCGCCGCACTATTTGCCGATGCGCAGGCCCTCGCCGGCAACAGTGTGACAGAAAAAGTTCAGAGAGCGACAGCCGCATGACATACAACCTGATTATTCCTCGCGACCCTCTTATCTTCCGTGACGGACGGCCCTTTACAGCCGATCCGGGTTCCCAGGCTAGGTCATTGCCATTCCCTTACCCTTCCACGGTGGTCGGAGCTCTTCGCCATCGTGCGGGTGTGGATCCTGCGACAGGCATTTTTGATACTAACCGCATCGCAGAAGTTTTGAATCACTATTTACGTGGCCCTATCTTGGTGGAATTGGATGATCAGGATATGGTCAAGGATGTGCTTTTGCCGGCACCTGGGGATGCACTTCTCATGAACACAGAGAATGGAGTTGGAGCCATGCGTTATTGGCAGCGGCCTCTTAAGATGCCCCTTAACGCAGAAGCTGACTTTACCCAATTCGCAATTGTCGGTGTGGCAGGTATCATCAAAGGCAAGCCTTATCCTTACCAACCGGCTTTCTGGAGATTATCCAGTTACCTGCAATGGTTGGAAACCCCGCTGGACGGTCCGGTCGAGTTGGATCAATTGGGCATTAATAAATTACCCACTGAAAGCCGTGTGCACGTCAGCATTATTCCAGACAAACAAACTGCCCTTCCTGGGGCGCTTTTTCAGACCAGTGCATTAGAATTTACCCAAGCTGAGAGCGAAGTGGGTACGTTCAATCTGTCCGCTACTCGCAGGTTGGGAATATTACTAGAAACGGATGCAGTTCTTAGCGATGGGCTTGGTTTGCTGGGTGGAGAACACCGTGTGGCGAGTTGGAAAGATATTAGAAAAAATAACCCTTTACCAAACTGTCCCGCTTCGATCCGCGAGAAGATCAAGCGCTCAAAAGCTTGCAGGGTCATTTTGCTTACTCCAGCGTATTTCGAGCATGGTTTCTTTCCAACCAAAGTATTGGAGAATCAAGGCCTAAACCTCCAGGCTGTGCTCGTACATCGCTACCAGACTGTATCAGGCTGGGATTATGAAAAAGGTGGGCCAAAACCAACCCGGAGGTTGGCACCGTCTGGCAGTGTGTATTACTTAAAATTTGACGATGAACTGAGCGATGCGAAACTTGATGCTTTTATTGCTTCAGTGTGGTTGCGTAATATTAGCGATGATGAGCAAAGCAAAGCGGATGGCTTTGGGTTGGCTATCTTGGGAACATGGGATGGCAATTTGCGCGAAATGGAGGTGGAAAAATGACGCGCCCACAACCAAAAACAACTCTGCCTGGAATCAAAAAACGCGCTTCGGATTTCATTACCGAAACCAGGCAATATAAAGTAATTACTCCCCTGTTTGGTGGGGGCGTTAACCCTGGCGAAGCCGACCCTGTCACAATAGTGCGCGCCACTGAAATACGAGGCCATCTACGCTTTTGGTGGCGTGCAACTTGCGGTGGCAATTTCAATGGAAATTTGGAAGCTATGCAAACCCGAGAAGATGAAATTTGGGGATCATCGGTTGCTAGCGGGAAACCAGGGCCTTCCAAACTGTCGATATTCGTTAAACCAACCAATAGAGGAACTAAATTTCAAGCCGTAAACCATCGAGGAGAATCCATTCGCAATGTGGGTCATCCAAGCTCTAAAGACGGATATGCTGCTTTCGCTTTGAGAGAAAGAAATAACCCCGTTATTCTAGAGAATATTGAGTTTGATCTGGTGGTTAGTTATGAAAGCAAATATAAAAGCGATCTTATGGCCGCTTTGTGGGCTTGGGAAATTTTCGGCGGAATTGGGGCACGTACCCGGCGCGGTTTTGGATCATTACAACGTATTGGAGATCCAGGGAATCTCACCCCGAAAGTTTCTGAAATTGCCAATTACATCCAGGAAAAGCTTAATTCTCTGAATGGAGTTTGGCCTAAAGGAGTTCCTCATCTTAGCCAGACCCTAGCCCTCAGAATAATTTCCCGAGAAGGTGCATCTCATTTGACGATGCAACGTTTCCTAGTTTCGACTTTGAAAGAATTTCGGCAAAAAAGAGATCCTGATTCGCAGCATAGGCCATTTGGACGAAGCAAATGGCCTGAGCCTGATGAAATTCGGAGAATATCGTTGACAAGTTCTACAGGTCATGCTCCGAAGCATCCAATCAATAAATTTCCGAGGGCCGTATTTGGGCTACCAATCATCTTTGAATTTAAAGAAGATGATGTCGCACATGGCGATCCTGCTAGGACAACCTTGCAAGGCGCCCCAATAAGCGAAACTGAGAGCATCGACCGTCTTGCCAGTCCGCTCATCTTGCGACCGGTCGCCTGTTCTGATGGCGTAGTCGGATTGGCAGCAATTTTGGAGTGGACGCCGTTGAATACGGAAGATGAACCATACACCCCGCCCGGTGGCCTACTCCTTAAGGGGGCACCCCACAATCCGTTAGTTAAGAGCAAATTGGATAAGAGCGAAGCCGCGCTCATCCCGCATCTCGACGGCGAACCGGATGTCTTAAAGGCATTCCTTCAGTATCTATCGAAATAATAGGAGTCTAAATTATGGATGCTAAACTGTTACTTGTGCATGCTCTTTCCCCTCTACATGCTGGAACTGGTCAAGGTGTGGGCGTTATCGATCAACCTATTGCTCGCGAAAAAGCCACTGGGATTCCCTTCCTGCCCGGTTCATCCATAAAAGGTGTGCTGAGAGATGCTTGCGGCGATGATGCGCTCGCAGTAAGGGTTTTTGGGCCTAAAACAGATAATGCCGATGCACATGCTGGCGCTGTCCATTTTACAGATGCGCGCCTGCTTCTCTTGCCGATCCGTAGCCTGAAGGGCGTGTTTGCCTGGGTAACTTCGCCCTTGCTACTACAGCGATTCTTGCGCGATCTTAAAAGCGCGCAACAAAACTGGGATGTAAGTATTCCCACACTTGCTGATGACGATCATTGCCTGGTCACTGATCAAAATGATCAAATCAGCTTGTCAAACGCGCCTGATCCCAACAAGGTTTTTCTGGAAGATTTACCGCTGACCGCGACCAGTTCCCCTATTGCAAGAGCCTGGGGCCAAAAATTGGCTGCAGCCTTATTTGAAAATAATGACGATCAGTGGCAGACCACGTTGGAGACCCACTTATGTATCGTTTCGGACAATACACTTGGTTTTCTGTTAGAGACTGCCACCGAAATCACCGCTCGGATCAGACTTGAAGAAGAAAAGAAAACAGTGGCGACCGGCGCGCTTTGGTATGAAGAATCACTGCCTACTGAAACAGTTCTTGCAGGTTTGACAGTAGAGGCGCGGAAGGATGATGTTTTTGCGACTATCAAAAACCTGACAGCCAAAACCTTGCAATTTGGTGGAAACGCCACGGTTGGCCGCGGCCTGTGCAGAATACACCAGTTGGATTAAGGAGTTGATCATGCAAACACTGGAACAAAAATATGCTGAACAAGTGTACAGCAAGGTACAAGCCCTTATTCGCGCCTACCCAGATGAAAAACATGCTGCGCGAACCGAGTATGGCAGTATGGCCCACAAATTGCCTGTTTTGATTCGCACATCCGGGTTGGTGCAGTCCCTGGCTTTTGCAGACAGTCGTGGTAAAGATGTTTCTGTTGGTCAATTGCTTCAAGATTTAGCACAAGTGATAGGCTTTGAGAACAAAGATTTGTTGATACAGCAAAGTCGCGAGGCCGAAAATCAGGCTTATATTAAGTTAACTCATGATTCCATTCTAGCGCTAACCTGGTTCAAGCGCTTTGCACAGTCAATCTTGAAGGTTGAACCTACAGACGAATCGAAGGGAGAATAGCCCCATGCCATCCAGCCGCCGCAACATTCTGCAAAACAGCCAGGCGAATGATAGTACCCACGCGGGTCTTTGGCTCGAAAAATACTTGGATAGCGAGCAATCCAACGAGAGCAAACGAGAACTGGTTGAGCAAGTTTCAAAACCAGTATCGCCCAACTATGATGCATTTTTCAGGCGTTGGAGCACAGCCTTGGAAAGTATGGGAGCGCAAACCAGGCCAGCTGAAGTTTTGGGACGCTTAGCCATCAACCTCGGTGCTGAAGGCGTCTTGGAAACATCTATAGCTTTGCACCATACATATGGTGTTCCCTATATTCCGGGCAGTGCTATAAAAGGCTTGGCAGCTAATTACGCTCGCAATCACCTGGACGAAATTCTTTGGGGAAAATCCGCCAAAGCATATGTTACATTGTTTGGTGATCCGGGTACTGCGGGTTATGTCAATTTTCTTGATGCTTTGTATATTCCTGGTTCTGGAAAAAATAGCAAACCGCTCTGGCCAGATGTTATTACTGTACATCATCCAAAATATTACCAAGAAGGTACTCAGCCGCCCGCCGATTGGGATAATCCAATTCCGATTCCCTTCCTAAGCGCCACAGGGAAATATTTACTGGCCCTGAGTGGCCCAGAAACCTGGGTAGAAGCTGCGTTTGATATTTTAAAATTGGCGCTTGCCGAAACCGGCGTTGGAGCAAAAACATCAAGCGGCTATGGCAGAATGAATTTACTAGAGAA
The DNA here is from genome assembly GCA_002840685.1 of Chloroflexi bacterium HGW-Chloroflexi-6. Classification (GTDB taxonomy): domain Bacteria; phylum Chloroflexota; class Anaerolineae; order Anaerolineales; family Villigracilaceae; genus UBA8950. Next base: position 55,110 of record PHBU01000023.1, on the reverse strand, counting down.
GGAAGAAATGTCTGGTGAATCTTACATTTTGAAAAAGAAACGATTACTGAAAGAAACACCTCCTATTGGTCGATATCGTGGAACCATAGTGGACACAAATCAGTTTTCAGGACGCCATGGCTTTATCAATCCCGCGCAAGGTGGGCAGCGTATATTCGCCCATATCAATCAACTTAAAAATGGCTCATCTTCTTTGGCAAACGAGCAGGTTGTTGAATATAAAATTGGATCAGTTGAAGGAAGAACACAGGCGATGGATATTGTTATTTTAGCCAAACCTGGGCGAACAAATGGGTAGGGTATGAAAAAGCTAAAAAAACTACTTGTGGCTTTTTTCGACCCTTCGAGTTCGGTGCTATTATTTATCCTTGGCACGGCAACCCTGACGCTCGTCTTGAATGCATCATACGATTATTTCAATGATCCGAAAACGATCAAAGGCGGTTTTTTGTTCGCCGGTGCTAGCTTGGTAGTTTTCATTCTAACTGTAATGATCAAATTGATGGTTAAGGCTAAGCCAATTTATGTAGATATATCTCCAGAACAGAAGCCGAAGAAACAGTTTGCCCTTGCCCTTTTAGTGTCACTGGATAAGGCTGCAGCTGAAGAAATTATCAAATATCACTTACCCGAGTTGCATTATTGTTGGCTGATTTCTACTCCAGATTCGGTAAAGGTTGCTTTAGATATAAAAGAAAGATACAAAGAAAAAATTGCCGTGATTTATGCTGGAAGTGAATATATTGTTGCTGCATTTGAACTCATGTCAACTTACAGAGTTGCAGAAAAAATACTAACTCAAGAAATCTACAAGCTTGAACCACGCCCAAGCCATATTATGTTAGATATAACAGGAGGCACAAAACCAATGACTGCTGGTATGGTTTTGGCCGGGTTTGCCAATCAGGCACCCATGGAATATACACAGGCGGTACGTGATGAAAAAGGTGGAGTAGCAGAAGGTGCCGTAGCACAACCAACTCTAATTGAAGCCTACTTTTCATCTAGTATTGATAAAAAAGGTCGGACAATTAAACATCGAGATAAATAAATCTCAAAAATCAGACTTTTAGTGGAGAATAGTTTATGGACCTGCCCGAACAGCTAAAAACATTTTTTGAAGTTATGGATAAGATAAAACCAGGTATTGAAAATATATTGACTGTAGGAACAGCCATAGGCACAGCAGGATCAGGATTAGTAAAAATACTTCAAACTGGTAAGCATTGGGTTACCTTGGCAGTTGGAAACAAAAAAGCAGATATTCCTACTAAGAAGAGTCGCAAAAAAAAGCCGTCTTTACCTCCAGGACTATCGTATCATGATGGTCAAGAAATGGTTATTGACAAGGAAAATGTGGCTATCATCGTCGAGGTTTCTCGTCGGGCTGTGAATGATGCTGCTCGTTATTTGGAAAACAACCAGATTGATGCAAACCTTATTGTTGTGACCAATACTGGAGATTACACCGCAAATCTAAAAGCTATTAATGAGGATAACCCTCAAGAATGGTTCGAGATGGTGCAGGAATTCAACATGGCTATTAATGCCATCAAAAACGAAAGCGGCTCAGTTGATTTGCATATTTTTCTGGCTGTTCCGGTAACATTAGCTTTTGGTCTTGGCGCAGTTTGGGGAACAGTAGATAATGCGACCGTTTACCACTGGAATGGCAAAGAATACAAACCGGTCTTAAGCATCTCTCGGGAATTAAGATTTGCAACCAATACACATTTGTAATTCGACTTGAGCATATGTCAGACCTCCAATCCTACGAAATTTCATTACGAAACCAGCATGGCCCCCTACCTCTACGCACGGTGCGGGGGGAGAGCCTGCGCGGGTTGTTTTATAACCAGTTGACCCCCCAACTTGCCGATGCTTTGCATAAGTTTGGGCAACAGCATCAAGAAGGGATGACAGCCCCCTATTCAGTAGCGATTTTGGCTGATCAGAGCAATGTAGCCGGGCTACGCGTCACCACCTTCCAAGCTGACTTAGGCAATCAAATAGCTTCTGCTTGGGCTTTGTTGGCTGCGCGCCGCGCGAGCATTAGATTGGGAAACGCAATGCTTGAAGTGCAAGGGGTCAAACCTGGCCAATATAATGGCGAGACTTTTTCAGGGTTGTATGAGCAATCGCCAGCCGCTTACGGGGTGACGCTGGATTTTTTATCGCCTACAATCATCGAGCGAGGTCGTCATTATGACTTATTGCCTACACCAAAAGCCTTATGGGGATTCTATGTGCGTAGATGGGAGCAGTATTCATCCATTCTTTTGCCACCAAATTTCCTTGTTTGGGTGGAAAGGTGTGTTTACACTCGTCGTATAAAAATGGATACGCAGTCAGGTTACACCAAGGGTGAAAAAGAATTGAACGGGTTGCTGGGTACGGTTGATTTTCACATTCTTATCGACAAGGATGACTTGCCAGCTTCACGAGTGGGTGATTATTTGAAGAGCTGGCAGACATTAGCGTTATTCGCAGAATTTTGTGGCACAGGCAAATACACTACTGAGGGTTTTGGTCGAACACGTTATGTACGCGCTTTTGGCTTGCAAGTGGAAAAGTAATGCCGAGGCGTTTTGCACCAATAATGCCAGGATGAAAATGATTTTGTCTGGTTTGCGTAATATGAATTATTAACATAAAAAATCCCCGAATAAAGTGGGGATTTTTTATGTGTTTGGATGAGAATTTGCCGGAATTTTCCGCCCAGCTAATATTTCCTTAGTGCCAGCTGTAGGGAAAAAGTGCCGCCTCGGCTTGGACAGTATGTCTTAAACTTCCTCATTTTCTCTTGGAATTGATTGTATTGCGTAATTTAGGATGCATAATGGGCCAAAAAGCCCTATTTTCATGCTGATTATGGCGTAGCACACAAAACAATGCCACTTGTATTGCACGTGGTGGGCAAGAAAAATGAACCGTTAGCAACTCGCGTATCTGTAACAACCGCAAACCTATAATGCTTAGGAATGAGCACGCTACGATAGGCTATATGAATTTCACCGATTATTGCACCAGTTATTGCAGTGTCAAGAGCCATATAGCCCACATTCCGCACCCTTAAAATGCGTTTCTGCAAATTATTTCTCCCGCGAGACAGGCAAAAAACGGCCTTTAGTTGGCACAGTATTCTCCCACTCATCTGATACTTGGTTTCACCAAGCCCCCCAAATGACAGCTTGTTTTTCTGAGAATTTCGGGAATGTGGGAGAAAGTCCCAGTTTTAGGCTAATTTAGGGGCTAAAGTGGGGCGAATAATTCCTAAATCTGCATTTCATGAGTGCGGAATATGGGATATAGAAAATGATAAAAAAGCTTATAAGGCAGATCCTAATTCAAAATCGTTTTGCAAAACCTGCCCACCGATATATGCGCCGATCATCTCCCTAAAAAAGCGGATCCGCCTCCAGGCGCCGTTTTTGATTTCCAACCCCAAATTTGATCCCAATCTCCGTTTTTATACTAAAATAAATGCACACCTAACCGAAGTCTTGTTCAGAGCCATCCTGTCCCACCAAAACTGAAGCAGTTGCAGTATGCCAGATTAATTTTTCTATGTACACCCCGATAAATACATAGTTCGGCGGCATTGATTCGCACAGGAATAGCAATTGGAAGGTGTTCGCAATGACTGAAGAAACCAAAAAGCCAACTCGCCTACCTGCATTGATTAGATTATTGGAAATCATATCGAATCAGTCAGCGAAAACAATAACGTACACGACCGCACTATTGGGTATATTTGCATTAGTACCTGGAATTAAGTTACCGCCAGAATTAGCATTGATAGCTAGTGGGATTGGCGTAGAGGCTATTGGAAGTCTTCTAGATCGTGTTGCGCACAACGACAAAATATCAGAAGATGAAATAAAACAACAAGTTGAACTAGCAATTGCCGAAAGCGGATTTGACAAGCTGATAACAAGGGATAGTTTCTTTCATGCTTATTCACACATATTGAAAAAGCAAAATAAATTGAATGTATCTTTTAACGAAATCGAAAATCTGCTTCATAGGATCGAAGCTAGCATTACTCCATCTCAATCAAGCATCACTTATGGCGATGTTCGACAAATCGCTCAGGATGTTTTCGAGTCAAATATGTACCGACTTAGTGGTAATGCTTACGAGCTTGCTTGGGAACGAGGAGAGCAATTCACTGATTTTTTCCTTGGAACATTGGCAAGCACTAACGCCGCCGCACTTAGAAGTGCATCAGATCCCGATTTTCAGTATGCATTATTCCATGCACAACAGGCGTATGCACGTTCGGGCGACCAAACCATATTTACTGTTCTCGTTGATATCCTTGTTGAAAGGGCATCAGCATCTAAACAATCTTTCCTTAAGCTAGCACAGAATGAAGCCCTTGTTTGTATCTCAAAACTCGTTGTGCAGCACTTCAATGCGCTGTCCTTGATTTTTCTATTACAACATGGGCAGACACTTACGATGGAAAACTGGGGTGACCTGATCGAATATCTACAGTCACATATCATTCCGTGTCTGGATGGGTTACCAAATTCAAAACTCTTTTATCTTCATATTGAAAACATTGGATGTGTAACGCGATCTGAAAAAACGGTATTTCCAATCAAATTTACAGGGATTCACTGGACTCCGTATCCAAAAGATGAAGTTGACCTTCTAGTTTCAGCGAATTTAGCACAATATGAGTTTTTCAAACCTATAAAAGATAAATATCAATTTCTGACAAAAACTGTTAAGGGGGAGGGACGTCAAATTGGGGAGACACTGCATGTTGCACTTGATCAAGATGAATTCCGCGAGACACAGATATCCATGAACACAGCGGAAAACCACATAGATGAGCTTTATGAAAAGTATTCGGATTTCTGCAATAAGTACATTGGAGACGGAAAAAAACTGTTGCTTGATTTGGAACCTCGTATAAAACCGTTATTTGATATTTGGGATAATATCTCAGATTTTTCCTTAACTGCCGTTGGTATGATGATCGCTTTATCAAACCTAAAAAGGTTGACAGGGGAAAGCTATAATATTTATCGATGGGTTAAGTGATATTCAAGTGCCGCCTAATAAAGCATCCTAAGCCCCCCTATCCCGGCAGAAACACCGTTTTTTGGGGCAGTTCGAGCAACTATCTTTAACCTAAAAAAGGCATTCTGCGATGCCCATTTGCCAAAAGCCTCGATTTTCGAGAAGGACTGAATGGCACAGCATATAAAGGGAATTACAGCTTTCCTAAACGGGGTCACGGGATCCCAAACTTCATGGGAGCTTGCTGCCAGGACCGGGTTTCCGGGCTGACCACATAAAAGCTAAAACTATGCTTACTGTCTACATCATCAACACCATCTGGCTTGTACCTTGGACTGAACCTGACCGTCGTCTTCCCGCTCGCGGCCATCATTGGCTCGAATCCAACCCGAAAAAGTTTGCTTGAAACCCAGGGCATCATCGCCTTTTTCTCGGCTGCTGTTGTTGCCTTGGCTATGTAGTCAACTGAAATGGCGTTTGATTCTCCGTCATTTCCAGATAGGATATGCAAGAAGGGCGTTTGCCCCTGATCTCCCGCGAACATCTCTGAAAAGCCCGGTGCGGTAGTTCCGCATCCCGGAATTTGTGCGGGGTCGACCGGGTAACTGGTTGCTCTACCGCGATGGCCGCAAAGATATTCGATACACATACTGAATTCTGCAGGAGAATCCTATGTGTATTATCGCGTTGTTACTTTTTGGAATTGGGATATTTATTATAGCTCCGTGGTTGATGTCTCTTGGAGTTCCGATATGCTTCTCTGACCTGATAGGTGTATTTTGAATTTTAATTCCCGCTGGATTGCTTTAGCTTATCAATGAAATTATGTGGTATGTAGATAAAAACAAAAGGTATTAAAATGATAAATCAACGAATCCCAGAACCTGTTCGTCCCATCTTGGAAAACTATGCTTTTCTTACGAACAAAGAATTACCCGATTTGATTAGCGGTTTTTACATTGTTGGCTCAATTGCTTTAGACGGGTTCAACGAAAAGTTTAGCGATATTGATTTTGTCGCTGTTCTCAATCGAAAAGCAAATCAAGCAGACATCGAGAAACTTACTGTAGTCCATAAGACAATCGAGAAAGAGTTTCCAAAGTGGAAATTGTCTGGATGTTATATCCAGATTCATGATTTAGGAAATTTTGAAAATGAAATGGAACCTCATCCTTATTATCACGATGATAAATTCCATGACAAAGGATATTTTGAAATAAATTCCATCACATGGTGGATATTAAAAAATCACGGCATAGCAATTATTGGCAAAGAAACTGCCGAATTGCCTTTTACAGTTGATTGGGACTTACTCATCGCCAAAACAAAAGAAAACCTAAATTCTTATTGGGTTAGTTGGACGAATCGTATTGATGGTTTCTTTGTTATGCTTTCAGATTGGGGCATCCAATGGACAGTATTAGGCGTGTTGCGACAATACTACACGTTTCGGAAAAATTCAATAACTACAAAAACGAAAGCGGCAGAATATGCTCTTACATGCCTTCCAAATCGTTGGCACTCTTTAATTCAGGAAGCGATTGATATTCGAGAAGGCAAAAAGAAATCGTTATATCGTTCAAAAATTGTCAGGATGATGGACGCTGTAAAATTCTTGAAATATGTTATTCAAACATGCAATGCTGAATTCCCATAACCGCAAGCCAACAAAGCGGGGTGTGTCGTGAAAAGTCATCGTCTGCTTGCTGGTGAAAGTCCAGTCCTGGTAACGACTAGGCCGCTAGATAGCAGCAGGCAACCGATGTAGCCGGGCGACTGACTACATCGAAGCGTTGTAACCCTTCGAGAAGAAGGAGCAAAGCAGCAGCCCGTAACAGAATCCGGGCGATAGTCTGTTAGGCGCGATCTTGGCTAGAAAGCCACATCTTAAAGCTTCCATTTTTACCCCCAGCAAGATTGTATTGCGTGATTTGTGGTAGAAAACAGGCCCAAAAGAGACGATTTTCATGCGATTATGCCTAACACACGCAAAACAATGGGCCTTGTATTGCGTGTTTTGGCGTGTAAAAAATTACCAATCTAATGGGTTGGCGCCATAGATAGGCGTTCCGTTCAGTTGGCCTCTTCTATTTTCTGAAAGCAAAAACCAAGATTTGAGAAATCGTGAAACCGCGTAGGTGGCATCTCCTTTATAATCCTGGGAAATCACCCTCTGGAAAAGGCCTATGAAAGACTTTGATCGTTACCGTGGTTGTCTGCTCGGCCTGGCCGTTGGAGACGCCATCGGCACAACTGTGGAATTCAAAGCACGCGGTAGTTTCCCACCTGTCACCGATATGGTCGGGGGCGGAGCCTTCAACTTACAGCCCGGCCAGTGGACGGACGACACCTCAATGGCTCTGTGCCTGGCCGAGAGCCTGGTGGAAAAGAATGGCTTCGATCCGCTCGACCAGATGAACCGTTTCCTGGCCTGGTATGAAAATGGTTATTTATCCAGCACCGGAACCTGTTTTGACATTGGCAATGCCACCCGTCAGGCTTTGGAGAAATTCAGAGCCACTGGCAAACCGATGAGCGGCTCGACTCACCCATCCAGCGCCGGGAATGGCTCGCTCATGCGTCTGGCTCCTGTGGCTATGTTTTATGCGCCCAGCCGAAAGCGTACCATGAGTTATGCCGGAAAGAGTTCCCGCACCACCCACGGCGCAAAGGAATGCGTGGATGCCTGCGCGCTCTTTGCTGGGATGCTTGTCTCGGCTTTGACGGGAGCAGAGAAGGAAACCATCCTGTTTGAGAGCAGTGTGTCGGGGATTGTGTCCGAGAAAATCCTGGCAATTGCCCGGGGCGAATACCGGGAAAAATCCGCCACCCACATTCGCGGCAACGGCTACGTGGTGGATGCGCTCGAAGCAGCCCTGTGGTGTTTCTGGACCACCGATACGTTTTCCGAAGCGGTGCTGAAGGCCGCCAATTTGGGCGATGATGCCGATACAACGGCTGCAATTTGCGGACAGATTGCCGGGGCCTGGTATGGGCAGTCCGGCATCCCTACTCCCTGGCTGGAAAAATTGTGCTTGCGTGAGAAAATCATTGACCTGGCGGAGCAGTTGGCGGGGCTGGCTGGATGAAACAATTCAGGAAAATTTATTTCTTTGCGCCAACCAATCTCACATCATCTATCCAAAACTTTAGCTCACCTTCTTCCCATTTAATTAATGCGATGGTCTGAATAGGTTCGTGGATGTTGAGATGTTCCAATGGAATAACAACTCGAGTCCAGGTTTTGTTGGGCACTGTGCCGCCCTCGACGTACCAGCAACTGCGAATTTGACGGTTAATCAACATGGTTTGGTCGGGTGTTGACGCCATGATGCGCAGTGGAATACTTTGTTCATCATCCCGGTACAAATAAAACTCCAGCCACTGATAGGAACGAATATCAACTTCGCCCAGGTAGAACACAAACCCCGAATTTTCATTCATGGTGACTTGCAAGGATGATGTTCCCAACGGGGTGGGCGTGGTCACTTCTTCAAAATGGGTGTTCCATGACCAGCCTGGGTCCATGAAAGAGTAGAAAGTATCATCGAATAGGGAATAAGTCACAATCTGTTGCTCGTCAAAAATAGGTAAATCCGGGACGGCAGCGGGCAAGTTGACCGCTGGTGCGCCAAAGAACTCGCGCATTACATTTTCGGCAGGTTTTCCCTTTGGAGTGTGCTCAAAATCGCAGGTTCCACCCTGGTATGGAGTTTCGTCCCAAGCCCAGATAAAGACCCCGCGAATCCACGAATTTTCCCGAATAACTTCAAAAAGGACTTTGTACAACCTTGCTTGAAGTTCCAGATCAATCGTCCCGTGCATCCAATTGCCTGGGTCCGCAGCGGCTGAAACCGTGCTGGGATAGCCGATTTCTGTCAGGATCACCGGTTTGTCATATTTTTGAGAGAGCTGCTTCAGGTTGTTTAAATACGGAACCCAACCGTTCTTGAGTTCAGTTTCGCTGGGGTTCGAGCTATTGGACAAATTGTAATACCCGTCCACACCGATGAAATCAACAGCGTCCCACCAGGTTATATCAGCTTCCTCGTTTGGCAGGCTGGAGTAGGTCAGTGGCCCTTGATACACCTCGCGAACTTTTTGGATAATCGCGCGCCAATGTTCGGCTTCGGGTTCGGTGGCCCTCATCTCGTAGCCAACCGAAAACATTTCGACTTGATAATCCTCGGCAATTTGAGCGTATGGGAGAAGTTCTTCAGTGTGGCGATCTGCCCAAGCCTGCCATTGCTCCGCCGAGTAGCCGGTTTCGTGGTGATAACTTTGCAGGTTGGTATCTTCAAACTTGGGGCGCAAGAATACATTTAGCCCCAGACGATGCGCTTCCTGAATGGCATGAATGGTTGCCTGACGGGATATTTCAGGATCATCCCAATGAGTAATAAAGGCATTCAAAGAAACCCACGTCGCGCCAGTTTCGCGCAAGGCCAGCAATGACTGGTCTGAAAGAGGGTAGGCCCAATCCGGGACATGCGAGGCGATGTAGGCGATCCCGTTCATAAACTCAACCGAATCACCGGGTTTGATTCGCGATCTCGGGGTCGCCGTTTCGGTTGGCTGGGGAGATGCGGTTGGGTTTGGCTGCGGCGATGTAGTAGGAGATACAACTGGGATTGGTGTGACCTGTTGCATCGTTGGGTTGGGAGTCTGCGGCAATGCGCTTGGCGCTGGCGGGGTGCAACTGATTAGCAAACTTGCGGCCAAAAACAGGTAGAAGATGAGATTCGTTTTTTTCATAGCGTAAATGCCTCCCTAAAATAGAAAGTGTGAGCCCTGGCAGGCGGGGATGTACACCGGAGAACTCAGTTGGCGAAGAAATTTCATCTTTCTAGCTCTGCCTGGAGTTCGGAACCGGTTGCCCGGGTTTGGAGCGATTTAGAAGCCCAGAAACGATTTAACTATTTCGTTTCTGACATCTTTCGACTATTAATTTCCATAGATAAAACTTGTTCGTTAGCAACAATCAGCATTTTTCCACGTTCGCTTTTTATTACATCGTGTGTAACAAAAAATATCACGCTATTGCTGAAGGCGGCTATCAGGTACAGTTTGTTTTCTGTAAAATCCCAAACATAGGTGTCTGGTTGAATTTGAACGGGGATATCGTTTTGAAAGAGCCAGTGGTTTTTCTTGGTTGATTGTTTATCAGGTTGGCTGGCAATTTTTATGTGATTGAACTGGGCCAGAGGCAGAGGCGTTTTAACAACCAGTCGGGTAACTGAACTCAAAAGCTTCTCGCGTATTGCTATTTCGGCCAGCCATATACCAAATGCAAATGTGAACAAGGGCAAAGCCAGCAAGAAAAGAATTAACAAGAATGCGACTTCGCTGGGGTTGCTGCTAGTGTTTTGCGTTTGTGGAGAGCTGGCTGTTGTTTGTGAGAATAGAACAATCAGCGTGATTGCCAAACTGGTAGCAAGAATAAGAATGCCTTTGGAAAGATTTGAATTTTCTTTACGAAATGCCAGAAACCCAGCCGCGAGAGACCAGATCAAGAAACCGGCAATCTGTAACAATGAAGCATATTTTGTTTCTATTGGCCCGCTAACTGTAAGAATCAGACTGCGAACAATAAAGGCGACCACTGCGGGAATTATGATGGTTAAGAGTACCAAGCCAAGAACCCGTTTTGCAAAATTCAACAATATGTTGAATAGCAATAAAAATATTGTTGGCACCAGGGTTAGCAAATCGATCACATTGAATCCGGTTTGGGTTAGTGGAATACCTCCATATCCACCTGCAAACCAAGAGATGTAACCACTGTAAAGCATGTAGCTCATTGAATAAATAAAAAAAGTTAAAATTAAGATGCCCCAGGTTGGATTTTCAATAAAATATGTACCAATCGATGTCACCAGTTCTGATTCCATATTTTCTCTCCTTTGGGATTATTATAGGTCAGGACAGCAATAATCCAGGCAGAATTTAACGCAAAATAACGCCAGTTCGGGTGAAAGGTCTGATAATGGTAGCCAGAAACCCTGGGATGACTTTTGTGATCCCAGGGTTTCTATTATTTAAGCAATAGAAACCCTGTGCGCAGGCCCCAGCGGAATAAACGGGCGGGGTATACTTACCCATGTGGACAAACTCTCCGGCTCGGTCGAGCGCATTACTTTCTACAACCCTGAAAATGGCTACACTGTCCTGCGCCTGCGCCCGGAAGTTACTCGCGGATCGCGCATCCCCGGCCTGAGCTATGACGGCCTGACCACGGTGGTCGGTAACCTGCCGGAACTCTCGCCCGGCGAACACGTCCGCCTGCAGGGACTGTGGGACACGCACCCCAAACACGGCACCCAATTCAAAGCTGAGCTCTGCGAACAAAGCCTGCCGGCCAGCCTGGTGGGCATGGAAAGCTACCTCGGTTCGGGCATGATCAAGGGCATCGGCCCCAAAATGGCCGAACGGATTGTGGGGCAGTTTAAAGAAGAAACCTTTGAAGTCATCGAGCAGGAGCCGGAGCGCTTATTGGATGTGCCCGGCATCGGCATGGATCGGGCCGGGAAGATCACCGCCGCCTGGCAGGAGCAAAAGCAGGTTAAGGAGATCATGGTCTTCCTGCACAGCCACGGGGTCAGCACCAACCTGGCAGTCAAGATCTACAAAACCTATGGCGATGCGTCGCTCGAAACCGTCCAGAAAAACCCTTACCAACTCGAACGCGACATTTACGGTGTCGGCTTCAAAACCGCGGACCGCATCGCCCAGGCGCTCGGGCTGCCGCCGGAGCACCCGGCGCGCATCGAAGCGGGCATCGTTTTTGCGCTGAATGAACTGACCAACGATGGCAATGTCTACGCCCCGCGCGAGATGCTGAGCGGACGCGCCATCGAGTTGCTGGGCGTTGCCCCAGATCTGATCCCGCCCGGGCTGGAACGCCTGGCGCAGGAAGACCGCATCCGTCCGGAGCTGGTCCCGCTCGATCAGGGCCAACCCGCCAGCGGGCAGGGTGTTTCCGAAGCCCGCGCGGCATACGGCTCACCGGTCATCTACCTGACCCCGCTCTATTTTGGCGAAAAAGGCGTCAGCGAACGCCTGAAAGCACTGGCCGGAGCGCCCAAAAGACTGGTACAGTCTTCCTTTTTGGCCGAAAACCTGTCAGCGGAACAGCGCGCCGCGGTGCAGATGGCGCTTGAGAATCCGGTTAGCGTGCTGACGGGTGGGCCGGGCACAGGAAAAACCACCTGCCTGAAAGCGCTGATCGATGCACTCCAAGCTCAGGGGGCGAGCTTCGCGTTGGCATCCCCAACCGGGCGGGCTGCCAAGCGCCTGGCCGAAGCGACCGGTCATCCGGCCCGCACCATCCACCGCTTACTCGAACCGTCCCCGACCCTGGGCTTCAAGCGCAATGAAGAAAATCCGCTCGAGATCGACTACCTGGTGGTCGACGAAGCCTCGATGCTCGACCTGCTCCTGACCAACCATTTGCTCAAGGCTATCCGGCCGGGCACCCAGGTTTTGTTCGTTGGCGATGTCGATCAACTGCCCTCGGTTGGCGCGGGCGATGTGTTGCGCGATCTGATTGCCAGTGGGCTGGCGCCGGTGGCGCGCCTGATGACCATCTTTCGCCAGGCGGCCGGATCGCAGATCATCACCAATGCCCACCTGATCAACCAGGGCAAGCTGCCGGTGATCGACAAAGACAGCCAGGATTTCTTCCTGTTTGCCGCCGAAGACGCTGATGCCGCCGCCAACTGGGTGGTGGATGTGGTCGCCGAGCGCATCCCTGCCAAATTTGGATTGGATGCACTGCGCGAGATCCAGGTGTTGACCCCGATCTATCGTGGGGCGGTGGGGGTCAGTGCGCTTAACGAGCGATTGCAAACCCGGCTCAATCCGGCTTCCGATAAAAAGGCCGAGCGGCGGCTGTTTGGTGTTACCTACCGGGCTGGTGACAAGGTCATGCAGACCCTCAACAACTACGATAAGGATGTTTTTAACGGGGATATTGGTTTCATTCTCAGCCTGGATGCGATCGAGCACACCCTGACGGTTGACTTCGATGGGCGGCTGGTTCCTTATGACTGGAACGAAGTCGACGAATTGAGCCTGGCCTATGCGATTTCGGTCCACAAAGCTCAGGGATCCGAGTTCCCGGCGGTGGTTTTGCCGCTGGTTCCGGCCCATTACATGATGCTCCAGCGCAACTTGCTCTACACGGCCGTGACCCGCGCCCGCAGCCTGTGCGTACTGGTTGGCAGCCGCAAAGCAATCAGCATGGCGGTGCGCAACAACAAGGTCGCCCAGCGCTTCTCGGCTCTGGAGTGGCGGCTGGGGAAGGGCTAGGCATGGAAATATTATGGTTTCTCTGATGGAAAAGTCGATAACGAGATCATGAAAGCCTTCGTCCAGCAGGCGCGGCAAATGGGCTATCAGGTGCAGTGATCGAAAAAATGTTATACTATATGCGTAGAAAGTATAACAAGTGAGGTGCTTATGAATGTGAGACTTTCCTCCAAAGGTTGGGTGGTTATCCCGGCTGCAATGCGTGAAAAATACGGATTGAAACCCGGCTCCGATGTTCATGTGGTGGATTACGGTGGGGTGCTGTCACTGGTCCCAACGCTGAAAAACCCGATCCAGGCGGGAGCGGGAATGCTCAAAGGTAGCGATTCGTTGACCCAGGCAATCGTTGAAGAACATCGCCAGGAGCGCGAGCGTGACCAGTAAGCCAGTTTTCGTGCTGGATAGTTTTGCGTTGCTGGCCTATTTGAACGGCGAACCCGGCCAGGAGCGGATCGTGGATTTGCTCACTCAGGCTCAGGCTGGCAAGTGCCGCCTGCTGTTGTGTACCATTAATCTTGGGGAAATCCTGTACACCGTTGAACGCCGACGCGGGCTGAGCAAGGCCCAACAGACCCAGGCCTTGATAGAAAGCCTGCCAATCGAAGAAGTGCCGGCAGATCGCAGCCTGGTGCTGGATGCGGCCCATATCAAGGCCAGTCATCCGATCTCCTACGCGGATGCGTTTGCAACTGCCCTGGCCGCACGTGAATCGGCGACAGTACTTACCGGTGATCCGGAGTTTGAGAACGTGAAAGAGTTGGTAACGGTAGAGTGGCTGACAGCCCACTGATCTTTTGCCCCGCTCATGGGGCAGAACTGTGTACTGGCGAATCACCCCTTTTTTGCCAGCCTGTTTGGTTAAGACAATAGAGAAGGCAGGTAACCAATGCAAGTCGAACTCACTCAACCCGGCCCGCTGCTGAATGCCCAGGGCCAGTTGGCCCAGGTTGGCTGGTCGCGCCAACCCTTGTTGGACTGTAATCTGGAAAATGCCAATTTTTACAAGCTGCGTTCATTGCAAAGCTTGCGGATGAAGCGTTGGGACTACTATGCCGTCTTCACTCCTCAGCGTTTTTTCTCGGCCACAATCGCTGACCTGGGATATGCTGGCAACATTTTTGTGTATACACTCGATTTTGCCAGCGGTGAATTGCATGAAGAAGGTCTGGTTATTCCCTTTGGGCGTGGCATCCAGTTGGAGCGCAACAGCCAGTCTGGTGAGGCAGTATTTGCTAACGAAAAAGTATCCTTGCGATTTACGGCTGATGCGGAAAAACGGCAGATAAGCGTCAACTGGCCCGGTTTTGATGGTGGGCGCGGTATTCAGGCCGAGATCAAGCTGTCTTGCCCGCCAAAACATGAGTCGATGAATATCATCATTCCCATCGGGCAGCAGCGCTTCTACGATAACACCAAGATCAACTGTCTGCCAGCTGAAGGGTTTATTCAGTATGGTGACCAGCGCGAGGAATTGCAGCCCGAAGCTTGCCTGGGAGCCCTCGATTGGGGGCGCGGCGTTTGGGAATATCGCAGCTACTGGAATTGGGCCAGCGCTTCTGGATTTCTGCCGGATGGCCGCACGATTGGGCTGAACTTGGGCCGTGGCTTTGGGGATTTAAGCAAGGCAACTGAGAATTGTGTCATCCTGGATGGCATTGTTCATAAACTCGCAGCCGTACATATCGACTATCGCACCGGCGACTACATGCATCCCTGGCACTTTACGGGCGATGATGGTCACCTTGATTTGACCTTCACGCCATTCAAAGATCGAACCGCAAAAACCAACCTGGGGATAATCTTCAGTGAAGTTCACCAGATGTTTGGTCGTTATAACGGCCGAGCAGTATTGGATGATGGCCAGCCCTTGGAAATCCATGATCTGATCGGCTTTGCCGAAGAGCATCAGGCTCGCTGGTAATCAAATAATAAATTTGCCTTTTTTGGGGATTAAGCACCAGATCATCAAGTATCAGAGTGTACAACTTGCCAACTGGTAGGTTGGTGTGCAAAAATACCTTGACGATTATTTGCTTAGAACGTAAATGCGCTTTTGCTATCCAAAACGAGCCAACACCGCGATGTCGCGCGAAAACCACGGTTTTTACCCGCAGTAAAATTGATTGCGTGATTTGATGTAGAAAACAGGCCCGAAAGGCCCTGTTCTAATGCGATTATGCTAGAAACACGCAAGACAGTATGATTTGTATTGCGTGTTTTTTTGAAGAAAAAGAACCGTTAGCAACTCGTGTATCTGTCGCAATCGCAAACCATAGTGCTCAAGAATAAGCACGCTACGATAGACTATATGAATTGCATCGATTATTGGACCAGTCGTTGCATTGCAAAGATCCATAAAGAAAATGATTAATAAGAACTTATAAGGTAAAGCCTAATTCACAATCGTTTTGCAAAACTTACCCACCGATATATGTGCCGACCCTCCCACAAAAAGCGGACCTGCCCCTCGGCGCGCCGAGCCGGCCGTTGGTCATCCATAGAAATGGTTGAGCTTTACACATCATCCCTGCATCCTACCGATTTCGACGATTTTTTCCCGATTCAATATATAATGAATTAATCTTTTTTTCTCCCGAAAAAAGGAGATCTGATCGTAAAATTATTAAAAATTTTAAAGAGTCTACTTAGCATCTACAGTGGGTTCCGGGTTCAAGTCCCGGGTCGATCACCTAAATACGGTGATACAACACCACATGGCCCCCATATCTGGGGGCTTTTTGTTTAAAATCTTTGCATAAAGAACGTATGTTCTAATAGCATTTGCAGTAAAAATGCAGTCAAAATCAGCCGATTTTTGGGGAAATGGCTTGGGTTCTGGCAACGGCTTCTGCGTGGAGAGCAAAATCCCGGCATGGGCATGGCTTATAATCAGAATTAACGCCGACCATAATGTTGAGCAGGTTATCCAAAATGCCGAGAAAATCATGAATTTCCTGAAATCCATACACCATGATGGCTCTGCACGTTATGTGCGGGCGGCCAGGAACGAGCCATTGCGCGTGGGAAGCGAAGTTGCCTTGCGCCTGCGCGCCAGCCCAGATGCAGGTATCGAACGAGTCTTCTTGCGAACCTGCCCGGATGGTGAGCAAGCCTTCCTGGAGATGCGTCCTGAAGGATCCGGTCCGGCCTGCACCTGGTGGCAGGCTGTCTTGACATTGTCGATGCCGGTGACTTCCTACCGTTTCCTGATTTTGACCGGGGAAGGCCCCTGGTGGTACAACGGCGCAGGATTGTTGAGACAGATACCCACCGATGCGGCGGACTTCCGTTTGTTGGCCGATACCCAGTTCCCAGACTGGGTGCGCAGCAGTGTTTTCTACCAGGTCTTCCCCGATCGCTTTGCCGACGGCGACCCGGCCAGCAACGTGCGCGATGGCGAATTTGCCTACCGCGGCCAGACCTCCATCAGCCGCCGCTGGGGCGAGCCACAGGGAGAATGGCCGCAGGCGATGGTTGAATTCTATGGCGGCGACCTGCCCGGAGTTGAAGCCCGGCTCGATTACCTGACAGACCTGGGCGTCAATACCCTCTACCTGAACCCGGTTTTTTCGGCTTACAGCAATCATCGCTACGATGTTGTTGATTATTACAATGTGGATCCCCATCTCGGCGGCAATGACTCGCTTGCTTCCCTGCGCCGTGCGGCTGCTGCGCGCGGTATGCGTTTTATCCTCGATATTGTCCCCAATCACTGTGGTGTTTTGCATCCCTGGTTTCAGGAAACCCTGAAGAACCCGCAGGCCAGTCGGGCGGAGTATTTCACCTTTCGGCAATATCCGGATGATTACGAGTGCTGGCTGGGGGTAAAGGGCCTGCCCAAGTTGAACTATCGCAGTCAAAAGTTGCGTGAAGAGATGTATGCCGGTTCGCAGGCCATTTTTCGCCACTGGCTCAGGCCTCCCTACCAAATCGACGGCTGGCGGGTGGATGTGGCCAATATGCTTGCCCGCCACGGCGCCGAGCAGCTCGAGCGCGAGGTCTGGGAAGGCATCCGCCGGGCGGTGAAAGAGGAAAATCCACAGGCTTACTTGCTGGGAGAAAACTTCTTCGATGGATCAAGGCAACTGCAGGGCGACCAGCTCGACGCTTCGATGAATTATGCCGGGTTCACTCACCCGCTCTGGTTTTGGCTGGATCATTTTTCATATTACCAGCACAATGAGCCACACCAGATTGAGTCTTCCCAACCCTGGCCGACCCAATCCCTGGTGGATACCTGGGCGGGTTTCCGGGCGACCATCCCCTGGCAGGTGGCCTGTCAGCAGTTTAACCTGCTCGGTTCGCATGATACGGCCCGTATTCTGTCGGTGCTCAAGACAGATCCCGGCTTGAACCGGTTGGCGGTCGTGCTGCTGATGACGTATGTTGGTGTTCCCTGCGTTTATTACGGGGATGAAATTGGCATGCAAGCTAGCGACTCATTATCAGCGCGAGACTGCATGATTTGGGATAAGACTCGTTGGGATGTCGCTTTGCGAACTTTTTATCAGCAACTGGTTCACTTGCGCCGCGAATCGCCCGCTCTGCTCCAGGGCGGCTTCCAAGTGTTGGTGGTGGAGAAAGACCTGCTGGTTTACCAACGCGATTCAGATGAAGAAACCTTGCTGATTATTGCCAATCGTGGCCCATCCTCACGGCCCGCAGGTGATTTGCCCATCGCGCATGGTGGCCATACGGACGGGGTTGTTTTCGATGAGATTTTTAGCAGCTTGCGCCGCAGCGTGACCGGAGGATGCCTGTCCCTGCCAGACCTGCCGGTCGGGGCGCAGATTTGGCGCTCTGTGCGAAATTGAATCCCACCCAATGATGCCGATTCCAAACATCACAATCGGTATTTCTTTTCGCCCGATGGGAAACTGCTTACGCTTGATTCGATTGGCCAAAAAGACCGCACCCTGACTATTCTGGATATCCAAACCGGGAAAGTGGTGCAAACTCACAGCGTAGCCAACTGCCTGCTGGATGTGCCCTTTGCCTTCACCCCCGACGGAAGCGGCGTGTTTACGATTACGCCCGACTGCCGGATCGGGCTGTACGCGCTGGATGGCTGGCAAAAGCAGACGATCATCGGCGGCCCCTATTCTGGGGCCAAACTGGCCCTAGCGCTCTCGCCAGATGGTAAATTCCTGGCGGCAGGGTATAAATCCTCACTGGAAATTTGGGATGCGCAATCGGGCATGCTTCTCAAACGTTTCAACCTGGAGACAGGCATCGAAAACTTCATCGGCAACTTCGCCCTGGTCTTCTCACCCGATGGAAAGTTTCTGATTGCTCGCTATGGCCTCGGCAATACCTTCTTTTTTGATACCACCGTCATGCTGTTTGGTATGCCAGCCCCTTAAAAAAGGAATTACCCCGCCATGAAAAATTTACCACTTCTCATTTTACTAATTGCCAGTTTGCTAGCCGCCTGTTCGCCAGCAGTGACTGTTACCCCGCCTGCACCGCCAACAAAAACCACACTGCCGACAAGTACGAAAACTCCAACGGCAACCATCATTCCCAGCCCAACTCTAACAAGCACTCTAACGCCTGCGCCAATGTCGGCAAAAATCAGCGGCATGATTTATGACCCGGGCTTTGGTTTCAAGGATGCCTTTCTCAACCCAACTTCAGATGCTCAAATTGTCAATGTAATCAAGCCGATGGGTGTCAACTGGGTGGCAATTTTTGCTTCGTGCTATATGAGTACCATCCATTCGCCCGTGGTCAGGTGTGATGAATCCCTGGGGGTTCCGAGCGACGCATCCCTGCGGCATGCCATCGCTCTCGCCAAAAGCCAGGGCTTGCGGGTTCTGTTTAAACCCGGCATCCTGATTCAGGAAACGGGGATTGCGCTGGATGTCCGCATGCAAAGTGAAGCCGACTGGCAATCGTTTTTCGATTCTTACGGGGCTGCTATGGTGCATTGGGCTGAACTATCCGAAGAAACTGGCGTGGATTATTTCGCGGTTGGGACAGAAATGAGCGGAACCCAACAACGCGAAACCGAATGGAGGCAACTCATCCAGGATGTGCGCGCAGTATACTCTGGCCCGCTGACCTATTGTGCCAACAGCGGCAGTGAAACAGGGGTAACATGGTGGGATGCCCTGGATGCAATTGGTGTGGATGCTTATTACCCCCTGGTTGTTTCTGAAAACCCAACCGTTGAGCAAATCAAAACCGCCTGGACACCGTATGTGACCTTACTCGATGGACTTGCCAAGAAGTGGGGGAAATCGATTATTTTTACCGAAGCCGGCTACACCAGCCAGAACATGAGTCTGCGAACACCCTGGGGAGACCGCAGCGATCAACCTATTGACTTACAAGAGCAGGCGGATGGCTACCAAGCCTTGCTCGAAACCTTCAGTGACAAACCCTGGTGGCAGGGTGTTTTTTGGTTCCACCAATCTGCCGCACCAGTCGAGGGCGGCATTGCCGGACAACTTTGGGAAATTGATGGGAAACCTGCAGAAAATGTGCTCCGTGCTTATAACGGACAACCTCCGTTTCCAACCCCTACCCTTATCCCGAACTATGATTCACCCAACAACCAGCGTCTGGTTATCTACAACGATGGGCTCGACCCAGCCTGGGAACTCCCGTCCGTTTTTACCTGGGCAGATCCAGGATCAAGCGAGCAGGTTTATGCTGGCAGCCAGGCGCTTAAAGTTCATCTCGAACCCTGGACGAATATTGATCTATGGGCGAACGCGCCTGTTGATACCAGCGAGTACGATTTTCTTGAGTTTTACATTTATATTACTGCCCTGCGTGGCGATTATTATCCCAATATCAATGTTTATTTCAACGCCGAAACTGGCCCGGCAATCCTTCACATGCCAGATATTATGCGCCCTGGCTATGTTGAAGCCGGAGAACTGTCCACAGGCAAGTGGCTGCGGGTACGTATTCCAATGTCCGAACTGGGAGCTATCGAGCAAAAAATCATCACGCTTTCTTTTGGGCATCATACCGCTACTGGAACGGTTGATTTTTACCTGGATGAAATTGCATTGGTGAAGCATGTAAAGTAATGCAAAGAGAACCATCTTCCTGATTTTGTTTTTAAATCTTTATGGTATGCGTAAGTGGAGATTTACGTAAGTTATGGAAGTTATTGGTGTGCCCAAATGAACAGGATTTCACGCTATTCAAGAATATGATGTCCTATATGATGTCTAATATGATGTATAATTATTCTACGAATCGCCTGACAAGTAAGAAATGAGTAAGGAGAACCAAGATGACACGCTACGCATTGAATTTACCGGCCAAGCTAAAACAGGAAGCTGAAGAATGGGCATTGCGTCAAGGAGTTTCACTGAACCAGTTCATTATGTGGTCTGTAGCTGACAAAGTAGCCTCGCTGCAGCATGGGTTGGATGATCCCAAATTTCCAGGGATTACCTACCGGCGTGGGGCTTCAGGCAGTATCACATCCGTTTTGCGCGGCTCAGGTCTAAGGGTGCAAACGCTGGTTGTTGATGCGCAGCATGGTTTATCTGCAGAACAAATCGCCAAAGAATACGATCTGACCGTGACGCGGGTCAAGGAAGCGCAGGCCTTTTACGAGGCACACCGCGCAGAGATCGAGGCCAGCATTCAGGCTGAGCAAGGTTTGGAGCCAAAGCGTGGCTGAACCAAGATTGCACTTGGATGCGGATACATCCAAAAAATCTCTTCTTCAAGCGCTGGTGGAGAAAGGACATGATGTTACTCGCACGCCAAACGAGTGGATGGTGTTGGATGCCGATGACATTCAACAACTTCTTGGCGCAACCGCCCAAGGACGAGTGATTTTCACTTTCAACGTGCGTGATTTCATGGAACTGGCAAAACGTTATCCCCATCATTCAGGTGTTTTGCTATCGGCTCAGAAGTCAATGCCCGAACTGCTACCCGCTTTGGAGAAGATGTTTGCCAACACTGAGGCTGATGAATGGGTTGGACAGGTGCGATGGTTGAACGACTGGATGAAATAAACCATATCCAAATCCATCCTGACTGAACATTCTTGTACAAACCGACAATGCTCCCGGCTAACCGGGAGCATTGTCGGTATTCTGCTGCAAATTGTGTTTTCGCGCGTGATCTCGTCTCTTTTACTCGCCTGCCGACCTGATTAAATTTAATTTATTTTCAATCGCGATCGAAGTTTTTGTAATCGACAATCCACCCAGGGCGGTACAGCGTAACTCAACCGGAATGCTCTTGCCAACCCGATCCATTGTTTCAATCACTTCATCCAGGGGAATGATCGCATCAAAATCTGCGATTGCCATATTCGCACAGGCCAGGGCATTGCTGGCAGCCATTACATTTTTTCCCAGGCAGGGCACTTCAACCCTGTTCGCGACCGGGTCGCAGATCATCCCCATGATATTTTGAAGCGCCATCGAAGCTGCATTCACCGCCTGTTGGGTACTGCCCCTGGCCAGTGTCACCAGTGCGGCGGCGGCCATCCCCGAACCAGCACCACATTCTGCCTGACAGCCTCCCACCTCGGCCGCAAAAGTCGCATGCGCCGCGATGAAGACCCCAATCAACCCGGCCGCCAGCATCGCCTGCGTGCTCTCTTCCAAAGACAAGCCCATCGCTCCGGCTGCCCCGATACAGGCACCTGGCAGGCCGCCGCAAGAGCCGGCGGTCGGCGAAGCCACGATCACCCCCATCGAGCTTTTCACTTCCATGAGGGCCGTGACACTCAGGATGATCTGGTTGAGCATGCCGCTATCCAGAAGTTTTTGATTTTCCATTAAAGTTTGAAATTGTCCAGACTGATAACCCAGAATTCGGTCGGCATATTTTGTCCCACGAATTCCAATCAGAATGGATTTTTGCAGGATACAGACAATCTCCTGCATTTTCTCCACCACCTGATCCGCAGATAAATTGCCCCGGGCGCTTTCATAATGGACCGCCAGCTCCCACAGGGCAAGATCTTTGCCGGTGTTGTATTCCAGCATCTCCTCGCAAGTAATAAACGGAACTTGAACATTCAAATGAGAGAGAACCGGCAAAACTGGCGCTATTTTCTTTACGGATCGAACCGGATCCATTGCTAAAAGTTCGGAAATACTATTTTCGTCCAGGAAGTTTTGTGCTTTGACGACAATCAGTTGATGGTCAGGCTGACCCAGAAGAATAATCCTGTCAGCCTTGATCCTGGCTTCCAGGTATTTTATTAGTTCGTCTCCCTTTGAGTCCAGGAAGATCAGGGTTTCAAAATAGTCCCCTGCCATCGAAACCTGGATGCCATCAATCTCGATCACTTCGATCATGCCACCACCGGTTGATATGGCTGTGAGCGAGTGGGTTTCAACCGAATTCGTGAGCCTCAACTGATACGTATTCGGATGGGCTGCACCAAGATCCAGGATTCTTATATCGAACTTTATCCCGGCATCGAGCAATGCGCTTGCAGACTCAGCCAACCTTTCATCGGTTGTCTCCCAACCAAGCAGGCCACCGAACAGACCCATATCCGATCCCTGGCTGGCATGCGTGGTGGCAAGCGAACCATGAGTATCAAACTCAATGATTACTTCTTCAATCCTGCCTTCCATCAAGTCTCTTGCCACCCTGCCGATCCGTAACGCCGCGGCACAGTGCGAACTGGATGGCCCGCGCATCACAGGTCCGATCACATCATTAAAAATGCTTGGATAATACATTCGGATACCTTCCCTTTTGTGAGCACCGTTTTCTGGTGATTATTTTACCGGATGGCTCGCATAATTGGCACTATCCGCGCAGCTGCCAACCCAGCGGATCTTCCCCCAAAACTATCCACTCATCGTCTCAATCTCGCACCAATCCACCACTCCAACCAGCGGGGATACCGGTGGCCTGATAAACGAACAGCCTGCCGCTGCCTTTTCTTCAAGAGCGGCCCGGGCAGGCAGCTTGCCCCCGTGCTCTTCGGGGGTGCAGATGACACTTTTCGGCGAGTTGGTTTCCGCACAGCCTGGAGTTTGCGCGAAGCACAAAAGGAGTTACGAGAAAGCCAACAAGGTTTTATCGGGAGTGGCCAGCGGCGCAGCATCTCGACGACAGCCACAACGCGGCGGCCATCTGGGAAAGCGGCGGGATGGGCGTAAATACGGCGTTTTCCTGCCTAGGATGGCGCAGACTGTTTCGGCGCTGCCCAAAAACAGCTTTTCATCCTGCGAAAAGCTGTATGGCTGAAAAATTTAACGCGACCATCTCCTGTGCCACGCAATGGTATCGGGGTGAAGGACTCACACTTGCTACAAATTGTCGCTCCTAGAGAAAACTACACCGTCCCGGCGTCCTTCGGACGAGATCAGAGATGCAGAGTTTTGATGCCTTATGGTTGAGAGAGAAGCATCGGAGACACCATCACGCGAAAACCAAGGTCATCGTACCAGTTGTTTGGATTGCACCCGAATCGGAAGGCGCACCGGGCAACATCTGCATTATTGATAAACGAGCCACCGCGTCGGACACGCAGGATATTTCTATCTGCTTTTATGCCGTCGTATTCTTCACCTGGCTGATAGGGATACTTGAAATCTGTGCTTTGAAAATCGTTTCCCCAGAGGCTTCTCGTCCATTCCCAGACATTGCCGCTCATATCCAGCAAACCATAAGGGCTAGCCCCGCCGGGGAACGCACCCACCGGCGAAGTACCGCCAATGCCAGTTTCATTATAGTTTACGCAATTGGGGTCTGGTTTTTCGCCCCAGGGGTAGTTCCTGCCATCCTGGCCTCGCGCTGCTTTTTCCCACTCGGCTTCGCTTGGCAGGGTTACTCGCAAATTTCCAGACGAAAGACCGATAATAAAGGATGAAAGCGCATCCCCTCCGGTTATTGATCTTTCATCCTTGGCCTGCTTAGCCCATTTTTTCAACTGCACATCCAACCAGTCACAGTATTCCAGAGCATCATACCAGGTAACGTTGACCACCGGATGATTTGGAACACCACGCAGGCTGTCCTTGGATCGCATTTTATAGTCGCAGGCATCCACAAAGGCGCGGAACTGCGCCACCGTTACAGGGTACTTTGCCAGCCAGTAACCGGGCAATTTAAGTTGATGTTGAGGTTGTTCATCTTTCTGAGAATAGCGGTCTTTCTTGGGGTCACTACCCATTATGAACTTGCCTGCCGGAATGTGGATAAAGCCCAAAGGGTCGAGCGTAGTTGAAGCCGGCAGATACCAGAGTTGTGGGTTGAATCGCATATCACCCAGAGCGGCCAGGCTGTTTCCAATACGAGTGCGTTCAATAGCAGGCAAGCTTCCTGTTTTCAGAATGTCCACCAGCCAGTGCTGCACCCGCACGCGCTTGGGCAGGTTGCGCTCGCTGATGTTGTTCAGGCTGCCACTCTCGACCAAGATCTGCCCGGCCAGGTGTGCACCCCATTGCTGGCTTTCAGGCGCATTTGGAGTCGGGTTGTCGTAACAGAGCGCATCCACCAGGCTCCAGATGGCCGAGGCGGTGCCGCGCGCGGCTTTGGCTCCGGCCAGCAGGGCCACTTCGCGCCAGCGGTTGAAGTCGGCGCAGGCCAATTCGGCCACTTTTTCGGGGTACTCGTGGTCGGTCAAGTAGCAGGCGGCAAGATACTCCTGAAAGGTACGATGCGGAAAGGTATAAACCCCCACCCCGCGCGGGATGAGCAGACCGGCCCGCAGGCTGAGGTAATCGACCAACTGGCGCGGATTGACATCCGGGTTCTGACTCAGGCGCATCAGGCCGCTGACCAGATCGCCCTCGGGGATGTCGGCGGTGCCGGTTAATTCGGTTTGAGCGCTGTGGGCTTTGAAAGCCAGTTCTTCGAGCAAGGCACGCACTTTGGCGCGATCCACTTTCAGCCATTCAGCCAGGCTAGGCTGATGCACCACCAGTTTGCCGCGCGCATTGCGAACAGCTTTGGGGCTTTCCCACCAATCGAGCAGCAGGTCGACCGCATCTGCATACAGTTCTTCGCGTTTTTCGGGCAGGGTCCCACCGCGCCAGGCATGCAGGGATGCCATCAGTGTCAGCAGCAACGGACGTTCGGCCAGGCCCATCAACTGAGTGCTGTTTAAGATAGCCCGCTTCAGCAGTTCAGCCCGACCCCGGGCGTCATCGGCATCCATACGACGCAGGAGGGCGATATGGGCATACCAGCGTTCGACGAAGCTGCAAATCTGACCTTGCGAGAAGGCTGCCAGCACGCTTTCGGCGAATCCGTTCAGCCGCCAGTCCTGGCGCTGGTAGGCATAGGTGCGGCTGGTGACCAGGATGCGGCATTTCGGAAAACTGGCCGCGAAGCCCTCAATCGCCTGCTTAATTTGTGCCCGGCGTTGGTCGGCTTCGGGAACTTCATCGAGGCCATCCAACAGAAGCAGGCCACCCTGATGGAGCAGTTCCTGAAAGAGTGGTTGCTCGAACTCACCCAAGGCCCAGGCATCCAATTCATTGACAATGAAATCCCAGAGCGTTTTAGCCACAGCTTTCTCACCGACCGGAGGCAGGCCGCGCGCGGCAAAATCGCGCAGGATGACACGAATTGGCAACAGCGGGCCATGTTCCCAAGGCTGGGGCTTGGGCTTTTGGTCCCGGTTGCGGCGCGGATCATCTTCTTGTGGCAGGGGAGCGGTCATGGAGGCAAGATTGGCATCTTTGTGCTGGAAAGTCTCCCCGGCCAAGCACATGGCCACGAAATTAACAAAGGTGGTTTTGCCACTGCCGGGGTCGCCGAGCAGTACCAGGCGATTGTGGCGGTTGAGCTGCTCAAGGGCCGAAATCGACATATCTTTGATTTCGATTGAACTACGGGATTTTTCTATTTCTCTAATCTCTCGCTCAACAGTGAGCAGGGCGGTGTAAACCGCACCCAGGTTCAGGCGCGCTTCGGCGTCTGAAGCGGTATTGCGGTCAATGCCAGATAATTGTAACTGGCTAACACTCTCGAAGAGATGGTTCAGGTAGGCGGCGCGCAGTTCGGCGGGGGATGCGCCGAGAGGCAGCGGGTTGAGATTGTTGATCACAGAGACATCACCGTGAACATCGCCTTTGACTCCAATGCCACCTGCACCAACGGCAAGAGAGTCTGTACCCTGGGCAATCGCACCGGGGCCTTCGAGACTAGCGTCAAAAGTGATAAGCTGGGCTTTCAATGCCCCAATGCTGGCTTCGATCACGCTTGCGCTGAGTGCGCCGCTGGCCTTGACCACTTCCAATTGACGGATGCTCTCTTCGATCTTTTCGCGTTCATCGCTCATGGCAGATTCCTTTGGTTTCACAACACAAACGCTTCAAAATTTTCAGGGCTAATTGTCGCCAACTCTGAGCCTGGGTAGGTTTCCATAAACTCACTGCTGGTTTTGCGGGGCATGGCCTTGCCGCCCCACTTGAATTCATATCCGTACAACTTGCCACCGCGTTCTTCGATGTAGTCTATTTCCTTCTGGTCATAAGTTCGCCAGAAATAAGTATTGGCCGAGCGCGATGCAACCTGGTTAGCCTTGCGGCGCTCCATCATCAGGTAGTTTTCCCACAACTGGCCAACATCCTGGCGCAAATGAAGTGGGTTAAAGTTCTGAACCAGGCTGTTTCGAATACCATTATCATAAAAATAGTAGCGCGAATTTTTGGTCACTTCCTTGCGCAGGTTGCGCGAGAACCCGCCCACGCGAAAGATGACAAAAGATTTTTCGAGCAAATCCAGGTAGCGCTCTACGGTCGGACGTCCCAGGCCTAGGCTAGTTGCCAATTCTGACAGTGAAACTTCCTGTCCGATCTGGAAAGCCAGCAGGCGCAAGAGCGAAATGAGCTTATCCGCATGGCGGATTCCTTCCATTTCCAGGATATCCCGGTACAGGTAGGCCCCGGTAATCTCTCCCAAGAGCCGCTCACGCAAGACCGGGTCGTTGAGCGTGGTCACAGCCGGGTAGCCGCCCCATACCATCCAACGCTCCAACTGACTGCGCGCTTCAAGCGCCCCAAACGCATCGCGTATTTCGGCATAACTGATCGGGTACATATTAAAGGTCAGGGTGCGTCCGGTCAGGGGTTCGCTGATCTTATTGGCCAGTTCAAACGAAGCCGAACCGATTGCCAGGATAACCGCCTGCGGAAAGCTGTCCACCAGAATTTTGAGATTAAGCCCAATGTTGGGCACGCGCTGAGCTTCGTCAATCACCAATAGTTCGGCATCGCCAAGCAATTCGCCCAGACGCTGGCGACTCTGGCTGGCAAGCGCTTCACGGTAGATGATCTCATCCGCATTTACGAAGCGGCTGCGCAGCGCAACAGGTGCGATCAGGTCGTTGGCAAGCGTGGTCTTGCCCACCTGGCGCGGGCCATACAACACCAGCACCTTGCCGGGGATGAGCATGTCCTTGATCTGTGGGAGTAATGCGCGATTTATTTTCATAAATACATTGTAGCAAACTTGCGGTATTTATACAAATAGGGAATGCTTAAAAAATCATGCGAGCAGGAATATGATGACAGAACTCCCGTTGTACGATGTCAAAGGATGGAATGGCTTCAGAAAACCTAGTCATGTTGAGATATTTGTCACGGGGTTTGGTATCGTATAACGTTTACACTCAAATATTGGCTGCCTGTATAATGATGGGTATTCAGTTGCAAGCAGGTTGGCACGGTTTATTGCCATCATAGAATATGGGGACAAGATATTCCCGCGACAAGGATACTGATAAGGAATCTTTATGGAATCACATTCAGAACAACCGCTTCGCACCCAGAACGATTTTCTGGCAGGGGTGCGTGCCACACTGCCGATCCTGCTGGGCGTGATTCCCTTCGCGATGATCACTGGCGTAGCCGCAGCCGGTGTGGGATTATCGGTGCTGGATGCGTTCGGCATGTCTGTCATGATTGCCGCTGGCGCATCACAGCTGGCCATGCTGCAATTGATGAAAACCGGCAGCCCATGGGTCATTTTGGTGTTGACAGCCTGGATCATCAACTTGCGTTTTATCATGTACAGCGCCGCACTGGCGCCATCTTTACAAAAGCTGAAAACACAGCAGAAATTGTTGCTGGCTTATATGCTCTCCGATCAGGCCTTTGGAATAAGCATGAGCTATTTTGCCACGCACAAGGACGTCAACAGGCGCTGGTTTTACTTTGGGACGGCGCTGGCAGTCTGGGTCACCTGGCAGGCAGGCGCCATAGCCGGTTCACTTTTGGGGACACTTGTCCCGGCTTCCTGGGGGTTCGATTTTGCCTTCCCACTCAGCTTCATGGCCTTGATGTTTTCGGCGTTGAGCGATCGGCCAATGGTGGCGGCAGCCGTGGCGGGCGGTCTGACGGCTGTCCTCGGCAAGGGATTGCCCTACAATCTTGGACTGATCCTGGCTGTGCTGGTGGGGGTCGGGTGCGGCCTGCTGGCCGAGAACATGCAGCGGCGGGCTCACCCGGGCAGGGCGCAATGAACAGCGTCTCTCTCTGGTTATTATTTCTGCTGACCGGGTTGGGCACACTCCTGCAGCGCCTGTCGTTTATTTTCCTGATCGGAAAAGTAGGAATGCCCGAGTGGCTCAGGCGGGCGCTGCGTTTTGTCCCCGCCGCGGCGCTGGCTGCGCTGGTTTTCCCGGCCCTGACGCATCCGGCCGGTATTCTCGATCTGTCGCTTGGAAATGTCCGATTGTTGGCCGGGCTGGTGGGAGCGCTGGTGGCCTGGCGCACACGCAACGTATTGCTGACCCTGGCGGCGGGCATGCTTGCGCTCTGGGTGCTGCAACTGTTTTAACTTTTCTCAAGCAAACCATTCTTGGTCTTCAACAGGGAATATTATGCAAAAACACATTGAACTCACCCGTCAACGTGTACAGAATTTTTCCGCAAAACTTGCAGCGCTATTTTATGCTCAGCGAGCACCGGCAACTTTAGCGGTGTACGCAGCTCCTGGCCGGATCACTTATCAGGAAGCCATGCTTGGAGAGTATCGCCCGGCTTTTGTAGGCGAAAAGTTTGGTCCGCTTTGGTCCACTCACTGGTTCAAGGTCAATCTGAAAATCCCGGCCGGTTGGCGCGGGCAGGAAGTGCACCTTTTATGGGATTCAGCCTCCGAAGCATGTCTCTGGCAGGCTGGCGCGCCGCTTCAAGGCCTGACCGGTTCCTTCAATGGCTGGCAGGCTGAACCCATCCGCAAAGAATTTTGCCTGACCAAAAATGCGCAAGGGGATGAAACGCTGGAATACTTCATCGAAGCGGCCTGCAATGGTCTGTTTGGGGTCGATAACCAGGCGCACAACCCCCGGATTGGTGAACTGAGCCAGGCAGAAATGGCTGTCTTTGACCGCCAGGCCTGGGATTTATACTGGGATTTCAAAATCATCGCCGACCTGGCGCTGCACCTGCCCGCCAACACCCCGCGCGGCGGGCAGGCGCTCTACGCGGCCAACGAAATGGTCAACGCCACCCTGCTGGAGGATAAATCCACCTGGCCTGCCGCCCGGCAGATTGCCACCCGTTTCCTGGCTGCCCGCAATGGCGACGGGCAGCACAATTTATCGGCAGTCGGGCATGCCCATATTGACACGGCCTGGCTCTGGCCGCTGGCCGAGACGAAACGCAAAAGCGCGCGCTCGTTTGCAAGCGCCACGCGCTACATGGATGAGTATCCCGAATACATCTTTGCCTGTTCACAGGCCCAGCAATTCGAATGGATGAAGGAGCATTACCCGGCCCTCTATACGCGCATTGCCGAAAAAGTGCGCTCGGGGCAGTTCGTCCCCGCGGGTGGCACCTGGGTCGAACCCGATTGCAACATCCCCTCCGGTGAATCTCTTGTGCGCCAGTTCCTGTATGGACAGCGCTTCTTCGAAGCTGAGTTTGGCCTGCGCTGCCAGGAATTTTGGAACCCGGATGTCTTTGGCTACAGCGGCGCGCTGCCCCAGATCATGAAATTGGCCGGCATCGACTATTTTTTAACCCAAAAACTCTCCTGGAACCAGTTCAACAAGCCGGCCAGTCACACCTTCCTGTGGGAAGGCATCGATGGCTCGCAGGTGCTGACCCATTTCCCGCCCGCCGATACCTACAACTCGTTGGCCAACGTCAAGGAAGTGCTCTACAACGTCAGCAACTTCAAAGATCACGAACGCGCCAATGAAAGTTACCTGCTCTTTGGCTTTGGCGACGGCGGCGGCGGCCCGACAACCGCCATGCTCGAGCAGCTGCGCCGCATGACAGATGTGGACGGCTTGCCGCGCACCCAGATCCGCGCGCCGCGCGAGTTTTTTGCGCGCTGCGCCGCAGACCTGAAAGACCCGCTGGTCATGGTCGGTGAGTTGTATTTTGAGCTGCATCGCGGCACTTACACCTCGCAGGCGCGGAATAAAAAATTTAACCGCCAATCTGAGTTTTTATTGCGGGATGTGGAGATGCTCTCCACCCTGGCGCTGGTCACGCGCGGACTCACCTACCCGGCAAATGCCTTGCAAAAACTATGGAAACTGGTGCTCACCAACCAGTTCCACGACATCATCCCCGGCTCATCGATTGGCGAAGTTTATGCGGATTCGGCCAAAGATTACACAACCGTTTTGGAGCAGGCTGCCACCCTGCACGGAAAAGCCATCCAGGCCCTGACACCTGAGACATCAACACCTGAGACGGACAAGGTTTTTGTTTTCAACACCCTGAGTTTTCCCAGGACCGAAGTAGTGGACCTGGGCGGCCGCCTGGGGTTGGTTTCCGCGCCCTCGCTTGGTTATGCCATCCAGACCCCGGCGACAACGACTGAAACTGTTTCCGTGACCGAGACAAAAACCGGCTTTATTCTCGAAAATACCATCTTGAAGGCTGTTTTTAACCGCCAAGGCGGGCTGACCAGCCTCTTCGACAAATCCGCTCAGCGCGAAAGCATCGAACCCGGCCAGGCAGGCAACACCTTTGTGCTCTACGAGGACCTGCCCAACGCCTGGGAAGCCTGGGATGTGGATGCCTTTCATTTGGAGAAAAAGCTGGTTATGGGCGACGCAATCTCGGCCAAAATTGCCGAATCCGGCCCCCTGCGCGCAGCCATCACGTTTGAATACATCATTTCCCCACACAGCACGATCCGGCAGGTTGTTTCGCTGGATGCGCTTTCAGCGCGGCTTGATTTTGCCTGTCAGGTGGATTGGCAAGAAAAGCAAAAATTTCTAAAGGTGGAGTTCCCGCTCAACCTGCGCGCTTCCTATGCCACCTATGAAATCCAGTTCGGGCATGTGCAGCGGCCAACACATTTCAACACATCCTACGATATGGCCCGTTTTGAAGTTCCTGCTCACAAATGGGCGGATCTTTCCGAACCGGATTATGGTGTGGCGCTGCTGAATGATTGCAAGTACGGTTACGCCGCGCACGGCAACATTCTGCGGTTGTCACTCCTGCGCGCGCCCACGTATCCCGACCCGGGGGCCGATCAGGGCCAGCACCAATTCCGTTTCGCCCTCTACCCGCATGCGGGGAGTCCGCAGTCTGCCGGTGTAACGGAAGCCGCCTGGTGCTTCAACGTTCCCCTTTTAACGGCAAAAACCGCGGGACAAGACATCCAGCAAACCTTTTTCTCGCTCGATCAGCCCGCCGTTCTGCTCGATACCATCAAGAAAGCCGAGGATAGCGAGGCCCTGATCCTTCGCCTGTACGAGGCGCGCGGGACACGAGGCAAGCTGCGCCTGGCGAGTCCGTTGCCAGTCAGGTCCGCCGCGCTGGTAAATTTGCTTGAAGGCGAGATTTCGCAGCTCAACTGGCAGGATGGCGGTGTGGAACTCTCGTTCAAGCCTTTTGAAATTATTAGCATGCGTTTGACGCTTTAAGAGCGAAAATAGACTAATCCCCGGATCAAGGACGCCATGCGTTGAACTTAATCCCAAAACCTTTGGGGGTCATGGACGGGCTGTATGCTTTTTTTAACTTGTAATTGGCCGGGTCCATTGTAAATTCGGTATAGCGCAGCATGGTTGCCACAACCAGCATAATCTGCACTTCTGCAAGCCCTGCGCCCAGGCAGGTATGCGGCCCAGCGCCGAATGGGGCAAAAGCGCCGCGTTTCTTGTGCTCGTTGCGTGGCTCGCGATAACGTTCAATATCGAATTTGTACGGGTCTTTGTAAAATTCGGGCGAAAAGTGCGGGGCGGCATTGGCAATCATGAAATGTTCATCTTTTTTGATGACATATCCGCCATATTCCAGATCGCGGACCGCCTTGCGCGGCAGCACACCCGCAATCGGATACAGGCGCAGTGTTTCCTGGGCTACCACATGCAAAGTGTGCATGCTGCGGAAAGATTCTGGCGAGGGAACGCCATCCGCAAAGACCCGATCGGCTTCGGCGCGGGCCTCCGCCAGAATATCGGGATGTTGCAGCAATTCGTAGAGCATAAAAGAGGAGACATTCGCAACCGTATCCAGCCCGGCAAAATATCCTGCCAGGGTCAGGAACAGCGCCTCATCGTGGCTCAAAAAGTCGGGATCCTGGCTGCTGGTGTCGGCCAGATTATCCAGCAAATTATCTTCATCTATTTCAGGCCGGTTTTTCTTGCGCTCTTCAAAAACCAGGCTGGCAAATTCTTTGGCGCGCTGATGGGCGTGCTGATACCTGGCCGTCTGAAGCGTGCTGGCCGGCTTGAGATGGCTGACATGCACTTCCAAAAGCATCGTCCACCAGGTCACAATATCGTCAAAATACTCGCCCGGCACCCGGTCGTTGCTCAGCACTCCCAGGATATTGGCCGTGATTTGTTGCATAAAACGAGCTGCCGGAATGCGCTGACCCAACTCCTGCTGCTGGATGAGTTCGGTGATCAAAGCAACCACCTGGGGCACATTCGAGACCAGCGCTTCGCGCGAGAAACTCTTACGCATCAACCGGCGCATGCGGGCATGCTCGGGCCCGTCCAACATGGTGATGGTTTTTTTGCCGCCAAAATCTTGCACCACAGGTTCCCAGGTGTCCCAGGCGCTAAAGGCGTCCGATTGGGTTCCCATCAGCATATTGATCTCTGGCCCGGCCAGCACTTTAAACTCATTGCCCAAAGCCCGCACCCGGAAAACTGGCCCGAGTTTGCGATACTGGGTATAGAAAAAATCCTGGGCATCATTGGATAGCGCCAGAATGGAACCAACAAAGGGCAAGCCTGGGGCCAGCGGGGGTGTATTGGCGGAAGGGGTCGTTGACATGGATGCACCTCAATCTATTATTAATAAGAGTATTTAGATGATTATAAGATAGTATTATTGGAGAATGATAAGAAAGATCGATACCAAAGTCAACGAAGCGCGTGCAGAAAACCTCTTTATTGATTTAGATCATTACGCAGCAAGCTGTAAATTCGCCAGGCGCTGGCCTAACGGCATGGGGCCTTGCTCCAACCCGCGCTGATGGGCTGCAGCGATCAGCGGGTCATCCATATTAAGCAGGTGTCGAATCGGGGTGATGTACTGGCGCTCGTTTAGAAGGCTGTAGAGCATGGGCACACTCTCCAGCGCACCCACCAGTTCAGCCAACAGTTCCCATTCTCCTCGCCGGGCCAGCGACCCTGCCATAATGAGCAAGATTCGCACCAGTTCAACCGTATCCACGGTCGGCAACGTCAGGGCTTGATGAAAATATCGGTCGGCGAGCTGCCAATCGCCACGGGCAGCATAGAAATCCCCGGCATTTGCCAGAATGGCCAGATCGAGATACAGTGGATTACCCTTGGCATATCGCTCGTTGGCATTTAACGCCTGCATCATCCACGTTTCGCCGGCTGCCCAGTCTTTGCGAATTTGGGCAACCCGTGCCAGGTTACCCAGAGCCAACATTTCTTGAGAAAGATCCTGCCAGGTACGCGCCTGTTCCAGCCTTTGATTGGCAACCAGTTCGGCTTCTGCAATACGATCTTGTAAAAGACAGGCCGTGAAAACTTCACCGGCAGCACCGAAGAAAAGGCCTCGCTCCCCGGTTTCACGCGCAATCTGCAGTTTTTGGCGGGCCAGCTTTTCAGCTTCGGCATCCTGAGAATGGATCATTGCCAGTTCAAAACGGACCGACAAGGCCAGGGGGTGCTGCAGCCCACCCGCATCTCGCTGCGCAAATTCCAGCAGTTCATCGCTATAAGCCTGAACCTGAGTTTCATCGCCGCGCCGTTTGGCCAGGCGTATCAGGATCAGCAAGATGCGATCGTAACTGGCGACACAGGCTTCCCTGACCGACGTGAAAACATACTGGCGGAAGAAAACTAGAGCTTCCAGGAACAAGGTTTCTGCAATTGATAACATCCCGAGAAACGCATGGAATATCCCCTTCTGAACAAGCGTTTCGGCGATTTGCAGCATGTTTCCACTCTGGCGAGCGATCTGCAAGGCGAGTTCAACATGTTCCAGACCCTTTTCTTTTCCCAGTTTGAGATCATCCAGCAGGAAAAAGTATCGGACCGCCAGGCTTTCATGGGCCTGGCTCAATGTTAATAAAGCCTCGGAACCAGGGCATTGCTCCGCCAGACGGATGCTTTCTTTCAGATATGTTTGAGCCTCTTCGCCCGCGTTCAGGGACATTTTTACCTGCCCCAATTCCCGATATACCTTGGCGCGTCTTAACCGTACTACCTGATCTTGATCCACGGCACCGGCTGGCAGCAGATCGAGCATATGTTTATATGCGTTTTCGGCCTCCAGCAAAATATCTTTCATTTGGGCATTTTCAGCCGCCTTTTGCCAAAAATCCAGCGCCTTTTCAGGCTGACCGGCGCGCTCGTAGTGGGCGGCGATGCGCGGCCAGTATTCGGACTCGCGGTCGCCGGCGTGTTTCTCCAGCCAGGCGGCCACCTGGGCATGGTATTGTCTGCGCGGCTTAAGCAGCACCGTTTCGTAAACCGTCTCCTGCAAAACAGCGTGCTTGAAAGTGTACTCATTGGATCCGGGAAAGCTGGAGCGTTCGCGCCGGGCCACCATAGCCCGATTGCGAAGAGTTTCCAGGTT
Source organism: Chloroflexi bacterium HGW-Chloroflexi-6 (assembly GCA_002840685.1). Lineage (GTDB taxonomy): Bacteria > Chloroflexota > Anaerolineae > Anaerolineales > Villigracilaceae > UBA8950. Next base: position 19,825 of record PHBU01000023.1, on the reverse strand, counting down.
TTGGCTGACAGCATCAGCCGGTTCTTTAGGTTTGGGAAGGGTCAGGTCAGACAGCAGGGCATCCCAAAATTCGCGGCCAACGACCGCTGCCTGCTGAAGCAGGGTCTTTTCGGCGGGGGAAAGCGTCTCCAAACGGGCCTGCAAGACCCCGGTCAGCGTGGCAGGGATGCGCGCCAGCAGGTCTGGGTCTGTGTTGCTTTGCCCGTTGCAGGCCAGCATTTCGAGGCACATACGCGCCAGTTCTTCAGTGTAGTAGGGGTTGCCGTCGGCGTTTTTGAGCAGGGTTTCTTCCACTTGCGGTGGCAAACCAGGCAGCAGGTGGCTGATCAGTTGGCGGGTATTGCGCCGGGAGAGCGGGCGCAGATCCAGACGTTCGTAACACTCGCGGCCTTCTCCCCAGTGCGGGCGCGACTCATACAACGCGGGGCGAGCCAGGCACAGAAACAACAGACGCCGATCGGGCAGGGCGTTTACCAGGCGGTCCACCAAATCCAGGCTGGCAGTATCCGCCCAGTGAATGTCGTCCAAAATCACCAGCACCGGCTGACGATTGCTCAAACTGCGGAAATAATCTTCCAAGCAGTCCTGGCCCTGGGTTTGCAGGCTGCCGGAGCCGGGCAGGCCCGAAGCCATCTCAAAACCGAGCAGACGGGCAACGAGTTCAGCCTGCCCGGGCAGGATATCGGCAACCAGCCCCTTCCGGAAGCGCTCGCTGACCTGCGCCGCGCTGTCGCTTTCCTGGATTTCCAGGTAAGTGTTGAACAAACTGCGCCACAGCCCAAAGCTTTGAGATTGCGACTCCGGCGCGCTCCGCCCAAGCAGCAGGCACAGCCCGGAGTCACTCGCGCACTGCTGCAGAAACTCATCCAACAGGCGCGATTTGCCCACCCCGGCCTCGCCAACAACGGTGATCAGGCGGGTCTGAGCTTCTTCCAGCGCATCCTGGTAAACATTCTTAAGCCAGAGCAGTTCAGTGTCGCGTCCGATCATCGGTGTTTGCACCCCATCTAGGCCGCGATCCGGTGCGCGCAGCCCAGCTCGGGCACGCAGCCCCTGCACCAGATAGGTCTGGACTGGCGTGGATTTGCCCTTGACCATGAGCGGCGGCTGGGATTCCACCTCGAACAGGCCGCGCACATGCTGGTAAGTGTCTTGCGAAATCAGAATGCCGCCCACTGGAGCATTTTGCTCCATGCGCGCGGCAATGTTGATGGCATCGCCGATGGCTGTATATTCAACCCGCAAATCTGAGCCAACCTCGCCGACAATCACCAGCCCGGTATTGATGCCCACCCGCACGTTAAAACCCTCGATGCCGCGTTCTTTTGCCAGTTGGGCGGCATACCCCTGCACCCCGGTCTGGATCTCGAGAGCCGCCCGCACGGCCCGCTGCGGATCATCTTCGTGCGCCACCGGCGCGCCGAAAAAGGCCAGGATGGCATCCCCCATCAGGCGCGCCAGCGTGCCTTCGTGACGGTAAATCGGCGCAATCAGGGCTTCGAAAGCGCCGTTGATAATTTCCAGCACTTCTTCCGGGTCCATGTGCTCGGCCAGGGCGGTGGAGCCCTTGATGTCCGAAAACAAAACCGTCACCAACCGACGCTCGTTGGCGGGCTGCTCGCCGGCTGAACGACGCAGACGCTCGGCATATTCCTTCGGGATCAGGCGTTCCAAGGTCATCTCAGGCCCAGGCTGGCTGACTGCCAATACTTTTTCCCCGCACTCCAGGCAAAACCTGGCAGTCGGAGGCAGTTCCAGTCCGCACCTGGAGCAGCTGGCTGTGAGTTTTCCTCCACATTCCAGACAGAACTTGGCTTTTTCAGGGTTTTCGGCCGCGCATTGAGGACATCGCATTACACCCTCCTTTATAACGAAGAACATCTCCCGTAGACCACTTCATTATATCTTTAGAAGATCAAGATTTCTTCAGCCAATCAAGCTGGTGCGCTTTTCCTGGCCAGCCTGCAGGATGTGATATTTTTGGGAACCTGACTTTGGAAGAGCTCAAGCCAGCCGAACGGCGCATCCTGTCAAGATTGGGTACAATCGAATGAACAACACTGAAGTAATCTTGCCCACCTTGGAGAATCGCATGCCTCACCTTTTTGACCCGCTCACGATTAAAGAAATTACCCTGCGCAACCGGATCGGCGTTTCGCCGATGTGCATGTACAGCTACACCGATGGCTTTTCGAACGACTGGCAGGTGATCCACCTGGGCGCCCGCGCGGCAGGCGGCGCAGGGCTGGTCATCGCCGAAGCAACCGCAGTCGAAGCGCGCGGCCGCATCACGCCTCACGATCTTGGCATCTGGTCTGACGAGCATATCGAAGCGCTGTCCCGCATGACCCGCGTGGTCAGGGAAAACGGCGCGATTGCGGGGATTCAGATCGCACATGCCGGTAGAAAAGCCAGCACCCAGCGCCCCTGGGATGGCGGCAAGCTGATCCCGCCCGACGCGCCGCTTGGTTGGCAGGTTGTTGGCCCGAGCCCGGTTGCTTACAATGAAGGATACGGCCTTCCCCATGAGCTGACTGTTAGCGAGATCCGCACTGTCCAAGAGTCTTTCAAGGCTGCCGCCCGGCGCGCCCTGGCTGCCGGGTTTGAATGGCTCGAACTGCATGCCGCGCATGGCTACCTGATCCACAGTTTCTATTCACCCATCTCCAACCTGCGCGCGGATGAATATGGAGGCAGCTTTGAAAACCGCATCCGCTTTATGCTGGAAACCGTTCGCGCCGTGCGATCCGTCTGGCCCGAACGCCTGCCGCTGACCGCGCGCATTTCCGGCACCGATTGGGTGGAAGGCGGCTGGAGCGTTGACGAGTCGATCGAGCTGGCCCGCCGCTTGAAAGTGGAAGGCCTCGATCTGATCGACTGCTCTTCCGGCGGCGGCGCGGCCCAGGCCAAAATCCCGGTTGGCGCGGGTTATCAAGTTCCCATCTCCGAAGCTGTCCGCCGGGGCGCGGAAATTGCAACCGCCGCCGTCGGGATGATCACCAGCGCGGCCCAGGCCGACGAGATCATTCGCAATGGCCGGGCGGATGTTGTATTATTAGGCAGGGAGATGCTGCGCGATCCGTATTGGGCGCTGCACGCTGCCCAGGCGCTCAAACAACCGGCGCCGATCCCCGCCCAATACCTGCGCGCCTTTTAATGTATGCTGGAGGAATAAACCATGAGACTTAGCGGTAAAACCATCGCCATCCTCGTTGCCGAAGGGGTTGAAGATCTCGAATACTACGTGCCCCTGATGCGTCTGCAGGAAGAAGGCGCAAGCGTGCTCAGCGCCGGACTGGATCTAAAACCTGTCAAAGGCAAAAACGGGCTGCTCATCAGCCCCGATGCCACCATCGAATCCCTGGAAGCGAAGGACTTGTTCGCACTGATCCTGCCGGGCGGTTGGGCGCCCGACAAACTGCGGCGTTACCCCGTTGTCACAAACCTTGTGCGCCAGATGGACGCTGCCAACAAACCGCTTGGCATCATCTGCCACGGCGGGTTGATCGCCATTTCGGCCGGGGTCGTCAAAGGCCATCGCGCCACCGGTTCGCTCGGCATCAAGGATGATCTGGTTAACGCGGGTGCGACCTGGGTCGACCAACCCGCCTTTCGTGATGGCAACCAGGTCTGGGGGCGGGTTGTGGCGGATATCCCTGATTTTTGCCGGGAACTTGTGGCACTTTTGGCCTCATAAAAAATCGACAAGCCACACAACAAGAAAAAAAGAGCCGAGGGATTTTTTCCCTGGCGCTTTCAGCATTTAACCCATCTCCAACTTCAGGATTCGCCCCCAGAGACCGGGTACCATTTCGACGCGCAGGCTGGCAGCCTGGACCGGGAAAAGCTGCTGGTCGTTGAGCACGTCCACCGCCTGGGTGAAGTGAGCGGGAACGCGGACCTCCATCGCAACCGGAGAATCGGAGGCGTTGAGCAAAACCGCCACGTAGTCGCTCTCGGTGTGGCGGGCAAAGGCGAACTGTTCGGGGGCCACAAAAAGCTGGGTGTAGGCGCCATGCCGCAGGGCCGGGAGCGCCTGACGGACAGCCGCCAGCCGCGAGAGGTCGTCCACCAGCCGCGGGTGGGCTGATCCGCGCTGGAGCAGGCCGAGGTCAAGATCGGGCCGCAGCGCGGAATCGCTCTCAGGCGTGCGTTTGCCTTCCAATCCCCATTCACTGCCATAATAGATCGATGGCACGCCTGGCATGCTGAAGAGCAGCAGGTAGAGCGGGTAGAGATGGGACGGGTTGGCGAGCAGGCTGGCGACCCGGTCGACATCGTGGTTGTCGGCAAAGTTATAGAGCGGCAGGCCGGAGTAAAGACCATCCGGGGCGAACTGGCGATTGAGGGCATAGGCGACTTCAAAGTAGTTTTTATCGACCAGGCTCGAGTAGAGCGCCTTGTAACTCTCATAGTTGGTGACCGAGTGCAGGGTTTGCGAGTTGGCCCACAGGTTGTAATCGCCATGCACGACTTCGCCCATCAGCCAGAAATCGGGACGGAGCTGGGCGGTGAAATCGCGCAAGGCGCGCATGAAATCGAAATCGAGGCAGTCAGCCACATCGAGCCGCAGCCCGTCGATGTTGAACTCGTTGACCCACATGCGGACAGCCTCGAACAGGTGGGCACGCACATCGGGATGCTTGAGATTCAAGCGCACCAGGCTGTAGTGGCCGCTCCAGGGCTGGTAGCTGAACGGGTCGCCGTAGGGGCTGCGGGCGTCGAAACGCAGACCGTCAAACCAGTCTTTGTAGGCGGAGGCTTCGCCGTGCTGCTGAACATCGCGAAAAGCCCAAAAATCGCGCCCGACATGGTTGAAAACGCCATCCAGAACAAGCCGGATGTTGTTGCGGTGCAGTTCTGCCGAGAGCTCTGCCAGCGTCTGACGGGTTCCAAGACGCCGGTCGATCTCGTAATAGTTGGCGGTGTCGTAGCCGTGGGCCGTGGACTCAAAGACGGGCCCCAGGTAGAGGGCGTTGACCCCCAGTTTGCGCAGGTGCGGATTCCAGGCTCGGATCTTGTCAAGACGGCTGACAGGCGCGCCCGAAAAATCGTTGCGGGCCGGCGCGCCACAAAAGCCAAGCGGGTAGATGTGATAAAAAATGGCGTCGTGCGCCCAGTGCTGGGGGTGATTCATGATCCTGTCTCCGTTTCGAGAGTGATATACATACCGGTAGGTATATAAAATGTACAAAAAAATATTCTACGAGAAAATTCCGTGCATGAACTGGTGCACCAGTTTATAGACCAGTTCATCGTTGAATTCGGCATAACCGTTTAGTGAGAGCATCACGTAGGTATTGATCATGCCCAGAAAAGAGGCCGCGTAGGTGCGCTGGCGTCCTTGCATGTTGCCGTGGTCCCGGGCTGCGTTGACAAACAGGGTTTCAATGAGCTGCTGCTGGCGCTCGTTGAGCGTGAGTGAGGCCTTGAAGGCGTCGCTGTCTGCCGGGGCAAACCACATCGACAGGTAGAAACGGTACAGGCGCGGGTTCTGGCCGGCAAAGTTGAAATACGCGCCAGCCACATCGCGCAGGGACATTGTGACATCACCCTTATAGCCGGCCACAGCCTGAAGCGTCTCAAAGAACGGCTCAAAATGCTCGGTCAGCAGGGTGCTCAACAGTCCGCTTTTACTGCCGAAGTAGTGATAAAGCGTGGGCTTTGTAATGCCCGCCGCCTCGACGATCTCCTGCACACCGACAGCATCGTAGCCGCGCAGGGCGAACATTTCGAGGGCATGGTTGAGCAGGTTTTCACGGTTATTCATGGCTGGGGTTAGTATACCAATCGGTATACTAAAAGTCAAGCCATTGAAAGTCCTACATGGGTAACAAAACCGCCTGCTTTATAATGTACTGAATTTAAAGGTACAGCTTAACGGAGGATGTTTATGATCGAATATACAACTTTGGGAAGAACAGGCATCAAAGTTAGCCGGTTATGCCTGGGATGTATGAACTTTGGGGGGCGACAGGATGAGGCCCAATCGATCCGCCTTATTCACCAGGCGCTTGATTTAGGGATTAATTTTCTCGATACTGCCAATGTTTATGGGCACGACCCCCTCAATTTTGAGGTCGGACGCGGGCGTAGCGAGCAGATCGTTGGCCAAGCGCTTAAAGGTGGAAAACGCGAAAATGTCATCCTTGCCACCAAAGTCCATTACCAAATGGGGAATGATCCTAATGCGCAAGGTAATTCGCGCCGCCATATCATCGAGCAGTGTGAAGCCTCGCTAAAGCGACTCAACACAGACTATATTGACCTGTATCAATTGCACGGGGTTGACACCGATATTCCCATTGATGAAAGCCTGCGCGCGCTGGATGACCTGGTTCGATCAGGCAAAGTCCGCTATCTTGGCACAAGCGGCTTTGCTGCCTGGGAATTTTTAGAATCGCTCTGGGTTGCCAAGGAATACCACTTGCAGCGTTTTATTAGTGAACAACCTGCTTACAATCTCCTTGATCGGCGCATCGAGCACGAGCTGCTGCCGATGGCGCAAACATATGGGATTGCCATCCTTCCGTGGGCTCCGAGTGCAGGCGGATTCTTTGCAGAAAAATATCAACGCGATCAGCCTGCTCCGTCTGGCTCTCGTTATGAGGCATTTTGGAGGCGCTTTTACAAGGAAAGCTTCAAGGAAGCGCGGGTTTTTGATGTTCAAGATGCAGTATTGGCCATTGCCAGGGAAAGATCAGTTTCAGGATATGCGATTGCGTTGGCATGGTGTCTATCCCGGCCAGGAGTCACCAGTCCTATTATCGGGCCGCGCACACAAGAACAATTGACTGACTCGCTCTCGGCAGCAGGTGTTGAGTTGTCGAAAGAAGAACTCGAATTGCTGGATGCTGTCGCCCCGGCAGGTTCGGTCACGGTCCCGTATGTCGAGTATAAAGGAGTACACCAATTTCGATGGTAAGCGCTGTTTCGATATAGCATTGGCCCTTGCCCAAGTTTTTAAAATAAGGAAATGCATATGGATATCATGGCAATACTTTTGGGTTTTTTATTCATGGGGTACAGCGCAAAACTTCTCTATTCTTGGTGGTTGAAACCTAAGGATTCTGCCAATCTTGCTAGAAAAAAACGAAAAGAATACAGGGATGATTTGTTTTTTATGCCACAAACATTAATGTTTGGTTTTTATGATAAGAACCCTGGCTTTGAAATATGGATAAATAGGCTTGCATCTTTGTTTTTTCTGTTTATATCCATAATGGTGATTTATGTAGGTTTTTTCGGGCCGTTCCATGCAAAATAATTTGATGGCTTTTCTTATAGCAGATTTCTTGTATAAGTCCTGCCTGCGCCAGTGCCGCAAACGCAGGTGAGCGGAAGGTCGAAGGATGGTTACAAGTAAAATACGACTTTTGCAAGGGATCTAATGGAAGATATGCGTAGGCAACAAGCCTGAAACGGCTATAATCCAGACTATGAGCGATCAACATATTATCTTTCGTGTTCACGCCATTCAACGCATGTTTGAACGCGGAATTTCTGAAAAGAATGTAAAAAAAGTTCTCCAGACCGGCGAAATGATCGAAGATTATTCCGATGAAATGCCCTTTCCCGGCGGATTGATGCTGGGCAGGCACGGTTCGCGGCCTTTGCATGTGGTGGCGTCTGAAACCGCCAACCCGGATGAGCTGGTCATTATTACCGTGTACGAACCGGCCCCCTCTCACTGGAAATCGAACTTCAAGAGCAGGAAGCCATGAAGTGTGTCATTTGCAACGAGGGCGAGACCCTGCCCGGCACGACTTCCGTTCTTTTGGAACGGGATGAGCTGCGCCTGACCATCGAGCATGTCCCCGCCCAGCTTTGTCCGCTGTGCGGTGAAGCCTACGCCGATGAAACGGTGGCCACCACACTGCTGCGCGAAGCCGAGGCCAGGGTCATGGCCGGGATAAAAGTGGATGCGTGCGAGTACGCGAGCCTGGCGGGATGATCTAGGCAACTTGCATCAACGAAAAAACAATAGAGACGCTATCAAAAACTCTTCCCAAGCTGGGGCAAAATTGGGGAAGAAAGGCATTCAATTAATATGACAAATTCAGGTGTTTTAGCCGAGATTTAATGCAATAATGTCCAAAACATCCGCAAGCCATTAAGAAGGATTGCGGGCCTGATTTTGGGATTATTCAAAGGACTCGGAGCTTGCCTCTCATGAAAATTACACTCATTTCACCCAAAGGACCTTTGTATCGTCATCGCGGGGGAATTTTCAAGAAGAACCTGCGCTACGCTCCCTTGACCCTGACCACACTTGCCGCTTATGTTCCGCCTGAGCTGAACGCCACAGTTGAGATCTTCGATGAGGGCATCGAAGATGTGGACCTGAACCTGCAAACCAACCTGATCGGCATGACCGTCATCACCGGCAACGCAGTCCGCGCCTATGAACTGGCGGACCACTTCCGCTCACGCGGGATCCCGGTCATCCTGGGCGGACCGCACATCACGCTCGTTCCCGATGACGCCCAGCCGCACGCGGACTCGGTAGTGGTTGGTTATGCCGAAGACACCTGGCCGCAGCTCCTGCGCGATTTCGCCGCGGAACAGTTGCAGCCGCGCTATGTGCAGGCGCCCGACCTGAGCCTGGCAAACCGTCCCTTCCCGAAGCGGACGATGATGAAGAAACAGCATTACATCACCACCCAGGTTTTCGAGGCGACCCGCTCGTGCATTCACACCTGCGAGTTCTGCGTAGCGCCGACGGCCTGGGGCATTCGTCCGTATTTCAAGCCGGTCGAGGATGTGGTTGCAGACATCAAACAGCACTGGGGCAAACGGATCATCTTCGTTGACCTGAACCTGATCTCAGACAAGGAATACGCCGCCCGCCTGTTCGAAGCGATGATCCCGCTCAAAGTCAACTGGTTCGGGCTGACTACAACCCTGCTCGGCGACGATGAAGCCTTGCTCAAACTGGCCGCCCGCAGCGGATGTACAGGCCTGCTGATGGGCTTCGAAACCATCAGTCCCGCCAACCTGCGCCTGACCAGAAAGGGATTTAATTCCCCGAGCGAATACAAGCAATTAACCCAAAAACTTCACGCGCACGGCATCACCCTGATGGCCTGTTTCACCTTCGGGCTGGACCATGACACGCCGGAGGTCTTCATGCAGACCGCTAAATTCGCGATCGATGCCGGCATCGACCTGCCGCGTTTTGCGATCGTGACGCCCTTCCCCAACACCGGCTTATACAAACGGTTGGATGAGGAAGGACGCATCCTGACCAAAAACTGGGAATTGTATGATGCCCAGCATGTTGTCTTCCAGCCCAAACTGATGACCCCCGCCGAACTATACGCCGGCCACGAAAAAGCCTGGAAGTACACCTACACCGCCAGCGCAATGGCCACCCGTTATCTCAAATCGCGCATCCAGACCCCGGTCTGGTGGGTCGCCAATATGGGCTACCGCTTCTACGCCCACCATCTCAAAGATTTCTATAACTGCGATTGGATCATCGGCCAGCGCGATGAGGCGGCCATTAATCCTGTCTTGGAACCTGCGATGGAAATGGCCGTGCCCGCAACCGGCAAACCGGATAACGCGCCATGCGGCTGACCCTGATCCACCCCTGTATTGGACGGCGCAAAGACCAGCCCTACATCCGCCTGTGGCAGATGGAGCCGCTGCCACCCGCCGCAATTGCCGGCCTGACCCCGCCGGGCGTGGAAATCAAATTCTACGATGACCGTATGGAGCGCATTCCCTACGATGAGCCAACCGACCTGGTCGGGATCAGCGTCGAAACCTATACGGCCAAACGCGCCTACCAGATCGCCAGCGAGTACCGCCGTCGGGGTGTGCCGGTCATCATGGGCGGGTTCCACGCCACGCTCTGCCCTGAAGAAGTCTCGCAGTACGCGGATGCAGTCGTCGTTGGCGAAGCCGAAACGCTCTGGGAGACGGTGCTCAAGGATGCGGAGCGAAAGTCCCTCCAGCCGTATTATCGCGCCGACTCCCGCCCATCCCTGGCGCGGATGCGCCCACAGCGCGCCATCTTTGCTGGCAAAAATTACCTGCCGGTTGGCCTGATCGAGGCCGGGCGCGGCTGTCACTTCGTGTGCGACTTCTGCGCGGTGCAGACCGTTTTCGGGCAGACCCAGACCCGTCGCCCCGCCGATGACATCCTGACCGAGCTCGAGCAACTGCGCGACAAACCGTTGATCTTCTTCGTGGATGACAACATTACATCCAACATGGCCCTGGCCAAGGAATTTTTCAAGGAATTAAAGAAGCTCAAGATCAAATGGGTCAGCCAAGCCAGCATCAATGCCGCCCACGACGAAGAGTTCCTGCAGATCATCAAGGAAAGCGGATGCCAAGGCGTACTGATCGGCTTCGAATCGCTCAACCCGGACAACCTGAAGAAGATGAACAAGGGCTTCAACACCATGCAGGGCGGGTATGAAAAAGCGCTGGCAAATTTGCGCAGGCATAACATCCGGCTCTACATCACCTTTGTTTTTGGCTACGATGAAGACAGCGAAGCCAGCTTCAAAGAAAGCGTGGATTTTGCCCTGCGCCACAAGTTTTACATCGCCGCCTTCAACCACCTGACGCCTTTCCCCGGCACACCGCTCTACAAGCGGCTTGAACAGGAAGGCCGCCTGCTGTTCAACAAATGGTGGCTCGACGATGGTTATTCGTACAACATGATCCCCTTCCAGCCCGCACATATGACGCCCGAACGTCTGCAGCGCGGCTGCGTCGAAGCGCGGGCTGAGTTCTACAACTGGAGCAATATCTGGCAGCGCAGCCTCGACCCGGTCAACCGCTCGAGCCTGCTGATGTGGTGGCAGTTCTACGGCATCAACGCCATGTTCCGCCGCGAAGTGCGCCAGCGTGATTACTATCCGCTGGGCGATGAATCTTTTCGCGGCAACCTGCTCAAAGTCCGCGAAACAGGCCAGCCGGTCTTCTGGTAAAAATCCCCAGCCATGCCGACCTGTTACGAACTCGCCACCCCACAGGATGACCCCGAGCTGCGCCGCCTGCTGCGTGAAAATCCCTTTGCCGGTTCCATCTCACTCTCGCTCGAACGCGAGCCGAATTATTTTCTTGCATCTTCCCTCGAAGGCCCCTTTCACGAGACCTTGCTGGTGCGCGATTCGCAAACCCGCCAGATCCTGGGCATCGGTGACCGCTCGGTGCGCCCGTTATACGTCAACGGCCAGATCACGGATGTCGGCTACTTCAGCGGCTTGCGCGCCAACCTGAACTACCAGCACGGGCTGGCCCTGGCGCGCTTTCTTGGCAAAGGCTTCGAAGGACAGCGCGAACAGCACCGCGACGGCAGGACCAGGTTCTATTTAATGAGCATCGTCTCAGACAACAACCCCGCCCGGCGGCTGCTCGATTCAAAACTGCCGCACTACCCGCGCTTGCATCCCTATACGCGTATGCTGACCTACGCCATCCATCCGGCCCGCCCCAAAAGTGGGGCACGCATCCCGATCACGCGCGGCAGGCCGGATTTAGTTCCCGCCATTCTGGATTGTCTGACCCGCAGCGGAATCCGCACCCAATTCGCCCCGCATTGGATGGAAAACAGCCTGCTTTCCGACCTTACGCCTGGTCTGCGCATCGAAGACTTTTACCTGGCCGAGAGCGGCGGCCGCGTCCGCGGTTGTCTGGCGCTCTGGGATCAGCAGTCTTGCAAACAGTCCGTCATCCGCGGCTACGCTGGCAACATCGCCCGTTTTCGCAAGCTGATCAACCTGCTGGCCCCGCTCGGCGGCTGGCCGGTTTTCCCCGACCCTGGCACACGTCTCAACCACTGCTTCGCCTGCTTCCTGGCCGTGGACGATGACGACCCCGAAACCTTCTCGGCCCTGCTGCGCGCCCTGTACAACGAGGCCGCCCGCCGTCAATATGATTATTTCATGCTCGGGCTGGCAGAGGCCAATCCCTTCCATTCCATCGTCAAACCCTATCATCCCATCCCCTACCAGAGCGACATCTACCTGGTTGCCTGGGAGGATGGTTATTCTGAAATCGCCAAAGTCGACAAACGCCCCTGCGCGTTGGAAATAGCCCTTCTTTAAGTAGAAAGATAACGTGATGCAATTGATCGTCAAGCTGCTCTACCCGATCGCCGACCTGATCGTGCTGGTTTTTGTGTGGGCCGACCGGCTCATCCAATCCTGGCGAGTTTCCAAAACCGGATATGCCAACTCGCGTGTGCGCAACATGGTCAACACGATGGGCTACATGTCCCATGCCTATCATGGCACGCTGCCCAATATTCGCAAATGGCTCAAAGATCGCCCGGCCCTGTTTCCAACGGTGCTCCAGGTCCAGACCATCAACCGCTGCAACGCCGCCTGTGAGTTTTGCCCGTATCCCTACACCATCCATTTGCAGGAAAAACGCATCATGGACGATGCGCTCTATTCCAAAATAGTGGATGAGTGTGTGCAGGAGAAAGACCTGCACGATTTTGTGCCCATGTCCAAAAACGAACCACTCCTGGATCTCAAAATGGAACAGCGCGTGGCAGAATTCAAAGCAAAAGCCCAGCCGCACCAGATGGTGGAACTGGTCACCAACGGCAGCGCCCTGACCCCGACCCGCGCCCAACGCCTGATGGAGGCCGGGGTCGACCTGATTACCGTTAGTCTGAACGCTTCGAACGAGGCCACTTACAACCGGGTGATGGTTGGCCTGTCGTGGAAACAGGTGATGGGCAACCTTGAATCGCTCTCCAAAATGGATCTGTCGATGGTTAATGTTTACCTGCGTTTCGTTGTTGACCAGACCAACCGCCGCGAACTGAGAATTTTCCACAAGCGCTGGAAGCACTTCAACCTGTTCCAGTTCAACGTCAACAACCGGGCCGGAACCGTGCGCAATTATGAAAAGATGGTCATGAAATACAACGACCTGCTTTCACGCCTCCGGCGGATCGGCGGCAGCCGGCTGTACCCGGTCTGCCCGTACGTTTTCAGCCTGATGCACATTCTGGAGAACGGCGATGTGCCGATGTGTTCCAATGACTGGGCCGACCGCGAGGTGTTGGGCAACCTCCACAGCCAGAGCATCCGCGAAATTTACAATTCGCCGCGCATGAACGAGATCCGCGAGTTGATGGCGCAGGGGCGTTTCGAGGAAATCGAAGCCTGCCGCGAGTGTTCCTTCTACCACGACTGGATGAAAAGCCCGCTCGCGCCGAACAAGGATGACTGGCGGACCAATTTACAGCCAGCGCCCAGGGGCCAGGTCGAACCGGTTTAGCGCAAGCAGTTCAAATCCGCAAGACAAGCGAGATTTATCCGTATGAAAATCACATTTATCCGCCCCCACCTGACCACCATCCGCGCGGCAGACGCACTCGAGCCGCTGGTCTTTGGCCTGTTGGCCAACCTGACGCCGCCCGACGTGGAACTGGCGCTGTACGATGACCGCATCGAACCCATCCCTTATGATGAACCGACCGACCTGGCAGCGCTGACCGTCGAGACCTTCACGGCCAAACGCGCCTACCAGATCGCGGCCCAGTTTCGCCAGCGCGGTGTGCCAGTTGTGATGGGCGGTTATCACCCGACCCTGCTGCCCGAAGAAGCCGGCCAGTATGCGGATGCCATCGCCGTCGGCGACGCCGAAACCACCTGGCCCCAAATTGTGGCGGATGCGCGCGCCGGGAAACTGCAAGCCGTTTACCGCTCCGAACCCAACCTGAACCTGGAAGGTGTTGCCCCGCGCCGCAGCCTGTTCAAGGGAAAGCGCTATGGCCCGCTGCGGATCGTGCAGTTTGGGCGCGGCTGCCGCTTCGCCTGCGACTTTTGCTCGATCCACGCTTTCTACGGAAAGTCCACCCCGCGCCGCTGCATGACGGATGTGCTGGCAGAATTGGAAGAACTGCGCGGCCAGTTCGTTTTTTTTGCAGATGATAACCTGCTGACCGACAAACAGCAGGCCGAAGCACTTTTCAAGGCCTTGAAACCGCTCAACATCCACTGGGCCTGCCAGATCAGCCTGGATATTGTCCAAAACCCGCGCCTTCTGGATCTGATGGGCGAGAGCGGCTGTCTCGGCGCGTTGATCGGCTTCGAATCGCTGGAAGAGGCCAACCTGGCCCAGATGAAAAAGAAATGGAACACCCAGCAGGGCAACTACGCGGACGCACTGGCCCAGCTCTACGCGCGCGGCATCATGATCTTTGGCTCGTTCGTCTTTGGCTATAACCACGATACCCCCGAAACCTTCGACCGTACCCTGGACTTTGCCCTGCGCTCCAAGCTGGCCCTGGCCCAGTTCAATTCGCTCTACCCGATGCCCGGCACGCCGTTATATGAACGTTTGCAGCGCGAAGGTCGCCTGCGTTTCGAGCGCTGGTGGCTGGACGATGCCTACCGCTACGGCGAGACGCTTTTCCAACCCAAAAACATGAGCCCCGATCAACTGCGCGACGGCATCATCCGCCTGCGGCGCGAGTTCAACACCTACGGGGCCATCGCCCGGCGAATGCTCGAGCCGCGTTCCAATGCGCGCTCGCTGCACCATTTGTTCGCCTATCTGATGGTCAACATGGTGACGAAGAAGGAGATCCGCAACAAGCAGGGCGAGCCGCTGGGCGATGGAAGCGCCCTGGTTCCACGGGGGACGAGCGCATGAAAATAACCCTGATCTACCCTGCCATCGGCGATTACAAGGATGAAGCCTGCATGGAGCCGCTGCCGCTCGGCGCGCTGGCCGGCATGACCCCGCCGGATGTGGAGATCGCCCTTTACGACGACCGTCTGGAGCCGATCCCCTACGACGAGCCAACCGACCTGGTGGGCATCAGTGTCCAGATCTACAGCGCAAAACGAGCCTATGCCATCAGCGCCGAATACCGCAAGCGCGGTGTGCCGGTCATCCTGGGCGGGATGCACGTCACGCTCCTGCCCGAGGAGGCCGCCCAGCACGCCGATGCGATCTTCGTCAGCGACGCAGAATCGCTCTGGCGCCAGGTGCTCGAAGACGCGCGCCACGGACAGTTAAAACCAGTTTACCGCGGCTGCCCCGGCATCCCCCAGTCGGATACCTTCACACGCCATGATCTCTACAAAGGCAAAAAATACCTGCCGATCAGCCTGGTCCAGTTTGGGCGCGGATGTCCGTTCGTGTGCACGTTTTGCGCGACCAGCGCCTACTTCGATCACAAACACTATTACCGCCAGATCGACCACGTTCTCGCAGAGATCGAGCGCCAGGGCCGCAAAACCATCTTCTTCGTCGACGACAACATCATCGGGGATTTCGATGCCGCCAAGGCCCTCTTCCGCGAATTGATTCCGCTCAAACTACACTGGGTTTCTCAGGCCAGCATCAACATGACCGGTGACCGCGAACTGATGGATCTGATGGCCCAAAGCGGGTGTCTCGGTCACGTGGTCGGGTTCGAGTCGATAGACCAGGCCAACCTGCGCCTGATGCAAAAAAACCAGAATATGCTGGATGGTTTCACAGCCTACAAGCCGCAGCTGGAGATTTTGCGCGATTACGGCCTGCAGACATGGGCAGCCTTAACCGTCGGCCACGATTGCGACACACCCGAGTCCGTCGAGCGAACCCTTGAATTTGCGATGAAAAACAAGTTCACTTTTGCCGCCTTCAACCTGTTAATGCCCTACCCCGGCACCCCCCTCTACCAGCAGTTAAAGGACGAGAAGCGTCTGCTTTACGATGGGAAATGGTGGCTGCACGATGATTACCGCTTCAATCACGCGGCTTTTATCCCCAAAAATATGAGCCCCGAGCAGTTAACCGAGCTCACTTTCTGGATGCGCCGCACGTTCAACAGTCCCGCCTCCATTTTCTACCGTGTAACCGATTTCAAGACCAACCTGCGCAACCCGTACCGGTTTGGCGTCTACCTTGTTTACAATCCCCTTTTTCGCAAAGAAACCCTCAAGAAGCAGGGCATTCGTCTCAGCCGCTGATAAGCAAAAAACTCTGTACGCTCTGCATCCGCGATCCGGAAAGGAACCGCCTTGACCTTCTCGAAATTCTTTCTTTTCTTTGGCAACAAGATCTTGCCCTTCATCGGGCTGCCTATTCTGGCCTGGCTGTGGACCGGAGTGGGCGGAGCCGCCTTCGCCTGGTTCGTGCTCGGGTTGCCCTTCCTGTTCGGCTATATTGCCCCGGGAATCGGCACCAATATCCTGAAGATGTGGCGCTTTCGCGACAGTTGGACGATCGGCGGCTATTTCATCCACCACGGGTTTATCTACGCATCCACAATGGGGCTGGTCATGTACGTTGCCTTTTTCCCGCCGGCAGCGCAAAACGATTGGGGCACGCTGCTCGGCAACATGGCGCGCGGTGCTGGCATCCTGGGCTTCGTTGGCTGGACGCACGATCTGATCGCTATTCGCGCAGGCCTGATGGAAGTTTATAATCAGGAATGGAAGCGCGGCGCAGCGCCGGAAGTCATTGCCGCTCAATATGCCCCGCTCAGTTTCTGCCTGTTGGGCGCGTGTTACGCGGGGCTGGTCACGCTTGGCTACCAGAGCGTGGTGCTGGAAAACAATCTCGCCAGCCTGGGCTGGCTTTTCCCGCTCGGGTTGGCGATCCTGTCTGCTTCGATCTCGCTCCCTTTCCTGCCATGGATTCGGGAGGTTTTGCGTGAAATGAAAAGGAAGTAAAACCATGCTCCCATTCCTGACCAGTTACACCCTGACCCGCGCCGAACTGACGCCTGAGACCATTCAGGAAATGTTCGATGTTTTCAGCGAAAATTTTGCCCAATCGAGCCTTGAGCTTTTCAATCGCGACCTGAACAACAAGAACTGGGTCATCCTGATCCGCGATAGCGAGAAAAATCAGGTTCAGGGCTTCTCGACCCTCGACATCTACGAAATCGATTACCAGGGGCGGCCCATCACGGTTGTCTATTCCGGCGACACCATCATCCGCCGCGCCTATTGGGGCACACCCGAACTACCCAAACGCTGGATCCATACCGTCTTGGAAAAAACAGCGGATATGCCCCAGCCTGTCTACTGGCTGCTGATCTCATCGGGCTACAAAACCTACCGCTTCCTGACCGTTTTCTATAAAGAATTCTATCCCTGCCACGAACGGTCCACGCCGCCCGAAATGAAGGCGCTGATGGATCACATCGCCACGCAACGCTTCGGCGCAGAGTACCAGCCTGACTTCGGCGTTGTCCGCTTTCAAAACGGCGCAACCCCTCTGCGCGAAGGAGTCGCCGAAGTCACCGATGAGCGGCTCAAGGATGAACACATCGCTTTCTACCTCGAGAAAAATCCCCATCACGACCAGGGCGATGAACTCGTCTGCATCACGCGCGTCCATCCCGACAACTTCACCCCCGCCGGCAGACGCATGGCGCGATGAAAGCCACTTTTGCCAACCGTCTCTGGCTGGCCACTTCCAAGTGTGCCGCCCGCGACTTTACCCGCGCCGCCCAGGATGTTGCCGGGACTCAATCCCGCATCCTGCAAGCCTATCTCGCAAAAAATCGAGATACAGCCTACCTCGCCAAACACGCCCCAATACCAAATTACCAATCCCTGCCTCTCAGCACCTACGACGATTATCTGCCCTACATCGAACGCATCGCGAATGGCGAAGCGCGTGTCCTGACCCGCGAACCGGTCCAGCTCTTCGAGCTTTCCAGCGGTTCGACCGCGGCCTCGAAGATGATCCCGTATACCCGCGCGCTCAAATCCGAATTCGGATCCGGCCTCTCCGCCTGGATCCACGATCTGTACTGGCATCACCCGGAGCTGATCGACGGCCCGGCCTACTGGAGCATTTCCCCGCTGACAGAGGGGCTGCGCCACACACCGGCGGGCATCCCGATCGGCTTCGAGGAGGACAGCGCCTACCTGGGGCCTTTTGGCGCGTTGATCGAATCGGCGCTGATGGCGGTTCCCAACCTTGTCAAACATATCCACGACATGGCCTGCTTCCGTTATGTCACGCTGCTCTTCCTGCTGGGCTGCCGCGACCTGCGCCTGATCTCGGTCTGGAATCCGACTTTTCTGAGCCTGCTGCTCGACCCCCTGCCCGACTGGTGGGGCTCGCTACTGAATGACCTTGCCAACGGAAGCGTTACCCCGCCCACCCCGCTCGACGAAACCATCCAGCGCGCCCTGAGAAAAAAGCTCGTACGCAACCCACAGCGCGCCCGGGAACTCTCCCATATCCAGCCCGACGATTACACCGCCATCTGGAAACGCCTGACCATCATCAGCTGCTGGGCAGACGGCGCATCAAAGCCCTACGCGCACAGCCTGCAGGCCAGATTCCCCCACGTGCAGACCCAGCCCAAAGGGCTGCTCGCCACCGAAGCCTTCGTCTCCCTGCCGTTGGTCGGCAAAACTGGCGGCGCGCTGGCGGTTACATCCCATTATTTTGAATTTCTAGCCGAATCAGGCGAGATCCTGCTGGCGCACCAGCTAAAAAAAGGCCAGACCTGTTCCGTGATCGTTACCACGGGCGGCGGTCTGTATCGCTACCAGCTTAACGACGTTGTCGAAGTGACCGATTTCCACGGGCAGATCCCGTGTCTCAAATTCATCGGCAAGACAGATAAAGTCTCAGATTATTTTGGCGAAAAGCTCAGCGAACAATTTATCGCCAACGCCCTGCAGTTGCTCTTCGAAAGCGAACGCCTCCAGCCGGTCTTTTTCCTACTGGCCCCCGATGATGCCCCGGTCTTTCATTACACACTTTACATCGAACTTCCCCCAGACACCCAGCTTTCATCCGCTCTGGCCGCTGAACTGGACTCTGCCCTGCGCGCCAATTTCCATTACGATTACTGCCGCAGGCTGGGGCAGCTCGCTGAAACCCAGGTTGTGCGCATCACGAACGGCGGCGCAGCCTACATCCGGGCCTGCCAGCAGCGCGGACAAAAACTCGGTGACATCAAACCCTCCGTCCTGCAAAAATCCACTGGCTGGGGGAGTGTTTTTTCCTGAGTAAAAAGAGCTTGCCAGGGGGCAAGGCGTTCTGAAATCTGGAATTGAAAACCGTCAAATTTATGTTACGATGATATAAAGTCTACAAAGATGGTCCAAATTAATAATTCCGGAAGGAAAGAGCCATGCGCGACTACGCCGACCTAGAACTTGGCCTGCATCAGTATGAAGCCGGGTCATACGCTGTTGAGCTGCGCTTCAGCTTGCCCGGAAGCGATACCGATACCCGCCTTGGACAGGGTCAACAAATTCGGATCAACTTGGATTTGCAAACGCTGGCGGAGTTCCTGCCGGATGAATATGGTCAGGCGCTGACCGACGCGCTTTTCACCTCCCCCGAATTAAAAAGCGCCTTTATCCAGGCTGTGACCGGGGCGCAGGCCCAGGATGCGGCGCTGCGCCTGCGCCTGATGATCGGCGCCAGCGCACCCGAACTGCATGCCCTGCGCTGGGAATTGCTGCGCAATCCACAGGACAATACCCCGCTTACAACCAACCAGAATATCGTTTTTTCGCGCTACCTGGCCAGCATGGACTGGAGACCGGTGCGTTTGAAATCCAAGGGCAGCCTGAAAGCCCTGGCTGTCGTGGCTAACCCAACCGACCTGGCCAGTTACAAACTGGCCGCCATTGATTCAAATGCCGAGCATGCCCTGGCTCGCAAGGGAATGCAGGATATCGCGGTCAGCCAGTGCCAGGGCACGCTCAACGCCATCGTCGCCAGCCTGCAAGCACAGCCCGTGGATGTGCTTTACCTGGTCTGTCACGGGTCTGTATGCAAAATACAAAATAGTGGTTAAATTGTCGCCATGACAAATCGAGGCGACTTGACCAATGAACAATGGGAGCGAATAACACCACTGCTC
>PHBU01000022.1 GCA_002840685.1 Chloroflexi bacterium HGW-Chloroflexi-6 | reverse complement strand
AGTGGTGTTATTCGCTCCCATTGTTCATTGGTCAAGTCGCCTCGATTTGTCATGGCGACAATTTAACCACTATTTTGTATTTTGCATACAGACCCTAGGCCGCCAAAACTTTTCTATTTGATTTGCGCGTCTCCGAAATCAAATAAACATCCGGTTGGGGTGATGTTTGCTTTAGGCCTTGTAAGTCAATTGATGGGAATTGGTTTTGCAATTTTTGGGCTTGTTTTTTATACAAACCCTGATTTAGTGATGTTATCAGGGTTAAATCGTGTAGTAGCTGAAATGGTTAGTCTTGGTGCGGTTTTGTTGGCTTCATACGTTATCCCTTATTGGTTGACCCAAAAATATCCATATAACGAGTAGGATTGACATCATTGCGCGTCAACGCACAAGATGAAGCCCCAATAGTGTCAAACAAAAAATACCGAAGCAAGTGTCTCGGTATTTTTTGTTGTGGGCGCGGGCCAACACTTGATGATCACGGATGTTCTCACCCTGATTGTTTCATCCTGTATTTCTTAGACCGGAGGCAATCCCGTTGATGGTCAGCACGATCACTTCGTGCAGCGGCTCGGCGGCGGGGCCTTCGGGGTCGGGTAGGGCGCGCAGGCGGCGCAGCATCTCCACTTGCAGGTAGTTGAGCGGGTCGATGTAGGGGTTGCGCAGGCGCACGGCGTTCTGGGTCAGGGGTTCTTCGTCCAAAAGCTCAGCATGGCCGCTGATCTTTAGCACCAACTCGCGGGTGCGCTCGTATTCGGCGCGGATGACGCCAAATAGTTTTTTGGCCAGCTCCTGGTCGGGGACAAGCTCAACATACAGGGCGGCAATGTCCATATCGGCTTTGACGAGTGAATTTTCGGTGTTGTTGAGCAGGGCATGGAAGAAAGGCCAGCCGGCGTACATTTCGCGCAGCAATCCCAGGTCGGGGTGGGCGCTCAGGCCGGCTCCCAGGCCGTACCAGCCGGGCAGGTTGTAGCGGCTTTGCATCCACGAGAACACCCACGGAATGGCGCGAATGCTGGTCACGGCTCCGCTCTTGGCGCGGGCCGAGGGCCGTGAGCCGATCTGCAGGCGTTTGATCTCATCGAGCGGGGTGGCGGCCTGCCAGAAATCGAGAAAACCGGGGGTTTCGTAGACCAGTTGACGGTAGGCGCTGTGGGCGGTTGCGGACATTTGACTCATCGACTCGCGCCAGGCCGGGGCGATCTCGCTCTTTGCGCCCGGAGCCGAGGCCAGCAGTACCGCGTGGACGATTTGTTCCAGGTGACGGTGGGCCAGCGCCGGGTTGGCGTAGCGTGCGGCGATGACTTCCCCTTGCTCGGTGACGCGGAAGCGTCCGTTGATGCTGCCGGCCGGCTGGGCGCGGATGGCGCGATTGGCCGGGCCGCCGCCGCGCGCGACCGTTCCGCCGCGCCCGTGGAAGATCGTCAGGTGGACGTTGTGTTCGCGGGCGATCTGGGTGATCTCTTCCTGGGCCTGGTAGAGCGCCCAATTGGCCATTAAAAAGCCGCCGTCTTTGTTGCTGTCCGAGTAACCGATCATGACCATTTGCTCGTTCTGACAGGTTTTCAGGTGCTGCTGGTAGAGCGGCAGGCTGAACAGATCGTGCAGGATCTGGCGGGCGGCTTTCAGGTCAGAGACGGATTCAAACAACGGGCAGATCTGCAGGCCAAGGTCGCACCCCGTCCAGCGCGCCAGCAGCAGCACGCTCAGCACGTCTGCAGCAGAGTGAGTCATCGAGATGATGATCGGGCCGAGCAGGTCGTCGCCGTAGGTCTGGCGGGCGCGGGCGATCAAATGAAAGAGTGACCAGGTTTTTTCGGTATCGGCGGTCACGCCGGGGCGTGGAGAAAGCCCGGGTAACGGCGAGACAAGCATGCGGGTCAGCAGCGCCAGCCGCTCGGGTTCGGGCAAATGCTCGAAATCGGAACAAATTTGCAGGGCGCGTAACACCTCGCCCAACGCGCCATTAAACAGGCTCGAATCTTCGCGGATGTCGAGTCGCGCGGCCTGCAGGCCGAAGATCTTCAATTGCCGGCGCAGGCGCAGCAGGTGTCTGTGTTGCAGGGCGGGCGGAAGGGAGGGCGTGATCAGTTCGAGCGGGCGCGAGAGCTGAGCCAGCGTAACGCGGGCCGGGCGCGGCTGGCTGAGCTTGAGGTTGGTTTTCATGTCTTCCTGCGAGGCTTCGGCCAGGTCGTTGGCCAGCAGCGAAAGGATCAGCCGGTAGGGTTCGTTGTTGTAGCGCTCTTCAATGTATTGGATGTGGCCGGGCAGCGGGTGGCGGCTTTTGAGCCAGGCGGTCAACTCGCCGGGCAGGGGTGCGCGGCGGGCGCTGATGCTCAGGCGGCGGGCCAGGTCGCTCAGTTCGCGGCGGTGGCTTTCAACGGCCAGTCCGCGATGCAGGCGCAGGGTTTCGGCGGTCACTTCGGCGGTGACATTAGGATTGCCGTCGCGGTCGCCGCCGATCCAGGAGGCCAGGCGGAACCAGGCGCGCTCGGTTTGCAGACCGGGATAGTGTTCGGCCAGGGCGCGCTCGAGGTCTTCGTAGAGCTGCGGCAGGGTTTGCCAGAAGGCTGCTTCGATGAAATACAGTCCGGTGCGCACTTCGTCGGTCACGGCGGGTTTGCTGGTGCGGGCGCGTTCGCTCAGCCACAAGGTTGTGATCTCGACAGCGATCGTATCGAGCAGTTCGCGCTCTTCGCGCGGCAGCAGGTCTGGCTGGCTGAGTTGTTCGAGCGCGGTGGTGATGCGCTGGATTTTTGAGAGAATCGTCCGGCGGCGGGCCTCGGTCGGGTGGGCGGTCAGAACAAGTTCGATGGATAGTTCCTTGAGCAGTTCGGCCATTTGTTCGCGCGTGACGCCCGCGTTTTTCAAGGTGGCAATCGCTTCGCCGATCGAGTCGTGTTCGGGGCGCGGGTGGCTTTTGCGCTCGCGCTGGCGCAGGATGCTGACGCGCGAATTTTCTTCGGCCAGGTTGATCAGGTCGAAGTAGGTGGTGAAAGCGGCGGCGACGGCGCGCACTTCTTCCTTGTTCAGGGCGGCGACGGCTTCTCGCAGCCGGGAATCGGCGCGCAGGTCCCCGTTGCGACGGGCTTTGGCCTGGGACCGGATCTGCTCCTCGGCATCGAAAATGGCCGGGGATTCGATTTCGCTGATAACTTTGCCGAGCAGGTCGCCGAGCAGGTGGATGGTTTGGGAAATGTCCATGGGTTAACCTGTAAGTGGGTTTATCCCTATAACCCGAGCGGGAGGGGAAGGTGACGAAACCAGCCCTGATAAAAAAAGCCTGTGCCGCTTGAAAGGGCACAGGCTTTGATGTTGAACTTCAGAATTGCTTAAGCGATGCTTGGTTTGCGACCAAACCAGGTCTTCCATTCGCCGGTTTCCCAGACGACCAACAGCGGTGCGGCGATGAAGATCGAGGAATATGTACCGCTCAACAGGCCGACCAGCAAAATGACAGAAAATTCTTGCAGGGTCACGCCGCCGAACAGGGCCAGGGCCAGCAGCAGGAATTCAACGGTCATCAACTGGGTGTTGATCGAGCGCTGCAGGGTCTGGACGATCGAGTGGTTGACCAGGGTTTCGTAAGGCAGGCGGCGCAGGATGGTGGCGTTTTCGCGGATGCGGTCGAAGACCACGATCTTATCCTGCACCGAGAAACCGATCACGGTCAGCAGGGCGGTCAGGAAGAGCGCGTCCATTTCCCAGCCGAGCAGGAGCGAGCCAATCCCGGCCATCGAAAAGACAACTGCCACATCGTGGATCATCGCCAGGATGGCCATCAGGCCGTAACGTTCAGCGTGCTGGATACCGCGGAAGGTGAAAACGATGTAGACGATGACTGCCAGGGCAGCCACGCCTACGGCGAACGCGGCGCGCTGGGTGACCTGCTGACCGATGGCCGGGCCGACCGAGTCGTAGCGCAGCAGTTCGGTCTCACCAAAGGCGGCTTGCAAACCGTTGAGCACCGTTTCACGGGTGGCATCATCCAGGAAGGACGAACGGATGATCACAGCGTTGTTTTCGGTGGTCTGAACGGTTGCGCCGCTGATATTGAGCGATTCGTACACTGCCAGAATCTCAGCCGGAGCCGGGGAGGTTGAGCTGAACTGGATTTCGAGCAGGGAGCCGCCGGTAAAGTCGATCGAGAGCGGCATGCCGCCGAAAGCCAGGATCAGCAAGCCGGGGATGATCACCAGCAGAGACAGGGCGAACAACCAGTAACGTTTTCCAAGAATGTCAATCATTGTCTGTCTCCTAAATTCCAAACCATTTTTCAAGGTTTTTGGGTTGGAAGTATTTAATCACCAGCGCCAGCAGGGTGCGGGTAACGAAGATCGCAGTGAAAAGTGATATCGCCACACCCAGCGCCAGGGTCAAAGAGAAG
Source organism: Chloroflexi bacterium HGW-Chloroflexi-6 (assembly GCA_002840685.1). Lineage (GTDB taxonomy): Bacteria > Chloroflexota > Anaerolineae > Anaerolineales > Villigracilaceae > UBA8950. The sequence goes on along the minus strand of PHBU01000022.1, from coordinate 62,129 downwards.
CCTTTGACGATGGTCGCGCCGAAGGTCGAGCCGAACCACCATAAAATACCGGAGGTGATCAGGGTCGCAAAGTTCGAGTCGAGAATGGAGGGGCGGGCGCGGATCCAGCCCAGGTCGATCGCTTGCAGGATGGTCTTCCCGTTGCGCAGTTCTTCTTTTATGCGCTCAAAGATCAGGATGTTCGCATCCAGTGCCGAGCCGGTCGAAAGCAGGAAGCCTGCTATACCGGCCAGGGTCAACGTGACCGGGATGTACTTGAACAGGGCGAAAGCGACCAGGGCGTAGAACAGGATCGAGACATTCGCAACCAGGCCGGGCAGGCGATAGTAGATGCCCATGAAGAGCATCACGATCGTCATACCCACCAGGCCGGCGATCAGCGATTTGTTCAAAGAATCTTCGCCGAGGGTCGGGCCGATGATGCGGGTTTCGACGATTTTAAGCGGGATGGGCAGCGAGCCGTAGCGCAACTGCACAGCGAAAGCATTGGCTTCTTCTGGAGTGAATTGGCCGGAGATCATGCCCTGACCGCCGTAAATGGCCGAGTCGATGCGCGGGGAGGAGATCACTTCTTTGTCCAGAACGATTGTCAGATACTTGCCGACATTTGCGGCAGTATGATCGCCAAAAACTGTGCTTCCATCTGGCTTGAGGGTGAAATCGATCTGGTAGCTGCCCAGTTGGTCTTGGGAAACGCCGACAGTTTGAACTTCGCGGCCGGTCATTACCGTATGGTAGATGATTTCGCCTTCGGTTACTCCGGCTGTGACGGTTTCGCTGCCTTCTGCCAGGTCCGTCTTGATGATCGTGCCTTTTTCGAGCGGGGTCGAGCCGGTATCGACAAATTCCAGCAAGCCTGTCTGCTGGATGGTGGCCAATACGGCTTCAGCGTCTTGCACGCCAGGGAACTCGCCGACGATGCGGCGTTCACCGGCTACCTGCAGCAGGTTTTCGGAAACGCCCAGGGCATTGGTACGATTCTCCACAATGCTGCGGGCAACTTCCATATCCTCGGCGCTGATCTCGGCATCTTCGGGCAGGTCAGCCTCGAGCAATACTTGCAGGCCGCCTTGCAGATCGAGGCCCAGGCGCGGGGTGACATCGCGCTCGAACAGGGTTGTTCCATTGAAGGGGTTTGGTAATTTCAGTGTATCGCTGGCGCTAACCCAGATTGCCAATGCGGCAATCATGAGAATGAGAACCAGCCGGGGCCAAAGGTTTCTAATCATGCTATTCCTACTCCGTCCACAAAAATACCAGCCAATGGCTGGCGCAATTGGCGATTATACCCCCATTCAACAGATTTTAGAAAAGCGGATTACTCTTCTTTCCCCAAATGGCCTTCTTGTTTCAAACGTTGGCAGTTGTTCTCAATATGAGACTCTAACTCACGCTCAACGCCATAATAAATTGCCACTTGCAGCGCTGATCGCAAAACATCCATCACTTCTTTGGCCAGGTGATTTTTATCCGGCTCCCCATATTTTTGCCGTTTAATGCCGGTTCCCTCAAAGTGATTGACATCCTTGGCCAATTCCCCGCATTCTTCAAGCAAGCGCGTCATGATTTGAAAGGGTTCGTTCCCGTCAGGGAATCTGCGATTAAGGCCGATGGTTACGGCGTGTAATTTATCCAGTTTCATTCCCCACCTTTTTTAGAAATTTAAGCACTTGCGCTTCGACTTCTTCAGCGCTCAATCGGTCGGTCTGGATGTGCAGGTCGGCATGCTCGCGGGCATGCTCCAGGCGGCGCTGCTGCTCGTTGTAATCGGCCGGGGTCCAGTCCAGGCGGCGACGCTGCATGGATGTTTCGTAGCTGGCGTCCAGAAAAATCAGCAGGTCGGGCTTGCCTATTTTCTTCCACATATCTTTGACAAACGAGTGTTCCTGCGCGATGTGTTTGATTTTGTAACCGCGCGCCCTAAGCTTTGCGCCCAGAGTGGTTTTTCCTGAAGCGCAAACACCAACCAATCCGACAACAAGCTCTTTATTGATTGTCATGAACTAGGACACTTATCTTCTGCGGGTTGCCCAGCACGGCCAACGTGTCGCCTTCATTCAAAATGCGCGTGCCGAGCGGATGCAAATCCGGTTCGCCGGCGCGTTTAAGCATCACCACGCTGACGTCATATTTTTGTTCGATGCGCGCCACGTTCGCGTTGTTTAGTTTTGATACCTTGCCAACCTTCAGCCGTCCCAGGCTGAGCGCTTCGCCTTCAATGGTGATCGGTCGGGTGACATCTGCCCCGGCGGCGGCAGCGGCAAAGGCCGGGGCGGCCATGCTGGTGGCGCTCAGGGCCGAAAAGCCGAACTGTTCCTGCAGGGATTGCGCAAAATCATCATCGAAGATCCGAATCACCACGCGGATAACCGGGTTCAGGCTGCGGGCTTTGACAGCGATCTGCAGGTTCATTGAGTCGTTTTGGGTGCACAGCAAAATCGTCCGCGCCCGGCGCACGCCAGCTGCCTCGAGCGCCAGTTGACGGGTGGCGTCATCCTGCAGAACCGGGATGTTCATCGCCTGGACGGTGGCGGTCAGATCGGCGCTGGGGTTCAACTCGATCACCACGACCGGTTCATCCATTTCGTGCAGATTCTGGATGACGCGATAGCCGAGGTGCCCCAGCCCGATCAGGATGGTGTGATTAGAAAAGGTGGAAGCAACTGCCATTTCCCACTCCTTGCTGCGCGCGCGACGATTGAAGAGCATCACGCCAAAATCTGCCAGCCCGGTCGCCAGCAGGCCGATCCCGATGATTGGCATCAGAAAAAAGAAAACCTGCAAGGCCGGGTGGGACGGAAAATCTCCCAACGGTTGCAGGAAGGAAAGCGAAAGGGTCGTGTAAATCGCTTCGACCAGGCTGTTCAGGGGTTCGCCAACCCAGGCCGCGATCTGGTAATAAAGAAACCCACTGCCCGAGATTGCCAGGGCGAACAACATCAACGGGCTGCGGAATTCACGCAACAACAACAAGGTATCGCGCCACGAAGCCCGCCATTTTTGCCAGAATGCTGTCATAGGCTCTATACGCGGATCGGCAGGCGCACACTCATGCGTCGCACCGGGTCGCCATTGTTGCTGGTTACCCTCAAAACCACAACGCTAATATCATCTGCCGGACGGCCATCGTCCAGGCGCACTGCCTGGGATAACAGGGCGTCGGCAATTTCCTGTGGACTGGGGTTGCTATCTTCGAGCAGGCCGCGCAGCGTGAAGCCGACATCCATCGGGCTGCCGCGTCGCGACCCGGCATGGACAAGCCCGTCGGTGTAAACTACCACCGTCAGACCGGCTTCGAGCGGAATTTCGGTGATGATCGGCTTGGTATTGCGGGTTGTGCCAATCGACTTGCTCGGCTCGCTGAGTTGTTCGATCTCCTCCGAGCGCGCCAGGTACATGGGGCACTCATTGTTGCGGGCCAGCACTAGGGTTTTGGTCTGCAAATCGACCGAGACGATATTTAGCGTGCTCGAAACCTTGCCGCTTTTTTCGGCAAAGAGCGCATCTGAAGCCGCCCTGGCTGCCGCGCCATCGCGCACCCCCTCGGCCAGCAAAGCGATCACCTTGCGCACAACCATCATCGAGACCGCTTTGGCCCCGCGTCCAGATGACTGTCCATCGGCCAGCACAACCGAAAGCCCGCCGCCGGGGCGCTCGACGACTTCCAATGTGTCGCCGCTTTCGGAGACGGCATATTTATTTACTTTGGCGACCGCAATTCGTACTTCCATATTAACTATTCTACCTTAAACTACTGACCCGGAAGCATGCGGGCTTGCGAGTTTTTCCGCCACGATCAGGTAAACCGTGCTCTGGCGCACCTGCGCGCGGACCAGCTCCGTCTTGAGCCTGCCCGCCGTAAAACGAGCCTTGATCTGGGTCTCAACTTCTGCTGTTATTGACCCGCCCTGACCGGTAATCCGAAAAAGCCACGCCGCCGACCGTTCTGCCAGGTTGGTGCCGCCGGGCCAGGCGGAGAGCGCCACGATCAGCCGGCCTCCGTCCTTCAGCACCCGCTCCGCTTCGGAAAGGGTCTGTGGCGCGAAAATGTACTCGCTGGGGAAGGTTGCCACCAAGCTGTCGAAGGTTGCGTCTGCAAAGGGCAGGGTTTGCGCGTAGCCACGAGATAGGGCTGGAAAAATGTTGTTTTTACGGAGATTGTTTGCAGCCTGGCGGCACATCTGTTCGCTTTCGTCCAACCCGAAGGTTTGGAATCCGGTTTCGGTCAGCGCGCGTTGGAGATGGCCGGGGCCGAATCCGAGTTCGAGGATGCGAGTCCCGCGCAGGTGAGGGATCGTCGCTCGTCCCCAGTCGCGCCAGCGGCCGAGCGAGACCGTCGCGGCGACCAGATCATACATCCATGCCAGGCCGTGATACAGATGATGGAAGAAAAAGCGCAGAAAGGCAAAGATCGGGTTCATTCGGCGGGGCTGGCGTTTTGCAAAACGCGCTGAAAGGCCCTGAGCAGGGTGCCGCGCTGTTCGACGCCGGTCTCGCCCAACTCGGGCAGGCCGAGATAGATCTTTCTGCGGCAGCGCCGCAGCAATCCGCTGACCAGGCGCGCCAGGGCTTCATTTTCAGCGCTGACTTCGTCCGCGTCCGTCCAAATGCGGCCGGTCTGCCAGCCGCGCGAAAGTACGTACGGTTGGGTCAGCGGCTGCGACAGGCGCTCGCTCCAGCCCGAAGAACCGGCGTCCAGCCAGAATTGGACGGTCACCGGGCGGTTCATCAGCAGGAAGGTGGTGGCCGGGGCGACCAGCACCGCTTCGGCCTCGATTTGATACGGTTGCAGGTATTGAGCAGCGATCACGCCATCCTGCTGCATGGCGATGTATTCCTTGCCAAGCAGTTGCGGGTCGGTTTCGCCCAGGGCATCCAGCGCCAGCCGAAATTTGCGAACGGATTCGATCAGGCTGGCGGCCACCCGTACCTGGTCGAGATTTTGGTGGAAGCCAAAACCGGGCTGCGAGAGCAATTCGCCGAACAGTTTGCGTAAAAAGTGGTCGAGCGGTAACGGAGCGCTCTCGCGATAGGCCAGAATCCACTCCCTGAACTGCGTGTAGCGGCCGCCCATGCTGTAGGTGATGCGTTCCTGCATCTCAGGGTTGATCTCGTCGAAACCCGAAAGGCGCAGATCGCGCTGGCGGTAGGTGATCTCGGTCAGCAGCTGGGCGCGCACCAGGTCGGCTTCCAGCGCCAGGGTCAGGGCGTAGGTCAGGTCGAAGCGCGTCGGGTGGATCTCCCAGGCTGGGTGGGCCAGGCAGGCCAGAGTCAGCAAAACCTGGCTGGCGGGTTCGTCACGCAGCGATCGCGAGGGACGGTGCGAGCGGGTCGGGATGCCTGCTGTTTCGAGCCGGTTCATCATCGCAAAACGCAGCGAATCTGAAAGATAAGGCGAGAGCACAGCAATTTCCGCCGGCGGGATGCCGTCCTCGATCAAACCCTGAATTTGCAGGGTAATGTTATTCAACAGTTCAGGGTAGAAGCGCGAGACGACAAAATCGAAAGCCTGTTCTTCGGGCGGTTCTTCGTCTGTGGTAACGGGCGCGGCCAGGCTTGGTTCATGCCCGAGCGCCGCAAGCAGGCCTGACTCAAGCGCCAGCACGGCTTCATCCTGCACAAAGCTGTCTTCGAAACGGATGATCTCATCCACCATGCTTTCGAAGCGTGTCGCCGAGAGCGGGTCCGCACCCAGGAATTGGCGGAATCCGCCCTGGCTGTCGCTGACCAGCAGGGCCGAATCGAACTCCGGCAGCCACTCTTCGAGCAGGTCGTGGGCGCGCGGCCCCTCCTCCTCGATATTGTCGTAGATCAGGTGCCGATAGGTGCGCGAGAGAAAATCGCGCGCGGCCGGCTCATTCCACAGAATATTGGCAAAGACCTCGAACTGCAACGAAAAATCGAGCAGGTTGTGTTCCAGGCAGTATGCGCGAAAGCGGCTGGCGCTCTCCTGCGCGTCGGCATACACCCGGCGCTGGGCCGGGTCGCCGCTCCAGGCGCTGGTTAACTGCTCGCCGATCTCATCCACCCGAAAGCCGACCACGGCGGCCTTGTTGAGATTATCCAGAATTTGCGAATACAGGCGGTTGCGGTCGATCGTCACCGATTCGAAAAATCCCTGGTCGAGCATTGGGCGCACCAGGTGAGCCATGTAGTATTGGGCTGTCTCGAGAGTCAGGAAGACTGGCGGCTGGTCGGGGTGCGCAAACCCGGCGGCCTGGGCGGCCAGCGGCCAGAACAGGTCGACCATGCGCCGCGCCAAACCGCCCATCGTGGCCGGGGTGATTTCTCCGCCGGCGTAGGGCTGGCTGGCGATCGCCTCCAGGTAGGGGTTTTGCAGTCCGCGCTGGGGCGTCAGCAGCAGGATCGAATCGGCGGGCGCGCCGCCCTCGATCAGCGCCAGGATGCGCGCCACGGCGGCGGTGGTTTTGCCACAGCCCGCCGGGCCGCTTAGCAGGGTTTTGGCATTGAACGGCATATCAACAAGCGAGCGTTGCGAATCGGTCAGCATAAGTCAAGAGTACAGGATGCGCGCATTTTTGTCAATCAACAGCCTGGCATTAGACTTTCATAAGAAGGTGAGCCTTTTTTGATGGCAAATCAGACAAAATATATATAATTTGGCGCGACAGGGTTTTGCCTGTTCTAAATGAAAGAATGGAGTCATGATGACAAATTCAACCCGCATCTTTGCCTTGACCTTGCTGCTTGGCCTGACCTTTTTGCTGGCCGCCTGCGGGAGCGCAGCACCCGCTGCCGTTTCACCGGATGAAGAACCTGCGCAAACCTCACCCACTGCTGGCGCTGAAGATTCTGCCACGGCCCAGGCGCCGGACGCCACGGAAACCTCCGCTCCGGCCTCTGAGCCGGCTGCCGCTGCTGGGGCTGTCAGCTTTAAGAACGATATCCTGCCTATTTTTGACCGAACCTGCGCCCGGTGTCATGGCGGCGCGCGGCGCGAGGAAGGGCTCGACCTGCGCAGCTATGCCTCCATAATGGAAGGCTCTCAAAATGGCGCAGTCATTGTCCCCAGCGATGCCGAGGCCAGCGAATTGATCAAGCTCGTTATGTCGGGGAAAATGCCGCGCCGCGCGCCCAAGCTGGCGGATGAGCAGATCCAGCTTTTGGCGGACTGGGTCAACCAGGGCGCGCTCGATAATTAATATCCAATTCGGGGGAAGATATCCCGTTGCGCAATACAAAACGCGGAGAGAAAACTCTCCGCGTTTTGTATTTACAGTTTGTCTGGTATCTTAGCCTGATGGGGTCGGGGTGAATTCAGGTTGTTGCTCAGGTTCAGGGGTTGCTTGATCCTCATAATACGTATCTTCGTAATACTCGTCTTCGTAGGTACCCGTGCCGTCGTCATAGGCAAGGGAGCAAACCCCATTATTTCCTTGGATGACACAGCCGTAAAGCTCACCTTCGTAGAATTTGGCAAGCATGTATTCGAGATTTGCGCTGGAATCGGCCAGCAGGATCAGGGTGTTGCCATTTGCGCCGGTTTCAAAGAACATCACCCCGGTTCCTGCCAACCCGACAGCGCCGATGCCGGGAACGGTCACAAATTCACGCGAATCGTCAAGTTCGATTTTATATTTTTTCAGAATGGCGAAGATATCTTCGCTTTCCTCATAAACCCCGATCAGGATATTGTTAGTCGCGCCTTTTTTATCGCCGAGTACCAACCTGACGTTGTTTTGCCTGAGCGATTGCTGTAGGAAGGAAACCTGGGTCAGCAAATTGGATGTCAGTTGCGTTTCTCCGAGCGCCACCAGGGTCACATCTCCCGTAAACAGGTAAGGAAAGTTTGCCAGGCTGGTTTTGCGCTCGCCGCCCAGGGCAAATTCGGCAACGCGCTCGACCAGTTGAGCATTGTCTGCCACGCTGAAAAAGGGTGTTGTCATAAAGGTGAAATCGCCCGCAGCCAGTACGTTGCCGTTGGCGCTGATCACCATCCCGGCCAGGTCGCCGCTCTGATCGGTTAGCGATGAAAGCGTCTTGGGCGAGGCTTCGAGCAGCACCGTTCCGCTGCCGGTCAGGACCGAGTGCGTGCCGTACAGGACAACCATATCCAGTTCTTCGGTCAGGGGGTGTTCGCCAAATTGTGAAAATTTGACATTTCTGAAGTTGCCTTCGTTGTCGCTCTGGTTGTAGAGATAGTCGCTCGAAAAAGCGATCCCTGACGAAGACAGGAGCAGGTTGGCGCTGTCAACATCAGGAAAGGTGTAATCGAAGAAGGCCATGCCGCGGGTTGGGTCGGTGAAAACCAGCAGACGGCCGCCATTGGCGACGAATCTTTCCACTGTGCGGATCTCTTCTGGAGTAAACACGCTAAGCGGCGACATGATCACGTAGGCGCTGGCGTATCTGAGTTTTTTCTCGAGCATTTCCTCGCCGGTATGGATCTCGGTGATCGCTCCGCGTGAAGTCAGGGCGCGGGTAAAAGGCTCGATCTCATTGACGAAAAACTGGTTGGTGTGGGCGTAATCGATCAGGACAACCTGGCCGATGGCTTCCTGGCTTTCAGAAATGCTGATCGGCGCAGATGCGGTCGGAGGTTCAGGGATGGTGGCCTGTTCGAAGTTGGGGGTAGTTACTGCTGGCTGGTAGACGAAGGGGAAAGAATTTGTCCAGAGATAGCGGACCAGGATGGGCAGGATGAAAAGTGCAATTGCGCTGATAATGCGGCTGGATGTTCTCATGGCGGGCTCCTTTCCTATTGCTCTGTGACCGGCAGCGGCGGGATGAAGAGCAGGTAGATGCCCGGTTCAGCCGGGGTCTGGAGTTGTTGACCGTCGGGGGCTTGCCCGTAGAATTCGAAGGTTGGATAAACGTACCCGGAGACGGTCGACAGGTCGAGGGTCGTATAGTTCCGCACCCGTGCCAGTTCGGCGGCTTTGTCCTCAGCGTCCGACTGGTTGCCGACCCGGTCGACGATCCCCATCCCCACGGCTTCGCTGCCCAGCCAGAGTTGGCCGGTCAGGACGGTTTCCATGTCTGCCGTGAGCTTTTCTCCACGTCCGGCTTCGATCGCGAGCGCAAAACCCTGTTTGACCATCTCGATCTGGCGGATGTAGTGATCGCGCGGATAGCCGAACAATTTATACGGCCCGGTCGAGATGACCGACTCGTAAATGCCCGGCGCAGAGGGCAGGTAGCCGATCACGCCGACGTTGCCAACACTGGAAGTTGGCCGCGTGATGATGTAATCGGCACCCACGGCCAGGTAGTAAGCGCCGCTGGCGGCCATCTGGTTGACGGAGGCCACGACTGGCTTGGTCTGGCGCAATTTGAGCAGTTCCAGATAAACGCTTTCGGTATCGGCAACGGTGCCGCCGGGGCTGGACAAGACCAGCACCACTGCGCGCACTTCGGGGTGTTTGCGGGCGTACTCGATCTGCCGGATCATGCTCTCGGCGCTGTAAGGGTTGATCGAGTCGCTGAGATAGATCAGTCCGATCACCGGTTGTGGGATCAGGGCGGCAATCAAAATCCCTGCTGCCAGGGGCAGCAGCGCCCAGCCTACAAACGATGAAATTTTTCTCCAGAACAATAAAAGAGCGTTATTCATGTTTCCTCCTTGCTGCAATATGGAATCAGGATACAACGCGCCGATGTTTTTGTCAACAATCGCGACTGCTGGAAAAAATCGCGGTTTCCCCATTCTCGAAACCTGTCAGATCGGCTATAATTCACAAGTTAAATTTCCCAAAAGAAAACCACAAAGGACGTAATAAGCATGATTGATGTAAATGATCTTCGCAAGGGTGTTACTTTTGAATATGACGGGCACTTATTCAAGGTGCTCGAATACAGTCACCACAAACCGGGTCGCGGCAATGCCACCATTCGTATCAAGGCGCGCAACCTGAAAACCGGCTCCAATATCGAAAAAACCTTCACCTCGGGTGATCGCGTCGAAGATGCACGTTTGGACTTCCACAATGTTCAGTTCCTGTATAGCGACGGCGATAACTTCCATTTTATGGATAATACTACCTTCGAGCAGCCTGCCATCCCTACCGACATCGTTGGGGAAGTGGCTGGTTACCTGAAGGAAGGCCTGGAATGCAAGCTGACCTTTTACGGCACCGAGCCGCTCGATATTGAACTGCCGACCTCGGTCGATTTGAAGGTTGTCACTGCCGAAATGGCCGTGCGCGGCGATACTGCCACGGGCGTTACCAAAAAGGTGAAGCTCGAAACCGGTATCTCTGTCCAGGTGCCCAATTTCGTCAAAGAAGGCGATACGATCCGCGTCGATACCCGTACCGGTGAATACGTCACACGCGTTTAATTTTGTAACTGCGAGATTTTCAGTTATAAAGCAAAGAGGGCGAGCTGCAACAGGCTTGCCCTCTTTGCTTTAAGTAATCGGGTGATCTTTGTCACTATGTTTGCCGTATTAAAAACAGTAGAATTCCATGCAGTGTATTTTGGGCTATCGTCTATACAATGGAGGAATTTCACATGAAACCGTCGTTCAAAAACTCATCAATGCTCGTTCTAATTATGCTGGCTCTGTTTGTTAGCGCCTTGGGGGCAATCCCCGCCCGGGCGGCTGGACCGCTTTATGTTACCCCTGACGGAACTGGCAATTGTTCCAGTTGGGCCAGCGCCTGTAACCTGCAAACCGCCCTGGGCAATGCTGTCAGTGGAGATGAGATCTGGGTCGCGGCGGGCACCTATATCCCTCATGCATCAGACCGCGCCGTATCTTTCGAGCTAAAAAATGGCGTCGCCATTTATGGCGGCTTTGCCGGGACGGAAACTACGCGCGATCAGCGTGATTTGGATGCTAACAAAACCATCCTGAGCGGCGATTTGGTTGGGGATGATGCTGATAATGTCGCGCATGATGAACCCACCCGCGCAGAAAACTCCCTTCACGTGGTGGTGGGCAGCGGCACCGATAACACTGCTGTTTTGGACGGGTTCACTGTGACTGGAGGCAATGCCAATGACGAATATGATGTTCCTTGCAACCTGGGGTGCGGTGGTGGAATGTATAACTTCAGTGGCAGCCCGACACTGAGAAACGTGGTCTTTAGCGCAAACTCCACCGCCTATGACGGTGGCGGGATTTATAACTGGAGCAGCAGCCCGGCATTGACGAACGTAACTTTTAGCAGCAACTCCGCTGGTAATCAAGGCGGCGGTATATTTAACGTGAACAACAGCAATCCGACTTTGACCTATGTAAACATAATCGCCAACTCCGCTTACGAGGGCGGAGGAATGCTCAACTATCTTAGCGTCCCAACGCTCACGAACGTGATTTTTAGCGGAAACTCTGCTTCGCTTGATGGCGGTGGGATGTGGAACGGTGAAGGCAACCCAACACTAACGAACATAACTTTCAGTGATAACGCTGCATCTTCTATGGGTGGAGGAATGTTCAATGCGTACAGCAGCCCGGCGCTGCTGAATGTAACCTTTAGCGCCAATTCTGCTGGCTCTCAAGGTGGCGGCATGTACAACTTCGAAAGCAACCCAACGCTAACGAACGTGACTATTACTGGCAGTTCTGGCGGCGGGTTGTACAGCGATACAAGCAGCCCAACACTTAAAAATGTCATTATCGCGAACACCCTTGACGGCGGTGATTGTGCCCCCGAGAATGGACCTGAAGAAGAAAGCTCTCTGAACGTTGCATCCAGCCATAACCTGATCCAGGATGAATTCAATGCCTGTGGTTTGATGGATGGGGTTAATGGCAATATTATCGGCTCAGACCCGCTGCTTGGCGCTCTGGCCGATAACGGCGGCTTGGCCCAAACCCATGCCTTGCTGCCTGGTTCCCCGGCCATTGATGCAGGGGATGGGACCGTCTGCCCGGCTGTTGATCAGCGGGGCGTGGCGCGTGATGCAAACTGCGATATGGGCGCATTTGAGTTTGAACACGATAGCGGCGTGCGCTACGCAGTTCCAAGCGGCGGAATGTCCAGCGGCCAGTGCGATTCTTGGAAGAATGCCTGCTCCTTGCAAACCGCAATTGCCACAGCGGTTGGTGGGGATGAGATCTGGGTTGCAGCGGGCACCTATATTCCTCACGCATCCGATCGGGCAGTCTCTTTTACTCTCAAGAATGGCGTTGCCATTTACGGCGGCTTTGACGGGACGGAAACTGCCCGTGACCATCGTGATTTCGATGCGAACGAAACCATCCTGAGTGGGGATTTGAGCGGGAACGACAACGATAATGTTGCCTATTATGAACCCACTCGGGCAGAAAACTCCTATCATGTGGTTGTTGGCAGTGTTACAGATGAGACCGCCGTGTTGGATGGTTTCATTGTCACTGGTGGCAATGCGAATGGCTCGTGGAGCTCGCCCTGTGGTTCGGAATGTGGGGGCGGCTTATATAATTTGAACGGTGATCTGACATTGAAAAATGTGATATTTACAGCCAACTCTGCAAACCGAGGCGGCGGCATGGCGAATTGGGACGGTGGTTCGACACTGGTGAACGTCACCTTTAGTGCGAATTCTTCTAACGATGGCGGGGGTATGTTTAACTGGAACAGCAGCCCGACGTTGACAAACGTGACATTCAAAACCAATTCCGCCAATTTCCAGAACGGCAGCGGTGGCGGAGTGGCTAATTACAGCAGCAGCAACCTTACCCTAACTGACGTGAGCTTCTTGAATAACTCTGCAATGAATGGCGGCGGAATGTCTTGCACAAACTGCACCCTCATCCTTACGAAGGTAATTTTCGATACCAATACCGCCAGTTGGAGCGGTGGCGGGATGGATAACAATGCCGGGTATAGCCCCGTGCTGACAGACGTTATCTTTCTGAATAACATCGCTAAGTATGGCGGTGGGATGCGCAACTTTAATAGCAGCCCAACGCTAACAAATGTGACTTTTAGTAATAATTCTGCTTCTAATGGCGGCGGGATGTACAACGCGGAGAATAGTGATTCAATGCTTTCGAACGTGACCTTCAATGCCAATACCGCAACTCAGGCCGGTGGCGGAATGAAGCAATTAAAAAGCAGCCCTGTCCTTGCAAATGTGACATTCAGCGCGAACTCCGCCGATGAAGGTGGAGGTATGTATAATTTCGAAAACAGTTCTCCAACGCTGACAAATGTGGTTATTGCAAACAGTACAAATGGCGGTGATTGTTTGAACGGGTTCGGCGCTGCGCTAAATCCGTCATCGAGCCACAACTTGATCGAGGATGCCGCCAGTGCCTGCGGCTTGGCGAATGGCCTGAACGGCAATATCACCGGCGCTGACGCCCTGCTTGGCCCCCTGGCCGATAATGGCGGTTTTACTTTGATCCACTCTCTGCTGGCTGGTTCGCCTGCCATCGATGCGGGAGCTAGTGCAGGTTGCCCGGCAACTGACCAGCGCGGCCTGGCCCGCCCGCGGGCTGGGGGCTGCGACATCGGAGCATATGAATTCAATTCTCCATTTGCAGATGTAGCAGAGACATATTGGGCTTTTTCTTTCGTCGAGCGATTGTTTGCTGCCGGCATCACCGGTGGCTGCGGTAACGCCCCGTTGACTTACTGTCCGGAAAAACCTGTGACGCGCGCCCAAATGGCGGTTTTCCTGCTCAAGGGTATCCATGGGAAATCCTATACTCCCCCCTTGGTGGGGGATGGTACCGGCTTTGCGGATGTGCCTGCCTCCCACTGGGCTGCAGCCTGGATCAAACAACTGGCTGCTGAAGGCATCACCGGCGGCTGCGGCGCAGGCAATTACTGCCCTGAAAACCCCGTGACGCGCGCCCAGATGGCGGTTTTCCTTCTCAAGGCCCAAAATGGTTCAAGCTATTCTCCGCCTGTGGTTGGCGCTGAAACCGGCTTCGGCGATGTAGCGGTTAACTACTGGGCTGCCGCCTGGATCAAACAACTGGCTGCTGAAGGCATCACTGGCGGCTGTGGCGCGGGCAATTACTGCCCTGAAAACCCGGTCACACGGGCGCAGATGGCTGTTTTCCTGGTGCGGGCGTTCAGCCTGCCTTAAGAGTATTCGCCTGGCCTGCGCCGGAAAAATGTGCGCAACCAGACAATGGCAAGAAAATTCCCCGGCTGAGAAAGTCGGGGAATTTTCTTGCCGAAGAACCTGCCATATCTATCATTGCCAAAACAACAGACGCAATTTGTGACTGCGGCGGGTATAATTCAGCAGGTTTTTGCAAAAACACATGGGAAACAACAATGAAAACTCCTGCCGGTAAAGAATGTCGTTATTTTTATGGTGATTATTTTCGCGGGCGCACCGTTGAAGAATGCCGCCTGTTAAGTGCCCCTGGCCAAAAGTGGACTGCCGATCTGTGCAAAACCTGCCCCGTGCCGGGAATTGTCAGCGCGAACGCCTGTGAGAACATGACCTTGCGCGCCAGCGTCGGCCGGCCGGTAACGGCTGTCTTTCAACGCCGGGTGCAGGTGACCGCTTATTGTCAGAAGACCAACCGCGCCGTGGCTGAACCGCACATTGGCTGCGGCGAGTGCCATCCCATCCCACCCATCTTCGAAGTGAAAAAATGACCCTGCGCCTGCTGCTTGACCTCGATGACACTCTGCTCAACTCCAATATTGAATCGCTGATCCCGGTTTATTTCCAGAAATTGACCGGTTCCCTGGCCGGGCAGTTTCCGCAGGAGCGCTTGCTGACCGAGCTGGTGCGCGGGACGCGCACCATGTACTCGAGCGCCGACCCGCTCAAAACGCTTGAGCAGGTTTTTAGCGATATTTTTTACCCGCCACTGGGGACGACTCGCGAGGCGCTGGCGGCCCAAATCGATAATTTTTACGATAATATTTTTCCCGAACTCCAGCCGCTGACCAGTCCGCGCGCCGATGCGCTGGCTTTTGTCGAATGGGCTTTTTCACGCGGGTTCGACGTTTCGGTGGCGACCGATCCGCTTTTTCCGCGCAAGGCCATCCTGCACCGTTTGCGCTGGGCGGATATGGCCCCGGAGCACACTCCCTTCAGCCTGATTTCCGATTTTGAGACTTTTCATTTCGCTAAGATTTCCAAATCCTACTACCCGGAGTTTCTCTTGAACCTGGGCTGGAACGCCGAACCGGTATTGATGATCGGTGACAGCCTCGAGCGCGATATTTTCCCTGCCCAAAAGGCCGGATTGCCCGTTTTCTGGCTGCGCACTCCGGAGCAGGTCACCCCCGAAGCGGATTCCATTCCGCAGGGCACTTTCGAAGATCTGCGTCGCTGGATCGAAGAGGCTGATTGCTCGACCCTGGTGCCCAACTTCGCCAACCCGGAAGCGTTGCTGGTGGCCCTGCCTGCCAGCCTGGCGGTTTTGCACAGCCTGACGCTCAGAACCCCTGCCGCGCAGTGGACGGTTCGCCCGGCCCCTGGCGAATGGGCGCTGACGGAGATTCTGTGTCACCTGCGCGATGTCGAGCGCGAGGTCAATCTGCCGCGTTTTCAGGCCGCGCTCAAAGATGAGAACGCCTTCATCGCCGGTCAGGATACCGATCCCTGGGCCGAACAGCGTGATTACATCCACCAGGATGGTTTGCAAGCCTTTCAGGATTACGCCGCCGCGCGCCTGCAATTAATATCCCTGCTCAAAACACTGAGGCCTGAACAATGGGATCGCAAAGTGCGCCACACGATTTTTGGCCCGACCACACTCCACGAACTGGCGAGTTTCATGCTTGAGCACGATCAGAGCCACGTTCGACAGGCATTGGCAACGATCAAGCGTTTGTGATTTGTCTTTATTTTGGGGTTTTTAATGCGAGTGGCGCAGTTCGAGCGGTTCAAACTTTTTACAGTTTAAGCAGGCCAGCCCGCGCAGGCGCCAACCCAGGTCATCACGGGTTGAATGGAAAAGGGTTTCGGCTTCTCCACCAAGAAAGGCCTCGCGCAGCAATTCTCCAGCAACGTGGCGTGGAATGTCGAAGGTTCGTTTTTGCAGCTTTCCACCGCACGATGCGCAACCTGGTTTGCGCCAAAAGAGCAATCTGCTACCCTGCTTGAGATGCTTAACGATCTGGTACCCTGAAATCGAAATCATGCTTCATTTGAAAAATCGCCCTGTCCGCATATCAGACAGGGCGATTTTTGTTTATTATTTAGGCCTGGGCGAAAGTATCGATCAGCAGTTTGAAGTTGCCGCCAACCGGATACAGGATCGGGCAGGTGCAGCCGCGTTTGACATATTCCTGCACTTTGCCCCGCGCTTCTTCGGGGGTGCCGGATGCCGTGATTTTGTAAACCAGTTCATCGGGCACATGATGCTTGGCCTTGTTGATCTGCTCTTTTGTCGCAGGCCAACCAAGAGTGGACTGGATTTCATGCACCACTTCGTCGCTGACACCGCTGGCTTTGGCGATGTGCGGCTGCTGGGCCATGTACTGGCATAACAGCATCTTGGTGGTGTCGATGGCTTTGTCGTGATCTTCATCAACCGAACAGACGATCAACTGTGGCCGATCGATATCGGCCAGGCTGCGGCCCGCTTTTTTCGCACCGATTTCGAGCAATTCCAGGGCGCGGTCATTATATTCCGGGGCCACGCAGTAATTCAGTACGGCCCCATCCGCAATTTCACCGGTCATTTCCATCATCTTGTCGCCGGTTGCCCCGATCATGATCGGCACATCGCGCGGTTCGCGGCGGCCGTGCACCACGTCCAACTCGATGCCATCGACATGGATAAATTCACCGTGGAAAGTGACTCGTTCCATGTTGAGCAGGCGGCGCATGATTTCAACGGTTTCTTTCATGGCGGTCAGTGGTTTCTTGCGATCGATGCCAACGTTCTTGGCTAGCGGGTCCCACCATGCGCCAAGCCCGCAAATGATTCTGCCGGGAGCCAGATCATCCAGAGTCAGAAAGGTGGCTGCCAGCAGGCCGATATTGCGCGTCCAGTTGTTGATCACGCCCGAACCGACTTTGATCTTATCGGTTACGGCTGCGTAGGCCGCCATTGGCACAATCGCATCACGCACCAGGCGGCTTTCGGCTTGCCAGACTGCCTCGAAACCCTTCGACTCGGCGTAACGGACATAATCCAGCCCATCACGCAGGTCATGGGAATCTTGCAAATATAAAGCCATTCTTTGGGTCATGGGTTCCTCCAGGGTTGCTTGATTGGTTTGAAAGCAGGCCAGGCCAGGTCAGGCATCGGCCTTGACCGAATTGAATAGATCCAGATCCTCGGGCGTATCCAGGTCGAGCGCAAGATTGGGGTTCAAAACAACATTGACTTGAGCGCCTTTGCTGCGGGCCATTTCGCAATGTTTGTTAAAAGAATTGGGCCCATAAGCATAGGTCAGCAAACCGGGTGGTGAAACCAGCAGAGCATTTGTGCCGTCTTTGTGACGGTCGGGCGCAATTGTGATGCTGGGTGACCCTCCCGTTGCGGCAATGAAACTTTCCAGATCGGCCTGACTCAAAAGAGGCAGATCTGCCGGCAAGATCAGGATGCCGTTGACCTCAAACGTCCGCGCCAGCATGGTGGCGCGCTGCAGGGCATTGTTCAGGTTGGGGGTACCGTCTTCAAGCACGGTGCGCGCCCCAAATTCACGCGCAATTGCCAGCGCCGCCGGGTCACGGCTGACCACCAGGGTTTGGCCAATTCTTGTCGTGGCCCGCAAAATATCGAGTGCGTTTTCCAAAAACATGCGATTCAAGACCGTGCGCTCATCGTCGCTTAAGACGCCAGAAAGGCGCGATTTTCCCAGCCGCAGGGGTTTGACAGGCACAATTGCCCAAATGCTCATAATAATCTCTGTATAAAGTTTAGCACATCTTGGGCCAATTGGCGGCGGTTGTCTGACAAATTCATAATTGTGTTTGTGGAAAAGGGGACAATTCCCAGCCCGGCAACTGGTTCCGAAAGATCGGCATCGATTGTATCGAGCACGAATCCCGTCAGGAGCGGACTCCCGTAATGCCTGGCTACCGCCAAAGCAGAGGGTTCTATCCCCAGCTCTGCAAACATCTTGGCGGCCGGGCCTTTAACCGTTTTACCGCCGATGATCGGGCTGACGGCGACCAGAATCTTCCCCCCATTTTCCCCGAAAATGGGGGGATTGAGGGGGGCCAAAATCTTTAATATCGGATCAACGCTGACCCATGGGTTGCTCGGGCAGATGACGACTGCATCGGCTTTTTCGAATGCTTCAATGACGCCGGGAGCGGGCCGGGCAGAGTCGATGCCCGCAAACCGGAATCCCTTAACGGTCGGCTCGCAGCGCTGATGGACGAAGTATTCCTGAAAGGCCAGTTCGCCCATTTCAACGGTATCGACCATGGTTGCAACGGGGTCGTCCGTCATCGGCAAAACGGCATGGCGAATGCCCCAGCGCCGGCAAAAGTCGCGGGTGATGCCTGAGAGCGGCTCCTCGCCGCGTAAACGGCGAGTCCGTTCGAGGTGGGTGGCGAGGTCTTTGTCGCCCAGCCGGAACCAGGCCTCGGCGCCGAGACGTTCCATTTGCTCGAAAACGCTCCAGCTTTCATCCATCCGCCCCCAGCCGGTGACGGAATTGGCCAGTCCTCCTAGCGTGTAGCAAACGGTGTCGAGATCAGGGGAGATGTTCAGCCCCCAGTGTGTAAAGTCATCGCCGGTATTGACGATGACGGTCAGGTTTTCGGGCTGCATGATCTGCGCCAGCCCGTCGGCCAGTTTTGCGCCGCCAACGCCGCCCGCCAGGGCAACGATTTTTAGATCGGATGGGTTTGTTGTGTTTGGTTTCAATGGTTTTGTCTTGTTCTGGGATGTGAACTATGTGGATAAGTTGTCTGGCAGGGGCGGCCAGTCAGGGGATTCTTCGGCTTTTTCTTGCCAGTTTTCTTTGCCGCTCCACGATTCGATTTGCAGGGCATAGACCGTGGTGCGGGCCAGCTCCTGGTCGGTGATCGGGCGGTATTCGATGCCGGGTTCAAGATTGGGGAAGTATTTTGTCAACAATCCATACAGGGCGCTGCGTTTGGCTTCGTTCGAGATCAGTAAAGTGACCTTGCCATACACCATGACCGAGCGGTACTGGGTGCTGAATTCCAGGGCGGTATTGGCTGGCAGGAAGCGGCCGAATTCGCTGACTTCGAAGCAAACCAGCGGGTTATGTTCGAGATTGTCGCGCAGGCGACCGGCGATATTGGAGTGAATGATGATCTGGTGACTGCCTTCGTCGAACCAGAAATTGGTTGGGGTGACAAAGGGCTGTTCATCGCGCGTGTGCCCGATGTGGCCGATTTCGGCGCGATGCAAAAAGGCGCGGATCCAGGCTTCGTCTCGGGTGTATTCGGGCAGGCGTTGGAATTGGGTTGGGCTGGCGCCTTCGTAATTTCTCGACATGATTCACTCTCCTTTGATCTCCCGCCGCAGTTGATGGGTCGGATCGGGAATTTCGCGGGCCGATTTGGTCAGGATCTCGAAGGTGTGCTCGATGAGCTGGTCGAGATGGGCTGCTTCGAGCGGCAGGCCGGCCTCATCCGCATCGAGCACCTTGACTAGCGAGCGGCGCAATCCGCTGGCGCGCCGCGCCCAGATCGAATCGACCGAGAGCCGCTCGAGGCGCGGGGTGAGCATTTTGATCAATTCGATGCGAGGCGTGAGTTCGGATTTCACAGGGTTATTTTATACAGGGAACAGGAAACAAGAAAGAGGAAAGAACAGATTGC
This sequence comes from Chloroflexi bacterium HGW-Chloroflexi-6, assembly GCA_002840685.1. Lineage (GTDB taxonomy): Bacteria > Chloroflexota > Anaerolineae > Anaerolineales > Villigracilaceae > UBA8950. The sequence continues at coordinate 42,503 of PHBU01000022.1, read as the reverse complement.
TTCTTTCCTCTTTCTTATCTTATGCGTTTGGAGAATTATTCTTTCGGCAAGCCCAACCAGATGTTGCCGTCGAGAACCTTGACCGGGTAGGATGGAATATCGATCACGGCCGGCATCTGAACAGCCTGACCGGTGCGAATGTCAAACTCTGCACCGTGCCGGGGGCAGACAATGTTGTGGCCTTCCAGGTCGCCATCGCCGAGCGGGCCGTCATCGTGAGTGCACAGGTCGGCAATCGCAAACAATTGTCCGGCCACGTTGAAAATCACGATCGATTTGCCGTCCATCTCAATAAACAGGCGTTCGCCGTTGGGCAGTTCGCTGGCAGGTGCAATTTCGTAGAAATTGGCCTGTTTGTCATCGTATGCTGCGTAATTGAACATGCTTTACTCCACCAAATCGTCGCCAGCTTCGCCCAGGCCGTAGACGCCGGCTTTGAGTACTTTGAGCGAGAGCAGGGCACATTTCAAGCGTACCGGCCCAAGTTCGATGCCCAAAAGGTCGAGAACGTCTTGCTTGTTGAGTTGCTTTACTTCTTCAATCGGCTTGCCGATGATCGATTCGATCAGCAAGTCGGCGGAGGCTTGCGAAATGGCGCAGCCATGCCCGTCGAAACGGGCATCGCTGACCGCGCCATCTGCGCCAACTTGCAGGGTAACTTCGATGTGATCGCCGCAGAGCGGATTATTATCTTCAAAAAAAATGTCGTGCGGGTCGAGCCTGCCCCGGTAACCGGGATTTTTATAGTGCTCGATGATAACTTCGCGGTAGAGATCGTCCATGATGTGTCCAGTATCAGATGTCAGTCGCCGTGTTTCTTCGCGATGACACGCTAACTAAAATATTTTTTAACTTTATAAATGCCTTCGACCAGTTTATCGACTTCAGCGGTGGTCGAGTAGAGATAGAAACTGGCGCGGCTGGTGGCCGGAATTTTGAATTTCTCATGCAGGGGTTGGGCGCAGTGATGACCGGCGCGCACGGCAATCCCGTCCCGATCGAGGATCTGGGCCACATCGTGGGGATGGATGCCATCCAGGACGAAAGCCGCCACCCCGCCTTTTTTGTCAGCGGATGGGCCGAAGACACGCAGCCCGGGGATCTCTTCGAGACGCTCGAGAGCGTATTCTGTTATGGCGTGCTCATGCGCGGCGATGGCATCCATGCCAATGGCTGTCAGGTACTCGATCGCTGCTCCAAAACCAACCGCCTCAGCGATGGCTGGTGTGCCCGCCTCGAACTTGTACGGAATGGTGTTGGCTGTGAACGAGCGCAGGTGGACGGTTTTGATCATGTCGCCGCCGCCCATAAAGGGTGGCATGCCATCGAGCAGGGACTTTTTCCCGTACAGGGCACCGATCCCGGTTGGGCCGACCATTTTGTGGGCAGAGAAGGCCAGGAAATCGACATCCAGATCCTGAACATCTACAGCAAAATGTGGAACGGATTGGGCCCCGTCCAGCAGGGTGAGGGCCCCGGCTTCATGCGCCAGGCGGATGATCTCTTTGGCCGGGTTGATCGTGCCCAGCACGTTGGACATGTGCGTAAAGGCGACCAGCTTGGGGCCAAGCGTCAGCAGTTTGCGGTATTCGTTCAGGTCGAGCAGACCATCTTCGGTAACGGGGATGAACTCCAGCCGGATTCCGCGCTCGGCGGCCAGCATATGCCAGGGAACCAGGTTGCTGTGATGCTCCATCTCGGTGGCGATGACCAGGTCGCCGCTTTGCAGGTTGGTGCGCCCCCAGCTATAGGCCACCAAGTTGATCGATTCGGTGGTGTTGCGGGTATAGATCACCTGACGGGCGGCGGGGGCGTTGATGAAACCGGCAATGCTTTCGCGCGCCTGTTCATAGAGCGCTGTCGCTTCCTCGGCCAGGGTGTGCACCCCGCGGTGGATGTTTGCGTTCGAACGGCGGTAATAACCGTCCATGGCGGCAAGAACGGCCTCGGGTTTGTGCGAGGTCGCGGTCGAATCCAGATAGACGAGGGGAATGCCGGGGTGTATCTCCCGAGTCAAGGTTGGGAAATCATCCCGAATTTTCCGGATATCCAAAGCCATAATTTTATTCTTTGACCTTCTTGGTGGCCGGGCGGATTTGTTCTGAATTGGTCGGGTACCACAGGATGCGGTCCGGAACCATCCAGCCGTCGGTCAGGAAAACGTTGCCGCGAAATTGAACGGCTACCATCTTGTTATCAACTTGCACAACAATCCCCTTCAGCCAGCCGCGGATGCGGTCGCTGCCTTTTTCGTGGTCGCAAAAAGCTTCGACCACATCGCCAACTTCAAAAGCGTGCTGTAAATCAGGTGAACGCATAAAAGACATAGTACCTCCCCGTGCACTTCTCTGGGCTGGGCCTCTCGGCGGAATATTTTGCATTGGCTTCATTCTTCCTCTATTATAGACAAAAAAATTGAAATATGCCCATACTACGGACACGCATGCCCAGATTGGGCGCTATCGGCACAAGCTTAGGCCGTTACCCCCTTCCCGGTTTTGGAAAGGGGGTCGGTCAAAATGTCAGTTTTCGGCCGCAGGAGCGGGTTAGCCCATTTTTTCGAGAATGGCCTGCTGGAAGCGATCGCGGACCCCTTCGAAGGGAATGCGCTGCATGATTGGGTCGAAGAAACCTTCGACAACCAACCTGGCGGCATCCGGACGCGGAATGCCGCGTGATTCGAGGTAGAAAAGCGGCTCTTCTTCCAATTTGCCAACGGTCGCACCGTGGGTACAGCGCACATCGTCAGCCAGGATCTCGAGCCCGGGGATGCTGTCGGCGCGAGCCTGGTCATCGAGCACCAGGTTGCGGTTGGCCTGGTAGCCATCCGTTTTTTGGGCACCTGGAGCGACATAGATCATACCCTGCCAGACCGAGCGGCTCTTGCCTTTGAGCGCGCCCTTGAAGAGCAAGTCGCTGGTGGTGTTGGGCGCCAGGTGATTTTGCTGGGTGTCGTGGTCGAGGTGCTGGTTGCCATCGGTGAAATAGAAACCAGACATGCGGCCGACTGCGCCCTTGCCTGCCAGGTCAAGTTCGGTGAAGTTTTTGGTCAGGCGTGAACCGATCGCGCCGAAAATCCAGTCAATGTTGGCATCGCGCTCAACGCGCACGCGTTCGTGGCTGAAGTTCCAGACGTGCTTGCCCCAGGATTGCAATTCGACAAAGCGCAGGTTTGCGCCCTGCAAAACCTGGATCTCGACCAGCCCTGCATGCATCGAGTTTGTGCCGGTTTCGGTCGGGGATGCCGATTCGTGAACGAAGGTGGCGGATGCGCCCTCGTCGATCAGAACAAGAATGTGCGAGAGATGCGCCAGGTTGGCTCCCGGCCCCCACAGGACCGAGTGGAAGGGTTCTTCAACCTGGAGTCCCTTGGGCACGTATAGTACCACGCCGTTCTGTGAAAAACCACCCGCCAGGGCGGCGAACTTGCCTTCTTCGGGATTAACCGTTTTGGCGATCATGCGTTCGAGCAGTTTGGGGTGTTCGCGTTCGGCGGTCTTCAGGTCGGTAAAGACGATGCCCTTTTTGGCCAGCTTTTCATCCAGGTCGACGGTTGCACCGCCGGGCAGCAGCACGATCTGTCCGCCGTGCAGGTTACTGGTGAGCGGTTTGAGTAAATCTTCGGGGACGGCGGGCAGATCCTGGTAGGCACCCTCCGCCGGCAGGGCGAACGAATCCGCCGGGAAGTTGCGCAGATCGGTGCGCCGCCAGGCTTCTTCGCTGGTGGTTGGCATTTTCGTGCGAGAAAATGCCGTAAAAGCGCGGCTGCGGTATTCGGTTAACGCTCCACCAGGCAGGTCGGCCTGGCCGAAGGCAAATTCCTTGGCTGAGGCATCCGGCCGGCGGGAGTGGGAGGAGATGACGATTTTTGGTTTTTCTTCCATGAGTGATGATTGTCGAAAGGGTTTTCCGCAGTATTTGCTCATTAAGATTTGGAAAGCAGATACTGGAAAGCGGATTAGCCGATCGACCCTTCCATTTGCAACTGAATTAGGCGGTTCATTTCGACGGCATATTCCATCGGCAGTTCTTTGACCAGCGGCTCGATGAAACCGGAGACAACCATGGTGGTGGCTTCTTCTTCGCTCAGTCCGCGGCTCATCAGATAGAACAATTGCTCTTCGCCAACCTTCGAGACCGAGGCTTCGTGACCGATGGTGACATCGTCTTCATCGATCTCGATGTAGGGATAGGTGTCGGAGCGGCTCTTGGGGTCGAGCAGGAGTGCATCGCAAACCACGCTCGATTTCGCGCCCTTGGCGCCCTTGTGAACCTTGAGCAGTCCGCGATAGGAGGCCCGTCCGCCGTTCTTGCTGATCGATTTCGACATGACTTTGCTGGTGGTGCGGGGCGCAAAATGAACCATCTTGCTGCCCGCATCCTGGGTCTGACCGGCGCCGGCAAAGGCCATCGAGAGCATTTCGCCGTGGGCGCCGGGTTCCATCAGGTAGCAGGACGGGTACTTCATCGTAATTTTGGAGCCAAGGTTGGCGTCAACCCATTCGTGGGTTGCATCGGCGAAGACTTTGGCGCGCTGGGTGACCAGGTTGTAAACGTTGGTGCTCCAGTTTTGGATGGTCGAGTAGCGCGAACGCGCGCCTTTTTTGACGATGATCTCGATTACGCCGCTGTGGAACGAGTCAGTGGTGTACTGCGGGGCAGTACAGCCTTCGACATAATGCACCGAAGCGCCTTCATCGACGATGATCAAAGTGCGTTCGAACTGACCGACGTTGGCGGTGTTCAAGCGGAAATAAGCCTGCAGGGGTAGGTCGACTTTGACGCCTTTGGGCACGTAGACGAACGAGCCTCCCGACCAGACCGCCGAGTTGAGTGCGGCAAATTTGTTATCCTCGATCGGGATGACCGTGCCGAAGTATTCGCGGAACAGATCCGGGTACTGGCGCAAACCATCCTCGATCGACAGGAAAATAACGCCTTGTTCTTCAAGGTGCTTCTGGATCGAGTGGTAAACCATCTCGGATTCATACTGCGCGCCGACGCCTGCCAGGAATTTCTGCTCGGCTTCGGGGATGCCCAGTTTGTTGAAAGTGTTCTTGATATCGTCGGGCACATCGTCCCACGATTTTTCACTTTTTTCGGTGGGTTTGACGTAGTAGAAAATATTATCCAGATCAAGGGCTTCCAGGTGCGGACCCCAGTTGGGCATGGGGCGGGTCAGGTAGTGCTCAAGCGCTTTCAGGCGAAACTCGAGCATCCACTGCGGCTCGGCCTTCATACGCGAAATATTTTCCACAACTTCACGGCTCAGGCCACGCTGCGACTTGAAAACATAGTTATCGTCGCGGTCGTGGAAGCCGTATTGGTATTCGCCCAATCCTTCCAGAATTTGTGCATCTTCACTCATGATTTTTCTCCTGTACCGATAAAGCGGAACTTAGGCAACTTTTTGTTCTTCGGGTGATTCATCATATTTTTCGCGCACCCAATCGTAGCCATGCTCTTCAAGGTGCAAGGCCAGTTCGGGGCCGCCCGATTCAACGATCCGCCCGTTCATCATAATGTGGACGAAATGCGGCTTGATGTAGTTCAACAGACGCTGGTAGTGGGTGATGACCAGGACGCCCAATTCCGGGCCGCTCAGGGCGTTGACGCCTTCGGAGACGATCCGCAGGGCATCGATATCGAGGCCAGAGTCGGTTTCATCGAGGATGGCGATCTTGGGGGTCAGGGTTGCCATTTGCAAGATCTCGGCGCGCTTCTTCTCGCCGCCCGAAAAACCTTCGTTGAGATAGCGCCCGGCAAAGGACTGATCCATTTTCAAAACGCCCATCTTTTCTTTGAGCATTTTGCGGAACTCGGGGATCGGGATACCCTTGTCTTCGGGGTTGGCGGCGCGGCGGCGGGAGTTAATTGCCGAACGCAGGAAGTTGGCCACCGTTACGCCGGGGATGGCTACCGGGTATTGAAACGCGAGAAAAATACCGAGGCGTGAGCGTTCGTCCGGTTCGAGATCGAGAACATTCTTGCCGTCGAACGACACTTCTCCTTCAGTCACTTCATAGCTGGGATGTCCCATCAGGGTATACGCCAGGGTAGATTTACCTGTGCCGTTGGGGCCCATGATCGCGTGAATTTCACCCTGTTTAATGGTCAGGTCGAGGCCTTTAAGAATTTCCTTGCCATCGATACTGACATGAAGGTTTTTGATGACCAATTCCGACATTTTATCTCCTCACAACTTTCATCATAAAACCTAAAGGTTTCACCCTTTAGGTTTTTTTAGTTTTTTTGATTGCGCAAATTATAGCAAATCGGGGGTAAATTGTCAATATTTATGATATTTTTCTAATATATTCAGACAAAACTCTAACCCACGAAATGATAATATTTAATATAATTATCTATATTATTGACAAACCGCCCTGGCGACATTATACTCTTGTATAAGAGATAGTTTTAGCGATATTCACCCGGCGTTGTAAAAAGAAAAGACGGTATGAAAAGTACACGAGAGAGAATTTTAGAAACCCTGCTGCGTTCACCGCGCTCAACGATCAATGATCTGGCTGATGCCGTTGGGATCAATCCGATTTCGGTGCGCCACCACCTGACGAATTTGCAGATGGAGGCCATGGTCGAGGCGGACGAAGAGCGCCACGGCGTTGGACGCCCCCGGCTGGTCTATTTCCTGACCGAGAATGGCAAGGAACACTTCCCGACCCGTTACCTGCGTTTGACCACCCGGCTGTTGACACAGATGAAGGAAAAACTGCCCGGCGCGGTGGTCGGTGAGCTTTTCCGGGAGGTTGCCAGCGGGTTGGCGGACCAACATGAGGAGCAGCTCAGGGGCTTGGGCGTTGAGGAACGCCTCGACATGGTCAAGGTTCTGCTGGCGGAGGAGGGCTTCGTTGTCGAATGGGAAAGAAAAGGCGACGAGTACCACATCCACGAGATCACCTGCCCGTACCTGCAAGTTGGCCAGGCCCACCCCGAAGTTTGCGCGGTGGACCAGACCCTGATCTCGCGCATGCTGTCTGTCCCCGCCAATAAGATCCAATGTATTCTGAGCGGCGCAGCGCACTGCACTTATGTTGTCAAAGCCGAACCTATCAAAATCTAACTATAAACGGAAAAATATAATGAGCGAAGATAATCTGAACGTTCTGCACTGGGGTATCCAGGATACCCACCCTGAACTGGCCGACAACGTGCGCGCCAAACTGCGTGAGGTGGTCGACCCTGAAATTGGACTGGATATTATTGCGCTGGGTTTGGTGCGCGATGTTAACATTGAAGACAATGGCACCGCCCGCCTGAAAATGATCCTGACCACACCATTCTGCCCCTACGGCCCGGCCATGGTTGAAATGACCCGCGCCAAAGGCCAGGAAGGTTTGAACATGCCCGTGACGGTCGAGATGGGCATGGATGTCTGGGATTTTGCGATGATGGAAGACCCCTCCGCGATGGACTGGGGCCTGTACAGCTAGGATCGCTGTCCTGACACAGGCTGAAATTTTCAAAGCACCTTGCCTTTCAGGCCGGGTGCTTTTTGATTCAATTAAGGGTGTGGTTCTTTCTGGGAATTGTGCGATAATGTGACGAGTTTTGCCCATCCCGCTACCGTACAGCCGCTATCGTTGGCGGCCTTGCCAGGCAGGATCAATATTATTTGACCGAAAGGTTACAAAAGGATATTCTATGATAAACACGGCAACACCTCTTTCTTGGAAGCAAATCGTAAAATATGCAGTCATTGGGATACTCATCGTCGCTGTATTTTTGTCAGCGCTGGTTGGCGCCTATTATTATGTGGGCGTAATGGGCAATGGTGGGCCAGATGCTTTAATCGCGGCCATTCCTGTTGGCTTGTTTCTATACATGCTGATCATCAGCGGTTATGTCAGCTTTTTTATGGTGAAATTAGCTGAGGGCAAAGGGAAGCTCTCCTGGCCCTGGGCGGTCCTCGGTTTTATTCTGACTTTCGGTTTCGCAGTCAGTTTTCCGCTTGTGTTTTCCTTTTTATTCCCATACGATATCCCCGCAATATTTTCGTTCTTTGCCCCATTTTTATCTACGCCGATCACTGTATTATTGATGAACATTGGTAGAAAACCATCCGCCAGCGCTCGCAAGAAGAGAAAGTCACACAGCCGTCAGGCAGTAAACATCTCGGACCAGAGCGAAAAATAGCCTTTGTATGAAACCTTATGTTATTTTGCTGCGAGGCGTCATGCCCACCGGGCGGAACAGGGTGCCCATGGCCCAGTTGCGGACCATCCTGGCAGAAGCGGGCCTCGCTGATGTGCAGACCTACATCCAGAGCGGCAACGTGATTGCCCGCTCAGACCTGGAGCGCTTGACCCTGGAAAACCTTGTGCATGATGTGATCGCCCGCGAGATCGGCGCGGAGATTGCCGTGATCGCCAGAACCGCCGAAGAGTACCGGCGTGTTTTGCAGGCCAACCCTTTCCCGTTGGCCGACCCCGCGCGGCTGTATTTCTCTCTGCTTGCAGCACAGCCGACTCAAAAACTTTTGGATGAACTTTTGGCAATCGATTTTTCGCCTGAAGAAGTGAAAATTGTTGACGATGTGATCTATACGCTGTATGCCACCAAACAAAGCGACTCACGCTTCCATAATAATTTTTTCGAAAGCAAACTGAAGGTGGCAATCACAACCCGGAATTTCAACACAACATCCCGTCTTGCGGAGATGATTTCAGGGTATTTTTGTTAGCAGGAAACACAATTCAATGGCTCATGGCAAAGTTAGTGAGATCATTCCTGCCTCAAGCGAAGTGGTTTTTGATCTGCTGCATGATTACACACGTCGGCTGGAATGGGATACTCTCCTGCAAGCAGCCTATCTTGACGATGGTTTTATCGCGGCAGGCAAGGGCGTAACCGCTGTTTGCGTGGGCCGCAGATCATTAGGCAGTCTCACCCTTAAAACAGTGTATGTTTCATTTGACCGCCCAACCCTGGCTGCAGTTAAAATGGTTAATACTCCCTTTTTATTCATGTCATGGGCAGCTTCCATTCAACATGAAGACATTTCGGAGCATCAGTCGCGGATCATCTACCAATTTCAATTTACCACCAATCCACCCGCCCTTCAATTCATCCTTGACCCTGTATTGAAGAGGATATTTACATGGGAAACCCGTAAACGCTTGCGGGCACTGAGAGACTTTTTTATACGCACGAATGATTGTTGATATTGTACAGATCGGGCGCGTGAGAACTTCCGAACTGCGATTGAAAGAGCTGACCGATGCAAAATGAATTTATCAGCCAATATGCGCACACCTGGCGGGTATTTACCCGACTGGTTAATGATTTTGATGATGAAGCCTGGTTGCACACCGGGCGGGATGCCACAACCCCGGCAAGGCTGTCTTTCCATATTTTGAAGTCAACCAAATACTACCTTGGAGATTTGTCCGATATGAAATTCAGATCAGGGAAATCTTTCGAGATGAACGGCCAAACAGCCGCGGAAGATGAGCTTCCCTCGCGAAACGATATTTTGCATGGCATCGATGAATATTCACGAAGAACAGAAACCTGGCTGAGCGAACTTGATTTTATGTCGGCCAATGACGGTTTCCCCTGGGCCGGAAAGACGAAATTGGCGCTTGTTATATTTCTGCTGCGGCACAGCCTGTATCACCTTGGCGAATTAAGCTGCCTGCTCAATGAAAGCAGGAATGGCAACGTGGAAGATAATTATGTCAGGGCGTTGGAAGGTAATTTATAGGGTGTTTGGCCTAATAAGCTACGATGGCGTACGTAATATCGGGTCTGATGACCCAAAACAACTTCCACAAACCCTGACCGTTTCCTCCATAATTCCTCCACAATGGATTGTTATCCTTTGGGTATCAACTGCCCAAGGAGAAATGTATCCATGAAAGCCGTTTTCCATAAAACCTATGGTTCGCCTGAAGTTCTGACGATCGAGGAGATCGAAAAGCCCACCCCAAAAGATGATGAGGTGCTGGTCAAGATCCGCGCCACATCAGTCAACCCGGCCGAGTGGTACGCGATGAGCGGCCTGTTCATTGGCCGGCTGGGCGGGGGCCTGTTACGCCCGAAGGAAACCCGCCTCGGCACCGATTACGCCGGGCTGGTCGAAGCCGTCGGCAAGGATGTCACCCAGTTCAAAGCAGGTGATGAAGTCTACGGCGCGCGAAGCGGGGCTTTCGCCGAATACGTCTGTGTCCGCAACATCGTCATCCCCAAGCCGGGCAATCTAACCTTCGAACAGGCCGCGGCCGTCCCAATAGCGGCTATCACCGCCTTGCAGGGCCTTCGCGATTATGGTCAATTGCAGGCCGGACAAAAAGTGCTGATCAACGGCGCATCTGGCGGCGTGGGCACCTTTGCCGTACAGATCGCCAAAGCAATGGGCGCCGAAGTGACCGCGGTCTGCAGCCCGCGCAACGTGGAACTGATCCGCTCACTGGGCGCCGACCGTGTCATCGATTACACCAAAGATGATTTCACTCGCAGCGGCCAACGTTACGATCTGCTGCTCGACATTGCCGGCAGCCGCACCTGGTACGAATATAAACGAGTGCTGACTTCCACTGCGAATTTTGTTATCGTCGGCGGGCCCAAGTTCCCGGTCATCGGCCCCCTGCGTCACATTGCCGCGATCCACCTGGCGGCGCTGGGCGCGAGTCAAAAAATAGCCTTCTTCATCGCCAAATTCAACCGCGAGGATTTCTATCTGCTCAACGAATGGTTCGAGAGCGGGAAAGTTCGGCCGGTTGTTGAAAAAGCCTATCCGCTGGCCCAGATCAGCGAGGCCATGCGCCATCTCGGCACCGGCCATGCCCAGGGCAAGATCGTTGTCCGTGTGCCCTAAAGCAGTTCATTTTTGACCTTCTCCTGTATACTTTACCCATGTCCCAACTTATCCTTGTTGTTGATGATGAACCCAGGGTTGCCCGCCTCGCCAGGGATTACCTTGAGAAGAACGGTTTCCGCGTTATGGTTGCCGCAGACGGGCAGGCCGCCCTGGCGCTCGCCAGGCGCGAAAAGCCGGACCTGATCATCCTTGACCTGATGCTGCCCCTTTTGGATGGGCGCGAAGTATGCCGCATTCTGCGCCGCGAAAGCGATGTGCCGATCATTATGCTGACGGCGCTCTCCGAGGAGATCGACCAGGTGACCGGCCTGGAGATCGGTGCGGATGACTATATCACCAAGCCCTTCTCTGTCCGCGCATTGGTGGCGCGGGTGCGGGCCCGCCTGCGCCGCAGCCATGGCGACGTTAAAGGGCCGGCCATCCTGCGCGCCGGTGGACTGGAAATTGACGCCGAAAAGTACCTGGTGAAGTTCAACAACACCCCGATCAAATTTACGCCGAATGAATTTAAGCTGTTACATCTGCTCGCCAGCCGTCCCGGCCAGATCTTCACCCGTGAACAGTTACTGGACGATTTGCACGGCGCAGCCTCCAGCGTGGACCGCAGTGTGGACTCGCACATCAAGAACCTGCGCAAGAAACTTGAAGCCGCCTCAGGCGAAGCGATGATCGAGACCGTCTACGGAATCGGTTATCGCTTTATTGAAAAGGAAGCATAGGCTTCAGCGCCATGTCCACCACCCCGCCCAGTAAAAGCCGCACAAACCGCTTTGTGCCGCTAGTGTTCTTTCTGCTCATCGCGCTCTTCCTCTTTGTGGGGGGCGGCGCGGCGCTTCTCTATTGGGTCTTTTCAGAATACTCTGGCGCGCGAAACATCTGGTTGCTGGTCTGTGGTGCGCCGATCGGCCTGTTGATACTGGTTGTCTTCACTATTTTTCAGCTGTATACCCGCCTGGGCCGGCCGCTCGAACAGCTTTTTCGCGCCATCAACGCTGTGGAAGAAGGCAATCTTGCCGTCCGCGTGCCGGAAAATAAATCAGACATGTTCAGCGACTTGATCAGGCGCTTCAATAAAATGGTTGGTGAACTGGAACGCGCTGAACAGCAGCGCCGCAACCTGACAGCGGATATTGCCCACGAACTGCGCACGCCGCTGCACATCATTCAGGGTAACCTCGAAGGCATTGTGGATGGTGTCTACGAACCGACGCCCGAACACATCAACAACACGCTGGATGAGACGAAATTGCTCGCCCGCCTGGTGAACGATCTGCAGATTCTCTCGCTCGCTGAAACCGGCCAACTGCCGCTTCATCCTACCCGCTTCCTGCTCGCGGACCTGATCAGTGACCTAACGACCAGTTTTGCGCCCCAGGCCGCGGCCCAGGGGGTTGACCTGATAACCGACATTGGCGATCCGGAACAGGTTTTGACCGCCGATTATGACCGGCTCAACCAGGTGTTGTCTAATCTCGTTTCGAATGCCCTGCGGCACACCCCCGCGGGCGGGAAAATCTCCATCCAAACGGAAGCCAGCCAAAATCCCGAGCGAAGCGCGCGGATCGTCATCCAGGACTCGGGCGCGGGAATCGCTCCCGAGGATCTGCCCTTTATCTTCGACCGTTTCTGGCGCGGCGACAAGTCGCGCAGCGGACGAACCCACAGCGGCCTTGGGTTGGCGATCACCCGCCAATTAATCCACGCACACGGTGGGACGATCGAGGTGCAGAGCGAAGTGGGCAAAGGGACGAACTTCACGATTGAACTATAGGGCAAAACGTTGCTTCGATTTGGGGGAGTTTTCTATAGCGTAGATTTCTGCTATAGTAATAGAGAACGTTTTAATGGTGGAGCGGCGGGCAACCAGCCTCCTGGTCTGTTCCCGGTATCCATATTGTCTCGGAGGATTTGAAATGAAACTGGATATTGATTTGCCCGAAGTATTGATCGCTTTTAAGAAAAATATTGAAGCCAGCATCAAACCATTTATTGAGATAAAAGCGAGCCAGGAAGAAAACCTGCTTCTCTGGCAGAGTAAGTTTGGCGGTTTGCCGTATTTTCCAAAAGATCTTGAATATCCCAAAGATGCCAAAGGGCAGCCGATGTTTTTGCTGGCCCAGATCAATTTTGCAGAATCTCCAAAACTCGAGAAATTCCCGAAAGCAGGGATTTTGCAATTTTATATTTCAGGCGGGGATGATCTCTACGGAGCAATCTTGGAAGATTTGGGAAAACAGGATGGCTTCAGGGTTTTGTATTTCCCGGAAGTTTTTGAAGATGAAAGCAAGTTGATAACGGATTTTGGTTTTTTGCCAGAACCAGACATGCTGCCTTTTGGAAAATCTTGCTCGCTTAAGTTCAGCCTGAAACATGCTCCGGTAACCGCGAATGATTATCAATTCGAATCCCTGGTGATCGGTCAAGGCGCTGATTCTGGACCTGACATTGACAAAGTTTACTCAGAATACGAAACCACTTTTCCAGCCTATGGCCATAGAATTGGCGGGTACCCATACTTCACACAAAGTGACCCGAGGAACGACGAAAAATATAAAAACCAACAATATGTTTTGCTTTTCCAAATGGACAGCGATGAAGAAGCGGGAATACTGTGGGGCGATGTCGGTGTGGGGAATTTCTTTATCACGGAGCAGGATCTGCAGAAAAAAGATTTTTCAAGGGTGCTTTATAGCTGGGATTGTGGCTAAGGAAGCATCAAGTGGTCTTTGGGTAAAAACAAACTAAAATGCGCTGAAAAATCTTCTGTCGTTTGGCACTGCTTTGCAAGATAACAAAAATCCCCGCCCTTGCGGCGGGGATTTTTGTCATTTATAAATCGGGCGCTCGCTCAAATCTCTCTGAACTGAACGCTCTGGCGGCAACCGCTTTTATTGTATCAGCGCTTTGGGGATATTGCCGCCATTTTCAGCGATCTTCTTAAAGAGGGCCTTTCGCAGGGCTTCGTTCTTCGCTGCGCTTCCACTTTCCAGGCTGGCATCAACGCCCAGTTCTTTTGCCAGTTCGTCGCGGTTTCCCCGGCTGCTGTCCGCGCCAATCAGTTTCAAGAAATCGATCACGGAAGTTTTCCACTCAAGATTCTTGCCCTTTGCCAGTTTGTCAAGTTCGACGGTCAGGTTGACATCGGATATGGTATTTGCGCCGGGCACCAGGCCTTTGATCTTGCCGATGATTTTGTTGAAGATGTCAGTAAATATGCTCATGTCACTCTCCTTTTGGGTGGTTGGTTATCCTATTCATCATACGACAATCACTTCCTGCAACGCATCCATCGGTTGGGGAGTGTCTGCCTCCGCCACTTGGGGGAGGGCAAAACCAATAAAAATCCCCGCCATTGTGGCGGGGATTTGATCGTTTATCGTTCGTACAGCCAGTTCAGTTCCTTCATTCTACCCTTGAGCCAGTCGCTCAGGTGGCTTTCGTCCATGCGCCAGGCCCAGTAGCCGCCGACCTTGCCGGGGAAGTTCATGCGCGCTTCAGTGCCCAGGCCGAGAAAATCCTGCAAGGGAGCAATCGCAAAGACCGCCACCGAAGACCAGATGGCGCGGATCATGTCGCCTGGCACGTTGGCGTTATCGCGGCCCAGGTAACGGTGATAGAAATCGCGTTCGCTGTGCGGGCAGGTGCGGTACCAGCCCAGGGCGGTGTCGTTGTCGTGCGTGCCGGTGTAAACAACACAGTTTTTGGTGTAGTGATGGGGCAGGAAGGGATTTTCCGGCCCGGAGAAACCGAACTGGAAGATCTTCATGCCCGGCAGGCCGAGCGTGTCGCGCAGTTCGATCACATCTGGCGTGATCTCGCCCAGGTCTTCGGCGATGATCGGCAGATCGCCCAAGGCATCGCGGATTGCGATGAACAGGTCTATGCCCGGGCCGGGGACCCAGCGTCCGGTTTGGGCGGTCGGGGCATCGCCCGCGACTTCCCAGTAGCCGGCAAAGCCGCGGAAGTGGTCGATGCGCACGATATCAACGTTCGTCAGAGTGGCGCGGATGCGCTCGATCCACCAGGCATAGCCGCTGGCTTTGTGAACATCCCAACGGTAAAGCGGATTGCCCCACAACTGGCCGGTCGGCGAGAAATAATCAGGCGGGACGCCTGCCACGACGGTCGGTTTACCGGCTTCGTCGAGGTAGAACAACCCGGGGTTGGCCCAGGCGTCGGACGAGTCCATCGCGACGAAGATCGGGATGTCGCCGATAACCTGGATACCTTTACTGTTGGCATATTTGCGCAGGGCGTTCCACTGGCGGAAGAACAGGAACTGCCGGAACTGCTGACGGGTGATGGCGTCTGCCAGCCGTTCGCGGGCTTCGGCCAGCGTCTGTGGGTCACGGTCGCGCTGGGGAGCGGGCCACTCGTTCCAGGCCATGCCGCCGTTTGTATCCTTGAGCGCCATGAACAGGGCGTAATCATCCAGCCAGGCAGCGTTGCTTTGACGGAACCCGGCCCACTCACTGCGAAGCTGGTCCGATGCGGATTGTTCGAAGTGCGCAAAGGCCTTGTCGAGCAGCTTGGGCTTCCACTGGTAGATCAGGCCAAAATCCACCCGATTCGGTTCCCAGTGTGGCATGTCGGCCAGGTCTTCGATGGTCAGCAGGCCTTCCTGCATCAGGAAGTCTGGGCTGACCATGTAGGGGTTGCCGGCGAAGGCCGAAAAGCACTGGTAGGGCGAATCGCCGTAGCTGGTGGGGCCGAGCGGCAGCACCTGCCAGAGCTTGGAGCCGGTTTCGGCCAGATAATCGATGAAGCGATAGGCGAAAGGCCCCAGGTCGCCGATGCCGTAGGGGCCGGGGAAGCTGGTGGGGTGGAGCAGCATGCCTGAAGAGCGAGTGAAAGTCATAAAAAAGCCTCTATTTAACGAGTTGGTGATACATATCAGCGTATTGGAACGCGGATTTTTCCCAGGAGAAGTCTTCGAACATGGCGGTCTGCTGCATGGTCTGCCATTTTGCGGCGTGAGCATAGGTCTCGATCGCGCGGCGCAGGGTGGCAGCCATCACATTCGATGAAGAATCGGCAAAAAGGAAGCCGGTCCGGCCATCGGCGATGGTGTCGCGCAGACCGCCGGTGGCGCGCGCGACCGGGATTGCGCCATAGCGCATGCCGATCATCTGGGCCAGGCCGCAGGGTTCGTAGCGCGAGGGCATCAGCAGCATATCGGCGGAACCGTAGATGCGGCGCGAAAGCTTGGCGTCAAAGCGGATGACGGAGGCAATCCGGTTCGGGAAATCCGCTTCGAGGCTGCGTGCCTGGGCTTCGAGTTCGGCGTTGCCTGTGCCGAGCAGGATGGCGGTCCAGGGCAGGTCGGTGATGCGCCGCAAGGCCCCCAGGGCGATATCGACGCCTTTTTGATAGTCCATGCGCGTTACCATGGCCAGCAGCGGGGCTTGCGGATGCATGGTCAGCCCGAATTGAGCCTGGATGGCAGCTTTGTTGACGGCCCTGCCGCTCAGATCGTCGGCAGAAAATCTGGCTTCGAGATCATTGTCCGTGAAAGGATCCCACAAGCTGTAGTCGATGCCGTTGACGATGCCGGTGACTGTTGCGCGACGGGTTTGCAGGAAGGTTTCAAGCCCGTAGCCGTATTCGGGGGTCTGGATCTCCTGGGCATACGATGGTGAAACAGCCACGATCTCATCGGCCGCCCACAGCGCTTGCGGCAGGGGCTGGCGGCAGGCCCATTCGGGGTAAAACGGCTCGGCAACCGGCGGCAGGCCGTAAGCCAGCAGAGCATTCTCGGCTTCCGCGCCCATGTAGCCCAGGTTGTGGACCGAAAAAACGGTCTTGACCCCGGCCCAGAACGGGTCGTCTTGCTGGCGGCGCACCTGGTAAATGGCCGGGGCGGTGTGCCAGTCGTTGGCGTGGACGATATCGGGGCGCCAATCGAGGCGGCGCACCATTTCGAGGGCGGCCATCGAGAAGAAGGTGTATTTTTCACCGTCCGCGTTGGGGTTGGGATCGTAAACTTTGAGCGACCCGGTCACGGGTGCGCCGGAGATGAGATAAGCCGGCAAGCCCTTGATGTCGGCCCGAAAAACCTGGGCCGGCACATCGACGTTGTTGCGCCGCAGGGTGAAGACCGTTTCGCGGGTAAGCGTCAGCCCTTCGGCGCGGATGGTGGAGTGAAACGGGAGCACCAGGCGCACATCCAGGTTTTCACTGCGCAGGCCACGCAAGGCATAAGGCAAAGACCCGGCCACATCGCCCAGTCCGCCGACTTTGACGAAGGGGTCGGCTTCAGAAGCGAGGAATAATATTTTAAGTGGTTTGGACATGCAGCTATTTTACAATAAAAAGCCCTCATTGGCGGGAATGAGGGCTTGCAATTGAATGGCGTTTTTTGCGCGGGCTAAATCTTCTCGACCGGGAACTGAACTTCCGTAACGGTGTCGGGGTCGGTCTGGCTGCCGTTACGACCCGGCACCAGATAGATCTCACGTTCCGGGCCGGTGATGCGGTAGCCATTGCTCTCGATCCACTGTACGATCGTTTCGATGGCTTCGCCCAGGGTCTGGTACGGGCCGCGATGAACGGCGGAGGCCATCTGCGTCCCCGGCAGAATGCGCACCCGGACGCGTTTCGACTCGCCCAGGCCGGGCGCAACCGGTTCGCAGACCTCGGCATCCACATCGCGTTCTTTGTATTCTTCGTCGTGGTACATGGTGAAACACGGTCCACTTGGGCGGACGCGCTGTAAGGCCAGATAACCTTCCAGGTCGCGCCAGAGCGCGCCTTGCTGGCTATAGGTCGGGATGGTGTCCCGCACGGATGCGATCGTCAGCGGCTCAACGGTTTTGATGACAACTTCCACTTGACTCATTTGATTCTCCTTTTCGAGTAGACGGAGACGGGCTTCGACACGCGCAAGCCGCTCCAGCTCATCCTCCAGCCGGGCCTGTATCTCGTTTCGACGGGCTTTCAACATGCCGCGCAGTTGTTCTGCCGACAGGTCGTCGCCGAGCAAACGGCCAATCTGCTCAAGCGGGAAGCCCATCTCTTTGAGCGCCAGGATGCGGTGCAGGCTGGCCAGCTGGCTGAAGGTGTAGTAACGGTAGCCGGTAAAGTTATCCACCCGGGCGGGATGCAGCAAACCGGCTTCATCGTAGAAGCGCAAGGTTTTGATCGAAACCTTGCTGATGCGTGAGAACTCACCAATCCGGATCATTTATCTGTTCTCCAATTCTTACGCATGTTATACAACCTCCAGCAAAGGGAGAGTCAAGGGTTTGGTTGTTACGGGACCAACGCAAAATCATAGCCGCTGACGCCGTTTTCGATGATCGTGCTGGCTGCGGGGAGCAGCCGCAGGCGCAGCTCTTCCCCGTTCAGGAAGAGATATTTTTCTGGTGAAACCCATTGCAGACCAGAAAATGATCCGCTTTCGCTGATGCGGACGGGCGCCGCCCCAAAGGCCAGGATATTGACAATTAGCGGGTCGTCGGCATGGTAAATGACCCGCTCTGAGTCGGGATTCCAACCGCGGATGGCAAGGGCCGGGGCGGAGGTGTAAACCCGGTCGGCGGTGCTGGCGTCGATCACGTGCAGGGATTGCGTCCCGCCGCTTTCGCGCACATAGGCAACCTTGATGCCGTCTGGTGAAATGAACGGAAAGCTCTGCCAGACCGGCGCGGCCGCGAATTCGGCCAGTTTGGCCGCTTCGCCCGTCAACGGGATATAGAAATAACGGGTCGGCTCAGATGGGTTTTCGAGAATTGCCGAAGCGGGGATGACGGTATACAGACCCACTGAATCGTTGCGCCAGACTACCTGCGGGAAGTAGAACCATTCGCTGTAAGTCGATACCATTTTGAATTTAAAGATCACCCGGTCTTGAGTGCCGTCAGGGCGCATGACCCGGATCTGGTTGGATTGGGCCAACGCCAGCCACTGACGGTCCGGGGAAAAAGTCCAGTCGCCACCGCCCGAACCGGCGGGTAGAACGATGTTGATCGCGCCAGAATCAGCGTTGACGCGCTGCAAATCGTTCAGGTGCATGGGGAAGGCTTCGGTTTCGCCGAGCAGGCTGAAATAAACCTCGTGCGAAGCGGGGGCAAAATCAAACTCGAGCAGGCGCACCGAGAGCACATCGGCCGCGCGGAAGCTGTCCATGTAGGCCTGGCTGATGAGCAGGCGTTCACCGCTGCCATCGGCGCGGACGGAGTGCAGTTCTCCGTTGCGCAGGAAGGCGATCACCTGACCGTCATCGCTGATGATGGGGGCTTCATCCAGCCCGCTCGAGGTCAGGGAAAGCGGCGCATCAGATTCACGCCACAGCACCAGGTTCCCGCTTCGGGCGTAGACGATGTGCAGGTTGGTGGGGGCAGGCTCGGGGGTCGGGGTGTCGGCGGCTACGGGAGCGGCGGTCGGAGCCTCGGCAGCCGCAGCGGTCAGGTTTTCGGCCACCAAGGTTGATAAATCCAGGGTTGGTTCGGCTGCATCTGGGGTCGAATTGGCAAAAGGCAGGCTGCAAGCCAGGGAAGCCAGCAGCAGGGTGAGCAGGGCAATTGTCTTTGTCATAAGATCCTCCGTATTGAAAAAATGATAACATGGATACCGGCGGATATGTATTTCGGGTATAATTTGGCTGAGGGAGAAGGCTTGTATGAGCGAAAAATATAGCAAATTTCCTGAGAAGATCACAGTTTTTAGCGCCAGTTGGTGTCCCGATTGCAAGCGCACAAAAAAAATGCTGGATGACAGAAAAGTTGCCTATGTGCTCGTGGATATCGGCAGGGATAACGAGGCATTTCTCTTCATCGAAAAATTGACCCGGCGTGTAAAAATCCCAACCATTGTTTTCCCAGATGGGACGCTGATGGTCGAGCCAACCGACCCTGAACTGGCGGATAAATTGGAGTCTTCTTAAGTATGAGTTCTGACCTGTATTCCCGTACCCCTAGCAAGATCATTTTGTATGGAACCTCCTGGTGCGGCGATTGCCGCCGCGCGCGGCGTGTTTTTTCTCAGATGGAAACCGGCTACGAAGATATCGACATCGATCTCGATGTGCGGGCAGAGGCTTTTGTAAAGGAACTTAACCGCGGCAATCGTTCAGTGCCGACCATCGTTTTTCCGGATGGCAGCGTGCTGGTTGAGTCGCGGGAAGATGAACTGACCGCCAAATTAAAAAGCCTGTAACCGAATTTGTTTTCTGCTGCTCATCGCCATAGCCCAATCGCTATGGCGATGTTTGTAAAATATGATCGCCACCCTCACTTTTCACCTGTATATACCCGGTTGTGCTTCGCTCAAAGAGAAGCGAGGTTTTATCAAGCCGCTTATCAGCCGTTTGCACCGCGAGTTTAACGTTTCGGTGGCTGAGGTTGGTTTGAACGACAAATGGAGCGAAAGCCTGATCGCCTGCGCCATGATCGGCAACGATGCGGCTTTTTTGCAGGCAGCGCTCGAAACGGTCCGCCGTTGGGTTGAGGCGCACTGGACGGATGGAGATGTCTGGGATACAAAAATCACGATACTCGAATAACCGCAGTTCGGTCAGTCGTTTTTTATTGGAGGCGCTATGGATTTGGGATTGAGTGGTTTGCGGGCCCTGGTCACCGGGGCTTCACGCGGATTGGGGTTTGCCACGGCACAGGCGCTGGCGGCCGAGGGTGCGCGGGTTGCGCTTAACAGTCGCAGCGTTGATAAACTTCGCGTGGCGGCAGACAGGCTGGGGGGCGTTGCGGTCGCTGCGGATATAACCGAATCCGGCGCGGCCGAGCGAGTAGTCGCCGAGACGGTCGAAAGCCTGGGTGGGTTGGACATTCTGATCACCAATGCCGGGGGACCGCCTTCGGGCGCGTTCGAATCTTTCGACGATGCGGCCTGGGAAAAGGCGCTCGATCTTTCACTGATGAGCCATGTACGCTTGATCCGGGCGGCTCTGCCGCATTTGCGCCGCTCGCAGGCGGCTGCGGTGCTGACGATCACTTCGTACTCGGTCAAGCAGCCGATCCCGAACCTGGTGCTGTCGAATAGTATTCGCGCGGCTACGGTGGGTTTGACCAAGACCCTGGCGCTGGAACTGGGCAAGGATGGCATCCGCTTTAACTCGATTTTGCCGGGTTGGACGGAGACCGAGCGTGTGACCGAGTTGATGACTTTTCGTGCCGGGCAGAATGGTACGACCGTTGATGAAGAGATCCGCAAGCAGATGGCCGAGTCGCCGTTCGGACGCATGGCGCGCCCTGAAGAGTTTGCCAAACCGGCGGTTTTCCTGGTTTCACCGGCAGCCAGTTACATCACCGGCGTGATGCTGACTGTGGATGGCGGTATGGTGAAGGGCACGTTGTAGAAAAGCTTTTAAACACGAAGGACACCAAGGGCACGAAGGTTTTAATTTTCCCTTGTGCTCTTGGTGTCCTTTTTTGTTTTGATTTTTACCCGCAGCCGCCGCCGCTTTTGTCGCGTTTCAGTTCGAGTTTGATGACAGGTTCGTATTCCAGTTCTTCATACTCTTGCGGGTCGGGGTAGCAGGAAGCGTAGCGTGACCCGAGTGCCGCCGGGAACTGGTAATGCAGTTCATCGGCTGCGAAATCTGCCAAAACTGGTTTGATCTCGGGGTCATCCACGCCAAAGAATGCGATCCAGTTGTTGACGCCGCCTTCAAGGATGTAAACATTGCCGACGCCGCTGCCGACCAGCATTTTCCAGGCCTGGGTGGCAGCTTCTTCATCGTTGCTCATCACAAAATAGATCGTATTTGGGCTATGCCTGGCCAGCAGTTGCGGAACAACGGTTGGGACTTGCGCCAGCGGCACATTGAGGGCGTTGTTGATGTGATACAGGTTGTATTCGCCTTCCGAGCGCACATCGAGCAGGACGGTGACCAATGCGTTGTCGAACATGGTCTTGTAAACCTCGGCCGGGGAGGCTTGCGCCAGGCGTTTGTTGAGCAATTCGTCTGCGCTGATTTTGATGCTGGCGCCTTCGATGCCGATCTCGCGGGTGAAGAAGGTCCGGCTGTATTTTTGTTCAACGCTGGGGGTACCGATCACGATCACGCCCAGGGCAACGGTGAAGAGCGCAACCGCGCCATAGACGCGCGCTTTGGGTTCTTTGCTCAGGTCGCGATTGCCGAAAATACGTTCCAGGTGTTCCCCGCCCCAGAACATGAAGAGTGCCATGGCGACGATGATAGTCACAACCACGCCATTCGGCAGGTTGAGCCAGTCCATGATGGTGAAGCGCCCCAGGTAGCCGGAGGTTTGCCACCAGTAGTCGTATAACCATTCGGTTTCGCCAAAGGCAAAGATGCCGGCCATCACGCCCAGGACGAAGAAGATCCCGTCGATTTTTCCGGTGAAAGCCGAGACGAGCGAGGTGCCGGGGCAAAATCCGCCGACAATGAAGCCGACGCCCATGATCAGGCCGCCGACGATGCCGCTCCACAGGTAGGTGGGGTTGACCCAGACCAGGCTGAAGTTGACCACGCCCAGGCCGATCATGGTGAAAAGCAGCACCATGGCGGTCACGATGGCCCCGAACATAACCTTGAGCACGGTCAGCTCACGGAAGTAGAACTGTGCGGCCAGTTTTTTCGAATTGCCGAAGCCCGAGATTTCGAGCACGTAGCCGAAGAAGAAGCCGATCACGCCAAAGACAACGTAAGTCCACGGGTTGGCGGCGCTGACGGTTTGTAAAATTTGAAGAGGAAATGGATATTCCATGTTGTTCTCCTGCTAAAGCCACAATTTGCGGACGAAATAGGCCAGCATATAGGCCCCGCCGAAGACTGAGAACATAAAAGCCCAGGCGCCGACCGAAAGTACCGCGCCGCCTGAAAGCGCCAGGCCGCTGGTACAGCCGCGCGCCATGCGCGCTCCGTAGCCCATGATCGCGCCGCCCAGGAAAGCCATTGCCCAGCGCATACGGTTCGAGATTTGCGGACCTTTGTTGGTTTCGAATTTCAGACGTCCGTTTTGCCAGCCGCCGAAAAATCCGCCGAGGGCCGAGCCAAAGATCATCGGGATGATCCAATCGTCAAGCGGGTTTTTGTCGCCGCCAGCCATTTTGAGCAGGTAGGGGTTGTTGTCAACATGGGCCGGAGCGAACACATCCTGCACGGCCACAATCAGGCGGTTGAGCCCGCCCGAGGCTCCCAGCCCGTTACCGGTCAGGAAGAAGGCCCCGAACAGCACCAGGCCGAGCAGAAAACCTCCCAGGTAGGGGTGGACGTAATTCTTTGTGGGGCGATGAAATAGAAAGTTTTTGATGGGTTGCCAGTCAAAAGATTTTTTAGGGGTTTTGGTTGCGATTGTCATTCTTACTCCTCGTCTTTTGCGTGCGCTTCAACTTCTTCCCAGCCGGTGACCATGGCGCGCATGGCTTCGACCGGGGTTGCACCGGTGGTGGTCAGATAAACATGGCCGATGATGAAAGCGCTGAAGAGCCAGGCCACCAGGCTGTGGAAGGGGGCCAAGACCGGCAGGCCGCCGAACCAGGTCGAAATCTGCGGGAAGGTTTGGACGCCCCACATCAGCGCGCCGGTCATGATCTGCAACGGCAGCAAGACCGTCAACAGGCCGAAATAGGTTGCCTGTTGGAGCGGGTTCAGCTTCTTGTCCCGGCGTTTCTCGAAGGGATGCGGTTCGCCCTTGAAAATGCCGCCGATATAAAACTTGACTTGCACGATCGCGTCGTCGAAAAATCCGCGCGGGCGGGGGATATATTGTTTAACTTCGCCGGTGGTCAGGTGCCAGAAGAGCGAAAGCAGGGCGTTGATCACCAGGATGGCCGCCATGACATTATGGACCGTGACCATGTAGCGGAACGAGAAGATGCCAAAGATGTCGGGGCGGTGAATGATCAGGCCGGTGAACAACAGCAGAACGATCGTCACGGTTTGCAGCCAGTGCCAGAAGCGCTCATAGCCTTCGTACATGTGTACGCGCTTGGTCGGGGCGGTGTGTTTCGAGCGTTTGAGCCAGTTGACATAGCGGATTGTGCCATGCCCGGCCACACCCAGGATGGTGCCGGCGAAGGCCAGCGCGCCGAACCAGTCGATCCAATTGACGCGGTTATGGCCGAAAACGTAGACTCCGCGTTTTTCGTTGAGCGGATGATAGGAGAGCGAGCCGTCCGCACCCGTGACCAGTTCGCCATCAAATGAAACGTTGGTCTCGTTGACGAATTCGGGCAGTACGCCGCCGGGCGAGTAAGACGCCAGTTGCATCGGGGCCGTGATGCGCGATTCGGCGTTATGGCAGGTTTCGCAGTCGCTGACGGTTGCTTCACCGCGTACAACGTTGTGGTTGATACTGTAGGGCTGTACCTGGCCCTCGATGCGCGGGTTGTTCAACCCGAGGCCGGATAATTTACCGGCTACGAAGGTTTGCTTGGCCTCGTTATCGATGCGCAGCTCGGCAGTTGAGAGTTTTCCGTTACCATCCGCATCGAAAGCGGCCACCGTTTCGGAGCTGTATGCCCCGTTTTGCAGGTAAGCCGTTTGCAGGTCGGCCAGGCGCACCGGACGGGTGCTGCCATTGGCATCTTCGTAGACCCAGTACCAGGATGTGATCAGGTTATAAGTTGTCAGCGAAGCATGTCCATCCACGTTTTCGCGCTGGAGCAGGACCGGAGCAAAGCCGGTGATCAGGCTCGACAGGCTGTCGGGGTCGCCTTCCACGCCGCGGCATTGGCTGATGGCCTCGCCAGCCGGGGTGATGACCGTCCAGTCGGCGCTTTGGATGGCCGGGGCATTCATCTGCGGAATGTGGCAGGTTTCGCAGTCCAAAACCTGCATGTGACGCTCGGTATAAGGCAGCCAGTCAGCGTGGGCCTGTTGGGCATCGTGACACGAGTCGCAGCGGCGCATGGTCGCTTTCAGGTCAGGCGCAACGTTGAATTGGGCGCTCTCTCCGCGCGCAAAATTGTGATCGGGGCGCAGCAGATAGTCGCTGATCTCCAGGCGGCGCGGATCGTAGGTCAGGTGATCGGGGTTGTCTTGCGACAGGCGCTGGGCCTGGGCCGGATTGTTGAGCGCGTAGTGGCAATCTGTGCATTTCAGGGCGCGCTCGGCGTGGATGTCCCAGGCATAGGTCAGATCGTTCTTGCCTGAGATATTCATGCCTGAGGCCGAGATTTTCTGCGGGGTGACGATCTGCCCGGTGGTGGCGGTCTGGTACTCGTCGAGCGAGCAGCCGGTGTAGGTCAGCGGGGTCAGGTTGTCTGTGTGGGCCACTCCGTGGCAGGCTGCGCAGTTGGCATTGGTCGGGTCTTGCAGGTTGATCGTCTCGGCGGCCAGTTCGCCGTTCTCGTTGAAGGCTTCGGGGTTGTAAGCCCAACCTTCGCCTTCAGCCTGAACGATGCCGGTGCCATTCAAGGTGGCGGTATTGGCCCAGCCGAATTTGCCAGCGCGGATTTGCTCGGCGCGGGCCGCGGTATCGGGGGCGTTGAGATGACACAGGAAACAGTTCATCTCCATCACGCCCGATTCTTTCCAGTCCCAGCCAACGGGTTGGCCGGTCTTCGGGTCGAGCAAGCTGGCTTCGGGGTTGGTCGCGTCCGGTTTAAGGCTGGTCAGCGGGGCCCCGCTGCGGGAGGTGGTGGCCGGTCCGCCGCCGGGAACCCGTTCGCCGTATTCCATCAAAAATTCGGCGGTCGAAAGATCGAGGCGTTCGTCGCCCGTCTGCGAGAGATAACGATAGGTCAGCGGGTCCCATTTGCCAAAGGTTCCGGTGCTGGCGTTCCATGAATCGGCGCTGGGCTGGTAATCTGAAAGGCCCAGGTCGGCGTGGAAGCTGTGGCTGACGATGAAATCTGCGTCGTGGCATTCGCCGCAGGTTTGCATGGTTGAAACCGGCTTGCCGCTTTCGAGCACATTAAGCCCGTCTTCATCGCGTAGCGCAACGGACGGGTGCAGCGGCGAAGGCTGGGCGGCGGGCTCGGCCGGGCGGTTCGCGAGAACGATGCCGAAGGCCAGCAGGGTGGTCAATAGGCCGAGGGCGATGATGAGCAGGGCGCGTTTTCTTTGCATGAAGAGAGTTTTCATAGTGTTTTCTTCTCTGGTTCGATTTTCGAGTGTCGAGCGCTTGTTTACTTGCGCCCGCCCCAGGTCATCGGATCGCCGGGGTAGCCAAGGGCTTCCCAGTCCAGGCGTCCGCTTTCGCCGTGGCATTCGGAGCATTGCAGGGCATATTCGGCGGGTTGGACAAGGTGGGTGGTCGGCCAATACATCCAGGTTTCGGTGAAGTCGTAGTTGCCGCTGTAGGGCAATCCCATGCGTTCCTGGGCCAGCTCGAAGGCGTTGTTCCAGTCGAAGGTGGTCCAGTATCCTTCCGGCCCGGAGGTGACCGGCGCGAGCAGGTAGTTATAGCCGGTATCGTAGGGCTGGACCGCTTTGTGCAGTTTGAAAGGGAAAATTTTGGCGTTTGGATCGTTGATATCGCCGGCCGGCAGGTTGATCATGGTGGGGCCGTCCGTGCTGATCGGGTCGCCGAGCAGGTAGCGATATTGGTTGTCGCCGTTGAACCACAGGTAAGCAGGCTGAACGTTGCTCTCGTATTCGAAGTCGCCCTTGATCTTCAGATAGGTGAAGTGGTCTTCTTCGCGATCCTGGCCGGATGTGCTCCAGTCCCAGCTTAATTTGGTGGGATCTTTGGTGGCCATGTACGGGATGTGGCAGGTCTGGCAGGCAACACTGGCAGTGTGTTCGTTCAAGCGCTGGTCTTCATGCGGGGTATCGGCATGACAATTGGTGCAGGCAACCTGTTCCTGGTCTTCAATGGTGTAATTGTCCACCAGCAGGCGGCCGGTAATATCGTGGTCCGTGGTTTTGTGGCAATCGATGCACTGGAAGTTATTGGCGCCCATATGCACATCCATTTCGGGCGAGGGGAAGTACAACTGCCCAGAAAGGTCGCCGTGTTTGACATTGTTGCCACCGCCGCCGTTGAAGTGGCAGGTTCCGCAGTTTTTGCGGGTGGGCGCTGCCACAGATTTGGCGGCAGAAGCCAGATCTACAAAGTCGGCCGGGTTGCCATAGGAACCTTTGGTGTAGCCAGATTGGGCATGGCAGACCAGACAGTCCACGTTTTCGGCATTGTTGAAGTCGAATGCCTGGCTGAAGTCATCTGTTTCCTGCCAGCCGTAGCCGATATGGCAGGACATGCAAGATTTCTGGTTGGTCTGGGCGCTGATGCAGAAGTTGTTGATCTGGTTGGCTTTGCCGATCGTGATCGGTTCATCGCGCCAGGGCACATCAAATTCCTGGCTTTCCCAGGTCCAATGGGAGGTCATCATGATATCCTCGGCCGCGTCCGGGTGACAGGACAGGCAGGTGCGGGTCACATCTTGCGGGGTCTCGAAAGGCCCGGTGATGATATCTGCATGCGAAACGTGGGTGGCGTGTTTGGGCACACCGTTCCAGGGATCTTGCGCGGTGCTGGCGGATGCGGTCTGGGTGAAGAGCATGACTGGCACAGCAATCACCAGCAGGATGCCCAACAGCCCAAAAATCCAGTAGGCTTTGAAATTTTTCATGCCATTTTCCTCGTTGAATAAATTATTCGGTTTCGTTAATTTCTTCCATCAGGTTGGCGCGATATGCAAGGCGGTCGCGCAGCACGCTTCTCAGCAGATCGAGGGCCTGGATCAGGCGGCGATCGTTGAGTTCGTACTGGATCACCACACCCTGCCGGTTTGGCTGAACCAGTCCGCGGTCGCGCAGGATCTTCAGGTGGCGCGAGGCGGTTGGTTGGGTAATGTTCAGTTCCTGGGTCAACTCTGTCACATTGCGTGGATGTTCATCGAGCGCATATAACATTAAAATCCGGGTCGGATCGGCCAATGCGAAGCACAGATCGGCTTCGAGTTGGGATACTTCTTGGGCAAGTGTTTGAGAAATCATAATATTCTCGCTCCGGTTGAAACATTTATATATTCGAATAATCACATATGCTGATATTTGCATGATACCCCGCTGATAGATTAAAATATAGTGAGAATTGTCACATATACATTGGCAGGTTGTCACATAGTAATTTGTCACATGCGAAATATGGTCAAATATGTCGAAATTGTGATAGCATAAAGACACAAATAAACCGGGAATATCCGGAATTTTCAATGGAGTATTTTATGAACTTGACGAGCAGGCAAGCAATTTCTGTGGATGTGGGCAACCGTTTGCGTCAATTGCGCGAAACGTGCGGCGTTTCGATGCGCACCCTGGCAACGATGAGCGGTCTTTCTGCCAATGCCTTGAGCATGATCGAGCGCGGCAAAACTTCCCCCTCGGTCAGTACGCTTTATCGCCTGGCAGATGCGCTTGAAGTGCCCGTGACGGACTTTTTCGCCCCGGCACTGACCCGCGAAAAAGTGGTTTTCTTGAAGGCTGACGAGCGCACCCGCTTACCCTTTATGCGTGGTTTATGGGAAGGGCTGGGCGGCGAGAATTTCATTGGTCATGTTATGCCTTTTATGTTGACCCTGGAAACTGGCGCGTCAAGCGGGCCGAATAATGTTATCCATACCGGCCATGAGTTTGTTTTTTGCCTGCGGGGGCAATTAGAATATATGGTTGAAGGGAAGATGTTTTTGCTTGAAGAAGGCGACAGCCTGCTGTTTGCCGCGAATCTAAATCATCGATGGCGCAATCCCGGAAATGTTGTTACCTCTGCGCTTCTCTTGTTGTCAGATTTTTCAGAAGGCGAGCATGCCCTTCCGATGCACATGGATCACGCTCCGGAGTAAGAAAGGGATCCTACCTTCGGCGCTTTTTGCCGCTTTCGAGCAAGAGATTGTATTTCAGCCGCTTCTCCTGAATTTCCTTGCGAATCTTTTCCTGCTGACCGGCTTGTGTGGTCAGCAGGTTTTCTTCAAGGGCTGCAATCTCTTTTAACAGCTCTACTTCAGTGGGGATAAAATTGGCATTCTTGAGTATCGTATAGCCGGCGCGGACATCTTCCGGCATTTCAAAGTATTCGTCCAGGTTGAGTTTCTTGCCCTGGTTGGGCAGGTTGTCGAACTCACCGTTCGCCATTGCGCGGCGGATAATTTCGTCAATCGGATCGCTCATTTTTTACTCGCAGCGGAACCGGTCCAGCGATTGCTGCATCAACCCTTCGGCCATGTTATCTTGCGGCGTGTAGACTTTCCATGAAAAATCCCTGCCGCCGCACTGCCAGACTGCCACTGCGCCGTAAGGCAGCAGATCTGAAGCAGTTGGGCCAATCGGTTGGTAATAAACGTTTAAATCTTTATACAGCATGACATCCATGCCGCCGGTTAACTGATCGGTTTCTTCAAGAATGATACGCTGCGATGCGCTGTAATCGTAGGATGGACCTGAAATCGTCCAGGTCAGCTGCATGAACAAGCCGGGATTAAAGGCAAACAGAATGCCGTAGGCGCTGGTGCTGGGGGTGGCTGCATTGCGTAAAATGGATGCATCCACGAAGTACAGGTCAGCCGGGTGGCCGATGCAGAACCCGTACTCGCAGAACAGACCGTGCAATGACAGTGGCGTAGGCTGAATGAAAATCTGCTGGGTCGGGTAGGGTGTCTGGGTCGGGAGTTGCGCCAGGGTAGCGGCGACCGCCGCCTGGATGCGAACCTGCTCTTCGGCTTCCTGGTTGGCCCCGCACGAGGCCAGCAGCGTCAGCGCCAGCAAAAGTGCGAGCAGCAAAATCAGTGGAATAACAAATTTTTTCATGAACTGCCTGTTTTCTTTAAATACCTTTCCATATAATAAGCATAACACGCATCTCGCTGCAAAGATCTTTCATAATGGTAATGCTTACGGCAGCACGGCGCCAGGGCTGATGTTGCTGCGTTCGTTGCCTGCCGCGTCTGATGTGACAGCATTGCTGGTCTGCCCGGCCGGGATGCCGGCCAGGTCCCAGGCGAAATCAGGAATCGCGTAGCCAATGGATTCGGACAACCAGTTGCCGGTCGGGGTGAAATCACTCGTCGATGGGTCAGCGAACACCGGTTCGATACTGTTGATGCTGTTTTCAGCGAGCAATTGACTTGCGTTGCAGGTTAGGTTAACCGGCTGGCAGCCTTCGCTGGCATCTTCGATTCCGAGCGCCATGCTTGCATCACCGTTCCAGATGATGTTGCCTTTGATCTGCAGGTTGGCGTCGGTTACGGCCAGATCGAGCCCGCTTCCAGCCGCATTCTGGCGCGGGCCGTAAATGGCAAAGTGCTGGTATTCGGTGCGGAACCCGGCCGGGTTGTAAAGAATGTTATTGTAAATAAAAACATTCTGGTTGCCGATGTTGACAAAATTTTCGCCGTTATCAACGACGGTCGTGCCCCAGCCGCCTGCATCGAGATGCTGCTGGCAGCGTTCGCGGCCCTCGTCGCCAGGCTGGCCGTCACAGGAGCGCATTCCGAAGACGATTTCGACACCATGCGAACGGCTGCCGACCCGGTAAAGTGTGTTGTAAGCCATCAGAATGTTATAGCCGCCGTTCACTCCCAGCCCGGCCCCTTCGGTGTCGTGGATGATGTTATTGACCACCCGGATATCATAAGCTTCGTAGGTCAGCCAGGGCGCGCTCATGAACTGAAAACCGGTTCCCTGCCCGGCGGTAAAACCGCCTGTGCCACAGTTGTACATTTCATTGCCTTCCACCCGGATGTAGGCTGAACCACCTTTGACATAAGCGCACCAATCGTCGGCGTCGTGCAGGTGGTTGCGCAGGATATGCCCGTATTGCACACCCACAAAATCGATCACATTTTCGTAGGTTCCGCTCAGGTCGCTGCTTTCAATGAAAACATACTGTGACTGGTTGACCTTGACCACCTCGTGGGCCTCGCCGAACCCGTACATGATCACATTGCGGATCAGCAAATGGTCGCATTTTTCGCAGTGGAAGGCATCGCCATGGGTGATGATGCTTAAGTTTTCAAAATAAAGATAACGGGAATCGAAAACGTTGACGAAGCCCTGGAGAATCACTTGACCCGCTTCGCTGCCCTGGCCCTGGATGATGACCGGCGCTTCATACGACCCGTATCTTGATTCCCAATAATTGGGGATGCTCTCCGCTGGATATTCTCCCGGCTGCA
This sequence comes from Chloroflexi bacterium HGW-Chloroflexi-6, assembly GCA_002840685.1. GTDB lineage: Bacteria > Chloroflexota > Anaerolineae > Anaerolineales > Villigracilaceae > UBA8950. The sequence continues at coordinate 11,620 of PHBU01000022.1, read as the reverse complement.
AGCGGATGCGGTATCCGCCTGTGAGTGTCTGCCCGGACGGGATTTTGCGCCAGGCGGCATCCAGCGTTTGCAGGGCGCTGGTGCTGGTCAGCCCGTCGGCGTTGTCGTCGCCGTTAAGCGGGTCAACCCAAAGGTCGGTCACGGCCGGGTCACCAGGATCGTAATAACCCATCGGCAGCGGCTCCGCGGAAGGGGGTGGAGCGTTAACGGCAGGCTGCTCGGAGATCGAGACAACCTCGGTAGCTGCCTGGGCAGGCGCGGGGGAGTCTGTTCCAGCGGCCGGGGTGGAGCAGGCGGCCAACAGGAGAATCAGGCACAAGAACAGGGGCAGGGCTCGGGTCGTCATCGTTTCTCCTTAACAAAACGTGGGGCAAGATAAAATCTTGCCCCACGGCGCGGACAGTTTCAGGCGCAAGCCCGATTATGCAAATGGGTCAAGCGGAATATCGATGGCCGGGATGGCGGGGATGCCGAAGTAGGTTACCAGGGCCGCGACAAGCGTGACAATGGCGAAAATGGCGAACATCGGGCGCAGGTTGCTCTCTGCGTCGAGCAGGGAAGCCCAGGCGGCGAAGGCCAGGCCGAGCGCCATGAAGAGCATGACAAGCTGGAGCGAGTCGCCTTTTTCATCGAACGCGGTGGCGAGCGTGAAGGAAGCATCGGCGCGATCGAAGAGTTGCAAGGAGTCGGCGAAGATGCCCAGTTCGTAGGCTTCCCAGGCGGCTTCGTCCATGGTATCGCTGGTGGCCAGGGTAGCGAGTTCATCGCTCATCTGCTCCAGATAGTAGTCGGCTCTATCCTGGTCGACACCGTCATTGGTATACCAGCTATCGAAGTAGGCGTAATCCTGGCTCAGGTTCTGGTTGGCTTCCAAATAGGTGGTGTTGCCATCGTTGAGAGCTCTCATGCCCTGAATTTCATACTTATTCTGGTCTGAATCAGCCATGGCGCCTAAGTAGCTGGCAGAAGCTGTGCCGATGCTCAATACGGTGATGAGGATGCCGAGAACAACTTCTGAGCCTAAAAAGCGCAGCCGGTCAAAAAATGAATTCATATTTTCTTTCTCCCTTGTATGGATGATGGTTGGATTGATTATTCTTCGAGCGTGCTCAGGTCGCCTTCGGGCAACCCCTGGGCGCGAGCCTTGAGTACACGCCGCATTATTTTACCAGATCGTGTCTTGGGCAACTTATCAATAAAGCTAACTTCTTCAGGGCGGGCAATTGGGCCGAGGTGGCGCGATACGTGCTGGCGCAGTTCTTCGCTCAGATCTTCACTGGGAGCGAAGCCCGGCTTCAACTGGACGAAACAGTAGATGGCCTGACCCTTGACCTCGTGCGGCAGGCCGATCGCGGCCGATTCGGCAACCGCGGTGTGGGTGATGAGCGCCGATTCGACTTCTGCTGTGCCCAAACGATGGCCGCTGACCTTGATGACATCATCGACGCGGCCAATGATCCAGTAATAACCATCCTTGTCGCGGCGGGCGCTGTCGCCGGTCATGTATTTGCCGGGGTATTTGCTCCAATAGGTGCTGACGTAACGATCCGGGTCGCCGTAAATGGTGCGCATCATCGAAGGCCAGGGGTTCTTGAGCAGCAGGAAGCCCTCCTGCCCATCGGGAACCGGATTGCCTTCTTCGTCGACAATTTCGGCTTCCTGTCCGAAGAACGGACGGGTGCCGGAGCCGGGTTTGAGCGGCACAACCGGGGTCGGGGTGATCATGAAAGCACCGGTTTCGGTCTGCCACCAGGTATCCATGATCGGGCAGCGCTCCTTGCCGATCACACGGTGGAACCACTTCCAGGCTTCAGGATTGATCGGCTCGCCGACCGAGCCGAGCAGGCGCAGCGACGACAGATCGTGCTTGTTGGGCCAGGCATCGCCGAAGCGCATCAGGGCGCGGATGGCGGTGGGGGCGGTGTAGAAGATGCTGATGCCGAAGCGTTCGATCAGTTGCCACCAGCGATTGGGGTAGGGGTAGGCCGGGCCGCCCTCGAACATGAAGACAGTTGCGCCATTCAGGAAGGGGCCATAGACCAGGTAGGAATGTCCGGTGATCCAGCCGGGGTCGGCAGTGCACCAGAAGCGGTCTTCATCGTTGATATCAAAAACGTATTTCAAAGTGGTGTACGTCCCCACCATGTAGCCGCCATGGGTGTGGACGATGGCTTTGGGTTTGCCGGTCGAGCCGCTGGTATACAGAATGAAGAGCGGATCTTCGGCATCCATGACTTCGGTGGCGCATTTTCCGTTGGCGATCGGCAGCGCGCACAGATCGTGGAACCAGTGGTCGCGCCCGCCCTCCATCGGGATTTCGTGGCCGGTGCGTTTGACCACGATCACGTTTTCAACGGTCGGGCAGTGGCGCAGCGACTCATCCACGATTTTCTTGAGTTCGACCAGCTTGCCGTTCTGCATCGAGCCGTCGCAGGTGATGATCAGTTTGGATTCTGAATCGGCGATGCGCTCGTGCAGGGCGTCCACCGAAAAGCCGCCAAAAATAACCGAGTGGATCGCACCGATCTTGGCGCAGGCCAGCATCGCAAAGGTGATTTCAGGGATGCGGCCCATGTAAATGGTGACCCGGTCACCTTTGCCAACGCCCATGGCTTTGATGATGTTTGCCATGCGACTGACCTCGCGGTTGAGGGCGTAATACGAGAAAGTGCGCTCGCTTTTGCCATCCTCGGCTTCCCAGATCAGGGCCAGTTTGTTTTTGCGAAAGGTTTGCAGGTGAACATCGACACAGTTGTAAGTGATGTTGACCTTGCCGCCATCGAACCAGCGGTAAAAGGGTTTGTTTGAGTCGTCCAGAACCTTGTCCCATTTTTTGAACCAGAACAACTCGTTGGCGCGCTCGGCCCAAAATCCTTGCAGATCATTGCGCGCGCTTTCGGCCAGGGCCTCCCAGTCTTGAACGTAGCTTTGCGCGGTCGATTCTTGCGATGGGTAATAAACTTCACCTTCCATAAAAATTCTCCTCCTTTGGCAATCGGATGAATTATTGATCTAATGGCGAATAACGCTGACCACGCCGACCAGCCCGGCTCCCGAATGGACCGACAGTCCGGGGGTCAGTTCAGCGTACAGGATCTCATCGGGACAGGGCAGGAATTCGCGCAGCAGGCCCTCCAACCTTTGCGCATCCTGCCTGGCGTTGACATGGATGATGGCCATTTTCTCGATCTGACTCCCCGCGGCCTTTTCTACCGTTAAATGGATGGTTCTTTCCCAGGCTTTTTTCTGCGTCCGCACCCTTTCGAGCATATCCAGCCGCCCGTTGCGAATCGCAAGAATGGGTTTGACATCCAGCAGGTTGGCGAGTCCGGCGGCGAGGTGGCCGACCCGTCCAGACATGGCGAGGTATTTAAGGGTCGAAAGCGCGGCGAATAGGTGCGTGCGCTCACGGATGGATTCGACAGCGGCAATGGCCTTTTCTTTCGAATCGTTTTCTTCAAGCGCTTCGGCGGCGGCCAGCACCATCAGTCCCTGTCCCATGCTGAGCGATTGCGAATCGATAACGGTGATGTTGCGGTCCGGCATGAGCGCTGCGGCATTGAGTGCCGCCGTATAAGTGGCGCTGATCTCGCCTGAAACTGTGATGCACAGAACCGCTTCGTATCCCTGGGCGAAGGCGGTTTTATAGGCTTCGAGAAATTGTCCCGGTGAAGGGGCGGATGTGGTGGGGAGTTTTCCGGTGCGGTCGATGCGGGCGAACGTTTCTGCATCATCGATATCATAAACCGCCTTGAAACTTTCTTCGCCAAATTGCACCAGAATGGGTACCTGAACGATGTTGTGTTTGCGGGCAACTTCGAGCGGCAGGCTGGCATCGGTATCGGTAATAATTGCTGTTTTTGCCATAACGCATCCTCCAATAAATATATAGCCATTTTAACCCCAAATAGTCAAAGAAGCTTCCTGTCTTTTGCTTTGATCCTATTCCAGTTTGGCGCGCGGGCGGGTCTTATTCATGTTGAGGGTAAAGTAAAAGGTTGCGCCCTGGTTGGGCGCTGATGTTGCCCATATTTTCCCGTTATGCCGGGTGATAATGCGGTGGACAATTGCCAGTCCAACCCCGGTGCCCTCGTATTCATCCTGCCGATGTAGTCGCTGAAAAACCCCAAACAATTTATCAGCGTAGGCCATATCAAATCCGGCTCCATTGTCGTGGACATAATAAACAGGCAGCTTATCCTCGAGCTGGCAGCCGATCTCGATCTGAGCCTTGGGGCAATGTCGGGTAAATTTGAAGGCATTCGAGAGCAGGTTAACGTAGGCCTGTTTGAGCAATACAGGGTCTGCGAAACAGTCTGGCAGATCGCCTAAGGTAATTTCCACCTGGCGCACTTCTTCGAGGGCAATTAATCCGTTGAGAATGCCTTGCAGCATTTCCTTCAGCTCTTGCGATGAGAGATTTCGTGGTTCAAGCTCCTGTCTTCCGGTTCGCGAAAGCGCGAGAATTTCGTCGATCAGTGTATTCATCTGTTTGACGTTCTCGTAAATGTTTTGCAAGTAATGTTTGCCAGCCTCATCCAGGCTTTCCGAAAAATCATCGAGCAAGATATGCGAGTAGCCACCGATGCTGCGTAAAGGGGCGCGCAGATCATGTGAGATTGAATAAGCGAACGATTCCAGATCTTTATTGGTGTTTTCAAGTTCTACAGTCCGCTCGGCCACCCTCTCTTCCAGTTCATCGTTCAGGCGCTTTAACTCGATTAAATGTTTGGAAATAATATCCATCGTTGTGTAAACGACCGCAGCTGTTGCGATCAGGAGTGTGCCAATGATGAGCAGATCGCCGTAATCTGTGTATGACTGAAAATCGCTGGAAAGCAGGTTGTTCATCTCGGCGTGGATCAGAATTGCTACGCAGGCAACTCCGCCGATGGCCGAGTAAATTGCTGCGCCTTTGCCGATCAACAAGCCCGAAAGCGCAATGATCATCGGGAAGCTGAGCATGGCGACATCGTGTACCCCTTGCCCGTTAAAAATGACAATGGTTACTCCCAATAGGAGAGAAGTTGGAATGATGTAGCCGGGGATTTTGAACTTTTTGCGGCGGACCAGGAACAGGTTGAGTATCAGTGTCACGCCGATCAACTGGAGTATGTAAAACTGAATGAATTGCTGTTTGAGGCCGGTGAAGATACTCAGTACGATGTAAATTACAACCATCACTTGGATGATGGGGTAGAGGGTTGCCGCACGTTTATCATCATCTTCATCTTTGAAGTGGGGTGATCTCAGCCATGAAAGAATATTTTTCATTGTTTTTCCCGTTGTGATTATGCTGATGATATTAAAAACTATACCCGAAAAAGATGAAAAATCAAAACATTTGCTATTGACAAATTTACTGCAACTCGCTAGAATAACGATATACCCCTACCCCCCTGGGGGGGGTAGAAAGGATAAAATGGAAGCTGCAACTCTGAAACGCTTGAAATCTGCTGAAGGCCACTTAAAAGGCGTTGTGCGTATGGCCGAAGAAGATGCCTATTGCATCGACCTGATCCGCCAGATCCAGGCGGTGCAAGCTGCGTTGAATAAAGTCAGCGCGCAAATTTTGGAAGACCACCTAAATTCCTGTGTCATTACTGCCATCCAGGGCGAAGATCCGAAAGAGCGCGAGCGCGTTCTAACGGAGATCAGCGAAGTTTTTGAGATGGCAAACAAGGTTTAATCAGTAATTGGCGAGCAGTAATTGCCAGTCTCTATTCTCATTCACTATTCACAAAGGAGTTTCTCTCATGACCACCATCAAACTTTCCGTTCCCAATATTTCTTGCGGACATTGTGTCAACACCATCCAGAATGAAGTTGCTGAATTATCAGGCATTCAGTCTGTCAAAGCCGATGCCGGCACCAAGGCTGTTGAAATTGTCTTCGATGCCCCTGCGACCGAGGACAAGATCAAAGCCCTGCTGGCTGAGATCAACTACCCGGCCGTTGGTTTTGCTTTGTAGTTTATAAAGTGCCGAAGTGTCGGGTGTCAGGCGGGTTTCTTCCTGACACTTCGCACCTGAAACGTGAGACCTGACAATATGACTCAAACGAAAAACCTTACTTTACCTATTACCGGTATGACCTGCGCCAATTGTGTTGCGGCGGTGGAACGCAACCTGAAAAAGCTAGATGGCGTTGATGCAGCCTCGGTCAACCTTTCAAGTGAACGCGCCGCTGTCGAGTTTGATTCCGCCAAGCTGGGGCTGACCGAACTCATCGCCCGCGTTGAACGCGCCGGATACGGTGTCGCCACCGGCGAAGCCGACCTGGTGATCAAGCGCCTGGCTGACGACAACGATGCCCGCCGTCTCGAGAAAGCCCTGGCCAAACTGGAGGGCGTGCTTGAGGCGCAGGTGACCTTTACCACCGAAAAAGCGCGTGTCAAATATGTTCCGACTATCATCACGCAGGTTGAAATTCGCCGGGCGGTCAGCGCTGCCGGGTTTGAAGCCCTTGAATTGGGCGGCGACGCCGAAGATGCCGAAGCCCTTGCCCGCCAGCACGAAATCGATTCCCAGCGCCGGTTGCTCATTATCGGTTTGATTTTCACCATCCCGCTCTTCTTGCTCTCGATGAGCAAGGATTTTGGGCTGCTGCCCGATTTTGTTTACACCAGCCGCACCCCACACATGGATGGGATGCTTGAAGCCCAGTGGTGGTTTAACTGGGTTTTGCTCGCCCTGGCCACACCGGTCCAGTTTTATGTTGGCTGGCAATATTATGTTGGCGCTTTCAAAGCCATTCGTAATCTCTCGGCCAACATGGATGTGCTGATCGCGCTGGGTTCCTCCGCCGCGTATTTTTACTCGCTGCCAATCACGCTTGGCTTACTTGGCGGGCACGTTTACTTTGAGACGGCTGCGGTCATTATCACGCTGATCAAGCTGGGCAAATACCTCGAAGCGCGCGCCAAAGGGCGCACCTCCGAGGCCATCAAAAAACTGATGGGCCTGCGCGCCAAGACCGCCAGAGTTATTCGAGACGGAGTCGAGGCCGAAATAGCGGTAGACGATGTGCGGGTGGGGGACGTTGTCATCGTCCGCCCCGGAGAGAAGATCCCTGTCGATGGTGTGGTGGTCGAAGGGCGCAGTTCCGTCGATGAATCCATGCTGACGGGCGAGTCTCTGCCCGTCGAAAAGAAACCTGGCGAGGCGCTGATCGGCGCAACCATCAACAAGCAGGGTATGCTCAAGTTTGAAGCCACTAAGGTTGGCAAAGAGACCGCGCTGGCCCAAATTGTGCGCCTGGTCGAGGAAGCCCAGGGCAGCAAAGCGCCTATCCAAAAGCTGGCCGACCAGGTTTCGGGTGTGTTTGTGCCGGTGGTGATTGTCATCGCCGCGCTGACCTTCGTTGGCTGGTACTTTTTTGGCCCGGCCATCCCGATCAACGCCGATAACGATGCCTTTACCCGCGCCCTGATCAATATGGTCGCGGTGCTGGTGATCGCCTGCCCGTGCGCCATGGGCCTGGCAACGCCAACGGCAGTCATGGTCGGTACCGGTAAAAGCGCTGAGATGGGCGTGCTCTTCCGTAATAGCGAGGCGTTGGAACGTGCCGGCAAGGTTTCAGTTGTGGTGCTCGATAAAACCGGCACGATCACGAAAGGCCAACCGGCGGTGACAGATATTGTGATCAGTGATCAGTTTTTGGCTCCCGGCCCCAAAGCATTGGGCACTGAAAATTGGATCCTGACCCTGGCGGCCTCGGTTGAAAAGGGCTCGGAACATCCTCTGGGCGAAGCCATTTGGGCGGAAGCGACCACCCGCGGCCTGACTCTTGTCGAGCCAGCCGGGTTCGCCGCTGAAGCCGGTCATGGCGTTGAAGCAGAGGTGGATGGACACAAGGTCTCGGTCGGCAACCTGCGTATGATGGAAAAGCGCGGCTACCCGATGGGCGGCCTTGGAGCTGACCTGTCTCGTTTGCAAGCGGAAGCGAAAACTGCCATGCTGGTTGCCGTGGATGGGCAGGTGGCGGGCATCATCGCCGTCGCCGACACGATCAAAGACGGCTCGATCGAGGCGATCGCTGATCTGCGCAGCCTTGGGTTGAAAGTGGTCATGCTGACCGGCGACAACCAGAAAACTGCCGAAGCCATTGCCAAACAGGTCGGCGTGGATGAAGTCATCGCTGAAGTGCTGCCGGATGGCAAGTCTGCCGAGATCAAACGTTTGCAGGGCACGAAGAACGTGGTTGCCATGGTTGGCGACGGCGTCAACGATGCTCCCGCGCTGGCCCAGGCCGATGTCGGGCTCGCGATCGGCACTGGCACGGATGTTGCCATGGCGGCGGCTCCCGTAACCCTGATGAGCGGTGATCTGCGCGGGGTGGCGCGTGCCATCCGCCTTTCGCGCCAAACGCTTGGCACGATCAAGCAGAACCTGTTCTGGGCGTTTTTCTACAACGTCATCCTGATCCCTGCCGCGATCCTGGGCTTGCTCAACCCGATGCTTGCCGCCGGAGCGATGGCCTTTAGCAGTGTCTTTGTCGTATCCAACTCGCTCCGCTTGCGCGGCGCAAAAATCAAATGATTTCATGTAGTAGGGGCGAAGCAATGCTTTGCCCCTACTACGCCAATTATTCTTTTGTTTATCTGGAGACATATAATGAAACTATCCCGCTTGCTCATCATTAGTATTTTTCTCGTTACCATTCTGGCGGCCTGCGCTCCGGCCGCACCTGCCGAAGAAATGCCGACCGCCCTGCTTCCGGCAGGCAAAGCCTTTGCGGATGGCAAAGAAATCTACTTTATCCATACTGAAGCCTCCGACCCCGATATTGCCAACCTGCTGACCGAGATGATGAGCTCGCCGGTGCTGCACGTCCCGGCCCTGGCGCAGATCCCGGATGAAGTTTTGGCCAACGTTTATGTTTTTGACAATGGCCCCGAAGGTATGGGTCCTCTCGGTTTTCAGGCGGATGTCTTCGATAATCCGCCCGGCTCGCAGGGTTACTCTCCGCTGCGCCGCCTGAACGTGGTAAGTTGGACCGATCCCGCCAAAGCGCGCATGCTGACCTCTGTCGCAGAAATCCTGGCCGCGCAAGAAGCCGGTGAAGTGACCATTGCCCAGCCCGGTGTTGTTATCAATATGCCCTTCGTCGTCTGGGACGGCGGGAAACGCTAAATGAACGAACTCATGCTCGCCTTTATCACCGGCCTGACCACTGGCGGACTTTCATGCCTGGCGGTGCAGGGCGGCCTGCTTGCTTCCTCGCTCGCAACCCAGATCGAGCGCGATCTGCTCAACGCAGTGCCCGCTCCCACGAAAAAAGGCAGGCGGCCTGTCGCGGCGGCGCGCCCCAACACCGCCCTGCCGATCTTGCTGTTCCTGGTCGCCAAATTGGTTGCCTACACTTTGCTTGGCGCGCTGCTCGGCTGGCTTGGCTCGTTCCTGACCTTCGATCCGATCACCCGCGCCTTGCTAATGATCGCGATTGCCATTTTTATGATCGGTAACGGCTTGCGGATGCTTAACGTTCACCCGATCTTCCGCTACTTCGCTATTGAGCCGCCCAAATTCATCACCCGCTACATCCGTCGGACGGCCAAAGGCACGGATACGGCCACCCCGCTTTTCCTGGGCGCGCTGACAGTTTTCATCCCGTGCGGCGTGACGCAGGCCATGATGGCTACTGCACTCGGCACAGGCGATCCCTTTAACGCAGCGGCGCTGATGTTTGCCTTTACGTTGGGCACCAGCCCGGTCTTTTTTGCGGTGGCGTATTTTGCCACCCAGATCGGGTCACGCCTTGAAGGTTATTTCATGAAATTTGTGGCGGTTGTTGTGCTGATTTTGGGTTTTTTAACCTTCGACAGTGCTCTTAATCTGTTGGGTTCGCCCTACTCTCTGAGCAATCTCTCCCGCAGCCTGTTTCCCGTTACTGAGAGCGTGCCTACCGTTGACGCACTTCCTGCTGTCGGCAGCAATATCCTGACCCTCAGCGTTGAAGATCGCGGATATTTCCCATCCACGCTGAAAGCCTCTGCCAATGAGACCATCCAGCTGACCCTCGTTACCAATGAAACTTACTCCTGTGCCCGCGACTTTGTTATCCCTGCCTTGAAATACTACACCTTGCTCCCGGCGACCGGACAACAAACCGTGGAAATTCCACCCCAGCCGGCTGGCACGGTCATACCCTTCACCTGTTCAATGGGTATGTATACTGGCCAGATTATTTTTGAATAAGCTATGAAAAAAACTTACACCATCCAAAATATGGAATGCCCCAACTGCGCCATGATCCTTGAATCGATCGAGGATAAACTGCCCGGTATTAAAGAAATCACTGCCAGTTATCACAAAGGGTTGATGACCGTTGAATTTGATGAAAAAGTGGTTTCAGAATCCCAGATTCTGGCCGAAGTGGTGAAAAAGGGTTACCAGATCAGTTAAAGGCACACTCGTCTTCTTCAATACCAAAGAGTCCCGCAAATCCTTGCAAATAAGGATCTGCGGGACTCTTTGGTTGCGCAATCATTCTTTTCTGCTTAATACTGCATCATGCAGGGCAACAGGGATATTCTCGCCGGTCGCCCTGCTTGAAATATTAAGAATGGATATTTTACGGGCCTACATACACAAATTCAGCATAGTCGAAGTTCCCGTTGAAGCCGATGTTGAGCGTCAACACCTGAACGCCAGCCTCGAGGCGGATCTGGCCGGCATCGTTTACCTTGTTCCAATGGTGCCAGTTGCGCCAGTCCAGCGTATCGGCGGCGTTGAAGGTCAAAGGCAGGTCGATATTTCCGGTCAGGTTCACGCCGTTGACCGAGAACGAGAGCGTGCCCGGTTGAGGCTTGGTGTACATGATGTTGATCGAATACAGGCCGGCCTGCTGCACATCCACGGTGTAATTGGTCCATTCGCCTGGAACAGTCCAGCCCAGGTAGAGCTCGTTGGGGACTTGCGTCACAAGGCTGTAAATGCTGTCGTCAATCGGCGGGTTGTTACCGAATTTGACGTACGAGGTGTCTGCCGATTCGTTTTTGCGGAATTCGTTGAGGTAGCTGCCATTGCAAGGGTTTAAGCCGCAGCTTCCGCTGTTGGCGTTATCCATATCGTGGTAGGCCACACCCTCGCCACCGAAATCGTAATACTCAAAATCTACAACCCCGGGGATCTCCTGCGCGCCGCCCTGATAAACCGTATCGTTGAAAGGGAGACCGCCACCGGTGGAGGTGGGACTCGGTCCGGGTGTGTTCGTCGCGCTGGATCCGCTGGGGATGATCTCGATGCCATTGATCTCAGGGTTGTTGACGCTGGCTGTAAACGCGATGTTCAACTGTCCATCGGTGACAACCACGTTGGCGGTTTTGATCAGAGCAATGTTCTTGCCGCCAGCCTGGGCGAAGATATCGATATTGGCGATCGTCGTACCCTCAACGTTGGCGCTGAAAACGCGCTGCCCGGCGGCGGTGATGCCGGCGTAGGTTTCGGCAAAATGCAGGTTGACCTGGTAGCTGCCGTTGGGCACCGTCCGGGCGAAGGCGGACATGCCCCAGCGCTCGGTCTGGTAGATGCGGTCGTTGAGGGTATTGCCGATGGCGATGTTGCCGCGATCGACCACGCCGCCACCGGTGAATCCGGCATCAGCCAGCCAGAGGTTG
>PHBU01000035.1 GCA_002840685.1 Chloroflexi bacterium HGW-Chloroflexi-6 | reverse complement strand
CTGCGCAAGGAAATCTTTCTGGATAATTTTATTCTCGATTCCATTGCCGACGGCGCCTTTACCGTGGACAAGGATTTCCGGATCACCTCCTTCAACCGGGCGGCCGAGGATATCACCGGGGTGCGCCGTTGCGATGCCGTCGGCAAAAAATGCCACGAGGTGCTGCGGGCCACTATCTGCCAGACGGCCTGCGTTCTGAAGAAATCCATCGAGACCGGCGTGGATGCGGTCAGCCACAAGGTCTATATCCAGGATATCGAAGAAGATTTTTTGCCCGTCAGCGTCAGCGCTTCTGCCCTGCGCAACGAGTGCGGCGAGATCATCGGCGGGGTCGAGACCTTTCGGGATATCTCCTCCCTGGAAGCCCTGCGCAAGGAAATCTCCGAAACATACAGTTTCAATGACATCATCAGTAAAAATCACAAAATCAAAAATATTTTTGCCACCCTTCCCGATATTGCCAGAAGTGACAGTACGGTTCTCATCGAAGGGGCAAGCGGCTCGGGCAAGGAGCTTTTTGCCAAGGCCATCCATTCCCTGAGCAAACGCAAGGGCCGATATATCACCCTCAACTGTGCCGCGCTCCCCGACACCCTGCTGGAGTCCGAACTATTCGGCTACGAAAAGGGGGCTTTCACCGATGCCAAGGCCAACAAGCCCGGACGCTTCGCCCTGGCGGAGAAAGGGACCATTTTTCTTGATGAAATCGGCGATATCTCTCCGGCCTTGCAGTTGAAGCTCCTGCGGGTTCTCCAGGAAAAGGAGTATGAGCCCTTGGGCGCCACCGCCACCCGCAAGACCGATGTCCGGGTGATTGCCGCCACCAACAAGAATCTGAAGGAACAGGTGGACAAGGGAACCTTCCGCGCCGATCTCTTCTACCGGCTCAATGTCATCAAGATATCCCTGCCCTCCCTGGCGGAGCGCCGGGAGGATATTCCTCTTCTTGTTGATCATTTCATAAGTAAGTTCAATAAGTTGAAAAACAAAAAGATAAAAACCGTATCTCCGGATGTTCTGGACATTCTTATGCGCCACGAGTTTCCAGGGAATGTGCGGGAGCTGGAAAATATCATCGAATACTGTTTTGTCCTCTGCCATGGGGAGACGATCGAAAGAATGCATCTGCCCGAAGGGCTGGTTCCGCGAACTTCCGGGGAAGAGGCGGATTTTGAGAATCTCCGCATCGAGGCAAACCCTCTCCTCAATGCCGAAGCGAGCACGATTTTTGATGCCCTGCAAAGGTTCAACGGGCATCGGGGCAAGTCGGCTTCCTACCTCGGCATCGACAAGGCAACGCTCTGGCGGAAGATGAAAAAGTTTGATATCTCCTTCCCCGCAGGCCGCGAATGAGGGCTTGCAATAAAAAGCAAAAAAGAAGGGCTGCCACATGGCAGCCCTTCTTTTTTAGCATTATGCGCATGCAGAAGATCTTCGGCCTGTTTAATGGTGCTCCTCATAGCCGGTGAGCATCGCTTTGAAATGCGCCAACGGCGTATGTCCCAGGGTGGCGAGATAGCAATGCACCACCAGAAAGGAGGCAAAGAAGAAAAAGAAAAGCACGTGGATAGTGTCGATGATCCGTATTCCGCCCAAGAGGTGGATGTAGTCCGAATAGCCTTTCACCTTCCAAAGAAAAACACCGGAGATCATCTGGGCCGGCAGCAGGACAAACATGATCCCCAGATACGCCTTTTGCTGGAGGACGTTGAATTTGTTTTCCGGGGTCATGACGTGGGGATTGGGTTCGCCCCGGAAAATGCCATAGCCGTAAAATTTGACCTGTTTCACTGCCTTGGCCACGAAGGTGCTGGGGTCCGGAAAATAAATGATGATCTTGCCGGTGCTCAGATAGTAGAAGAGCCAGAGGAAGTAGGCGG
>PHBU01000021.1 GCA_002840685.1 Chloroflexi bacterium HGW-Chloroflexi-6 | reverse complement strand
AAAACAGGCATCACTTAATACAAACAGAACCCGCGCGGCTTTACTGCCGAGGGAAAAGGAGAATCAAAAATTATGGGAACCCCGTCTATTCTCAACCAAGTCAATGCTGCCTTGCAAACTGTTGTCATGAATGAAGAAGAACAGCAGGCTTACAAGGCAAAGCACCAGGTTGCTTCGGTGAAGAAATCCTTGCGTCGCAAGGGCAAGCCGAATCGCACCCTGCCAGCCATCCTGGGCAAACGCACGCTTTCCAATTATCTGGAAACGTGCACCACCTTCTTCGTGCGCGCCCGCGAGCTTACCGGCCTGAAGATGCTTTCCGAGTTGTTCACTGCGGAGATCATCCTGGAAACCCTGGATACCTACTACCAGGACAAGGCTCCCGCCACTTTGCGCGGGCTGCTTTCAGCCCTGAGCATGCTGCACCAGGCTTTGCGCCGCTTGCGCTGGGTGAAGGGTTGGAGCCCGATCAACGGCGCGCTGCGCCAGCGTGTGCGCGATTATCGCGAAGATGGCGCGGTGCGCGCACCGCGCTTTGGCTACTTGCCGGAAGATGCCCTGCGCATCATTGAGCACCTGAAAACCAAAGAATCTGTTTTCGCTCTGCCGGCAGAAATCGTCTTGCGCTGCGGCCTGCGCCGCTCGGAAGTGGCCGGGATGAAAGGCAGCGATATCGACCTGGTGAACCAGAAGCTGCGCATCCAGGGCAAGGGTGGCAAGATCCGTTTCGTGGAGTTGCCGGCTGACCTGGCGGTAAAGTTGAACACTTCAAAGGAGTATCTGTTCACCCCCAGCCAGTCCTGGAAGTCTGCTTTCTACCAGGCGGTGCGCCAGGCAGCCCGTGAGCTGGGCATCAAGATCTCCGGGTTGCACCGTCTGCGCTCCAACTACGCCCAGGAGAAGTATCGCAAGCTGCGCAAGCAGGGCAAGCCAGACATGGCAGCGCGTCAGGCTGTCTCACAGGCTCTCGGTCACAACCGTGTCGATGTGATGGGCTGTTATGTGGACGTGAAGCAGGTGATCTAAAAATAAAGCAAGGCCGCCCTGGCGTCTGGATGCTCCGGGCGGCCTTGCTTCCAATTGATAGCGGAGCGCAAGAACATCGCACCGCGATTACATCTGTTGCGATGTTCTTGCGCTTGAATGGCTACCGAGTAAAAGCCAGCAATGCCGAGTTGGAGAAATTCACCTTTGCTGCATTGCTGGAACATCTGCCTGCGGAGAAACTGGCGGCCTGGTTTGAAGGACACGTTGTAAAAGGCTAGCCAGTGGCTTGTACCGCTTACGCACGAACTATGTTCAAGACAAACTCGGGCAGGCAGTTCCTAACTTATAAAACTTACTTCCTCCCCAAGTGGCGGAGAACAATACTCCCCGGTCGATGGATGTGACCTGGGAGTATCTGTTGTAGCATGAGGGCATGACCCGCGTATATTTAGCTGATTCCTTGTTTGATGAACGTTCAGCATTGCGGCTGGTGCTCTTGGATTTGAATATGACGGTGGTTGGCGAGGCTGCCGACTGGCCCACCATATTAGCCGATGCACCGGCAACCCGCCTGGACATGCTGTTAATTGATTGGGATCTACTCCCTATCAATTTTGGCGTGCAATCTCTGGCAAAACTGCGCTTGGCCTGTCTCGGTGAGATCGTCGTGGTTCTAATCAGTCATCTGGAGGCTCGTCTCCAGGCTGCGCTCTCGGTTAGCGCGGATGCGTTTGTCAGTAAAAGTGAGTCGCCTGAACGCGTGGCTTTACACCTGCGTCTCGCGGCCGCCAAAGTCCAGAAGCTTTGAAACACAAAACCGTCGGAGATTGCGCAACCGGCGGTTTGTTTTTAATCCCGAAATGAGATTATCGAGATGTGTTTACTTCTTGATGGCGTTGATTTCTCCGAGCACTTTCTTAACCATTTCTTCTGTAAGCCCGGCATCTTTGGCCTGCGGCATGGCAAGCAGGGCTTTCAGCGTCATGCCTCTTGCAAAGCCGATCATGGGGTTTTTTGAGATACCCGGAACGTATTTTTCCAGAATTTTCACAGCGCCAGTATCATCCAAAATTTCGCCAACTTTTGTATCCATTGTGTATGCCATGCTATTCTCCTTTGTAGAGTAGATGATCAATATATCCATTATACGGCAGTATTTCAGCCTCGATTCGGCAGGTTTAATCATTACTCATCCAACAACATCTCTGCATAAACTTTCTCATCGCGCATCCCACACCTGAGCATCCCTTCATAAATCTTGAACAACTCCAGGTTGCACCGTCTGCGCTCCAACTATGCCCAGGGGAAGTATCGCCAGTTGCGCGAGCAGGGCAAGAGCACGCCGCAAGGTATCGCAACGCATGATGCACAGTCGCATCAATGTGGTTGGTAGCTATATCCCGCTACCATAGCTGGCTGGAATCAAAAACAGACTGGTACAAAACCTAGCCTGTTTTTGATTTGATTGGTGGTTGTCCAGAGATGTACAACAACCCCGCTACAGATTAAGCGCCAGCATCCTTATTTTGCAAATGCCACTCTTGGGTCATTTTTTCCAGAGCTGCTAAATATTGCGCTCGGTCAAATGAGAATGGCCCCAGCCTGGAATAATCAATTGGCTGCCATTCCAGTTCCTGGGCATCATCTTCATCGACCCAAGGGCTGGGGGTTTTGCCACCTAACCAGGGGCTTTTCAGGTCACTCCAGGTGACGGTATCGGCTCCAAACACAATATCAGCCATGATGCAGTTGCAAAGTTCGTAGGTACAGGTGCAGGTGAGCAACACACTTCTGGGATATATTTTCATTCCCAGCATTTCATCATAAAAGCGGCGAAAATTTGGCTTTTCAAAACCAATATAAGGCCAGCGAGCGTTTTCTTCCTGCTCCTGAACACGGCCCCTGGTTTCGATCTGGCGCACCAGATCGATCAGGTTGTGGTCGTTGATATAGATGTTGATAACGGGGCAACGAAAGCCGGCTTCTGCGTCGATGTAGTCTTCGATAACGAACTTGATAGTATCCATGCCAATCTCCTTTTTGAGTGCGGAGGAATGTAGCCTGGGCAGAAGGAATCCTAAGCCTGGGCTTTTTGAATTTTTTATGCACTCACTAATTCGGAGATGGGGAATGGATTTATGTCATCATGGTCTCAATTATAACTGACTTACTGGATGACCCCGTCTGTCAGCAGGGACAAGACCTTCTTCGACAGGCTGATCATCGAGGTGCCGAGTTTATCCAGGTTTTCCGCGGCTTTGATGAGATCTTCGATGCTGACAGAGTACCACTTTTTGCGCGGGGCCGGGCGGGTGACTTCTTCGACCAGTTCGCCCAGATCTTCGGCGAATTCTGCGGAATGATGATGCCGAGAATTTCCTGCGAATATTTCATCTCTGCGTAGATATTTATTTCATCGATCATTGATTCTTACCCCATGCCGTCACCCGATTCCGCCCGCTGTGTTTCGATTGATACAGGGCTTTATCGGCTTTGATGATGATTTCCGCGGCATCGGCACCATGCGCGGGATAGGTCGCCACGCCAAAGGACATGGTCACACGCAAATCTTTCCCCGCATGTTGGATTAAGATCTCTGCACATTTTTGGCGGAGTTCTTCCGCGCGTTTGGCAGCGGCATCCAGCGGAGTGCCGGGTAGCACCAGCAGGAATTCCTCGCCCCCGTAGCGGCAAACCATATCCGAGCCGCGTGCGTGGTTTTTCATCAGGCTAGCAACCTCCATCAGAAACTTGTCACCAACTTGATGCCCGTAGGTGTCGTTGGTCATTTTGAAGTGGTCAACATCTGCCATAACCATGCTCAATGGAATGTTCTCGCGCTCGGCTCGGGCTATCTCACGCGTCAGGGTTTCGTTCAAATAGCGGCGGTTGAACAAGCCGGTCAGCGGGTCGCGGATGGCTTGCTCGCGTAGTTCTTCTTTCAGTTGCTCGATCTTTTCCATATCCGTGTGTAATTGCTCGTTGGCTTTTTGCAAAGCATCTTCTGCCTGTTTGCGCTCGGATATTTCATATTCTGCGGCAGAAAAGAGTTGTGCGTTGTCTAAGACCAACGCAACGAGTTGCGCAAACAACATCCCATTTTTGATGTGTGTCTCGCTGAAAACATACCCTGCTTGTGAACGACCCATAGCCAGTACGCCTATACAGTTGTCCCTGACCAGCACGGGAAAATCAACTACCGCGTGTAATGTGGTTTCAGCGTAAACATCTCGACGATATGGGTAGGTGAAATAATCATCCAAAACAGCAGGCATTTTTGTATCAAAGGCTGTCCAGCTCAATTTGGCAGAGTCTCGCCCAACTCGATCGCCTTTGAGCAATCCCTGATTTTGAGTAAATGTTTGGACGACCAGTTCGCCATCTTTTTCGAGCATGAGTTCGCCAAAAGGAGCATCCAGCAATATAACCGCACGATCTACGATCATTTGGAGTAACTCATCCACATTGCGGTGATTAAGCAGGTCAAGCGTAACTTGATGCAGAACCGAGAGATACTCGTTTTGTTGGTGCAATTGCTCGTTGTTTTTTTGCAGAGCATTTTCTGCCTGCTTGCGTTGTGTGATGTCACGTACGATGCTTTGCACATGAAGGGCCTTTCCATCTTCGTCATGCACCAGTTCAAGGTTGATTTCAACGGGGAAGGCGCTGCCATCTTTTTTGCGAAGCATGCGCTCAAAGAGGGGAATGTGTTCACCAGCCAATACGCGGACGAATGAATTGTCACTGGGAGCGTCGGGAACAGCAAGGTCTTCCCGATCCTTACCTTTCCTTAACTCCTCAATGCTGTAACCGAACATTCCCGCGGCGCGTTGGTTGGCATCTTTTGTTTTGCCATCCAATCCGATAATGAAAACACCGTCATGGTTTTGATTGAATAAGGCACGGAAGCGCGCTTCGCTGGCGCGCAAGGCTAGGGCGGTCTCGCGGTGTTGTGTAATATCTTCGTTGATAGCCAGATAATGACTGGGTCTGCCATCTTCATCAAAAATAGGCGAAATCACCGCAGATTCATAATATATCGAGCCATCCTTTTTACGGTTGACAAACTCACCTCGCCATTCTTTACCTGCCAGGATGTTCTCCCACAGTTGGTGATAGGTCTCTGGCGGCGTCAGGGGGGTTTTTAGAATACGAAGGTTTTTCCCTATAGATTCATCAAAACTATAACCTGTGACTTGCGTAAAGCGCGGATTTACATATTCGATATTTCCACCCAGATCAGTGATCACAATGGAAGCCGGGCTTTGTTCGACAGCCCGTGTAAGTTTCCGTAGTTCTTCCTCCGCGCGTTTACGTTCGCGAATTTCCATTCTTGAGCGTTCGAGCGCCTGGTCTGTTAATTGGTTATAAAAATACGCCAGCCAGCCGGTCAAACCAAACGTACATGTAAACACCAACCATTGAAAAGTAGATTCTGTGTAATTGGGTGGGGGCAGAAGGCCTGCGTGATGGGCCAGAATCAAGCCGGCCACCACTAGCGAACTGATAATCGTGGCAATGATGATGCCCCACAGGTTGAAAATAAATCCAGAGATAATCACCAGCAGCGAAAATAATGCTGTTGTTGGGGCCAGAATAGTGCCAGCACTGGCCACAGAAACCGTCATCAAGATAAATGCGAAGATAACGATTAAATTTCCAGCCAACTTCACTCGACCTGCGAACAACAGTCGGCGTAGAAACAAAAACATCCCGATAAAAATGAAGTCAATCGCAAAATTCCTGGGCGGTGTGTTGCTGTCCAGCAAATTACCAACCACAATCAGAACCATGAAGCATACGGCCAGATTGATCATGACATTAAGCAATATTACGCGGTAGGTTTTTCTTTCATCACCTTCGAAAACGGGAGGCGCAAACCAATCTTTGATTCTGGTATTCATAGCTATCAACTCCTAGCAATACTCCCTGGCATAACCATTCGCCGGGGCTGAAGCCGCCTGCTCAATACATGGAAGCGGTTTCGATAAACTTAACCCACCGCCTTCGGGCTACGGCACAACGAGTCCGTTTGAGCGGACTTCCATGAACTGAGGCAGGATTTCAATCCGCCGGAACCGGTTAAGCGAGGAATGCCGCTCGATAGGAACAACCCGTTTAACAGGGGATTGCTTCGCCGCTACCCTTTGACTTCGGCGCAAAATCCGTACCTCCGCTCAGGTGGCTTGCCAGCCTTCGAAGTGGATTTTGCGGACGATGTTATTGATGATGTGTTCAACTTCGGGTTGATTAACTTCTCAGGCGGGAGTTTTTCAGAACTTTTCGATGATCGGCCCAGGTTGCGATTCGATTAGCCTGTGATTGCATAGACACTTTGCCCAGCCCCAAAGTATGACTCATAAACATGCTGATAAACCTGCTCACATTTCTGGCCGTAAAGATCTTTGGTGAATTGCTCGGGCAATTGTTCCAGGGCATCGAAAATCGCCACGCGGATGGAGGCGTAGGTTCTTTGTTGTTTGCGCCAGTCCAGAACAAGCCGTTCGGCTTTGGGCGCGTCAAAATCGACCTGGCTAATATCGAGCACATGTTCGCCGGCCAACCTTTTGATGGTGTATTGATGTTTGACCCCGATCGATGCATCCAGTACGCGATTGACTTCAGCCATGACCACCGACAGGTCAGTGAGATCCTGGTTCTGGCCGAGATATCTGGCAGCTGGAGAATCGCAGGATGACCGCTCGGTTTTGCCAAATCGCTGAAGTTATCAATTAGCAGCGCCCGGTTGCAGATATAAAAATTTCTGGAAATTGATGAACACATTCCTGATCGTCTCAACCGTCCCCAGGATTTCCTTGGCATCTTCGATGGCTTTGTATTTGAGCGTTAGCAGGGATGGCAGTTTTTCCTGGTCCAATTCTTCCACACCGGTTTCGATGTATTTGGATAGGACAAACTCAATAAATTCTTTTTGTTCGCTGCGCAGGGATGCAAAGATTTGGCTTTGGGCTTTGGCCACACGGACTTCACGCGAGATGGGTTGGAAATCGCCGTTGTAAATGTATTCGAGTACATCGAACAGGTCGCTGTTTTCGGCGTTGATCAGGGATTGCATCAGGGCCAGTTGGTCGCGGCCAAAGCCGGCTTCAGATAGTTTTTCAAGCAGCGCGCGGCGGGTGATGGGACTGGCCCAAATGCGGCGCAGCTCATCTTCGTTTTTGAAAAACTCGGGCAGTTTTCCAAAGAGTTTTTCCATGAACTCTTCGGCAGTGATCGGTTTGCCGCTGGCATCGTAAAACATGGTCGAGGCCATATGCTGGATTTCGCGCTCTTTGCCATCCCGCAATTTGACCCTGATTTTTAGCCTCGGTTCGGGCGGCTCCTGCGGCCCGTCGTAAGGCGGACGCGGCGGCTCGCCAATTTTGGGCTTTTCGATTGGTTCGAGCGGTTCGCCATCCCATTCAGGGTCGGCAAAGTGGTGGTAGGCATCCACGAAATCATAAATGGTGAAGTATTCTTTGCCGTCAAACAACCGCGTGCCGCGCCCAATGATTTGCTTGAACTCGATCATTGAGTTGACCGGGCGCATCAGGATGATGCTGCGGATGTTGCGGGCATCGACGCCGGTGGAAAGTTTTTGGGATGTGGTCAGAATGGTGGGGATGCTGCGTTCGTTGTCCTGGAACTGGCGCAGGTATTCCTCGCCCAAACCACCATCGTTGGCGGTGACACGGACACAGTAGAGCGGGTCTTTGCTTTTCTTGTACTGGTTGATCAGATCGCGGACGGCAGCGGCGTGATCTTGCGTGGCGCAGAAAACCAGGGCTTTTTCGGACTGGTTGATTTCGTCCATGAAAAGCTGGACGCGCTTGCGTTCACGTTCTTTGATTTCGATGATGCGGTTGAAGTCGGCTTCTTTGTAAACTTTGCCGGTTTCGATTTTCCCTTCGATGACGGTATCATCCGATGTGTAAACGTATTCATCCAACGTGGTTTGGATATGGCGGACTTTGAAGGGGGTCAGGAAACCGTCGTTGATGCCTTCTTTGAGCGAGTAGATATAAACCGGTTCACCGAAATATTTATAGGTATCGGCGTTGTCTTTGCGTTTGGGGGTGGCGGTCAGGCCCAACTGCACAGCAGGAGAGAAGTAATCCATGATGGCGCGCCAGTTCGATTCATCGTTGGCCCCACCGCGATGACATTCGTCGATGATGATCAAGTCGAAGTAATCTTTGGGGTATTCGCCGAAATAGGGGGTGTCGCCCGGCCCGGACATAAAGGTCTGGAAAATGGTAAAGAAGATGCTGCCGTTGGTGGGGACGCGCCCACGCTTGCGGATGGCATCCGGCTTGATGCGCACCAGGGCGTCTTCGGGGAAGGCGTTGAAGGCGTTAAAAGCCTGGTCGGCGAGAATGTTCCGGTCCGCAAGAAACAGGATGCGGGGGCGGCGGGCGGCATCCCGCATTAAATTCCAGCGGCTGTGAAACAACTTCCACACGATCTGGAAGGCGATGAAGGTTTTGCCGGTGCCTGTGGCGAGCGTGAGCAGGATGCGGTTTTTGTTTTCGGCAATCGCGGCCATGACGTTGTTAACGGCGATTTCCTGGTAGTAGCGCGAGGCTTTGCTGCCGTCGACATCTTCGTAGGGGATGCGGTCGAAGGCGTTGTTCCAGTTGTTGCGCGGCGCGCCGGCAAAGGCTTTTTGCCACAGTTCGGCAGGGGTTGGGAATTGGACGAGCGTGCCTTCGCCGCCCTGCATGTTGATTTCGTAGATTTCCTTGCCGTTGGCAGCATAGGCGAAGTTGAGATTGAGTTTTTGGGCGTAGTTTTTGGCCTGACCAACACCTTCACCAACCGGGCGCTGGTCGCTTTTGGCTTCGATGACGGCCACCTGGCGGTTTTGATAGACCAGAATGTAATCGGCAATGAGCGGTTTGCCGCGCCCACCGGCCTGGACTTTGCCGGCCGTGATATGCCGCTCGCGCAAGATTTTGGCACCATCGACCACGCCCCAGCCGCTGGCGCGCAGTTGTGGGTCAATCAGTTCGGCTCGGGTCTCGGCTTCGTTCATATTATTTGCTTAATATTTTGAGAAGTTGATGATTGGCGAACAAGTGATATTTTCCAACGACGGCTTCCTGCAAAATGCCCATCTCTGTCAGTTGCGCCAAATATTTGCTGGTGGTGGTGTAATGTTTCTTTAGTTGACTGGCAAGTTTGGTCGGCGTGATGACGGGGTAGGTGAAGAGCGCTTCGACAAGATCGGCGCTGTAGATTTTTTTATTTTCAGACCTGACCTGCTCTTTGACTTCACTCAACAGCTTGGTGATCTTGGTCAGGTCTTCGCGCGTTTCCCTGGCTTTTTCATAAAAGCCCGTCAGCATGTATTCAATAAACTCGTGCCACTTTCCATCCGTGGTGACAGCCAGCAGGCGGCGGTAATACTCTGAGCGGTTCTGGTTGATATACCCGCTGACATATAACACAGGGAATTGGAGCAAGCCGCTTTGGATCAGTTGCAAAACCATCAGGATGCGCCCGGTTCTGCCGTTGCCATCACGGAAAGGATGAATGGCTTCAAATTGATAATGGGCAATGGCGGCGCGAATCAATGGGTCAATAGACTCATCTGTTGCGTTGACATAGTTTTCCCAGTTGCCGATCAGGGCGGGGATATTGCTGGCGATGGGTGGCGTGTACAGGCTTTCACGGCTGGCAAGGTTGGCGATTTGGTTTTGCTCGCGGCGGTACTGACCATTGCTATCAGAGATGAGACGGGCTTGAATGCCCGTAATCAGGCGCGAGGAGAGCGCGTATTTTTCATAATTGTTGAAGCCCCAATTCATGGCTTCACGGTAGCGCAGGACTTCCTTATCGGGCGGGCGCTGTTCGGATTCGGGGAACAACTGCCATTGCAGCACATCAGCCAGGGTAGTGTTGATATTTTCGATATTGGAACTGGCGACCGATTCACGGATGACGATGGGCGCAATTAACAACAGCGGGTTCGGAATTTGCCCGCTTGCGCCTTTGAGTTCGGCCAGTTCGACGCGCGCTTTGAGCAGCAGATCGCCGAAATCGCGATTGGAGACAGGCGCTTGGGGTGGCAAAAGCGCCAGTGGGTGAGGATATGTTGGATCGAATGACATATGCGCTTCAATATATCAGTTTTTTTTCATTTTTACAATATATCATCAAGGGTGTTCACAAACTTCCTTCAAACGCCCTTTGCAGCACGGACTTCTTCAACTCCTCCAGCGCCGCGACCTTCTGACGGTAAACCGCCTCCAGCCGCACCGTCTCTGCGGACAGCGCATCCAGCCTTTCGACGATGACGCGTTGTTCAGCGAGTGGGGGAATACGAACTAAATGATCCTTCATATCTCCAATTAGCAAATTTTTCTGGGCCGAACCAGATGACACTTTTACTAATTTTGCCAAATCAGATTTCAAATGATAACAACAAAAAGTATTTTCAACGATTGAAGGTATAGGCTTGATAATCGCAACGCTTTTTTGAAAAGTTGTTCGGAATGTTTTGGGATCGTCTGGAGCCAATGCAATTTTCCCAATGGTTGCGCCAGTGTTTACCATGCAAATATCAAAAGGCATTAAGTTGGTTCTTCTATGAGTTTCTTCAAAATCTTTCCGCGTAATTTCTCTTGCGTCATCGTAACTCAACGTGCCATCTTTTACATTTTTCGCACTCAAAAAATAGTAACCCGAATTACTTTCATTTTCCGAATCACCATGTTTCCCATCTGTTATAAGAGAACAAACATCTCCCAATTTCTTTATTTGCCACTTTTCGCTTTTTGAACCAGTAAATGTTCCCCGCAACACCGACTCAAACAACTCCCGCGCATTGACCAAATTCCGCTCAACGTTGGTTTTGACCTGCGCAATGGACGCAAAGGCCTCGTCAAGCACGGCCACGATCCGCTGTTGTTCGGGGAGAGGTGGAATTGGAACAGGGATTTGCTTATACTCATCAAATTTCAGGTTTCTAATACCTGTGGAATGGCTTTGCATTTTTTCTGTTACGCCAGAAACATAAGCAGAAAACAAATATCTGTGCAAAAAACGAAAATCTAACCGGCTTTTATCTTTGATTCGTATGGCCGATGTGA
Organism: Chloroflexi bacterium HGW-Chloroflexi-6; assembly: GCA_002840685.1. GTDB lineage: Bacteria > Chloroflexota > Anaerolineae > Anaerolineales > Villigracilaceae > UBA8950. Next base: position 59,648 of record PHBU01000021.1, on the reverse strand, counting down.
AATTACTGAAAGAAAAATCGCCGATTTCTTTATTAAAGATAACAACTCTCCCTACAGGTTGTTTGGGGCCACCGCCAGATTTCTCCAGAATAATGTCGCCATATTGCAGGCTTCTTTTTCTGAATTGTGCTTGCTCCACATCAAGGTAAACAATATCACTATCGTCAAGTTCGCAATCTTTTGTAAAGTTGGTGTTTCGGATGACTCCAACATTGATAAATGGGGGCTTTTTCCCCGTCCAAAGGCCATTAAAAAAATCGCAAACATCGCCCAACTTTTCAACTTTCCACCCCGGTTTCATAACAGTTCCTTGATGGTTGCCAAAATCTCAGCGCTTTCCTCGTTCAGCGCCCGCATCTCGTCCAAAATTGTTTGCGGGTCGCGCAGGACGTTTTCTTCTTTGCGGTGCGGGTTTTTCACCGAAAGATCGAACGAAACCGGGTCAACCATCGCCATATCCACCGACCACGAATTTTCCGAATCGGCCCGGGTCTTTTGCAGGGTCAAGAAATCCGCCAGGTCATTTTCATTCAGCGGATAGGTCTTGCCCAGGTTGCGCTCCAAATTCAACGAGTAGAACCAGACCTTTTTGGTCGGCGCACCCTTCTCAAAGAACAGCACCACCGTCTTGACGCCCGCGCCCGTGAACGTCCCGCCTGGCAAATCCAAGACCGTGTGCAGGTTGCAGGTTTCCAGCAGCTGTTTGCGCAAACTGACCGAGGCGTTATCGGTATTCGACAGGAAGGTATTCTTGATCACTACGCCCGCGCGTCCGCCAGCCTTCAAAATCTTGATGAAGTGCTGCAAAAACAGGAAAGCCGTCTCGCCGGTTTTGATCGGAAAGTTCTGCTGCACCTCGGCGCGTTCCTTGCCACCGAAGGGCGGGTTTGCCAGCACCACGTTATACCGATCCCGCTCCTGAATATCCGCCAGGTTCTCCGCCAGCGTGTTGGTATGCACGATGTTCGGCGCTTCGATGCCATGCAGAATCATATTCATGATCCCGATGATATACGCCAACGACTTCTTTTCCTTGCCGTAAAAGGTTTTCTTTTGCAGGATTTCGACTTCACGCGTCCCGATCCCGGGTTGCGCTTTCAGATACTCAAACGCCTCGCACAAAAACCCCGCCGACCCGACCGCCCCATCGTAAACCGTCTCGCCGATTTGGGGCGCCACCACCTTGACAATGGTTTTGATCAGCGGGCGTGGGGTGTAATACTCCCCGCCATTACGCCCGGCGTTGCCCATGTTCTTGATCTTGTCTTCATACAACGCGCTCATCTCGTGTTTTTCGGTCGATGACCGGAAGCGCAGTTCGTCGATCAGGTTGATCACTTCGCGCAGGTTGTAGCCGCTTTGCAGCCGGTTCTTCAACTCGCTGAAAATCTCGCCAATCTTGTATTCGATGGTGTCGGGGCTGTCACTCTTGAACTTTTTGAGATACGGGAACAAGTGGATGTTCACAAAATCGATCAAGTCATCGCCAGTCATGGCCTTGTGATAATCGAGTTTTCCATCACCATTTTTGGGTGCCGCCCACACCTCCCAGCGAAACTCCGGCGCGATGATCGGGGTGTATGCCCTGCCAGTCAATTCTGCCGTATCCGCCCGGTCTTTTTCCAGATCATCCAGGTATTTCAGGAACAGAATCCACGAAGTTTGCTCGACATAATCCAACTCGCTCGAACAGCCGGCATCTTTCCACAGTTTATCGTCAATGTTTTTGAAGGTTTGCTCGAACAAGATAAAATCTCCCTGGAATTTTATTTCCCCTACCTAAAAAATAGCACTGCTTTCGTGAACTAGAAAATACCCCGATGAACTGCGTACCAGCGTCTCTGAAATCGGGAACACCGAATTGAGCGCCTTTAAGCGATCCATCTCAGACATCTCAATTGACTCAATCCGCCCTAGCTTCATCCAGGCTTTCATATATTGAAGCAGGTCTTTTTCAGCGTAATAGGATGGGATCAGCGCTGCCTCCCCGGGCTTTTCGCGCGTTACCGCCAACAAATCCGCCCGATAAGCTGTCGACTTACGCCGATTGCCCTTTACCAGATACAAAAACGTCGGCGTTTTCTTCGCGATCTGCTGGTTCAGCAAATCCACCCGCCCCTGCGAAAGCGTTTGCCCCAACTTCCCAAACCAGACCGCATCGTGCGCCGTCACGATCGCATTGTGCAGCGCGGCCACATCCCCCACGCCGAACATTGAATCTGAAAAACGAACAACGAGCTGGAAAGGCTTATCAGTCATACTGAAATTATAGCCGCTTATAGCGTGTGATGGGTTCCTTTATGCGACCCTATTTTCAAGCCTTATTCTGCCTGAAACCATCCTTTTTGCGGCCTGTTTTAGCTTTTGAGTTCGCACAACGACAATTAAGTAATCATTTTTTTCGACTTATGAAGATAGGTATTTTCAAGCAGCCGCGATGGGGGTGGAAGTCTCGAATGTTCCACATTTTATAGCCATCGCTCCGGTTCGCGATCCTATTATCAAATGGGTTTCATGATCATTATAAATTGCCCCTTGACTTGGAGTTACCTCCAGGTGATACACTATTTTTAACGAGGTGAATTTATGAAAATCGCAGGAGTCAGTGAACGCTATGGTCTTTCAGTCGATACGCTGCGTTACTACGAGCGAATTGGGTTGATTCCCCACATCACCCGCAGCGAGAACGGCATTCGTGATTACGGTGAGCTCGACCTCCGGCGGGTAGATTTCATCAAGTGTATGCGCGGGGCTGGGTTATCGCTCGAGGTACTGATCGAGTACATGGATCTGGTCCAGCAGGGTGATGGAACGATTGAAACTCGCAAGGAGATTTTGCGTGAGCAGCGCGACCTGGTGGCAGCGCGCATCCAGGAAATGCAAAAAACGCTGGATTTGCTGAACCACAAAATCCAGGTGTATGAGAAAGCAATTTTGACCAAAGAAAAACAAATCGTTCAAGCAATAGAGTGAAAGGAAGTTGAAAATGACCGAATATGTATGCACCTGTGATGCGATTTGCGTTGAAGAAAAGCGCGCACAGTTCAAAGCCAATCCGCAAAGCGCAACCGCCCTCTGGAATAACTTGCGGCAGTTGCTTGAAACCATCAGCGCTGAAGCCGTTGAAATTTATCGCTGGAATAACGACGCACAGCCGCAATTCTCGAACGGTGGAGTGCGCATGATTATCCGTCCCGGCCGGATCGATCTGGCGTAAAAAAGGAGACTAAAAAATGGAAAATCGTCAACTTGGAAAAAGCGGCCTGGAAGTCTCAGCCCTGGGGTTGGGCTGCATGCGCATGAGCGCGAATTAAGGAGAGTCCCAACCATGTGGACAAGCGACGAACTCAAAAAGATTGAAAAGGCCGATGAACTGAACCTTGCTTCCCTCCGGGGAGATGGCACGCTGCGCACCCCAGTGACCATGTGGGTTGTCCGGGTAGATGATAATCTTTACGTACGCGCCGTAAAAGGACGCGCAGGCGCCTGGTTTCGCGGCGTGCTGACACGAGGTGAAGGCCGCATCTGGTCAGGTGGGGTGGAGCAGGAGGTTTTGTTCGTGGACGAGACAGAGCCAGCCGTCAATGAGCGGATCGACTTGGCCTACCGAGAAAAGTACCGCCGCCACCCCAAAGAATATGTGGATGCGTGTGTAACACCTGAGGCGCGCGCGGCGACCATCAAATTGATTCCGCGAGAGAAGTAAGCCAATGACAAAAATCGGCCCCAACCTGAATGGCATCCTCTTCCTCCTGCTGGCGATGCTGATCATCTCCCTGCAGAGTATCGCCGTCAAGGGGCTTGGCGGCAGCTATCCCGTTCTGGAAATGGTGGTTTTGCGCAACCTGGTAGCCCTGCCCTTCACCCTGCTCTTCTTCCGGCTGGAAGGGAAACGTGGACTGCCCAGCACGCCGCAGTTCAAACTCGAATTTACGCGCGGGATGTTCCTGTTTCTCTCCTACACCACCTTCATGATGGGCCTGGCGGCCCTACCGCTGGCGGAGGTGGAAGCAATTCGCTTTTCCGGGCCGCTGATGATCACCCTCCTGTCGGTTTTCCTGTTGCGCGAAAAGGTCGAATTGCCGCGCTGGCTGGCGCTGCTGGTTGGCTTCCTGGGCGTTCTGTTAATCGTCCGGCCCGGTTCGGCCAGTTTCAACCTCGGCTCTGTTTTCATCCTGATCAGCGTACTTTTCTATGCGCTGACGGTTATCTCCACCCGCAAGTTGCAAGCCACCGACAGCAGTGCGACCATGGCCTACTACAGCTCACTCGTTTATCTGGCTGCCGCGCTGGTACTTGTGCCGCTGACCTTGATGGTTGGCGAAGTTCCAGATGCGCCTCCGAGCCTGGCTTTCCTGTTCCGCGCCTGGGCTATGCCGAGCCTACTGGATGGGATCATCATGTGTGGCCTGGGGCTGGTCTGGGCCGGTTGGACATATTGCATGGCGCGCGCCTACAGCCTGGCGCAAGCCTCGGTGGCCGCCCCATTTGAATATTTGTCGCTGCCAATCAATATCATCTGGGGCTTCGCCCTCTGGCGCGAAATTCCAACCTGGTTGACATTGGCCGGCGCTGGGCTGACTTTGTTGAGTGGCATGTTCATACTGTATCTGAATCGAAAGGCACGCTAACACTCAGCCGCTGTGGCAGAAGAGAACGTAGGAACATTTGAAAGGAGAAACCATGGAATACGCACGACTTGGTAACACTGGTCTGAAAGTTTCCCGTCTATGCCTGGGTTGTATGGGCTTCGGCGATGCAGAACGTTGGATTCATAAATGGGTGCTGAATGAGGACGCGAGCCGCCCAATCATCCAGAAAGCCTTGGAAATGGGTGTCAACTTCTTCGATACTGCCAATGTTTACTCGCTTGGGGCCAGTGAAGAAATCCTGGGACGCGCTTTGAAGGATTTCGCCAAACGCGATGAAGTTGTTATCGCAACCAAGGTACACGGCAAAATGTTCGAGGGGCCGAACGGCTCCGGGTTGTCGCGCAAGGCAATTCTGAGTGAGATAGATAAAAGCCTGAAACGTCTCGAAACCGATTATGTGGATTTGTACATCATCCACCGCTGGGATTACGAAACCCCCATCGAAGAAACGATGGAAGCTTTAAATGATGTTGTTCGGGCAGGCAAAGCGCGTTATATCGGGGCGTCGGCCATGTGGGCCTGGCAGTTCCAAAAAGCGCAGCGCATTGCCGAGAAGAACGGCTGGACACGCTTTGTCTCGATGCAGGATCACCTGAACCTGATCTACCGCGAAGAAGAACGCGAAATGCTGCCATTTTGCCGCGACGAGAAAATCGGTGTGACCCCCTACAGCCCACTTGCTTCTGGCAGGTTAACCCGCGATTGGTCAGTGCAAGATACACTGCGCGCTGAAACCGATCAGATCCAAAAGATGAAATATGACGCGGCTACGGAAAGCGACCGTCCTGTAGTGGAGCGTGTGGCCGAGCTTGCGAAAAAATATGGGGCCTCGCGCGCTCACATCGCCCTGGCCTGGCTGCTGCATAAGGAAGCGGTGACAGCGCCCATCATTGGGGCCACCAAGATTTCGCACCTGGAAGAAGCCATCGGGGCCTTTGCAGTGAAGCTGACGCCGGAAGATGTCACCTATCTGGAAGAGCCCTATCAGCCGCACCGCATTGTAGGGCATCAGTAAATCGGAACATCTTGAGCAATTGATGGGGTAGCAGGTACTACCCCATCGACAACACCACAATCGATTTTGCTATTGTCCCCTGGCGCGGATGTACTCGCTGACATCGGCATTAAAAATGATCTTTTCCAAGGATAATTCCGCCCAAGGCTTCCCATCATCCAGCCAGGTGGCATAGGAAGTGGAACCCCCGTTAGATTCACTGGTGATCCAAAGCGTTTTGGCGGTATCGTTCTTGGTTTTGAAACGCATGACTTCCATCAAATCCACCAGCCCGGTTTCGGGGTTGAAGCGCACGATGAAGGTTTCGGTCTGGTTTTCAAAGGGGACACGCAGCAGAGCGGTGTTCTCATCCACAGTTTCCCAGCGGACGCGGGGATCAGTCAGCCAGATGGCTGGGAACCAGCCGCCTTCCGCCCACAGGGCAAGATTTGCACCCTCATTGGTGTTCGAGTCGTTGTAGTAGGTGCCCATGGGACTCTCAAAGAAACTTTGGCCATCGATATAGCCTTCGTTCACGCGCAGGAAAGGCAGGCCGAAAAATGTGGCTTCGAAATAGTGGCGGTAATCGCGCCCGGCATTGTGAACCATCACAAAACGAGCCGGAAGCCAGATACCAAACGGGCGGATGCGCCCACGCCCGCTAATGACAACGGTTTCGATGACCGGAATCTGCTCACCGTAAACGGTGCGGTAGAAGCGTTCCACCGGTTTTGGCAGTTCTTCGGGCAGGAGAACGGTTTTGGCTTCCGCTGCAGGCAGATCAGGGATTGAAAAAGGCGCAGGCTGGATTTGCAGACCGAGCCAGAGAAACAGCGCAAGCGCGGCAAGAGCAATCAATACAATGGGCATGGTTTTACAGAGTTCACTTTCTGGAGAATAATTATTGGCTATCTTGGGCGGTTCCCAACTGGAACAAACGAATGGTAAGCATAACCATCCAGGCAAGCAGCAGCAAACCGCCAGGCATGGCAAAGGCCATTGCCATCTCTTTAACAGCCGGCGCGAAGGTAACCAAAACTACATAGGCCAGCATCAGCACGTTGCCGATAATTCCAACCCAGGCATTGGCCTTGCTGAAAATCTTTCCTTGAAGCATCACCAGCGAGAACATCAGCGCAGCCAGGGTAGGCAGGGAAAAGCTGAAAAATACCCCCAGGCTGCCGTGTTCTCCCCGAACCAGCAAGGCTTCTCCGGCGGCAGCCAACAAGCTCTTTTGCGCTTCGGATGCGGCCGCGTATTTGTGGCTCAATTCAAGCATCGGCAGGGCAACATTGTTGGCAGCAAAGATGGTTGTCCCGGTCAGGAAAATGATCAGCCCCAGCAGGCTGTAAGGGGGATTGGTTTTGCGGTGCGCAGCGTACAACGCGAAAAAAACTGGGATCGATATGAGTTGGTTGACCGTATTCAGCAAATCGAGATTGTACAGGCCAAGCCAGGGGTTCAGCTGGAACTGCGCGAAACGCTCAACGGCGGTTTGCGGCAATTCAGTCAGGTTGCTGCCCGATGAAGAACCAATGACAATGTCTGCCACCACCGCCAACAGGGACAAGATGGCGGCGATAGCGCCGAGAATATAAACGCTTTTCCATTGGGTATCTGAAAGGCTCGCAGTTTGGGTTGTTTTGGGCATTTTGGCTTCGCTTTCTGAGAAAAGAACGGTTTTAGCTATGCTGAAAGACATTTCGGTTTCTGGTGCGGAAATAAACGGTAATTCCGGCGGCCAGCACAACCAGGTCAAAGATGGTGATCGCCAGGAACCCCAGCCCGGTATTTTCCAACCCCAGCCCCACCTGCGGAGAACCTGCAAAAAACAAGGGCAAGTTGGAGTGCATCAGAAAATCAAAGATCCAATGGCTGAAAACAACCAAACCAAGGATGAGCCCCGCCCGGCGATCCCGATAAATCAACCAGGCCAGCGCGCCTGCCAATCCTGCCCAAACCGCGGACATAAATAGCCCATGGGACCAGGGATTCAAAACAGGTTCCAGATACCTGATCCCTTCGGTGAAATTCATTGTGGTGGCAACTGGTTTTTCAAGCCCCACGGCGGTAAATACAAAATACAACAGATCGTTGGTTTCTGATGCGACCAGGTAGACCCAAAGGGGAATTTGGGGAGCGGCAGGCTTGGCCGCAAATCCAGCTGCAAGATGACCGAGACCTGACATGGTTACTCCTTAGCGGGCCAGTTGAAAGAGCCTGCGGGCAACCAGGATGTTCCAGGCCAGCAGGAAAAAGACCGAGAAAAGCGAGATATACAGCCCGACCACCGGGACATACAAACCGAAGTCACAAACGCTGGAGGCGATGCGCAGCCAGGCGGTTGTCCTGCCAAAGAGATTGGCATTGAGCATAATCAGCGAAATGATCAGGCCAGACAGGGAACCAAGCACATAACTCACCTGAAACGCCATGCCATGAAAAGTGGCCAGCAAGGTTTCTCCGGCAGCCAGGAAAGGAGCCCGCTGCATGTCTGTTGCTGCCGCGGCGTAGCCATTGCTGATGGACAGCATTTCAAAGGCAGGCCGGGCAGCGATGAAGGATATCACCCCGACCAGGCTGAGCGCCAGGTAGATGGCTACAAACGATGGGCTTGCCTCGCGGTGCAAAACGGACAGGGCCAGCGTGGGCAGGAGAGAAAGAATCACATAAATGACCATCAGGACTTCAAAGTTGACCAGACCGATCAGGTGGTTGGCCCGGAATAACTCGAACCAATCCAGGGCAGAGCCTTCGTAAGGCGGCGGTGCGGTCATGAAAACGAACATCTGGATGATGATAATGCCTACCATTGCTACAAGCGCAATTCCACCGGTTTTGTAGAGCGGTTTCCAGTCGCGTTCTGTTGTCATACTATTGACCTTTTGCGTTCATATTCCAATAGAACAGACCGCTGGCAACCAATCCGAGAGCGGTCAGCGTGCCCCATAGTGACAGTTCGCTGGTCTGGGTAATCCCAGCGTTCATAACCAACACGGAATTGACCGCCAGCACCAGGGTGTAGAGCGGCCCTTTGACGTTGATAATCCCGGCGACCACATATCCCCAGGGTTGGCGTTTGAAGAGCCAGAATGCGCCTAGGATCAGCCAGGGGATGAGCAGGGTCAGGTCGAGAGCGAAGACAACGTTGGTGGGATGCGCGCTGATCGTCACAATAGCGGGAAGCGTCCCTGTGGTGATAAAACTGATGGACTGAATCACGTACACAAGTCCAAGCCCTAAAGCGACAAACAGGAAATAACCGCCAATCCATTTGACGGGCATCTGGGGGCGGGCTGATCGGCCCAGCGCCGCGACATCCAGCCCAATCAGCCCAAAGAGCAAGGCCAGGATGGAGAGCGCCAACAAGGCGGCGTAAAGCAGGAAGAACCAGTTGAAGGCCGCACCAAATAAATAGAAGGCGTAGTTGTAGAGCATGTAGTCGAGCGCGCCCATCCAGATGAGTTGAGCCCGTACCGAGCCACGCTGGGAGAATATCAGTGATGCGATCAGAATAGGGATAACCATGAAAAGCGTGATGGCATCGTTACCCAGCCAGGTAGTGGTGACGAAGGCATTGTCACGGTACAGTCCATCCAGCAGCAGGCCGCCCGCCGAAGCGATAGCGGCCAGAATGGCAATTAGGATGGAAAGTGTAATCGCGGGTTTTCGGATTTTCTCAGGCATTCGATGCACCTTTTTGTGAGTTGGGCCAGATCATATCCAAGAAGGAGCGGTCAAAGTCCTGCCGGAAAAGATAGATTTCGCCCACAATCAGCCCCAGCCAGGGAAGTTGCAGCCAATCCAGCGGGGCCATGCCCACCAGGAAAAGCATGGTTCCGAGCAGGCCCAGCTTTACAAATTTTCCTTTATTCAGGAGCAGTACGGCCATGCTGATTTCAAAAGCCATCACCAACAGCCCAAACAGGAATGGGCTGAGGCTGATTATGCTGACCGTCAGGGTGCGGTAGATGGGGATCAGCGCGCCGTTGGCATAGTCAAGATAGGCTTGCGGGTTGCCAAAGGTGAAGGAACCATTCACACCCAGCGCCATCGCCAGGTAGAAAAAACCCAGGAAAATGCGCGCCGCCTGGGGTTTGATGAAGCAAAACGCAACCACAGCAAACACAAAAACACAACTAACCAGCATGGGTGTAGACATGAGTGATCTCCTTGTGAGTTTGCCCGAATAGGGATAGAATGAATTAGTATGTAGACCAATTGACATAATACCCGTATCCCCTCTTATTGGAAAGGTGACAAATATCACATGTCCGACAACCGAGAGAAATTTCTACTGACAGCCAGCGCGCTGATGGAAAAGCAGGGCTACTGTGGCACCGGGTTGAACGAAATCCTGGAGAAAAGTGGCGCGCCCAAGGGTTCGCTGTACTATTACTTCCCCGATGGCAAGGAACAAATCGCCAGCGAAGTGGCCTTGCGAGCCGGGAAAATCATTTCCGGGCGCATCCAGGAGCGAACCAGGGATCAGCCGGAGGCTGGCAAGGCCATCCATGAATTCTTGTACACGGTTGCGCTGCGGATGGAAGAAACCGAGTTCCATACCGGTTCTACGATCACGATGGTGGCAATGGAGTCTGTTGCCCAATCGCAGCGCATCAACCAGGCCTGTCGGGAAGCCTACGGGATGATCATCGACGCCTTCAAGGGTGTGCTTTTGAACAGAGGAATGGAAGAAGCCAAAGCCGTTGGGATCGCCGAAATGATTGTGGCGGCAGTCGAAGGCGGGATTATGTTGAGCCGTACCTATCAATCTGCCGATTATCTGCGGCGGGTGGCTGATCACATCAGACAGATGTTGGATTCAAAAATAAACTAAGAGACTGTTTGACAGAAAAGTCACACTCTAAAGGTTTTTCTTGCAAATTGAAGGCTAAAGTGCTAGAAAACCTGCGCTAAAGATCGTTTCGGTCTGCCAGCGAAACCTTTAGGGTGTCTTTCCAGAGCTATTAAACAGTTTCTAAGACAAACCGCCTATTTTTTACTATTGGCGGCACCAAAGTTCTGGATGAAGAGCAATAGTAAAAACTCTCTCCAAGCTGACCCGAAAACGATACTTTTGTGATATTTATCACAGAACTTATCACCGTTTTGTGGATAATTAAGGTCAGATATAAATTATTCACGAGAGGATTTCCCCATGAGCGAAATTATCAATAACCGCCAGCAGCGTGTTGAAATCATGAAAAGCTTGATCCGCCAACTGCATAACGGCGTGGCTGAAGAACAGGTTAAGCACCAACTGGAAACCATGCTCGATGAAGCCGATTACGGCGATGTGTTTCTGATGGAAGTACAACTGGTGCAGGAAGGCATCTCTGCTGAAAAAATCCAGGAATTATGCGACACCCACACCCGGGTGCTGAAAAAGCATCTCGATTTAAGTGAAACCCCCGAAACGGTACCCGGTCACCCTATCAACACCTTCGTTCAGGAAAACCGCGAACTGACCAAAACCACCGGGCAGATCCGCCTGCTGATGAAAAAACTGGAAGCCCTGCCCGATGAAGCGGACGCCATCGAGCCGATGCGCGCCATTCAACAGTTGCTCAACAATCTGATGGATGTGGACAAACACTACCGTCGTAAGGAATATCTGCTCTTTCCCTATTTCGAAAAAAACAATCTACCCGGCCCGCCGATGGTGATGTGGGGCAAGCACGATGAAGCCCGCAACTTGCTGCGCGAGACGATCGCCGGTTTGCAACAAATCGAAAGCCTGAATGCCGCCGAGGCCAAAGCCTATAACTTGTTCACTGTCAGCCCGGCCATCGAAACGATTGATGACATGATTTACAAAGAAGAGAAGATCATGTTCCCCACCGCGCTCGATCTGCTGACCGAGCAGGATTGGTATGAGATTTATCTCCAAAGTGACGAATACGGATACTGCCTGTACGCCCCCCAATTTGAGTGGACACCCGCAGATGGCGTCCAAAGCGAACTGCGCAAACCGGCCACAGCGGGAGGACGCATCCAGATGCCGACCGGCAGCTTCGGCCTCGATGAACTCATCGCTACCTTCAGCACCCTACCTTTCGATCTGACCTTTGTCGATAAAGATGACACGGTGCGCTACTTCAGCCCGGGCCAAGAACGTATTTTCGACCGTTCCCGCGCCATTTTGGGCCGCAAGGTACAGTATTGCCACCCGCCCAAGAGCGTGCATATCGTTAACCAGATTGTCAAAGATTTTAAGGCTGGCAAACAAGAGCGCGCCCGCTTTTGGATTAACATGGGCGGAAAATTGATTTATATCTGCTACTACGCCGTGCGCGACACTCAGGGCGGCTATCTGGGAACGCTTGAAGTGACCCAGGATTTGACCGAAGTCCGCTCACTGGAAGGCGAACAACGCCTGCTGGCCTACGATCAAGCGGAGTAGGCCATGGAAATCACCCTTCAAAGCAAATTATTCGATGTTTTGGAAACCTACCCGGAACTGGAAGCACAAATTATCAACATTGCCCCACCCTTTCAGAACCTGAAAAACCCGGTGCTGCGCCGAACGGTCGGGAAAATCGCCACCTTGGAAAAGGTGGCGCAGGTCGGCGGGATGGATGCCGGGAAACTGGTTAACACACTGCGCCGGGCGGTGGGTCAGATCGAACTGACCGGGGAGGCGGCTGTGAATTTAACGGTTGAAATCCCCAGGGTGGCGGATGATCCGGCTTGGATCGCCGGGGAGCCCCAGTTTACGGTCAATGGTACGGAACTGCTCCAGCGCGGAGAAGTGCCGCTGGGACACATCAATGAGCTCCTCGGGCAGTTGGAAACGGGACGCTACCTCCTGCTGGTCACCAACTTTGAACCAACTCCCATTCTGGACGCCATGCAGAAACAAAATCGGCGCATCTTTCACAAAATCCACCCGACTGATACTCAGCAGCACCTGACATTTATCCAATAGCATCTCGATATCTGTGACAAAACAGCCTCCATATCTTTGTGGAGGCTGTTTTGTCACAGGTTAATTCGACAGATTGTCAAATCTAGGGGGATGCACAGACGCGCGACAAAAGTAGTATTCAAAACTTCAACCTGCGCCTACAATAGATGCATAGGCTTTTTGATTTAACACACGGGAGAACACCATGACCCGTTGGAAGCGTTTTTCCCTGCTTGCCATTTTGTTTGTGGCACAATCGTTATACTTCCCCATCAATCGGTTGATGGATGGAGGCATAATCTTCAAAACCACGCTTGACCAGTACATTCCACTTTGGGCAATTTGGGTTGTGCCTTACCTGCTCTACCTGCCATTTTGGATTACCGCTTTCATTTGGGCCGCGTTCAAAATGGAGACGCGCATGTTCAAGAGATTTTTCGCCTCTGCGCTGGCCGCTACGTTGATTGGGATTACTGTCTTTCTGCTTTTCCCAACTTACATCGAACGTCCTTTGCTGGTGGGTGAGGATTGGGCCACTAATTTGCTACGCATCGTGTATGGCAATGATGATGTGTACAACGCTTTCCCAAGCGGGCATGTCTATCTAACCACTTTGATTTCCATTTTCTGGATCGAATGGTATCCGCGCCAACGCTTGCTTTGGATGGCAATTATTGCATCCGTCCTGCTCTCCACTTTATTCACCCATCAACATTACCTGCCCGACTTGATCGGTGGGTTGGCGTTAGCCAAGAACAGTATTCATTTGGGAAACTGGTGGGTTCAAAAACGTTCTTCCCTGATCCAGAGGCAAAACGAACCGATTCGTGGCAGTTGGTAGGACTCTTTACGATAAAAGTCGTACTGGAATAATAAATTAGCCTGTAAACTATACAGATTGAGTTGTTTTTACAAGAGATCAACCTGATCTTGGTGTGCTCGCAGAATTACAAGTGAATGCGCCCATTCCGGCCAGAGCCTTCAATCTAATTTTTCAAGACAAAAAAGGAAACTGTATGACTAAATTTCTAAACAAATGGTTTCGCCAAATCCATCGTTGGATTGCGATCCCAACTGCGCTGCTCATCCCAATCGCATTGATCATCAAGCTGGTTGGCAATCCAGGTGTGGTTGCCTTCTGGGAGAAGTGGGACAAACTTCCATCCGTTCTCATGCTTTTTATGGCCATCACTGGCGCCTATTTATATCTACTCCCCTATATTGTCAAAAGACAACGCAAACAAAAAAGCGCTGCAATCTAAAATCCAAGTTTTGAAACACATATCGAAAACCAAAAGCCGGGCGTTCTTCAATACGCGCCCGGCTTTTGGTTACACCCGTCCCCGTTCAAGCAATTTTTGTGGATCATAGATAATGATTTGGGTACGCTCCAGGTGTAGAACACCTTCCTGCTCCAGGGCGTTGAGTGTGCGACTAAGCACATCCCGCACGGTCCCGAGGCGGGTTGCCATTTCGTCGAGGGTAGTCCAGGCCTGACGCGGAACGATTAATTGGCCATCCTTGAGTTCGGCGTGGGCCAACAAGGTGTGCGCGACCCGTGCCTGCACATTTCGCAATCCCAGGTCTTCCACCAGTTGAACATAATAGAGCACCCGTTCACCCAGGTGGCGAATAATCGCCATCGCGAGTGCGGGATGGCGTTGAACAAGCTCAAGCACAGCCTGGCCTTCAAGCGCCCAGGCCGTGGTATTTTCGAGTGCAATCACGGTTACCGGATAGGCTGCGCCGGTAAAGACAGCCTCGTCTCCAAACAATTCGCCGCCGCGCAGGAACATTGCTGCTTGCTCACGCCCATCCGTGGCAATCCGCACCGCTTTGACCCAGCCTTTTTCCAGAAAATAGACTTTCTCACCAGGTTCGCCTTCGAGACAAATCACCTGTCCCGCCTCATATTGGCAGGGGGTCATGCGGCGCAGCAGAGAATCCAAAACATCATCCGCTAAATCTGCAAAATGCGGTATCGCGGAAAGGGTCTGACGGGCGCGGACAGCATCAGAAACAGGGGCAGTTTGAGGGAGGTGAGCGGGCATTGTCGCCTTGTCTGACGATCCCGCCAAGGTATTAACGCGGGATGCGGGGGAATAAAAAGGGTATCTCTTTTCGGTACTGCAAGTATTCTACCCCAAATCGTTCCGCCAGTTCTCTGGTCTCATGGATATAGATAAAAGTAAGCAATGAAATAAAGATCAGCAAGACCAGCCCAAAAACAATCCAAGAACCTGCCCACACAGCAAGCCCCAGATAGAGCAACCCCGCGCCGAGAGTCATAGGATTGCGGCTGTAACGGTAAGGGCCGGCGCGCACCAGCCGTTTCGTTGCTGCCATTGGCGCGGGCGTACCCTGGCCCAGCGCGGACAGCGTTTGCACGGACCAGATTACCAGCGCCGCGCCAACCAAAGTCACGGCCAGAGCCAGGACGCTTTGCCACCAGCCACCGGAAAGTGTCCGTTCAAAAAACCGGATCAACCCCAGTTCCAGGGCGGCCATCAGCGCCAATCCCAAAAAGAAAACTACGATAACTTTTTTATGAGCAGTGTTTTTCATCTAAAAGCCTGCCTTTCTTAATCCAGTGTACTCAAATTCAATTCTGACAAATACGACAAAAGTAGCACTGAAAGCTTGGTTGCGGTTGTATCCTAGCTTCCACGGGAAAGCCCGTGATTTTTTTAGAGAAAGGAACAAAACCATGCCTGATAAAAAAATAAAGGATTTCGAAATAACAAAGGCCACGCGTATCTCAGAAATCCTTGAAACCTATGGCGATATTGCCGAGGTGATGGAGCTGTTTGGTATCAAAAGAGTGGCTCGCTATTCCTTGCGCGCACTGGCGGCCAAAGCGTTGACAGTGGAGTGGGCAGCGCGCATCCATGGCGTGCCGCTGGATAAATTTCTTGACATCCTGAACCAGGCCACTCATCCAAACGCAGCACAACCTGAATAAAGCAGTCGGAGAAAAAATGTCAGAAACGAAACCAAATTCATCAATGTGGAAAGCCAGCGTAGTGATCCTATCGCTATTGCTCATCTTCTTTACCATCCCCCACACCCTGGAAGACTTTTCTCTGGGTGAACCCGCCAAAAACGGAGTCCCGGTCTTAGTGCTGGCAACTGTTGTGGCAGGCTTGTTTGCCCTGCAAGGCCTGGCGTTATTTTGGGCGGGCCAGAAAGACCGGCGCAGTTATTTTATCCACGCGGGACTGGGAATTTTCTGGCCATTGGCCGCAGGCAGCGCTCAGTTACCGGCGATTCTCGCATCCAGTGACTACCGTTCCGGATTCATTTCGGTCTTGTATGTGGGCGGAATGATAGTTATCGGTATTTTGCTGTTGCTCGCTTCCATCCAGTCGCTCAGAGCAGACAAACCAGGATCGAAATAGCTCATGTTAGCTGGTGCAGATCGCTCACGCGTTTCGATATTGGATGCAGCCCAGGCATTATTCGCCCAGCAAGGCTATGCCGCCACCTCCATGCGCCAGATTGCTAACCAGGCAGGGCTGGCTCCCGGTGGTATCTACAACCATTTTCCGGCCAAAGAAACCATCTTTCAGGCCATTCTTAGCGAACGCCATCCCTACCAAAGTTTAGGGCCTCGACTCACCCCCGAAACCTTTGACCGCAAGACGGCTCAAAGCTTGCTGGATGAGCTTGATCAGCGCCCTGAATTTTTCAACCTGTTGCTGATAGAGCTTGTGGAGTTCAACGGCAAACATCTGCCCGAACTTTTTGAAGGTGCCTTGCGCGGCATTCCATCTCCAGCACCGTGGCGCGCCTTTCTCAGTCTGGTTGTTTCCTATCACCTAACGCGTCTCTTGCTTGCCAAAACGCTGCCGCCTGGCTCACAGCAGATTTCCCCGGATGCGTTTATTGATCTCTTCCTGCACGACATCTTAAAACCGGAGTAAGTTATGAATTCTCGTCTTCTCGCGATCATCCGCAAAGAGTTTATCCAGATCTGGCGTGACCCGCGCACACTGATGATTGTCCTGATTATCCCAATCCTGCAATTGTTTCTGCTCGGATACTCAGCCACCAATGATGTGCGCAATGTTCCGCTGGCTGTCTATGACCAGTCGCACAGCACCGAGTCGCGCGCACTGCTCGATTCCTACCGCGCTGCCGACTATTTCAAGGTGGCATTCGCTGTCAATTCAGAAACAGAAATGCGCCAGATTGTCGAAAGCGGCCAGGCCAAGGCTGGATTAATAATCCCGCCCGACTATGCCCGCCGGCTAAAGGAAGGTACCGCGCAGGTGGCTTTTGTGCTCGACGGGTCAGATCCAACGGTCGCCTCCACCTCGTTATCAGCGGCACAATTGATCGGACAAAAACACGCCACGGATATTCTTTCCGAAAAACTGGTCCGTTCCGGGCAGGGGCTCTCCATCCGCCTGCCAGTGGAAATTCGCACCACAGTCTGGTTCAACCCTGACCTGGCCAGCGCCTATTTTATGATCCCCGGCGTAATTGGCATGGTGCTCTCCGCCCTGACGGCCATGCTGACCGCCACGGCTGTTGTCCGAGAACGCGAACGCGGCACGATTGAACAATTAATTGTTACCCCCATTCGTTCCTGGGAATTAATTGTTGGCAAACTGGTGCCTTACACCATTCTCTCGCTTTTCAATATGCTCGAAGTGCTGGCCCTGGGTCACTGGTGGTTTGGCGTACCGATTAATGGCAGTCTGGCACTGGTCATTGTCATTTCGGCACTCTTCCTGATTTCCGGCTTGGGGATTGGATTGTTTGCTTCCACAATTGCCAATACCCAGCAAGAAGCCATGCTGACCGTCTGGATGACACTGCTGCCCAGCATTTTTCTCTCTGGCTTTTTCTTCCCAATCAGCGCCATGCCCGCTGCTTTACAGGCCATTTCTTATGCCATCCCACTGCGCTACTACCTGGTTCTCATCCGCGCCCTGATGATTAAAGGCGTTGGCCCAGATGTCCTTTGGGGTGAAGCCGTCTCGTTGGTCATTTTCGCGGTTGTGATTATGACCGCCGCCACCCTCCGTTTCAAAAAACGCCTCGACTAATTTCATCTTCAGGAGAATTCCATGCAAACCAAACGTCCCACTTTTGTTATTGTTGCGCTGATTCTGGTCGCCCTTATTGCAGGCGGCTACTATGCCTATAATCTTGTTCGCCCGGTCAATACCGACCTGACCGCCTCCGGCACGGTGGAAGCCACCGAAATTCTCATCGCACCGGAGCTTTCCGGTAAAGTGGTGGAGGTTCTGGTCAACGAAGGCGACCTGGTCCAGGCGGGGGATGTTCTCTTCCGCCTCGATGACACCCTGCCCCAAGCACAACGCAGCCTCGCCGCCGCCGGGCTGGAAACCGCTAAAGCCGCCGCTCAAACTTCGGAGGCTGCTCTCGCCTCCGCGCAGGCCCAATACGATCTGGCCCTGGCCGCTGCTCTGACTGAGCAAAAAGCCAACCGCAGCGCTGATTGGACTCTGACCCAACCAGCCGAATTTGACCAACCGACCTGGTATTTCAATCATGCTGAACTGGCAGCCGCTTCTCAGGCAGAAGTGGAAATTGATCAGGCAGCATTAGAGATCGCCCAGGATAAATTGACGATCGTTATCGAGAAAGCTGCCAGCGGCGATTTTCTGGCTGCTGAAAAGGAGCTGGTAAGCGCCCGCACAGCCTTCGAAGTGGCTCAAAATGTACTTAACCTTACAGCCAGTACAGACCAAAATTTAAAGGATGCTGCGCAGCAGACCTATGATGATACTGTCGCAGAACTGATCAGCGCTCAAAAAGCTTATAACGATGCAATCACCACCACTGGCGCAGCCGATGTACTCACCGCCCGGGCCGATTTGCGCGTAGCGCAAGAGCGCTACGATGCCGCTCAAGATGGTTTGCGTATTCTCCAAACCGGAGAACTGTCGCTCAAAGTAGTGGCCGCCCAAAAAAACCTTGACCAGGCTCAAGCAGTTGCCAGTCAGGCCAAAGTTGCCGTTCAACAAGCTGAAGCCAGCCTGGCTTTGGTTGAAGCTCAGATTAGTAAATTGACCGTTAGCGCTCCGGCAGATGGGGTGATTCTAACTCGCGCCGTAGAACCCGGTGAAGTGGTTATGCCTGGATCGGGGCTCCTGACGATGGCCCGCCTGAGCGATTTGACGATCACTGTCTATATCCCCGAAGACCGCTACGGTGAAATCTCGCTCGGCCAAACTGCTGAAATGACCGTTGATTCATTCCCCGGTGAAACTTTTAGCGCCACGGTTCTCAACATCTCAGGCAAAGCCGAGTTTACTCCACGCAACGTCCAGACGGTGGCGGGTCGCAAAACCACGGTTTTTGGCATCAAACTCAGCCTAGCAGATGCCAGCGGCAAGCTCAAACCCGGTATGCCGGCAGATGTTTTCTTCAAATAAAACGTTTATTGGAGTGCGAAGTCTTCAAACTTCGCACTCCAACTCATCAGATCATTGGCGGTAACTATGCTTTCTAAAGACATTCTAATTTCTGCAGCTGGACTACATAAATCCTTCGGCGCTGTTCAAGCTGTCAACGGCGTTGATCTAAACATCCCTGCCGGCGAAATTTACGGGTTGGTTGGCGCAGATGGCGCAGGAAAAACCACGACCCTGCGACTTTTGGTGGGCGCATTACTAGCGACTTCTGGCGAAGCCAGTATTCATGGATACAGTCTCAGATCGCAGGCTGAACAAGCGCGCGCCCACATCGGCTATCTCTCCCAGCGCTTCTCGCTTTACGAAGATTTGACCGTGATGGAAAATATCCGCTTCTTTGCCGAAGTACGCGGCCTGAAGTCAGACGAATGGTATCCGCGCTGCCTGGAAATCCTTGAATTTGTTGGCCTGGCACAGTTTAAAGACCGACGCGCCGGGCAATTATCAGGTGGAATGAAGCAAAAGCTGGGGCTGGCCTCAGCTTTGGTAACGCGCCCCAAGGTGCTGCTGCTCGATGAACCCACTACCGGCGTTGACCCGGTCACGCGCCAGGATTTCTGGCAACTGCTGATCCAACTGGTTTCCGTGCAGAGTGATGGTGTTTCGGTCATCATCTCCACCCCCTATATGGATGAAGCAGCCCGCTGTCATCGCGTTGGTTTTATGCGCAAAGGCCAAATCATTGCGGAAGGAACCCCCGGCCAACTGCGCAGCCTTCTCAACGAACGGATTCTCGAACTGCGCGGCAGCCCACTGCCCCTACTGAAACAGATCAGCATACAGGATTCTGGTGTTGAAGATGTGCGCGCTTTTGGCGACCGGCTGCACCTGCGCGTTAAATCCAACCAGGCCGAACCCGTTATCAAAAACTTGGAGAAATCCATCCAGGCTGGTGGTGGCACGTTTACGAGTGCGCGCCCGATCCCCGCAGTGCTGGAAGATGTGTTTATCTACTTATCGGAGCAAGAAAATGCCTGAACCCGTGATTGTTGTTGAGCATCTCACCCGTCACTTTGGTGATTTTGTGGCCGTAAATGATGTTTCGTTTGAAGTTCAACCCGGCGAAGTGGTCGGCTACCTAGGGCCTAACGGCTCTGGCAAAACAACCACTTTTCGGATGCTGCTGGGGATGCTGAACCCAACTCATGGCCGCGCCTCTGTGCTGGGTTTCGATGTCCACCGCGAACCAGAACAGGTGCGCGCCCGCGTTGGCTATATGTCACAAAAATTTGCCATCTACGATGACCTGACCGTTTGGGAAAATCTCCAATTTTACGGTGGTGTGTATGGGATTACGGATAAGGCTCGAATTGAAGAAACGATTGCCCTGGTCGGTTTGAGCGATCACCAGAAAACCATCACTCGCGAACTTTCTGGCGGCTGGCGGCAAAGACTGGCGCTGGGAATTGCCCTCGTTCACAGCCCCCGGCTGTTGTTTTTGGACGAACCCACCAGCGGCGTTGACCCAACGGCTCGCCGCGCTTTCTGGGATTTAATCTACGAATTAGCCGCGAGCGGTGTAACGGTTCTGGTAACAACGCACTACATGGATGAAGCTGAATACTGCAATCGAGTAGGCATGATGCGGGATGGCAATTTGCTGGCACTGGATACGCCATTGGCATTGAAGGAACGCTACGTTCCGGGTGAAGTTTGGGAGTTGTACGCTGAGCCACTGCTAGATGGCCTGCATCTGTTGGCAGATATGTCAGGTGTGGTCAGGGCCAGTTTATCCGGAGACCATCTACGGGTACTTGTTGCACCAGGGCTGAGCGGAGGTGAACTAAAAAGCACGTTGGAAAAATCCAAGGTGCGAGTCGCTTCCATCCAAAAAAGTGAAGCCACGCTTGAAGATGTCTTTTTAAATCTGGCGAAGGGCTAGAAACCCGTTCCAAACTTTACAAAAGCATTCAATACGACAAAAGTCGTATGCAGCCAACCTGTCAATCTATACACTGGATAAAGGCTCTTGGAGATGAAACATGACCAATGCCCCGGATCAAAACACCGATGAAAAGCTGCGCACCGCAATTTTGTCCCGTTTTGCAATGGACGAACGAACGGCGTATGCCAATTTGCGCGTGGGCGTGTTGAACGGAATTGCGCACCTGGCAGGTGCGGTGAGATCCAATGAGATACGGATCATCGCCGCAGAACTGGCAGAGGCTGAGACTGGGGTTCTCGGGGTCGTGAATCGCATCGAAGCGCCTGGAGCGCCCAGCCCAGCCAGAACCATCAACTTGAGATTGAACGAAGATTCCCCTGAATAAATGACGGCTCGAGAAACCATCAACAAGAAAAGGAGAAAAGACAATGAAAAATAATACCAAACTTGGGGCTGCCCTGGCTGTACTCGGCTTTCTGGCAGGAATACTGTGCCTGTATTTTCTCGCGCAAACCTATAACACCGTCATCCATACCCATTTTGCAGCTGGTCAATGGGAGGAAAGTAATACAGTTCGTATCGTTTATGCAGTCCTTGGTTGGTTGGGAACGGCTGCCGGTGCGCTCTCTTTAACCGTTTTATGGGGCTTCCTGAATAAACAGGATTGGGCCTGGTTCTGGGGAGCTGTTGCCGCTACCATTCTCCTGCTGACCGGATTCTTCCCCGCCATCCCCGCTATGGACAGTCACCTGCCCACACCGACCCTGGCTGTCTTTGGCATGGCGCTCGTGATGTGGTTTGGAATGCTCATCATAGGCGGCGTGGATAGAAAAATCATCACACTCACCTTCATCGCCGGGTTGGCATACGTGCTGACTTTCATTGACGGTGTGGCCCCAATTTCAAAGTTCCAAACCACATTCCAGTCAGCCGAAACATTTGTTCAGAATCAGAATGCTTTCTGGAATGGGATGTACGTTATTTTGCAACAGGTAAGTTGGTGGGGCGCTGCTGCCTGGGCAATTTTTATTTTTGCTGCGTTCAAGCAAAAATCCTGGGCGATCCCGGTGGGAATTTTCGCTGCCGCCATGTCAATGATTGGCGGTTACCCAATGGGGCTCTATAACATGACGGAAGTGGGCCGTTTCTCAATGTTTCTTCCAGCCCCAATCCTGAGTACAGGCTTGCTGATCTACCTGTTACTCCCGTCAACACGCAGAATGTTGGAAAATCGAGCATGAGAATGCGTTTCTACGAGCCGCGCGGGGTGCTTGTGCTACCCCAACCGAACCCCGCTATAATATCAGCATGGATGAACTTCATCGCTTGGCCGAAAGCCTGCGCTCCGTAAGACATTTTCAGCATTTATCCTTGATCGAGATTATCAGTGTTGTCTCGGCAGGACAGGTGCGCCGTTTTCTGGCGGATGAAACAATTTTTTATGAAGGCCAGCCCAGCGCCGGAATGCACGTTCTCATCAGCGGACTGGTACACCTGTGCAAAATCGGGCCGCAAGGCCAGGTGAATATCATCAAAGTGGTTCACCCAGTCAGCATGTTTAATGAGGTAACGGTCCTGGACGGGAGTGAAAACCCCGTTTGTGCCCAAGCTGCGCAGGATTGCACAATCTGGCAAATTAGTTACGAACCGTTTCAAAAATTGTTATTACGTCATCCCGAAATATCTGTTGGTTTGCTTAAGGTTTTGGCAACCCGCAACCGACAGTTGATTGCACATTATGCAGATTTATCCTTCCGCCCAGTGCAAGCACGGGTTGCAAAGCTATTGCTCGAATTGAGCGACAACGGCCAGGTGAACATTCCGCGCTATGAACATTCCATTAGCCAAATGGCGGCGCGAATTGCCAGTGTGCCAGAAGCTGTCAGTCGATCATTGGGCGAATTGGCGCGTCGTGGCTTGATTTTTTCCACTCGCACCGAGATTCGAGTGCTGAATGTAAATGCTCTTAGGGAAGCCGCGCAAATGGATGCTCTTCTTTTTGAGTAGGTGACGCATACTGCGCGTCATAAAAAACGAGCATCCCAAAAGGATGCTCGTTTTTTATCCGCCAGCCATCCTTTCTTTTGTCCGACTTGACAAAAGTCAAAGACTTTCCATCAGCATTGTGATACTTTATACAAAGATGCTGTTTGCAAAAGGAGTGCATTGTATGCAGTTTATTCGATCTCGCTTTCAATACCTGTTCAATTCCACCAAAGGCCTGATTCTGGTGGCAATCGCCATGATTGCCGTTGAAACTGCCGTTTGGGGAATGCTCTCCGGGCCAATGGCCGAGTTGGGGGTGCGCGAGGTGGTCATCAAACTTTTCGGGATGGACATTGTCCAATCTGAGCGCGAAGGCCGTATCATCATCCTGTACCATTCGATTGCAATGGCGGTGGTTGCTATCGAAACGTATATGATTAACGGCCTGCTCAAGATGAAGCCATTTTTCAAGACGGCCATCAACGCCATCATCACGGTTGGTTACATCACAACGATGATTTTCGGGATGGGTTTTGCCTATTTCGGGCGCAACTGGGCCTTTCACGGACTGTACATCGCCGGACTCTCGCTGATTTTCTTTGCTGGCGTTCTACTCTGCATTGCCCTGTGGCCGTGGAACAAGGAATACTACGTTACAGATAAAGATTACTCCCGCACGAAAGGCGGACTCGACCTGGAACGCACCGCCTTTTTTGCGACCGCTGTGACAACGGTTATTTCCGCCCTGTTTGGCGCGGTTCCCGGCTCATACTTTGGCAATGGCTTCGAAGTTTTCCTGGCCGAGAATATCATCCGCATCCCCGAAAAAACCACAATGGAATACTCGGTCATCGGTCACCTGCATATCATGCTGGCGCTGATTTGCGTGATGATTACACTGATTATCGGGCGCTGGCTGAACTTCAAGGGCATCCTGCATAAATTTGCCATGCCGCTCATGATTCTCGGCACGATTGTGCTGAACCTGGGCGTGTGGGGCGTTGTCACGCCACTCGAACCTATCGCACACATGATTATTTACGTCGGCGCGACACCCTCCATGTTCGCCGCGCTGCTGCTATTGATTTGGAGTTGGGCCAAACTCATTCGCGAGGGTACAGCTCACATCAAAAAGCCCAATCTCGGGCACAAACTGTCGGCGCTCGTCCGTGACCCGCTGCAATTTGGCCCAACCTGGCAAATGCTTTTCATGAACTTCACCACCAGCGGTATCGGCATTTTCATGGCAGTCAAACTGGATGAGATTTTCCGTGTTTGGCCCGCCCGCGAGGAGCGCATCGAACTAACTGGCCATTGGCACGTGCTCTCGGCCATTGTTGCCACGATCATCCTGATGTACTACGGCGACATGATTGGACTGAAAGGCCGTATCCGCCAACTCTATGGCTGGGCCATCATCATCCTATCGGATATTGCTTTTGCCGCCGTGACCGTCTTCGAGATGAAGCGGCTGTTCATCAGCGAAGCTGAACAACAGCCACTGGTAAACGGGCTGATGTACGCAATTGATTTTGGGCTGGGCTCTCTGCTCATCATTCTGGCAATCGTGATGGTCTGGCGATTGATGGATTTGTTTAAGCCGAAAGGTCGGTGGACGGATGAACAAGAACATGAACTCGCACAGGAGGTGAAATCATGAAGCAGTTCATTCTCATTCTCACTCTCGCCTTGCTCGCCGTTTTACTGGTCGGGTGTGCTGCTCCTGATTTGAACGCGCCGATTCCGAGCTTCGAGACCGGAGTGGACTCAAACGCCTGGGCACAGGTTCCCGCCGGGGAGTTCCCCTTCGGCCAGCATGAAACTGTCGAGACCACCGAAGCCTTCGAGATGATGGTCACGGATGTGACCGTCAGCCAGTATACGAATTATTTGACGGCAGCCCTGGCTGCGGGTGAAGTCAAAATCGGTGAATTTAATGGGAAACGGGCAATCGTTGGTTTTTATCCCGGCGACAAATTCCACGAGGTCAAACACGAGGAAAAAATCGAAGCCGGTGACTGGATTTTTATTCCGCTTGATGACCCGGCTTCCCGTTTCGCCTTTGACGGCGTGACCTTTAGCCCCAAACCCGGCTATGAAAACCACCCGATGACGAATGTGACCTGGTTCGGCGCCTGGGCCTACTGCGGCGCGGCTGGCGGACGCCTGCCGACCGAAATCGAATGGGAAAAAGCCGCGCGTGGGGCAGATGGGCGTCCCTTCCCCTGGGGTGAGGAGATGTCGCGAGAGCGGGCCAATTTCTACGCCAGCCGCGATCCTTTCGAGCAGATGTCCACTTTTGGTTCGCGGACTTCGCCGGTCGGTTTTTATAACGGTCAGACCTATGGCGATTACGCTACCCTGAACAACGCCAGTCCTTATGGTATCTACGATATGGCCGGCAATGTCTGGCAGTGGACAGGAAATATATACGAAGGGATGCATTATCGCTTCATGCGCGGCGGCTCTAAAGATACTTACGATATGGATTTACGCGCATGGGTGCGCAATAACGCCACCCCCACCTACTTCAGCCCGGGTGTCGGTTTCCGCTGTGTGAGATAACACTTTCTGATGTCAGGAGACATCACATGAGCCAATCCAAAATCGCCAACCTCAAATCCAAAATCCGCTCGTACTGGCCTCTTATTAAATCCCTGCAAACAGGTTTGCTGGTTTCTACTGGCCTGGCCGGTTACATGAGTGCGCGCTGTCCCATTTTCAATCTGGGAACGATGGCCGGGCTGTTTGTCAGCCTGATGGCGTCCATCAGCGGTAGCACTATCCTGAATATGTGGTGGGACCGCGACATCGATGCCAAAATGGGCCGTACCCAAAAACGTCCGCTGGCCTCTGGCGCAATTGACCCAACTGAAGCCCTACGGGTAGGCCTGGCGCTTTCAGTATTAGGTGTTGGATTGGCAGTAGCTATGGACGCGCTCTATGGCCTAATCATCTTTGCCGGAGTGTTCTTTGATGTGGTCATCTACTCGATGTGGCTCAAGCGCCGCACGTGCTGGGGCATCATCTGGGGTGGGGTTTCGGGTGGCATGCCCATCCTTGCTGGGCGCGCACTCGGCGTTGGCAACCTCGATTGGATTGGCATCCTGCTCTCCCTCGGTATCCTATTTTGGATACCCACCCACATCCTGACTTTCTCGATGCGGTACTTCGACGACTATAACACCGCCAGGGTGCCGACTTTCCCATCCACTTATGGGTTCGCGGCCACCCGCGTCATCATCGCCATCTCAAGCGTCTTTGCTGCACTGGCGATGGGCTGGGCGGCTTGGGGAATTGGAATGGAAATCGGGTATTTACGAGTCTTGTTCGTGCTCTCCGGTGGCTTGCTAACCCTGGCCCTGGTCAGCGTTTTCCGCCCCACCGAGCGCATCAATTTTGGGCTGTTCAAATACGCATCCCTATACATGCTCTCGGCCATGATCCTGATGATGATCTAAAGGATAACGCATGTTCTCAGCCCTGGCAAAACTAAAGCCTGCTGCGCCCAAAACCTGGCTAATGATGCTGGCTGGCAGCATGTGGCTTGGTGTAGGTTTGATGTTGGATGGATTTGCCTTCCGCTGGCTACGGCTGGCGGATTTTTCCACGATTGCACTATTCTCCACTGGCGGGCTGTTCCTTGCGGCGGGTATTTACCGTTTTGGCTTCTCCAAGCTGGCCGACAAAAACATCCAGCGCATTCGCAACCTGGCTGGTGAAAAGGCCTGCTTGTTTGCCTTCCAGGCCTGGAGCAGTTACCCATTGGTGGCCGTGATGATTTCCCTGGGTATTTATCTGCGGGTTTATTCTCCAATCCCCAAGCCAGTCTTGGCCAGCGGCTACCTGGGGATTGGGATGGCGCTCTTTTCTGCCAGCCTGCACTACTTTACCTACTTGATTCAACGTCGCCAGGCGGGGGTCGAGGCATAACGCCATGAAAATGACCATCCTTGACAGAATCCTGCTGCTCTTAACCGGTTTGCTGGCCGCCTGGCAAGTTGCGATTGGGATCGATGCATTCGACACCCTGCCGGTGATGGCTTATACCCTCGGTTTCGGTGTTCTGCTGGTGGCCGGGTTACTGCTCATCATCTTGGGTTTTGAGATTTTGGATAGCCCGGCCGTAGTTATCGTCTCAACCTTGATTCCACTCAGCCTGGCGCTGGGCCTGGCCTGGCAGTATCTCGAAGCCTACCGCACCGTGGCCCTGGTCTTGGCCATCGGCGGCTTCCTGGCTGTGAGCTTAACCCGTTTAATCCCTGCCCCCGGTAAATTACCCGTTTTCACACTGGTCATCGTTCACGGCATCGCCGGCCTGACGATCTTCCTGCTCCCCATTATCCTATCTACCAGCGGAGCAAACCGACCTGGGTTTGCCCTGGTCGGGCTGGGCGGCGCACTAATTGGTCTGGGTGGTTTATTGCTCTCTTTCCTAAAAGCGGGCAAACCTATTCTTTCACGCGAAACCATTTTTAAAATCCTGCCCGGGCTGTTGCTGTTGATGACAGCCGCTTTTGTGGCCGGATTCTTATTCGGATAATGTTTCTTCTGGAGGGAACACCATGTCTCACAACAGCTTTTTTGCCAAATTTCTACGCTTCATCGGCATCGTCCTGATGGCGCTCACCGCCGGCTTCACCATTCTGGGTGGGGTTGGGACGGGCTGCGCCGCGTTCGCCCCACTCAACCCTGACTGGGCAGATTCGATGGGGCCGCTGGCGCAAATGCAATGGCTCTACATCTTTTATGTGGTGGCCGGGGTTGCGATTGGGATTGCCGGAGTTCGGGCGGTCATCCAACTCATTCGGGGTGATTCGAAAGCCTACCGTGACACGCTCATCACTCTACTGGTGGGTGTGGTTATCGGTGTGATTCATATCCTGACCTCGCGCATGTTGCGCGGTAAATCGATGCCAGTAGATATGGTTGTCTATGCCACGGTCTTGACCCTGATCATCTTTCTACTCTTTCGTCTCCCTGGTATCTGGCAAGGCGTTGATTTTTCCCAGGGTAAGGGCAAAAGTAATCAGACAGCAGGCGGCACAGCAGCCATCGTGCTGGGATTGCTGACCCTGACCATTCAATACACTATGAGCGCGACCCACACCTGGAGCGGGATTAATTACGCCGATGCGTTTAATCTTACGATGATGATTGTCGGTGTCAGTTGCATATTATTTGGAAGTGTCATTCTCATTGCAGTTCGCATGTCCAGCCCCAAAATTGACGATGCCATCTTGCAGGCAGGCAACGTTCCAACAGCTTAATTAAACGCAGAAAGGAAGAGGCCATATGCTCTTTCTTTCTGCATTTAATCTCATATTTTGAATTAGCTGCCAATCCCTTTGAGCAAAGCGCCCACAGCATAGGCAACGCCCGCAGCCAGACCACCTACCACCAGCATTTCCAACCCACTGCGGATGGGATTGAGTTTGGTGACCATTACTTTGGCCGCGCCTAAACTAAAAAGAGCCAGCCCGGACAGAACGATCGCCAGAGGAAAATTGGCCTGTGGCGGGATAGCAATGACCAGCCCAAGCAGGTACACCAGCAACGGGATAGCGCCTGCCACAACAAAAGCAACAAGCGTCACGCCACCACTGACCAGCGGGTTACTTTCATCCTTCAACATACCAAGTTCATCCACCATCATCGCATCCACCCAGCGCTTCGGGTCACGGCTTTGGATATCAACCAATTGGGCGGCTTCTTCATCCGTATAGCCACGTTGCAGGTAGACTTCGCGCAATTCGGCCCGCTCACCGTCCGGAAAATGCTCCACTTCCCAGACTTCGCGTTCGCGCTCTTTCTGGTAATACTCATGCTCACTTTTGGCAGACAGGTAAGCGCCGACCGCCATTGAGAAACCATCCGCAAGTAAATTCGCCAATCCTAAAATCAGGATAATGGGGGTACCCAACTGCGCTCCGGCCACGCCGCTGACGACCGCAAAGGTGGTAATAATTCCATCCAGGCCGCCATAGACCATTTCGCCGAGATATTGACTTCCGATCCCGCCATGCTGTTCAGCAGCTCGCGCAATTGCATCCCGCGAGTGTGCTCGGGATGCGGCCGGTTCATCGCCGTTTGCAAATGCTTTACGTGCTTCATCGATTCGTTTTATAACGCTCATTATTTTCCTTTTCTAGGGCATCAAACCCGATGTACCTAACTTATCGTGAATCTCGCGGAAGGCATCTGCCTGCACCTGGGTGATGGCGTTGGCTTCCGCCAGGGCGGCCAACACCGCTGTTTCACGCTCGGTGGCGTTGGCGCTGCTGTTGCGGATTTCGGGATGCTCGATTTGGTATTTTTCGAGCGCATCATGCACCAACTTGAAGGTGTCGGCTTCCTCCTGGCTGATGACGCTCTGCTCGACAGCCTTGGCCAGCATTTCAGCCTGGCGCGCCGCCTGGAATTCGGGGTCATAAGCCGCGCCGCCCATGCCCTGGCCGGGGGTCACTGTTCCTGCTCCCAAAGCGCGCATGTAGTTAATCATATCCCAGCGGGATTGCTCATCGAGCGCTTTCCAGCCGGGCATGGTTGTGCCAAACTCCGTGCCGCCTTCGCTGATGCGCCAGAACAGGTAATCATCGGCCATCATCTGGCTAGAGTGCGCGACTGGGGCCGGAGCCGGGTCCAGGGCTGCCCCTGCGGGACCATCACCCATGCCACCATCGCCATGACAACTGGCACAATTTGTTGCATAAAGTGTTTTCCCCCGTTCCAGCGAGGCTTCATCCGCAGTGATCGGATTGGTCAGCCCGGCATAGTTTTCAGGAATTTGGGCGTGATGGCGGGCCATCATGCCATTGCCTCCCATTCCCATCCCCATGCCAGGAGCGGCTGAGTTTTCGGCGGGCTGGGGCGCGCAGGCTGCAAGGAACAGGAACAGGGCGAGCACACTTGCGAGTTTTTTCATTATAAACATTCCTTTTCGTTATTTCCCGTATCCCATGCGGGCCAGGAGATTATCTTTGAGCACAAGTTGGTGATAAAACGCCGCGCCCACATGCAAGAGTATCAGCAGGAACAAGGCTGGGGCAATGAATCCGTGCAACAGGCGAGCGCTGAAAGCGTAAAAATCGGCGGGCAGGGATGTGCCAGAACCGCCAAAAACAATCGGGGTCAAGCCAGCCTGCATCGAAAGCGACATTCCGCTGATGGACATTAGCAAAACCAGCAGGTACAGTGCATAATGCACCACTTCCCCAATTTTATCGAGCAAGGCATTGCCGGTACTGGCGTGCGCGGGTTTGGGCAGACGCAGGCGCGCGATAAAGCGCCCAATAATGACCACGAGCGTTACCAGGCCAAGCGCCATGTGCGCGGCCAGCAGGGGAATTTTCGTTGCTTCGTTGGGTTCGCCGCTCATAAATTTACCGAGGCCGAACGCAGCAAAGACCAGGAGGACGGTCAGCCAGTGCAGACTGACCAGAAGAGGATGGTAACGGGTTGGGATGGAGTTTGATGACATCTTGATATCCTTTCAGGTATTTTTACGCCAAGCAAAGAACATCAATCCCAGGATAACCAGCCATAACCCGAGACGAAAGAGCATGGCAGAAACACTTTCTGCCGCCACTGTGCCGCGAAAGGCTGTGACCAAAACCAGGAAGACCAGCGCGTGCAAGCTGATTGTCCCAATGGCGACAGGCATGGCAAACCGGTGTTCGCGCCAGATAAGCACGGCGGGAATAATAACCGTCAGAATGCCCATGATCAAGTTGTAAACCGGTAACCAGCCCAAGACTGAGTAACCAGGATCCCAGCCTTGCATGGCGCGCCAGCCGGCCACCACTGACATGGCCCCAATCGCAAAGGCCAGGAAAGCCGCGATTCTATTCAGTTTCGTTTTCATGATTATTACACACCTATGCTTCAATTCGATGTAAACCAGTACGCGCAATCTCGGCCAGTTCCTTCAGAGGATGTACGAGAGCGAGAGCATACAGCACGAAACCGATGCCATACAGCAGTCCGCTCATGGTTCCGGCAAAAATGCTGATCCAGACCAGGATGCTGCCTGCGGTCGCCGCCGCCAGACTGCCCCAACAGCCACCCAACTGCGGATTTTCATCCTTGAGAAAGAAACGCCGGGCGATGTAGGGAACGAGGGCAATCCCAAATTGCAATACCCAGCCATAAATCAGGGCTTGCGGAGCAGTCGCTTCGATCGGGCCGCCTGCGACAAAGCCGAGAATAATCAGCGGGGCAACCAAGATCGGGGCAAGGATCCACAAGTAGGATGAAACCAAATGCCAGGCACCCGCCCCAGCCAGTTTTCCGCTGGAGTGCAGGGTGCGCACCATCAAGACCACCAGCCAGATGGTGGCCGCCACATGCAGCACCAGACCAACCACGGTGGGCGGCAGGCTGCCACCCAGCCAGGGGCCGAGCACCAGCCCAAATGCGCCGAGCGTCATCCCCCAGAAAATCAACGAAATATCCCTGTTCGAGCCGAGCGGGCGGCCAGTAATCATCGGGATAAAATCCACCAGCAGACCGGCAAAGACCAGCGACATGAACCCCCATGAGTTGGCATGGATGTGGGCTTCGAGCGGCACGCCAATCCGCAGCGCCTCGCTCCAGTTGAGCCATAAACCGGTGCCGATAATGATTCCTACCAGCAGGTAAACCAGGCCGGTGATGTAAAACTTCAGGCTGGCCGGGGCGTTTCCGCGCACTTGCCAGAGTTGGATGGTGAAAAGGGTGGCGGATGTAAAAATGAGCGTGCCGCCCGTCAGAATCATGGGTTGGTTCACGCCCGCAAACCCTGCCACCAGGGCAACCAGACCCGCATTGAGCGTCAACCAAATGTCCCAGCGCATGGCGGGTCGGGCCTTTTTGGTCAGCGCCGCGATCAGCACGGGTAGCAGGCCAAAGACCACCTGCGAAATAATCCCCAGGGTGATGAAATGAACGCGCACCCAGCGCAAGGCCACAAACGGGCTGGTTAGCCCCAGGCTGACCAGGGCGGCATCCGCAGCGGCCAACAAGGCCACCAGAACATACATCAGGGTTGTGATGAGATAGGCGATTGGCATGGCTTATTCTCCCTTTGCGCCCAAAAAGATGACGCGGGTTTTGGCGTTCATGCCGCGCGGCGTTCCCGCCTGAACGAGTACCGTCACGCCAGGCTGAATGGCAAAGGTTTCCTCGCCCACCGTCATCAGCCCTTCGCCTTCAAGAAAGTGATACATGGCGGCTTCGCCGGGGTGCAGGGGAATTTGCTGACCAGCTTCCAGACCGACTACCAGCGCCTTGAATTGGGGTGTATCCAATATGAATTGTGGCTTGGGGCCATCGGCGGCAAAAACCGCCCTGCCCTGAGTGTTGCTAACGTAGATTTCGGATACGATTTCAGACATATAGTGCTCCTTTGGAATATATCTGACTTTATCCTATTCCCCCACTTTCCGACCCGACTTTTGTCGGCTTTTTCAACGAACTTTACTCTGCCTGTGGTTTTGCCCGCGATTCCAGCCCGGCCCGGTTCAAGATGCGGATCTGCTGCCTGTCCATCTCAATCAGGCCAGCCTTCGTCAATTCGCGGATGACGCGGCTTAAAACATCCGGCACAGTACCAAGCCGAGCGGCCAGTTCAGTCTGGTTCGACCAGCGGCGGCGCTCGATGATGTCCCCTTCGGCCTGCTCCAACAAGATCTTAGCAAAGCGCGCCTCCACCGTTTTTAGCGATAAATCTGCTGCCAGCGTGACCAGTTCGATAATTTTATCGGCCATGTTCTCGATAATTTGCATGGCAACTGTGGGATGTGCCAGCACAATCTCTTCCAGCGCAGATCGAGGTATCAGCCAGATGCCCGATTCTTCCAACGCGATGGCGGTAGCCGGGTTGGGCCGCCTGGCCAGCACTCCCACCTCATTGAAAATCTCGCCTGCGTCAATGAAGCGCAAGACTTGAGTGCGGCCATCCGGGGCCGTTTTCAAAACTTTGAGCGAGCCATATTGCAGAAAATACAAGTTGGATTCGAGGTCTCCTTCCCAAAAAACAACTGCATCGGGATGAAACACTTTCCAGGTCGAGCTCTGCGCCAGGCGATCCAACGAGGTCGCATCCAAGCCTTGCAGAAAGTCGAAAGTTTGCAAGCGTTTGAGAAGGGATTCAGACGGGATGGATTGGGCATTCATATGATTGTAGTTTACATGCTTTTATTGGTTTTCGCTGATAAAAACACCACCGCTATTTGCTTAAGCGCAAAGAAGGAATAAGTGACCCTGGCTACAATGATATGAGCAAGATTAGATTGCCAAATTTACCAGGAGTGGCAAAATCCATGAGCAAACGAAGCAAAGTTTTGGTAAGGCTGACGGGTGTTGCAGTATTGGCAATGTTCTTTTTGACCGGGTGCGGCGGCCCCTATTTCCCATTCTTTGAAGAGCCTCCCAAGCAGGAAATTGTCTCAATCGCAGATATGCCGTTGGGCGATGCCGAAAATGGATTAGCGCTATTTATGGGAAAAGCACACTTTGAGCATGAAGGACCGCCCTGCATGGGTTGCCACAGTGTAGGTGAGAATGGAATTCTCGGCGGTGGGGCGATGGGGCCGAACCTGACAAACGCGACAGAAGTACTTGACCCGACTGACATTTTGGGTGTTCTGACCAACAACGGGCCAATCATCTCGCCTGTAATGAAGCCCATTTATACCGATGCACCGCTGACCGTCCAAGAACAAGCCGACCTACTGGCCTTCCTGGAAGGATCCGTAGGGCAACCCGAAGCCGACCGGGAGTGGCTGGTGCTTGGCATCAGCCTGGTTGGTTCGATATTCGGTGCCGCGGTGTTCGGTTTTATTTATCGCAATCGCCTGCGTACTGTCCGCCGGGCGTTGGTCAAAAAGGCGCAGGAGGAGTCATTATGAGTTGGATTGAAGAAATCGCAAACCCGCAAGCCCGTCAGTGGGAGGAGTTCTATCGCAACCGCTGGCAGCATGACAAGGTGGTAAGAAGCACCCATGGCGTCAATTGCACCGGCAGCTGCTCATGGATGATTTACGTTAAAGATGGCATCGTTACCTGGGAGTTACAAGCGTTGGATTATCCAAGCCTGGAACCTGGTCTGCCACCCTATGAACCGCGCGGTTGTCAGCGCGGCATTTCATTTTCCTGGTATCAGTACTCTCCGGTGCGGGTCAAATACCCCTACCTGCGCGGCGTATTGATGGATTTGTGGCGCGCGGCCAAAGCCAAGTTCAGCGACCCTGTCGAAGCCTGGGCCAGCATCATGGAAGACCCAGATGCCCGCAAATCCTTCCATCACGCACGCGGCAAGGGCGGTTTCCGGCGCGCTACTTGGGAGGAAGTGCTGGAAATCATCGCCGCATCCACGGTTTACACCGTCAAAAAATACGGGCCGGATCGCATTATTGGTTTCTCCCCCATCCCGGCCATGTCCATGCTCAGCTATGCAGGGGGCAGCCGCTTCCTGCAAATGCTGGGCGGCGTCAGCATGAGCTTTTATGACTGGTATAGCGACCTGCCGCCTGCCAGCCCGGAGACTTGGGGCGAACAAACCGACGTGGCCGAAAGCGCCGATTGGTTCAACGCCAAATTCATTGCTTCGGTCGGCTCGAACATGAGCATGACGCGCACCCCGGATGTTCATTTCGCCGCCGAAGCGCGTCACAACGGAACCAAGCTGGTGGTCTTTGCGCCCGATTTCAACCAGGTCGCCAAATACGCCGATTGGTGGGTTCCCGTTCACGCCGGGCAGGATGGCGCTTTCTGGATGGCGGTTAACCATGTCATCCTGAATGAGTACCACCACCAGAACCCGACCCCCTATTTCCTGGATTATGCCCGCCGCTACACGGATTCTCCCTTCCTGGTGGTGCTCAACGAAGCCAACGGCAGCTATGTGCCCGGACGCATGTTGCGCGCCGGACAGGTGGCTCGCACCCGTGATGTGGAAAACGGCGAGTGGAAGTTTCTGGTCTGGGATGAACTTAGCAACGAGCCGCGCATGCCGCAAGGCAGTCTGGGCTTCCGCTGGCAGCAGCAAAAGGGACAATGGAACCTGGAGCCCAAGGATGGCCTGGATGGCAGCGAGATTCGCTCCCAACTGAGCTTTATCGAAGGGTCGGAGGAGAGGTTGACTGTTTCATTTGCCGAATTTGCCGAAGGCAAAGCCTTTCAACGCAGCATCCCTGTGCGCTACGTTGAAACAACCGAAGGCCGGGTCCCTGTGACCACCGTCTACGATCTGCTGATGGCGCAGTACGGCGTAGGGCGCGGACTGGACGGCGATTACCCTGCCAGCTATGAAGATGAGACCTTGTCTTACACCCCCGCCTGGCAGGAACGCTACACCGGGATTGACCGGCAGACCGTCATCCAGTTTGCGCGCGAGTGGGCCACCACTGCCGCCAAGACCGATGGCAAGTGCATGATTATCATCGGCGCCGGGGTCAATCACTGGTATCACAACAATCTGATTTACCGCGCCTGCATCGGGGCACTGTTGCTGACCGGCTGTGTGGGCCGTAACGGCGGCGGGCTGAACCATTACGTTGGCCAGGAAAAACTGGCCCCGGCGGCACCTTGGGCAGCGATGGCCTTTGCCACCGACTGGCAGAAACCGCCACGACAGATGAACTCGCCATCCTTCCACTACGTTAACAGCGATCAATGGCGCTACGAACGCACCTTTACCGAACCACAGCCCGTTCCACGCCCGGACAGCGAACCCAACCGCGACATGACCCAGGAACATACCATGGATGCGCAAATTCGGGCGGTGCGCATGGGCTGGCTGCCATCCTACCCGCAGTTTGACCGTAGTTCGCTCGAACTGGTCAAACAGGCCGAGCAGGCCGGGGCGCACTCCGAAGCGGAGATTCGGCAATGGGTGGTAGATCAACTTAAATCGGGCGAACTAAAGTTCGCCGTACAGGACCCCGACGCGCCTGAAAACTGGCCGCGCCTGTGGTTCATCTGGCGTGGTAACGCGCTCAATGCCAGCGCCAAGGGTCAGGAATATTTCTTCAAGCACTATTTAGGCACGCATCACCAGATTATTTCGGAAGAAGTGGGCAAAGACACCTTCCATGAAGTGAATTGGCACGAGAAGGCCCCCGAAGGCAAGCTCGATCTGGTGGTGGATATTAACTTCCGTATGGACACTTCGGCGTTGTATTCCGATATTGTCCTGCCCACCGCTAGCTGGTACGAAAAAGATGACCTGAACACCACCGATATGCACTCGTTCATCCACCCGCTAACGGCTGCGGTGCCGCCCTCCTGGGAATCGAAAACCGACTGGGATATTTTCAAAATCCTGGCCGGAAAAGTTAGCGACCTGGCAAAAACCCACCTGCCCGAACCGGTGCGCGACCTGGTGGCGATGCCCCTCCAGCATGACACGCCCGCCGAAATGGCCCAGGAGCACATCCGCGACTGGGCGCGTGGGGAGTGTGAACCCATCCCCGGTGTGACCATGCCGAATTTTGTCATCACCGAACGCGATTATGTCAATATGGGCCAGCGCTTCATCTCCTTTGGCCCGGCAGTGCGCAAAACCGGTTTGGCGGTGCATGGCATCCATTGGCAGGTAGAGGATCTGTACCAAAAGCTATTAGACAGTCACCCAACCGTTTCTTGGGATGGCGAGCACTACCCCTCGCTGGAATTTGCGCGCGATGCCGCCAACATTATTCTGTACCTGGCTCCTGAAACCAACGGCGAAGTGGCCTACCGCGCCTTCAAGGCCGAAGAAGAACGCACTGGCCTGAAGCTGACTGACCTGGCAGAACCTACTCGTGGCTCTCGGGTTACTTTCAACGATTTGATGCAGCAACCTCGGCGCTTGCTCAACAGTCCTATCTGGACGGGTATCGTCACCGATGGCCGCCCCTATTCGGCCTACGTTCTAAACGTGGAACGCTTGGTTCCCTGGCGCACGTTGACCGGGCGTCAGCACTTCTATCTGGATCACGAAGGCTACCTGGCGTATGGTGAACACTTGCCCACCTACAAACCCCGCCCTGACCCGCTGGCTTTTGGCGACCTGGACAAAAGCACCCGCGAAGGCAAAACCCTGCAACTGAATTATCTGACCCCGCATGCCAAATGGCATATTCACTCCAATTACTTCGACAACGACCGTATGTTAACCCTTTCCCGAGGCATTGAGCCGCTCTGGATCAGCGAGCAGGATGCTAAGGCGCTTGGCGTAGAAGACAACGATTGGGTGGAAGCCTACAATGATCACGGCGTTACCGTCACCCGAGCCATTGTCAGTGCGCGCATCCCGTCGGGTTTGTGCATCATCTACCATGCCCCGGAACGGACAATCAGTGTGCCTAAATCACCCATGCGCGGCAACAAACGCGCCGGCGGTCACAATAGTCCCACGCGCATTCACCTGAAACCTTCCTTAATGGTAGGCGGCTATGGTCAGTTTACCTATGCCTTCAACTATTGGGGTCCAACTGGCGTCAACCGCGACACCTTTGTCTTGGTCCGCAAACTGCCCGGCGCTCCGCAGTTTTAGCCCAACCGGCACACCACTATCAAAACAGGATGAGATTATGAAAATCCGTTCGCAAGTTTCAATGGTTTTCCACTTGGATAAGTGCATTGGCTGCCATACCTGCAGCGTTGCTTGTAAAAATATCTGGACTGACCGCCAGGGCGCTGAGTATATGTGGTGG
The DNA here is from genome assembly GCA_002840685.1 of Chloroflexi bacterium HGW-Chloroflexi-6. Classification (GTDB taxonomy): domain Bacteria; phylum Chloroflexota; class Anaerolineae; order Anaerolineales; family Villigracilaceae; genus UBA8950. The sequence continues at coordinate 22,094 of PHBU01000021.1, read as the reverse complement.
AACAATGTCGAAACCAAACCGGGTGTCGGTTTTCCTACCCAATGGGAAGATCAGGAAAAATACCACGGCGGCTGGGAATTGAAAAATGCCGAAAAAGATCCCAAGCTGAATTTAAAACTCCAAAACCGCATGCAAGCTTTGGGCAACTTGTTCTCTAACCCAGCCATGCCAACGATGGATGATTATTACGAGCCGTGGACTTACAATTATGGGGATTTGTTCAACTCTCCACTTGGAGATGACCAGCCCACCGCCCGGCCGATCTCCCGCATTGATGGCAACCCGATCGACATCGAAGCCGGCCCCAACTGGGATGATGATCTGGGCGGGTCTAACATCTACGCCGTTAACGATCCCCTCTTGCAGAATATGAGCGTGGAAGAAAAACGGCGGCTCTTTTCCATCGAGCAGCTTTTCTACTTCTATGTACCGCGCATCTGCAATCATTGCCTGAATGCGGGTTGCGTTGCGGCCTGTCCTTCCGGCGCGATTTACAAACGTGCAGAAGATGGGATCGTGCTAATCAATCAGGATAAATGTCGTGGCTGGCGCATGTGCGTTTCGGCCTGCCCGTACAAAAAAACCTACTACAACTGGTCCACCGGAAAATCTGAAAAATGTATTCTCTGCTACCCACGCCTGGAAACCGGTCAGGCCCCGGCTTGCTTCCACTCATGCGTTGGACGCATTCGCTACCTGGGCGTTCTGCTCTACGATGCCGACCAGATTGAAGCCGCCGTCAAGGTGCCGGATGAGCAACTGGTTCAGCGTCAGCGCGAAATGATTCTTGATCCCCATGATCCGCAAGTGGTCGCCGCGGCGAAAGAAAGCGGCGTCCCTGATGGTGTGATCGCGGCAGCCCAGCAATCGCCTGTGTACCGCTACGTCAAAGAATGGGAATTGGCTCTACCACTGCACCCAGAGTATCGCACCTTACCCATGCTGTTCTACGTTCCCCCGCTCCTGCCAGTGATTTCGTCCGCCCAGGAAAATGGCACCCAGCGTATGGAAACCGACTTGTTCAGTTCGCTGGAAAGCGCCCGCGTGCCCGTTCGTTACATGTCGCACATGCTTTCAGCCGGTAACGATGCGCCGGTGATCAAGGCTTACCAGAAAATGATTGCCGTCCGCTTGTACAAACGCGCCGAAACGGTGGGCGATGTCACCCACGAGGAGGCTGCCGCCGCCCTCGCCAAAGCCGGGATGAGCGCCGAGGAAGCCGAGGCCATCTACAAACTGACATCCCTTCCTACCTACCAGGAACGCTTTGTCATTCCTCCCACTCCCCGCGAAGGCGACATTGAAGAGACTCACGACCCTCAACAGCGCAAAGCCGAAACCGGGTTTGGCCGCCGCCAGCAGCCACATCGAGGTTTATAGATCATGGCTCAAGATTCCATCGGATCCATGTACGATTTATTTGCTGACCTGTTGGAATATCCCACCCCGGCCACATCGCAACAGGCCAAACAATGTCTGGAACAAGTACGTGCGCTTCACCCCGAAGCAGCCAACGCGCTGGAGACTTTCTCCGACGGCCTGGAAAAGCTTTCGCTAGAAAAAATCCAGGAGCTATACACCATCACTTTTGATATGCAACCAGTCTGTTATCCATATGTCGGCTACCAACTATTCGGCGAAAGCTACAAACGCGGAGCCTTTATGGCGCAACTAAACGAAGCCTATCATCTTGCCAATTATTCCGCCGGGCAGGAATTGCCGGATCACCTGTCCATCATCCTGCATTTCCTGGGGCTGGATAGCGCCAAACGGGAAGATGATTTTGGCCGGGCGCTACTGGCCGAAGGGCTGCCCCCAGCGCTGGAGAAGATGCTCCAAACTTTCGATAAGCAGTCCGAAAACCCGTACTTTGGCCTGCTGTCGGCGCTTCATCTGGTTATTGTTCACCCCACTGAGAAGGAGTTGGGCCATGCTTGATGTGATTCTCTTTGTCGTTTTTCCCTATGTGGCAGTTGCCCTGGCGGTGGGTGGCACGATTTACCGTTACCGAACCAACCAATTTTCATTCACTAGTCTGTCCTCGCAATTTCTGGAAAACGATCTGCAATTTTGGAGCTCAACGCTCTGGCACTACGGCATCATCCCAACCCTGCTAATTCACCTGGCGGGTTTCGCTGTACCCAAACTGATGGCTGCCTTCCACAGCACCCCAGAAACCCTCTACCTGGCCGAACTGGCTGGAAAAGTCCTGGGCATCATGGCCCTGGTTGGCGTAGGGCTCATGCTCTACCGACGGCTGTCCCAGTCCAAAATCCGCGCCGTCACCACCCCAGCAGACTGGATTGTGCTGGTCTTGCTTTTTAACCAGGTTTTCCTCGGCCTGGCGATGGCTTTTGGCTACCGCTGGGGCGCTACCTGGTTCCTGCACACTGTCACTCCCTGGGTTGCCTCGCTGGCCATGTTCCAGCCATCGCCGGAATATGTGGCCGCCCTGCCCTGGATTCCCAAGCTGCACTTCCTGAACGGTTTCCTGCTGCTGGCTGCTGTTCCCTTTAGCCGCCTGGTGCATATCGCCACTTTTCCGATTCCATACCTTTGGCGTCGTGTCCAATTGGTCATCTGGACCCGCCGCAAAGTCAGCTAGGATGATTAGGAATGTGGAATAAAGTCACAAAAGCAATCCAGGGTGAAGCGCGTAACCTGTTTCCGGCTTATTTTGCCATTGTCATGGCCACCGGCATCATCTCAATTGCCTGTCATCTCATGGAGCTGGATTTTCTAGCCTTCCCGCTGTTCTATCTCAATCAGTTTTTCTATGTTGTGCTCTGGCTGTTGACCATACTCCGCATATTGCGATTCCCCTCGCACCTGGTTAGCGACCTGACCAATCATCGCCTGAGCACAGGCTTTCTAACGATTGTGGCTGGAACCAACGTGCTCGGCAGTCAATTTGTTATCTTGATCGATGACACGACAACAGGCCTTGCTCTCTGGGTTTTGGGATTAGCACTCTGGATTTTCCTGATCTATGCTATTTTTGCTATACTGACAGTTAAAGAAGACAAACCGTCCCTGGAAAACGGCATCAATGGCGCCTGGCTTTTATTCGTAGTTTCTACCCAATCCATCCCTGTGCTGGGCATGCTTATTGCTCCCTTTTTTGCCGCATGGGATGAAATATTCACCTTTGCCATGCTGGGCTTTTACCTGCTTGGCTGCATGTTTTATCTCCTGATTATTTCGCTGATTGTTTACCGTTTCATGTTCTTCAAAATTGAAGCCGAAGAAATGAACCCATCCTATTGGATTAATACAGGTGCAGTTGCCATCACCACCCTGGCGGGTGCAAATATCCTGCTCAATGGTCAGTCTCCATTCCTCGATGATCTATATCCCTTCATTAAAGGCTTTACCCTGTTCTTTTGGGTGGCAGGCACGTGGTGGATACCCTTCCTGTTCCTTCTAGGAGCCTGGCGGCACCTGTACAAGCGTTTCCCCATGACCTACCATCCCGTCTATTGGGGATTGGTCTTTCCAATTGGTATGTACACTGTATGCACCTTCCGGCTGGCGCAAGCGCTGCAAATGGACTTTCTCTACATCATTCCGCGCTACTTTGTGTTTGTTGCCGTTACCGCTTGGTTGATTACATTCTTTGGCCTGGCGCTGAACCTATTTAAAAAATTCAAGGCGCAAGAAATTCGATGACATTCCTTTCGCAAATCCTCTCCGTTTCAGCCGCCCGGCATAGCCACTTGTGTCCGCGCCAGGTTCTGGGTGCACGCATTGGGCTGGCGGGCGCGGCCGCGCTCGGTCTTGAGATTCCCCGCAAAGACAAACGCCTGCTCGTCATCATCGAAACCGATGGCTGTTTTGCCGACGGCGTTGAGGCCGCCACGGGGTGTACGGTTGGTCACCGCACTTTACGGACAGAAGACTATGGGAAAATCGCGGCTACATTTGTGGATGTCGAAACTGAGCAAGCGCTTCGTGTCAGCCCACAACTGGATGTGCGTCAGAGAGCTTTTGAATATGCCAAAAACGAGTCCCGCCACTATTTCGTACAACTGCGGGCATACCAAGTTATGCCCGATGAGCAATTATTAACCATTCAGCCGGTTTGCCTCAGCAAGCCAGTTGAAAAAATAGTGAGCCGGGCAGGCCTGCGTGTAAATTGCGAACTATGCGGCGAGGAAATCATTAACGAGCGCGAAATTGTATTAAACGGGCAAATTTTGTGCCACACTTGTGCTTTTAGCGGCTATTACCTGTCCTCCGCAGAAATTCCCATCCCCGTTTCTCAGCATTGCTCCGCCTAAATTGCGTTTTTGCCAAACTTTCCACAGCGGAGGCTCCAAACATCCGCTGTTTTCTTGTCTCTGCTCAACCGCAAGGGAAAAAACGGTCTTTCCCACTGTCATGACTGCATGAAACTGCGCCTGCACTTTCTCCCCTTCATTTTCCTTGCTATCCTGGCCCTGTGCTTTGCCCTGTGGGCTGGGTTGTTGCGCCTCGGCTGGGCGCTTCCCACGTTAGAAAACCTCGCCTCCGCGCATGGCCCGCTGATGGTCTCCGGCTTTCTCGGCGTGCTGATCCCGTTGGAACGCGCAGTCGCCATCCGCCAAAAATGGATGTTCGTCGTCCCGCTTCTCGCCGGGACGGGCTGGGTTGCCTTGTTGTTCGCGCCCGGCCTCGGGACGGTATTGCTCACCCTCGGCAGTCTGGGCACCCTTGCCATTCTGGGTGTCATGGTGCGGCGCGAACCGCACATCCACACCATCGTCATGGCCTTTGGCGCGCTGGCCTGGGTGGTGGGCAACGGCTTGTGGATGTTGGGAATGCCCATCTTCCAGATCGTTTTCTGGTGGATTACTTTTCTCGTGTTGACCATTGGCGGCGAACGGCTCGAACTCAACCGGGTTCTGCACCCCGCACCTAATGCGATTCGCCTCTTCAGCCTGCTCGCCACCATGCTCTTCGCCGGGGCCATGCTCGCCACCTTCAGCCTGAATCTTGGCTCCAGACTGGGCGGCTTCGCCCTGCTGGGGCTAGCCCTGTGGTTCCTGCATCAAGACCTCGCACGGCGCAACCTGCGCCACTCTGGCGCGCTCACCCGCTACATCGCCGTTTGCCTGTTTGGCGGGTTTATCTGGTTGGGGCTTTCCGGCAGCCTCTTCCTATACTTTGGCGCGCTTTACGCCGGACCAATCTATGATGCCGCCCTGCATGCCGTGTTTGTCGGTTTTGTTATCGCCATGATTTTTGGTCATGCGCCCATTATTTTCCCCGCCATTTTAGGCGCTCCGCTGCGTTTTTACAATATTTTTTATCTGCATCTACTCCTGTTGCACGCCTCCCTGCTATTACGCATCATCGGCAATCTGACCCTGCACATGCCCCTGCGTCAATGGGGCGGATTGCTGAACGAGGTTGCCATCCTGCTCTTTTTAGGCCTGACAGTCTTCTCGATTGTCAAAGGAGCGCAATCCCAATGAACGTCTGGTATTCCAAACCCCTAGGGGACGCCCTCTCGGCCTCCATTTACACGGCTGAAATTGAACAAATCTTTCAGCCCGTGTTTGCCGCCGCGGAGCGTCCGCCTGCCATGGCCGTGTTTACCCGGCAGGAACCGGGAGCAATGCACTGTGAAGTCACTGCTTACTTCTCGCCCGCCGCGACAAAAATTGCTCTGGCCTTTGCCGCCCAACCTTGCAATCCACCTGAAATCAGTGGATTAACCTTATTGGCAGGCAGCCCGGCCTGCTGGAAAACGCTCTTTAAGGAATAGTATGCCCACTCTCACCCGTTGGTTTGTCAAAGCCTCCTTAATTTCCCTCATTCTCGGCCTGGTAGCCGGGGTCTGGCAGCAGATTCCAGACCTGGGAATATCCGGGGTTTTTCCTGTTTACTTGCACCTGCTAACCTTTGGCTGGCTGACCCAGTTGATTTTTGGCATCGCCATCTGGATGTTCCCGGTCTACAACAAAGCCCAGCCGCGCGGCCCGGAGTGGCTCGGCTGGGGTATCTTTGTCAGCCTGAATACTGGTCTGCTACTCCGGGTGATTTTTGAACCACTCCAGGGAATTGCCCCATCCATCCTTGGTGGCTGGATGCTGGTGCTGGCCGCCTTGCTGCAATGGTTGGCCGGGCTGGGCTTCATCGCCAATGTCTGGTCGCGCGTGCGAGGCAAATAATGCCCCAACTCAGCCGCCTTTTTATCCGCGCCTCGTTGATTTATCTCTTTCTAGGCTTTACCTTTGGTGCGCTGATTCTCGCCAACAAGGGCATTCCCTTCGCGCCCTGGCTTTGGGCTTTGATCCCGGCGCACATCGAATTTGTCATCATCGGCTGGCTGACCCAATTAGCCTTGGGTGTGGCTTTTTGGATTCTGCCTCGTTTTGCCAGCAGTTCCCCGCGCGGTGATGAATATTGGAGTTGGGCCGCTTTTATCCTGATCAACCTGGGGATTCTCACATATTCTCTGGCACCACTCGTAGTTCTTTCTTGGTTCCAACCATTGGCTCGCGCCCTGCAAACCCTTGGTCTGATGGCGTTTGTGCTGGGCAACTGGCAGCGGATTTACCCTCTCAAATTCCCGAACTTAAAAGACCCGATTTAGAGAAGTTGCAGTATAGTTAATGGGATGAGTACTACATCCCTTTTTGAATCTGCCATTCGCCGCGTTGCGGTCTTGAAAGCCGCCAGCGATGATGACATTCGCGCGATTGCCCGCCTGGGCATTGCCCGCGCCGTGGAGGAAGGCGGCTTTTTCTTTTTTCAGGGCGACAACGCCGAGTATCTGTATATCATGCTGACTGGTCGCGCTAAGCTATGCCAGATCGCCCCGGATGGGCAGCAGGTTAACCTACGGACGCTGGTTCCGGGTCAATTGTTTGGGGCCATCGGCGCTGTGCAGCCAAACGCTGTCTATCCTGCCTGCGCCCAGGCCCTGGAAGACAGCGTGGCAATTGCAATCGAAAGCGCCGTTTTTGGCCACATGCTAGAAACCCGTCCACATCTATCTTTCGGTATGATGAAATTGATGACGGGTTATATCCAGGAGATACAAGAACGCTACCGCGAGCTTGCCACAGAGCGTGCTGAGCAACGCATTGGCCATGTGTTATTAAGGCTGGCAAGCCAAACTGGCAAGAGAGTAGAACAGGGAGTGTTGATCGAATTGCAGTTTTCGCGGCAAGAACTGGCAGAAATGACTGGAACTACAATCTACACGATCAGCCGAACATTAAGTGCCTGGGAGAAAAAGGGATACCTGACGAGTAAGCGCGAATGCGTGATAATCACAAATCCACACGGACTGGTGAGACTGGCTGAGGGATTGGATGACGCATAAAATAGGCAGAAAATAAAGGTTAGAGAGCCGCCAAAATTTTGGCGGCTCTTCTTTTTTTATTACTGACAAGTACAAGCATAACGGCTAAAGCCACATACCGGTCAAATCATTGGCGAGAATGGAATGTTCCTGATTGTTCTTTGCGCTTGCGCAATAAAGAATTCGGCTATTTTTGTTACAGTTTGGGTATGGGAAAAACTATCGACGCAACCTGGACAGCAGAAGATGTAATGAAAACCTACCCGCAAACAGTGGCTGTATTTCTGGCCTTAAAAACCGATTGTGTAGGTTGTCACCTGGAACGCTTCTGCACCCTTGCAGAAGTTGCATCATCCTATGAACTGCCAATCAGCCTGTTACTTGAAAAGCTTGGCCAAGCCATAATAATTTCAAACAAGGAGTAGTGTATGAAACTAATTAGATTGGGGTTGTTATTCCTATTTTTTGCCGTTATTTTGGCTGCGTGCGGCGGTTCTCAGCCCCCCAGCACTCGCGAGTATATCCTGACAACGGGTATGGATGGTGAAAAGTTCGTTTTTCTAGGCGTTGGGGATAATATCAACGGTCAAAGCAACCCAACCCTGACCGCCAACCCTGGTGAGACAATCACGATTACTCTGATCAATGGCGGGTATGCACGCCAACAGCTTGCCATCAAAGATGTTCGGGCCAAGACGGATGTTGTCAGCGAAAAGGGCCAGATCGCTTCCGTGAGCTTTACCCTGCCAAGTCACCTGAACGAAATTGAATATTACGACCCGCTCGATAACAATGCTGAATTGGGCATGAAAGGCAAAATTGCGATTGATGGCCAAAGCAAACCGGCTACGTCGCAAGCGAGTGAACCATCTGCCCCGGCTGACCCTGGTTTGTATGACAAGGAACTGGCAATCGCTGCCTTCCAGAAGGGTGGCTGCACTGCCTGTCATACCATCCCCGGGGTCGCTGGTGCAGGCGCGATCGGCCCCAACCTAAGCGAAATCGGGGCAGTGGTGAAAACCCGTCTAGAAAGCGGGGAATATACCGGCATGGCCAAAACCACCGAAGATTTCCTGCTCGAATCGATCCAGACTCCAGATGCTTTTCTTGCCCCAGACTGCCCGACCGGCCCATGTGGCGCAGGATTAATGCCAGCTTCGCTCGCCCAGGTTCTGGGCACGGAGGAACTCGAAGCCGTGGTCAAGTACTTGGCTGCGCTGCCGGGCGGAGCAACTGCCCCAGTAACGGAAGCCAGCACGGGCGAGTCCGCTTCTGTAGCGCCCATGGGTGATGCACCCAGCTTGACTGCCGAAGAATTTGAATGGGCTAAGCAAACCTTCTTTCAACGCTGCGCGGGTTGTCATGGAACTTTAAGAAAAGGTGCAACCGGCCCGGCCTTAACCCCAGATAAGACCCTGCCCAAAGGCACGCTCGGCCTGGCCGCGATTATTTTCAACGGCACCACCCGCGGCATGCCCGAATGGGGCAAACAGGGCGTTTTGACCCAGGCTGAAACCGAAATTATGGCCAAATTCCTGCAAAATGAACCACCCACCCCGCCCGAACTCTCGCTGCAAGAGATGAAGGACTCGTGGCAGTTGATTACACCGGTGGCCGAACGCCCAACCAGCCCACAGACCCAGCGCAACATCAACAACTATTTTATTGTCACCCTGCGCGATGCCGGGCAGGTGGCAATCATCGATGGCGATACCTATGAAATTGTCAGCACGGTCGACAGTGGTTATGCGGTCCATATCACACGCATGTCGGCCAGCGGACGCTACGCCTACGTTACCGGGCGCGATGGCCGTTTGGCGCTGATCGACCTGTGGATGGAAAAACCCGAAGTGGTGGCGCGCGTGCAGACTTGTTACGATGCCCGCTCGGTGGAAGTCAGCAAATATGAAGGTCCCGAGGGCGATTTCCGCGACAAGTATGCGATAACAGGTTGCTATTGGCCGCCGCACTTCGCCATTCTCGATGGACAAACGCTCGAACCGATGAAGGTTGTCTCAAGCCGCAGTTACACCTTTGACACCGGCACCTATCACCCCGAGCCGCGTGTGGCTGCCATCCTGGCCTCCGAGTACAAGCCGGAGTGGATTGTGAATGTCAAGGAAACCGGACAGATCTGGATTGTGAACTACACTGATCCGATGAATCCGACCATCAAGATGATCAATGCCGCCCTGTTCCTGCACGATGGCGGCCTGGATTCAACCCATCGCTACTTCCTGGTAGCGGCCAATCAGTCCAACAAGATTGCAGTGGTGGATTTGAAGACCGGTGAACTGGCAGGCATTGCGGATGTGGGCGCAGTACCACACCCCGGACGCGGAGCGAACTGGATTGACCCGGAATTTGGCCCGGTCTGGAGCACGCCTCACCTGGGCGAGGCATCTGTTATCTCGGTCGGGACTGACCCTGTTGGGTTTGCTGCCAACGCCTGGAAAAATGTGCGTACCACTCCCCTGCCTGGCTCTGGCAGCTTGTTCATCAAAACCCACCCCAAGAGCCAGTGGATCTGGGTTGATATGACCCTCAACTCTGATCCGGTGCTGGCGCGCACCATCTGCGTCATCGCCAAATCTGATCCTACCCAGGTTTACAAGTGCTGGGAAGTTGGCAGCTACGGGCGCGCTGTCCACTTTGAGTACAACCAGGATGGCACCGAAGTTTGGGTCAGCCTATGGGGCGACGCTGCCATACCCGGCGAAACCGGCGCACTCGTTATTTATGACGATGCCACGCTCGAAGAGAAGCACCGCATCGACAACTTGATTACACCGACCGGTAAATTTAACGTCAACAACACGGTAAACGATATCTATTAACCCTCAAACCGATTCATTCCCCAAATTCCACTCAGGGATTTGGGGAATGAATCCATCAATCAAGGTATGATTAAAGCATGTTCTATGACACCTTTAGTTCCGATTATGATCACTTTGTAAATTGGCCGGGCCGCTTGGCGCTCGAAATTCCCTTTTTAACAGGTCAATTGCGCGCGATTGGCGCAAAAAGCGTACTGGATGCCGCCTGTGGTACCGGGATGCACACTCTTGCGCTGTCCCAGGCTGGATTCGATGCTGCCGGGGCAGATTTGAGCGCCGGGATGATTGCCCGCGCCATGGAAAATTCACAAGCTGTTGGACTTCAAATCCCGTTCAAGACCGCTGGATTTGGGGAACTGTCCGCCGCTTTTGGACCGGAATCTTTCGACGCGCTGTTCTGTCTGGGAAATTCTCTGCCGCACCTTCTCTCCCCGGAACTTTTATCCGCTGCCCTGGCCGATTTTGCCCTGGTGCTCAAACCCGGCGGGCTGGTCATCATTCAGAACCGCAATTTTGATTCGGTTATGGCAAACCACCAGCGCTGGATGGAACCGCAATCTGCCCGCGAAGATCAGACCGAGTGGTTATTCCAGCGTTTCTATGATTTCGAGCCAGACGGCCAGCTGACCTTCAACGTTGTCACCCTGCGCCGAGAGGCAGAAGGTGTCTGGACGCAGTCCATTCGTAGCACCCAGCTACGCCCGCTGCTTGCCGCAGAATTACAGACTTCTTTTCAAGGAGCAGGCTTTGAATCAATCACCTGTTACGGCGATCTGGCTGGCTCGATCTTCAATTCATCTTCCAGCGGAAATCTGGTCATCACCGCCCAGCGATTGAAAAAATAGCGCTAAACCGGCAGAACTAACCTACTGGAAATTGTTTCGGGCGGAAATCGCCACCATCGCAATAATATCGTTGTTATATCAAACAACTTTATGAAAACACTGTCTCAAAGGATCAACAAGCCTTGCTAAAAACTGTATAACAGGTGTGACAAATACAATCTCGTTTCGCTTGACAATCTTTCCGCCAGTTGGTATATTTTCAGTAGCGATACAAACTGTGAATTTTCATCTTCACATCGGCACCTTAACAGCAGAATAGCAAGAAAAACAACCACTTCTTGAATTACAGCGCCACCAAAGCGCTGGTATTTTCACAACCGCACCACTACTTGAAACATACAACTTCTGGTCAATCAGACCGATACTGGAAAACCACAGGTTCACCGGAGCGCAAAGCTACAGGCTGCGTTCCTACTACGAGAAAACAACGAGAAGACAAGTACCTGTGGTTGGAGCCTTGTAAATTCAAGGCTCCAACCACCCACAAGCACACTACCCATTGACCCGATCTTTTTGGCGATGGGTATTTTTGTACATGGGACACGGCTTCGCCCGTATCCAAAAGCCAGGGGGCTTTCAAAAGACTTACCAAAACCACCACGATCCAACCAGCTATTACTTTAGAATATTCGACAACGAGGACACAGGGCCCGACCCCGCTGCATCCCGCAAGCGGATTGTATTCCGATTCCTGTCTCAACCATGATCCCGAAAGGATGGTCCTCGCTATGTTCTCCCCCAAAACCAAAAATAACGAATGGCTTACTCCTAAACAAGCCGCTCTAGAACTGTGCATTTCTCTCAGCTACGTTTACAAGCTGATCGACACCAACCAACTGCCTGCCCACCGCATTGGCGTCAAACTGATACGCATCAAGCGTTCCGATTTGAATGGCATGTACCGCCCAGCCAGTGAGACGAAGGAGTAGCAGTAGATGAATTTGCCGCATACTGCCATCGTCAAAGCTCCCGGCCTGCTCCCCATGCTCTACAAAGTCAGCGAAATCGCGGATGAATTAAAAGTCCCCGAACGCACCCTGCGCGACTGGCTTTCCGCAGGCGCACCCCACCATCGCGATGAACGCAACAACCTGTGGGTCAACGGACGTCTGTTTGCCGATTGGGTACAATCCAAGCGCAAACAGAAAAAGACTGCCAGGCTGCCAGACAACCAGGCATACTGCCTGCGCTGCAAACAAGTTGTCGAACTCGCTCATGCGGAGATAATTCCCATCAAGGGAAAGCTGATCCACATCAAAGGCGCATGCCCGCACTGCGGATGTACCATCAATCGCGGAGGTCGGCATGAACGCGCTGGTTAACCGCGACAATTATCTTCTGGTCAAAAAATACCTGGTAGAGCTCGGCGATGAACGCCAAATCGCACAAGTCTCCCTCGAGCGCTATCGCTTCTACCTGCGTTACCCGCTGCTCTGGGCGACAGATACTCCGTTCACCCAGGCTCACACGATCAAGCCAAATCTCTTCGTTTATCTGGACGAAGTCAAGAACGAGTCGGGTGCGCCGCTGGCAGGCGAAACACGCAAGAAGATCGTCGAGAACACCCGCAAGTTCTTCGAATGGTGCAAAATGACGCAGGCCGCGAAATTTCGCGGCCTGCCATCCGCCTGGATCCAAAAGCTCAAATTCAACAAGAAAAATGTAGCCCAAGCAACCGGGGAGCCAGAATTCGTCAGCCTGGATGAAACCATCCAACTGGCCACCCTGTCTGAAGAAGCGGATGATCTGGCTCACTGGCGCGATCGGGCAATGGCTGCCCGTCTGTTCCTGACCGGCGAGCGCGCCAGCGCGGCAGTTACGTCACCGATCTCGGCCATCAACTTCGATGACCTGTCCCTCAAGCAGTGGCCGGAGTTGGGCGTCAAAACCAAAAATGGCAAGAAGGCAACCACCTTTATGTTCAACATTCCCGAACTGATCGCGGTCGCGCGTTCCTGGGATAATTATGTGCGTGCCAACCTGCCGCCCGAATCGCCCTGGTACGCCCCGGTCAACAGCCAGTGGGGTGAACAGACACTCTCAAGTGAAACCCCTGGCAAAAACCGAAACGTTGGGCTGAACAAACGCCTGGGCCTGCTGTTTGAACAAGCAAACCTTTCCTTCCGCTCGGCTCACAAGTTCCGCCACGGGCACGCCGCCTATGGCTTGCTACACTGCCGGACGATGGCTGACTACAAGGCGCTTTCACTCAACCTGATGCATGAGAGCCTGGAGATCACAGACAGCATCTATGTGCACCTGAAGCAGGAAGAGCTGCGCAATCGCATGACCAATCTCGCAGCTCAACCTACCTGTGTACCAGACGGTGAACTCGAGCAATTCCTGCTTGGCGTTTCCAAGCAAGACATCCCGCGCGCGATCAACATCCTGGTAAATTCCCTGGCAAAGTAACTTTCATAGCCGCCAATTATCCGCCGGGCTGGCCTTGCGATGGGCGCGCTCAACATCCTGGTAAATTCTCTGGCAAAGTAACTTTCATAGCCGCCAATTATCCGCCGGGCTGGCCTTGCGATGGGCGCGCTCAACATCCAGGTCAGCGATCATGGCATAGCGCCGCACCATGTCCAGAGTGCTGTGCCCCAACAGAGCCTGAAGCGTAAAGACATCGCCGCCTGAACGCAGATATGTAATCGCAAAGGTATGGCGAAATCGATGTGGGTATGCATCTTTAACTTCTGCCCGGCTGGCGATGCTCACAATCAATTTTCGGAGTGAGTTGGGATTAAAGGGATAGTTATCTCTTGCCTGGAACACATATGCATCTTGATTATCGCCATCTTCTCGCTCTGCCAGATAACGCCAAAGGGCGCGTCGTGTTGCCTTACCCAGGTATACGATACGCCCTTTGCCGCCTTTTGCCCCGCCATCGCGGCCATGCTGAATTTCAACCTTGCCGGTTTTTGTGTCCACATGCTTAATTTTCAATGAACACAATTCCATGGCCCGCAAACCGGTATCAAGCAAAGTCATGATAATGGCCTGGTCACGATAGCCATTTGGTAGGCGCATCACAAAGCTCTTACGATTGCCAGGTTTAACTTCCCGAGAATAAAGACACACTTTCAGCATCGCTTGCATTTCATCCTGGGTAAAAGGTTCCACCGGCGGGCTTTTGAATTTCGGCGAAGGAACTTCCTTCATCGGGTTGATCATCTTGAATTCCTTGGATGCCCATGTAAAAAAAGCCGAAAGTGTGATCCAGAAATTTCGTAACGTTTTTGGAGATAATCGATCCTTCCCACCCCCGAAACTGTGTGGAACATATTCGTTACGTAGCCAGCTGAGATACTTGGTTAATTCGCCAACCGTGATCGTGGCGACTTCTTTATCCCCCAAATATTCCAACCACTTTTGTAGCTGGCGTTGATACGAATCGATCGTGCGATCAGATAGGCCTTCAGCGGTTTTGAAATTTAGAAAGCCGACAATGGCCTTGCTTACGGGTAACGAACCCGAAGGACGGTGGTTCATCAAATAATCCTCCATATCGAGAATATTGACCAACCACAGGCCACCGGGCTAACGAAAAACCGTAGCCCGAAGGACTACGGTTACTTCAAAGTTGCGGGGACAGGACTCGAACCTGCGACCTCCGGGTTATGAGCCCGACGAGCTGCCACTGCTCTACCCCGCGACGTTTACGAAAACTAATATTATCACTTTGATGACCTAAAGTCAAGGCTTTAGCAAAATTTCATGGCTGTAGAGATAGGCCAAACCAGGAATACGATCGTCGCTTTGGCGCAGGACAATGCGGGCGTAGGTTTCTTCTTCGCTGAGGCGGTAAGGCAGGCTGGTTTCGAAGTGCTGGTATTCGGTCAGGCTGGCGTCGAAATACAACAGGCGCGAAGCGATCACCGCGCCGCGCCGGTCAACCAGTTCAAGGATGACCGGGCCGTTGTTGACTGGTCGGACCATGCCGACCACCCGTACTTCCCCACCGGTCACTTCAGCATCGCGACGCGGGAAACGCAGAACCACCCGCTCCAGGGATTCATAAGGCGGAGTGAACTGGCTGTCGCCCACCGCCATCAACAGAACGCGCACCGAGTTGAAGGCCATGATGCGTCCAAATTCGTCCTGGGTGCTGATCTGCAGGCGAGCTACTTCGCCAGCGGCGGGAATTTCGAATTTGATCTCTTCGTTCACGCGGCTGGAACTGGTTTGCTCATAAGTGCGAAAGACTTTGCGATAGATCTCGCGCCCGTCCTCGCCAATGATCTCGATGCGGGTCGTGCCGGTATATTCAGGCAAAATGTAGCAAATCAGGTTGAAAGGCGAGGAGAGCTTCGACATCGGTCCGGGGGCGGCGATGCGCAAGACAACATTGCTTGGGTCGAGAGTGGGCGTGTTGGAGGGGGTAAAGGTTGGGGTTGGCGTCCAGCGGCGGCGGGTGGCGGTCGGGGTCAGGGACGGGGTCAGGGTCAACGTGATCGTCGGAGTCGGAAGCCGTCGAGTGGCGGTCAGGGTGCGGGTTGCGGTAACAGGCTTTGGGGTAAGGCTTGGCTCCGGCGTGGATACGGTCGCGGTAACGGTTGGCAGGCTGAGGGTGGCGCGATCGGTGCGCGTACAGGCCGAGAACAAAGCCAGGGAGCAGAGAAGCAGCAATAAGCGCAAGAAACGGTTCATAAGTCCGATTTATATCATATACCCGGCCCGGTCACAAATTGCGCTTTTTATAAGTGCGTAAACACGCAATATCATGACCACGGGCACTATGAAACAAAAAACCGTCCCGAAATGTCAATTTTCGGGACGGCGGGATTGAAAAAACAGGCTACAGGCCGTAGATGGTGCTGTATTTGTCTTTGAGATAGCGCACGTAGGGGACCGGGTCAATTTTAGAGCCGGTAACGCGCTGAACGAGTTCCTGCGGTTCGTACTTGCGCCCGTGCTGGTGGATTTTTATCCGCAGCCAGGAAAGCAGGTTCGAGAAATCTCCCTGGCGCATTTGGGCATCAATTTCGGGGTTGAGAGTCTTGAATTTCTCCCAGAGTTGGGCCGAGATCAGGTTACCGAGAGCATAGGTTGAGAAATAGCCGACCATGCCGCCCGACCAGTGGATGTCTTGCAAAACGCCCTTGGCATCATTGGGCGGTGTCAGGCCAAGATAATCTTTGAATTTGGCATTCCAGGCTTCGGGCAGGTCTTTGACGGCCAGTGAGCCTTCGATCAGGGCGATCTCAAGTTCGAGGCGCAGCATGATGTGCAAGTTGTAGGTAGCTTCGTCGGCTTCGACCCGGATCAGCGAAGGCTGGACCTTATTGATACCCTTGTAGAAGTTCTCAAGGCTGACCTTGCCAAGCTGTTCAGGGAAGGTGGCTTGCAGCTCGGGGTAGAAGTGTTCCCAGAAAGCCAGGGAACGACCGACCAGGTTTTCCCACATGCGGCTCTGCGATTCGTGAACAGCCAGGGATGTGCTGGCCGCCAGCGGGGTGCGCGCCCAGGCATGGCCGATGCCCTGCTCGTAGAGAGCATGGCCGGTTTCGTGCATGGTGCCAAACAGGGCGGTGGCAAACTGGTTTTTGTAAACGCGGGTGGTGATGCGAACATCATCCATGCCGAAGCTGGTGGTGAAGGGGTGGGTCGACTTGTCCTGGCGGCCCCGGTTCCAATCGTAACCAAAGGCAGTCGCAACTTTTACGCCAAAATCCCATTGCTTCTGTTCATCGTAGTCCAGGTGCATGAAAGAGTCATCCACCTGGGGCTGGGCGGCAATCGCCCGAATCAACTCGACCTGCTGGGGACGCAGGGTGTCGAAGATGGTTTTGACATCCGCGGTTTTCATACCGGGTTCAAAATCATCGAGCAGGGTATCGTAAGGGTGGTCGGCGGGCGGGAAAAAAGCGATGTAGCGTTTCTTAAGATCGAGAACTTTTTCAAGGTGGGGTTGGAAGATCGAAAAGTCAGATTCGGCGCGGGCTTTGGCCCAGGCCTGGTGCGCCATGGCAATCACCGGCGAGGCTTCGGCCACAAACGAGGATGGCACACGGGTGGCCTTGTCGTAATCTTTGGCAGACACAGTCACGAGGCGATATTCTTCACTGTCATGGTCAAGGCTTTCGGCCCAGGGCAGCAGTTCCTGAAGCAGTTTGCCAATTTCAGGTGCAGTGCCCTTGTCGTGGGCAAGCGCACCGAGAGTCGCCATTTGTTGCCCACGCGATTCAGCGGAACCGGGGGGCATGTTGACCTGCTGGTCCCAGCCTAGCAGGGCTTCGATCTGGTACAGGTCGGCAGCTTCGCCGAGCAGGGTCTTGAGTTGAGCAAGTTTTTGTTCCATCGGTTCTCTCTTTGAATGGGATAGCCCAATTTTATCATATTAGATGTTTATCTAAAAGATTAAAATACCAGTTCAACTGAACTTCATGCGCCACGGCAGGTTCATCCTGATAGGCAAATCGACGAATATCCCCCAACTGACAACCCTGGGCGGCGTAAAAGCGGCAGGCAGGTACATTAATGTTTTGAGTTTCAATTTTCATGCGTGCACAGTCGCGCTGGCGCGACCATTGCGCAGCCTGCGCAAAAAGCGCCCGCCCGAGACCCTGTTTGCGCCATTCAGGATGAATGCGGATGTCCCACAGCACGGATAGATCGCTGCGGCCTTCGAGCATGTTAACCCCGTTGGTATTCCACGCGACCGCCGCCCCACCCAGGGCCTGTCCGCCGTTATGGACGGCCAGGAAAAACCCCCAGCGGCTGACGTCAAATTCATCCGGCCACGAAAGCGGACCGCCGAATTCATCGTAGTTCTTCACATAAGGAGTGACCGCCGTTTCGACGAGTTGAATCCCGCCCAGGCCGTTCTCCGGCAAGCGGATGCCAAAAATGGTCCGCACCTCGAGGGTCATCGGAATGGCAGCGTAGCGGGCAAGATCGGATGGGGAAATTTCAAGGATGTCGAACATAAATATAGGTTCCAGAAACACCAGGAAACGCTAACCATGAATGTAAGAACAAAGTCTCCCGACTTTGGACTCCGGGTATCTCATTCGTAACGCAGGGCTTCGACCGGTTCAAGGGAAGCGGCGCGGTTGGCCGGGTAAATACCGAAGAACAGGCCGACCGCCGCTGAGAACACTGTTGCCAGCAAAACCGCATCCAGGCTGATGTTTGGATTGAACGGTGTGCCGCTGGCAGCCGCAAACTGGCCGACAGCTGTGGCAATCACCCAACCCAGGAAAATCCCGACCAGGCCACCGATCAGGCTGAGCAAGGAAGATTCAGTCAGAAATTGAACCAGAATATCCTTGCGACGCGCGCCAAGCGCCTTGCGCAAACCAATTTCGCGGGTACGTTCCGAAACCGAAACGAGCATGATGTTCATGATCCCAATCCCGCCGACCAAAAGCGAAATGGCGGCGATCCCCCCCAGAAAGGTGGTGAACACGCCGGTAATGGTCGCGGCAGTTTCCAGAAAATCCTGCTGCGAGAAAACCGTAAAATCATCCGCGCCGACATCGGTGCGATGACGAGCGCGCAAAACCTGGGCAAGTTCTTCAGAAGCCTGCGGCACCGCATCTGCGCTGATGGCCTGGACAAAAATAACATCCACCCGGTCGCCGCTGCGACGGATAATGCGGGCACGGGCTGTGGAAAGCGGGATCAAGGCTTCATTATCTTCGGAACCAAAAGCGCCGCCACCCCGCGATTCGAGAACTCCAGCTACACGAAAAGGCTGGCCTTCGATACGGACAGTCTCCCCCACCAAACCTTCTGTGCGGCCAAACAATTTCTCGGCCAGTTCAGGGCCAAGCAAAACAACCGAGGCGCGACCTAGGTTTTGTTCTTCGGTAATAAAATCACCTTCGACAACAACATAATTCCTGACAGAGGCATAGGCAGGAGTAACGCCCGAAACAGTTGCCGTGGTCTGATCGGAAGAGGATGCCATACGAACACTGTTGCTTTGAATGATCGGCGCAACCCCAATAACAGAGGGCACAGCAAACGGATCAGCCAGCGCGGCAGCATCTGCCATGGTCAACGGGCGAATATTGCGCAGTTCGGCCTGGTCGTTGCCAGAAAAAACGAACAGCAGGTTGGTGCCAATCCCAGAGATGGAACCGGTAATAGAATCCTGAGCGCCCTGGCCGATCGCCAGCATGGCGATCACCGCAGCCACACCAATAACAATGCCTAAAATAGTCAGGCCCGAACGCAGCTTGTTGGCGTTGAGGCTCTCAAGGGATTCTATAATGATCTGAGTAAGAGTCATTCTTGCGTCTCCGTATCCACAACCCCGTCACGAATGCGGATGATGCGCTGGGTCTGGGCTGCCACTTTCGGGTCATGCGTAACAATAATCAGGGTTGTACCACGATCACGGTTGAGCTTGAGTAAAAGGTCCATGATCTCCTGGCCGACTTTTGAATCCAGATTGCCGGTCGGTTCGTCGGCCATGATGATGGCCGGATCATTAACCAAAGCACGCGCAATGGCTACGCGCTGTTGTTGGCCGCCCGAGAGTTCATAAGGGCGATGGGTCATACGGTCCTGCAAGCCGACCGCGGTCAGCGCCTCGCGGGCACGCTCTTTCCGTCCGGCAGTGACGGCTGCGTAACGCAGGGGCAGTTCAACGTTCGAAAGTGCAGTCTGACGCGGGAGCAGGTTGAAGCTTTGGAAGATAAAGCCAACCTTGCGGTTGCGAATGTCCGCGAGCTGATCATCCGTCAGCGCCGAGACCCGTTCCCCATCCAGCATGTATTCACCGGCAGTCGGCAGGTCGAGGCAACCGAGGATGTTCATCAAGGTTGATTTACCCGAACCTGAAGGCCCGACGATCGCAACCACCTCGCCTCGATTAATAGTTAGCGAAAGTCCACGCAAAGCATGGACTTCCACATCTCCCATTTTATAAACTTTTGTAAGACCTTCCGCAACGATTACAGATTCAGGCATTGCTAGTTTCCTCCGGGGCCGCCCATCGGCCCAAAAGTTGCGGGCGGATTCAAGATGACCAGATCACCCTCTTTCAGATCACCGCCGATGACTTCACTGACAGAATCAGACGAGGATCCAAGTCTGACGGTGGTCATTACCGGCAAACCATCCACCAAGACATACACAACCCGCTCGCCATCGACAATGCGCACGGCCCGATTCGGAACAAGCAAAACATCCTTGACTTCCTTTACCAGGATGTTGACTGCGGCGGTCATACCAGGACGGACATCGGTATCACCATCAGTCAGTTCAACGGTGACCATAAAGTTGACCGCGCCCTGGATCGAGCTCCCGACCTGGCCAACTTCGACAATAACACCATTATAGGTTTTTCCCAAAATGGCATCAAAGGACATGGTCACAGACTGGCCAATCGAAATTGTATTGATATCAATTTCCGAAATCTGAACATCTACTAACAGATGGGAAAGATCGTCAACACGAAAAGCCTGCAGACCCGGGGAAACCTGGTCGCCGGGAAGCGGCTCGACCTGGGTAACCGTCCCGTCAAACGGAGCGATAATCCGCGCAAGGTCGAGGGTAGCCTGAGCCGCGGTCATCTGGGCTTGCAGACGGGCGACTTCCAAATCGTCCGGACCGTCTTGAACACGCGCCAGGCGCAGCTTGGCATCTTCCAACTGCGCTTTGGCGATCTCATAATTGCTCAGGCGCTGCGAAACTTCATTATCATCCGGGCTGCCCGTGATGTAGTTCAGCTCAGCAACCACCTGGTCGCGGCGCAACTCAAGCGAAGTAAGGTTGGAAAGAGCCCCGGCCTTGCGCGAATCGCCATCCGGCAGATCCTTGAACATATTATAAATCTTGCGCGCCTGCGAGATCTGATGGTTGAGCAGATCGAGTTCAGACTGAACATTTTCGATCTTGGTGTCAGAGGCGCGCGCAAAATTACTGCCTTCATATTTATCCCTGGCCTCTTCCAGGGCTTTTTCAGCCTGGGTGACTGCCAGTTCGGCCTGGGCGCGGGCCGTGGTGGATGTTTGCAAATCTTCCAGGCTGCGCTGGGCGGTCAGCAAGTCCACTTCAGCCAGGATGATGCTCTGGGACAGGGATGTTTTGGCAAGCTCTGCCAGCACATCATCTTTTTTTACGCTGTCGCCCACTTTAACGCGGACAGCTTCGACTGAACCCGTGGTTTCCCAGGCCAGCAAAGCGGTCTGGTTGGCGCGGACGGTGCCTGTCGCGCCGACGGTTGCTTCAAGGCTGCCGCGTTCTGCCGGGGTGGTCTGAAACTCGCCACCTACGGCAGACTGACCCTGGCTCCAAAAATAATAGCCTGCCGCAGCGATGACACCAATGAGAATGATTGCAATGATAATATTGCGCATGTTCTTCATAAAAAAATCTCCAATTTCTGTATGTTGTGGACAACGTTCGTCAAAATGATTGCACCCGGTTGCCGAAAACACAACCGCACAATCATAATGTACGAAACCTTAATATAATAGTTTCGCGCAAATTGAATTAATGGAACTCATATGAGAATAAAAACTACTTTCAGTTTTTAAAGTGCCAAGCGCAATCGATAAAGCAAGCGAATCATAGCGACTTCAGATTTGCCAAAGCAGAAGGCGGTTTCGCTGGCGCGTGTCTTGCGTGTGATAAAAGGCATGCGAGATAATGATAAAAGTCACTAAGAAATAGCCTTGTTTAGACTATACTGAATTAATCGCGGGGGGATACCTGTCCTAAGCTTCTTTACTTATTTGACTTGGAGTCATCATGAAAAACAAATCGCACCTGCTTCAGACCATTGTGGCCATTCTTGTTGTGTTCTCCCTGCTGTTCACGAATATCCAATCGGCGCTGGCCGGGCAGGAGCAGTCTGCAGACCCTAAGGTTGCCGGAAAGGAAGAGACCGTCCGGCGCGATTACCATCCCGAGACCGGCAAGCTGGCCTTCCTGGGAGCCCAGCCCGGCGGGGAGATGGCGGTCGAGGATGCCACGAACCCCTCTTTTGGGCCATCCGAGCGCGCCGAGTCCATGCTGGCGGCCTACGCGTCGGAGTTCGGCATTCGTTCGGTGCCCGACGAACTCAAGCAAAAAGACATCCGCCAGTCTGGCGATCGTGAAATCACGCGCTACCAGCAGGTGTACCAGGGCATCCCGGTGATGGGCGGCGAACTGGTGGTG
>PHBU01000007.1 GCA_002840685.1 Chloroflexi bacterium HGW-Chloroflexi-6 | reverse complement strand
CGGCTTATCGACTGACTGTTACCACCTCCTTTTGTTGTCGTTTATTTGCTCAGCGTGCCACAAGATTCTCGAATAACCAGTTCTACAGGCAGTACCGTGCGGCGCTTATACAAAATAGGAATTCGAACGATATCAATTAGGTAGTAGTAAATTGGCAAGATTATAAAGTGGGTTTTGGGATACAGATCAAACATCAGATACAAGACACAGCGCAAACCCATCTAAATTTACTATGCAAGGTGCAGGTTATATCTATCAAAAAACCAGATATGGCCGATGCACAACCCCCATATCTGGTTATAAAAATATCAAGACCGCCGCATATAGCCGATTTTTGGTTGATATGAACTGGATGGCACAAAAACAAAACAGCCTGAATGTGTATTATTTAAGCTTGCCCCGATACCCAGGCAAGCTCGTTGCGATGACAAGTGACAGATTTTGTCTCCTTTTTGGTCGCCTCTTGTATCCCTTTAATCAAATTCAATCTCAGATTTAGTTCTTGTGCCGAACTTTGATGTATGGAACGAAAAGAAGCATTAGCAGGAGAAAATAAAAAGGCCCCCATACCCGAAGCATAATGAAAGCGCAATGTTCGATCGGGTATGGGGGGCCCATTCCAAAGGGGCTAATTTTTGACGCCGGTAATTCATCACACTTGCTTAACAATGATCCTGGCGAACTGGAACATGACGGTTGGTAATTTCTCTAACCATCAACCTGAAATTACTCAGGAGTAACTTGCCAGCATTATAAAAGCTCTTTTGGGATACAAAATGGATACCAAATCCAGCACCGCAAAAATCCGTTGAAATTGATTGCAAAAAGCACAGGCTCGGCTTCCGAAAGATAGGGCAAGATCGAAGAAAAATACCCAATATCTGGATATATCCTTGTAAATCTGCCATATTTAGCCGCTTTTTGGTTGTTTTGAGCTGCGTGATGCAAGCAAGATAAGCAAATCTTTTCAGGCCAAAGATGAAACATCGATGATTGCAAAGATGGGTTTTTGTCTCTTTTTTGTCCCCCTTTGTATCCCTATTTGTTGATAAGTCAAAAAATAGAACGAATTCATTAACCAAAAACCTTAAAATGAGAGCGCGCAAAAGCCACATCTGACGTCAGACAAGCTATAATCAAGAAGTTGACATACATAATTCCATCCTGCCCAAATTCACGAGAATCGCCTGGCCGGCCAGCCTGAACGATGATGAAATTTCGGAAAGATTATTGGCTCTCAACCTTAAACGTTCCGCCCCATCAGGAGACTAGACATATGACCCAAGTATCGCTTTTCTCATGGCTACCGATCGCGCTTGGCATTCTCGGTGCAATATCCCTGCTTGCTGCCATTTACGCAGGGTTCTTTATCCGTGGATTGAAACAGGAGCGCAATGTTGCGATTGCCTGTTGCCTGGTGGCCTGGCTTTTAGCGCTCATCTTGTACCTCTACCCAAACTTTATTTAGCACAAATAAAATAACGTTTACCCAGGTTAGACATTATCCATCCATTTAGCCGCGGAGAACACAGGGAAATGCTGTAAATCTGTGTGTTCTCCGCGGCTCCCGAATGTCGCCGGGACAGTGTCCAATGGATTTTTTCTTTCTGGCTTAACCCGAACCGACAAATCAACAAATGGGGGAATATTTAGTGAAACTTTATTGGCTCAACAGCTCCGTGCCAGCCAGATATTCCATTCTTTGCTCGATGAACGTCAGTGTTTTCTGGACAGCCTGATCATAAGCCTCGATCTCCACCAGTCCGCGCTGCTCGTTAACTGAGCGAATCAGCGCCGCATAACGTTCCACATCGCTGGCCATGGCTCCGCTTACAAAAACCTGCTCATAGATTTCCTTAACCTTTTGCTCATACAAGGCCTTGAATTTGGCGTTGGCGAGAAAACGCGTCAGCAACGCATTTTCACCACCCCCAGGGCCGCCGCCCATGCCGCCGCGATCGCCTCGCTGCGCTCCGCCCGGCCCGCTGCCGGTATTGGTCAGCGACAGATCATAAGTGGCGCTGCCGCCCAGCTTGCCCAGGCTTTCGTTGGCATCCCACATCAACAGTGTAAAACGTTGTTCGAGATCATCGTAATACAGGTAATAGTTATTGTTCATGCCGAGCATCGAATCGGTATTGACCAGCAGCGCATTCAGCGCCAGGTACGAGGCGAAAGCATCCACATCCAGCCATTCGGGCAGCTGGCTTTCAAAAGTGGCATCATCGGATTGATCGAGAAAACGCATAAATGCGATCAGTGGGGCCAGGTCGGCCTCGTTTTCGCGGGTTTCCTGGCTGAAGCTTTTGGCATACGAACTTGGGTTTTCGTCCACATAACTCAGGGTCGAACCCACTTCAGATTTGTAGAGTACACCGTTCGCGTTTTCAAAATACTTCTCCAGATAAGTCTCATCCAAAATTTCAGAGATGACGTACAGCGTCTCATCCGCCTCGTTGATGGCAAACCCGCTATAAGCGGTCTGCGTGGCGGGGATACCTGCCAGCCGCGCTACGGCGTTCGTGAGCGGCTCCTGCAGCATGGCTGCGTCGAACGAAGTCCCATAATTGCGCACAGAAAGAAAGCTGTGCCCCTGGTAGGTCTGCTCATTGACATATTCGTCGAATTTAATCAGGAAGGGGATTTTTATCTCCCCCGAGGCGGCCTGCCCTGCCTGGCCGGGACCAAACCCCTCGGCCGGGAAGCGGGGCGCAGCCGGATCTTCGCCTGCTCCCATTGTCTCAGCATTTTCCTGGCTGTCGCCTGCGCCCGGCATCTGCGGCATTTCACCGTCCGCGGGGCGTTCCGGCCACTGACCGTTTTGCGGACGATCCCCGCCCATGCCCATCCCGCCTCCCAACGCGGTGCGCAGCGAAGCATTGCCCTTTAAACGGATACCCACCTCGTAAACCCGCACACCGTCGATGATGACATCCGCCTTGAAGTATTCCTTTAAACCGGTATTCTGGTAAGTGGAGATCATCTCGTCATAATCGGTCTCATCCATCAAAACTTGGATGCTGTGCACCACGCTCTCATCGAACAGGGCCACATTGTTGCTGACGTCATAGCCATCGGCGCTTTCCTGGGTTGGACTGGCCTCGACCTGAGTGGTATAGGCGATCACGCGCAGGTTGCCAAAGCCCAAAGCCAGGATGGTGATGACAGTCACCAACAAAAAGAGGATCGGGTAGTTGCGTTTGAATTTCAGGTTCATTTTTTACATCCTTTGCTGGGGTGACCCCACGCGAATCGATCTACAAATCGGTGCTGTTGTACCCGGCGATCAAGGTAACCTTGTTGTTGCCATTCAAGTTCTTGATCTCGGTCAAAAAATCCTGTATCTGGTTCGACTTTTTCAACCCAATGCTGTAGGTCAACTCGGTCAACATGCCGCTATGAACAGAATCGACGCTGATCAATTCGGAGGTGGTTGTGAATTTTAGGAATGCATTGTCAAAAAGGGTGTCAAAAGGCAGGCCGTTGGGCACTTGCACGCGCAAGATCTGGCTCACCACTTCACGCGCGTACCAGTTGAAACGCGTCATCAGCAGCATGATCAGGCTGATCACCACCGCCGCCACGATGGCCAGCAGGTAGAACTTCGTCCCGACCGCCATGCCAACCGCCATCGTGAAGAAGATAAAGCCGACATCGCGCGTTTCTTTGACCGCGTTCCTGAAACGGATGATGGACAATGCCCCGACCAGTGAAAAAGCGCGGGCAATGTTCGAGCCAACGATCATCATCACCAACGCGACAACCATGCCGTTCATTACCAGCGTAATCACAAAGCTCTGGGTGTACGAGGTGCCTTTGTGGGTGATCTTGTAGATCCAGCCGATGAAAGCGCTCAGCACGAAACTGAGCAACATGGCGAGCACTACATCAAGTACCGAGAATTCGCCAGTTAAATCTTGAAAATTGAAAATATCCATTTGAAACTCCTTGTTGTTGTTTTTTTCTACTTTCCACTTTCCACAGAATCAGAAAGCAGAAAATGAGGGGTCATCTGGGCTGAGACGAGATTCGCCGCTTCGATGCTCTTGCAATACTTGCTCATTCGCACCAGTTGAAAATTGTGCGCAGCAACCAGTTCCGTTAGCCAATAGGGGATGCGCTCGTTAACCTTGATCTCCATGACTGTCAAATTCGCAGGCAGGATCAGCATTCCGTCAGGCGGCGCATCCAGCCGCAGGGGTTGTGTCTGGACGGTCAGGTTCGTGTCAAACGTAACGCGCAGCCCCAGGTCATACTCTGCGCCAATCAATGCCTGGCGCAGGTAACGCACAATACTGACCGGGCGCAGGTTATAGTTCCAGGCAAAGGCATAAATTTCTTCAACAACAGCCTTATCGTCTGGAGCGTGTTCCGGCATCTGGCGATCGTTGCACAGCCGCAGAGCTTCGCGGTAAGGCAAAACAGCGCGCCGCTTTTGAGTGACCCGGTCGACGCGCTGTTTGATCTCGACAAAAACCGGCGTTTCGGACGAGAGCGCCTCGTCCATCTCATAACGACGGATGCGCAGCTTGCGGCGGAATTTGACTCCATCCACTTTTTCCCAGTAACAGCGCAGATCAGGCGAGTCATAGTACAGGCTGGTCAGGGCATAGCCCCCGTTGCTGTGTTCGTCAGGCTTGAGATAGGCTTTAAGCGCAAGCTTGAACTGCTCGGCCTGTTGCAGGGTAAGCAGGTATTTGAGTTCGAAGCGGTTGAACTTGCGGATGGCGTGACTGAGATTAGACATAGCAATCCTGATGGGTTAGTGATGTTTAAAGTTGGCTGTGAAGATACAAAGAAGTAACAGTGGAAATTTGAGATTCATAGTTGGCTCCGATCAGGCGCTTGCCTTCGGCTGCCGCCCGGATGAAACCAGCGCGATCCCTTTTTGGATGAGCAAGACGATGCCAACGATTACACTCAGTTTGAGCAACGAGCCGCCCACACCGGCCAGTCCCTGTCCGATCGACGCGCCGTGTTCGTTGCCATCGCGGCCGGCCATTCCTTCAGGGCGCTCCGGGCGGGTTCCGTCTGGGCTGGTCATGGCTGGTTGGCCCCCGCCTTCTTCAGCAGAGTCAATCCCCGCTGTATTGTTGGCAAGCAGATAAAAACCTCCGGCGACGATCGCTGCGACCAACAGGATAATGACAATGTTCATCATGGTTTTCATGGTGTTTTCCTTTTTATTGAAGAGTGAGGGGCGGGTCCTGTCTGTCGACAGCAGGGCTAACCCGCCCCCGGGGGAAGATGGCTATTGATTGCGGTCATCGATCCGCACCGGCTGGGCAACCAGGTCGGTTTGGGGAACCGGGCGGCTGAACAGATTGACGATCGGGCTGACGACATAGCGGTTGAGGTTGGTAAAGATCCACTTCCAGTGCAGGGCAAAGTGAATGCCGAGCAGGATCAGCGAGGCGTCGGAGGTGAGTGAGTGGATACTCTTCCAGTTGCGGCTGACCTCAGTGAGTTGAATCCCCAACGTGGCGAGCACATCCTTCGAGATCATCAGTCCGCTGAACATGACGCCGGTCATGGCGACGAAGAACAGCAGATCCACAACGTAGTTCAGCCGCGATTGGTGGACATAATTTTTTTCCTTTTCTCTTTTTTTCCCTGTTCCAGCTTGCGGGCCAAAATGATTGGCAGACCGGTAGTGGACAGGTGGATTTGTTTTGTAGTTACCAACCCCATTCTAAAATCCGTCGCTGTGAGAAAGCCAAGAAAAGCCTGTGAAAAGGCTGAGAAGTTCTGCCCGGGCAAAATCTTTCACAGCTTTTTCACAGTAAAAGCGCATATACTAGTGCTGGAACTTCATAAAGATGTAGGGTGAAAACGGCTGAAATTCGCCGTTTTCACCCTACAAAATCGGAAAGTTCCAGTACTAGAGAAAATCAGCAAGTTTTTTCCTTAACATCTCTGTTCCGCCCTGTAAATCTTATGCCTACTGTCTTGATCGTCGATGACGACCCCAAATTGCTCAAAATGCTCCAGCGCACGCTGGTCTATGAAAACCTTAGCGTGCTGACTGCCAACAACGGCGAAGAAGCCCTGCCGTTGATCGATACCCACACCCCCGACCTGTTGATCGTCGATTGGATGATGCCCAAAATGGACGGCGTTACCCTCCTGCGTCAGCTGCGCGCCGATAAAAACAAAACCATGGCCCTGATGCTGACCGCCCGCGACGCCATTGAAAACCGCGTCGACGGTCTCGAAAGCGGCGCGGACGATTACCTTGTAAAACCCTTTGCACCCGCCGAGTTGGTTGCGCGCGTCCACGCGCTCTTAAGAAGGATCGAGCCCAAACCCGAAAGCCTGACTGCCGCCTACCTGGACGTCAGCATCGACCCCGCCACCCGTGAAGCGCACCGTGGCGACCTGAGCCTGACCCTGACCGTAACCGAGTTCAACCTGCTGCACCTGTTCCTGCGCCATCCGCGCCAGGTACTCGAACGCGCTCAAATTCTGAGCGAGGTCTGGGGTTACGATTTTGGCGGGGACGATAATGTGCTGGAAATTTACATCGGCTATCTGCGCAAAAAACTTGAAGCAGGCGGCCGTGCCCGTCTGATCCACACCGTGCGCGGTGTGGGCTATGTTCTGCGCGAGGAATAATGTCCATTCGCCTGCGTTTTACCCTCCTTTACAATGCCATCCTGGCCCTGACCCTGGCTGTTTTTGGTTTTTCGCTCTATTTTGTTCAAGCCCGCATCACCTACGATGCTTTACAAAAGGATTTGGAAAGAAGCAGCGAGCGCATGGCCGAATCTGTTTTGCGGATTGGCGCCAACCCCGACCCTGACGCCGGACCGCGCCCCAGCGAGCCGCGACCCAACCCCGAAGATTTTTCTGGCGGACAGGTTTTCAGGGAACTCCCCGAACGCGAGATTTTGCGCGTGCTCGATGCAACCGGCAATCTGATAGCCAGCCCGTTTGGCCGGGTTGAAGATATCCTGCCGCTCAGCCAAGCGGGCCTGCAGGCCGCCCAGGCCGGGGAAACCTGGTGGGAAAAGGATATTTTCCAGGAACAAACTGTGCTGATTTACACCCGTCCGGTGCTCCTGAATGGCGAGGTTATTTACATTCTGCAAACCGCGCGTCCGCTGACCGAGCGCGACCGTTCCCTGCAATTTCTGGCAACCACCTTCAGCATTGCCAGCCTGCTGACGATCCTGGTGGCCTTCGGAATTGGCTGGCTGCTGTCAGGGCTGACCCTGCAACCCATCCAGCGCCTGACCCAAACAGCCCAGGCAATTGGCGATGAACGTGACTTCACCCGCCGCGTGGCCTATAGCGGGCCACAGGATGAAGTCGGCCAGTTGGCTACCACATTCAACTCGATGCTGGCCCGTTTGCAGGACGCCTATCAGCAGGTGGCGCACTCGCTCGAAATGCAGCGCGATTTTGTGGCCGATGTTTCCCACGAGCTGCGCACCCCGCTGACAACCCTGCGCGGCAATCTGGGCCTTTTGCGCCGCGAGCCGTCCATCCCCGCCGAGGAGCAAGCCGATATTTTGGCCGATATGACCGATGAAAGCGACCGGCTGATCCGCCTGGTCAATGATCTATTGGTGCTGGCGCGCGCCGATGCCGGGCGCAACCTGGCCAGCGAATCGCTCGCCATTTTACCGATCCTGGATGAAACCTGCCGTCAGGCACGCCAGCTCGACCCGCAGCGCGAGATCAATCTCGAAGCGCAGGATCTGACGATCCTTGGCGACCGGGATGCTTTCAAACAGGTTGTGCTGATCGCGCTCGACAATGCCCTGAAACATTCCAGCGGACCGATCGCCATCAAAACTCTCCGCAACGGAACCCAGGTTGAAATCCGGGTGCAGGATGCCGGAGAGGGCATCCCCCCTGAAAAGCTGGAGCACGTTTTCGACCGCTTTTATCGCGGCGAAGAAACATCCACCCTGCCGGGGTTCGGCCTGGGGCTGCCGATCGCCAAATCGCTGATGGAAGGCATGGGCGGGAGCATTCAGATCGAAAGCGAAGTGGGGAAAGGCAGCGGTCTGCGATTATCTTTTGCGCAGGCCAAAACCGGCCAGGTTTAGCGGCGCGGGGCCGCAGGGTTCGCTGTTTTGTGGTAAAAAAGAATGGATTTGCGCAGGTTCAAAAAATCCATCGGAGCGCCGCTTTTGTTGAAACAACCCCTTCTTGAACACAATTTCCAGGGCGAAACCCCATTGCGGACGCTCTGGCTTCTTTTTGAATCAGACCGGCTGCACCTGCTTGTGGCCGGGCTCGTCTTTATCGTTAAGCACAGCCCAACCTGGCTAACCCCGCTCCTGACCGCCAATATTATCAACGTGGTCGTCGAGCGCCGCCCGATCGCGGAATTGTGGTGGAATGCGCTGGTGCTGGTGCTGCTGCTCTTCCAAAACATTCCCTTTCATGTGCTCTACATGCGCGAACTGAGCACCGCCCTGCGCGGCATGGAAACGCGCCTGCGCTCGGCGCTCTCGCGCCAGTTGCAGAGTCTATCGATCGGCTATTACACCCGCGCCAGCGCAGGGGTGTTGCAAAACAAAGTGGTTCGGGATGTGGAAGCCATCGAGCAGATGGTGCGCCAGCTTTCTGAAGGCGGCCTGAGCGCAGGCAGCAGCCTGATCGGGGCGCTGGTCATCACCGCCTGGCGCGTGCCGGCCTTTCTGCCATTTTTCCTGGTCATGGTTCCGGTCTCGGCTTTGCTCGTTCACACCATGCGCCGCTCCCTAGCTATGCGCAACACGCAGTTCCGTGAAGAGATGGAACGCATGGCCGCCCGCGTCAACGAGATGACTCACCTGATCCCCATCACCCGCGCCCATGGCCTGGAGCGCAACGAGTTGGAACGGATGGATAGCACCCTTTCGCAGGTTCGCAAAGCCGGGCTGGAACTCGACCTGACCAACGCCATATTTGGATCGCTCTCGTGGGTTACTTACAATATTTTCAGCGTGGTTTGCCTGGTGGTGGCCGCCTGGGCCGCCTATTATGAGATCATCCCCATCACCGCCGGCGATGTAGTTATGCTGACCGGTTATTTCAGCAGCCTGACCAACTCGGTCATGGGGCTGGTCAACCTGATGCCGCCCATCAGCAAGGGTCTCGAGTCCGTTCGCTCGATCGGGGAAGTATTGGAATCTCCTGACCTGGAGCAGAATGAGGGCAAAATAGCGCTCGACTCGGTAAAGGGCAATTTCCGTTTCGAAAACGTGGACTTTCACTACCCGGAAACGGACGCCTCCGCCATCAGCGGCTTCTCACTGGAGGTTCCGTCCGGTGAAAACATCGCCCTGGTCGGCCACTCCGGAGCCGGGAAGTCGACCATCCTGAACCTGGTGATCGGCTTTGTGCGCCCGACCGGTGGGCGCATCCTACTCGACGGGCGCAACATGAACGACATCGATCTGCGCACCTATCGTCAATTTCTCTCAGTCGTGCCACAGGAATCGATCCTGTTTGAAGGCAGCATCCGCGAGAACATCACCTACGGCCTGGCCAATGTCCCTGAAAAAGTGGTTGAGAGCGCCCTGCGGGATGCCAACGCCTGGGAATTTGTCCAAAACCTGCCAGACGAGATCGAGACCCACATCGGCGAACGCGGGGCAAAACTCTCCGGCGGACAAAAACAGCGTCTGGCGATCGCCCGCGCCCTGGTCCGCAACCCGCGGGTGTTGATCCTCGACGAGGCCACCTCGGCCCTCGACACCGAATCCGAAGCCCTGATCCAGCAGGCCCTGGCGCGGCTGATGAAAAACCGCACCACCTTTATCGTCGCCCACCGCCTGTCCACCATCCGCAACGCCGACCGGATCGTCGTGCTC
Organism: Chloroflexi bacterium HGW-Chloroflexi-6; assembly: GCA_002840685.1. GTDB lineage: Bacteria > Chloroflexota > Anaerolineae > Anaerolineales > Villigracilaceae > UBA8950. Next base: position 241,370 of record PHBU01000007.1, on the reverse strand, counting down.
GAAAAAGGTCAGATCATCGAGGTCGGCAAACACAACGATCTGATCCGCAACGAAAATGTCTACGCCCGTTTGCAAGCGGGCCAGGTCAAATGACTCTCCCAGGTGGAACTATAAAATGAACGGTATCAATCGCAGCAATATCAAACCCGGCCTGCGGGTCCAAATTGTTCTGAAACAAGACCAAGTTTCGGGCAAACTGACCGAGGGCATCGTTAAAGACATCCTGACCAACTCGCCAAGCCACCCGCACGGCATCAAAGTCCGGCTGGTCAGCGGACAGGTCGGGCGCGTCAAAAATATTCTGAGCGAAACCGAACCAAACAAGGAGGAAAACGCATGAACAACCCCGAAGTCACCCAAATGGCCCTAGCCATCCTGCGAAAAGGCGAAAACTTCCAATGGTATGTGATCGCCTTCCTGGCGCTGGTGGTGTACGTTTACTTCAACGAGATTTCTCAAAAGAATTGGAAAGGCATCGCCGCCGGGCTGGCCCTGTACTCGGTGCACTGGTTCTACGAGATCCTGAACGCCTTGATCCAGCATTTCAGCGGCCACGCACTGTGGACAGTCCCGACTGGCACGGCCCTGCTGCTGCTGGTTGGGGTGGGCATCGAGTTGAGCTTCATGTTCTCGATCGCCGGCCTGACCATGAGCAAGCTCCTGCCCGCCGACCCGCAGATGAAGATCCTGGGCATCAACAACCGCCTGCTGTTTGCGATCGGCAATGCGGCCTTTTTCTCATTTATCGAGATTTTTCTGGCCCAGACCCCGGCCTTCGCCTGGGTTTACCCGTGGTGGGGAGCCTTCCCGGTCTTTGTCACTGTCTACATCCCCTTCTTCCTGGCGGCTTTCTACTGCTACGACTGGAAACCCAAAACCCAGATCACCTTCATCAGCGTGGTTGCCGCGCTCGACATTCTGATGCTGGTCGTCTTTGCCGGTTTTCTGGGCTGGATCTGAGTTTCGAGATCAGCCAAAAACTAAAAACAATGGAATCAAGCGCGCCGCGGAAAAAATTCCGCGGCGCGATTTTGTTCTCCAGCTATATCCCCGGTTTTGTTTACGGTTCCGCCATCCAGCCGATCAGTTCACCTTCAGCCACCGGCGAAACCGTCCCGCTGGCAAAATCGACCAGCATGATCATCTGGCGTTTGCCCTCTAGAATGCCGTTTACGGCGATCTGACGGCCATCCGGTGACCAGACCGGGGCGTGGTCTTGCGCATCATGGCTTAAATAATTACCAGCCACACAATAGTCGATGGTTTGGCGGGTGACGGTATCCAGCACAAAGAGACGATATGGATGTTGTCGGACGATGTTTTCCTGCGAATGGGTATCGCCCCAAAAAGCGATATAACGGCCATCGGGCGACCAGGAGAATTTGTCAATCGTCATGGTGGGATAGGCGGCGGTGTAGTTGGTTAACTGGCTCTGGTGACCATCACGATCAACCGTAAAAATTTCATAATGCTCACCCAACTCATCTTTGGGCAAGGGAACACCCAATTTTTGGCCATCTGAAGACCATTTTGGCATGTTGAGACCAACGAGGTCATTGGCATATTGCCAGAGCGTATGCCCATCCCGATCTTGCATAACAAGATTCGAGCCAGGAATTATATATATAAGGCGTTCAAATGTATTGTCATATTGGTTATATAACCATGCTGGAGGTTCGCCAGTTCCACCACAATAGGCCCAACAAAGTGGCGCGTCAGGATATGCAAAGTTAAATTCGGGCGGTGAGCTAAATGAATTTTTAAAAGGGTTGAATAGATATCCTCTGTCGAAAGACCTTATGGCCCATAGTTCATCATCAGTCTGCCAACCACTTACATCGTCGCTAACGTATTCGGCATGAATTTCATTATTTATAATTTCGGTTGGTTGCCCATTAAGTTCATAGAGCCAATAATGTCGTTTCCAGTCTGCATCTGCATACCAGTAAAAAAGCCATTTTTGATTGGGAGAAACATAAGCCGTTGTAGCAGGCCGAAATTCGGTATTAACTAGCTCGCGCGTTCCCTGGGTAGATGTGGAGAGATATAAATGATTCTTTCGAAAAAAGACAAGCCCTCCATCAAAAACTGGATTACCACTTGAAGCCTGGCTTTGCGCGCAGGCCTGTTTCACTAACACACCATTTTTTGGCAATAAGGGGTACGGTTCCTTCGCTGGCATCGCGATTTCGATTTCTGTCTTGAGCCAGACCATGGAAGATAATATCTCGAGTTTGGATACTTTACCGGATGCCAGATCAACAAGATAGTTGACGATAGGCGCATTCTCATCAGGGCTTTCTGCGGCACTAACGATAAATTTCTGTCCATCGGGCGAAAAATCCGGGAAGCCTGGGTCATTATCCTGTGTTACAAAACCGGAGTTGCTGATTTCACCTGTTGTCGGATTCCAATAGATTAATTGGTTTTCACCACTTTTCACTCCATTCCAATAGATCAGGTGTTTCCCATCGGCAGACCAGCCAAAACGGACCATAGCCTGACCAAAATAGCCGGTATAGCTGAAGCTTTGAATGGGGTCACTGATCACATCTTTCCCTTCACGGTCAACCACGATAAACCTGAAAAGATTGCTGTCTTTACTCTCCCAAACCGGAAATGCAACTTGTACATCGTTTGGCGACCAATGATGTTCATCATTATAGATTGCTTTGGTGGTGTCACCTTTGCTATGCCATAACTCGCGATCAGTTTTAGTATCTTTTAGAACGTATTGCTGCGATAACTCGTCAAAATATAAGGCCCTCGTAAGCTGAGAATCAAAATAGGCAATCCCGCCAACATTGGGCAGTAGGTGTACTTTTCCACTGAATGGATTGAGCAAGATATTATCTGACATAACCCACGATGAAATCTGAACTCGTTGGTTTCCCAACCACCCCTCGAGATAATTCCAATTTCTATTCTCTGGGTACCGGATTAAAGTTTTGTCATCTTCCCCCGTGACAATCAAAGAACTGGATACATATTGACCGCTTTCATCGTAAGATGGATTTCCAATTGCCAACCACTGATGATCATTTGAAACATTAAATTCAGTAAAGTATCCTTCCTTTAGTTCTTGATCAAGAAACGGCTCGATCTTTTGTGTTACAGAAGAGAGTTTGTATAAACCCTGTTTACCTTCACATTCCCCACTAAAAATGATCGAGCCCTCGGTCAGGAAATCTTTTGGAAGTTGCGCATCGATGATTTCCTGGCAGCGCGTGTAAGGCGGCGCAGTGAGCGATGGTTCGACAGATGCAGCTTCGGTAGGAAAGCCCGCAAGAGTCGCAGTGGGTGTAATCGTTGAAGGGCTGGCAGCAGTTGGTGACAATCGTATCGCCGTTGGGCGAGCCATCGGCTGAACTCCACAACCGACAAGCAAAGAAATTCCGAACAGAATAAGAACGAGAAACAGCAATTTGGATTTTTCAGTGATCATGGTGCGCACCTCGCCTGGTTTGGTCTCGAAGACTGCAAAAATTATAGCACCGGGGCCGGCTCAACCCTGTATCGGTATGGAGACATCCTGTAACAGAACCAATACAGGATTTTAAGAAGCGCGCCGCGGAAAAAATTCCGCGGCGCGCTTCTTAATTATAGTTGGTGCTTGCTGTTTAAATTTTACCTACTGCTCAACCAAATAACTGAAGCTCACTCCTCTTCTACAATCCAATCCAGCGCGGCTTCGAGGCTGTCCAGCGGAGTCAGGGAGCCTTTCCCCGACAAATGGATGATGGTGTTGACAAAATAGCGGATCGAGGCTGTCAAACCGACGATGGCGCGTTTGCGGCCTTCACTTTAAGGAAGAACAATTTGGATTTTCAGCAGAGCTGTTCGTGTCTTATGCGTTACTGTTCCATTTCGAGTTGGAACCGGTAAACCTGGTCATAATTCTGGCGCAGACTGATTTCGATTTGCCCGGAGTGCAGGTTGTAGGTCACCGACCAGAGCGTGCTGGGCTGGGAAACCTTTTTCAGCAGGCTCATGGCCTCCGGCTGGGTAAGTTTTCCATCGACTTCAGAAAGTGTTTCATAGGCCAGGTTGTAACGCCAGCAGACTGAATCCGCGCCGGTCGGCGGCTGGGGCGCAAACTCGAAGTTCGTGGAAACCTGCCAGGGTTGTTCGTTGGAGAACACATACCGCGCCGGTTGCTCCCGTCGCGCATCGCCATACTCGACCACTGCCGAGTGTCCGCTCGCATCTGCGATCATGTAATGGACAACAGGGCCGCCGCTGAAATCCACGTTGTATTGTTCCAGCAGCGCCAGCGCTTCTTCGAGCGTGGCGGCTTTATCCAGCAGCAATCGGATGATTGCCAGCGAGCCAAGGGTGACTTTATTCGGATCGCTCACTGGCTGGATATCGGAGAGCGCCATCATCCCCACCGCCAGCCCTTTTTCATTCATCCCGTCGAAGGGCAGGTAAGGAGCGGTTAGTAACTGGGAGCGGTTTTGGTCGGTGATGGGGGTGGTTTTAGAAAACCCCAGATAAGAGATGTCGACCATCGAAACCGAGCGATAACCATTTAGCGGCGCAGTGAACAAGAGCAGGGTGGGATGATCTTCCCAGTCGAAGTTACGGCCCAAAAGCTGCTCCCCGGCGGGATTGAGCGTTGCAAACACGGTACAGCCCCATCTGCCATGCGCCACCGGCAAAAAAGACTGCAGGTTTGGTCTGCGCCCGGTTTGCAGGTATTCATCGAAACGATAATCGCCGGTGTAGCGCAAAACATAGAGCGGATGATCATCCACCTTTTCTAGATCGAGCGTGATTTCCGGCGAGCCAGCGGTGCTGGCAGCGGTTGGTAGAACGATTGTGTTTGGCGGGGATGCACAACTGCTCAAAAACAATCCCAATCCCAAGGCAAATACGGCAAGGGTCTTCAGATGTATTTTCATTATGCACCTTCTCTTTCCTTCGCGAGTGAGTGCTCAAATTCATTATAGGCAGCTGCCCTGCAAAAAACAATATAAAAGGCGCCGCGTAATTCCGCAGCGCCTTTCACGTTTCACTCTTCAGTTCTTACTTCTTCTTGACCCAGCCCAGGCCGATCCGGCCGCGTTCTTTTTCGATGCGCTGGATGTCAACGTCGATGATGTCGCCGACTTTGAGCACCGTCCCGAACGGGATCTGGCTTTTATGCAGCAGGCCGTCCTGTTTGACGCCGATATCGACAAAGGCGCCGAAATCGACCACGTTGCGAACGGTCCCTTTCAGTTCAAAGCCGACCGCCAGATCTTCCATTTTAAGCACGTCGGTGCGCAGGATCGGCGTCGGAGCGTCTTCACGCGGGTCGCGGCCCGGGCGGATGAGCTGCTCGAGGATGTCTTTCAACGTCGGCAGGCCGCAGCCAATTTCCGCGGCCAATTTTTCGGGTGGGGTTTTAGCGGTCAGCGCCTCGAGGGCGGTTTTACGTTCACTCAACGGCGAGGCAGGCGAAAGGCCGGCGCGTTCCAGCACAGCCAGGGTCGCAGAATAAGATTCGGGATGGATGGCGGAGGCATCAAGCGGGTTGATCCCGTTCCGAATGCGCATAAAACCGGCGGATTGTTCGAAGGCCTTCGGCCCCAACCCGGAAACTTTCTTCAGTTCATCGCGGCTTTTGAAGACGCCGTTGCTGTCGCGGTAGCTGACGATGCTGGCCGCCAATTTGGGCCCGACACCCGAGACGTGGGTCAGCAAGGCCGGGCTGGCGGTGTTGACATCCACGCCGACGTTGTTGACGACGCTTTCGACAACGCCATCCAGCGAGTTGGAAAGGGCGGTCTGGTCAACATCGTGCTGGTACAGGCCAACCCCGATCGATTTGGGGTCGATCTTGACCAGTTCGGCCAGCGGATCCTGCGCGCGGCGGGCAATGCTGACCGCGCCGCGGATCGAGACATCCAGTTCGGGGAATTCGGCGCGCGCCAGGGGCGAAGCGGAATAGACCGAGGCCCCGGCCTCGTTGACGATCAGGTATTTGACGCTGGGGGCGTTGCGGGTCAATTCAGCGGCCAGTTTTTCGGTTTCGCGCGAAGCGGTGCCGTTGCCGATCGTGATCAGCGTCACGTGGTGACGGTTGATCATGTCTTGCAGGGTGTCGATGGCTTCAGACCATTTCTTTTGCGGTTCGTGCGGGTAGATCGTGCCGGTGTCGAGCAGTTTACCGGTCGGGTCGACCACGGCCAGCTTGGTGCCGGTGCGGAAGCCCGGGTCGAGGCCGATGACGGTCTGGTTGGCGAGCGGCGCGATCGAGAGCAGGGCGCGCAGGTTGGTGGCGAAAACGTTAATCGCGTGGCTGTCGGCTTTTTCGCTCAGTTCGTGGCGCACATCACGCTCGATGGAGGGCAGCAACAGGCGCTCGGCGGCGTCTTCAATGGCCAGCATCATCTGGTCGACCATCGGGCTCAGAATGTTGGCTTCAAATTCGGTCTCAAGGATCGGACGCCACTCTTTTTCACCGACTTCAACGCGCACCCGAAGGACATTTTCCTTTTCGCCGCGGTTGATGGCTAAAATCTGGTGCGGCTGCAAGCGGTCAACGCGGCCCGAAAATTGGTAGTAGCTTTCGTAAACGCGCTTTTCATCATCCGCGCCATCCACTTTTTCGGCGTAGAGCATCGAGAACTTGAGGGCTTTTTCGCGCACACCCTGGCGGACGTTGGCATTGTCGCTGATGGTTTCGGCGACAATGTCGCGCGCGCCTTGCAGGGCTTCGGCGATGGTCGTGACCTGCTCGTTGAGATAGCCTTCGGCGATGGCTTCCGGGGTGCGGTCGCCGCGCGCCTGTTTCAGGATAACTTCGGCCAGGGGTTCGAGTCCCTTTTCGCGGGCGATCATGGCGCGGGTGCGGCGCTTGGGCTTGTAAGGCGCGTACAGATCTTCGAGCGCAGTCATGTTTTCGGCGGCGTCGATGGCGGTTTTGAGTTCATCCGTCAGTTTGCCCTGCTCTTCGATCGATTTGAGCACGGCGCTGCGGCGTTCATCGAGGGCGCGCAGTTTTTCCACCATTTCGGCGGTGATGCGCACCTGCTCTTCATCGAGGGTGCCGGTCATTTCTTTGCGATAACGCGAAATGAACGGGACGGTATTACCTTCGTCGAGCAGGCTGATGACAGCCGCCACCTGTTGCGGGCGGACTTTAAGTTCAAGGGCAATTTTTTCAGCGTAAAGGGTCATGGGTTTTTCTGTTGGGTGGGATTTTTGGAACAAGAGTTCGAATTTTACCACGCAAGCTGGCGATGGTTTCTTAAAAAGTTATCCGGTCTGTAGAATTTTGGCAAAGAAAAAACAAGGGCGCGAATCATTACAGGCATTCGCGCTAAAAAACAAGGCTGTGTTTTCGTTTCTGGTGGATTAGAGCCTTTGCAGTCTGTACGAGTGCAAGTGGCAGATGGCGATCGCCAGGGCATCGGCGGCATCGTCGGGCTTGGGGATTTTCGGCAGGGCCAGCAAAATGCGCACCATCTCTTGCACCTGGCGTTTATCGGCCGAGCCATAACCGGCGACCGCCAGTTTGACCTCGTTCGGTGTGTATTCTGCGACATCCATGCCAGACTGGGCCAGCGCCAGCAAGATCACGCCGCGCGCCTGGCCAACCGTGATGGCCGTTGAGACATTTTTTTGGAAGAAAAGCTTTTCGACCCCGCAGGTTTCAGGTTTGTGCTGTTTCAAGATCGCGCCGAGCTGCTGGTAGAGCATGTCCAGGCGTTCGGCATCCGAGATGCCTTTCGGAGTGGTGATGACGCCAAAATCGACCGCTTCAAGTGAGCCGTCGCGCAGCTCACGGACGAGTCCGTAACCGGTGGTGGCAGTGCCTGGGTCGATGCCGATGGCGAGGGTCATATTAAATGATATAGGGGCGACCCGCTGGGTCGCCCCTATACTATGGAATTTATTCCGCTTCGAGCACGGCCAGGACTTCGTCTGAAATTTTCAGGTTGTGGTAAACGTTCTGGACATCGTCGAGGTCTTCAATGGTTTCAACCACGCGCAACACCTGCAAGGTCTCTTCGACACCCAGTTCAAGGTCCTGCTTGGCGATCAGGCGCAAGCCGCCTTCATCGGGGGTGACTTTGATCTTGTGCAGGGCATCGCCCAGGGTTTTGAACACTTCGACCGGGCCAATGATTTCAATATTGTCGCCGTCTTCTGCGACATCGTCTGCGCCGGCATCGATCGCCAGTTCAAAGGCTTTGTCGTAAGAAAGTGCGCTGGCCGGGAAAGTGAAATAGGATTTGCGCTCAAACTGCCAACCGACCGCGCCCGGTTCAGCCATATTGCCGCCGTTCTTGCTGAAAGCATGACGCAGTTCAGCCACGGTGCGGTTGCGGTTGTCTGTCACGCACTCGACCATGATCGCCGAGCCGTGGGGGCCGTAGCCTTCGAGGGTCATTTCTTCATAAGCGGCAGCGTCTTTGTCATCGCCGGTGCCGCGGCGAATGGCGCGTTCGATGTTGTCTTTCGGCATGTTGCCCGCGCGGGCTTTTTCGATCGCCAGTGCGAGGTGGATGTTTGTATCAGGGTCGCCCCCGCCGTTGCGCGCGGCCATGACCAGTTCTTTGGCCAGGCGCGTAAAAATTGCACCACGTTTTGCATCTACCGCGCCCTTCTTGCGGCGGATGGTTGCCCAATGGCTATGTCCAGACATAAAGACGTTCTCCTTCTCGTTCTTCTACCACTTTTTTGGGAATTTATGCCCGTCTCAATCACAAATTACGTTTTTTCTTGTCACAGAAGCTCGCACTTTGCAACCACGGGCCTGCTTTGATTTCAGGGATCGAATTATACCCGTCCCGGTCATAAAATGCGCTTTTTTATCAGCAAAAAGCGCATTTTTAAACCACAGGTATTATATACCATTGAGCCCGATTTCACACGAAGAAACCAACTGCCAGCGCCCTTGGCCCGGCATGGACACCGATCGCCGCCGGCAGAACGTAAATCGGCGGGGTTGGGATGCCCAATCTTTCAGCAAAAGCCTGGGCCAGCATTTCGGCATCTTCGCGGGCATCGATATGCATGACCGAAAGGTGGGCATTTGCAGAGCCGCCGGCCTGCTCCGCGACAAGATCGATCAAACGCGACAGGGCTCGTTTTTTGGTACGTTCCTGTTCACAGGGCTGCACCAGGCCGTCTTTGACCTGCAAAATGGGCTTGACCTGCAGCAGTTCGCCGAGCAGTGCCTTCGCGCCGCCAATGCGTCCGCCTTTTTTGAGATACTCGAGGGTATCGACCAGGAAGTAAGTGCGCTGACTGGAGATTAGGCCCGCCAGCCGCTTCAGAATAGAGTCAACATCAACACCCTCGGCGGCCCATTGCGCGGCCAGCAGGGCAAGGGTGGCGGTGTTCCCGGCAATCGTCTGCGCATCGACCACGTGCACGGTCAGATCCGCAAAATCGGCGGCGGCGTTTTGAGCCGATCGCACCGTCCCGCTGACTTTTGCCGAGGGCGCGATCACGATCACAGTATCGCCCTTTTCAAGCGCATCTTGGAAGATCGGGTGATAAAGCACGGGCGGCGGAGCGGCAGTCTTGGGCAAAATCGACGAGGCCTTGAGCCGGGTCAGGAAGATTTCAGTATCGATCTCGCCGTCGTCACGGTAGGAGTTTTCGCCAAAAATGACGATTTGTGGCAGCATGGCAATTCCGCGCTGGCGCGCCAGGTCGAGCGGCAAGCCGGAAGTAGTGTCGGCGACGATTTTTATCATCCCCTATTCCTTTTTCAGGCGCACAACTTTGCCTGTTTTGGCAGATTTATAAAGCGCCAGGATGGCGGCGACATTGGCGCGGCTGTCGACCAATGAAATGTGCGGGGCTTTGCCGAGCAAAATGGCATCAGCCATGTCTTCGACCTCGCCCAGGTACGTATTTTGACCCTTGACCTCGATCTTTTTGGTTTTGCCGTTGCGGGTGAGCAGGATGTCAGTCTTTTTACCAGGGTGGAAGGGGGTCGGGATCTCGAGGGTGCCAAGCTCGCCAACGATTTCAATAAAAGCGCGGAACGGGCCGCGGAATCCGCAATCGAATTGAGCGTGGATCTCGCCGGGGAAAAGCATCTGGGCGCTGAAGAATTCGTCGATGCCGCTCTCACCCGTCATCTGCCAGCCAAAAACTTCAAGCGGTTCCAACCCGAGCATGGTGCGGGCATAGCTGAGGGGATAACAGCCAACATCCCACAACCCGCCGCCGCCCAAGGCCGGGTCGAGGCGATAGTTGCCGGGGCGGGCAAAGGTAAAGGTAAACCCGCCTTTGACGATCAGGATTTTCCCCAATTCGCCGCTATCGACAATCTCTTTGGCTTTGATGGTCTGCGGATGAGTGCGATACATGAAAGCCTCGGCCAGCACCTTGCCGGTGCGCTGCGCCGCCTCGGACATCGCATCCACTTCATCCAGGGTCAGCGCGAAGGGTTTTTCGCACAGGACGTGCTTGCCCGCTTCGAGAGCCTTGATCGTCCACTCGGCGTGCAGGTGGTTGGGCAGGGAATTGTAGATGACATCCACTTCCGGGTCGGCCAGCAGGGCTTCGTAAGTGCCGTGCGCGCGCGGGATACTGTGCTCGGCGGCGTAGGCCTGGGCGCTTTCCTCGCTGCGCGATCCAACAGCGAACAGGGTGTTGCGCTTCGATTTTGCCAGCGGCTTGAAGAGCGCGGCATTGATCTTGGCGGTCGAGAGTAATCCCCAGCGGAGTTTTTCGGTCATGGCTAACATCCTTTCTGTTTGAATTATTTTACACCATTGTCCTAGCCCGGAGATTTCCATTCCAGGCACGGCCAGCCTGCCTTAAGGCGGATGTATAATTCAGCGCTGTTCTGATTGGAGAACCCCCGCCGATGATTCCCGCCGCCATTGATCGCCGCAAAGCCATCCTGTTCCTGATCATCGCCGCCGTGCTGTGGAGCACGAGCGGTATTTTTCTCAAAACGCTCAACTGGCAGCCGCTGGCCGTCCTGGCCGGGCGCAGTCTCTTTTCCAGCCTGGTGTTCCTGGTTTACCTGCGGCGCATACCGCGGCGCTTCACGCGTTGGCAGTGGATTGCCGCGCTCAGTTCCGTGCTGACCCAGTTGCTCTACATCACTGCCATTCAGATGACAACCGCCGCCAACGCGATTTTCTTGCAGTACACCGCCCCCATCTATATCCTTTTGCTGGGTTACTGGCTTTTGCGCGAGAAACCGTCCAAGGCTGATTGGGTGGCGATGCTGGTCATCTTTGCCGGGCTGGGTCTGTTCTTTGGCGACCGGCTCAGCCCCGGCGGTTTTACCGGCAATCTCCTGGCCATTATCAGCGGCGTGACGATGGCCCTGATGACGGTGGCGATGCGCGCTCAAAAAGACGGCAGCCCGGCCGAGAGTTTTCTGCTGGCCAACCTGCTTGGCATGCTCCTGGGCGGTTACTTCGTTTTCCAACAGCCCTGGACAGTCGCCAATTGGGGGGCGATTGCCTACCTGGGGATTTTCCAGATCGGCCTGGCTTTCCTGTTTTACTCGCTGGCGATCAAGGTGATCCCGGCGCTCGAAGCGACCTTGATCGGCACCCTCGAACCAATCCTGAACCCGGTCTGGGTTTTTCTGCTGCTGGGTGAGATGCCCGGTCCGCTGGCGCTGCTGGGCGGGGTGGTAGTGTTGGGCGGAGTGGTGATCAGTTCGATTGCCAGCGCGCGGACAGAACAAGAATAAAGATACTCACTGACTGGCGCAGATACTGCCCATTGACTGGTCAAACTCTCCGCTGGAGGTTGTTCCCAGCCACTGCTTGACAACTTTCCCCGATGGGTTGAGCAAAACAAAACGCGGAATGGCATTCACCCGATATTCGGAAACCAGATCCTGATATTTGCTTTTATCCACATCCGCATGGATGAAGGTTACATTTCCCGCACATTGTTTTTCAAGGTTTGCAACCACCGGCTGCATTGAGCGGCAGGCACTTCACCAATCGGCGTAAAAATCGATAAAAACGTAGCGATTCGAGGTCAGTTCAACCGGTAAACTCTCGATACGGGCGGCTTCGGCCTGTTGGTTGAGCACAAACCCCAAGCCTGCCATCAGGCCAAACAGCACCAGAACCACCAATCCCAGGCCAATGTAAACTTCCATCCACTTGCGCTGCACTTTGGGTTCTTTTTCGGGAGTTGGCACAGGAGTGGCAACAGCCTTTTGTGGCGCAGGAATCCGCTCCAGGCGGGCCAGAGCGGAACGGGCATAGACATGAGCCGGATTGGCGCGCAAAGCGCGGGACAGGTATTCCTTGCGCTTTGCGAGGCTGTTGACACATAAAGAAAGCCCCACCCAGGCATCCTCTTGTTTGGGGTTATTGCGCAGGATTTCTATAAACAGTTGCCTGGCGGCGGTTTTATTCCCGGTTTTCAACGCTGTAACAGCCTCTTCGAGTTTTTGGCGTTCACTGTCCATGATGTTTGTTCCTACCTTTATCATATCAACTTCGATAAACCGCCACAACACCATTTGTCATCCAATTGGCTGCATTCTATCATGCGTCGATCAAAACCGAGCCATGCCAAAACTCAAGCTTACCTTCACCCCATCTTCAGTTTCAAGTTTTTAAATGAAGGTACGTAGGACAACCATAGGCGGGTTAGTATTTGCCTTCGTTTTTTTGAGCTTGTTCAAAAATTGCATAAATTTTTAAATCCATACCAGTTCAATTCCGACCAATCGCAGTATAATGCAGCGAATTAAATCCCAGGTAGAGCTTGGTAAGGAGGTTCTTATTATGGAAATCTTTTTTGGTGTCGCAGCCGCAGCACTCGTATTGGTGATTGTGCTGGCAATCGCTTTTGAATTTCGCATCCGCCAGCCCGATGTGCTGGTTCTTTACGAATCGAATGGCAAGATCGCCCTTCGAAGCGGGTTGTTCTACCCGCGTCATTTCAGCCTGCCCCTCAAGCGCACCACCCACCCCATCCAATTGACTGTCGAAGCGACGGCAATGGGCAATCTGGGCGTAAACGTTAAACTGGTTGGTTCCGTGGCCCCGGCCATGGACAATATCCAGATGTTGGTGCGGGTTGGCGGCTGGAGCAGCGAAGCGATCGCCCGCGCAGCCGAAGAAACCAGCATCCGGTTGGAAGGTCTTGTCAAAGAATATACCGAAAAATCGGAAATCAGCGCGCTTTCATCCACTGGCCTCGTCAATTACTTGAATGAGCATTCTGCCCAGTTCAAGGAAAAATTTGGGGTCGAATTGATCTCCCTGGCTGTCCACTCGATGGAACCGGCCGATGCCGAAATTGCGGATGCCCTGCGCCAACAGGAACAGGCCCGCCTGCTCGAACAGACCGAGCGCCTCAACAACCAGGCCCGCGTCTCTGCCGCGAAAGCCAAATACCAGGCCGACGAAGAGATCGCTGAAATGGAACACGCCCTGGACTTGAAAAAAGGGACGCTCAAGAAGGCCATGCTCGAACAGGAAAATGCCCTGTCCCAGAAACGCCTGGAAGATGAGCTGATCCGCAACCGCCTGCGCCTATCCTTTGAGAAGGAAGAGCTTGAAATTCTCAAGAACAACCCTGAACTGCTGGTGCTCACGCCCCAGGCCGCCCGCCTGGCAGAAGCCAGCCAGGGTTTGAAGAATGCCCGCACAGTGATCTCGCTCTCCCCACAAGATTTGGCTGGCTCAGAACTGCTTAACCTGTTCCAGAACATGATGAACAAGGCGTTGGAAGCCAAGAAGAATGGATGAAAACGCAAACTGATCCCCTGGCTTTTTTTCGCCTGAAGCAGATTCGGGTTGCTCGGGTTTCAGAAATCAGTGAGGCCACGGCAGCCGCGCCAGTTCCGCCTGAGGAACGGGTCAATTTTCATATTGGGAATCCGCTTCAGGATGTCAAGCTGTCTTCGGCTTTCCTGCGCATCGCACTGGGAATCGATGTCCGCCGCCAGGATCTGGCGGATGCGGATGCCGATATCCTGCTCGAGCACCTGGGCTGGGATGCCGCGGACAAGCCCAAGCTGGAATTTTTAATCCGCACCATCCAAAAAAGCTCGCCCTACATGCCGCGCGGTGGATACAACCGCAAGGCCCCGCACGCATTGGTTCAGGCGTTCCGCAAGTGGCTGGAGAACCAGCAGGAACCCCTGCAATACGACATGGGCGAAAAATCGGGCAAGCGCGAAATCATCCTGGCTTCGGGCGGCATCAACGAAACCCTGCGCGTGCTTTTTTCTGCGGTCTCCAATTATTTGCAGATCACGCCCGCCCGCGTTTTGTGCTATCACTACGAATTCCCCGAACCGTTTAGTGATATTCCCAACATCCAGATCGAGCCGCTCTCCAACGATGAACGGGTGGCGCGCGTCGAAGTGGAGCAGTGGCTCGCCGCACAACCGGAGGTTCCGACCTTCCTGGTGATTGGCGGCCCATTGAATGAAGAAACGCGCCGCAAGCTGCGTTTACTGAGCATCCAATATCCCCTGTTCTTTATTGAAGCCAACAATGCGCTCAACCAGCACTCGCTGGCGCGCGAAGCCAAGCTGGTGCAGCGGGTCATCCGCCTGTTGACGCCGGCCATTTTTGCGCCGCGTCTCGATTCGCTTTCGACAGTTTTTGTGATCGGCAACGCCGAATTTCTGGGCGTTATTGAAAATGTTCAGTTCCAATTAAAAGGCACACCCTCGGCATCCGAAGTTGAGTTTTTGAACTTCCTGCTCGAGCAGAACCTGGCAGATCTCAAAACCGAAACACCGGCAGAAATATTTGAGGACAAAGCCTGGCTGGACGAGTGGGGCGAAGGCAACTCTTCCGAGTCCACACTTTCGCAACTGGCCTCACGGGTCGGCACCCGTCTCGATCGCCTGATGCAGAGCAACACCCAGACGCTGAACCACGCCCTGGCCTCCCTGGATGAGAAAACCGGCAAGGTTTCCAAAATCATGCAGGAACGCTGGAAAGCCGGGCAGATCGATGAATTTGCGGATGTCGACAGCCTCGAATTGCTGAACCAACTCATCAAAAACGCCCACAAACCGGCCTGGAGACAGGCTCTGCAGCGTAGTTTCCTGAGCGTTTTCGCCAAGCACCAGCCCCAATACCGTCCGGAGGCCTGCCAGGTCACCAGCGGTTCATCGCGCACGGCCCTCGGTTTGCTGGGCTTTCACTGCGGCATCACCGATGTTCTTTTCCCTGACCTGAGCTGGTCTTACGAACAGTGTTTCCCGAACGTGCATGTCGTCCCGCTGACCCGAGATCTGGCGCTGGATGTAGATGCGATGATCGCAAAAATCAAGCAGCTCTGCCAGGCAGACCCGCACTGGCCAGAGCGCGGCGCGGTGGCGATCAACAACCCGCACAACGCCACCGGGCGCATTTTCGCCGAAGCCGATGTCAGCAAGCTGATCACATATTGCCTGCAACACAAGATCTATGTTATTGACGATCTGGCTTACCAGAACGTCGCCCCGGTGGATGGCCTGCCCGTTATCAAAACCGCCCGTCAGGTTGCGATCGACCTGGTGCGCAACGGGGTACTGGACGAGTCGGAGGCCGATCGCGTGATCAGCGTTCACTCCATGTCCAAGACCGATTGCCTGGCCGGGGCGCGCCTCTCGGTGGTCGAGATCCGCGAAACCGAGTTGCGCGAACACTTCCGCAGTCTGAACGATCTGATCGAACCGAACCTGGTTGCTATTTTTATCTGCTATTTGTTTTACCGCGGCCCGCTGGAGGGCGCCCGCACCTACTGGCGCATGCGCAACGCGATCTTTAAGCAGCGCACCGAGGCGCTGATCTCTGCCTCCGAGAACCTGCCCCCCGACCGCAACCCGTTTGGCCTGACCATCATCCCGCCCTCCGGGAGCATGTACCCGCTCCTGCACGTTGAACATCTGCCGAACGGTCTCTCTCTCGACTGGCTGGCATCCTCGTTGGCCCGGCGCGGGATCGGCCTGCTGCCGCTGGCAACCTTTGCCCGCACCGAGGAAGGCTTCGATACCGGGCGACGCACCTTCCGCCTGACCCTGGGCGGCGTGGACCCTGCCGAAATCATGCAGGTCAAGGCCCGCCGTTTGCTGATCGATCTGAACCGCATGATCGCCGAGGAAGACGCGCGCTACAACCGCAAACAGCTCACCTTCCATCTTCCATCGGGTGAAAACAACGAGCTGGCTGCCCGCATGCAACAATGGGACGAGATCACTCAAAAAATTTCCCGTCAATTTGAGAACGGCCGCGCCATGCAGCAGTTGACCAGCCTGCCGGTGGTGGATGGCAAGCGCCTGCGCAGCGATTTCGTCAAGAACTATCTACCCGAGCGTCTGGATGTTTTCCGCACCCGCCTATCGGAGCGCGCCTTCATCAGTGACGAGATGATGCAGCGGGCGGCAGCGGGCGGCGGCGATTGGCTGGCGGGCCGGCTGGAACGTGAGTTCATGAAGGACTCTCTCTCCCGCCGCCAGCGGCTTTTCCGCCTACGCAATTATGATCGCACCGTCCACCCGACCCAAAGATACTCCCTGCAGACGGAAATGACTTTCGATTCCATCCTGCGAGCCTTGATCGCCAGGCAGCCGGTTCCGTCTGCGCTGATCGAAAAGGCCGGGCACGAAATGCTCCACGAATTCCTGGGGCAGAACGTCAGCATCAACTCCCAGCTCGAAGCGGATGAAATCCTGGTCGATCTTGATACGCTGATCGCCAGCGAGGGCTACACCGAACTATTTACCGATACCACCCTCAGCCCCTTCTTGTCTTTCTGGAGCGACTGGGACGGCAGCAACCGTCCATCAGGCCAGGGTCACCGTTTGATCGCCGCCGCGGTAATGGAAAACGTCCGGCGCATGGCGCAGATCCTCAACCTGCTCCACAAAGCCGATTCGCACATCCAGATTTCCCCGGATCTTTTGTTTGAGTTGGACCGGTTGCCGCAGCGCAGCCGCACTTTTACGCAACTACTGAACACCATCACGCAGTTGACCCATCAACTGGAACAACGCTACCGCGGCATTCTGCCTTTCTCGGTCGATTCCACCCCACTCGAGCGATTGGCCACCCAATTGCACCTGCGCCGTGACCCGACCAGGGTCCTGTGGCAGCACAATGACCGTTTTGAACAAAAGATGAGTGAGCTTCGCGAACAACGCCGAAGCATGATGGAAACTTATTTTTCACTCAACAAGAAACTGCGCAAGCAATTGCACACGCTGATTCCGGATATCCAGGCCAACCGGGCGGTGGAGCCGCTCCTGCGGGAAGTGGTCGGATACCGCGACATCTTGCAGCGCATGGTCATTACGCCACGCATCCACCAGGGCATGATCACCGCCCGCGACCAGTTCGCCATCGACACGACTGCCTTTAATATGCAGGAGATCAATGCCATCGCCGGAAAATATGGCAATCCGGGCATGACCCTGGCCCTACAGATCAGCATGTCTTCCAAACCCGAAGCGCTGATCGCCCTTGACCGAAAAATGAGCACCCAGACCGAGCAGACCCGGCGCAAACACCCCGATTCCGAGCTGCCCTCCATCTGGTTAATTCCTTTATTTGAAGATCTCGATGCGGTCACGAACATCCCGAACTATCTCGACCGCATCTGGGATTACGCCACCCAAAGCCGACACACGGAACAGACGCCGCAGAGCCGCCTGGCAGAGATCATGACCGAGGTTTTCATCGCCGGCTCCGATCTGAGCCAGCAGATCAGCCAGGCCAATGGTGCGTTTCAATACATCAAAGCCAAATATGCAGTCCAGACCTGGCTGGCGGAACATGGCGCCGCAGATACAATGCGCATCAAATTGGGCAGCGGCGAGCCGATGCAGCGCCAAGGTGGGTATTACTCGCACGTGGCCGGCAAACCAGCCTTTATCAACGCGGGCAACGATCACCGCCGGCTGTCCAGAAATCTACCGCAAGCGGCCCAGAAAAGCACCGCCTATGCCGTCACCCCGCTCCAGGGGGTCTTTCTCGGTGGTGATTTGCGCACCTTCCAGAGCAGCCTGGCAGAACATTTGCGCTTTTTGCCCGTGCGTGATCTGGCGAATCTGCTCTATCACGTCCGTGAATCGCAAAAAGAACACCGCCAGAATTTGCTGCGGGCCGCTGAAACTCTGACCGAAAGCCGCCTGGGGCTCAAAAGCCGCGGCGTGCAAGAGTTGGAACGCCTGACGATCGGGATGCCGGAAGCACTCTACGAGGGTTTCCTGGGAGAATTGACCGAGCACTTCCGCCACATTGTCTACGGCAGGCCGGAGGATGTCTTCGGCATCCACATCATTTCGTACTTTATCGGGCGCTCCATTCCCCAGTTGCGTGACCGCCCCACCTCCCGCCTGCGGACCGCCTCGGGTGTCGACCGGGGACAGCAGATCCTGGCCAACGTTGCCGAAATGATCCCGCTCTCGAAGCACGGCAGTTTGCTGCGGGCCATCGCCCACAACCAGTCGCAAACCAGCGTTCTGGGCATCAACCAGCTGACCACCGGCCTGTTCCGCGCCCTGGAATATTACGCCCAAAAAACCCTGCCCGACGCCGAGCGCGACAGCCTGATCGCCGAGCGCCTTTTGCCGCGCCTGCCGATCTACGAGATCCTGCACACCCTGCGCATTTACCAGGACTGGCGGGGAGAATTCGTCAAGCGCATCGAAACAGCCTTCCCGGCCGGGAACTCAGCCTTTGTGGCCTTGCGCGAAGACAACGATGCCATGCTGCGCTTCATCTCCTTGTTCCAGCAGGAGCTTCTGCGGCGGCACGGCTTGAACGTCAGCGATTTTGTCGAAAACGGAGTCTTCATCCCCGACCTGCTGCCAACCCTGCGCCCCGACCTGGCAGTCTTGATGCAGGAAAACCTGTTCAACACCGACCTGGGTCGGATGCTGCAAGATGCCCACCCACAGGGTTACGGCAAGATCGATGCAAGCTGGCAGAAGCAGGTTACACAGCTGCTACAACTGCCAGAACAGGTGCGCTACTGGCGCTCGGTCATCTGGGATTTGATGGGCGACTCGATTTACCAGCGCGTTCAGAGTTTTACCGAACTGGCGACAGCCCTGCATTCGGTCTCGTCAACCCGCTCACCCGGAGCCTCGGGCGCCGCTCGCGGACAAAAATTACCCTCGGCGCTGACCGATTTCCTGCGCTCTGCCCGCGTTGACGATGAAATGCGCCAATTCCTGGTCGGCGCAGTCGAACAACTCAGCAACATGACCGAAGGCAGCATCGAAGTGCCGGTCAGCATCATCCGCGCCATCAACGATGTGGAACGCATCGCGCTGATCGAAGAAACCGCCATGCCCGCCGAAAAACAGGCTGTCCTACGCTGCTGCGTGCTGCAAATTGCGCGGCTGGCCGGGGAGAATGGCTAGCGCCCGTAGGGATGATTGCTAATCTGCCCGCCCTGAACTGCAGAATTTTCTTCCACACCACAAATATCAAAAAAACGGCGACCGCCTTGTATGGCAGCCGCCGTTTTTCTCTTTAATCAGCCTTTCAAACTCTCCAACCCATCCACCAGCCGCTCCCAGGCCGCCCGCGTTCGCTCCGGCGGAGTGGCGTACGAGAAACGGATCCAGTCGCCGCCGAAGGGTGAGAAAAATGCTCCCGGCACGACCGCCACACCGAAGTTTTCGGCCAGGTACTGGCCAAGCGGTTCGCCGTCGGGCCAGCCTTTGGCTCTGATGTTTTCCCCCACATTAATAAATGCATAATAGCCCTTGCCAAGGATGTGCTGCAGACCGCTTTGGGCGAGCAAACCTTGCAGAAGCGCGCGGCTGGCGTTGGTCGGCTCAATGATCGAGCGGCTGGCTTCGAAATATCCCATCTCATAGGCGGCCATTGCCACCGCCAGCGAGTAGAAGGTCGGGTAAACCGTGTGCGAGGCGCGCGCGGCCATGAACTTGACCACATCCTCGTCCGCGATCAGGTGGCAGTTGCGGATGTTCGAGCCACCCAGGCTTTTGGTAATCCCATCCAGGAAGAACAGGCGCTTGCGCTCTTCGGAGCTGAAATGCGGCAGGAAAGTGTTCAAATCCATCGGGGTTTCATCTGTAACGTAGTGGTACATCCAGTCGAAGAAAACAAAGGCCACGCCAGCTTCGAGGGCGGTCCTGGCCAGTGAAACCTGTTTCTCGACCGAAACCGTCAGCCCGGTCGGGTTGTCGGGATTGGTGATGACCAGCCCGGCGATCTTGCGTCCGCTGCGGGCTGCGAAGGCCACACTCTCGTGGATCGCATCTTCGGAATAGGCCCAACCCTGGGCCGGGTCGCCAGGCGCCCAGAGCGTGTTCGCCCCGACACCGTACGGCCCCCAGTTATACGAGATCCACGGCACGCGCGAGACCATGATCAGGTCGCCCTGACGGCCATGGCCGAGCGAGAGCATCGCGCCGTAGGCTTTGACCAGGGCATCCCGTCCACCGCATGCGCCGAGCACATTGGCCGGGCCAACCCTCAGACTCGAATCCAGTTTCCAGTATTGCTCGACGACCGCTTTGCGGTAGGCGTCCGTGCCGTAGGGCATATCGTAGGCGGTGCCGTGCTCGATCTGCATCTGGGCGGCGCGTTCCAGGATGATTGTGGGCACACCTGGCAGCGATGCGCCGCCATCGCCCTGGGATGCGTCGAAAACCACCGCGCCGGGGTTGTTTTGCTGGTAGACTTTGAGCGATTTGTTGATCAGGAACATGCGCGAAGGCGGAATGTCCATCAAACCGCTTAAATGATCGCTGACCGGGACCAGCTTATCTTCGGGGACTGCGTAAACCGGGGTGGAGTTGGGAATGGTCATGTTCGTTCGTCCTTATCAAAAAACATCCCGAGGCGTTAATTTCGCCAGGCTGCCCCTCATAAAAAAAGATGCAGGCCAAATTGGCCTGCAAGTTGATTCAAAGACTGCGATGCCCGCCTTCGGCGGCGGCATCTTCGTGCAACAACTCCACAGCATGCGGCAAGACCGGCGCGATAGTCAGGAAATTTTCAACCGCGCCGCGCGGGCTGCCCGGCAGGTTGACGATCAGTGTGCGTTTACGAATTCCAGAAAGGGCGCGAGAGAGCATGGCATGCGCCGTGATCTTGAGACTGGCGGCGCGCATGGCCTCGTCGAGGCCCGGGGTCAGGCGCTCAACCACCTGGCGGGTGGCTTCAGGCGTGATGTCGCGCGGAGCAAAACCGGTCCCGCCCGTGGTCAGGATGACATCTACCTGGCCGCTGTCGGCCCAGGCTGACAGGGTGCCGGCAATTTGATCCATTTCATCGGGGACGATGGAGACACGCCAAACCTGCCAGCCGAGGGCAACCACTTGCGCCTGCAGGGCCGGACCAGAAAGATCTTCCCGTTCTCCACGAAAAGAACGATCTGAAACGGTCAGGATGGCAATTTGAATGGACATGGGAAATCAGGATAAATTTTTGCCGAACAGGTGCAGTTTCATTTCCTGCCAGCCACGTTTTTCGTAGAACGGAATAACTTCATCGTTCTCATTGGTAACCAGCAGGTAAGCTTTAAGGCAGCCTTTGTCTTGCAAACGGGATTCAACTTCCTGCATCAATTTGCCCCCAACACCGTGCACACGAAAAGCGGGTTCAACAGCCAGGTGGTACACCATGCCGCGCCGCCCATCGAACCCACCCATCACAGTGCCAACTATTTTTTGTTCGCATTCTGCAACAAGGAACAGATCCGGGTCGCGGGTCAGTTTTTTCTTGATCTCTTCCGGCTCGTCTGACCGGCGAACCTGTACGCCCGGCCCGCAGCGCTCCCAAAGATCGATCACGGCAGGGTAATCTTGCTCAAAGCGGAACGTGCGCAGGGTAACTTCCATGGTCGATCAACCGGGGCGGGATGCAAGCATGGAACGAATAGAGTCGATCAGCATGTCAGGCATAAATGGTTTGAGCAGGAAAGCATTGGCCCCGGCAGCCAGACATTCATCTTTCAGGCTCATCCCGGAGGCCATCAGAACGATCAAGCGCTCGAAGCGCGCATCAGCGCGTATCTGACGCAGGAAATCAAGACCATTGCCCTGAGGCAGGTGCACATCCAGCAAGAGCACATCCGGGGATTCGCGATGAACCGCATCCAAAACGTTTTCATTCATGGCCAAGGGAACAGCATCAAAACCCTCAAGCTCCATCAAAGTTTTGAGCAACCTGAGCATGGTTGGATCGTCCTCAGCCAGCATGATCTTGGGCATCCGTGTTTTCCTTTTTTCGAGACGTTTTCCGCTTTTTGGCCGCCGGCTCAGGCACGGGAGGTGCTTGCGGATGAGGCTCCAGCGCGGCAGAAAGGACATCATCCACGCTTTCGGCGAAGATGAAGGTCATGGTTTTTTTAATTTCTTCCGGTACGTCATCCAAATCCATTTCATTGCGTTTGGGCAGGATGACCGTGCGCAGGCCGTTGCGATGGGCTGCCAGCACTTTTTCTTTAATGCCGCCAACCGGCAAAACCTGCCCCCGCAGGGTAATTTCGCCAGTCATACCGACACCCTTATGCATCAAACGCCCGGAAATTAACGAAACGAGCGCAGTAGCGATCGCCACCCCGGCAGAGGGTCCGTCTTTGGGCTGCGCGCCAGAAGGAACATGCAGGTGCAGGTCTGATTTTTCAAAAAAGTTGACCTGTAATCCCAGTTGTTCGGCCCGAGAGCGGACGTAAGACAGGGCGGCGCGGGCCGATTCCTGCATCACGTTGCCAACCGAACCCGTCACCTGGAAACCTTTGGCGCCGGGCATGCGAGTGGCTTCGATGAAAAGCACGTCGCCGCCATAGGGCGTCCAGGCCAGGCCGGCCACCACACCCGGAACAGCAGTGCGGACGTTCATCTCTTCCGGACCCTGGAAGAAGGGGTTGCCCAGCAGCTCTTTGACAAACTCGGGGGTGACGCTGAAGCTGGTGCCTTTGCTTTCGGCAATGCGTGTGCCAATTTTACGGCAGACCGAGCCGATGTTACGTTCCAAATTCCTTACACCTGCTTCGCGGGTGTACTGATTGATGATGACCTTGAGCGCCTCGTCTGAAAAAGAGACTTCTCCCGGCTTCAGGCTGTTCTCACGGATCTGGCGCGGGATCAAATAGCCTTTGGCAATCGCGATTTTTTCGCCTTCGGTATAGCCGGAAAGCGAAATGATCTCCATCCGGTCGCGCAAAGGACCGGGAATGGTCTCAAGGGTGTTGGCGGTGGTAATGAACATGACCTGCGAAAGATCGTAGGCCACTTCCAGGTAATTGTCACGGAATTCGCCATTTTGTTCGGGGTCAAGCACTTCCAGCAGCGCCGAAGACGGGTCACCGTGGAAGTCGTTGACCAGTTTGTCGACTTCGTCGAGCATAAAGACCGGATTGCGGCTCTCGATCCGGCGCAAGGCTTGCAGAATGCGCCCCGGCATGGCGCCGATATACGTTCGGCGGTGCCCGCGGATCTCAGCCTCGTCGCGCACGCCACCCAATGAAATGCGCACAAACTTACGCTCCATGGCGCGCGCAATCGACTGTCCGAGCGAGGTTTTGCCAACGCCGGGCGGGCCAACGAAGCACAAGATCACACCCTCGCGCTCACGCCGGATGACATCGTCCGATACAGTTTGTTCCTCGTCGCGGCGATCGATGCGCAGCTTGCGAATCGCCAAAAATTCAAGGATGCGTTCTTTGATGTCGTCCAGCCCGTAATGATCTTTGTCCAAGACCTGGCGGGCATGAGGAATGTCCAAATTATCCTGGGTAACTTTGGCCCATGGCAGGGCGGTCATCCAATCGAGATAAGTGCGGATAACCCCGTACTCCGCGGCAGCGGTTGGCAGGCGCGATAAGCGGTCCAATTCACGGCGGGCCTGTTTGTCCGCTTCTTCGGCCATTTTGGCTTCGTCGATCTTCTTGCGGAATTCTTCAACCTCGACCGCCTGCTCATCGCGCTCGCCAAGTTCCTTCTGAATGGCTTTCAGCTGCTCGCGCAGGAAATATTCACGCTGGACTTTGTCGATCTCGGAGCGGGCTTCGTTCTGGATCTTCTGCCCAAGCTGCAGCACTTCGCTCTCGCGCACCAACAACCCGATCAGCTTGCGCAGCTTGTCGGTGGCTGAATCAAGTTCGAGCAGGGTTTGGGCATCTTCCAGGTCGATGCGCTGAAAATTGGCGATGGCATACACGGTCTGGAGCGGGTCTTCGATGCCGGTGATAGATGCAACCAACTCGCGCGGGAAAGACGGGATCATCTCGGCGATCCCGGCAAACTGGTCGCGGGCGTTGCGCGCCAGGGCATCCAATTCCAGGCCTTCTTCGGCAGCTTCGGGGATGCGCTCGATACGCGCCATCAAGTAAGGTTCGGTCTGGGTGTATTCGATAACGCGGAAACGCTCAAGTCCCTGCACCAAAATGCGGATGGTGCCGTCTGGGGCGCGCAGCAGGCGATGGACGGTTGCCAGCGACCCGACAACATACAGATCATCGGGGCCGGGCGTTTCAAGATCCGGATTTTTGGAGGCGACCAGGCCGATGAAGCGATCGCCACCGACAACGTCGTCAACCAATTTGACCGAGCGCGGCTGACCGATCGTCAGCGGGACGGCGGTCTGGGGATAGACGACCAGCCCACGCAGCGGCAGGATCGGGATAATTTCAGGGGTGGATTCGGCGATTTGAGCGGGGTCAAGCACAGGGGCAACAGAGTCCGGGGTTTCATCCCCACTTAAGAAATCAGAAAAAAGCGACGGGATGAACATTTTGAGTAGTTCAGCATCGTCGTCGCTGTTAATCCACTTGAACAGGTCGGCAGGGTTGGAATTCCAACGGGAGGCAGGCATAGAGGCGAGGGTTATCCCTTAACTAAGATTTGGTTGGGGTTGGCTTTGGGCAGGATGACAGTCAAGAAGCCATCTTCGTATTCGGCACGGGAGGCTTTGATATCGACCGGGCCGGGCAAGGCTACAACGGTGCTGAATTCACCAAAGCGGACTTCCATCTGGTGATAGGCGCGGCGTTCGTGAGGTTCAATACGGTTGCCGCTGATGGTCAGGTAGTTGTGTTCAAGGGTGACAGAGAAATCCTGCTCACGCATCCCCGCCACTTCGACCCGCACAACATAATCAGATTGGGTTTCAAAAAGATCGGTTGGCGGGCTCCAAACATGGTGCTGGACGCGCACCTGCCAGCCAATCGTTTCGACCAGCATCCGGCGGCGTTCTGCCATTGCTCCCCCACGGCCAGCTTTGGGTTTGACCGTAATCATACGAACTCCTTTGGGGATCTACTTGCCAAGCGCTTTGCGCGCGGCGTCGAGCACATCATCGTATTTCGGTTCGTCGCCATTGACAGCCATATAGGCGGCATAAGTGACCACGCCCTTTTTATTGACCACAAATACGGCGCGGCGCAAAAGGCGGACTTCTTTCATCAAGGTGCCATATTTTTTGCCAAAATCAGCTTTGACCACATCTGAAAAAGTTTGCACCTGGTCAACCCCAGCCGCGCCACACCAACGCTTTTGGGCAACTGGCAGATCCATGCTGACCACAAGTACAACCACATCTTTGCTCAGCTTGGCAGCTTCTTCATTAAATCTGCGGGTCTCGCGATCACAGACCGGCGTATCGAGCGAAGGCACAGACGCAATGATGCGAACTTTACCTTTGGTTTCTTTGAAAGCCTTGGTCAGGCTCCAGTCGGTTTTTTGGATGGTAAACTCAGGGGCTTTTTGCCCGACTTTGACATCATTGCCAACGACGGTTTGCTCCGCGCCCGCAAATTTGATCAGTCCTTTGCGTTCAGTTGCCATGCCTGGGTTTCCTCCTGAACCTGTGAAACAAGAAAAACGAGCGCCCCCGGCGGGATTCGAACCCACAACCCACAGCTTAGAAGGCTGGCGCTCTGTCCATTGAGCTACGGGGGCTTAAGTTTTTACTCCTGAACCGGGCGGATGCCTTTGTAGACGCGCATCCCTGAAAGCGTGGTCAGGATGACATTGGCAGGACGGCCAAGCCGCTCAGCAAGTTCGCCGGCTGAAAGCGGTCTGTTCCCGTTGGCCAGGAAAACCCGAAAAACAGCTTCGACCATGGCCGTTTGGCCGGTCAGGAATTCGGGCTGGCGGGCGCAATGCGAGAGAATGGCCTGCTGGATGCCATTCATTGGGCGCACCTCGGCAGTTTCAGGATCGATAAAATCAAGCATCTCGCCTACGCCATGGCTGGCAAACATGATCTGGTGTTCCGGGCAGAGCAATCCGCGCAGGTGGACATGCCAATCGTTCTCGGTTTGTTTCCACCAATCAAAATCGATGTGGTAACGGGTATTTAAAGTCGGTTTAACGAGGCTCATGGTTTATTCCTGATCCTGGTTGGATTCTGCCAAACGGAAATACAAATCGCCGATGTGATTAAATTCCTTGCTCGAAGCCAGCAAAGCCAGTAAAGGAGCAGGTGGAATGCGGCGCAGGATATTAACCGCTGAATAGAGTTCTTCGGCATGAACGTGGCCCTGTGGGGTCAGCTTTGAGAGCTCACGCAGGATATTCTTAACTATCTTCTCAAGCGGTTGGCGGCTTTTTGCCATTTGCGCAACGGCCAGGTCGATTCCATTAACATCAGGAACAACCGCCACCATACGATCATGGTATTCACAGGCCACTTCCTGGCGTAATAAAGCGAAAACAATCCCGCCATCCGAGCCGGTCAGCACAGTCCGCACCCAGTCTTTAGCAGCCTTGCGGGTTTTGGCTTCAAGGATAACCTGGCCGGCAATTTTCGAGCGCCGAATAACAACCTGGGCTCCGGGAATAAGCTTGTTCTTTTCGAACCAGGCTTTCAGCCCATACACATAACCGTGCTCGCGCACCACCCAGGCCGGGATCTGTTCACCCGTTTTATCGTCGACCAAAATAAAACGCACCAGTGACGATTCGTAAGCAGTGGGGAAGAACCGGCGCACACGCGGCGAAACCGGCAAGGTTCCAGCCCGCCAATGCGGGTAAGTCAGGGTAATCGTAACTTCATTGGCCTTGGCTGGCTTATGATCCGTTTCAGAAAATTCATCATCCAGTTGGTACTCAAGGTCAAGCATCTGTTCGGTTAACACAGACCGATCATAATCAAGCGGGGCATATTTTAACGTTGCGGGAACCTGCTGAACTTCTTCAGGTTCAAGACGCTTCAGGCACCACAAAATTTCGCCGGCAGGCCCAACTTCATCGAAACGGCCATCTTCTTGCAAGGCATAGTTAAGTGAAAACTCAAGCAGGTTGCGGCTGACACCGTCGGGCACATCGATCTGCTCCATCAAAGAAACGATAGATAACGGTTCGCCGCCTGCCATCTCTACCACGGCCTCAGCCAGGTTGAGATGACCTTCGTTCATATCCACGATCAGCGCCCGCGGAAACCACTGCCCGGCACTGCGAATCAGACTTTCATCAGCCAGGAGGGCCATTTCAAGTTTTTTAATCAGTTCATCGCCATATTGCTCAAGGATGGTATGCGGATCCGCTTCTGGATTGGGCGCTTCTTCGACCGGATTATTCAGTTTGTGCTCAGGCAAGGAGGCGGCAAATAAACGAGTCGCATCCTCAAAAGCGACTTCCAAAACATCGAAAGCGCCAAGCTCAGGGTTATTGCCTGGGCGAACAGAAAGAACTTCCCCTTTGCGCCAATTGAGCGCCGGGAAAACCAATTTTTGTCCTTTTTTGTAACTTTCCTTGGGTAGGAAAACCGCGCCATCCCCTTTTTGCTGCTTTGCAAGCGCTTCGCGCTCATATCGAATACGTTCTTCCACAAGAAGACGCGTCATATCGCGCTCTGGCAGTGGGATTTCTGTTTCAAAAAGGTAATTTTGCAGAAAGTCGATGTCGCGTTTGGTGACGACAAAATTGAGCCAGTAGTCGGCTTCAAGTTTCAGATGAGTATTGGGCATAGAATTTTTATCCGGGCGATAAGTTTTGCCAGCGTAGTAGGACGGTTTTTCATCGCAAGAATCAAAACCTGCCCGTAAATCAGCGGACGGATATCTATTATACCCCAAGATAGATTGTGCTATAATCAGCCTATTATGGATACATTTGCAAGTTTTTTCAAGGACGATAATAATAATTCTCTGCTGGCCGACTGCTGTCGCGCTGGCAGGCGAATTTTGCCTGCCTGAGCCTGTATCCCACCTACCGCAGCCAGTCGCCCAAAGCAATCGCAATGGGCGATATTTTTTGTCAGAACTTATTTTTTAGGAGGTCAGAATGTACAAAACTCACACTTGCGGCGAAATACGCCCCGCTCACGTCGGTCAAACCGTGACCCTGGCCGGCTGGGTACATCGCCAGCGCGACCACGGCGGCGTCACCTTCATCGATCTGCGCGACCGCTACGGATTGGTGCAGATCGTCGGCGACCCGACCCAGCCCGGCCTGGAAATGATTCAGGAGGCGCGCCAGGAATGGGTGCTGCAAATCACCGGCGAAGTTCGCCGCCGCCCGGCAGGCGCCGAAAACCCCAACCTGGCAACCGGCGAAATCGAAATCGCGGTCACACAGTGCGAAGCGCTTAACCCATCCAAACCACTGCCTTTTCTGATCAACAAAGAAGAAGATGTCGACGAGTCAGTTCGTCTCAAATATCGCTACCTTGACCTGCGCCGCGAACGCATGCAGAAAAACCTGCTCCTGCGCCACAAAGTCATCAAATTCATCCGTGACTATCTGAGTGAGCGCGAATTCATCGAGGTTGAAACCCCGATGTTGTTCAAAACCACACCCGAAGGCGCGCGCGATTATCTGGTGCCTTCACGCACCATTCCTGGGCATTTCTACGCCCTGCCACAATCGCCCCAACAGCTTAAACAACTGCTGATGGTAGCCGGCGTGGACCGCTACTTCCAGATTGCGCGCTGTCTGCGCGATGAAGATCTGCGCGGCGATCGCCAACCGGAGTTTACCCAGCTCGACTTCGAAATGTCCTTTGTCCACCGGGACGATGTGCTCGATATTGCAGAGAGCCTGTTTACCGAGATGGTGAAGGAGATCCTGCCCGAAAAACACCTGCTGGCCTCCCCCTGGCCACGCCTGACCCATGCCGAAGCGCTCGAACGCTATGGCAGCGATAAACCCGACATGCGTTTTGGCATGCAAGTTTACAACCTGGGCGATATCTTTGCCGCGTCTGAGTTCCGCGTTTTTCAGATGGCGCTCGAAAGCGGCGGCGTGATCAAGTGTATTGTCGCCCCGGGCTGCTCGGAATACACCCGCAAGGAAGTCGATGCCCTGACCGAGTTTTCCAAAACCCAGGGCGCAAAAGGCCTGGCAACTCTCGCTCTCAGCGCCGAAGGTGTCCGCGGCACCGCCCAGAAGTTCATCAAGCCTGAAGAAGTGGCTGCCATCCAGGAGCGCACCGGCGCCAAAACCGGCGACCTGGTGCTGTTTGTGGCCGACTCGAACAGTGTTGCCAACAAGACTCTCTCTGCCCTGCGGCTTTTGTTCCGCGACCGGCTCAACCTGGCCGACCCGAACATGCTGGCCTTCGCCTGGGTGCTCGACTTCCCAATGTTCGAGTGGAACGAGGAAGACAAAAAATGGGATGCCGCCCACCACCCGTTCACCATGCCCAAGATGGAAGACCTGCCCAAGTTCGAAACCGACCCGGGCCAGATCCTTTCAGACGCCTACGACATGGTTTTGAACGGCTATGAGACCGCTTCCGGCTCGATCCGTATCCATCGCAGCGATATCCAGCATAAAGTTTTCGAACTGCTCGGGCTGAAAGATGAAGAGATCCAGTCCAAATTTGGGCACATGATCGAAGCCTTCGAATTTGGCGCACCGCCGCACGGCGGCATGGCCCCCGGCATCGACCGGCTGGTGATGATCTTCGCCAACGAACCAAACATCCGCGAAGTGATCGCCTTCCCCAAGAACCAGGCCGGGCGCGATATGATGGCCGACGCCCCCTCGCCTGCAAGCGAACGGCAGCTGCGAGAGCTTCACATCCGCGTGGTGGAAGAAGACAACCAAAAATAAAGGAAAAGGGCGAGAAAAATTCTCGCCCTTTTTGATTTGACTGGTTAATCGTGTAGCAGGTTATGCTATAATATTTTTATGGAATCAAACTATTCTATGTCAACAAGCCCAACCCCTGAAAAAACCACCCCGCCACCCGTCGACCCGGCTGTCGAACGTGAACGCCGCAAGATGGTGGCCACGCTTTCCATCGGCGGGGTCTTGCTTTTGGTTCTGATCATCCTTTCGATCGTTTTTTTGATGATGGCCGAAGGTGAAACAACCAGCAAGATCAGGGATATCTTCATTATCTTCATGGCATTAGAGTCGCTCGTGATCGGGGTGGCGTTGATCGTGCTGATCGTACAGGTTTCGAGCCTGGTCAACTTGCTGCAAAACGAAGTGCGGCCCATGCTCGAAGCCACCAATGAGACCATCAATACCCTGCGCGGCACGACCGAATTCCTGGGCGAAAACCTGGTTGACCCCGTTATCAAACTGAATTCTTACCTGGCCGGCCTGCGTCGTTTGTTGGATATGGTCGGCATTAAACAAAAATGACCCGGC
This sequence comes from Chloroflexi bacterium HGW-Chloroflexi-6, assembly GCA_002840685.1. GTDB lineage: Bacteria > Chloroflexota > Anaerolineae > Anaerolineales > Villigracilaceae > UBA8950. Next base: position 210,892 of record PHBU01000007.1, on the reverse strand, counting down.
TTGTTATCACCTTTAAACAGGCAATATAATATTCGCTTAACAACCCCTGAAAGGAGCAATTCTATGTCTGACCGTGATGAATTTGGTGCGTTTTTGGTAGGTTTTATCGTTGGTGGCCTGGCCGGAGCTGTAGCAGCCTTGTTGCTGGCCCCACAATCGGGCGAAGAAACCCGCGCTGTGATTAAAGAACGTTCCATTGAACTGCGCGATCGCGCCGCCGCCGAAGCTGAAGAAGCCTGGAAGCGCGCTGAAGAAGCCGCCAAGGAAGCCCGCGATAAAGCTGAAAAGCTTGCCATCGAAGCCCGCGGAAAAGCCGATGAGTTTGCCCACCAGGCGATTGCTCAGGGCGAAGAGATCACCCTGAAGGCCCGCGAAAAAAGCAAAGAACTGGCTGAATCGGCCAAAAAAGTAGTATCACGCGCGAAAAAAGGCGACTCTCCTGAATTGCCCGTCGAAGCCTGATAAACCGCGTTTTGCAATTTCTCCAAAATAACACTCGCCTGAACAATCCCAGCGGCGGTTAATGCAGGGATTATTAAGACCTGAGTACATCGTTGTTGTACTCAGGTCTTTTCTTATCACCAACACCTAACAAAACCGTTATGCAAGCGATATCAAAAATCATCGTAAGGCCAGTAAAATATAAATACAGGTAAAAAATTAATGGAAACTTTGTCTCTTGCTTTTCTAGGGCATTTGGTTGGCGATTATATTTTTCAAACCGACTGGATGGCTCAAAACAAAAAACATAAAACCATTCCGTGTGCCATCCACAGCGCGATCTGGTCGGCATGCGTGGTGCTTTTCACCGGTTGGGGCTGGCTGCCATTCATTTTGCTGTTTGCAGTCCATTTCCTGCAAGACCGCACCTACTTCATCCGCAACTGGATGCACTGGATCGGGCAGGATAACTTTGCGACCGGCACCTATGCGCCCTGGAGCATGGTGATCGTTGACAACAGCTTCCACTTGTTGCAAATCTGGCTGGTGTGGAAGTTCCTGGTTTAGAAAAACGCATCCCCGCATTCTCAAAAATCCCTATTCAATGTGATAGGGATTTTTTGATTCTTGACATTTGTGCGAATTATGCATATACTATGTTTAGTAACAACTAAACGTTCTAAATGAGACGAGCTATGGCAGAAAAAACGACACACATCAAACAAGATTTTATAGAAGGTCTGAGCGGCATCAGCGCTTTTTGGGGCTTCCCCAAAGGCATGGGCGCAATTTTCGCCGTTCTGTATATCTCCCCTGCCCCACTTTCGCTGGATGAGCTGGTCGAACAGACCGGCCTGACGAAAGGGGCGATCAGCACCAACGTGCGCGCCCTCTCGCGCATGGGACTCATCCGCCCCGTGACCCGGCTCGGCGACCGAAAAGATTATTACGAAGCCGAAACGGATTTCTACAAGTCGATCCGCGCCATTCTGAAAGAACGCCAGAACAGCGAGTTCGACCGGGCAGTGACTTCGGTGCGCGAAACGCTCTCGAAGCTGGAGTCAGGCCAGGGTGAGTTCGATCCGGCGGAGCGTGCTTTTTTGACGGAAAGGGTGCGGGCGTTGAACGACTTCTTTAACGCGATCGATTCCCTTTCCAACGCCGTTGCGCGGATGAACAGCCTGGGGCTGGGGACCATCCAAACAGTTTTGAAAATACTAAAGTAACGCGAGATAGTATCTCGCGCAACGCAAAACCGAGATGAAAATCATCGGTGTCTTTAATGTTGCCTGTTCACAAAAGGAGATGTTTTATGAATACCATTCTGATTTTTCTAGCCCAAATCGCTGTGACGGCGATCGCCTGCCTGTTGATCGCAGGCTATATCCGCCCGTTTTTGAAGCGCGTGCTGGTCGATCTGTGCGGCACCGAGGAACGGGCCCAGTTCTGGACAGCTTTCTCGAACATCATGCTGGTTATTTTGCCAACCATCTTTGGCCTGGGGTTTGCGCCCGAAGGCCTGACGTTCGAAGCCAGTTTCTTCGAGATCGTCAACCAGATCAAGTGGAATTTGCTTGGCCTGGTCATGTCACTGGTGGCAATCGGCGCAGCAGTATCGTTCTTTGCGCTGGTTGCGCCCCGTTCAACACAAGTCAAGGCATAAGGAGGCTGAGATGAAAATCGCTGTGACCGGTTCTTTCTCGTACTCAGGAAAATACATCACCCGCCGCTTGCTGGCCGAGGGCCACGAGATCATCACTCTGACGGGACACCCCAACCGCCCCGACCCGTTCGGTGGCAAGGTCAAGGCTTATCCGCTCGATTTCGACGAGGCGGGCATGACCGCCAGCCTGAAGGGCGTGGACACACTCTACAATACCTATTGGGTGCGCTTCGATCAAGGCAAGAATACCCAGCCGCGCGCAGTGGAGAATACCCGGCGGCTGGTGAACGCGGCCAAACTGGCCGGGGTGCGCCGGATCGTGCACATCAGCATCGCCAACCCGTCTGCCGAGTCACATTTGCCCTATTATTGGGGAAAGGCGGCCAATGAGAAGGCTGTCATCGAAAGCGGATTGAGCTACGCGATCCTGCGCCCGACGGTGCTGTTCGGCATGGAGGATGTGCTGATCAATAACATCGCCTGGCTGCTGCGGCGTTTTCCGTTCTTCGGGCAAATCGGGGATGGCAAATACGGCATCCAACCGGTCTATGTCGACGATCTGGCGGCGCTGGCAGCGGAAGCCGGAAAGCTGGATGAAAACCTGGTCTGGGACGCCGTTGGGCCGGATATTTTCACCTTCGATGATCTGGTGCGCTTAATCGGGGAAAAAATCGGCGACCCAAAGCCGATCGTGCATCTGCCGCCACAAGTGGCGCTCAGGGCTTCACAATTCATCAGCCTGTTTGTGGGCGACGTGGTGCTGACCCCCGAAGAAGTGGATGGCCTAACGGCAAACCTGCTGGTTTCGGCCGAGCCGCCGCGCTGCAAAACCCGCCTGGGCGATTGGCTGGCCGAGAACCGCGAGACGGTCGGGGCGGTATATGCCTCGGAAGTGGCAAGGCATTACAAGTAATAAAGAGGAAAGAAGAAAGAGAGCAAAAAAATCTTTCTTCTTTCCTCTTTTAATTGCGGGTTGCAATCCCGGTTAGCCTTCGATCAATTTGAGCATCTGATCTTTTATAACCGCATTACAGGCCAGGGCTTCATCAAAGGTGTGGCCTTCGCGCCCATCCCAACTGCCGAAGTAGCCGCCAGCTTCTTTAAAGATGACCGGGAAGGGCCCGCAATCCCAAATGTTCATAATGGGGTCGAGCATGGCTTCGGCGCGTCCGGTGGCGACACACAGGTAGCCGTAGGCATCGCTCCAGCCGCGTGAGGCGTAGGCAGCAGTGTTGATTCGCTTCCAGGCTTCGCCGCGGCCCTGTTTGGTCATGTTGCGCTCGTTGGTGTAGCAGACAAAGGCCCTGTCCAGGCTGGCGATCTGGGAGACGTGGGCGCGGCGGCCATTCCACCAGGCGCCCAGTCCATCGGCGGCGCAGAGCATTTCGTCGGTGCCGGGGTAGTAGGCCGCGCCGACCTTGATCTCACTGTCGATCTCAAGGCCGATCAAGACACCGTAAAGCGGAACGCCGCGCAGGAAGGATTTGGTGCCGTCGATCGGATCAATGATCCAGCGGAAAGCGGATGCGGGAGCGGACGGTTTCTCACCGAATTCTTCGCCGAGGATGGCGTGGGTCGGGTAGTGTTTCTCGATCTCACCGCGGATAAATTCTTCGGCGGCGCGGTCGGCGGCGGTGACGGGGCTGTCGTCGGCTTTATAGTCAGGCCGGACACCAACATTGAAGTAGCCGAGGGTGATGCGCCCGGCGCGGTAGGCCAGGTCGGTGGCAAAGTCGAGATGAGGTTGAAGGTTCATAGATTCTCCAAAATGTGGCGGAGCAAACTCCGGCTTACGAGACAACCAGATTGGTCTTTTTACTGGCCAGCCCAATCGTGGCGGTGGCCCCGGCATTGAAGGATAAGAAATCGGCTTCGACGCCGTCGCTGAAAATCACACCGCCATCGGGCATTTCAGAGACCAGGGTCAGCAGACTCTGCGGAGTGATGCGGCCACAAACCAGGTCCGCAGTGGAGGTTTTGCTGACAAACGGTTCGCGCACCACATAAACGAGTTGCTCGGCTTCCCAGTCCAGGCGGAAAGGCGGGAGCGAGCGACCATCTTCGGCGAAACCGCTGACGAGGCCATTTGCCATGTTGAACAGGCTGCTCAGCCAGCCGCTGGAGCCAACCCCGGTCGAGACAATCACGCCGCTGGAAGAGTGGTGCTCCGAATGACCACCAAATCGAACCAGATAACGCGCCGAGACATGGCTGCGCGCGCCAATAAACAGATCATTGACAGCGAGCAAACTCTGCCCGTCATTCAGGCGCGCTTCGGCCATGCTGATTTGGCGAACTTTGAACTTGTTGGCCAATACCTGTTGAACCGCTTGCGGCGCTCGGTAGTGATTGAAAGGCAGCAGCACCCCATCTATACGCGCCGGTTCAGGGTTGACGGCGATGATCGGCTGGCCGTTCAGGTATTTGGCGGTGTTGACCACCAGCCCGTCTATGCCCACGGTCATCACCAGATCGTTTTCAGCAAAGACAAAATTGGGCAAAAAGCCGCGCTCGATTTCCTGGAGTTTAAGCAATTTAGAAACTTCGGTGCGCAGGTGGCTAACAGCCGTGTAATAGGCTTCATGTTCGCGCTCGTAGAACGAAAAATCGCCGCCGCTGTGTTCCAGGTAGAATTTGGCCTGTCCGCGCGTGTTAAAACGCTCCACCAGGCCCTCCAGGCGGGTTTTGCGGGTGACGAGAACGATCTTTTCGTAGTTCAAAAAAGCTCCTACAACCAATTAAACCACCACACCTGCCCTGGGCGCTGGTGCCAGGGAGAACGCGAAGGGCGCAAAGTATTTTTGTACCCAGATGAGCAAATACCCATCTTACGGAAATTCATATTTTCCGGTTCAAGTTCAAAAAATCCACAAGAACGAGCACTTGCAAAAAAGCGACAAAGATTTCCTTGGCGATCCGATCTTCGCGGCCTTCGCGGTTCACTGCCTTACTTCCCATCCGACTTTGCATCGCGAGATTCCATCAGCGTTTGCAACAGGTCGGGGGAGATATGCAGGTTGCCGATTTTGGCCGCGTTTTGAGCCATTTCTTTGAGCGCCAGCCCCGCCATCAGACGCGGATCAGTAGATTGAACAGCCAGCATTTGCAGCACAGCCGGGTCGAGACCCTTGAAGGCTTTCAGCGAGGCTTCCACCGCATAAGCCTGAACATCCGCTTCGGCGCGGGCATTTTCGGTATGGGCGGCCACCAGCTTTTTGCGTTCAGTTTCCAGCGCAATCGAGCCGTTCAGCTTGCTCTGACGCACCTGCTGCTCCTTCAACTCCACCGCCAGGTCGGCATTGACCTTGGCTTCGCGGATCTGGCGTTTTTTCTCTTCCACCGCAATTTCGGTACTGAGTTCGTTCTCTTTAATACGCCGTTCCTGCTCCACCGCCGAATTACGTCGATCGTAAATGGCCTGGTCGGCGCGGCGCAGCAGCTCTTCGCGGGCTTCAGCTTCGAGCGCGCGGGCCATCTCTGGAATAGGTTTGATGGCCTGGATCGAGAGCGCCAGCAGCTCCACACCCAGCGTGGTCAGCGACTCGCTCCCGGCGAACTTGCCAAAGACCGAGTTCGCCACCTGCTCCGAGGCATACAGCACTTCACGCAGGTGCAGGCGCTGGATTTCGGCACGCACCTGCACCTGCAACAGATTAATCAGGCGCTGCGGCAATTTTTGCGGGTCGTCCGAAAGGTATTTTTCGGGCGCGCCGTTGACGGTGTAATTGAGCAACTGCGCCAGCTTTTTCGGGTCTTGAATGCGGTAGGTCAGTTGACCCTGAATGGTCAGGGCCTGAAAATCGCCGCTGATTTCGTTGAAGATAAATGGCACATCGGCGCTGCCCACCGGAATCACCACCAGCGAGGTGGACGGCTTGAAATAGAAAAACGCCAGCCCGGCTCCGGCGCGCGCCAGCTTGCCGCCGCTGTATTGCATCACATAATGCGAAGGGGGAATTTTGATGTAATTGATACCGAACATGTCATTCTCCTTATCCAACAAGTAAAGTCGTCACACTGAAAGCGTGATCTATAACTACGATTTGAATATCGTTTGCAGCAACACACCTTCTTCTTCAGCACTCGTTACCAGCCCATCCAGCCAGGCGGCGCGGAGCTGCCAGAGAATTTCGGCGTAGCGCGGACCGGGGGTCAAGCCGAGAGCTTTGAGGGCGTCGCCGTCGGTTTTGGGGTGAATATGCTGCCAGTCGGTGACGTAGCGTTTAATCGCGTCTTCGCCGCTGATAAGATGGGTCGCATACAGGGCGGCGAGCGGGACATCTGTCAGATGCCGCACCCAGGCCGATGGACTGGATCCGGCCAGGACGGGCAACTCGGCCAACAGGGCAGAAACAGCCTGGGCATTTTTGAGAACGGTCAGGGGGAAGGTCAGCCGTTCATGCGTTAACGCGATCTGCGAAACGTGCAGACACGAAAGCCAGACAGCGTAGCCCAAAACCAGGTTTAACGGTTGGCCGCTGAAGGTCAGGCCAAGTCCCCACTCGGGGGCGGGATGAACTACGAGGGCAGAATCGAGCTGTTTGGCAAGATCAGAATCCCAGGGCAGGACATCTTCCAAAATCGCCTGGAGCAACCCCAGTTCAGCCATGCGTGAAAGAACGCGAACGGGACGGGTTTCGTGAAATGCCAGATCCAGTTCGTGGCGCAGGCGCTCAGCGGTCAGGCGTTCAACCAGCGGCAAGGCGGCTGGAATCAACGCGAGAGTCTCGGGGGTTAGCTTGAAACCGTAGCGGGTCTCGTAGCGGACAGCGCGGTAGAGGCGGGTCGGATCGTCGATGAACGAGCGCGGGTGCAAAACACGGATCAGTCCACGCTCAAGATCGGCCTGCCCGTGGTGCATATCGATCAGACTGCTGTCCGAGAGGCGCAGGGCAAGCGTGTTGATGCTGAAATCGCGACGGGCCAGGTCATCGGCCAGGGTCGATGGGCTGACATCGGGCAGGGCTGCCGGGGCGCGGTAGGTTTCGCGGCGGGCGGTGATCAGGTCGAGGGGCGGTCCTTCAGGGGGCTGCCAGGTGGCTGTGCGGAATTTGGTGTGCGTGGTGAGCGCTCCTCCATATTTTGACGAGAGCGCATTGGCGAGCTGGATGGCATCGCCTTCGATGACAATATCAAGATCGAGAACCGGCAATCTCAGGATCAGGTCACGCACGCCTCCGCCAACAAGATAAGCCGCCAGCCCCAGCGTGGCAGCTTGCTTGTCTATTTGATGCAGCAGGGTTTGGTGAAGGATGGGCAGGCGGGTGAGCATGGCACGATTATAGCCTTTTTGAGTTTTTTCGCGTATAATAGCGCGCATGAAACGCATCCCGTCCCCGTCCCCACGCTGGCAAACCTCCTGGTCTGGATAGGTTCGTTTTGAGATTGTCTGAAGCGGCTCCCAGACCTGGTGAGCCGTTTTTTATTGGTGGATGGATAACCCAGGACGAAAGACAAAGGATCAAAGCAATGGACGAAAAGCGGCTGACGATCACGGAATTGACCGAGCGGATGCATGCATTTGTGCGTTCGAAAGGCTGGTACGAGGCCGATACGAAGCGATCGCAAACCCCGCGCAACCTGGCGATTTCGCTCTCGCTGGAAGCGGCTGAAATTCTGGAACATTTCCAGTGGCGCGAGGAAGCGGCCGACAAGGCCGAGCTGGCTTCCGAACTGGCAGATGTGACGCTTTACCTGCTGCAACTGGCTTCGGTTTCGGAAATCGATTTGGAAGAAGCCGTTTTGGAAAAGCTGAAGATCAATCAAACCCGTGAATGGGATCAAGATGTTGAAAGTGGAAAGTAGACGAATCACTGGTTAGTGAAGAGAATGAATATTACTATTTTCGGCGGCGCGCAGCCCCAACCCGGTTCAACGGCTTATGATGAAGCCTATCGCCTCGGCAAAATGCTGGCCGAGCGCGGTCATGCCGTGCTGACGGGCGGCTACATCGGCACGATGGAAGCTGTCAGCCGGGGCGCAAGCGAAGCGGGCGGGCATGTGATCGGTGTGACCAGTGAAGATATCGAAAACTGGCGAAAAGTCGGCGCGAATGCCTGGGTGAAAGAGGAAAGAAGAAAAAAAAGACTTCTCGAGCGGCTGGAAGGGCTGATCTACGACTGCGACGCCGCGATCGCCCTGCCTGGCGGCCCCGGCACGCTGACCGAGATTGCGCTGATGTGGAACCTGATGATCGTCGAGTCCCTGCCCCGGAGGCCGTTGATCCTGGTTGGGGATGGCTGGCAGTCCATCTTTGATCAGGTTTTCCAATCGACCGGTGAATACACATCCGTCAGCGCAAAAAAATTGCTGCTGTTTGCGAAAGATGTGGAAGCTGCTGTATATCTTGTTGAAAGTTGAAAGCCTGCGGAGGGCTGACAAGGCTCAACCACCGACCTGTAACATTAAAACATTGAACACTCAACCTTAAACAAATGAGGACAAAATGGCTGAAGAAAAACTCCCCACCCGCGTTGATAATTTTGCGGAATGGTACAACCAACTGGTACTGAAGGCCGAAATGGCTGATTACTCTCCCGTGCGCGGCTGTATGGTCGTGCGGCCCTACGGCTGGGCGCTCTGGGAAAACATCCAGGGGCAGCTTGACCGGCGTTTCAAAGACACCGGCCACGTCAATGCTGCTTTCCCCCTGTTCATCCCCATGTCTTTCCTTGAAAAAGAGAAGGAGCATGTTGAAGGCTTTGCGCCTGAACTGGCCGTTGTGACCCACGGCGGCGGCGAAAAGCTGGAAGAACCCCTGGTGGTGCGTCCCACATCCGAGACCATTATCGGCTACATGTATAGCAAATGGATCAAATCCTGGCGCGATCTGCCCGTGCTGATCAACCAGTGGGGCAACGTTGTGCGCTGGGAGCTGCGCACCAAGCTCTTCCTGCGCACCGCCGAGTTCTACTGGCAGGAAGGCCACACCGCCCACGCCACCGAACAGGAAGCCCGCGAAGAAACCCTGCGGATGCTGGATGTCTACACCGATTTCGCGGTCAATGAGGCCGCCGTGCCTGTCATCAAGGGCATCAAGTCCGAAACCGAGAAATTCGCCGGGGCGGTCATGTCGACAACCATCGAAGCCATGATGCAGGATACCAAAGCCCTGCAAAGCGGCACCAGTCACTACCTGGGCCAAAACTTTGCCAAGGCTTTTGAGATTCAGTTCACCAATCAAAATAACGAGCTGGAGTTCTGCTACACAACATCCTGGGGACTCTCGACCCGCATGATCGGCGCCATTATCATGACCCACGGCGACGACCAGGGCCTGATGCTGCCCCCTCGCGTTGCGCCCATTCAGGTGGTCATGGTGCCCATCTTCAAGAACGATGCGGAAAAGGCGGCTGTGATGCCTATCGCCGAACGGATCTTCAGCGAGCTAAAAACCGCCGGAGTGCGCGTCAAGATGGACGACCGCGAGGAAGTCACTCCCGGCTTCAAGTACAACGATTGGGAAATGCGCGGCGTGCCCCTGCGCATGGAAATCGGCCCCAAGGATGTTGAAAAAGGCTCCGTGGCGCTGGCCCGCCGCGACAGGCCTGGCCGCGAAGGCAAGTCTTTCGTCTCCCAAGAAAACCTGGCTGCCACCGTCAGCGAAATGCTGGTGACGATCCAGGCAGCCATGTTGGAGCGGGCAACAGCCATGCGCGACAGCCACATCCACGACCCCAAGGATTACGATGAACTCAAACAGGTTGTTCAGGGCGGATGGGCCTTCTCATACTGGTGCGAAAGCAAAGCCTGCGAAGCCAAGGTTAAAGAAGACACCAAGGCCAGCACGCGCTGCATCCCCATTGAGGGCCAGCCCGAGCACGAGGGAACCTGCATCGTGTGCGGCGAAAAAGCCAAACGCAAGGTTTATTTCGCAAAAGCGTATTAATCATTCGTAGGGGTGTAGCAATGCTACGCCGCTACCCCAATCCATGCCCGCAATCGATATTGCCCGTCTTAAAATTCAAGCCGCATCGCTGGTCGAAAAATTCGACCGGCCTGCGGCGTTTTTGCATGATCTGCACGAAATTCTCGACCTGTACGCGGACCGCACCTTGCGCGTCAGCGTCGCGGCCCCGGCTTCGGTATTGCGCTCGTACCGCGCTCCGCAATCGGTCTTGAAACAAATCGAATTTGAGCTGGCCCCGCTGACGGCCACCTTCCCCGAGCAAAGTATGGCCCTGACCGATGCGCTCTGGAGGGATGCCCATCTGGAAACACGCCTGCTGGCCGCCACCCTGCTCGGAAGGATCGATCCGCGCACACCGCTTTTGTTGGAACGCATCAGCGCCTGGGTCGGGCAGGTGCGCGACAAAAAAGTCCGTGCCGCGCTGTTGACCACCAGCCTGCACCGCCTGCGCCGCGAAACACCTGATCAATTTCTGAAGCTGACCCAGGAGTGGCTGGCAAGCGAGGATTCGAAAATGTGGGCCAACGGCATCGAAGCCTTGATCCCGCTGCTGGATGACCCCGGTTTCGAGAACCTGCCGCCAGTCTTCGATATTGTCCGTCCGGCAATCGCCAGCGCGCCGGCCTCCCTGCAAAAAGAACTGGCCGCGCTGGTCAATGCACTTTACCGGGCTTCGTCTGTCGAAACGGTTTTCTTCATCAAACAAATCATCATCGCATCACAAAATCCGCAAGCCCTGACGATCATCCGCCGAATCATGCCCGAACTGGATAAAGAAATCCAGCCGCATGTTCAAAAAGCCCTGCGCGACAAGTCCGGATAAGAACTGAATGGCAACGACATAAAAAACGCCGGTCGAATCATTCGTTCGACCGGCGTTCTATTTTTCTTAAGCAGAAATCAATCCACAAAACGATATTTTAGCAAAGCCCAGACCGCTTCAAAGGCATCGCGCAGGCCGATCTTCTTCCCTTCGGAATACTCACGCGGATTAAAACTGATCGGCACTTCAAACAGGCGCACATGGCGCTTGAGGATCTTGGCGGTAAATTCCGGTTCGAAGTCGAAGCGGTTGGCGCGCAAGTTCATATCCTGCACAATCTCGCGCCTGAAAACCTTGTAGCCGGTTTCCATATCGGTCAGGATGTTGTTGTACAGGATGTTGGTCATCAGCGTCAACAGCTTATTGGCAACCATGTTCCAGAACAGGATCGCCCGATGTGGCGCACCCAGGAAACGGGAGCCGTAAACCACGTCCGCCAGGCCCTCTTCGATCGGCTTGAGCAGCCCGGGGTATTCGCGCGGGTCATACTCCAGGTCGGCATCCTGGATCAGCAAAACATCCCCCAGAGCATTTTGCAGGCCGGTGCGCACGGCTGCGCCCTTGCCCTGATTCTTCTCATGCAGGATAACGCGCACGCCATCCTTGCCGTCCAATTCGGCCAGGATTTCGCGTGTACCGTCTTTCGAGCCATCGTCCACCAATAAAATTTCCCAGGCCAGGCCGGTGGCCTGTACCCGGCGGACAATTTCTCGCACGGTATTCTTTTCATTGTAAACAGGGATAATCACAGAAAGGTTCATGGAAGGTATTATAAAATAAATTTGACGGGTTGGCATGTTCGATTGAGGGCATCACAGCCTGACATGCTATAATCTTAGCGTACTTCAATTTTATTTTTCCTAATTCTTATCTGGCAGGTGCTTATGTCTCTTAATGCTAATTTTCCTGCACGTTCTGCTCCACAGAGCGGGCCAAACTTCGTTCCGCCACCGATCGTCCGCATCGACGATACCGGTCTTTCACAACTCTGGCTGCAAGACCTGGCCTTGAAAATTCTCTACTTCCAGGGCTATCTTTCAGGCTTCAAAGTGGCCGAAGAAATCGCCCTGCCCTTTGCAGGTGTCACCGACCTGATCCTGGAATCCCTCAAACGCGAAAAACTGGTCGAAGTCAAATCATCTTCGATGGGTCTGGGAGAAGGCTCCTATCAATATGCCATCACCGGGGCAGGCATCGACCGCGCCCGCGAGGCCCTTGACCGCAGCCAGTATGCCGGGCCGGCCCCGGTTCCGATCGAAATTTACAACCAGGCCATCCGCCGCCAAAGCCGGCAGCGCATTCCGGTCACAGCCCGCGCCATGCACCAACTGCTCTCGCAATTGGTGCTCTCCAAGACCACTTTTGAACAGCTCGGCCCCGCGCTCAATTCAGGCACATCCATCTTCCTGTATGGGCCTCCCGGCAACGGTAAAACCAGCGTTGCGCGCGCTTTCGGCAACCTGATCCTGACCCAGAACATGTTCATCCCCTTTGCCCTGTATGTCGATGGACAGGTAATCAAACTGTACGACTCGGTCAATCACCAGCGCGCCAAAGATGAAGAATCAACCGCATCCGGCACCGGCTCCCTGCGCTCCGGGTCGAAGCGAGACCCGCGCTGGGTGTATGTCAAACGTCCCTTCATCGTCGTCGGCGGTGAACTGACCCTGGCCGGCCTCGATCTGGTCTTTGATGACACCCATAAATATTACGAAGCGCCTTTCCAGGTCAAATCCAACGGCGGCATCCTGCTGATCGATGACTTTGGCCGCCAGCAAGTGCGCCCGCGCGACCTGCTCAACCGCTGGATCGTGCCGCTCGAAAACCGGGTCGACTTCCTGACCCTGCACACCGGCCGCAAAATTGAAGTTCCTTTCGATGTGCTGGTCGTTTTCTCGACCAACCTGCCGCCGCGCGACCTGGTGGACGAAGCCTTCCTGCGCCGCCTGCGCCACAAAATCGAGATCAGCGACCCATCTTATGAAGAATTCCGTGAGATCTTTCGGCGCGTGTCCCAGGCCAAAAACGTTAAATATAACGACCAGGGCCTGGCCTACCTGCTGCAAGAGTGGTACATCAAACGTAATCGCAAACTACGCGCCTCGCACCCGCGCGATCTGTGCGACCAAATTATCGACATCGCGCGCTACATGAACGTTGAACCTGAAATGAACCGCGAACTGCTCAGCCGCGCCGCCGCTTCTTACTTCGTCGAACTGTGATGTTTGCTAATTTACCCCGCCCAACCGTCTTTGCCCATCGCGGCGCATCGGCCCACGCTCCTGAAAACACATTGGCGGCCTTCAAGCTGGCCGCCGAACAGGGCGCAGACGGGATCGAATTCGATGTCAAACTGAGCGCCGATGGGCAGGTGGTTGTCCATCACGACCCGACCCTCGATCGCACAACAACCGGCAAAGGGAAAATTGGCGATTACTCGCTGGCAGAACTCAAAAAACTGGATGCTGGCGCCTGGTTTGGCGAAGCCTATCGCGGCGAACCCATCCCGACTCTGGCTGAGATCTTCGAGACGGTCGGCAACAAACTCTTCATGAACATCGAACTGACCAACTACGCCACGCCTTTCGATAAACTGGTCGATAAAGTGGCGGAATTGGTGAAACGCCACCACATGGAAGAACGGATTCTGTACTCGTCGTTTTTTCCGCACAATTTGATGCGGGCGGGCACGCTCACCCCCGGCCTGCCACGCGGACAACTGGCCCTGCCCGGGCCTGCAGGCTGGTGGCAGCGCCGCTGGGGCAATCTCCTGACCATCCAGGCTGAACACCCCTTTATCGGGGATGTCAGCGCCCAGAGCATTGCCCGCGCCCACGCCCGTGGAAGGCGCGTTTACGTCTGGACGGTCAACGATCCGAGCGAAATGCTCCGCCTGCAAACCCTGGGCGTGGACGGCATCATCGGCGACGATCCAAAACTGGCTTTATCTGTTTATAATCGCGCCTGATACGTATAGCGCCCCGCTTACAGCGACCACCCCTAAAGAATAATACTGGATTACAACCTTGTTCCCATACGACTGGCTTCTCGCCGCGCAAGCACGAATTGCGCCCCACATCCGCATCACCCCGCTGAAGCACGACCATCAGCGGAATTTGTGGCTTAAATGGGAAAACCAGCAAATTACCGGCTCTTTCAAGCTGCGCGGCGCGCTCAACAAAGTGCTCTGGCTCGAAGAGTGGGAACGCCAGGCGGGGCTGGTGACAGCCTCAGCCGGCAATCACGGTCAGGGGCTGGCCTATGCCGCCAAACTGAGCGGCGCGCCGGTCAAGGTGTTTGCTTCAGATCACGCTGTGCCGCGCAAGATCGAGGCTATGCGCGCCCTCGGGGCAGATGTTGAACTCGTGCCCGGCGGCTACGAACTGGCCGAGGCGACTGCCATTCGCTATGCGGCTGAACATGGACAAACCTATGTTTCAGCCTACAACGATGCCGGCGTGATTGCCGGGCAGGGAACGGTCGCCCTTGAAATCCTGGCCGAGAACCCTGAGACCGCAAATATGACCTGGTACGTGCCGGTCAGCGGCGGCGGGTTGCTTTCAGGGGTGGGTCTGGCGCTCAAACAGGCCAACCCGTCTGCGCGGCTGGTGGGGGTGCAAGCAGCAGCTTCCGCATTCATGCACAGCCTGTTGACCCGCGATACACAGGAAGATGTGCCCGATCTGCCCTCCCTGGCCGACGGGCTGACCGGGCCGGTCGAAGCGGGATCGATCACCATTCCGCTGGTGCGCCAGGTGGCCGATGAAATCGTCCTGATCGAGGAAGATTTCATTGCAAAGGCAGTCGCCTTCGCATGGAAAAATTACGGACAAACGATCGAAGGCTCCGGGGCGGTCGCGCTCGCGGCGGCCCTCGATGGCAGCAACGGGCCGGGGGCAGTGGTGATCCTTTCGGGCGGTAACATCCAACCCGAGATCCACGCCGAAATCCTGCAAAAAATGGAGGCCGTCCTGTGAAAACCAGGCTTCTTTCTGCCCTGATCCTGTTCATGCTGGTTTTTCCACTGGTCTGGCCCGTAATTTCGGCGCAAGCCCAGGGCGATGAAGCCCAAAAAGCGGCGCAACTTCTGCAAAAACTGACCCCCGAAGAGCGGGTCGGGCAACTACTGCTGTTAACCTTCGATGGTTCAGAAATTACGCCTGAATCCCCCATCTATGACCTGATCGTCAATCATCATATCGGCGGTGTAGTTTTAACGTCAGACAATGATAATTTTCAGGCCGCTCCCAATACTTTAAGCGCAACCTATGGGCTTGTCTCGGCCCTGCAAGATGTTGAATGGCAGCAATCGCTCAACCCGGCTGACCCGGATATACCGCGCTCGTACATCCCGCTTTGGGTGGGGATCACGCAGGAGGGCGGCGGCGCGCCGAACGATGAGATTCTCTCAGGGCTGACAACCCTGCCCGATCAAATGGCGATTGGCGCAACATGGAACACATCCCTGGCAAACGAATCGGGCCAGGTGATGGGGCGCGAACTGTCTGCGTTAGGCTTTAACCTGTACCTGGGGCTGTCGCTGGATGTGCTGAGCAACCCCAACCCCTCGCTTTCGGCCGACTTGAGCACGCGCGTCTTTGGCGGCGACCCCTATTGGGTCAGCGAGATGGGCCGAGCCTTCATCGGCGGAGTGCGGGAGGGCAGCAACGGGCGCATGGCGATTATCGCCAAGCACTTCCCCGGGCGGGGCGGCACCGACCGACCGACCGAACAGGAAGTGGCGACCGTCCGCCGCTCGCTCGAAGAATTAAAACAAATCGAACTGGCGCCGTTCTTTGCCGTGACAGGCAACGCACTCAGCCTCGAGAGCACAGCCGATGGTTTGCTGGTGTCTCACATCCGTTACCAGGGTTTCCAAGGCAATATCCGCGCCACCACCCGGCCGGTCAGTTTCGACCAACAGGCGCTGGGTCAGATTTTATCGCTGCCCGAATTGGCAACCTGGCGTCAAAACGGCGGAATCATCCTGAGCGATGATCTGGGAACACCGGCAGTGCGCCGCTTTTACGATCCCGGTCAGCAGGGTTTTTCGGCGCGTTTGGTGGCGCGCGATGCTTTCCTGGCGGGCAACGACCTGCTTTATGTGGGCGATATCCAATCCAGTGATATGGAGGATAGTTACTCAACCACCCTGCGCATCCTCGAATTTTTCACTCAAAAATACCGCGAAGATCCGGCCTTTGCCCAGCGTGTGGATGAGTCGGTCCTGCGCTTGCTGGCACTTAAATACCGTCTTTATCCTTCGTTCAGCCTGTCGCAGGTACAGCCCGCAGCGCAACTGCTGGAGGATCTGTCGCCTTCTCCGGCCTTGACCTTTGAAGTCGCCCGCCAGTCTGCCAGTCTGCTCAACCCAACCGTCAATGAACTGTCTGCCGTCTTGCCCGACCCACCCGGGGAACGCGAATATATTATCTTTTTTACCGATACCCGCTACAAACAGCAATGCTCAACCTGCCCGGAACAAGTGATCTTGCCGCCCGATGCGCTGGAAAATTCGGTGCTGGCGCTGTACGGCCCCCAGACCGGTGCGCTGGTAAACCGCGGCTATCTGAATTCATATTCGTTCGATGAGTTGAATCTTTATCTCGATAATGACCCTTCCACAACAGAATTGGGGAGCAACCTGCGGCGCGCCAACTGGGTGGTTTTTTCGACCCTAGATCTGAGCGAGGGGCAGGCTCCGGAAGAGATCTTCAGGCGCTTTTTCTCAGAAAAACAAAGTGTGCTGTTAAACAAAAAAGTCATCCTGTTTGCTTTTGGCGCCCCGTATTATCTGGACGCAACGGATATAGCAAACCTGACAGCTTACTATGGCATGTACAGCGAATCGGCGCCCTTTATCGAAGTGGCGGCGCGCCTGCTGTTCCAGGAAATTACCCCGATCGGTGCTTCACCGGTTTCTATCCCCGGGTTGGGATACGATTTGATCTCGGCCATGGCACCCAACCCAAACCAGGTGATCTCGCTGCTGCTTGATATCCCGCCTGTCCCCACATCTACAACGGATATCGCCACGCCAGAAACACCGCCCGAACCGGTCTTCAAGGTTGGGGAAAGCATCTCCGTGCGCACAGGCATCATACTTGACCACAACGGACGTCCCGTTCCGGATAACACAGTGGTGCGCTTTGTGCTGTCGCAAGGCGAGAGCGGATTAAGCCAGCAAACCGATGCGTTCACCAGCCAGGGCGTTGCCAAGGCCACTTTCCGGCTTGACCAGGATGGATCAATTGAAATTCGCGCTTCGAGCGAGCCTGCCACCGTGTCGGATGTCATCCAATTGAACGTCACCCGCGAGGGCGGAACGATCTTGATCGTAACCCCAACCTTACCCCCCACGGAAATCCCCGAACCGACACCTGCCTTCACCCCCGAGCCGGTGGAACCCGAAAACCCGTTATTGAGCGCCGGGTATCCCAACATCTTTGGCTGGCTGATGGTGATGCTGGTTCTGGTGGGCGGCACAGCCATGACATACTGGCTGTTGGGTCAGATTCTAGAACCGCGCTGGTCGATCCGATGGGCCATGCTGGTCTTATTGGGCGGGTTAATGGTTTATAACTATCTGATCCTGGAATTACCTGGGGCTGATGTATGGCTCAATGAACGCGGCCTTACGGCATTTTTACAGGCTGTTATCCTGGGTCAGGTTGCCGGGTTTGGATTTGGCTGGGCATGGCGCGCATGGTCTCTGACAGCCCGCAAACCCTAGTCAAAAATTACCCAAATGGAGCCCGATGGATTTTCCAAAAGGCGATATACTTGCAAAAGGTTTGGTTTTACTAAATTATGGACTTTTCACTCACCACCCCTGCCCTGCTTTTCTCTGCCATTTCGCTGCTCCTGCTGGCCTATACCAATCGATTCCTGACCCTAGCCGCGCTCATTCGGGATCTGTATAGTCGATACAAGGCCCTACCAGACAAAAAAATTATCGGCCAGTTGCATAACCTGCGCTATCGAATCGTCATCATTCGCAATATGCAAATTCTGGGCGTTTCCAGCTTTTTCTTTTGTGTTCTGTGTATGTTTCTACTCTTTGCGGGGTTAGCCGTGGTGGGAAAAATCGTTTTTGGTTTGAGCCTGTTCCTGCTTTTGGCTTCGCTGGCGCTTTCGCTACGCGAATTACAAGTTTCGGTCGATGCGCTTACCCTGCAAATACATGATATTGATGAGCTGGAAAAAACCCAGTAATCACAAATTCCTCGTTTATTCATCACGAGGAATTTGCCTTAAAAAATGCACAAAAGCATGCCAAGATATGAAACTTTAATGGCGATGCTAAAATATTTGCGCAATAATAAACATGTCATTTGTCAGACAAAATAATGCAAAAAGACAGATGACTTTGTCAGACAACTTTTGTATTGTAAAACAATCAAAAGATGTCTCAGAGAAAGGAGTACTACACGCTGAAACATCCTGTTTTGCCCGTTCTCATTTCGCTTGACCATTCAAAATTTCCCGGAGGAAGAAAGATATGATGACCAAAACTCTTTGGCGCACACTGTCAATGCTCGCAGTCCTGTCCATGTTGCTGGTGGCCTGCGGTCCCGAAAAAGTCGGCGGATTTGAAATCCCCGATGTTCAAAGCGGCAAGTTCAACATTGCAATGGTTCTGATTGGCCCGCACGATGATGGTGGCTGGTCACAGGCCCATTACGAAGGCTTGCTTTATGTTGAAGAAAACGTGCCGAACACCCACGTTGCTTATGTCGAAAATGTGCCCGAAGGCGCCGATTCAGAGCAGATTTTCCGCAGCCTGGCCCGTAAAGGCTTCAACCTGATCCTGGGCACTTCATTTGGCTTCATGGATCCGATGGAAACCGTTGCCAATGAATATCCCGATGTTTACTTCATCCACCTGACCGGCATCAAGTCGAACACCAAGAACTTCGGCAACCTGATGGGCGCAATGGAAAACATGAAGTATCTGGCCGGCATGCTGGCTGGCGCGCGCGCCAAGGCTGATGGCGAAACCAAAATCGGTTACATGGCAACCTTCCCCATCCCCGAAGAAATTCGTTTGGGCAATGCAATCGCTCTTGGTATGCGCAAAACCTGCCCGGAATGCACCATGGATGTGCGTTGGTTGAACACCTGGCACGACCCGATCATCGAGAAAGAAGCCGCTGCTTCACTCTTTGATGCTGGCGCTTATGTCGTCTTCACCGGCGCGGATACTCCCGCTGTGGCTGATGTGGCTCAGGAAAAAGGCAAATGGGGCGTAACCTATGACTGGTACGGCTCCTGCAAGGTTGAACGCTGTCTGACCGCTCCCTACTGGGTCTGGGGCCCTGAATATGCCCGCATTACCGAAGGCCTGATCGCCGGAACCTACGTTCCCGGCTGGGACTACTTCGATGGCAACACCGGCGCCCTTGGCCTGTACGGATTCATGGAAGGCCAGGAACTGACCGCCGGCCTGAAAGATCTTGATCCGGCCCTGATCCAGGAAGTCCGTGACACGATTGCCGCGATGGAAAAAGGCGAATTCACCCGCTTTGATGTCTTCACTGGCCCGATCAACGACAACAATGGCAACGTTGTTGTACCCGAAGGCGAAAAACTCGAGCAGATCGATCTCGACGCATTCCCTGAATATGGCCTGGGATGCAAGTACTGCATGAAGTGGTGGGCTGAAGGCATCACCGCTGAACTGCCCAGCAACTAGTTATTGCGTTATCCGGGGCCAGGGTGTAAAAATATCCTGGCCCCTTTTTAATAATTAAATTGACCCGCAGGGAGTGAATCCGTGGAACAATCTAAACCCGAAGCCCCCGCAAATATTCCGCTTGTTGTGACCATGAAAGGCATTGTCAAACGCTTTCCAGGCGTATTGGCCAATGACCATGCCGATTTTGAACTCCGCCAGGGAGAGATCCATGCCCTGTTGGGAGAAAATGGCGCAGGCAAAAGCACGCTGATGAACGTTCTGGCAGGTCTTTATAGCGCCGAGGCCGGCATCATCAAAGTTAAAGATCAAGAAGTACATTTTCACTCTCCAAAAGATGCCATCAAGGCGGGAATTGGCATGATCCACCAGCATTTCATGCTGGTCCCTTCACAGACAGTTACCGAAAACGTTTTGCTCGGCATGGACGAGCCACGTTTCCGCATGAATTTAAATGAATATGACCAGAAAATTGCCGAATTGGGCAAAGGTTTCGGCATGGAAGTCGATCCGAAAGCCAAGATCTGGCAACTATCGGTCGGCGAGCAGCAGCGTGTTGAGATTTTGAAAATGCTGTATCGCGGAGCGAATGTGTTGATTATGGATGAACCCACTGCCGTATTGGCGCCTCGAGAAGCAGATGTGCTCTTTGAAACCCTGCGCTCCATGACCCAACAAGGCAAATCGATCATTTTTATCAGCCACAAACTGCAAGAAGTGATGGCCATCTCTGACCGGGTCACGGTCTTGCGCAAAGGCAAGGTGACCGCCTCGGGTGTGCCGACCGAAGGTGCAACCCGTCAGGATTTGGCGCGCCTGATGGTCGGGCGCGATGTGGTTTTCCAGATGGAGAAAAAACAGCAGGAAGCCGGAAAAGTCATCCTTAAGGTTGAAGATGTCCATGCCGACAATGACAAAGGATTGCCGTCAGTGCGCGGGATGTCTTTCGAGATCCGCGCGGGTGAGATCTACGGCCTGGCCGGGGTGGCAGGCAACGGGCAGCGCGAACTTTCACAGATCATCTCCGGGCTGCGAAAATGCAACAAAGGCCGCATCCTGCTCAACGGCGTGGAAGTCAACAATCATCCCGCCCAATATGCGATCGAACGCGGACTGGCCTATGTTCCTGAAGACCGCACACACGTCGGTTCTGCGCCCAACCTGAGCGTAACCGATAATGTCATTATGAAAAATTACCGCCACGAGCCGATTTCGCACGGTTGGCTGCTCGATATTCCGGCGGCGCAGCATTTTGCAAAAGAGTTGAAAGAAGCTTATAACATCGTCGTGCCAACCATCGATACGCCGGTGCGCCTGCTTTCGGGCGGGAATTTGCAGCGCGTGATCCTGGCGCGCGAAATTTCAGGGCACCCCGCGCTGTTGGTGGCGGTACAACCCACCCGCGGGCTGGACGTGGGCGCGATCGAAGGTGTCCACCGATTGCTGCTGGCCCAACGCGAGGCGGGTGCGGCGATCCTGCTGATCTCTGAAGAGCTGGAAGAGTTGCTTTCGCTCAGTGACCGGGTGGCGGTGATCTACGAAGGCCGCCTGATGGGCGAAGTAAGCAACCCGGATGTGGAAACGGTCGGGCAGATGATGACCGGCACGCCGTTGGAGCAGATCCAAAAAACAGGAGCCGAAGAACATGTCTGAAACGACATCCACACCTACGAAAAAAGGGTTCTCCTATCGCATCCAGTTTGAGCCGCGTCTCGACACCCCTCCGGGCTGGTTCCCGGCGGCGGTTTCGTTGGGAGCCGTGGTTGTGGCGCTGATTTTTGGCGGCATTATCATCGCGCTGGTCGGCGGCAATCCATTTGCAACCTATGCCCATATCGCCGGGGCATCCTTTGGCAGCCTGGGCGTACTTTCCGACACGCTGGTCAAGGCTACCCCAATCTTATTCACCGCGCTCGCCTGTTCGGTTGCCTTCCGCATGAAATTATGGAACATCGGTGCGGAGGGACAGTTCATCATGGGCGCATTTGGCGCAAGTGTGATCGTACTGGCACCGGTGCTTCCCGCAGAAACTTCACCATGGATATTCATCCCGGTCATGATGCTTTCAGGGTTCGTTTTTGGCGCGCTGTGGGGTCTGATCCCTGGATTCTTGAAGGCCAAGTTCAATGTCAATGAAATCATCAGCAGCCTGATGCTGAACTACATCGCTATTTCGTGGATGAACTTCTGGATCTTTGGGGTGTGGTCTGAGGGCGGCTTCCAAATGAGCCCCAAATTCCCCGAAGCTGCGCGCCTGCCGCGCCTGCTCGATATGGCTGAGACCATCCCTTTCATGCGCGGGCTGACCACCCACCTGGGACTGCTGATCGGCATTGTTGCCGCGATCATCCTGTGGTTTGTGATCTATCGCAGCCGCTGGGGCTATGAGATCCGCCTGATCGGCGATAACGCCACCGCTGCCAATTACGCGGGCATTAATATCAGCAAAAACGTGATCCTGGCGATGATGGTTTCGGGCGCGCTGGCCGGGTTGGGCGGCATGTCTGAGATCACCGGCGTTGTCCATCGTTTGCAAACATCCCCGGTCGCTGCCGGGTACGGTTTTACCGGCATCATTGTGGCCTGGCTGGCAAAACTAAACCCGATTGCGGCCATCCTGGTCTCGATCCTGTTTGGGGCGCTGTTGTTGGCCGGACGCGAAATTCAACCTTCGGGCATCCCGAAGATGATTCAGGGCATCATCCTGGTTTGCCTGATCGCCAGCGACTTTTTACTGCGCTATCGGGTGCGGATTGTTCGGATTGGCGAGGAGGCCTAGCGCATGGATCCCATCATTATTTTGCAAGCGGGCGTCACCAGCGGCACTGTTCTGCTGTTTGCCACGATTGGCGAAATCTTCGCTGAACGCTCGGGGGTACTCAACCTGGGCGTAGAAGGCATGATGCTGATCGGCGCGATGAGCGCCTTCAGCGTGGCCGTCTATACCGGCAACCCCTGGCTGGGGCTGCTGGTGGCGATGTTGGTGGCCGGTCTCATCAGCCAGATCCACGCCTTTATCTCGATCACCCTGCAAGCCGACCAGGTTGTAAGCGGCCTTTCGCTGACCTTCCTGGGCGCAGGCATCAGCCTGGTCTTTGGCGAAGGTCTGAGCAAAGCCGGGACAATTTCACTCTTGCCCAACTTCTCAATTCCGCTGCTGGCCCAAATACCATTCCTTGGACAAATTTTCTTCACCAACCAGAGCATTTTGGTTTACCTGGGCTATCTGCTTACCCCGCTGGCCTGGTACTACATCAACCGCACCCGGCCCGGCCTGCACCTGCGCGCCGTTGGGGAATATCCCGCTGCGGCAGATGCGCTGGGCATCAATGTTTACCGAACTCGTTACCTGTACGTTTTCGTGGGTGGGGTTTTTGCCGGACTGGCAGGAGCGACCATCAGCCTGGCTATTTCGCCGGGCTGGTTCAGCGAACTGACCACTGCCGGGCAGGGTTGGATTGCCGTCGGTCTGGTGATCTTCGCCCAATGGGATCCCTTCCGCGCGATGGCCGGAGCCTACGCTTTTGGCGCGCTGCGCCGCCTGATCCTCGATATCCAGGGGCCGACCATGATCCTGGGGATGGCCAACCCGTTCTATTACAACCCATACTGGGGATTTTTCCTGCAAATGCTGCCCTACGCCTTCACCGTGATCGTGCTGATCCTCGGTTCGCGTGAAGCGATGCGCAAGCGTCTGGGAGCTCCCGCGGCGCTGGGCAATCCCTACATCCGCGGTGAACGCGGGCTGTAAACAAAAGCTGAACTCAAGGACATTGCCGACCTTCCTCGCGCGGGACGTAAATCACGACCCGGTCCGCGGGGAAGGTTTCGTCTTCCCGGTACCAGCACAGCACCGGCTTGACCACGCGCCGTGCCCAGGCGTTGTTTTCCTCGCCCATGGCGTAATCGCTGCCCAACAGGTTGAATTTGAGCGGGTCAACGATGATGGCCGAAAAACGCTGGCTGGCAATATCCTGCTCGAAGCGCTCAAGATAGGCAACGTTATTCGCCATTGCCATTTCCATCAGATCTTCGCGCTCATATTCAGGGATGAGAGTCACACCCGTCAGCATTTTCATCGCGATCAGGTGGCGCTGGGTAATGAACAGGATTTCACCCTCGCTCGCATCCACCCGCTGCTGGATGGCCGTTAAAGTGGCCTGACTCGCCGCCTTGTCGTAGCGCGCTACACCGCTGTTGGGCTGCTGCGCAAACCAGGCCGGGACCAGCACAAGCAGCGCCACCACCTGCCACGGAATTGGCTTCTCAGCCCGGAAAAATGAGTAAGCGGCCACTATCAAGAGCAGCACGGCATAGGCATCCATGTTATGAAGATCTGCCCCACCGCCGATCTTCATGCTTACGAAAATCCCACCGATGAAAAGCACCAGCAGGATGGCAAACAACGCAACAGAGTGGAATATCTCGCGATGTTCGCTCCATCCTCGAAAAATGTTGGTTCTCTCTACCGCAATCAAGATCCACAACGGCAGTGAAAACAGCAGAATCCCTGCTAAAACCCCCAGTGGATAGGTTTCATTCGGCCACAGACGATACCAGAGCAAATCAGAAGAGATACTGGTGAAGAAATCTCCCGGCAGGTTGCCCGAAAGGGAAATATAAACCTGTGATACGGTGTAAGCGAGGCTGGTTCCGGCAAAAACCCAGGCAACAGGTTTCCAGAAATAAGAGAAGAAAGATGAAAGAGATGAAATGGTCTCTTTCGTCTTTCTTCTTTCTTCCAGCAAATAAAGCGCCGCCAAGATCAGCCCCGGCATCGGATACCAGTTCAAGCGGCTCAGGCCCGCCCAAATCGAGGTCAGGATCAGCAAAATCCAGGTGCGACGGTCATCTTCGGCGCGGAAAAGCCACAAGAGCGGGAAGACCGTCAGCGGCAGGTGCAAGTAAAGGGGCAGATTGAACAGGTAGACAAATATCCAGGCAAAGGCCAGCCAGTACAGTCCGCCGCGGCGAGTCCGTCCAAAGCGCGAGAGCAGGGCCGGGGAAATCAGCCCAACCATCAGAAAACGGATACCCACCTGCCAGGCACGGTGAAACCAGAGTGGCGCCTCGAACCAGTAAGGCGGGGCCAACAGTAAATGCAAACTTGGGTGCAAAATCGGCCAGGGATAGCTCTGCCCGTAGATTTTTTCTGAGAAAAACAACGAAGGGAAATAAAAACGGCTCGTCTCAGACCAGCCCATCGCAAACGGGTAATCGGTGATTGCCGGCAGATATGAGGCCGCCAGATTAACCACTGATTGCAAAATGAGCGTCGCGGCCAGCACCGCAGGAAAGTCCAAAGTCGGGCGGGCGGTTTTCAGGCTGTTCATCCCGGCCAGGGCAAGCAACCAGAAGATAAAGAAGCGGATTCCGTTTCCGCCAAAGAGTTGCCGAAATTCGGGCAGGGCATACAAGAGCGGGAATGCCAGCAAAATCGCCAGGAAAGCCGGAATGGCGGCGAAACGGAGCCAACCAGCCAGCCGGGTGGAAACTTCGAGCGTGGAGAATGTTTTTTGACGGTAGCCGCTCAAGGTGAGCGCGAGCGCGGCCCCGCTCAGCAAAACCGTCAGCGTGAAAAAGGCCAGCATCCCCAAAACGGATTTACTGGAAAAAGGGTTCACTTGCAGTTTTTCGGCGAGTTGAAATGTGTCAAAAATCGCCAACACTGCCAGCAAGGCCGTAAAACTAAGAATACTCCGCCAAAATGTGGTTTGGGTGGGGGAAGTCATACCGAAATTATACCAATCCGTTACAATTGGCGCATGACAATCGAACGCCATCAAGATGAAATTTTATTGAATTATGCCTTTTGGGAGAAAAAACCACTCCTGCGCCAGATTTATCGCGACTTTCACCGGCAAATCGCGGCCCTCCTTTCGGGCTTGAACGCGCCCTTGGTGGTTGAGCTGGGTTCGGGGATCGGCAACATCAAGGAAGTCATCCCCGACTGCCTGAGAACGGACCTGTTCCCCAACCCCTGGCTGGATCTGGTCCAGAACGCCTATGCCCTGCCCTTTGCGGACGAGAGCATCAGTGACCTGGTGCTATTCGATGTTTTCCATCATTTGCGTTACCCCGGCACAGCGCTGGATGAATTTCGGCGGACGCTGCGACCCGGCGGGCGCGTGCTGATCTTCGACCCGTATGCCCTCAGCCTGATGGGCCTGCTGACCTTTGGCCTGCTGCACCACGAGCCGATCGCTTTGCGCGATGAAATCACCTGGTCTGCTCCGGCAGGCTGGTCGGTCACTGAGAGCGATTACTACGCGGCTCAGGGCAACGCCGGACGGATTTTTGGTAACAAAAAATTCCAGCCGTTGTTAGACGGCTGGAATTTGGTAACGGTTAAGCATTTTTCAGCGATTTCATATGTGACAACCGGGGGCTATTCGAAGCCACATATGTACCCTGATGGCTGGTATCCGCTGATGCAAAAGCTGGACAGCGCGCTGGATTGGCTGCCGCTTTTGTTTGCGACGCGCCTGCTGGCAGTTTTGCAAAAGAAGTAGCAAACTACTCTTTTACTTCTCCATCGATGACATCGTCACCACCGCCGGGGGGCGGAGCAGCCGGGCCGCCTTCAGGTTGAGGCTGACCTTGCGCGTAAAGCTGCTGGCTGAGAGCATAGAAAGCCTGCTGGACTTCCTCAGTCAGTTTCTTGGTCTTTTCAATGTCGTCGCCCTGCAAGGCCTGTTTCAATTCGGCAACCTTGGCTTCGATATTGCCACGTTCACCTTGGGCGACTTTATCACCCAGGTCTTTGAGGGCTTTCTCGGTCTGGTAGATCAGGTTGTCGGCAGAGTTCTTGACTTCGATCGATTCCTTGCGCTTCTTGTCTTCGGCTTCGTGAGCGCGGGCTTCCTGCACCATCTTGTCGATATCTTGCTTGTTCAGGTTGGTCGAGGCCGTAACGGTGATCTTCTGTTCTTTGCCGCTGGCTTTATCCTTGGCTGTGACGTGCAAGATGCCGTTGGCATCGATGTCGAAGGTTACTTCGACTTGCGGAACGCCGCGCGGCGCAGGCGGAATGCCATCCAGGCGGAAACGGCCCAGGCTCATATTATCGCCGGCCATCGGGCGCTCGCCCTGCAAGATGTGAATATCAACAGCGGTCTGGCTGTCAGCAGCCGTGGAATAGGTTTCAGTTTTCTTAACTGGGATGGTGGTGTTACGCTCGATCATCACGGTCATGACGCTGCCCAGGGTTTCGACGCCCAGGGAGAGCGGGGTCACATCGAGCAGCAGAATATCGCGCACTTCACCGCCGAGCACACCACCCTGAATGGCCGCGCCAACGGCGACGACTTCATCGGGGTTGACCGATTTATTGGGTTCTTTGCCGGTCAAACGACGGACGAGATCTTGAACCATCGGCATGCGGCTGGAGCCGCCCACCAGAACAACTTCGTTCAAATCGCCGGAGCGCAGGCCGGCATCCTTAAGCGCATTCTGGAAGGGGATTTCGCAGCGCTTGAGCAGATCTTCGGTCATTTGCTCAAATTTGGCGCGGCTCAGTCGCAAGACCATGTGCTTGGGGCCATTGGCATCGGCCGTGATGTAAGGCAGGTTGATCTCAGTTTCCATCATGGTGGAAAGCTCTACCTTGGCTTTTTCAGCGGCCTCGCGCAAACGCTGGAGCGCCTGACGATCCTGGCGCAGATCGATGCCTTCCTGGGCTTTGAATTCATCCGCGGCCCAGTTGACAATTTTCTGATCCCAGTCGTCGCCACCCAGGTGGGTATCACCGTTGGTGGCTTTGACTTCGATAACGCCTTCGCCAACTTCCAGAATGGAAACATCGAAGGTACCACCACCCAAGTCGAAAACCAGGATGGTTTCATTCTTTTTCTTATCCAACCCATAAGCCAGGGCAGATGCAGTCGGTTCGTTGATGATGCGCAAAACTTCCAAACCGGCAATCCGGCCCGCATCTTTGGTGGCCTGCCGCTGGGAGTCATTGAAATAAGCGGGAACGGTGATAACAGCCTGGGTAACACTCTCACCAAGATAAGATTCAGCATCCGTCTTGAGCTTGGCCAACACCATGGCGCTGATTTCCTGGGGGCTATACTCGCGCCCGGTGCCCGGTACCTTGACTCGCACATCGTCTGTTGGGCCTTCGATCACCTGGTACGGAACCATCTTACGCTCACTTTCGACTTCTTCATAGCGGCGTCCGATGAAGCGTTTGATGGAATAAATGGTGTTTTCTGAGTTAATAACTGACTGGCGCTTGGCGGTTTGCCCGACCATGCGCTCGCCGTTTTTATTAAAAGCGACGACTGACGGGCACAGCCGGCCGCCTTCGGCAGTTGTAATCACAGTAGGCGTTCCGCCTTCCATAACAGCAACCACACTGTTTGTTGTTCCGAGGTCAATTCCGATGATTTTTCCCATTGTGGCAAATTCTCCTTCAAGCAAAATATCTGTTAGCAGTATGCTCTTTAAGATAATCGATAAATGCAAGAATCGCGTTAACAAGGCGTAGAAATTGCATACAAAGCATCAGCCCGTCCTGGCCAGGACGGGCTGATAAAGAAAAAACCAAACCTCGCAAAGATTAGGGTTCAGAAACCTGGAACCAATCGACTTCAACCACAATGGGAGTGACGTTCAACGAAGAAATGTTGAAGCCAACAAATCCATCGCGCAAGGCATATTTATTTTCCTTGACCTTCTTGATCTCGACGCCATTGACGCCCAAGGTAATATCTGTGCCGTTGCAAATCATGGTGAATTCATTTACTTCTTTGCCTTGCTTTAAGGCTTTGACGCCGCCACTATCAATGGTATTGTAACGGATCTTGCCATCGTTGCCTGGCACGGCTGCATAGAGATACCACAAGCCGCCGCCTTCGGTGCTGAACTCATACCAGCCTTCTTCATCGCTCATGCGACAGACCAAACTAATGTTGTTGTTGTTCATACCACGATTCTCAGCACGCAAATCGATACGAACATCACGATATTCAAAGGCTTCGTAGATGTAATAAGCGTAAATGCTGAGCGCATCCAGATTGAAAATCATGAGGCTATCATCAAACTTGACATCAATCTTTTCCTCGTCACCGGATGTCAGGAAGTAATTCCACTGCGGATCGCTGTCAAACTCTTCCGTGAAGAATTCTGAGACAGCTTCGGTGGGTTCTTCTGTGGGTTCAGGCACATCGGTTGGTTCGGGTTCAGCCGGGGCATCGGTCGGTTCGGGCTCAGCAGGTTCTTCTTCCTGGACAGGTTGAACGGGTTCTTCCTGAACAGGTGGAGCTTGGGTAGGCTCATCACCCATATTGACGCTACAAGCCA
The DNA here is from genome assembly GCA_002840685.1 of Chloroflexi bacterium HGW-Chloroflexi-6. GTDB lineage: Bacteria > Chloroflexota > Anaerolineae > Anaerolineales > Villigracilaceae > UBA8950. Next base: position 182,055 of record PHBU01000007.1, on the reverse strand, counting down.
AACCGACTATCAAAATAAAACCTGCGATCAAAAGAAACGGACGTAAAACTTTCATGGCATTCTCTCCTCTCAGTGGGTGGACAAATCAAGCACACAGAGAATTTTAGCACAATCAGATAAATAAGGTATAAAAATTCCATTGCTAAATGCGAGGCGAAAAATCAATATAATCCCCAGCCATACTTCCAGATAACAGCAGTCAAATACATCCGAATGGGGGCAAGCAAAAAGCACGCCCGAGAGCGCGCTTTTCAAGTGTGGAGATGGCGGGAATCGAACCCGCGTCCAAGAGATTCAACCCGCGGAAATCTACGAGCGTAGCCGGTTGACAGTTGTCGCCACAGGTTGCACAATCGGCAAAACCACCTGCGACCATTCACTCAGGCCCTAAGGCCCTCTTTCGCGCCCTGCATGACCTTCAGGCACGGCACCCCACCTTTTTGACGCCCACTCGCTCTCCGGGAGGGGAACGGGAACGGTGAACGCCGCCCGATTAAGGGCGGGCCGGTTAGCTCTCTATCGCGGATTAGGCGGCGAGGGGCATAGCGGCGTAGGAAGTGCGGTTGGCACTTGATTTTTTGCGCTGAGTTATCGAGGTCGGCGCCTCTCGGCTCGCATTCCGGGGCCAGCCTCCCCTGTCGAAGCCAGTCATCCCCAAAACGTTGGATGCGTATTATACATCAAACCATAGAACTTGATTGAATGCCGGCTTAATGCTAAACTGTGTTCACTCACGCAACTCACAACAGGGAAAAATACACTATGCCTGAAAAAATCCTGATTATAGATGACGACCTCGACACTTTGCGCCTGGTAGGCATGATGCTCCAAAAACAAGGCTACCAGATTATCGCCGCATCCAATGGGCAGCAAGGACTCGACCTGGCCCTGGCAGAAATCCCCAGCCTGATACTGTTGGATGTGATGATGCCGCAAATGGATGGCTATGAGGTGGCGCGTAACCTGCGATCCAACTCAAAAACCGTGGATATTCCCATCCTGATGTTCACCGCCAAAAGCCAGCTGGATGATAAAGTCACCGGGTTCGAGGCCGGGGCAGATGATTACCTGACCAAGCCCACTCACCCGGCAGAACTACAGGCCCATGTAAAGGCTTTGCTGGCCCGGGCGTCGAAAGGCAAAATCAACCCGCCGACTGGTCCGGCCAGCGAAGTGCCAGCCTATACAATCGGTGTGCTGGGCGTGCGCGGTGGATTAGGTGCCACAACCATCGCTTTTAATCTTGCGTCCAGCATTGAAAAAGCCAGCAAATCAATCGTCATTTTGGCAGAGTTTCGCCCCGGGCAGGGTACCTTGGGCGAAGATCTGAAACTCCCCAAACCGCAAGGATTGACCGAACTGCTTAATTTGCCGGCCAAGGAAATTACCCGCGAAGCCATCAGAGAAAAAATCAGCAAACATCAATCCGGGGTGAAAATCCTGTGTGCTTCGGGACAACCCAAAGATGCATTATTGGTGGATAATATCCAACCCTTCCAGGCGATCCTGGCGCGAATGAAGTTTATGGCTAAATTCGTTATTGTTGACCTGGGTTGTGGATTGCCAACACTCACTCAAAAAATATTGCCTGCTTTTGATGAGATTTTAGTTGTTACAGAGCCATTTACAAATCCCGTCATACATACCCGCGCTTTAATCGAAGATCTCGTCAAATTCGGAATGGATAACTCAAAACTTCACCTGGCGGTCAATTACCGCATTCGTTCAGAAGCCCAACTCTCAGTGCCACAAGTACAAGATAAGATTCAGTATCCAATTGAAGTGACATTTACCCCCGCTCCAGAGTTGCTGCTACAGGCCATTCGGGTGCAAAACTCGGCCATTCTGGCCCAACCGGAAAGTCTAACAACCCAGCAGTATACCGGTCTTGCCAACAAGATTATTAGTCGCGCGCCCAAATCAAACAAAGCCGAATCATGACGAGTTTTTCCGGCAAAACTTTGGAAGCAATCGATTATGCCGCCGAACTCATCTGCAAGGCAAAGCATATCGTTGCTCTGACAGGAGCCGGAATTTCGACCCCATCAGGCATCCCTGATTTTCGTTCGGAGGGCAAAGGTTTGTGGGCGAAAGATGAGCCGCTCGAAGTAGCATCCCAGACAACCTTTCGCACACACCCTGAAAAGTTTTTTGAATGGTTTCGCCCACTGGCAAGTTCCATCTTCGAAGCACAACCCAACGAAGCCCATCAGGCTCTGGCAGCATTGGAACAGCAAGGAAAATTGCAGGCGATCATCACCCAGAACATTGATATTCTGCACCAGAAAGCAGGGTCAGCACGAGTCATTGAAATGCATGGAACGCTGGCTACACTGACTTGCACCCAATGTTACAAAAAATTTGAATACCATAAATATCTGAATGCTTTTATCGAAAGCGACCTGTTGCCCCATTGTTCAATTTGCGGTGCTATACTAAAACCAGATGTAATTTTATTTGGCGAACAACTGCCTCAAAAAGCATGGCATGAAGCGCAGGCAGAGTCACGTAAATGTGATTTGATGATGGTGATTGGCTCCTCGCTCGAAGTGCTACCCGTGGCAGGGTTACCAATGCAAGCCGTTGACCGCGGCGCACATCTGATTATCATTAATAATTCACCCACTTACATCAGCGTCCGGGCTGATATCAATATTTACGAAGATGTTGCGCATATCGTCCCGGCAATCTCACAACTTGTGCTAAATCATGAACGATAACGAATCTCACTTAGAACTTTATCGCCGGTTGATGGAAATCTCACGGGATCTCGCTTCAACCCTTGACCTTGACCCGCTGCTCAATCGGATCATCGAAGCTGCCAGAGATATAAGCGGCTCCGAAGCGGCATCCATTCTGCTCTATGATGCCGCCGGAAAGCAGCTCTACTTCCAGGCCGCCACCAACATGGATCCGCTGATGCGCGGTATCAGCGTCCCGATGGACAGTATTGCCGGATGGATCATCACCAACCGCGAGCCCGTGCGCATTAGCGATGTCAACAAAGATCAGCGCTACTTCAAGAAAGTCGCAAAGACCGTCAGCTTTGCAACCCAATCCATCATGGGTATCCCGCTGATCACCAAAGACAAGGTGATTGGCGTTCTTGAAGTTCTGAACAAACAAGAAGGTGAGTTCAGTGAAGCCGATCAAGATCTGCTGACCGTGCTTGGCGCACAAGCTGCGGTTGCGATTGAGAACACTCGTCTCTTCCAACAATCAGACCTGATCGCCGAATTCGTCCACGAGTTGCGCAACCCGCTGGCATCGATCAATACCGCCAGCTATCTTTTGCTGCGCCCTGAAATTTCTCCCGAACAAGCGCATCAGATCATCCAAAACATCCAAAGCGAAACGATGCGCCTGACCACGCTTACATCATCCTTCCTCGATCTGGCAAGACTGGAATCGGGCCGGGTACAGTTCCACAAATCATCTTTTGCAATGCGGCCAATGTTCGAAGAATGCAAGTCACTCATGCAAGCCAAGGCTGATGAAGCCCAAATAAGCATTCACATCGAAATCCCTGCCGATGTTCCTGACATGCAAGCGGATCGCGATAAACTGAAACAGGTTGCGCTTAATCTCTTGAGCAATGCAATTAAATACAACCGCCCCGGCGGAAAAGTTCTTATAACTGCCGAACTGGCAGAAAACGAGTGGAGAATCCTTTTCACCGACACCGGGTTCGGCATTCCCGAAAATGAATTACCGCGGATGTTTGAAAAATTCTACCGCGTACGGGCCACCGAATCGAAGATAACCGGCACGGGTCTGGGGCTTTCGATCTGCAAGGGAATCATCCAGGGGCATGGCGGGCGCATCGCAGTAAAAAGCAAACTGGGTGAAGGCACCCAGTTCGCGATCACCCTGCCGCGAAAATAAACCCCCGTTCAAAATAGTTTTCAATTTTCAAAGGAGCGCGCTGATATCAGCGCGCTCCGCGTCTTCCAAACTGGCGTTCCAAAACATCCACAGAAAGATGGATCATGGTCGGCCTGCCATGCGGACAAGTGCGCGGCGATTCGCAGGCTTCAAGGTTCTCAATCAGGGCGCGCTGTTCTTCAGGGGAAAGCGCCTGCCCGGCTTTGACCGCCAGCCGTTTGCATACCCGCCCGGCAATTTTGGCTTCGAGCTCGCTCTGCAAGGGCGTTTCATCCTCTTCAAAATCTTCAACCAGGGCGCGCAAGGCCGCCGAAGGGTCGCTGCCAGAGAACAAGGTGGGCATGGCCCGCACCTGAAAAGTACCCGGCCCAAACGGTTCGATCTCAAAACCAAATTTTTGCAAAACCGGCAACTGCTCCTGGATCAAATTCGTACTGGCTGGCGGCAGGTGCACCACTTCAGGGGTTAACAACGCCTGGGATGGGATATTCTGATGGGCGCGCTGGTTCATCAATTTTTCGAACAAAATCCGCTCGTGGGCAGCGTGCTGGTCGATCAGATAAAGACCATCCGGCCCTTCGGCCACCAGGTACGAGGCCCCGATTTGCCCGACCAGCCGAAGCAAAGGCAAATTGCTGAATGCTGAATGCTGAATATCCCCTTGTGGCACAGTCCCAGCTTGGTCACTCTGCACTCTGCCTTCTGCATTCAGGTTATCGTGTGCAATACCCCATTCCAGGCCGATGCCTTGCTGGCTGCCGCCTGAAAACTGACCGCTAAAACCTGAAGACTGTCCCCCACTCCACAAATTTTGGGCGGGCGGCATGGAGGGGATCGGCGAATAAGCGAGCAGCGCGCGACGCGCCGAACGCTGGATAAAGCTAAAGATGCGTTCCTGGTTCCTGAAACGGACTTCAGCCTTGGCCGGGTGAACATTGACATCCACCTCGGCGGGGTCAACTTCGAGGAATAAAGCTGTCAAGGGGAAGCGCCCAACCATCAGCAGGGTGTGATAGGCCTGCATGATCGCCTGACTGAGGGGGGTGTCTGAAATCCAACGGCCATTGATGAAGAAAGTGATTTCCTTGCGATTCGAGCGGGTCAGGGATGCCGGGCTGATGTAACCCGTCAGGCGCAGACCTTCTTCTTCGGCCAGCACTTCAAGCATTTGCTTGGCAACGTCGACCCCGTAGAGCGAAGCCAGGATGGCACGGCGATCGCCGTCACCGCTGGTTTGCAGCACCGGCGTGGAGTCGCTGATAAAACGGAGCCGAATCTGAGGGTAAGCCAGAGCATAGCGCGATAAAAGCCCGTCGATGGCGCGGCGCTCGGTCACATCCTGCTTCAAGAATTTTAGCCGGGCCGGGACGTTGTAAAACAGATCTTCGACCCGCACCACTGTGCCCTGCGGCGCGCCGACCGGTTCGACCACCCCGGCAATCCCCGCTTCGACCCGGATGCGCGCCCCGGCAGGGTCAGCCGCCATCCGGCTGGTGATGGTCATGCGTGAGACGGAGCCGATCGAGGCCAAGGCCTCGCCGCGAAAGCCAAGCGTACCGATGCTGAATAGATCGTTGGCATTTTGCAGTTTGCTGGTCGCATGGCGCTCAACCGCCAATGACAATTCGCCCGCCGGGATGCCGTTTCCATCGTCGGCAACTTCGATCAACGATCGGCCGGCTTCACGAATGGTAACCGTAACAGCCCGCCCGCCAGCATCCAGGGCGTTTTCAACCAGCTCTTTGACAACCGAGGCCGGGCGCTCGACCACTTCTCCGGCGGCAATTTGCGAGGCAACTTCAGGGGCAAGGATTCGAATGGACATGGCCTGATTATACTGCTCGTTGAATAAATCACTCGATTCGGCGCACTAAAAATATGGCTTGCGTAAGAAATATGTTATTTTCTGCAATTTTTGGCAAATCGCCCCCACGGTATGCTAAAATAAAAAGACTTACAGGAGTTGCCATGTCTGAGATGATAGAAGTACATATCGATAGTGTCAGAGTAAGCCTGATGTCACCGCAACGGCTGGTAGTTTTACGCCAGGTTGATTCGGAGCGTTACCTGCCGATCTGGGTGGGGCCTTACGAAGCAGAAGCCATCACGGTTGCCCTGCAAGAGATCGAAATGGCGCGCCCGTTGACCCACGATTTGCTCAAGAATCTGTTCGGCATTTTCGATGCCCAGATCAAACGGGTAGAGATCATCGCCCTGCGCGACGATATTTTCTTCGGCAATATTGTCACCCAAACCGAAGACGGGCGCACCCTCAACATCGATTCACGTCCTTCGGATGCTGTCGCGCTGGCAGTCCGCGCGCGGGTGCCGATCCTGGTGGATGAGTCGGTGATGAACACAGCCGGGATCGTGCCTGAACAGGATATGCGCGGATCGACCTCGATTCAGGCGACCTCGTCCACACCTTCCGCTTCCGACCAGACATCTTCCATCAGCACGAGCGGCGCGGCCAAACCCTTCAACATGGAAGACCCCTCGCGCCTGTCCATCTTCGAGGATTTCTTGAGCAAACTCGACAAGCCGAAAGGTGACGAAGAAAAAAAGGATGATGAACCCGAATAACATCACCCAAATGTAATGCAAACAACAGGGCGCGGCAGGGTACAATTAACTCGGACGTGCCCTTTTTGTTCGATTTCTCCCGGAAAACAACGAAACCATGACTGATTTCTTGCCTGCCCCTGAAACAACCAGCGCCGGAATGCCGCACAGCCGCGAAGCGGAAGAAGCGGTGATCGGCGCAGTATTAATTAACCCGGAAGTCTACTACGACCTGGCCCAGTTTCTCAACCCGGACGATTTCTACCTGCACCGCCTGCGTTTTATCTGGGAGGCTTTTACCAGCCTGCACGAGAAGCGCATCCCGATCGATTTCCTGACAGTCAACGACACCCTCGAAAGCATGAACCGGCTGGACGAGATCGGCGGCCCGGCTTACCTGACCGCCCTGCTCAACCAGGTGCCGACCACCTTGCACGCCGAGGCCTACGGCAAGCTGATCGAAGCCGCTTCGCTGCGGCGCAAGATGTTGGCCGCTGCCAACCAGATCGCAACCCTGGCTTACGAGGAATCGACCCCGATCGACACGGTCATGGGCGAGGCCGAAAAAGCCATTTTCAACGTTTCGGAACGCAAACTGCGGCACGAGGTCATGCCGATCAAGTCGGTTTTGAGCGAGTTCTACGATCGGATCGACGAACTGGCGCGGCGCGGCGATGATATCGTCGGTGTGCCAACCGGCTTTACCGATCTGGACAGGATGCTGGGTGGCCTGCAACCCTCGGACCTGCTGATCTTCGCCGGACGCCCTGGCGCGGGTAAAACAGCCTGGATGCTGACCGTAGCCAACAACGCCGCGCTGCTCTCGAAAAAACGAGTGGCGATCTTCTCGCTGGAAATGTCGAACGAACAGGTTGTGCAGCGCCTGGTTTCACAGCAGACCGGCATCGATAGCCAACGCCTGCGCACCGGTAAACTAACCGATGATGATTGGCCGCTCTTCACCCAGGCCATTGAAGTGCTCGGCGACACGCGCATCTTCCTCGACGATACCCCGGCCCTCTCTCCGCTGCAACTGCGCACCAAATGCCGCCGCCTTGAGATGGAATATGGTCTTGACCTGGTGATCGTCGATTACCTGCAGTTGATGTCATCAGAAACCCGCAACGACAACCGTGTGCAGGAAGTTTCGTATATTTCGCGCTCACTCAAGCAACTGGCACGCGAGTTGAAAGTGCCGCTGATCGCGGCCGCCCAGCTCTCGCGCGCGGTCGAGCAGCGCGCCGATAAAGAACCGCAGCTCTCTGACTTGCGCGAATCCGGTTCGCTGGAACAGGATGCGGATATCGTCATGTTCATCTACCGCGATGAGAAAGACCCGGCCACCCAAAACGTAACCCACCTGAAAGTGGCAAAACATCGTAACGGCCCGGTCGGGACGATCGACCTGATCTTCAGGAACAACCTGACCAAGTTCGAGAACGCCGCTACGCGTACGGTGGATTTTAATAAGTAACTTGTCATTTCGAACCACGCAGCAAAGTTTGTCATTTCGAAGAAGCCGCGTAGCGGCGACTGACACTTGCCCTGGCGGGCAGTGCCAGGGGAAATCTTGTGCATGAGGTAAGATTTCTCGCTATCGCTCGAAATGACAAACACTGGGCAGCACAAATGTAAAAAAATGATCGATTTCAAAGGCTTCACTTCCTCCGAGAGTTTTACACGCCTGCCCAGTTCTTTTTTTAGCAAATTGCTGAAAGAGATGGACGATCTGGGCGAGTTGAAGGTTGTCTTGTATTTGTTCTGGCGCATCGAGCAGATGGAGGGCGCGCAGCGGGTGCTGTCGCGGGGGGATATCGCCTCCGACGAGGCGTTCATGAGCGGCTGGTCTGCGGCGGAACTGGATGCGGCCCTGGACAAGGCCACCCGGCGCGGAATCGTGCTGCGGGCCGAGAGCGATGCGGGCGGCCTGTTCGCCTTGAATACGCCCAGGGGCCGGGCAACGGTCGAGGCCCTCAACAAGGGCCGTTTAACGGCTGCCGCCCATCCTAACAACCTGCCGCCCAGGGATGTGCCGAACATCTTTCGGCTGTATGAGCAAAATATTGGCGCGCTGACACCGTTCATGGCCGATGCGCTAAAAGATGCTGAGAAAGAGTATTCGGCAGAGTGGATCGAAGACGCGATGGGCGAGGCGCTCAAGCGCAACATCCGCAATTGGAAGTATATCGAAGCGATTTTGAAAGGCTGGAAGGAACGAGGCCGCGATGAAAGAAGAGATCAAAAAGACGCTGAACAAGGTCCGAGCCGGTACGGAGGGGGCGCCTTCGCGGAGTACATCGACGACGGTACTTAAGCCCAAGATCGAGCCGCTGGGCAACCCGGATTGTCCGTACTGCCAGGGAGCGGGTTATTTGCGTTGGGATGTGCCGCTCGGCCACGAAAAATTCGGCAAAGTGGAAGCCTGCGTCTGCCGGGCCAGCGACAAGGCCGAGACCGCCCGCAACCGCCTGTATGCCTTGAGCAGCCTGGAGCATTTGCGCCACCTGACTTTCGACAATTTCAAACTGAGTGGCAACCCGAAGGGCAAGGATTCGATCACGCCACAGGAACGCGAAAACCTGGAACAGGCGCACGAGGCCTGCCGGGAATTTGCTCAAAAACTGAACGGCTGGCTGCTTTTGGAAGGCTCGTATGGCTGCGGCAAGACCCACCTGGCGGCGGCCATCGCCAACGAGGCGGTCTCACGCGGCCTGCCAACCCTGTTCATCACCGTTCCCGATTTGCTCGACAGCCTGCGTTTTGCCTATAACAGCCCCGAAACAACCTTCGAGGGCCGTTTCGACGATATCCGCAAGGCCGAGTTGCTGATCATGGACGATTTCGGCACCCATAACGCCACCGGTTGGGCGCAGGAAAAGCTGTTCCAGATCATCAATTATCGCTATATCAACCAGTTGCCGACGGTCATCACCACCAACCTGATCCTGGATGAGATCGAGAGCCGCATCCGTTCGCGCCTGCAAGATGAAGAGATGGTGCGGCATGTGCGCATCAGCGCGCCCGATTACCGCCGTCCGAAGGAGAGCAGCAACCCCGGGCTTTCGATGCTCTCGCTGCCCGATGTGCGCCGGATGACCTTTATGAATTTTGAAACGCGCGAGGAAGAAGTCGGCAAGGAAATCGTGACGACCGTCACCACCGAGAAACAGGACAAGTTCGGCAATCGCTACAAAGACAAGGAAATTGTGCGCGAGAAAGTAACCGAGGAGCATATCAAGAAGCTGCGCAACGCGGTCAATACGGCGGTGCACTTTGCCGAAGACCCGAAAGGCTGGCTGGTCATCCTTGGGCAGTCGTATTGCGGCAAAACCCACCTGGCGGCAGCCATCGGCAACCATCGCCAGGAACTGGGCGGGCAAGCCATCCTGGCCGAAGTCTCGACCTTGCTCGATTATTTAAAGGCAACCTTCAGGCCGAGTTCGGATGTTTCGTTTGACCGGCGCTCGCACGAGATCCGCACCACGCCGCTGCTGATGCTGGACGATCTAAAAGAGAGCGGAGCCAGCTCGGTCTGGGCCGAGGACAAACTCAACCAGATTTTGAGCCACCGTTACCACGCCAACCTGCCGACGGTCATCACCTCCACGCTCGACCCGGACAGCTTTGCGAAAAACTACCCCGGTTTGTGGAACAAGATCCTGGACCCAACCCGCAGCCAGATCTGCTCAATCGATATGCCGCCCTATCGCAGGCACAAAGCCAAGGGACGGCCGAAGAAGACAGCATAAACTTCATCCACTCACGAATATTCCTGTGATGAAAAACTTCTTTTTGTTAATTGCATTTTCTTCCATAATGATGGGATGTACCACAGCGGCTCCGCATTCAATTTTGGAGGATAAACCCGTTGTCACACCAACAAAAATATCGTCCCCAACCCAAACCCCAGACGCTCTACCGAAATGTCCTGCAGAAAAAGAAATTCCGAACCTTGATTTTTCAGAACTCTTCGATAACAACACCCTTACCAACTCCGAAAAAAGCCGGGAGATCGAACTATTAATTCTTGATTTTCTAAATGATGGTGGCTCCCCCGACTCGGTAATAAATACTTTTATACAAAATTTTATGCAAGATAGTGAAGATAACGAAGAGCACACACGGTTTTTCCAAAAAGATATCACCAACGATGGAATACCTGAGTTAATTATCGATTACACCTTGTTGTATGTTTTTGGATGCAAAGAAGGGAAATATAGTACTGTTTTGAAGATCGATCCGGGGGGATTGTTAGCCTATTCTGGTATTTTTCTCGTGCAAGACATGAATCTGAACGGAGTACCCGATTTGGTCATCAATGAGTGGCGAGGGGATATAAATTTTTATATCCCCCAGGTTTACCGAATCATGGAATGGGATGGCACAAAATTCAAAGACTTAATTACCCAACCAGATTTTACAAGTAGATATGGGGCCGGCGGTGCTCACAAAGGCGGTGTATCAATCGATGGGGCTTGGACCTACGAAAAACCATCAACAAACAATATCGAAATTACGGATTTAGATGAAAACGGTACCCAAGAATTAATTTTGCGAGGCGGCTTACCAACACAGTTTGATTCACAGCTGCGCGGGCCATGGCGCGCGGAAACCAATATTTATAGTTGGAACGGTGAAGGATTCGTTATTTACGATGTTATCCCTACCCCCCCGGAATACCGTTTCCAAGCCATCCAAGACGCAGAATATGCATTCTTCGATGAGGAATACGAAAAAGCGATTGAGTTATACCAGGATGTGATTTCGAATGATGCATTAAAGTGGTGGTCAACTGACCAGTGGTTTCACGAAAGCAGGGTTGTTATGGCGGAACATGCTGGTAATGCGACCCCCACGCCGCTTCCTTATGATAACAGCGAGTATCAATATCTTTCAGCCTATGCCCACTATAGAATCATGTTGATCTATGCAAAACAAGGCAGGCTATCAGAAGCAAATCAAACTTATACCACCCTGCAAGAAAATTATCCAAACGGCGAAAAAGGTTACGTAACAGCCGATCTGGCAGCCATTTTTTGGAATGAATTTCAAAATACTCAGGATATAGCATCTTCCTGTTCCAAAGCAATTGCATTTGCAGATTCGAATGTGTTCGAGATTTTCAATTACGTAACGAGAATAAAAACAGACAAAGAATATGATTGGATATTTCATGGCTGGCAAAAAGAGCGCGATTACGTTGTAGATGATATTTGCCCGTTCGAGTAAAGAAAACCATTTTCCATGCCCCACCTGCAAACCATCACCCTGCGCGAAATCCCTGAAAACAACCGGGCGCACCATCCGTTCAACCTGCGGCTGCTGCGCGGGTTTGAGCAGATGCGCTTTTCGGCGCCGGTGACTTTCTTTGTCGGCGAAAACGGAACCGGCAAATCGACCCTGCTCGAGGCGATCGCCTGCGCCGCCGAAATGGTGACGGTCGGCAGTGAGAGCGTCAAAACAGATAAAAGCCTGTCTCACGCCCGCGAACTGGCCAAGTACCTGCGGCTGGCCTGGACGAAACGCAGCCACAAAGGGTTTTTCCTGCGCGCCGAGGATTTCTTTGGCTACGCCAAGCGCCAAAACGAGCTGCGGGCCGAGATGGAAACTGACCTGCAGGAAATCGAACAGGAATACAAGGATCGCTCCGAATACGCCAAATCGCTGGCGCGGATGAGCACCGCCGGTCAACTGGGGGATATGCGCCGACGCTATGGGGAAGGTCTCGATGCGCGCTCACACGGCGAGAGTTTTTTGGCCCTGTTCCAGTCACGGTTTGTGCCAGACGGCCTGTACCTGCTCGATGAGCCCGAAGCGCCGCTCTCGCCGCTGCGCCAACTGGGGCTGATCGCCGCCATCCATGAGATGGTGGCCCAAAACGGGCAATTCATCATCGCCAGCCACTCCCCGATCCTGATGGCCTACCCCGGCGCGGAGATTTTTCACTTCGAAGACGGCAAAATCAAAAAAGTGGGGTTCAACGATCTCGAACACGTGCGCCTGATGCGCGATTTTTTGAATAACCCCGAAGCATTCTTAACCCATATTATCAAGGGGTAATTTGCATTACCGATTATGGCGCGTAATCAGCCGCATACACCCTGAAAACCACCCGCCTGGCAAACATTTTATGACATAAGTCACTTTTGCCCGGGTTCGATTTCCGTTATCCTTAAGAATATTTTCGCCAAGGATAATGAAAAAATGAGCAAACAACTTTTTGATTTCGAAGCAGAATTCCGCATAGGGATAGAATCGGTAGACAACGAACATATCAAGCTGGTGGATATGCTCAATCAAGTCCATACGCTGATCAGCGAGGGCAAAAAAGATGATGCGCGGCGCTACTTCAGCGAAACATTGTCCAGCTATGTCAACGAACATTTCGCGCATGAAGAGCAGTTTATGGAGAGCATCGCTTTTCCAGGGTTGGATGAGCACAAAAAGATCCATGATAATTTCAGGCAATCATTCAACAATCTACTGCCTTTGATCGAAACCTATGATGACGCGGCATTTCGCAGCGCCCTGACCGATGCCTTCACATGGATCATTTCCCACATCGGGAGAACAGACAAACGCTACGCCAAACATTATTTTTCAACCAAAGCTTAAGTTTCTGGCAAACAAACCCGTTTTTTAGTACGCAAAATCGCCTTGTTGTCTCTGAGCGGGACAGCAAGGCGATTTTATTTACTCTTTTCGGAATCAGGAAAGAAGCGTCAGCCAGGCGAAGAAAGCCAGCAGGGCCAGCAAGACGATCAGCACCAGCGCCCAAACCCGCCGCCAGGAGAGGGCCGTCGCTTTCGAGGCATGCGTTCGCGCGCGGGAGGCTTTCTCGTCCACTTTGCGGCCTGGCACGGGCAGAGTCGGCAGCAGAGGCATGGCTTTTTCAACAGTCTCGGACAACAACGGCGCGCCATCCGGCTGGTAAAGCGCGGAGTTTTTGCAAGCCAGTTCCAGCGCGGCGGCCATTTCGAGACAGTTGGCAAAACGCTCATCCGGCTTTTTTTCGAGCGCCTTCAAGAGTACAGCATCCACCTCGGCCGGGAGGGCCGGGCGCATTTTCGAGGGGGCATCCGGGGGCTGGGTGATGTGCATAATGGCCGTATCCATCGGGTTGCCGGCATTGAACGGCAGGATACCCGTCAGCATCTGATAAATGATGATCGCCAGCGAATACTGGTCGCTCTGCGGCACAGCCCCGGCCGAGGAAATGGCCTGTTCGGGCGAAATGTAGTAGGGCGTGCCGAAGACCTCGCCACGCGTCCCGACTTCGGTCAGCAGGGCCAGGCCAAAATCGGTCAGCACCGCCTGTCCCTCACGGCTGATCAAGATATTGGATGGTTTCACGTCGCGATGGATGACTCGCTGGGCATGGGCATAATCCAGCGCCGAAGCAACCTGAGTCGTCAGGTGACAGACATCCGCCAGGTTGAGCCAGTTGCCGCCTGAGTGACAGGCATCCATGACCGAGGCCAGGTCTGCGCCAGCCACATATTGCATGGCAATATAAATAACGCCATTGATCTCACCGTAACGATACAACTTGACAATGTTGGGGTGATGCAGGCGCGAAATGGCCTGGGCCTCGCGCTCAAAACGGGCGCGATAATCGAGATCATCTTGAAAGGAGGCATCGATAACCTTGATCGCCGCCATCCGCCTGGATTGCGAATCAAGCCCGCGGTAAACCCGCGCCATGCCGCCCTGCCCGACCACAGACTCGAGCTGGTATTCACCAAGATACGCGCCAATCAAGCCATCGTCACTCATGGAATGTAAACCTCGCAGGAACCGGCGGCAATTTGGCAGCGACCCACTTCTTCACCCTGCCACAACACGCGGAATTCCTCGCTAGCGGGGTTAACTGTCCAGAAAACACGTTGATCTTCACTTCCGTAGGTAAAGCTGGCCGAAAAGCGGGGACCGCACTCCGCCGGGCGCAGGTAAACCTGGCTTTTCTGTATCTCGAGGCGCATACAGCGCCCCGGGTGCAGGATGCCGTAAATGGTCTCCCACTCCCAGCCGCCAAAACTATTCAAAACCTTATCGTTCACATCCAGGCGCTCAAACTTGAACTGCGAAATCGAACGGTTATTGGCCGAAGCGTTATAGATGTAAAAACCCGTAGCGTCATAGAACATCAATATCCGCTGCCCATTGAAATATTTGGGTGTAGCCACCCCCGAGGAGGGGGTGGCGCTTTCGGTGGGCTGCAGGCTGGGTGTCGCAGATGGGGTTCGGGTTGCCGTGAGAGTTGCAGTCGGAGTTACGCTGGGCGGCAATTGGGTAAACGTTGCACTGGGCAAGATCGTTTCCGTTTCAGTCACAGCCAAAGGCGGCAAGTCGGTTGAAAAAGCTTCAGCAGGGGTCACAGTCAGAGTGGCGGATGGAAGCGGGACAAGCGGGACCGAAAACGGGGACAGGTCAGCAAAAATCCAGAAGAAAGCGATCAGGGATAAGAACAAAAATAGTACAACCGAGGCGAGCAGCCCGTTACCGCGCTTCGGCCTCGGAGCGGACTCAGCCGGGGGCTGGGTCGCCGTTGCAGGAGGCGGAGAGACATCCGGGCGCTGGGCAACGGTTGGCAGCTGGCCGGTGATCACCCCGGCGGGCATGGCCGGCAGGGGCAGGATATCCTGCGCTTCTGTGGGTGGAACGTTCAGGGTGAGCGCATTTTCGAGGGCATCCATCAACGCTGCGCCGCTCTGGTAACGATCCTGCGGCATCTTGCTGATGGCTTTCAACAAAACCGCTTCGACCGCCTCACCCAATTGCGGGTTTAATTCGCGCGGCGAGGGCGGTGGCTGGGTGATGTGCTGCAAAGCAACACTGGTCGGCGATGGATCGTCAAAAGGCACAACCCCGGTCAGCATCTCAAACAGGATCACGCCAAGCGAGTACAAATCCGACTGTGGGACAACGTCCGAGGAACGGCGAGCCTGCTCCGGGGAGATGTAATGGGGCGTGCCAAAGGCCTCGCCACTGGAGCCTTCCTGCATATCCAGCGCCAGGCCGAAGTCGCCCAGCACGATCCGCCCATCGTTGGAAACCATCACATTGGAGGGTTTGACATCACGATGAATGACACCATGTTTGTGGGCATAATCCAGCGCGCTGGCAATGGCGCGGCCAATCCGCAGAACATCATCCGAGGGCATCAACTCACCCTGGGCCGCATAGCCCGCCAGGATGCTGGCCAGATCTTGCCCGTCAATGTATTCCATCGCATAAAAATACAAGCCATCCTGATCATCGGCATAGTAGATCTGGATGATGTTCTCATGCCGCCAGCGAGCCACGGAACGGGCTTCTTTGACAAAACGCTGGGCATAGACCGGTTTGTCGCGATAACGGGCATCGATGACCTTGATCGCTACCGGACGTTGGAGCTTGATATCCTGTCCATAATAAACCTGGGCCATGCCGCCGCGCCCGAGGACACGCTCGAGGAGGAAGTTTGCCAGTTGGCGTCCGATCAATGGGTCAGTGGTCATGGCGAGGCTCTCTTAATAAAACGGGTTCGGCGGCTGGCGATGGTGATGCGCTGCAAATCTCGGATGTAGGCATTAAAACCATCGGCATAAGAATCAAGGTAGTTCTGGGCAACCTGGCGGGCCAGGTCAGAGCGGCCAAAGGTATGCAGGGCGGCCACATGCGGACGGAAATCGCGCAGGCTGATCCGCATGAAGCCGCGCGCGTCGGTCAGAATGCCCCAGGCCAGTTGTTTCTGTTCGTTATCATCCTTGGCGGTAACAAAACGGGTCAGGGTGCTGGTCGGGATGACCGCACCGACATTCGAGAAAACCTCGCGGCCCTTGAGCAGGTTGTTGAGCACTTCGAAACGCTCGGGCACTTTGTCGAGCAAACGCTGCAAGGGCACAGGCATGTGCGCCAGCATTTTGATTGCACCAACGCTGGCGCTCTGACCCTGGACAGCGATCTCTTTCCATTTATTAAGAATGATACCAAATCCGGCCAGACTCGCCAGGTAGGTACGCTGAAGCTGGTCAAATTCGGCATACGCCTGGGCGCGGTCGCCGGAGGTGTTTTCATAATCGCGCAGGGCTTGCAAAACACGCTGGTGCAGGCCGAGCAGATCGAGTTCGGCCAGGGGGATCTCAATACAAAGCGGATAAAGCCGTTCGCGCGGCGAGTGGCGGCTGGCATCCATCGGGATCAGCATGGAGGGGTTGACAGCGCATGAATCGTCCAGGTTTTTACGGAGCGAATCGGCCAAGGCGCGCTGTTCCCGTCCCTGGCTGGCAAAACTCTCCAACTCCGAAACGAGTCCGGCTGAGGGTTGGTAATGGGCGGCGTGGATGGCGCGGTACAGCACCAACAGATCATTGACCGTCAACTGCAACTGGCTGTTGCGCTGCTTGAACAAACGGCGCAACGTGGCGCAGGGCTTAAGCAAAATGCGCTCAGTCTCCACGCCAGACTCAACCGTCACGCGCGGCTGTTTGGTGCACAGGTCAAGATCTGAGGCTGCAGGCGAGAGATTCAGGGTGGTAAAGACCGCTTGAGCGGCGGGCCGGACTTCGGGGAGTGTGCTGAGATAAACCGCCCACGATAAAGCCTCGTTGGTCAGGATCTCGGCCAGGGCCGCGCCCAAAATCCCATCAAAAAAGATGTGAGATTGGTCAAACACAAAGGTTTTGCCCGTCTGGAAAACGGTCAGGGCGTGGCTGCCGACCCCGCGCTCGGCCTGGCGCAAATCCGTCAGCGACAGGCGCTGCGAACGGGAGTCAAAATTGAGCAGAATCGGGGCAAAGTTCAGGGCTTGCAAATTGCTGAGCAGAGCCGGGCTGAGTTTGCGGCGCAAGACAGGCCAGGCAGCGCGGCGCATGCGTGCAAAAGGCATCAGATTGGCAGGCGTGCCCGGTTCGCGGGCCAGCAAGGCCGCAACCTGCTCACGGGCAGTTTCAGCGTCAAGCAGGTTGGATGTGCCCGGCGCACAAACAGGCATCAGGTGATATTCTCCGCGGTAGACCAGCCCAACCTGGGCATCAGAGATATGAAAAGAAGTGCGCGCCTCGCCATACGGACCGGGGTCAAGATAGGACAGGATCGACATCTGGCGCTGGTAGGCGGGCAAGTCGCTGGCTGCGGCCTTTTCGAGGCGGCTGCGCCACTCGGCATGCAAACCTTCGGGCAGGGCGCGCAATGGCTCGGCCAGAAATTGATCAAATTTCAGATGGCGATACTCCGGGTAATCATAGCGAGCGGCCTCGGCATCGCGCCGGTAAGGGCGTTGGATCTCCCACTCGCGGTACAGGCGGGCATAGCGAGCCGCATCGGGCCGGGAGGTGGTCAACTCGCGCAAGAGTTTTGTGGCAACCCGCTCACGCCACTCGATCTCGAGCAGAGCTTCATACTGATGCAGGCTGGAAACCGCTGCCATGACCCAGGCGGTGATCCGGTCTTGTTCGCTCAGGTAGATATCATGCTGTTCGAGCAGGGTATCGAAGCCGTGCGTTTCGGTAATATGGCGGGCGGTGTCTTCACGCAGAGCATAATCAACGTAAAACTGCCAGGCGCCTTCAGGGAAAGATGATTCGGGGTCTTTGCCCGCCAGCTTGAGCAGGTTCTGGTAGCCCCAAATGACCGCCGCCGGGCCTGCAAAAAACGCGCCGTAAGCGGCGCGGTCGAGGATCTGCTCAACGCCCTTGAACAGGATGTTGATATGCTGGTGCATGGTGTGGACAGGCAGGCGCTGGGCGGGAATGCGCGCCAGCCCGCTTAAGATCATGCCCGGAACGTTGCCCGCCGGGACGATCTGGGCGGTCAGGTCAACCACTGCGTCGATCTCAGGCAGCGATAAGCGCGAAAGCGCCCGAATTTCCTGCGAATGGGCAACCGTGCGCAGGTCATTGGCGGTTTTGGTGGAGGCTTGCTGGTAACTGGTGGGCAGGCTCATTGGGCGGGGTGGAATGATTAATGCCCTTCAGCTGTGCTGCGCAACTGCGCGCGGCTCCGCTCGGGACAAATCAGGTTTACCTGGGAAAGTTAAGATTATCCGCAACAAATTGATTATACCCATCCTGAGCGCAATCTTGCGCATTTTTAAAAAGCAATAAAGCGCAAGATTGTGGTCATGTAGATCCCATATAACAATCGGCCAAAGGTAAATTTTTCGTAAAAGTACCCATTTGGGGCATAAAAAATGCTTGTTTCGGCCGCGAATCTCGATATAATAGGCCAATTTTACCCATTGGAATTGGCCAGATAACCCGGGGGCGCTGGTTATCACCAAAACCAGACGTCATACCATCTTGTTTGAATATTTGTTGCGCTCAAGCAAAAGCCCGGACGCGTCCGGGCTATTTTACAAACCTATATTTTTATGCTCTTATTCTTTTTCGCCGAAGGAGAAGCACCTATGAACAAATCGGAAGGAGATGGCCAGCGACATCGAACTGGTCTGCCCCCCAAACAAGGCTTATATGACCCGCGCTTCGAACACGATGCCTGCGGGGTCGGTTTTGTGGCCGATATCAAAGGCCGTAAATCGCACGAGGTTGTTCGCGACGGACTGACCGTGCTCAAGAATGTAACCCACCGCGGCGCGCGCGGTTCGGAAGCCAACACGGGGGATGGCGCAGGGATTTTGATCCAGACCCCGCACAAGTTTTTGCAGAAAATTGCCGAACTCAAAGGTTTTACCCTGCCCGCCCCGGGGCAGTACGGCGTGGGGATGGTTTACCTGCCGCGCAACGAGATCCACCGCCGGGCGATCCGCTTACATTTCGAGAAGCTGATCGAAGCCGAGGGCCAGCGCGTCATCGGCTGGCGGACAGTGCCAACCAAGAACTTCGAACTGGGCGAATCGGCCAAACGCTCCGAACCAAAAATGCGTCTGGTGCTGATCGAGCGCAACCCGTCGATCAGCGACGACATGGCCTTCGAGCGCAAACTATACGTCATCCGCAAGCGCGCCGAGAATGAGATCCGTTACGGCGGGCGATTCGAAGGCGGCGAATACTTCTACATCCCCAGCCTTTCTTATAAAACCCTGGTTTACAAGGGCATGCTGGTTTCAGACCAGGTCGAAAATTACTTCCCCGACCTGAGCGACCCGGATATGGAAAGCGCCATCGCGCTGGTCCATTCGCGCTTCAGCACCAACACCTTCCCAAGCTGGGAACGGGCCCATCCCTACCGCTATGTCATCCATAACGGCGAGATCAACACCCTGCGCGGCAACGTCAACTGGTTCCGCGCCCAGGAAAACATGTTCGAGTCCGAGTTGTTCGACGCCGACATCAAAAAAGTCATCCCGATCATCGGGCAGGACGGCAGTGATACGGCCATGTTCGACAACGTGCTCGAATTCCTGGTGATGGCCGGGCGCTCGCTGCCGCACGTCATGCTGATGATGATCCCCGAACCCTGGTCGCATCATGAAACGATGCCCGACGACAAACGCGCCTTTTACGAGTATCACGCCAATTTAATGGAACCCTGGGATGGCCCGGCGGCGATGGGCTTTTGCGACGGCTTCCAGGTAGGAGCACTGCTCGACCGCAATGGACTGCGTCCGGCGCGCTACTACGTTACAACCGACGATAAGATCGTGATGGCCTCCGAGGTCGGGGTGCTGGACATCCCGCCCGAAAATGTGGCCTACAAGGGGCGCCTGGAACCGGGCAAAATGCTGCTGGTGGATACCCGCCAGGGACGCATCATCAGCGATGATGAACTCAAACGCCAGATGGCGCACACCTACCCGTACCGCGACTGGCTCGACAAATACCAGGTTTCGCTCTCCGATCTGCCGCCGGCCCGCCCCGAATGGCTGACCGCCGCCGATCACAAATCAACCTTCCAGCATCAGCAAATTTTCGGGTACACCGAAGAAGATCTGCGGGTCGTCCTAACCCCCATGGCGCAAAACGCCATCGAACCGGTCGGCTCAATGGGCAACGATGCCGCTTTGGCGGTCTTATCCGACAAACCCAAACTGCTCTACAGTTATTTCAGACAGTTGTTCGCGCAGGTCACCAACCCGCCGATTGACGCCATCCGCGAGGAGATCGTCGTCGCAACCGAGGTCATGGTCGGCGCGGAAACCAACCTGCTCAAGCCGATCCCGCAAAGCTGTCACCAGATCCGGCTCGATTACCCGATCCTGACCAACGAGGAACTGGCCCAGCTGCGCCACTCGAAGATTCCCGGCTTTATGAGCGCCTGCCTGCCAATCCTGTTCCGGGCCGGGTCGGGCGGAGCAGGGCTGGAGCGGGCGCTGGATGAACTCTTCGCAGCAGCGGATGCGGCGATCGTGCGCGGCGTCAACCTGCTGGTTCTCTCTGACCGGGGCGTCGACCGCGAGCATGCGCCGATTCCCGCGCTGCTGGCAGTGGCCGGTCTGCATCATCACCTCGTCAGGCAGGGCACGCGCACCCAGGTTGGCCTGATCATCGAAAGCGGCGAACCGCGCGAGGTGCATCACTTCGCCGCGCTGATCGGCTACGGCGCAACGGTCATCAACCCCTACCTGGCCTACGAAGCCATCGACGATCTGATCGCGCAAAACATCCTGACCGGCATCAGCCGCGAAAAGGCCGCCCAGAACTACGTGAAAGCCGCCATCAAGGGCGTGGTCAAGACCATGTCGAAAATGGGCATTTCGACCATCCAGAGCTATTGCGGGGCGCAGATCTTCGAGGCGCTCGGCGTGCACCAGAGCGTGATCGACAAATATTTCACCTGGACCCCCTCGCGCATCGGCGGCATCGACCTGGATATCATCGCCCAGGAAGCCGGTATGCGCCACAAATCCGGGTTTCCCGATCGCTCGGTCAACGGGCACACCCTGCCGACCAGCGGTGAGTACCAGTGGCGCAGCGAGGGCGAGCATCACATGTTCACCCCGCAGGCCGTGCACGCTTTGCAAAAATCGACCCGCAGCAATAATTACGGGCTGTTCAAGCAGTACAGCCAGATCATCAACAACCAGACCGAAAAGCTGGGAACCCTGCGCGGGCTATTCGAACTAAAACCCACCCGTGAGCCAATCGTGATCGAAGAAGTCGAATCAGTCGAGGAGATTTGCCGGCGCTTCAAGACCGGCGCAATGAGCTTCGGCTCGATCAGCCAGGAAGCGCACGAAGCCCTGGCGATCGCCATGAACCGTCTCGGCGGCAAGAGCAACACCGGCGAGGGCGGCGAAGACTCAGCCCGCTACACCCCCGATGAAAATGGAGATTCGCGCAACAGCGCCATCAAACAGGTCGCTTCGGCACGCTTCGGTGTGACCAGCGAATATCTGGTCAATGCCAAAGAAATCCAGATCAAGATGGCCCAGGGCGCAAAGCCCGGCGAAGGCGGTCAGCTTCCGGGGCGCAAGGTTTACCCGTGGGTGGCCAAAGTGCGCCACTCGACGCCCGGCGTGGGGCTGATCTCACCCCCGCCGCATCATGATATTTACTCGATCGAAGACCTGGCCGAACTAATCCACGACCTGAAGAACGCCAACCCTGCCGCCCGGATCAGCGTCAAGCTAGTCTCGGAAGTCGGTGTGGGAACTGTCGCAGCGGGCGTTGCCAAGGCCCACGCGGATGTGGTCCTGATCAGCGGCCACGATGGCGGCACGGGCGCATCACCCGTCAGCAGTATCAAATATGCCGGCCTGCCCTGGGAATTGGGGCTGGCCGAAACCCACCAGACGCTGGTGCTGAACGACCTGCGCAACCGGATCGTCGTCGAGACGGACGGCCAGCTCAAGACCGGGCGGGATGTCGTCATTGCGGCCCTGCTCGGCGCGGAGGAGTTCGGCTTCGCCACCGCCCCGCTGGTGACTCTCGGCTGCGTGATGATGCGCGTCTGCCACCTGGACACCTGCCCGACCGGCATCGCCACCCAGAACCCGGAACTACGCAAGAATTTCGACGGCGACCCGCAGTTTGTGGTCAACTTTATGCGTTTCATCGCCCAGGAAGTGCGCGAGATCATGGCCGAGTTGGGCTTCCGGACCATCGAAGAGATGGTCGGGCGCTCCGACAGGCTGGAAGTCCGCCGCGCAGTCAATCACTGGAAAGCCAAAGGGCTGGACCTGTCCGAGATTCTCTATCGCCCGGACGAGGCCGAAGAAGGCCGCAACACCTGCCAGGTTAAGCAGGAACATGGCTTGGAGAAGACCCTCGACAAACGCATCCTGCTCGACATCTGCCGCCCGGCGCTCGAAAAAGGCCAGCCGGTCAACGTCACCCTGCCGATCCACAACGTCAACCGCGTGGTCGGGACGATGCTCGGCAGCGAAGTCACCCGCCGTTACGGGGCAGCCGGTTTGCCGGAAGACACCATCCGCCTGCACCTGCAAGGCTCAGCGGGACAAAGCTTCGGGGCGTTCGTTCCGAGCGGCATCACGCTTGAGCTGGAGGGCGATTCTAACGATTACGTTGGCAAAGGCCTTTCGGGCGGAAAAATCATCGTTTATCCGCCGCATGGCTCGACCTTTGTGGCCGAGGAAAACATCATCATCGGCAATGTGGCCCTGTACGGCGCAACCAGCGGCCAGGCCTACATCCGCGGCGTGGCTGGAGAGCGCTTCGCAGTCCGCAACAGCGGCGCGACGGCGGTGGTCGAGGGTCTGGGCGACCACGGCTGCGAGTACATGACCGGCGGACGCGTGGTGGTGCTGGGCAAAACCGGCCGCAATTTCGCGGCGGGCATGTCTGGCGGCATCGCTTACGTGCTCGATGAAAAAGGCCAGTTCCCCGAAAATTGCAACAAAGAAATGGTCGACCTGGACAGAGTCGAGTCGCTCGAAGAATTGGCCGAGTTGCAGGCGCTGATCGACTGTCATGTAACCCTGACCGGCAGTGAGCTGGGCCAGCGCGTGCTCAAAAATTGGAAGACCCTCGCGCCACGCTTTGTCAAGGTCATGCCCAAGGATTACAAACGCGCCCTGCTGGCCTTCCAGGAAGTCGAAGCGGCCGGGTTGAGCGGCGAGGCCGCCGTTATGGCGGCGTTCGAGATGAATAAAAACGATGTTGCGCGCGTGAGCGGCAATTAGCATGTCATTGCGAGCGGTTCCCAGCGAAGCAATCTCCGTTTAAGCGGTAAGCTGCTACGGTAGGATTCAACCACTTAACGGGAGATTGCTTCGGGCTGGGGTTTCGATACGGGCGAGAAAAAGCACTCGCCCTACTCAACCACCAGCCTCGCAATGAAATAGGAGAACGATTATGGCAAAACCAACCGGTTTTATGGAATACCAGCGGGAAAATCCCCCCGACCGCGCCCCACAGGAGCGCATCAAAGATTGGAACGAGTTCCACCTGCCCGTGCTGGATGAGAAACTGCAAACCCAGGGCGCGCGCTGCATGGATTGCGGCATCCCGTTCTGCCACACCGGCGCGCTGATCAGCGGCATGGCGGCGGGCTGCCCGGTCAATAACCTGATCCCCGAATGGAACGACCTGGTCTACCGCGGACACTGGCGGCTGGCCCTCGAACGCCTTCACAAGACCAACAACTTCCCCGAATTCACCGGGCGGGTCTGCCCCGCGCCGTGCGAGGGGTCGTGTACCGCCGGCCGCATGGGTGACCCGGTCAGCATCAAGAGTATCGAATGCGCCATCGTCGACAAGGGCTTCGAAGAAGGCTGGATCGTGCCCGAGCCGCCGCCCTTCCGCAGCGGCAAAAAGGTGGCTGTGGTCGGCTCCGGCCCGGCGGGATTGGCCGCCGCTGCGCAGTTGAACCGCGCCGGTCACCTGGTGACGGTCTACGAACGCGCCAACCGCATCGGCGGACTGCTGACCTACGGCATCCCGAACATGAAACTGGATAAGAAGATCGTCCAGCGCCGGGTGGATCTGCTCGCAGCCGAGGGCGTGACCTTCGTAACCGGGGTCGAGATCGGCAAGGACAAACCGGCCGAGGAGTTGCGCGATGATTTCGATGCGGTCGTCCTGTGCGGCGGGGCGACCCAGCCGCGCGACCTGCCGATCGAAGGCCGCGAGCTGAAAGGCATCCACTTTGCGATGGAATTTTTGCAGGGCAACACCCGTCACCTGCTCAACGGCAGCACGCCCAAAGTCGGCTGGGAACAGCGCTCGGGCTACGGCGAGTTCATCAGCGCCGAGGGCAAGTATGTGATCGTGATCGGCGGCGGCGACACCGGCACCGACTGTGTCGGCACCTCCCTGCGGCACGGCTGCAGCAGCCTGGTCCAGCTCGAAATCCTGTCCCAACCGCCCGACAGCCGCGCCGCGGACAATCCCTGGCCGGAGTGGCCCAAGGTCTACAAGCTGGATTACGGCCAGGAAGAATACAAGGCTCTGTACGGGGCCGACCCACGCCAATACACCGTCACCGCCAAGCGTTTTGTTGGCGACGAGGCGGGCAATGTCAAGGAAGTCCACACCGTGCAGGTCGAGTGGGTCAACGAGAACGGCCGCTTCAGCCCGCGCGAAATCCCCGGTACGGAACAGGTCCACCCGGCCCAACTCGTGCTGCTGGCGATGGGCTTCCTCGGCCCCGAAGAGACCGTCCTGGGCAAATTGAAGGTCGAGCGTGACGAACGCGGCAACGCCAAAGCCGAGCACGGCAAATTTGCCACCAGCCTGCCGGGAGTCTTCGCCGCCGGCGACATGCGCCGCGGACAAAGCCTGGTGGTCTGGGCAATCAACGAAGGCCGCGGGGCCGCGCGCGAATGCGACCGGTTCTTGATGGGGAGTACGGTGTTGCCGTAGTATGGGATTTTTAAGACCTGACAGGTCTCAGGGAAAGCCTTGCGCAAAAGCGCTTATGACCGCGCAATGGTCATGGTAAGCCAAGCGCCTTATAAGATCTGTCAGGTCTCTGGTGTAAAATGCCCACAGACATCATTCCCGTTACGCTTGGAACATTCTTCCATATCTATAATCGCGGCAACAACCGCGAAAATATATTTTTCCAGCCGCGCAACTATGCCTATTTCATGGAATTATGGTGGAAACACACTTCATTGATAGCAGAAACATGGGCGTATTGTCTGCTGAGGAATCACTTTCATGCGTTGGTTTTTATCAGGAACCGCGAAGAGCTGCCCGATCAAAACATCAAAGAGCCCAGCCAGTATTTTTCCAATTTCTTCAATGCCTATGCGCGTGGGGTCAATCTCGCAACAGGCAGAACCGGCGCATTATTTGAGCGCCCTTTCAAGAGAATTCCGGTAGACAGTGAAAACTACCTTATCCGACTCGTAGTCTACATCCACCAAAACCCACAAAAGCACAAATTTATCGAAGATTTTCGTGATTGGGATTATTCATCCTATCCCCACTTGATTTCGAACGCCCCAACTCGTTTGCAGAGAAACAGAATGATGGATTTGTTTGGAAGCCAGGATGATTTCATCCGCATCCATCAGGAAATTCAGCCGTTGGAAGATTGGGATGATGAAGATTAAGACCTGACAGGTCTCCGGAGAACCCTTGAGTACCAAAGCTCACGCCTACGCAAGGGTTGTGACGGACTGAGTTCTAATGAGACCTGTCAGGTCTGTGTAAGATGTTTCAGCGCAGCCGCCAGGACCCCCACCGCTTTCGCGTACTCCGCCAGATCAATATGCTCGTTCGGCGTGTGGTCGAGAGCCGAGTCGCCGGGGCCGTAGACCAGGGCCGGGCACTGCCAGACCGGGGCGACGATGTTCAGATCGGCGGTTCCGGTTTTGTAGACGAATCCGGGTGTGCCGCCCGTGGCGCGGATCCCGTTCAGGAAAGCGCGCACCAGGGCTGAATTTTTCTCGCAGGCCCAGGCCGGGATCGGGTATCCGACCGGCTCGACCAAGACCCTGAAGGTTTCAGAAACCTTTAGGGTCTCGTTTAACTTCTCGTACCAGGCATGCGGGGGCAGGTCGACCGGCAGACGCGCACCGATGCTCAGGCGCGCCCACTGCTCCAGGCCGTCGCTGCCCGAGTCCATGCCGCGCAAACTGAGCAAAAGCTGGTCAAAAACCTTCTGGCGGCCTTGATTGAAGGAATCGCCAAAAGCCTTGACCGCCAGCCAGGTTTCGACGGCCGTTTCGCATGCCGAGGCCCCGGCATGGGCAGTATGGAACTGTTCGGCGCGGACGGTGACATTCGCCCAGGCCGAACCCTTGTAGCCAAGCGCCATCCTGTCCCAGCGGTTGGGTTCGCCAACCACCAGGAAGTCCGGGCGATATTTATCCACCAAAAAACGCGCCCCGTCTGAATCGGTTTCCTCGCCAACCGCCCCGATCACCACAATTTGCCAGCCCTCGACCAACCCAACCGAAGCCGCGCCATCGACGAAACAGGCCAGCGGACCCTTGGCGTCGACCGAGCCGCGCCCGTAGAATTTCCCATCTTCGACGCGCAGTTCGATCTGGCCGGGAACGGTGTCGATGTGCCCGAGCAGGATGATTTGCTTCGGACCGCTGCCCCATAAACCAACAGCGTTGCCCGCCTCGTCGCGGAAGGCTTTGCCTGCGCCAAGGGAGTGCATACGCTCCACGAGCCAGTCCACCGCCGCACGTTCTGCGCCGGAGGGGCTGAAATGCGTCACCAGCCCGAGCAGGGTTTCCGGGACGCTACTCAGCGGCGCTGTCATTGTTGAGCACCTCGCCAATCGCCTCGACCACCCGGTCGAGTTGTTCGTAAGTGATGACCAGCGGCGGCAGCAAGCGAATGGTGGTCAGCCCGGCGTTCAGGGCCAGGATTTTCTTATCTTGCAGAGCGCGGATGTAGGGCATGACTTTTTGCTTCAATTCGATCCCGATCATCAGGCCCAGTCCGCGCACTTCGCGGATCAGGGGGGCATCGAGTTCGCGTAGTTTCTTCATTAAATATTCGCCCTTGGCGGCGGCCTGACCGGGCAGGTCTTCCTCCTCCATGGCGGTCAGCGCGGCGACGGCAGCGGCGCACGAGAGCGGATTGCCGCCAAAGGTCGAGCCGTGCGCGCCGGGGGCCAGGTTTTTGACCGTCGGCGCAAACAAAACCGCGCCCATCGGCACCCCGCCCGCCAGCGACTTCGCGCAGCACAACATATCAGGCTGGACTCCGGTATGTTGAACGGCGAACAGCTTGCCGGTGCGTCCGAATCCGCTCTGGACTTCATCCACGATCAGCAAAGCACCCTTTTCGTCACAGATCCGGCGGGCGGCCTGCATGTAGGCCACATCCGCCGGGTAAACGCCGCCCTCGCCCTGGACAACTTCAACCAGGAAAGCGGCGGTTTCCTCGGTGATGGCCTTTTCGAGGGCTTCGATGTTGTTAAACGGAACGTGGCTGAAGCCCGGCACGAGCGGCTCGAAGCCTTCGCGGTATTTTTTGTTGTGGGTGGCCGAAAGCGCACCCAGGGTGCGGCCGTGGAAGCCGCGCATGGCGGCCACGATCTGGCTGCGCCCGGTGGAGAGCCGCGCAAATTTGATGGCGGCTTCGTTCGACTCGGTGCCGGAGTTGCAGAAGAAGACCCGGTCGAGGCCCGGCACGAGGTTGCCCATTTTGTCCATCAGGGCGGCGCGCTGGTCGTTGTAGAAGGTTTCGAACAGGGTGATCAGCTTGGTAGCCTGGTCGGCGATCGCGGCAGCCACTTTGGGGTGGGCGTGACCGAGGTTGGCAACGCCGTGCCCGGAGTTACAGTCGATATACTCGATGCCGTCGATGTCAAAGAGCGAGGCGCCCTGTCCGCGGACAAAGATGATCGGTTGTTTGCCGTACAGGCCGGAGGTGTGTTTGGATTCGATTTCAATGATATTCATAAAAACTCCTAAAAATGACAAGTCCTGAGCGGAGGGTCGAGTAAGGTTTCGCGGCGAAGCCAGCGAAACCTGTATCGAGACCCGCAGTCGAAGGACGGTTTAACTAGCAAACAATTATTTTCAATAAAAGCGTCCTTCGACTGCGCCCCTTCGTTTCACTCAGGGCCTCCACTCAGGACTTGTGAATTTACTCCATCACGGTCCCGTTGCCCGCCAGCGCATTCGAGATGGGATTCGCGACCCGGCCATCAGCGATGATGACGCGTTTGACGCCGCCCTGCAGGGCTTCCTGCGCGCCGAGGACTTTCTTCTTCATGCGGCCTTCGGCGAACTGGATGGCTTCATCGAGCTTGGACTGCGGCAGGTTCTTGATCAGGGTGCTTTCATCGGGGAATTTGCGCATCAAACCGGGAACAGCTGTCAGCAGCAACAAGGCTTCAGCCTTGAGCGCACCCGCCACCATCGCAGCGGCGCGGTCGGCATCAACGTTGAGAGCTTCACCATTCTGACTACACGCTACCGGAGCAACCACCGGCAAGTAACCAGCATCCAGCAGCAGATTGAGCAGCCCGGCATTGACCGATTCGATCTTGCCGGTGTAATCGTCGCGGATGATCTTGCGCTTGCCGTTCTCGATGGACTGGATCGATTCCTTGCGGTTGGCAAGCAGCAGCCTGCCGTCCAGGCCGCTCAGGCCGAGGGCGTTGACGCCCAGCTTTTGGAGCTGCTCAACCAGCAGGGTATTGACCTTGCCGTTGACCGCCATGCAAAAGACTTCGAGCGTGCCCCGGTCGGTGTAGCGCGAGGTATAGCCCGAAGGGGATGTGATGAAATGGGGCGGGGTGCCGAGCGCTTCGCCGAGGGCATTCGCCTCCGCCGAGCCGCCATGCACCAGCACCAGGCGCTGACCTTCGGCGAGTAGTTTGGCAGCGTCCTGACAGATCGCAGAAAAATCCACGCCCTCGGTGCCGCCGAGTTTTACAACAGTTATGGAAGAATTCATAAGATCTCAATTCAGAATGCAGAATGATGAATGAAGAATGAAAAGCAAAGTGCAGAAAAACAGATCACCATAAATTAAAAATGGTTTTATTCTGCACTCTGCATTCTTAATTCTGCATTTTAGATGGGGTGCAATCCGGAGAATTCCAGGCCGAGGGTTTCCTCGAGGCCGAACATCAGGTTCATGCACTGTACGGCAGAACCGGCTGCGCCCTTCATCAGGTTGTCGATGGCGCAGATGGTAACCACGTGGTGGTTGTCCATGTCGAGGTCGAAGCTGATATCGGCGTAATTCGAGCCAGCCAGGATCTTCGGCTCAGGCACGCGGTAGACTCCGCGCTGCTCTTTGACAACCCGGATAAACGGGTTTTCGTTGCTCAGGGCGCGGTAGGCTTTCCAGAGTTCCTTGGGCGTTACACCCGGCTTGACGAAGGCATGCGCCGTTGCCAGCGCGCCGCGCACCAGGTCGACCGAGGTCATCGTCAAGGTGGCATTGACCAGCCCGAGCTCTTGGATCACTTCGGCTGTGTGGCGATGCCCATAGGCCGAAAAAGTGCGGATCACATTGCTGCGTTCGGGGTGGTGTGAACCGGGGTTGCCCTCCGCGCCGCCCTCTGAAGAGCCGACCTTAATCTCGACAAAGATATTTTGTTGCAGATCGATCAGCCCGGCCTTGACCAGCGGCAGCAGCGCCAGGTTGGTGGCGGTGGCATTGCAGCCAACTCCGCTGGCATAGGTTGCCGTTTTAAGTTCCTCGCGGTGGATTTCGGGCAGGCCGTAAACGAATTTCCCCAGCCATTCGGGGGCTTTATGATCTTCGCCGTACCATTTTTTGTAGGCCGCCGGGTCTTTTAAGCGGAAATCTGCCGAAAGGTCGACGATCTTGCCGGCCAGCGCGGCATACTTCTCAATTTCCTTCTGGGCTTGTCCGTGCGGCGTGGCCAGGAACAGAACATCCACCTCGCTGATCTCTTCAGGCGAAACAAAGGTCAGGTTGATCTGTTTGCGCAGGTTGGGGTGTGATTGATAGATATATTCACCCATTTTGGCGCGTGAAGTGGCAAAGACGATTTCAACTTGCGGGTGGGCATTCAACAAGCGGATCAGTTCCCCGCCCGCATAGCCCGACCCGCCGATAATTCCTGCTCGGATCATAGGACGGTAACCTTTCCTCGCGCCACGTCGGCGGTGAAGTCGACAATCATGCCAGGGATGTCGATGCCGGTGGTCGGCATCAGTGAGTGAAACTCCATCGTATGATTGATTTCGTTGATCAGATAGCCCCGGTCGGGGTGTTCGAGTATGTCCACGGCCAGCACGCCCCCGCCGACGGCCTGGGCCGCGCGCACGCACAACTCATCCAGTTCAGGGGTCAGGGGGCAGATCTCGCCTTCGCCGCCGCGGGCGGTGTTGGTGATCCAGTGCTCCGAGCGGCGATAGATCGCCGTCACGGTCCGGTCGCCGGCCACAAAGGCGCGGATATCGCGCCCAGGCTTGCGGATGTATTCCTGGATGTAATAAACCGAGTGCTGCACCGAGCCGAGCATGTCCTTGTGTTCCAGCACGGCTTCGGCGGCATCGCGGTCGTTGATCTTGGCCAGCAAACGGCCCCACGAGCCGACGACCGGCTTGAGAACAACCGGATACCCCATTTTTTCGATCGTCTCAATCGCCGCTTCAGGCGAAAAAGCGATGTGCGTCTCAGGCTGGGGCAGGCCGGCCTGGGCCAGCGCCGCGCTCGTCGCCAGCTTGTCGCCGCAGGTCTCGGAGACCCGCGCCGTGTTGACGGTCGGGATGCCCCAGGCATTTAAGATCCGCAGGGCATTCAGGCCAGATGTATAACTGATGCTGCGCTCCAGAATGGCGTCATACTGCCGCCAGGGCGAAGGATCATCCAGATTGAACTGGATTTTTCTATCATCCAGCCGGTCATAATCGATGCCGCGCGCTTCGAGAGCGGCGAAGATCCACTTCTCTTCAACCCGCACGCGCGAAAAAAGGACGCCAATCCGCAAGCGTGTCATTATTCGCCCCAGTCTTCTTCTTCCATGGGAGCAAGCTCCAGCTTGGCGGGGTTCAGGGCGATGATCTCAAGATCCACACCGCAATCGGGGCAGACGATGATCTCGTTAACTTCGGCATTGGCAGCCAGGGTCACAACAGCTTCACATTCAGGGCAAGAGGCGTTCATGGGTTTCTCCTTGGGGATTAGATGATTAGATAATTAGATGACTGGAGATTAGTAAGTAAGAGATGTGGCGTGAGACAGCAATATATTCTCTGCTCTCTACTCTCTAATCACTTTCTTTGCTTTTTCTATCTGGACTTTGACCGCCTCGGGCGCGGTGCCGCCAAACGATTTGCGGCGGCTGACGCTTTTTTCCGCATCGAAGACGGAGTAAACGTCCGACCCGAAGCCTGGGTGCAGGGACTGGTAGGTCTCCAGGCTGAGGGCTTCGATACTCGTCCCGAGTTCGGCAGCCGCTGCGACGGCCTTCCCGGCGGCGGAATGGGCCTCGCGAAACGGGACGTTCTTCTCGACCAGGTAATCTGCCAGGTCGGTGGCCAGCATGGCCGGGTCGAGTCCGGCCCGCATCCGCTGCGGGTTGACTTTCAAGGTGCGGATGGCGTTTGCCAGCACGGGTAGTAACACCGTCAGGGTGTCAAAAGCCGCGAAAACGGCGGGTTTGTCTTCCTGCAAGTCTTTGTCGTAGGTCGAGGGCAGGCCCTTGAGGGTTGCCATCAGCCCGGTCAGCAGGCCAAGCAAGGTCCCGGCTTTGCCGCGCCCGAGTTCGAACATGTCCGGGTTTTTCTTTTGCGGCATCAGGCTCGAGCCGGTCGAATAGGCATCTGAAAGCTCGAAGAAGCCAAACTCGGCGGTCGTGAACAGGACCATGTTTTCAGAGAAGCGGCTCAGGTGCGTGCCGCTCATCGCTGTTACGAACAAAAATTCAGCGGCGAAATCGCGGTCAGAGACGGCGTCCAGGCTGTTGGGGCTGGGGCTGAGAAACCCCAACGCGGCGGCCAGTTTATCCCGGTCAATGTTGAAGGGCGTACCGGCCAGGGCTCCGCACCCGAGCGGCAGCACGGCGACCCGTTTCGATAAATCCGCCAGGCGCTCGACATCGCGCTGCAGGGCCCAAAAATGGGAGAGCCACCAGTGCGAGAGCAAGATCGGCTGGGCGCGCTGGAGGTGGGTGTAGCCAGGCATCAGCAGCCCAAAATCGGCTTCGGCGCGCTCGACGAGGGCGCTTTGCAGATCGCGCAGGGCACTTTTCAGAACCGGCAGGTGGTCAAGCATCCACAACCGAAAATCGGTGGCAACCTGGTCGTTGCGGCTGCGCCCGGTGTGCAGTTTGCCGCCGACCGCGCCAACCAATTCTTTCAGGCGGCGCTCCACAGCGGTGTGAATATCTTCGTCTTCTTCCTGGAAGACAAACGCGCCCTGTTGAAACTCAGCCAGAACTTTCTCAAGCCCGGCGCACAGTTCGGCGCTTTCCGCAGCAGTCAAAACGCCGGCGGCTTCGATGGCTTTGGCCCAGGCCATGCTGCCGCGCACATCCTGTTCGGCCATACGCTGGTCGAAGGGCAGCGAGGCGTTCAACAGCCAGGCTTGGGGGTCGAGTTTGCCGCTAAAACGGCCGCTCCAGAGGGACATTTGTGATCCTTTCAAAAACTTTTCACGCAAAGCCGCAAAGAGCGCCAAGTTTTTTTGATTTTCTTTGCGAACTTTGCGTCTTGGCGTGAGATTGGATTTAATCCCGTTTAAAGCGCGAATAATCGGGTTGGGGCATTTCGAGACCCGAAACGGGCAGCCCGTTCAAGGCGCGGACTTTGAGCGACAGGCCGTACAGGCGAATGAAGCCCTCGGCGTCGGACTGGTCATAGACATCTTCCTGGCCAAAAGTGGCGAAATCTTCGCGGTACAGGCTGAATTTGCTCTTGCGCCCGGCGGTGATGATGTTGCCTTTGTAAAGTTTCAAACGCACGGTTCCGGTGACGGGGCCTTGGGTGCTGTCGACAAAAGCAGCCAGCGACTCGCGCAGGGGGGCAAACCACAGGCCATTGTAGACCAGTTCGGCATATTTCAAGGCAACCGTGTCTTTATAGGCGATGGTTTCCTTGTCGAGCACCAGCGATTCGAGATCGCGGTGGGCCGCCAGCAGGATGGTCCCGCCGGGAGTTTCGTAAACGCCGTGCGATTTCATCCCAACCAGGCGGCCTTCGACCAGATCGACCCGGCCAATGCCATGCGCGCCGCCGATGTTGTTCAAGTACGAAAGCAGTTGGGCCGGCGAAAGCCGCTGACCATCGACGGCAACAGGGATGCCGGATTCAAACTCGATCTCAACATAAACCGCTTCATCGGGCGCGTTTTCAGGCGAAGTGCTGAGCAGGAACATACCTTCTTCGGGTTCGTTCCAGGGGTCTTCGAGCAAGCCACCCTCGTGCGAAAGGTGCCACAGGTTGCGGTCGCGGCTGTAAATCGATTTGAGAGTGGCAGTGATCGGGACGTTGTGAGCCTGGGCGTAATTGATGGCATCTTCGCGTGAGCGGATGTCCCATTCGCGCCAGGGAGCGATGATCTTCAGGCGCGGGTCGAGGGCCATCGTGGTCAGCTCGAAGCGCACCTGATCGTTGCCCTTGCCGGTCGCGCCATGGGCGATGGCATCCGCACCGACTTCGTGAGCAATATCGACCATGTGCTTGGCGATCTGCGGACGGGCCATCGAGGTGCCGAGCAAGTATTTGCGCTCGTAGACCGCCCCGGCCTTGAGCACCGGGAAAACGTAATCGCGCACGAATTCCTCGCGCAGGTCACGCACAAAATACTGGCTGGCACCGCTGGCGAGGGCCTTTTCTTCCAGGCCGTCCAATTCTTCGGCCTGGCCAACGTCCGCGCAGAAGCAAACGACTTCACAGCCATAGTTTTCCTTGAGCCACGGGACAATGACGGATGTATCGAGTCCGCCGGAATAAGCCAGAACAACCTTCTTGACATCGTGTTTCTTTGGCATAACGAAAACTCCTGTGTAAGAGAATAAAAAGCATAGAAAAAGCCCTCCTTGGTGAAGGAGGGCTTTGGTTTACGAGTTCTTTCAACTACCCGCGTTGCGCTAACAACAAAAAATGCCCGACCTTCAAGTGGAGAAGTAGGTACGACGGGTACGGGGCAGACGCTTGGAAAAATTGTTGTTCATAATTCGCGCGAGTATAGCCGCGCCAGGTGGTGTAGTCAAGGGTAGTTTTTTGGGAACGGTCTTCTTTTACGAAACTTTTACAGAAAGTTTTTCTTTACACAATTTTTAGGCAATTTTCGCAAAAAAAGGTTGACACATTTCGCACGGCTGGTAGAATACCGCCCAATATGTTTACGATACCTGTCTACACAATGACGGAGGCCAAGGCTAAGCGCCGGCCCACATTCGCAGCTTCGGTTGTCGGATTTGTGGGCGGTCTTCGGTTAAACAGGGATTTTGCAGAATAATGCTGTAGTTCAGTCTACCTGCCTGTCATGCCGACGCGCTCTCCAAAACCGGAGGGCGCGTTTTATTTTGTCGAACACAAGACCTGACAGGTTTCACCGTGACCTGCCCCAAACAAAACAGCTTGCGATGTTCGAAATGAGCCCGTGAGTGTGCGTTGGAAACCTGTCAGGTCTGTCGTGAATATTTTTTGGAGGCCTTATGCTTGAAATTTTAGATACCACCCTGCGTGAAGGCGAACAAACGCCGTATGTCAACTTTACGATCGACGAAAAGATCGAGATCGCCAAACTGCTCGACCAGGTCGGCGTGGAAATGATCGAAGCCGGCGACCCATCGGTTTCGCCGAATGTCGCCAAAGCCATCCAACGGATTGCCGGGCTGGGGCTCAAAGCCGAAATTGTCGCCCATTCGATCGCCGCGCGCTCCGGCATCGACAAAGCCAAAGCCTGCGGCGCAGACCGGGTGGCAATTTTCTACGCCACATCCAAGATCCACCTGGACAGCAAACTGCACAAAACACAAGATCAGGCGCTGGATATTATCCGCGAGCACATCGCCTACGCCCGCGAGCTGGGACTCAAAGTCCGCTACACGCCCGAAGATGCCACGCGCACCGAGTTCGAGTTCCTGGTCTCGGTCTGCAACATGGCGATCGAGGCCGGGGCCGACCGGATCAGCTTTGCCGACACACTGGGCATCATGCAGCCGCACACCATGGCCGAACGCGTTTCGGCGCTGCGCGAGCGGCTGCTGCCCTGTCAGATCGACCTGCACTGCCACGATGACTATGGCCTGGCGCTGGCCAACGGCATGGCCGGCATCCGCGGCGGCGCCAACTGCATCCACACCACCGTCAACGGGATGGGGGAACGCACCGGCATCCCCGACCTGGCCGAAACCATCGTCGCTTTTCACAACCTGGAAGGGGTCCAGAAATACAACCTTGCGCCGCTGATGGAACTGGCTTCGTACCTGGAGCGAGTCTCGGGCTTCTTCCTGGCGCCCAACAAACCGATCACCGGGCAGAACGCCTTCAGCCACAAAAGCGGCGTCCACACGAACGGTATTCTCAAAGACCCGCGCACCTACGAACCCTTTGACCCGGCCCTGCTCGGCCGCGAGCGCAAAATCGTGATCGACAAGTACACCGGCAAAAGCGCCGTTGCTTCGCGCCTGGACGAGTACGGGATCGAGGTCACCCCGGCAGAGTTGGAGGTGATCGTGGCCCGCATCAAAAGCATGGGCGATGATCGCAAACAGCTTTTCGACAGCGACATTCTCCAGATCGCCGAGCAGGTGACGGGTCGAGAGATCGATGTCATCCCGCACACGATCAACGCGATGGTCATGCTGGAGGTCGAGTCGCACGTTTACACCGCATCCGTCGTGCGCCGCCTGCGCGAATTTACCAATGTCAAAAATGTCTACGAGATCACCGGCGATTTTGACGTGAGCGCCTTTGTGGATGTCGAAGATGTGATGGCTCTCAACAACCTGATCGAGGAAATCCGCACCGTGCAAGGCGTCAAACGCAGCGAGACGCGCATGGTGTTGAAAAAATATAACGGGAAATAAGAACAAATGATGAATGCAAAATGCAGAATGCAGAATAAAAACCTGCGACAGCATTGGCTTATTCTTCATTTTGCATTCTGAATTCTGCACTGGTTTATTCTGCATTCATCATTCTGACTTCTGCATTCAAAAGGAGATTCTATGGGTACCTTAATCGAAGAGATTTTCTCCCGTAAAGCCGGGAGAACCGTCCACGCTGGTGAGATCCTGCTGCTGGACGTGGATTACATCATGAGCCACGACAACACCACTCCGCTGGCGATCAAGGCCTTGCGCGAGATTGGCAAGCCAATCCACGATAAAAACCGGATCGTGCTGCATCTCGACCACGCCTACCCCGCCCCGAACGTAATGGCGGCCGAGAACCATCGCAAGATCCTGGATTTTGTGAAGGAGCAGGAACTTCCGCACCTGTTCATGCAGGGCGTCTGTCACCAGGTCATGCTCGAAGAGGGATTCGTCACCCCCGGCGCGATCGTCATCGGCGCAGACTCGCACTCCAACACCTACGGCGTAATGGGCGCATTCGGCGCGGGCCTGGGCTCGACCGAAATTGCGGTGGCCTGGGTCACGGGCAAATGCTGGTTCAAAGTGCCCGAAACCATCCGCATCGAGCTGCGCGGGCAAACTCAGCCGGGCGTTTACGCCAAGGATGTCATGATCCACATCGCCGGCATGATGGGCATGGACGGCGGCACCTACCGTTCGGTCGAGTTCGGCGGCGAGTACATCGACAACCTGCCGATGCACGAGCGCATCATCTTCCCCAACATGTCGACCGAAATCGGGGCAAAGTGCGGCCTGATCGCCGCCGACCAGGTCACGATCGACTATCTCGAAAACGAAACCCCGGCCAAGGGTCCGTTCGAACAAATCCGGCCGGTCGATCCGCGTTACGAACGGATGATCACGATCAACGTTTCTGACCTGACCCCACAGGTGGCCTGCCACCCAGACGTGGACAACGTCAAACCGCTCGACCAAGTCGAAGGGCTGGAAGTGCACGAGGTTTACATCGGCACCTGCACCAACGCCCGCTACGAAGACCTGGAGATTGTGGCGAACATCCTTAAAGGCAAACACGTCCACCCGTTGGTGCGTGTCATCGTCACCCCGGCCAGCCAGCGCATTTACAAAAAAGCGATGAAGAACGGCCTGCTCGAAATTTTGCTGGACGCCGGCTGCACCGTTACCGGCACCGGCTGCGGGGCCTGCATCGGGCGGCATGGCGGCATTTTGGCGGCCGGCGAACGCGCCCTGACCACCATGAACCGCAACTTCATCGGACGCATGGGCAGCCCGCTTTCGGAAATCTACCTCGCCAGCCCGGCCACTGCCGCGGCCACAGCGTTAACCGGTCGAATCACAGATCCGCGTGATTACTTAGAAAATCTTTAAACACAACCCCGCCAAAAGCACGGGGCAAGCGGACACGAAGTACACAAAGGTTTTTTGAGCTCCTCTTAGTGCCTTTCGTGTTTAGAAAAAGGAGAATCCCATGGGAAAAGCCTGGACTTTTGCAGAAAACATGAACACGGACGAGATCATTCCCGGCCGTTTTAACATTACCATCGACCCGCTCGAACTCGCCAAGAACGTTTTTTGCGAGGTTAAGCCAGAGTACGCCAAAAACGTCAAACCCGGCGACATCATCGTTGGCGGGCAGAACTTTGGCTGCGGCTCGTCGCGCGAACATGCGCCGATCGCCATCAAAGGCTCGCAAGCCAAATGCATCATCGCCCCCTCGTATGCGCGCATTTTCTTCCGCAACTGCATCAACATCGGGCTGCCGATCCTGGAATGCCCGGAAGCCGTTTTGGGCATCAACGAAGGTGACGAAGTTGATGTCGACCTGGCGACCGGCCAGATCCGCAACCTGACCAGCGGCGCGAGCTTTCAGGCCCAGCCCCTGCCCGATTTCGTGCTCAAAATCGCCGCTGCGGGCGGAATCGTCAACTTCTTGAAAGAACACGACATTCAGGAACTAATGGCTTGATGATTGTAAGGGCGCAGCAGTGCTGCACCCCTACCGGAAAACAATTATGACCTACAAAATCACCCTTCTCCCCGGCGACGGCATCGGCCCGGAAGTGATCGCTGCTGCCGAGCAAGTTTTATGCGCGCTGCCCCTGGATATTGAATTTACCCGCGCTGAGATCGGATTCGGCGCCTACGAGCGCCTCGGCACGCCCCTGCCTGATTCCACGCTCGACGCCATCCGCAGCTCGCACGCCGCGCTGTTTGGGGCCGTTACGACGCCGCCCAACATCCCTGGCTATTTTTCTCCCGTTGTGCGCATGCGCCAAAAGCTGGATCTTTACGCCAACCTGCGGCCAACCCGCTCCATTCCGCACCCATCATCGCGCCCCGGCATCGACATGCTGATCGTCCGCGAAAACACCGAGGGATTGTATTCCGGCGTGGAGCGCCTCGAAGATGACGGCAACCGCGCCATCACCGAGCGGATCATCACCCGCAAAGGCTCGGAGAGAATCGTCCGCAAAGCCTTCGATCTGGCGCGCCAGGCGGGACGCAACAAAGTCCACGTGGTTCACAAAGCCAATGTGCTGCGCCAAACCTGCGGCCTATTCCGCGCCGTGGCCCTGGAAGTTGCCAAAGAATACCCTGAGATCGAAATGCTCGAAATGCTGGTCGATACCTGCGCCATGGAACTCGTCCGCGCGCCGGAGCAGTTTGAGATCATCGTCACCACCAACCTTTTCGGCGATATCCTGAGCGACGAAGCCTGTATGTTCGTCGGCGGGCTGGGCGTAGCCGCCTCCGCCAACATCGGCGCGCAAGCCTCGGTCTTCGAACCGGTGCACGGCTCTGCGCCGCCGCTGGTCGGGACAGGCAAAGCCAACCCCACCGCAACCTTTTTGGCGACAGCCATGATGCTGGAACACATCGGCGAAACGGAATCCGCTGCCCGTTTGCGCAGCGCCATCGAGTCCTGCATCGCCGAAGGCCAGGTCACCCCCGATCTGGGCGGGACATTAACCACAACAGAAATGACAGAGAAAGTGAAATGCAGATTGTAGAATGCAGAGTGCAGAATAAAACCCAACCATCCCTGCCCATATTCTGCATTCACCATTCATCATTCTGCATTTGGAGGTCTTATGATTAAAGTCGGCTTTTTATACACCCGCCTGCGCGTCGAGGAAAAACACCTGCTCGATGAACTGGAAAAACGCCCCGGCGTTGAAGTGGTGCGCATCAACGATGGCGACCACTATTTCGACATTGCCCAACTCCCCGAACAGGTGGATGTGCTCTTCGAGCGCTCGATCTCCTACTCGCGCGGGATCTACATCTCGAAGATCTATCAGGCCAACGGCGTGACCGTAGTCAATACCCCCGAAGTGGCCGAACGCTGCGGCGACAAATACGTTACCAGCCAAATTCTGACCCGCGAGGGAATCCCCACCCCGCGCGTTTTTATGGCTTTCGACGAGGAATCTGCCCTGCAGGCGGTGGAAGCAATGGGCTATCCGTGCGTGCTCAAACCGGTGGTCGGCTCGTGGGGACGGCTGCTCGCCAAAGTCGAAAACCGCTCGATGGCCGAATCGCTGATCGAACACAAATCGACGCTGGGAGTCAACCACCAGGTTTTCTACATCCAGGAATACATCAACAAACCGGGCCGCGACATCCGCGTTTTTGTGATCGGCGAGGAGCCGATTTGCGCCATTTATCGCTCATCAGAGAATTGGATCACCAATACCGCGCGCGGTGGCGTGGCAACCAACTGCCCGATGACCCCCGAACTAAACGATATCTGCCATCGCACTGCCCAGGCAATGGGCGGCGGCCTGCTGGCGATCGATGTCTTTGAAACAGAAACCGGCTACACGATCAATGAAGTTAACCACACCATGGAATTTCGCAACAGCATCGCCACCACCGGCATCAACATCCCCGAAAAAATGGTGGATTACGTAATTCAAAAGGCAAAATGAAGAATGCAGCAGGAATCAAAAGTGCATTGCATCTGGTTTAATCGGAACTCGACAAGCCCGTGTTTTTACAACAAAACGGGTTCCGACAATCTGGTGCAATGCACTTGCGGTTAATTGCTACAAAATTTCGCTGGTGATCTCACGCGCGCAGCGCACGAAATCGAGCACGGTCGGCACATTTCGCATCATGACCGCCATATTGCCTTTGACATCCAATTTGCGGGTCAGCATGGCCTGCATCGGATCAATCTTTCCGGTCAGCACCCCTGAAAAATTCCCGTAGGCGGCTTTGAGCGTAAAGGCCGGGCTGTGTTTGGCAATATCATCCACAATTTCAACGGCGCGGCACTGACCATGCCACAGGTCGAGATACATCACCATTTGCGCGCTGAGCTTGTCTTCAGGCTCGATGATAAAGTACATATCACCTTCCCAGTTTTTGGCAATTTGCATGTAACGCTCATCGCTGTTAAGTTTATCTTTGAAGGC
This sequence comes from Chloroflexi bacterium HGW-Chloroflexi-6, assembly GCA_002840685.1. GTDB lineage: Bacteria > Chloroflexota > Anaerolineae > Anaerolineales > Villigracilaceae > UBA8950. The sequence continues at coordinate 141,376 of PHBU01000007.1, read as the reverse complement.
GGTCAGCCATTCGGCGGAAGGAAAAATAGCGGCCATCGTTGCTCCTGTCGGCATTCATGTGATCTTTCAATTTTACCATCGGCATGAGGAATAAAAATCATAAAGACATGCTAAAAATTGAGCCTTACGGCTTGCCTTTTAGATTGAATTGCAATAAGGTTAATATCGTAAAACAGCCACCCAGTGTGGCACCCAGTCAAAGGAGAGAGAAAATGAAGAAACTGTTTTTGCTTTTAAGTGTGTTGGTTGTATTGAGCATGGCACTGTCTGCCTGCGGCGGCAGCGCAGCCCCAGCCGAAACCGGTGGAGCTGCCCAGGCGGGGCTGCCCGATCTCGGCGGCAAAACAATCACCGTCGCGGTCGAGAATGCCTATCCGCCCTTCAACAGCATCGACGAAGCATCCGGCAAGGGCGTTGGCTGGGACTATGATGCCGTGACCGAAGTTTGCAAACGCATCAACTGCGTTGCCGATTTCAAACAAGCCGCCTGGGATGGTATCTTCCCAGCCATGGCCGCCAATGAATATGACGTGTTGGCCGATGGTGTGACCTTCACCGCAGAGCGCGATGAAACTGTTGATTTCTCGATCCCCTACGTCACAGTTGGTCAAGTTCTGCTGACCCGTGCCAACGAGACCCGCGACCTGGATGCTTTCAAAGCGGACGCAAAAGCCTTGGTCGGTACCCAGATCGGCACAACCAACGCGATCGTGGCCGAGGAAACCTTCCCCGACAAAACCATCCAATCCTTTGAAGATTTCGGTGCAGCTGTGCTGGCCCTGATCAGCGGTGATATCGATGCCGTGGTGGTCGATAACGTCACCGCTTCGGGCTACATGGGCGAAAACGAAGGCAAACTGATGATCGCCGGCCAGATCACTTCTGACGAACAGTTGGCCTTTGTCTTCCCGCCCGATTCAGACCTGGTGGGACCCTTCAACGCCGCCCTCGAAGCCATGAAGGTCGATGGCACCCTCGATGCACTCAACAAAAAATGGGGCCTGTCCCAGTAAAAAGTAAAACCAAACCAGGCCGGACGAGGATCGTCTCCTCGTCCGGCTCGCGTTTTCGTACAGATTTCGGGAGGAAAAATGGAATCAACCGATAAAATGCCCCAGCGTCCCAGCCTGCTCCCCGGCGTGGATGCATCCAAATGGCCCTGGTGGGCAATCGCGCTGGCCTTCCTTGGGCTGGCTGTTTCCATGCTGATCGTCGGCTCAGCAGATTACCGCGAGACCTTCATTTACCTGCTGGACGGTATCGCTACTACCCTGCGCATCACCCTGCTCTCATTCTTGTTCGCCACGATCCTGGGTCTGATAACCGGTCTGGCGCGCGTTTCGAAAAATGTCTTTTTCTTCAACCTTTCAACCCTTTATGTTGAAATGATTCGCGGCATTCCGCTGATCGTGCTGATCATCTACATCGCCTTCGGGATCGTGCCGGTTTTGATAGAGCTTCTCAACGGGGCCGGTATCCCGGTTTCCATCCGCGACTGGCCGATGGAAGTACGCGCGATCGTCGCCCTGGCGATCGGCTATGGCGCATACGAAGGGGAAGTTTTTCGCGCGGGCATCCAATCGATCAGCAAAGGCCAAATGGAAGCGGCCAAGTCACTTGGCATGAACTACCTGCAAGCCATGCGTTTTGTGATCCTGCCCCAGGCCGTGCGCCGTGTTCTGCCCCCGCTGGGCAACGATTTTATCTCCTTGCTCAAAGATTCTTCGCTTGTGACGGTCTTGGCGGTCAACGAACTGACCCAGCTCGGACGCCTGCGACGCGCCTCGACCTTCCGTTTTCTTGAAACCTTCAACGTGGTTGCCTTCCTGTATCTTTCGATGACCCTGATCCTCTCCAGCGCGGTCCGCTGGCTGGAAAACAAGATGAAAATCCAGGAATAAAAATCAGCCGTTACCAAAATCTTTGAGCGGTTTCCATCCCCGGCCAAAACCGGAACTGGAAACCGCTTTATTTTACGGAAATGTCAGTATCGGGCTGGCGCGTGCTGCGAATTCAGGCAGATCAAACCGCAGGAAGAACAAGCCTAAACCGCGCCATACAGCCAACAGCTTGGATGATTCAATAAAAAATCCCGCTCAGTTTGAGCGGGATTTCTAGTGAGTGCCCCCACGGAGACCTGTTCCGAACCACACCCTTCCCTAACATTAGGGGAAACAAGGGCTACTAGAATTACTTACCTCAAATTTAATAGGGGACGGTTGTTTTGTCAAGTAACTGCAGTGTTACCTATCAACCACATCAGGATGTGGGCTATAATTTCTTATACTTACGAAAATAATGAGGGTAAGATGACAAATTCTTTTTCGAAACTTAAAGTGGAGATTTGCAGTAAGTGTAATGCACAGGTTTCTGTAAATGAGTGGCAAATAATTGATGCTGAAGAACATCCAGAGCTTCTAGAAAAAATAGGGGACGAAAGCATCAATGATTATCATTGCCCTACCTGTGGAACTAAAAATAATACAAATAGTATTATCTTGGTTTTCCGTCCCAACAAAGAATTTCCAATAATATTTCGGATACCTAGTGACGGAGGTGGAGAAACTGACGAGGAAATTACATTCCTTTTGATGAAGCAGTTTCAGAAACAGTTAGAAAGTAGATGGGATGATAAGTGGTTTCAAAATGTTATTTTTATATCGCAGGTGTTCTTAGCCAGTTTTATTAGTACATCAATATCTACTACATGCACGCTAGACGAGAGCATAGAGATATTGCTCCCAATATTAGGGGAATTATCATTTCCAGAATCAGTAAATGATATCGATAGAAGAATATCGTTGTGTGCTTATGGATTGAAACATGTTACACGTGAAAAGCACCCTTTACTTTGGGCATCACTGAATAATGAAGTCGGAGTAACTTTTGTTAATAGAAAAGATGGTGATGTGATAGAAAATTTTGAGATAGCGATCAATTATTTCATTAAAACCCAAGAAGTCTGGACAAAAGAAAAATATCCCCAGCAATGGGCAATGGCTAGCAGCAATATTGGATCATCTCTATACCATCTTCTCGCCCAAAATATTATTCAAGATTACGAAGCGCCGATAAAATATTGGCTTCAAGCACTAGAAGCATTTAATGAAAACACATATCCCCTTAAATACATTACAACTCATAGAATGATCGCAGATGCTTATATTCATACCCCTTTTACTCTGGAAATAGGCACAATAGCACAAGCACAATTAAAGGCGATTTATCATTATAAGTGCGCGCAGAAATTGCTTTCCCGAACAAGCTATCCTGAAATTTACGATAAAAACACCAGCGATTTGATTTTGGTTTATGAGAATTGCATTATGGTACACCGAAATTGTATTCTTACGGTTGAATTGTTACGCGATGGAGTTCCCGAAAACATTATTCCTGAATTCTATTTTACAACAGCCGAGTTATATTTTGATTTAGCTAAATTGAAAAACAGTAAAGACAACATAGAACAGGCAATTTTATGTTTCCATAAAGCCTTAGAATATTTTACTGTGGATAATTATCCAGATAAATGGGGAGAGGCTAATTATTATCTGGCAAAAATCTACCAAGATTTTTATAGAGATGATGCTATAGAAAGATATAAGAAGGTAATAGATCATTCTCAAAAAGCGTTAATTTATTTTGAGTCCCATGGTATTTCTGCAAACTGTTCCGAGCTTTATCATGATATTGGACTTGCCTATCTTGAGTGGAGCAATGGAGTAGTAGAACAACAACTTGAAGATTCTATACATTATTTAAATCTAGCCGATAATCTATGTAACATAGAGCAAAATCCGCAATTATGGGCGATGATTCAGCACAATCTAGGAGTAGCTTATACACAAAGACTATTGGATGAACGCTCCAATAATATTGATAAAGCTATCCATTATTTTGAACAAGCGCTTAGCATATCAAAAAACACTTTAGATGAACATTCCGCTAATACGAAAGTTAATCTTGGACGAGCTTATATCGATCGAGAAAATGGGAAAAAAATAGAAAATTTGGAACGAGCTGCTGAGTATTTGGAACAAGCATTGCACACTTATACTGAACAAGAATACCCTGATAAATGGACACAAATTCACGAGAATTTAGGGAACATATACACGGAGCTCGCAAATGAACAAAGCTGAAAACATTGAAAAAGCGATAGAACATTTGGAGCAAGTATTAAGAGTATACATTAACAAAAAAGATAAACCCAACAAGGCAGAAATAAATTCAAAACTAGCAATGCTTTACTACCAACGCTTACACGGTCATAAGTTTGAAAATTACGAATTGGCAATTTTTCATTGCAGAGAAGCCTTAAGGTTTTTCAAGAAAAAAAGTTTTAAAACCGAGTGGGCGGAGTTGCAATATATATTGGGTTTAGCACACTCTGATCGCTTAGCGGGTGAAAAAAATGAAAACATTGAAAAATCCATGTATTATTATAGAAATGCTCTTAAAGTTTTTATAAAAGAGGATTATCTTCTCAAATGGGTAGAAATCCAAAGTTGCATTGCAATCTCCTATGCAGATCGTCCTTTTTTAAATCGCATAAATAGTATTGAAAAGGCAATAGCACATTATGAAATAATACTAAATAATTTAAAATCCGAGCAAGCTTCCGTCATTTGGGCCCAAATTCATGCGAATCTCGGGGCCGTATATAGGAAACGCCAAAAGGGAAATGCTGCTGATAATATTGATATGGCTATATACCATTATCAATGGGCTCTTAAAGTACTTACTTATGAAAACAACCCGATTTTGTGGGCGGCCTGCCAAAATAATCTTGGTACTGCATTTCGTGCAAGAATTAACGGGCAGAAAGCCGAGAACATCAATATCGCAATAAACCACCTGACAAATGCATTAAGTGTAAGAAAAAAGGAATTAGACCCAGAAAAATGGGCGGAAACTCAAATGAATTTAGCGGTACTTTTGTTAGACAAAGCAGAGAACTTTGACTTAGATAAAAGTTCCGATAATATTAAACAATCTATTGATTTATTGGAAAGTTTACTTGAGTATTTTTCAAAAGATGTATCCCCCATTACCTGGGCAAAAATTAGCTTAAACCTAGGAACAGGCTATTTAAAATTAAGTGAGAAGGAAAATGCCGATAAACACCTCTTGATTGAAAAGTGTTTATTTCATTATAAAAATAGTTTAGAAATCCTATCTCCAAGTAATTATCCCAATGATTGTTTGCGTTTGGCTACGAAAGTTGCTAGGCTATTTTCGGAAAGTAATGATTGGCACTCTGCTACTAAGTATTATGATTTAGCCATAGACGCAGACGAATATATTTATTTAAATGCGATAAGTGAAAGTAGTAAAGAAATCCAACTCGAAACAGACGCGCATCTATATGAATATGCATCATTTTCTCACGCTAAGAATGGTAATCTTCATAAGGCAGTAGAAATAATAGAAAAAAGTCGTACGAGGTTGTTTCGCGATAAATATAATAAAAACATTATTTATGCAAAACCATCAAACAAGGATGATGAATCCTCTTTATTTTTGCAACTAGATAAAGCAACAAAAAAGCTAGGCAGGATCCAAAATTTGCAATCACCTATAGAAAAAGTTGGCGTTAGTAGTGCTGATTTTAAATATGAAATTGAAGCGCAAGAGGCAATACATAAAGAAATTCAAACTTTATTAGCTAAAATTCGTGAATTGCCAAATTTCAAATATTTTATGAGCAGTTTGCCCGCTAAAGATATTCAGGCGATAGCAAGTAATACCTTACCACTTATATACGTACTAACCACTGAATTTGGTGGCTTAGCACTTATTGTCTTACCGGATAGAATATTGCCTATTTGGTTAAAAAATTTAACCCAAGATTCGTTGATGAACTTATTGATGGATGGTACGGAAGACGAAACGCGTTTTATATTTTCATTAGTTTCAATGTACTCTGCCGGTGTTCTATCCGAGTCTCAGAAAGAAAAATTAAAAGCAAAACTTCCTTCTGCGGGATATTTTGTTAATTACTTAACGTGGCGCAACATTATCAGGAGAAAAAATAAATCCAAGGATGTTGAAAAGGATATCACTAACATTTGGTCCGCTGTCCTTGAACACACTTTAAAATGGCTTGGGCAGGTATTAATGGCCGATATCCAAATGGCGCTGAAGAATATAGCAATTACGGATGCAATATTAATACCAACAGGGTTGATTGGTTTGCTCCCCCTCCATGCTGCTAGTATGGGAGAAACCCATGGCGAATTTAAGGGCTTTGTGTCTGATTTAGTTAATTTTACATATGCGCCAAGCGCTTATACAATTCATAATGCGCAAGAACATATGCCATTGCCCTTGAAAACAATAGTTACTATAGACAACCCTGATGGATCACTCTCATATTCAACAGAAGAAATTAGTGTGATTTTGGGCCTGCTGAAGCCCCAAAAACATATAGGGTTAAAGGGAAATGAAGCTTCTCTAAAAAAAATAAAAGAAAAACTATCTTCTGCAAACATTATCCATATTTCTGCCCATGGATTGTTGTCATTGGATTCTCCAAGAAAAAGTGGAATAAAATTAGCAAACAATCAGTTTTTAAATATCTTAGAAATCAACTCCTTGAAGTTTGATATTACACGATTGGCTGTCGTATCGTCTTGTGAAGTTGGGTTAGTCAATCCTAGTTTGAATAATGAGGCTATATCTATTTCAACTGCTTTTATTGAGGCCGGAGTTTCGGCGGTTATAAGCTCAATGTGGGCGGTTGATAGTTTGAGCACTTTTTTGCTGTTAACAAAATTTTATGAATTATGCGCGTTAAAAAATTATGAGCTACGTTGTGCATTTTCTAATGCACAAACTTGGTTAAGGTGTAGCACAACATTAGATATTATGGAATTCCTTAAACAATTTATTCCTGAGCTTTCAAATAAAAACCTTGTTGATACAGATGTTTCGCTGAGGCACGTTTATTGGGAAATATCGCGTAAAAAGAATACGGAAATCCCTTTTTCCAAGCCTTATTTTTGGGCTGCTTTCTACTATTCTGGTTTGTAGATTTTAGGAGAAATAATGCAAAAGGAATCGCTCCCCCAAGAATTGGATCTATTTAATGCTGTTCATAAACTGCGGCTTGAGCTTCTTGACTGGTCAGAAGACAAAGAAGCTCAGGTTTTGGCCCTCAACTTAAAGGAGTATCTTAAGCGTGTTCAAGGGCCTAGAAGTCGGGAAAGAGCTATTACGTTGGCACTAAACAAAATAAATACCTACGAGCCAGCAAGGGTAATTTTAGAAAAATACATTTCTGTTCATAAGGCAGAGTTAGATTTCAAAATAGAAGGATACGAGCCTCTCCCTGGGGAGAAACAAACAATAGAACCTGGCCCTTTAATGGTATGTCCCAAAAGAGGGTGTTTGTACAAACAATATTTTTTATTTAAAGGGGATACTTACGTTTGCCCGTTACATAACCTCGAATTAAAACCTGCCAATTCAAATTGGAAAAAGAGGTAAGACATGAACAAGTTTTGGGAAAAATTCTATGAGGGCTTAGCAGAAAAATGGATTAGCGATCTTCTTCTTCCAGCTTCAGCTTTTTTAGGCATAGGTTTATTAAGTTGGATCTGGCGAAATGGCATTACTCTATTTATCCAAAAACTTCAAGCAATAGATACTACATTGGGTGTTGTGATTATTATCAGTATGTTTTTTGGCATTGCTGTCTTGGGATGGCTTGTTCAACAAATTACCCAAATATTTCTGAAATTATGCGAGGGGTATTGGCCTCAAAGTTTGGCGAGAGTTAGCCGTTATTTAATCAGAAAAGTTGCTAAAAAAACACAAGCAAGTAAAGATCGATTACAAATATTGGCTCAGAAATTTGATAATCTTAGTAGTGATGAACTTGCTGAATATAATAAACTAGATAATGAGTTAGCAATCACTCCAAAATTAGAAGCCAATTTAATGCCTTCACAGTTAGGGAATATTTTGAAATCTGCTGAAGAGTATCCTCGAATTAGATATGGCTTAGAAGCAAGCATTGTGTGGCCTAGATTATGGTTGTTGCTAACATCAGATACACAAAAGGAGATCATTTCGGCTAGGTCCGCAGTAAACGAAGAGGTTCGCTTGATTATTTGGGGAATATTGATGTTGATCTGGACAATTTGGGCTTGGTGGGCGGTTTTAATTTCAACCGTTATAGTTATTGTTTCATATTTGAGTTTGGTAGGTTCTGCTAAGAGATTAGGGGATTTAATTCGATCTGTATTTGATCTTAATCGGTTTAAACTTTATGAAGCTCTTCACTGGGATTTCCCTAATGATTTATCCAAGGAAAAATCATCAGGTGCGGCTATTACCCAATTCTTATATCGTGGGAAAATCTAGAAAGTTTTCTAACTGGTTACTTTTGTATAGTTAAGGAGAAAGTATGATACCTGAAGAACTTCTTACCACATTCCAAGATACTCTCTTCCGGGGAAATTACAATTTATTGCTTGGTTCTGGTCTGTCACTCGACAGCAAAAACGAAGACGGAGAATTCCTCAGAAGTAGCGAAAAATTGCGGCTACACTTATGCCAAATAACAGATGCGCCAGAAAGTACTACCTTACAGCGCGTCTATGCCTTGCTTAACTCGCAACAAAAAGAACAAGAAATAGTTAAGCCCTATAATAAGTGTGTACCCGGAACATCAATACAAAACGTTCCACACTACATATGGCGGCGGTTGTTTACTTTCAATGTTGATGATGTGATTGAAAATTTATATCGCTCATCAACCATCGCAAAACAATCCATCAAGCCTATTAATTATAATTATCCACTTGAGCCAACACCCAAAGCCAATGAATTGCAGGCAATCCATCTTCATGGGTGGGTAGGAGAGCCACATCAAGAATTTGTATTTTCTCATACTGAATATGCTCGCGTAATGAGGGAACTAAATCCCTGGACTTATATGTTAGCTGAGATACTCGCAACTGAGCCGTTTATTATTTCTGGTACATCATTGAATGAAGGCGATCTTGAGTATTATTTGAGTACAAGAAATGCTACAACCCCTCGCAGAGATAGGGGTCCATCTCTCCTGGTTGAACCCTACCCCACTATTGTCACAAAAAAAGATTGCGAACGATTTGGATTAATATTGGTTACAGCCACTTTTGGGGATTTCATGCAATGGCTCAGAACACAATTTCCCACCCCGCCAACAATTTCCGAGTTGATAATTCCAAACGTTGACAGTCTTTTTGAAGTGCAGCCAAAAAATGCAGAATGGCTTAGGTTTTTTTCCGATTTTGAAATAGTAACTCCCAAAAATATTAGTACTCCAAGTAAACCTGTGCCATTTTTATATGGGCGCAGTCCCGAGTGGGCTGATCTAGACACACACATAGATATCGAGCGTGAAGATAACTCAAAACTAAAAAAGATTGTTGATAAATGTTTTGCGTACGATATTATGGAAAAGATAATCATCGTGTTGGACGAGCCAGGCACGGGAAAATCTACTAGTCTTCGAAGGATAGCTCATGATTTTGCAATGGCTGGAATACCTGTTTTTAGTACAAAAACGCTATCTCGAATAGACAAAGATATAGCCATAAAGTGCTTATCCAATTTGAAGGCAAAGCGAGTTCTTATTCTTGTAGATGGTTTTGCTGATCATGTGGATCAGATATTTGAAATAATGAAAGATGATAATGTCGCTGAAAAAATTGTAGTACTAGCAGCTGAAAGAAATTACCGAAAGCCTTATATCGATCTTGTTCTCAGCCAGGTAGGTGTGAAAGCATACTACCTTTCGAATCTGAGTCAAACTGAGTGCCAGCAACTCATTAATCAGTATCAGCGTTATGGTCTGATAGCCAATAGCGATGCTTTACGAAAGCCGGATCAATTTGCTATGAAAATCAGAAAGGATCCGGTTGCAATTGCTATCTGTAGAATTCTGAATGACTTCCGCCCCTTGGATGAAATTATTGAATCTCTTTGGCTTGAAGCCCATGAAGATGATCGTTTGGCATTTTTGACTGTTGCATTAGCGCAATACTGTTATTGGGCAGGCGTAAGGTATAGCCTTCTTCAAAAAATAATGGGGCCGAATTGTTCAATTAGACGTATGTTTTCCAAAGATGTGCCGTTGCGTTTGACTCAACATGCCACGGAAAATGATTTTGTCGTGGCATTGCACCCAGTAGTAGGGCTAAAAACATTGCAGAGATCTTCAAAAAAAGACACTGCGGAATATTTGTTTAATGTGTTTTGCGGGTTGGCAATTGGAATTGCCCCACATGTAAATAGGAATGCCATACGGAACAGGACTCCCGAGGCGCGCTTATCTAGTCGTGTTTTAGATGCTGATAAGGTTGTACGTCCCTTTCTTGGTTCATTTGCAGAGAAGCTTTATGACAATATACAAAGTGCATGGGCATGGAATTCTCGCTATTGGGAACAGAGAGCGCTTTTGGTTTCAGAGAATGATATCGATACCGCTCTCCAATACGCTCGACATGCTGTCGCTATCGAAAACCACCCTTTTACACTCACCACTCTCGGTAAAGTTTTATTATTAAAAATGGAAAAATCGGATGTGGGCCGAGAATCTAAATTCTTAGAAGCCTTGGATGTTCTGTCTGAGGCAATCCGGCTTGAAACATATGGAGCTCGTATTTCAGTGCACCCATTCTCGGTTCTCTTTGAGGGAGTTGTGCGTTATCTTGAATTAAGCGGCAGTGCTATACCATTTCGTCAAAGGCAAATAATTAAAGAACATATGACGGATGCAGAGTTTCGCTTTAAGTATGATTCAGGTATCATTTCTGCCTTAAGTCGGTTAGATGAGATTTTTTAATCAATCCTTCAGGCTTATACTTGTAGCCTAAATAAATTCATGAGTCAGGGAGCATAAATTAATGCCCAAGATTAGTATTGATACACAACAACTTTTGTCCGAGCGTGATAGGTTAAGCAAAACCCTACAAATTATAGAAGAACAATTAGCTATGGAGAAAGTTTCAGATGCGCCCGTTAACCTCCTATTGAAAAGACAAGAAATTGAAGAACGCCTTCAAGTCGTCAATCAAAAAATAGAGTCTTTTATAGTGGCTGACACAGCTGTAGAAACAGTTGAATCAATCGCTGGTAATGTTGCGGGCGATTTAGAGACCCTTCGCAACCTAGATGCTGACAGTACAAAAATAGAAGCGCTTGAAAAACAAATTCGTGATTTAGCAGAAACATCTCGCCGATCCATAGAACAGCTTCGGTCTAGCTCTTTAACAAGCGGTTTGGAGCCTAGGATGTCGGTCATTCGCCCAAACATCAGGCTTGTAGATGCAAATCTGGCGTATAAATATGCTGATTTACAAAGTGATGTTAATATATTGTTAGGCTTTACAACACTTTTCATAGGAACGGGAATTTCAGCAGCAGTAAGTTTAGCCGTGTCTCTGGCAACAAAAACATCTACATCAAATCATTCTGAAGATATAGTAATTTCAATTTACGTAGTCATTACAATTATGAGCTTTCTAGTATCGCTAATCTTTGGTTATCTAACTAACCGATATCATAAAAAAGCCGAAGAAATCAAGAGGAAATTAGAAACAGACTCGGGTGAAAAGGAAGTTTTATTACGAATCGCAACTGAAGTCAGTGATCCAGCAAAAGAAGAAAGTAACGAACCTGAGCTTAGCCCATAAATGAAAGCTCACGGAAACTCGAAAGCAGATTTTTATATTTTCTAGAATGTCATGCCTGTCACGGAAGCTACAATTGGCAAACACAATGGTTTTATTTAATGATGATCTCAGCTATTAGGGAAGAATATTTGCTATATCCATCCGTTGTGTTCAAACCTAAGCCTCCATTAGACAAAACTTGTTGAGCACCCAACAAAAATGGGAAGGGCAAAATATAAAAGCATCTGCCCTAGCACCCAGCAACGCAAACTGTTGTCAAAACTCAGAGTTTGATTCTATACTCAAAAGTGCTCCTGACCAGCACCCCAGCCAATTCCGTTTGATGTTGAGAATCTAGATACCTCACCGGATGCGCTTCGAACCACCAGCGTGCATTGCTGTACAATAAAAGTTATGGGATATCAAGGGGTAATTCCATAATTTTTTCTTTGTGATCGAAACGCAAATTGCTCATAAAACTATCCGGATTTTGATTATCTAATTCCTTTATTCCGGGATGTGAAACTTTATCTGCGATAGACCACAAATATAAAAACGGGGCGTTTAGTACATGATCTACAATCTGACCATTAATATCGATTATGATTTTTGCAGCCAAAATTCGCAATAAAGTTGATTTTTGCCTATCATCTAAGCGTGGATAGAGCTCATCCAATTTTGTTAGTAGCATGAGTGCCATTTCCAAATCGTTAATATGGATGGATGGCTCACGTTCCAATTCCACCAATTGAAGCTCGGCATTGCGAAGTTTTTCTTGCCATTCTGAATGTAGTTGTTTATACGCTACATCTGAAATTTTATCGGTGATGTATAGGCGCCCTAAGCGAGCTTCTTCATCCTTGAGCATCGACAAACGTTTACGCAATTCGATAATTTGTCGACCCTGATCCTCAGCAGTAGTTTTCTGGATATCAGATTTATAGATGTTTCGAATAGCAGGGATCAGCTGAGGGTCAACAGCAATTCCATGAAGCCAAGCTGGAATTTGGTCATCCACTACATTGGTTTGAATATGTAGAGACTTACCATTAATTTTTGCATGTGAAATGTAGTATGAATAGCTTTGGTATCTACCGGACGGGGTTGACACATAAAGCTTTAATACCTTCTCGTTGTTTTGAACCCACAACAAGTCCCGAAGCAAATAAACGTGTCGCTTCTCCCGAGATTTTTCGCCATCATGTTTATGCAATATGTGCAGGCCACGTTGGAACTGCTCATTTGTCACTATGGGTTCCCAATTGCCTCGAATTTCCCCAATTTTTATTCCAAAACGCTCTGATGTAACCCACCCAGCGTAAAACGGGTTGTGGAAAACTTTATGGAGAATGTTGTCAGCGGTACATCGTTTACCTGATTCCGGGTCATTCCATGCCCAAGGACGACCGCTAGCACGTGTGTGCCCTTTACGAGACAACTCCTCACAAATTTCTTTAAGCGTAAAACGCTCAGTGATTAGGAGAGCCCAAGCATCCTTCAGCACAGGTTGATAGGATGGATCAATTTCTACCCACCGATCATATTTATTACTGCTAACTAGCCGCTCTTTGTTAAGATAGCCATCAGGGGCTTTGTGAGCCCAGCCCCCTGCTCGCAGCTTAGCCTCCATACCATCCCCAGTCCGCTGCGCCAAAACCTCGATCTCGCGTTGGGCCATACCCATTTGGATCAAAAACATAAAAAATCCGTCAGGCTCCTCGGGACGTAAACTTGGCATACTCGCAACCCGAATCTGGATTCCCAAACTATTCAGTTTTTGGGTAGCCTGCAACCCTTCTACTGTATTACGTCCAAAGCGATCTGCTCGGTAAAGTGCGATACGAGAAAATTTTCCGGCTTCGGCATCAGCCAATAGTTCCTGGTAATCTCTACGATTAGGGTTACTCCCCGATAATAAATCAATATATTCTCTATATGTGGGGATATCTGAATGGCAAATCAGATCGTCCTGAATACGCCGGCGTTGCATGGCAAATGAGCGTTCAGGGGTTTGTTTGTCCTCATCGCTAACTCTCAGATAGATTGCCCAACCAGGCGTAATGTGTTGCTGCGCCACGAATTTATTCTCCTGAATTACAAATCTTACAGAGTACCTAAACAGCGGTCAAGAAACATGAAGATTACCTATTGACTCCTATCGAGCGAATCATTGGATGAATTGACAGAACGTTTCTGCAAGGCCTCAATTTCCTCAGGTGTCAATACAGACGAGAGCAATTGTCCCAACGCCAATAAGCGATTTACATCATCGATCGTGATTTGATCGGCAGTGATTTCGTTTTGAGCAAGGGCATCAAGCATAGTTTTAATTTCCGCATCTATTTCATGTAAGAGATTTACAGGTTGATTTTTTTGAAACTTCCTGTAACCAGGGGGCAAAACCCATTTGATGTACAGTTTTGAATGGCCCGCAAGTTTTCGTTTTGAACGAGGCATTGTTCACCTATAATTGGTATATCGACGATGGTACGTAAGTGGATATCCACATTTAATCGCAATAAACATTTCTATGCTGGTGGAAAATTTTTTTCTATGGTAGAAAAAACTACAAATTTTATTGAGTTGCAGGAGCGAATTCGCTACTTTGTAGATGCTGTTTGTTTGCAAAAAAATTGGGGGATCTATGAAGCCAGAGAAAAAATAGGTGCTGCCATTAATGTTCCCGGCAGCACCATAAAAGGGTGGATGGAAACGCTTAGAAAAAACCCGATAACCACCCAACGGTTAAACGCTTTTGCTCAGTTCTGCTTTTTCAACTCGCAATACATAAATAGGCAGCAAGTTTATGAATTGTTTGCAGCAAATGGACTAAACCGAGATGATATTGAACCGGAGTTTTCACAACATCTAGCCAGCACAGAAATTGCCATCTCAACGGTAGAAGAGCGACAAGGAATATTAGAAATAACATCCCGGTATTTTGCTGATTGTCGTGAATTTGCTGAAGAATTTAATTTCTTCTCTGGAAAAAGCAAACCAAATAAAAAGCATTTCATTCACACAAGAATTAAACATCCCGCGAACCAAGCAGGGCCAGATGAGTCAAAACCCGGGGAAATTTTGGCAGAAACACTTTTATCAAAACAAAATGTGCATGCCATCATTTCTGGCTCTGCCGGGACCGGTAAAACTTTCATCGCAAAACGATTAGTATCGCAATTACTGCAAAACGACATCCGGGTACATTTGCCACTCATTCTAAATTGGCTAGATTTAGTTAACTGCGAGACAGCACTTCAAGCACTAGACAAAGTAAAACAACATTATGCAGGGCTTTACCCTGGTGTTGATGGATTCGTTACCCAACATTTCAGGACTTTGGATAATGATTTAAGTTCTGGTATTGCCTGGGTTTTGATCGACAACTGGCATGAATCCAACTCATCCGAAAAGCTCTTGGTAGATATTCTGTCTCGGTGGAAAAATGTTGTGGTTTTCTCCCGCCAGCAACCCGCTCTATATAATTCCAGGGTTGAGCGCTTTGAAATTACCGAACTCACCCCCAACGAGGTAAATCACTTCGTTAAATCTTGGTATGAACTCAAGGAAATATCAGACGATAGCTATAAGCCAGGATTTCCATGGGAAGCCATCATACAAACAAACCCCATGCTGCTTGATGTTTATTTGACTATCATCAATAACAACGAAATAATCCATGATTCGCCAAGTTTCTGGGAATTTCTCAACCTTGCTATTAATCATTTGCTCAAAAAGGATATTACATCTGACGCAGAAAGAAGCTTTGTGCGAGTGGCATTATCGGATATGGCGCTCTCAAATTACACGATTGGCTCCGAGTTCCCAGCAAAATGGGAATTTAGCGCCACAGATATTGCCAAATGGATAGCAAAGAATTATGGGTTGGGTGAAAGAAAAATCTTTGATCACATCTCTACTGGGGGAATCTTTCGGACAAATCCAACAACTGGACATAAAGAATTCGTTCATCCAATATTTCAAGCTGCACTAGCAGCAGAAGCCCTATTACAAGAAACAGAGTGGTTATCGAAAATACGTGATTGGAAAAATAGCCCCGCCTGTTCGGATTTAATTCGGTGCATGGCGTCAAAACTCGCCCATGAAAAATCCTACCCGAAATTAGTAGCGATGCTAGAAATAATTTGCGAGACTGAACAAGCTGACGTGCTTGACTTAAACTTTTTATTGGCAGGGGATGTTCTCGCTTTGTTGGCCAAAGGTGATCACGCTATTTTAGATAAATTCGATGTTGTTTCAAACGTTCAAAATAAACTCATAGACTGGCTAGTTTATCCGCAAGAATATCAATTATTGGTACGCGTTCAAAGAATCCTTTCACACTGGGATTCATCCACACTACAGGAAAGGCTTATTGCTGAGCTGAGATCAGCAGCCACTGATGAAAGAAAAGCCTCCGCAATATTGAGCGTTCTTGGCATCAAGAAAGGTGAAGGAGTTACCAGGGCTTTAATCACGATCGCAAACGATACATTAGCGCACCGGAATATTCAAATCAAATGTATTGATGCTTTAGAAAATAGTACTTCGCCAGATGCGGTTGCTCATCTAAAATCACTTTTGACTGATCAAACATTACGCCCTCATGCCCTGTATGCCTTGGCTAGAATTGGCAATAGCGAATCGATAGATACTCTATTGGTTGAGCGCAAAAAATCCAAAGAAAGTTTTGAGAAAATATTCGGACAGATAACCAATCCAGATGCTTTACCTATCCTCCGCCATGCTGTTTTCAACCCTGAGTTGGATCTGGTTATTTTGAATACAATTGCAAAGATTGGGGGTAAAAAAGCAACGGAGATACTTCAAGAGCTCTTGCACTCGTTGCGTAGTCAGGACTCCACCCACGACACACAAGCCCCCCACCGCAACGAGGATACTATTCATCACATCATCAGGGTTTTGGGACAGGTGGAACATCAACAGGCCAGTAATATTCTATGGGAAATTGCCGATGGCAATGAAATAAACCCATCTTTGCGTTTTAGCGCATTACAATCTTTGGCCAAAGATGTTGGACTGCTCGATACAGAGCATTGGATCCGTTTGCTGTTTGGAACAAATGGCTTGTTAACAATCCAGAATAAAGAACCAGAAATGAGTACGCTTAGAACAGTTGCGCTTGAAAAATTATGCAGAAGTACGGCAGCAGATATACCGCGCCGAATCTGGGCAATCTATAACGACAGTTCATCAGCAAGCATACAAGAGTATGCTGCCTTTGTGCTATCTCACATGAGACGCTGGGATGTAGTTCCCTTTCTGGTAAAGATGCTCCAAAATGAAAATTATCAGATAAGAGAGTTCGCAACAGAGGGCCTATCCCTTTTCCAATTGCCTGAAATCGCTCCTACGGTAAGGAATGATTTGGAATATGCGATTAATCAAAAGCTATGGGTGGGAACATTTGCCGAGGCGCTAGGCAATATTGCAGATGTAGATTCTGTTAATTTACTTGCCCAATCCATTGAGAGCAATTGTCCGGGCCATCAATACGCATTCATTAGTTTGGGACGAATTGGGAATAAACCTGCAACTGATATATTGCTAAAGTATGGAAAACAAATCCTGAATGGTGAATCACAAAGTGAAATGTGGTGGCCCGAATATTGCCAGGCACTGACTCTTTGCGGGAAACCTTCATGCTTGGAAATTTTGATCAGACTTGCATCCCAAAATGATTTGGCATTAGATGTTACAAAAGTACACAGTGCTATTGCCGACATCAAAAATCCAGAAGCAGAGCAATTGCTTATAACGGCTTTGACCCACCCTGTGCCAGATGTTCGGGAAAATGCTGCACGCGCTTTAGCTTCTATTGGATCGGCAGACGCCCTGCCGGGTTTGGTCAAACTAGCATCGGATGAAGTACCGTGGGTTCGCGATGCTGCAATTAGCGCAATTGAACACATGGATCGGTTTTCAGCATGTAAAAATGTCCAGATCACTGAAAAACTACTGGAATTAACATCTGACGTTGAAGAATCCACCCAGCAGATGGCACTTTATTCATTCTGGCTATTGCCCCCAGGCCTGCTAAAGCGCCACCATATTGAAAAAGTAAAGCTTCTATTTGAGACTTCGTCATCTATTGATGTTAAGTCTGCGGCAATGCATGTTTTGGGACAGTTTTCAAAAGAGAATCCCGGAGAATTTGACCGAACCTATTTAATAAGTTTGCTGACCAAGTTTGAAGAATTTTCCACTAGGCCGGGCTCTACCCTGATCCATGAACTATTGGAAATTGGCGACCCAAGTTTTGTCGCTCCTGTCATAAAAAAAACCGGACCAAATTGGCCCCGGTTAGTTCAGCCAGCTTTTTTGCCAGAGCTGCTCATCCATGGAATGGTGTACAAAAACCTGATGTATCGGCTCTGCTTGAATTACAACATCCGCGTTATGCCAGATAACCACATTTACTTACCCGATGGGCGATATCTTCCAGCACATAAAGCAGCCAAGTGGCTTTAATGGCACTATGATCTACAGACAACGATCAAGGCAAAGGCGGCAAACCAAGCTCTTTCAGGAAGGCATTATGCTTTTCTTTAGCAGATTTGATTTTGCCTTGTAGCGTTTGCAGTTCTTGATGCACGGCAGCCAGGTCTATTTCATCTTCTTCTGTCGATGTGCTGACATAGCGGGAAATATTCAGGTTGTAGTTATTCTTTTCGATTTCTTCCATTGACACGCGCACGGAATAGCGGACTTCTTCCGTGCGGAATTGATAGGTATCGAGAATCTTTTTGATGTGGTCGGGCGTCAGGCGGTTTTGACGTTTGTCTTTCTCAAAGTGTTCGCTGGCGTTGATGAATAACACGTCGTCGAATTTTTTGCATTTTTTGAGTACCAAAATGCAGACGGGGATGCCAGTGGAATAGAACAGATTGGCGGGTAAGCCGATGATGGTATCAATATGGCCGTCTTTCAAGAGTTTTTTGCGGATGCGTTCTTCCGCGCCGCCGCGAAATAAGACGCCATGCGGCAGGATGATTGCCATCGTGCCTTCCTGCGCGAGGAAGTGAAAGCCATGTAGCAGAAAGGCAAAATCGGCGGCGGATTTGGGGGCGAGGCCGTAATTTTTGAAGCGGATGTCTTCGCCCAGGGCGTCGGTTGGTTCCCAGCGGTAACTAAACGGAGGATTGGCAACCACCGCGTCGAAGCGCATTTGTTTTGCGGGGTTAAGTTCGCGCAACATTTCCCATTCGTTGAGCAGGGTATCGCCGTGGAAAATCTCGAACTCTGAATCTTTAACGCCGTGCAGGAGCATGTTCATGCGCGCCAGGTTGTAGGTGGTGATGTTCTTTTCCTGCCCGTAGATTTTGCCAATGCCATTGTTGCCGAGCCGGTTGCGGACGTTGAGCAGGAGCGAGCCGGAGCCGCAGGCAAAATCCATGACGCTGTTGAGCCGCTTTTTGGGGCCCGTGCTTGGGTCCTGGCTGTCCAGAATGACAATGCCCGACAGGATGTCGGAAATTTGCTGGGGAGTGTAGAACTCGCCTGCTTTTTTGCCTGACCCTGCCGCAAACTGCCCGATCAGGTATTCATAGGCGTCGCCGAGGGTGTCGCTATCGGTGGAGAAATCTGCCAGACCAGCTGCGATTTTGGTAATGATGGTGCAGAGTTTGGCGTTACGATCTGTGTAGGTTTTGCCGAGTTTTTCAGAGTTAAGGTTGATTTCTGAGAACAGCCCCTGGAAGGTGCTTTCAAAGGATTGATTTTCGATGTACTTGAAACCTTTTTCCAGCGTACGCAGTAATTCGCCATTTTGCGTGCGCGCCATATTGGTGATGCTACCCCACAGATAGGGCGGTTCGATAACATAATGAACCTTGCGGCGCATTTGCTTTTCAAATTGGACAATGTCATTCGGGTTGCGCTCATACCAAAGTTGCAGCGCGGTGACAATGGGTTCCGTTGGCTCTTCCGGGGCGTCTACGGTTTGTTTCGCTTTTGCCTTCTGCGGCGCGGACGCTTGCGCTCTTTGCGCGGTGATTTGTGCCTTGGCGGCTACGATCTCGCTTTCAGTCGGGTAGTCTTTCCCTAATTCGCGTTTGGCGGCGCTTTCGTAGTGATCGGATAAATAACGCAGAAAGAGAAAGGAGAGCATGTAATCGCGGAAGTCGTCCGCGTTCATCGCGCCGCGCAGTTGATCGGCGATGCTCCACAGGGTTTTACCTAATTCTTTTTGTTGTTCGTTGGTCATAGTAATCCTAATGAATTACAAAGTTATATTTGCTCATTAGAGCGCTGAAAATTTGATTGAATAGCCTTACGTTATCTTCAACCAATTCTTTGGCTTCGTAACGAAAGACCGTCTTATGTGAAAGCGTATTGAGAATTTGATTAACTTCGTCTGGATCGGTGATGCCTATCTGCTCAAGTACAAAAGAAACCCGTCCCACGCCCAGAAAAGAACTGATATTTTCGAGGACTTGCCTTAATAAAGCAAAGTGGTATGCGTAGAGTTCTTGGTTATCAATTGCAGTCTTTAATGTTTGTAGAAGTTCCAAATGATACAAAAAAACATCCTTTGCAGGGCTTAAGAGACTTACGGTATTTCCCTCACGCTTTAGGATGTGCAACTGAGTGCTTTTTTTATAAGAATCAGCCTTCTCGCCTTTTCCCAACCAATCTGCAAGAATAGCAAAAAGACCGATATGGTGGGTGGTAATAACAATCTTCCTGTCTTTGAAATGGTTATCAATCAAATTTATCAAAGAAGCCGCTGTAACAAAAATATTATGATCGTCCAGACTCGAAACTGGGTCGTCAATAAAAAAGTGACCTGATCGTTCACTTGTCCAGCCTTCCACTTCAAACAACGCCAGGAAAAAGCACCAGATAAAAATCCGTTCTTCTCCACGAGAAACCTTTATGAATTCAGTGGGGGCGGCTGCCGTGTCATCCTCGGTATTCATAAAAAATTGAACCGATTCAATGCCAAGCGCGACATCATCGTAAAACTTCAAGGCAAAATCATATTTCGGCTTGTAAAGGGATAATTTTTGGCGAAGGCTATCTTTGTCGAGTAATGAGTGATATTGATTGAGTGTGCTTCGTTTTATCATCAGGCGGATATTTTGACCGTCATTTTCTTCGTCGTTGTCCCAAGAAAACAGATCTTCGCTGTATGCGTTGTAATAAACACCCGTATGATTTCCGTTATTTGGGTCTTTCGTTACATCCTTGAAAGCAACGGATAGTTGCGTTTTGCCCACTCCGTTGAAGCCATAGATCAGAATAAGTTTTTTGTCTAAATCCTTGATGGTATGGGCGACGCCTGCGATTGATTGAAGATGTTCGTTCGGCATTACTTCACCTCCCCAGCAGATGGAAACAGCCCTTGAAGCAGCCCTTTCTTGTGGACATGGAGCGCCGCTAGCCGCTGACTTTGCGCGGCGATTTGCTCATCGATGGAAGTAAGGAACTCGGCAATTTTTTGTTGTTCATCGAGAGATGGAAAACAGATTTGGAAGTCATTAATTTGTTTGCTGCTAATATGAGGAATTCCAGAACTAGTATTGATTCTGTCTACATAGGTATGAAACTTACTCGAGTTGACTTGTTGAAATATAAATCGAATAGTTGAAACACTGTTAGACCTTAATCGTGCTACACGCTGTACAAGCAATGACCCTCCATCGGATTCAGAAATGATTGCTGCATTCCTTCCAACTTTTGAACCATCCATCCCGATAACTAAATCATTCTTTTGAATTCGATATTTTTCAAGTTTATCCGGGCTTTCTGGATAATATCTGTCAATTTCTTTGCTGTGACGAATTAGACCTTCTGTTACATTTATTCCCCTAAGTAATCTAATTCCTGTAGGGTTTTCAGAAATATCCAGACCATCAAACGGATAGCCTGTTAGTAAATCAACTTTTACTCCAATTGGGAGAATTTCCCAGGCCCCCGCATCCTGAAACTCAGGGAAGCGCAACCTGGGCAGGGACTCGCCTTCGGCAGGGAAGAGATTTTGCAGCAGCCCTTTTTTATAGGCTTTGAGCGCGTCAAGTTGTGCGCGTTCTGCCGCAATCAACTCATCGATCGAGGTCAGGCAGTCCGCGATTTTTTGTTGTTCGGCTTTGGAAGGCATGGGTAATAGCAATTCTGAAAATTGCTGGTAACTGACCATCTTTCCATCGCGCAACCCTTCCAAATTCTTTTGGAGTTGCTGAATAAATCTCTCGGTCTTGAAAAAATATTTGAAGTATGCCTCAGAAACATCTGTATTCTTGCGAAGAATAATATAGGCTGGGCTGCATATCCCTCTATATCTCGAATACTCAATACCGCCTTGAAACGATCTAAGGCTAATAATAAAGTCGCCTACTTCAACAACTTTATAACTTTCAATGCTCTTGTCAGTCACAGACACTTGATAATCGATTAAATCGCGTGGAATCGCTCCATGTTCCTGTGTTATTGCTAAAACAGGTAGACTAGAGTCATGGTCTTTGTTATTAATTAGGTTAAATAACCGGTTGCCAAAATATTGTTCCCAATCGTCTTGAAATTCTGGGAATCGCAACTTGGGCGTGAGTGCGCCTTCTGTTTTCTTATTGCTCATACGCCCTCAATCCCGAAATCTCGCGCCCGACCGCCAGTTTCTTCAAGAGCGGTATCAGGTCGCTCATCAGGTCACTTTCGCGTCCGGCGCGTTCTTTCCAGCCCAGTTCCAATGCGGCAAACAGGTCACTTAATTGATCGCCATCGAAAATCATGCGTTGGATGGTTTCATCCACAAAGGCGCTCAGGGTGGCAGCGTCTACTCCGTGCTTCTCCGCGATCCTACTCAGTTCGCGGGCGTTCTGCTCGGCTTTGAAGGCTTCGTAGCCTGCTCGAATCTCCTGCTCACTGCGCGCCTTGCCCACTTCCAGCGTGTCAATGTAGGCGGTGATGTGTTCGCGCTCGTCCATGAATTTGGCATCGGAGGCGATCAGCCCGATCAACTGCTCGCGGGTCATGGCCTGTTTGCCTGGCCTGCCTTCGGTATAACGAGCAATGAGTTTCATGATGTAGTCATAATCAATCACGGCGGAGGCAAACAACACAAATTCAAAATCGAGTTGCTGCACATCCTGATTCTGTTGCTCTTTATCTTGCTTCTCTTTCAGGCGTTGCGCGGTTTCCAAATACGCCGCGCGAAAGGATTGCAATTGCTCTTCGGGCAGCACCTGCGTAATAACTGCCTTATGTTCTTCGGTCAGGTCGGTGTATTGCTCCAGTTGCGTTTTGAAGCGCTGCACATCCTTGAAGCGCTCAATGAAGTTAACCCGTGCGGCGTCGCCCTTCAAGTTGGGGACATCCTCCGGCGCGAATTTCAACCCTGCTGACCGCATGAATAAATCTAATTTATTGACCGCGTCTTTCAGCCTGTCAATCACCACTGGCGCGGCATCCACCAGCCAGATTTCTTTGGCTTTCTCTTTGAACTCGCCAGAGAAGAGTCCAATCGCTTCGTCCACCGCGCCGCCCTGTTGGCGAAAATCCAGCACATTACCATACGGCTTGGAATCGTTCAAGACGCGGTTCGTGCGCGAAAACGCCTGAATCAAGCCATGATGTTTGAGATTTTTATCCACATACAGCGTGTTCAAGTATTTGGAGTCAAAGCCCGTCAGGAGCATATCCACCACAATCACCAAGTCCGCTTTTTGGGCATGGGGCAAGTCGCGGTTGGGATACTGCTGATCTTTGATGCGCTTTTGCACATCCTGATAGTACTGGTCGAATTCGTTGATGTTGTGATTTGTGCCATACGCGGCGTTATAGTCCGCAATGATGGATTTCAGCGCGGCTTTCTTTTTCTCGGGCTCCACCTTGATGTCGACTCGTTCCTGTGGCAAATCTTCCTGAATCTGTTGCACATCCTGTTTGTTATCACCTTCAGCGGGAGGTGAAAATACACAGGCAATATTCAGTTTCTGGAAGGATTCATCCTTCGCCTGCTTTTTTGCCTGGATGTTTTTGAAAAATCCGTAATATTCAATCGCATCGTTGATGGAAGAGGTCGCCAGCAATGCGTTGAATTTCCTCCCGGCGGTAGCGGAATCGTGCTTCTCTAAAATGGCTTCGATCACGGCTTGCTTGGTCAGCGCTTCGCCAGGCTGCGGAATATGCTCGCCTAGCGGCTTGAAGTAAGCCACATGGAACCGCAAAACAGTATCATCTTCGATGGCGTTCGTAATGGTATAGGCGTGCAGTTGCTTCTGGAAGAGGTCTTCGGTTGTTTTGTAGGAAGCCTGCGTCCCCTCGATTTGGGTGTAGGTCGCATTTTCCTTAAAGATAGGCGTACCGGTAAAACCAAACAACTGGGCTTTGGGGAAAAATTCCTTGATCGCCTTGTGATTATCGCCAAACTGTGAGCGGTGACATTCATCGAAGATGAAAACGATACGTTTATCGCTCAGGGGCTTAAGCTGTTCCTTGTAATTGGGCTTGTTTTTTTCCTTAGAGTTACGCTTATTGTTTTCGTCAAGCGCTAAACCAAGTTTCTGGATTGTAGTAACAATCACCTTATTGGCATAATCGTCCGAAAGGAGCCGCCGCACCAGAGTCGCCGTGTTAGTATTTTCCTCTACGCAGCCTTCTTGGAATCGGTTGAATTCCTCGCGCGTCTGGCGGTCGAGGTCTTTTCGGTCCACCACAAACAGGCATTTTTCAATGTCGGGATTGTCTTTTAGTAGTGTGGAGGCTTTGAACGAAGTCAGCGTTTTACCGCTGCCAGTGGTATGCCAGATATAACCGTTTCCGCTGTTCTGGTGAATACACTCCACAATGGCTTTGACCGCATAGATTTGGTAGGGCCGCATCACCAGCAGTTTTTGCTCGCTGGCAACCAACACCATATACCGGCTGATCATTTCTCCAAGAGTACATTTCGCCAAAAACGTTTCTGCAAAATTATCCAGTTGGGTGATTTTTTTATTATCTTCACTTGCGAAACGGTAAAACGGCAAAAAGCGCTCATCGGCATTGAAACTAAAATGCGAATTGTTGTTATTGGCAAAGTACAGCGTATCAGTACGGTTGCTGACAATGAACAATTGCATGAAGCATAAAAGCGAATGGGTGTAACCGTTTCCGGGATCGTTCTTGTAATCCACGATTTGCTGCATAGCGCGTCGCGGACTGATGCCCAGCGTCTTCAACTCGATTTGCACCACCGGCACGCCGTTAATGAGCAAAATCACATCGTAGCGGTGATGGCTGTTTTCGGTATTGATGCGTAACTGATTGACCACCTCGAAGGTGTTCTTGCACCAATCTTTGATATTGACCAACGTATAGTGTAGTGGCGTGCCATCCTCGCGGTCAAAGGTATTGCGCTCGCGCAGGGTACGCGAGGCTGCATACACATCCGCCGTAACAATTTCATCCTTTAATCGTTTGAACTCGTTATCGGTGAGATGCACGCGGTTCAACGTCTCAAACTTCTCGCGGAAATTTCGCTCCAGCGCGGCGCGGTCATGAATGTCCGGGCGGTGGGTGTATTTGAGCTCTTCTAATTTCGTGATTAGATTTTGTTCGATTTGTTGTTCGGTCATTGGTAATTCCCGCAAAATATAAAGAGATAACCGGGTTTAGAGCATTGGGATACACAAACGCAAAATAACAGAAAAGTGCACACGCACCAGCTAGTATATACTGAAATTTTTAATTTTATTGCCTCTTTTGATTATTCTTCGCAATACTCCAAAATATCCTTCACGTTTACATTGAATAGCTTGCACAAATTCTCCAACACATCATATGAGATCGATGTGCCTTGTCCTTTGGAGAGTCTGAGCGCAGTAGCGTAAGCAATATTTCCATGGCGCATCAGGTCAGTGGCATTCATGCCCCGCGCTTTTAACAGTTCTGGCACTTTGACTTTGATCATAACATTCTCCGATGCAGCAAAATAGGTAAAGGCACACGAAACCCACTTGACAAGTATCAAGAGAATGCTTACACTATATATACTTGAGTGTATATGCCAAAGTGCGTATGCCATGGGCAGTAAATTGTTGGTCGCAATTTACTGCCATTGTTAATTACATCACCATCCAGGCGGTGATTTCTGCTACTATCTTACAGTGCTACTAGTTCAGTGTCAACGGACTAATGCATATAGCAAGGAATAAATTATGCTACACTGTTCACTATCTTGGGGAAATCCATATTATGGTACGCGGTAAACCCCTGGAATGTCCCCCTATCGTGCTCGTTACCGCTTCAGATTCTCAATTTAAGACCATGGAATCTACATGGGAAGCATTGGGCCACATCCTAGCACGGATCATCGTTAAAGTGATAGAAGCAAACCCAACTTCCTTGCATAAGTAAGCAGAAGATCAATAAGTGCCTAATATGACCGCATTATAAGTTTTATCAAATAAAGATCACCAGGGCGGCCAATATATGTACCAAACCAAAGCAACCATTCATCTCTGATAACAGGTAAATAGCTTAATGTTATATGGCGGCCTGTGCTGCAGATATGCGTTCAATGTTATTCGTTTCATCACGCCATGCGCGCACTGCAATCACACACGCCAACCAACGCTGGCGGGCTTCTGATGTGGTGCAGTAGCGCTCATGCAACAAACCAAATAGTTGCGATGTGTTCTCAAGTGTAATATTGGTTGTCAGAGCGCCATAATCGGCGCTCATTTTTTGGATCACTTCCGGGGAATTCAGATCCGTAAGGCCAAGTTGGTTTGCGATCAACTGGCGTGTGGCAGCCTGCCAGCCAATTACTATGTGCTCCATGGTAGTAAGGTCCCAGTGGGGGGTCAAAATCGACTCGAGTTTTTCCATGAATCCTGGAGCATCCAACTGGATATTTTGATCTTCAGATGCCAGCAGGGTGTGTTCCACTGTAGCACGACGAAGTTCATTCAATGCGTTTAGCTGGCGCTGCTGCTCCAATTTTGCCGATTCAGCTTCCAAATCGATCAAAACCGTCTGCGCCTCGGTACCGCATTCCGCGTGCAGGCAGATCATCGTATGCTCACCGTTAGGATGTACTACCAGAGCATAGGCGGGAACTTCAGCTCCGCGGTGCAGGCAAGTTTGTGGTGTGCAGGCATCGCCGTTTAAGATTGGACATGCCCAGCTAAATTCATCTGCGCGCATTTTCTCGATCAGCCTTTCCGGCAAAATGGCATGAACGCCTTCACTAATGAGTTTATTCACTGTTTGTTCTGCACATTCCCGCTCAAGGTTGCTGAAGCAGCTCGTTTTTTTCGCAACTTTTGGATCAACACAAAATGCATCGAGGCGATCAAGGATAAAGATGGCTTGCGTGGACCCCTCAGCGCCTTGTTTCAGGTAAGTGGGCTGGAGCAGGAGCAGGGGGCACAAACCGAGCGTATTTCCCGGGACCGGGTTCTCTGTAGGGACAGCCTGGAAATGTTGGAGGAGTGATTCCATAGTGGCAGCATTGTTAAGGCACTTGTCCGTTGGTTGGGGATTCCAGGTTTCGCCTTGCTGGAATTGGATGCCGTACTCCATCAATGCCTGGCTGATTTCTCGATCAAAGTCAGCGAGTGAGCGTGCCTGTACCCATGTGGGATGGCGCAATTGCTCCAAAAATTTTTCGTGCAATACTGGGTAATTAGCCAGGCGGTTGCTGAGTAGTTCCAGCCATTCACGGTTAAGTAGTTTTTGTAGCGGATGACGTACTTGAAATAACTCTGGAGTTTTGTTGATTTCCTGCTGCCAAAAATTCAATTGGAAAAGAGTTTCTCTATCGGTGCGAAAAACCTTTTGGGATACCTGCGGTTTTTTGCGAGAAACCAACATCAGGCTGCGCAAGGTTTCGAAGAGCAATAGATCTTCACGCACCTCGTTTTCGGCAAGCGCGACACTAACAGCAGTGGCTTCATCGCAATCAATAACGATTGCTGGGATGGTCAGGTGGTGTTCTGGAATCCCTGTCTCCTTGGCGTGTTCAAGGTATGCTAAAAAACGGTGATTTCCCGCAATGCCCTCATATTGTGCATTTAATATCACAGGGGTCCAGAAACCTAACTCACCGATGCTGGCTTTAAGGTTTTCAACCAGATTAGTGTCAATCTTTTGACGTGGTGAGAAGGAAAACAATGATGTTTTTTTGTTGTAAACAACCTTGGATACAGGAATATTGTCCATTACAATAAATAAAGACACAACTAACCTCCATGAAGAAAATGTTATCGAGATTAGCGTATGTATCGACCTATGAAGGTCTATCGATACATACGCTAAATTTTTGCGCAGTACAACCGCCCGCCTTGACGAGCGGTTTAGCGGACAGCGTCTCAACTGCCATCCCGATGCAATGTGTCCTGACCTGCTGTCAGGCGCGGCACCGGGTCGGGTGTTACCCGCGCTACGAAGCTAACAGAGCAGGTGGTTCCTTCCGTAGGTACTTCATCCGAGGATGATGCTCCTGGCTTCGCTTGAAATTCTTTTAATCCCATGCAAGGTTGCCCACAAAAGCCATGGTCGCCCAGCGTTGGGAGTATGTTTTTTCCAATCCATGAGCCTGTTACGCCATTCCTGCAATTTCTCAGTATCGATATCTGGTGAATAGGCAAGATAATCGATAATTTCGATAATTTTGGGAAATCTATTGATCAGTTTTTGGGGCAGGCGTTCATCCAAGCCAAATCCACGTCGGCCAATCACATAAGCGGCTGCAACGTGTACACTGATCCCGTACATAGGAGCAAATTTCACCCGACCAATCCAGGATGTGTATGCTGGATTAATGGTTTTTACTGCCAGGCCATCACGCAATGCGCGGCGCGTGATGGCCTGAGCTAGTTGTCGATATGCAAATGGGACCGTGCGACGATTGGTCCGGGATGATTGAGAAGAGCGACGAATGCTCAGATCCTCTAGCACGATTGCTTCGGCATTGTGGCTTTTTACCCAATCGACTGCATCACGCGCAATATTACCGATCATCCATTTGGATTTGGGGCGGGGAAGTTCACCCAGATTGGGGTACGTGATTGTATTCCACCGCCTAAACTGCCCATTGCGATCCGTGATACAAATGGCGATGTGATCAAGGTTCAGATCAATGCCGCAAGCAGTTGTGACCCAATTTGGCATTGCTTCAAATGTCGAAAATTCTCGATGTTCAACAAATTCATCACAGGTGATAAAAGCCCGATACGTTTGATGCGATATTCTGATAACGCGCACGGTGTACGAAACCTGTCCGATTGCACCCAGTGTTGCCAAGTCACGTAATTGGGTGTCGAACTGTTTCGAGTAGCTAATTGGGAACTGCAACCAAATTGCCGATGTGGTTTGTTTCGATTTCTTTTTCTTGATTTTGTCAGGAACCCGGATGTGTAATTCGAGCTCACTATCTTGGGTGATCACCAGCCGGCAGTGCGCATTCCCGCGATTGTTTTTGGCTCCCCGACTAATAAATTGATTGCTACGGCGATGCCGCCACTGTGCTCTCGCGCTCGACAATCGGCGTACAACATCTTTCCAAGCATGTTGCCCACCGAAAATAACGGGAGGAACTGTTCCATTAGCCTGATGTTCCTGTAGCTGATTTACCTTCAAGTATAGGGATTTCACTCTCTTATGTAGGGGCCGAGATTTGTTAGTTATCTGCGCGTTTTTAGATTTACCCAGCGCCCGTTTCGTTTTTTCTGTATCTACTGGGAGCAATTCGAACTGCGAGGCGAGAATTCCCTTGGCTTGTGTGATGGCATCATTAACATTTCGCCCGGTGAGGAAAGGAAATTTATCTCGCAAGTCCCCCCAGATTTCACGCTCTGTCCACTTATTTTGCAACCGGTTATATGCAATACGCATGGCGGATTGTTGTGGGCGCATTAATCGTTCGTGGATGAGCAAATCCTGCTCCGAAGAGATATTATCTATCTCTAACCGTATAGAAGTAACAATGAAATTCATAATTTAGATTGCCCCGACAGGAAAGTGAACTTCAACAACAATCTCATTGCTAGATATAACGATCCGAGAACATAATTGTTCAATAACTTCACGAAGGTCAAAATACTCACCATGATTGATCATCGCAACAAAATTAGTTGACAGCGGCTCTATCTGGGCGGGTGATAATTCAATCCGGTTTTTCGAAATCTGTTGATGCAAATCAAAAATTTGAGACTCCAACTGATTTGCCAGAGCTTCAGCATCGCGCAGAGTTTGCTCTGCATATTTACTAGGCTGGTCCATACTCCCAAATGCGACCGCCATCTTCCTAGCCCGTTTCTGAGCAGTGACGAACTCATCCTCCAGGGCCCTTAATTGGAGGGAGATTTCATCCAACCCAGAGTTGAGAAATGAGTTTGTCCACTGCAGTAAATCATTTAAATACGATTTCTGTACAATATGTTCCAGAAGCACCCTCAGAATTTCATGTTCAGCGTCATCAGCAGGTAATAGCTCAGAATCCGGACAGTGTTCACTTTTTTCGTTATGTAACGAACAAACATAATAACGGTGCCCATGCACGCTTTTACCTTCCATAGGATGGTTGCAATATTTGCATACCGACTGGCTGGCCAAAAAAAAGCTAGAGCCTCGGCGCCGAGGATGTAGTTTTCGAGCCCGCAAAATGGTTGCTTTTGGCATTATCTTTTCTTGAACGGTTTTAAAAAGTTCTCGTGAGATTAAGGCAGGATAAACATTAGTAAATATCTCCCCATGAAACTCATATTCTCCTACATAGGCACGGTTGGAGAAAAAATGATTCCATGACCCGGATTTAGAACTATATAATCCTGTAGCTTTTGCTATTGCATTCTGAGGAGCACCCAAAGCCTTCATTTCAAAGGCCCTCACTACCAGAGGCGCAACATCCGGGTCCACTTCCGGCCTGCGCCCCATTCGCTCAGAACCATCTCTAGCTACACTGCCGAGGGAAATGATAGTTTCCCTATATCCTTTACAAACCAAACCGACAGGCAAGCAACCACGTTCTGCTATAAACGCGAGGCCTCGAATTGTGTTCAATCGAAGATCAACTAGAAACTGCTCATTTTTCCACGCTATAAGCGCTTCAAATATCCGCCCCATAGAACCAGAAGGAACATCGTCCCGATACGAATAAATCAACCAGCCATTCAAACGCATCTCTGCGCTATAAAACATTTGCGTGTCTTGATTCCGCCCAAAACGCGAAAAGTCCCAAATGATCAACATCTGAGCTATTCGGGGTTTCTGACGTGTAACATAGGCCAGATATTCGAAACCCTCGCGGTTTGTTGTTTTTCCGGACTCCCACCTATCTCTAAAAATTCGAACAATTTTCCATCCGCGCTCATGACACAGGTTCACCAGCGCTGATTCCTGGCTCTCAATTGTCTGGTTATCCCCTGGAGAATTGCGAACATAAATAATAACGAGAGTACCTGGTGGCATATCCCGTGGATCCAGGCCTTTGCTTGATGTAACTTTTCCAATCATGTTCTGCTCCGTATTGTTAAAATTCTTACTTAGGACCAAAACGATGATCGGTTGTAGCAGAAACTGCAGCCAAATAAGCATCAAGCCCATCTTTATTGATGAGCCATACCTGGCCAACCTTTAGGGCATCTAATTTGGAATTACGGAGAAGACGCCTAAGATATTGTGGGCTGTAACCACTGTACGCAACAGCAGTCTCAACCGATATGAAGTTGTTTAAAACCTGAGGGGAATTTTGTTTATTAAAAGAAAACATCTCGAACCCACTTCTATTCGATGTGGTTCGAGATGGATCTATGTTGGTGCCCCCACGGGGATTCGAACCCCGGTCGTAGCCTTGAAAGGGCTGCGTCCTAGTCCACTAGACGATGGGGGCATTCCTTTTTGTCGAGCGGGCTGTATTCTATCACCCACTTTTGCATCGGTCAAGCATTTTTAAGACTAATTTTCAAAACTCATGGCTCGTCAACATGATGGCTTTTGAGCGCCAGTAAATCGATATGTTTGCGGTTGAACAAAATCGCCGGGCTATCGACCTTCAAGGCCGGGATCAAGATCGCCGTCAGCAAGGCATCGTACATTGGCACAAATTCGCGCGTTCCTTCAGACATAATCACTGAAAAATCAAAGCGGCCAGACCACTCGATAATCCCTGCCAGATCATAAATCGATGTTGTAACCCGAATCGGAAATTCTGACACGCGCACATAGCCGCCGCGTGTTATCGCCTGCGGACCAAGATCCTCGCGCCGCGCCAGGCAGACCGCAAATAATTGCGATTTGACCACACGCACTGACTGGTAGTGATCCACCAGCTTGGTCGGCATGGGCAGGCGCGCCAGGCGCGCATCGTGAATTTCCGCAAACGAGTTATGCGGATCATTCAACAAGCCCATCAAACCTGTCGATGGTACGGAAATTTTACCCACGATGCGATAGCTCGGCGTAAAAAAATCAGCATTGACGAAGCGGTTGGTGCCGGTCTGCGTATCCATGTTCATGGCAACTCACTATTCGGAAGGCGGCGCAAGGTGGTCGGTGCGGCGGCGAGGTCGGGGACGAAGCGCGCGCGGTCGGCGGATGGCATGCCCGGCATTCGGACTGAGCAGCGTCGAAAGCCAATTGACTGCCCGGCCATCGTACTCACGCTTGCCGCACACATCGCAAACCCAGGCAGGGAAGTTTGGCACAGTCACAAGCTCTTCATCCAGCCAGGTGAAGTAGGTAATAAACTCCAAATTCATTACCCCGGCCTGGCAGTGGTTACAAGTAAAAGAAGGGGGGCGAACGCCCTGGGGTTCTTCGCTCATTGGGCAGCCTCCTGCAAAATGGAAATGCCCGCACTGGCGCCCAGGCGGTTGGCCCCGGCCCGGATCATGGCCAGCGCATCGGCCAGGGTGCGAATGCCCCCGGCAGCCTTGACGCCTACATGCGGCCCAACCACGCGCCGCATCAGGGCAACATCTTCCACAGTTGCGCCTGATGGGCCAAAACCGGTCGAAGTCTTGACGAAATCGGCCCCGGCGGCCTTCGAGATCAAACATCCGGCAATTTTCTGGCGTTGATCCAGGTAACACATCTCAAGAATAACCTTAACATGCACATCATGGGCATGGCTGGCATCAACCACAGCTTTTACATCCTCGTACACCAGTTCAAGCGCATCTGCTTTGAGTGCACCAATATTGACCACCATATCGATCTCGGTTGCGCCCGCCTCGATAGCCATACCGGCCTCGACCGCCTTAAACGAGGGCAAGTGCGCCCCTAACGGGAAAGAGATTACCGAGCATACCCCCACCCCGCTGCCGCGCAAAACGCCTGCCGCCAGCGGAACATAACCAGGGTTAACGCAAACCGTTGCAAAGTTATGCTGACGCGCTTCCTGGCACAACTTCATGACCTGCTGGGCGGTCGTTTCGGCTTTCAAGGCAGTATGATCGATCCAACCGGCCAACGCGGCCCCGGCAGGCAAAACCAGCGCCGGAGGAGCAGGGGGCAATTCCTGCAAAAAAGCATCCGTTTGAGCAAGAATATCTTGTAAGTCAATCATTGGCTCGCCTTAATCAAATCAACATGATCCAACATCGTCCAACGTTCAAACGGCCAGTATACCAATACAGCCTTGCCAACCACTTTATCAAAGGGCAACATACCCCACGAATGTGAGTCTGATGAATCGTTACGGTTATCACCCAATACAAAAAGATTACCCGAAGGAACAAGCCAGGTACCAGTGTAATTGGGCACTGCGGCAATGTACGTTTCAGACAATCCAACCCCATTGACATAAACGAGACCGTTCTCGACACGCACCTCGTCGCCGGGCAGGCCAACCACGCGTTTGATCAGATCCTGGTGAGTCAAATCGAAATGAAAAACGATGATATCACCACGCTGCGGTTCGCCGAAGCGATACGCCAACCGATTGACCAGTACAAAATTCCCATCTTCGAGGGTGGGCAACATACTATAGCCATCCACCCGCACCCGGGCTGTCAGAGCATTGATCACCAGAAAAAGCGCCGCCGAAAGAAGAACTGTTTCTAAAATATCGTATAAAAGTTGATACCAGCCCGTCCGGTCTTCTTTTTGGGGTTCAAGCTCGGTTTCCGGGGCGGGGATAGATGTCTCTGTGGTAAATTCTTCCAAAACTGCCTCCAAATGATGCGACGATTATACCGCATCCACTCTCAAACCCGCCCCCAGGCATAGAATGTCGGCACAAAAAGCACCCGTTCCCCGCTCAAGCGGGCTTGCCGGTCAAGCATTTTCATTTTTTGGATATCCCGGGCCTGGACGCGGCCCGCCAAATCGTCTTCGAGCACAGCCCATTCCATATCCGTTTCGTCGACGGTCGGAGCGCTCCACCCGCCGCCGATAACCCCGTTTTCGACCAGCCGGATGCCCGCATCAGCGAAGGCCCCGGCCAGTTGTCGCCCCATGTATGGGTTGACTCCCTGGGCGGCAAGCGCTTCGACCTGCCAGCGCCCCAGAGTTTGCAGCCCGGCCGGATGATCGATACGAGCGGCGTGGTCGGGTTCGGCCAGGGCCAGCACCGCACCGCCAGGGCGGGTAACTCGCGCCATTTCGCGCAGGATCTGCTCTGGTTTTTGCGCCCAGAGCAACAGGTAGTGGCAAAACACAAGGTTGAAACAGCCATCGGGATACGGCAAAAACTCGCCTAAGCCGTTGACGGCAGACAAGTCCGAGGCGTTGTGGCGCGCCTGCGCAACGGAATCGAGGCTCAGGTCGAGGCCGTGAGCCGATGCGCCGGCGGGCAACGAAAAATGCTCCCATAACGCGCCGGTACCGCAGCCTACTTCCAAAACCCGTTTGGCAGCGTTCAAGCCGGCGCGTTTAAATAAATAATCCCGCGTGTTTTCAGTCCAGCGGGCTTGTTGTTGGTAACGGGCATGCCAGTTCATGGCTCGATTATACGCCGTGCGCGCGCCAGTTGCGCACAAAATTTTCTTGTTCGTGGGTTTCGGGAGAATGTGGGTAATGAGCCGATTTTGGCACACCGCGCCACCATTCGGCCAATTGGTCGAGGGCCTGCTGGCCGCTCAAACCCTGCCGGACGAGATAACAGCCAACGACTGTACCGGTACGGCCTATGCCGCCCTGGCAATGCAGATAAGTTTTGCGCCCTTGCCGGTAGGCCTGGTCAAGATAGTCAAGGATGGCCTGCATTTGTTCGGGGCTGGGCAAACCATAATCGCCAATCGGGAAGCGCTGGTAATGCGCTTGCAGAGCATGTTCGGCGGATTCCTGTTGAAGAAGCGGCTCATAAGAGACAATTTCGGCAGGGCTGGTCAGGTCGACGAAACTGTCGAAGCCGTCTTGCAACAAGGCGGCGATGCGTTGACGGGCGCGTTCGGGGCTATACGATGTGGCTGGATATTCCCCCGCCAGAATCCGGCCAGGGACAACCCAGTAGGATTCTAAAATGGGTCGGGCAAGTTGCAGCAGCGGCTTAGAAATCATCCATCAAAGAGTTGGGAGAGGGCGGGTAGAGGGGAATGTCGCGCCGGAATTCATAAGCTTCGATCATTTCTCCAATGATCTTGGCCTGCTCGGCGGTGACGGTGCCAAACTGAAAGCCAATGTTATAGAAGGCCGGGTCGATATCAGGCTGGCACCAGGCAACACGAGCTGGCAGGTTCAGGCGATCGGTGGAAAAAAGCGGCGGATCGGGCAGGTCAAATCGCAATGAAAGAACGACGCCTTCAACCATGGGGTCGTCGCTAATGATCATCGCACCCGACAGGTTCATATCAGAGAGATAGCCAAGAACTTTGCCACTCTCACGATCAAAGACTCGTGAGTAAACCATTAAGTACTTACGGGGGAATTTTCTGCGCTCGTCCATTTTTTTCTCCATGTATATAATAAGTGTACCAAAAACTGACTGGTTTTCAATTACAAAAACATGGGTGAATGGTCGGGCCGCAAAACCCGTGATTGACGGGCCGCGAACCCTTTGGTAAAATCACAACCCCAAGAGCGTTGTACCCTTCGCTCTAATTTTTTTTGCCATGAAAGGGCTAGAAAAAAAAATGAAAGTACTTTTGATCAAAGATGTTTACAAGCTTGGCCGCGCCGGTGACATTAAAAAGGTTGCCGATGGTTATGGCCGCAACTTCCTGCTCCCGCAGGGAATGGCTTTGCTCGCCACCGCCGGCGCCCTGCGCCAGTCGGATCGAATTCGACAGGATGCAACCAAGCGTCGCGCCGCCCTCAACCACGAAATGAGCGCAGTTGCCGAAGTCTTGAAAGGCGTCAAGCTGGCTTTTGCTGTCAAAGCAGGTGAAACCGGCAAGTTATACGGTTCGATCACCAGCCAGGATGTTGCCGATGCCATCAAGGCCAAAACCGGTATCGAAATCAAACGCCAGCAAATCGATCTGCAATCGGTGCGCGAACTGGGCGAACACACCGCCTCGATCCGCCTGACGGTGGACATGATCCCCACCATTCCAGTGATCGCTTATCGCGAAGGCGAAGCCAACCCGCTCGAAGAAGCTGCTCCCGCCGTTGAAAGCAAGAAAGAAGCTGCCCCGGTGGAAGCTGCTCCAGTTGAAGAAGCCCCGACCGAAGAAGCCCCCGCAGAGGGCTAACCCTTCCCCAGTCAGTGCCACATCACCGATACAACCCGGCAAAACAGGGGGCATCGGTGATGTTTTTTTAAGCATTTATGTCCACATTTGGCAAAAAACTCCGCGCGGCGCGTGAAGCCCGCAAACTAAGCATTCCGCAGGTTGTGCAGGCTACCAGGATTCGCAGTTATTACATCGAAGCCATGGAGTCGGACGATCTTTCGAGCATGCCATCTGCCGTGCAGGCGCGCGGTTTTTTGCGCGCCTATGCCGAGTTTTTGGGGCTGGATGTAGCCACGCTCCTAAACCCCGTCCAGGCAGGCGAGTCACAAGTTCCCCAAGCGGCAACCGAACCTGAGCCTGCCCCACAGCCAGAACCCGAACCAGAGCCGGAACCACAACCAGAACCCATCAAACTGCCCGAAACAGAAACCAGCGAGTTCGCCAGCGAGACGGATCAAATCAGTGAGCCCCATCCGTCAGATTTGATCTTTCGCCAATTGGGTTTATCGCTTCGCCAACGCCGGGAACTGCTCGGCCTGACCCTGGAAGAAATTGAGCGGCATACGCGCGTGCGCCAGGCCAACCTGCTGATCATCGAGCAGGGTGACTTCGAGAGCCTGCCCTCCCCCGTCCAGGCGCGCGGATTGTTGAACACCTACGCCAACTTTCTGGATATGAACGGGGATGCGATGCTGCTGCGTTTTGCCGAAGGCCTGCAAGCCCGCCGCGCCGAGCGCCAGGTCATCCCAATTCAAAGTCAGCGCCGCCGTTGGATCTGGCCGCTGTGGATACGGCGGCTGCTCAGCCCCGACCTGGCCTTTGGAACGCTGATGATCGTCAGCATCACCGCGCTGGTATTCTGGGGCGCGCTCCGCATCATCTCTTCACAGGAAGCCGAAGAAGAAGCGCAGGCGCCCTCCATTTCTGACGTGCTGCTTGCCAGCCCGCAGGCCGAAATAACAGAAACCCCCGAAAGCCTGCCGACGAGCGTAGAAGAACTGGGAACGCCCCTGCCGGCGCTTGAAGAAGAAGCCACCCTGGCAATTGATGCAACGGATCTTCCGCCCGGTTCGATCTTGCAAATCACCGTCCTGGTGCGTGAGCGTGTCTTCGTGCGCGTGATTGTGGATGGTGAAGTCAAACTGGATGCGCGGATCGCTCCCGGCGCGGCCCTGGTTTTCGATGGACAGGAACGCATCGAAATCCTGACCGGAAATGGCGGCGCAGTTCAGGTCATTTACAATCAGTTCGATTTTGGCCTGCTGGGCAACCCCGGCGAAGTGGTCAATCGCATCTACACCCTGGACGGCATCCAGACCCCCACGCCAACCGTCAGCCCGACTCCATCCAATACGCCGCGCTTCCAACCCAGCGCCACGCCGACCATTACCAGTATCCCTACTTTAACGGAATCCCCCTAAAATGAATCGTAAAACCTTTCACCTTGTCTCACTCGGATGCGCCAAAAATACCGTAGATTCTGACTCAATGGCGCAATTACTCAGCCACGACGGCTATAAAAGCGTCGAAAAAGCATCCCAGGCCAGCGTTCTGATCGTCAACACCTGCGGGTTCATCGGCCCGGCCAAGGAAGAATCCTTCCAGGTCTTGCGTGAGCTGGCGCGCGGCAAACGCCGTGACCAGCTTTTGATCGCCGCCGGATGCCTGACCCAGCGCTACGGCGTGGAAGTGGCCCAGAAAGTCCCCGGCATCGACGGTGTGCTCGGCACCCGGCGCTGGATGGACATTGTGCAGGTCGTCAAGCAGCTGCGCCAGACTCCGCACCCTGGCACGCTCTACCACCTGCCCGAAGCCCCGACGGTTGGCCGCGACGAAGGCGACACGCTGCGCGTCTCGGTCGCCGGGACAAGCGCCTACCTGAAAGTGGCCGATGGCTGCCGCCGCCCGTGCGCTTTTTGCGCCATCCCGCTCATCAAAGGCACAGCGGTCAGCCGCCCGATCGAGAGTATCATCCACGAAGCCAAAGTGCTGCGCGATAATGGCGTGCGCGAACTGATCCTGATCGCGCAGGACACCACCGACTACGGCCACGACCTGGGCTTAAAAGACGGGCTGGCCGTGCTGCTCGAACAATTGACTGATTCTGTGCCGGATATGGACTGGATCCGGGTCATGTACGCTTATCCCGGCTACGTCACCGACCGTTTGATCGAGGTCATGGCCAGCCGCAAGCAGGTTTTGCCCTATCTGGATATCCCCTTACAGCACGCCGACCCCAAGACACTCTACCGCATGAAACGCCCGTCCAACATCGAGTGGGTTCACAAGACTCTCGACAAGATGCGCACCGCTTTCAACGACAAACCCCAGCGACTGGCCATCCGCACCACGTTTATCGTCGGCTATCCCGGCGAAACGGACGAAGAGTACCAGGCGCTGTACGATTTTGTCGAGCAGACCCGCTTCGACCGGGTCGGGACCTTCAAATTCTCCTTCGAGCCGGGGACAACTTCCGAGCCGCTCGGCGACCCGGTGCCTGCCGAGGTCAAGGAGCAACGCTGGAACCAGCTGATGGAACTGCAACAGGGTATCTCTCTGCAAATCAATCAATCGTATGTTGGCAAAACCCTGGATGTGCTGGTCGAAGGCTACAACGACGGCATCTCGATCGGGCGTTCCTACCGCGACGCGCCCGAAATCGACGGGATGGTGCTGGTCGAGGGCGAATTGCCGGTTGGCGAGATCGTGCCGATCCGCGTCACCGGGGCAATGGCCTACGATCTGACCGGTGTCCCCGCCGGGTTGAAAATCTTGTAGGATCTACGACAAACAAAAAATCGCCGTGTTTGGCAGTTAAAGCCAGACACGGCGATTTTCTATCTATGATAGCCGTTTGCGAGGGGATAGCAGTTCGATCACCGCATCAGGGATCGGCAGCGGCCGGCCCGTAATGGTATCGACAAAGACCCAGTCGGTTTCGCCGCGCACCAGCAAGCTGGCATCTGCCGTTCTGACGAATTCATACTTTCTGAGCGAACGCACCCGGCGCGCATCCTCGACCCAGGTGCGGATCTCGACTTCCTGCCCGGCAAAAGCTGGCCGCAAATATTCGACCTTATGCTCGCGCACCACCCAGGTGGCATTCTCGCCCTGGGCGGTCACGCCGCCCGCCGTGGCGTAATGCTCCACGGCAATATCCTGCATCCACTGAACGTAGACAACGTTGTTGACATGTCCATTCTCGTCAATGGCGTTAGGTGGAATGATGATGGTTTTGGTGTAAATAGGGGATGTGGGCATAGTTTTTGATCGGTGGCGCGGGATGCTATCCCGCGCGATTTCTTGAGTACAGGCGGATTGGCAATCCGCACTACGCGGTTAGCTCTTGCAAAAATTTCTCACGGTTGGCCGAGCGGGCCGTTTTGCCGCTGGACGTTTTCACAATCCATTTCGGCCCAACCAGGTGGACGTGGCGCAGGGCGATCGCCGAATTCTGACTGACATGCCGCCGCAGGGCATCGGCAATGTGCTGGCGCTCCATCTCATCATCAGAATCGACCTCGGCCACGATGACCACTTCCTCGGTTCCGGCTTTTTCATCTTCGATGCCAAAGGCCACCGCCCGCCCGGCGTGGATCCCCGGCACTTCGTAAGCCAGCGACTCGAGATCTTGCGGGTAAACGTTCTTGCCGCCAACGATGATCATATCCTTCTTGCGCCCCGAGACGAAAATCTCACCGTCCAGGCTATAGCCATAATCGCCGGTCAGGTACCAGCCGTCGCGCAGAGCCTTTTCAGTGGCATCGGGCCGGTTGTAATAAGCGGTCAACATGCAATCGCTTTGCAGGGCGATCTCGCCGATCACCCGGTCGGGCAGGTTTTTTCCTTTTTCGTCAAGGATGCGGATGCGGGTGTTGGGCAAAGCCCGTCCCGACGACATCATCTTCAGAACGGCTTTCCCCGCCAACGGCTCACGAGCCACCCGCTGATTGATATACGCTTCGCGGTCGATCTCGTCCACCTTTGGCAGCGTGCCAGGCGGGGTCTGGGTGACACCAAAGACATTCTCAGCCATGGCGTAACTGCAATTCAAGGTTTCCTCGCGCAGGCCGTAGGTTTTGAACTTTTCATAAAACGCCTGGTGACTCTCCCACTTGACCGGCTCGGAACAATTGGTCAGCACGCGCAAACCGGACAAATCCACACCCGTCATATCCCGCTCGCGAATCTTCTGGGCGCAAAAGTTATAAGAAAAATTCGGCAGCCAGGCCAGAGTGCCATGATATTTACTGATCGATTGCATCAGCTTGTACGGCGCGCGCACCCAATCAAAAGGCGACATCAGCACCAGTGTATTGGCGCTCAGGACAGGCATCAGGAACCCGGCAATTAGCCCCATGTCGTGATAAAGCGGCAGCCAGGAGACAACCACATCCGTTTCGCGCAAATCGATCGACTGGCGGTATGCCGCCAGCTGATTGAGCACGGCGCGGTGCGAGAGCGCGACTCCCTTTTGCAGGCCGGTCGTGCCGGATGAGTGCTGGAGCAGGACGATCTCTTCAGGGTTGCGCGTCAGGCTGGGAAGCTGGTCAAAATCCGGGGCTTCGTCTGCGCCGAGCTGGCTGGTCAGCAAGACAGTCCGCACCGACCCGTTGGGCGAGAGCGCAGCCCGCACTTCCGGCTCGAATTCGGGGGTGGAGACAATGGCCGCCGGTTGTGTGACCGAAAGCAGGGCCGAAAGATCAGCGCGGTAGCGCTCCGGGGAAAGTTTCTCGGTCAGAAAAGGCATGATCGAGGGGATCGCGCCGTATAAGATCGCGCCCCAGAACGAAAAGACCAGGTCCGCGCCATGCTGCAAAATCAGAATGACCACTTCACCAGGCTCAATGCCTGCGCGCTGGTAGGCGCGGGCATAGCGATAAGAACCGCTGACCAGATCGCGATATGAGAGGGAAATATCATCCTGCCCGGCATGCTGGAGGACGATGGCAGTCTTTTCAGGGCTGGAGTGCAGATTATGCTGGATCAGGTGAGGTAGAGTTGGCATG
Source organism: Chloroflexi bacterium HGW-Chloroflexi-6 (assembly GCA_002840685.1). Taxonomy (GTDB): domain Bacteria; phylum Chloroflexota; class Anaerolineae; order Anaerolineales; family Villigracilaceae; genus UBA8950. The sequence goes on along the minus strand of PHBU01000007.1, from coordinate 100,135 downwards.
ATGGTTTTTTGCATTATTTATTTTGTGCACAGTTTATTAGGTCAGACTCGAGTATTTGCAGGTTTCGTTCAACAACCTGATAAATAATAATATCCGGATCAAATTGATTGAAGATTTGATTGTTCAGATATTTGGAAGAAGAATCTCTATGAAAATAAAACGAGCGGCTAAAATGCATTTTTAGGAAATCATTAAGATACGTAAAACCAAAAGAATCACCGAACATCAATAGTGATGGGGCACTTTTATCGCTGATCGATGAAAAACCCCTAAATCCAAAAGGATCGGGCAAGGTTATATCATAAGCAAATGCGTCTTGAAAAACTGGCACTAAATCTGCCTCGACAATATATTTTGCCTGAATTAGATCCGCTAAATCCCTTGCAATAGGGTCTCCTCGCTTAAACCCAAATTTTTTTATGGGAAAAGCTTTAATTTCAGGATAATACTGCGAGACTGTCTTAATAATTTCGGTGTAAGCAACATAAGCCCCAATACTATTCCAATGAGTATCTGTCTGAAAATAAACTTGATAATCTTCCCGGGCTAGTTTTAAAGCCGATGTTGGATTAATTATCTTTGGCAAATTATTTTGTTCTAAATAATCACCTATTTTTTCCAATCTGGATTTATCTGCAAGAGATCGAATCTCAGACGGTAGTTTATCTGGATAGATGCTAGCCTTATTGGGCGCGACTAAAACAAGAAATATTCGGCCTTGTTTTTGAGCATTTTCTGTACAAAGTTGGATATTTCGAGCTATTTGATGAACAGATTCATCAGTGATTGGGCATGAATTTTGGAAATCATCCAAGCTACTTCCCCCAGTGTACTCCATCCAACCATCCTGACCAATTAATACTTGTGAAAAAACTCGATCTCCTATTTTTAATTTTAAATGGTTGAAATTTTCGATAAGATACTTTCTCTTATGAAAGTTATTATCAAATTCAGCAAGGCCATAAGCGATACTATTGGACATCATCCAGAAGAAGGCAAATATCACAAACCAAATAAAAAAATGATGGTAGTTCCTTCTTTTGCTTTGTTCATCCATATTTCGAACCAATCCAATATACCCATCATCACGTGCACTCAGCTGTAAGAGAATCAAAAAATAACTCAAGCATAGATTCTATTGCTAACTTTTTCAGCGAAGCGCTACTGCCGCGACTGAATCAGCGCGGCCAGTTGTTCGAGACTGTCGAAGGTATCTGCGTTCAATTCCGTATCTTCGATGCGCACACCAAAGGTGTCTTCGATGAACAATCCCAGATCGACCAGGCTGAATGAATCAACCAGGCCATTCGAGATCAGTTTTTCATCGGCAGAGATGACCCGGTTGGGCTGTCTGAGAACTTCTTTGGCAATGTAAGCAGCAAGTTTTTGGATGATTTCGTCCATGGGGATTTGATTCCTATTTTGGGATTTTTATGGCAGCAAGGCCGGGAGAGCATCCCGCGCCGAGTGATTATACCTGCGGATGGTTACTTTTTTGGAGTTGGGGTTGGCGTGGGAGTGAAGATTTGTTCCATGCCAGGGGCGGGCGGCGGATCGAGACTGTAGCCGTATTCGCCGCGAAAAGTGAAAAAAGTGACCTGACCGGGGCGGATTTCCAGTTCCTGACGGCGACTCTTACCATCGAAAACAACATAAACATTGTAACGCCCGGCAGGCAGGTCGCTGATAACAAAGTTTTCATTGTAATACGGGTCCGGGCGGATGGAATCCGGCCCGTAGGTGATGACCGTCCACTGGCGGCCGGTTTGCAGAGATTCAATCAGGATCGATTTTCTCTTGAACAGCTCGCGATTGGTATCCATCACACGCCCGGTCAACACACCCCAGCCCTGCGGCGGAGCGATCCACAACTCGGGGTTGCGGGTCTGGAAGTAAGAATTCTGACCGATGCGGACTTCGAAGTGCAAGTGGGGGCCGGTGGTGTAGCCGGTATCGCCCACTTCGCCAAGGTATTGACCGGCCTCAACCCATTGGCCAATCGCCACATCCACCTGGCGCATGTGAGCATAGATGGTATAGAGAGTCTCACCGTTATAACCAAAATCGTGACGGATGGCGACTGCCTGGCCATAGGCATCCTGTTCATTTTTGGGGTCGCCACTGAACAAACCCCAGCCCGCCCAAATCACATTTCCCGGTCCGGCGGCCAGCACGGAGGTGCCGGGCTGAGCGGGGATATCGACGCCGGTATGGGTGATATCCTCGAAAAATACGCCGCCATAGCGGTAATTGGCAAGCGGCCAGTTGACCTCGTCCGCGGCGATCGGGCGGGTGAAATAGAAATGGTCAAAAAAATTCAGGGCCCAGGGTACGGAGTACAGCGGCGGACGCCAGGCGGAAATCGGTTCAGCGCCGGGGGTCGGCAGGTCGAAGCGCAGCGGCTCGGCCGGGGCGGGAGCCGGAGTAACAACGAGACAATCGAGGTTTGGGCAGAGCGGCGTCGGTTGGGGGGTAGCCGATAAAACGGGAGCAAGCTGCGGTGAGTCCGATTCGGGCTGAAAAACGACGGAGGTCGCATCCGCTGCGGGGCCGGCAGGCAGGCTGCAGGCAGAGAGCAGCGCCAACAAAACGGATAGAAATGCAAGCCCCTTCCGTTGCAGGCTGTGCCCAGCGTGTGAAGAAAATAAATTTGTCATGGCTCAGGCGTGAAGGTTGGGCGCATGGTGGGGGTGAAAGAGGGCGTGGGGGTGGGTGTTTTGTAACGATAGCCGGTCGGAGTCGGGGTCAGGGTGCGCGTGGGCGGGATGACGACGGTCGGGGTGATCAGGATGTCGGGCGGGTAAAGTTCGAGCATCGCTTCGCGCCACGACAGGCCGCCAGGAATGGCGAATTCGTTGAAGAGCGCGCCCTTAAAGTAGGTGCGCCAGTTGGTTTGAGCAGGGTAGCGCTGCCAGCCATAGGCGCGCGTCAGGCGGGTGAAATCGACCCAGTAACCGGCCGGGACACTCAGAGAGAGCTGGCCGCCCTGCTCGTAGGCGGTCGGGTTGAGGCTGTAACGGGCATTCAGGTCCCAGGGATGAACACGCAGGGGTTCGCCCAGCGAACCATCCTGGGCTTGCGGACGCAGGTAAATACGCCAGTAGGTCTGGCCGTTGTAGTCTTCTCGGACGGTATACATCCAGCCGGCGTTGAGTGACAGGGGATTGATGCCAAAGGCGCGCCCGGTGTAGAGCCACGAATCGCCACGCCCGGGGTCGAGGGAGGCGGTCAGCGGTGTGTGGGCATTCTCGAGGTTGGCAAGCACATCCCAACCGGTTTCAAGGATGGCGCGCCGGCGCAAAGCGTTAAAAGAATCGATCACGCTCTGGTGCAAAAAGGGTTGCGGGGCAGAAACATCTCCCAGGGACAGCAGGGTGGCGCGATTTTCGGAGGGGATCGGCGTGCTGAAGAGCGCGGTGGGGGTCAGGTTTGCACTGCCCTGGAAAGTAACCGGCAGGCTGGCGATCGGCAGGCTGCGCCAGGCGATCCCATTGACCGGCTGGATGGAAACAGGCGGCTGGCTGGTGAACCCATCGAGGGTGTAGGCCAGGAGGTAATCCTGATTTGGTTCACGGATGGCGGCGGCGATCTGGTCGCCAAATTGGTTCCAGGCCGGCAAGCTGCCGGGGCCAATCGGCCGGGACAGGGCCTGCGGATGGGCAGAATCCCAGACTTGAACGGTGGGCGGTTCGACCAGGCTGGCCGATTCCCAGGCCAGCAACCCCCCGTCTGGCGACCAGACAGGGTTGGTTTCATGGCTGTTGGGGCTCTGGCTGATATTCTGGTAACGGTTTTCGCCGGGAGTGTCGAGGTTGGCGATCCAAATCTCAAAATCACCGGAGCGGTCGGAGGCAAAAGCAATCTGGCGTCCGCTGGGCGACCAGGAAGGGCGCTGATCGGAGGCAGGGTCGTCCGTCAGGCGAATGGTCTCACCAATGTTGACCGTCGAAGCGATGACAATATCGAGATCGTCGTCGATATAGGAGTCGAAAATGATCCACTGGCTGTCCGGCGACCAGCGCGGGGATGAATCGTAGGCCGGGGTATCAGTCAGGCGGCTGACCTGTCCGCTGGTGAGGTCAAGCAGGTAAATATCCCAGTATTCGTTGCGGTCAGAGGCAAAGGCCAGGGTACGGCCGTCCGGGCTAAGGGCCGGGGAGTTGTCGTTCCAGGGGCCGTTGGTCAGACGGGTCGCAACGAGTATGCCGGGAGCATAGGCGTACAAACGGCTGTAGCCGTTCTCATTGAGCGCCAGGAAAAAGGTTGAAACGGCATCAGGAGGCAAAGGGGTGCGGGTTGGGGTCAGGGTCGGCGGAGCCGGGGTGGCTGTCTCCAGAATAACCGTTTCGGGCGTCGAGGATGAATCGTCAGCCGCTCCGCTCCCTTCGGCTGCGCTCCCTTCGACTTCGCTCAGGACAGGCGTCAGGTTGTTGGGTGCCAAAAGCATGATCCCGTTGCCCCAATATAGCCAGGCAAGGGCCGCTGAAGCAAGTATTATTAAGAAAATAAGGAGAGAGCGTTTTTTAATATTCATCGTGTGGGCTTTGATCTGTATTCCCAACTGTTATCAGTTCATGGCATTATATACCCTAGTTTTCGGTTGGCGGGGATAACAAAATCATTGGATCGAATAGCCGAAAGGTACCGCTCATGCGCCAGAGAACATAATTGGCGCGTTCCTCTTCGGTTGTCTCAACGTGATAATAGGCCATTGAGTCAAAAATCTGCCCGGCTGGGCCCCAGCGGGTCTCAAAGTGCAGGTGCGGACCGCCGGTGAACCCGGTCAGGCCGGTTTCGGCCAACGAGTCGCCGCAGGTTATTTTTTGTCCCAGGCTGAGGGTTTGCAGGTTTTGCAAATGAGCATACAGGATGTAAAGCGAACTGCCCACCGGGATTTTTTCGGCGCTGACCAGATGGACCGGGATCTGCTCGAAAGGCGTTTCAACGATGACGGCATTCCCATAAGGAGGCCGGTCGAAGATCAGAGCGGCAACCCGCCCGTTGGCAGCAGAAAGGACAGGGGTGCCGGTAAAGAGCTCCCCGTCGCGGGTGTAGTAGCCCAGATCCAGGCCATGGTGAGCATCGTCTTTGTAAGTGCCATCATCCAGTTGACGCGGGGCCAGGAAAGGCTGGGTGATGATCTCGGCAATCGTTTCCAACGGCTGAACGGCCAGGGGGGAACAAAGATAAATGGTGTCAGGTATCAGGTGCGAGGTATCAGGGGTCGACTGCAAGGTGTCAGGGGTTAGGTGCGAGGTGTCAGGGGTTTGGGATGGGGGTGCAAGCGGCAGGGACGGCGGTTCAACCGTCAATGTGGCTGGCGGCGTTGCCGGAGCCGGTTGGCAGGATGCGAGCAGGAAAAGGAGCACAATCCCCCCGCAGGCTGCTCGCCGGGAAAACAGGCTTTGCATTACTCTACAACAAACTCCGACTTGGCCTGATCAGATTCGATCGTAGTCAGGTTTTCCCGGTCGGTCGGGTTGTCTGTGTTGGAGGGGTAATACATACGCGCGTGGAGCGAAAATTTTCCGCGCTGCTGCCCGCCGCGAATGTGCATCGTAAAAACATTCTTGCGCTGCAACGGCTCGATGACACTGGCCGTGGCAATTTCCTGTCCCTTTTGGCCGGCCAGAACAACTTCGATAAAGGGCCGCTTCTGAAAAGGAGTCACCTCGACGTAGACACGCACGCGCAGTGGGCCATCATCGATCACGGGTTCAGCGCGCAGTTCGAGAAAGCGCATTTCGGCAGGCGGGAGGGGAACATTTGCACCGTCTTCAGAAAGTTCGGGGAAGAAGAATTCAAGATCATCGCTCATGACAGGGATTATAAAGGATGAAAGTGCAAAGATGAAAGATAAAAAAAGAAGGCTGCCTGTTGGGCAACCTTCTTTGATGGAGAACAATTTTGTAGATCAGCCGTTCTTGGTCTGGAATTCTTTCATAAACTGAACCAGGAATTCGATGTCCGAGAGTTCGACGGCATTGTAGATCGAGGCGCGTAGTCCGCCGACCGAGCGGTGGCCCTTGAGGCCGATCATGTTCAACTTCTTGGCTTCCTTGGCGAAGGTGTCTTCCAATTCTTCGTTGGGCAGGCGGAAGGTGACGTTCATGCGCGAGCGGCTCGCCGCCTGGGCATGTCCCTTGTAGAAGCCGCCGCTGGCGTCGATGGTCTTGTAGAGCAATTCAGACTTGGCCATGTTTCGGGCTTCGATACCAGCCAAGCCGCCCATTTTTTTGATCCACTTCATCACCAGGCCGACCATATAGATCGAGAAGCAGGGCGGCGTGTTGTAAAGCGATTTTTCAGTGGCCTGAACCTTGTAATCGAGCATGACAGGCATGTTTTCGGGAACGCGTTCGAGCATGTCTTCACGCAGGATGCCGATCACCACACCGGCGGGGCCGACATTCTTCTGCGCGCCAGCATACAGGTAGGCATACTTGCTGACATCGACCGGACGGCTCATAAAATCGGAGGAGGTGTCGCAGATCAGTTCCACGCCCGCGGGGGGGACGGGTTCCTTGAAAAATTCCACACCGTGAATGGTCTCATTGGAGCAGTAGTACAGGTAAGCGGCTTTGGGGTCAAGATCGAGGCTTTCAGGAACGGTGGCGTAGTTGCTGGCTTTCATATCCGCAGAAACATGAACCGCCCCCAGTTTTTGAGCTTCCTGCACAGCCTTCTTGCTCCAGGCGCCAGTCACGATGTAATCTGCCGAAGCGCCAGCCGCGCGAAAGTTCATCGGGATCATCGAGAACTGCAAGCTGGCTCCACCCTGCATAAACATCACCTTGTAATTGGCGGGGATGTTGAGCAGTTCGCGCATATCGGCCTCTGCTTCATTGATCATCGCTTCGAATTCCTTCGAGCGATGGCTCATTTCAATGACAGACATGCCCGTGCCTTTATAATCCAGCAGTTCGGCCTGGGCTTGCTGCATGACTTCCAACGGCAGGCCCGCCGGGCCGGCGTTGAAATTGTGGGCGCGTTTTAGGGTTTCAGACATTTTATCTCTCCTGTGGGATGAAAAACCAAAAATGGCGGGTACAAAATAATTTATTTCCCTTCCATTATAGCCGCCAGCCGGAACAATCGCCAAGTACTTTTGGCATGTTTATCGGCTGATAGTTGTCCGTTGACAAAGCCATTTGGGATTGTTAGAATGGTTTTTGTGAAAAAGAATATTATCCCTGCCATCATGAGCCAGCCGGCTTGCCCGGGGCTGGCTCTATCCTTAAGTAAGCCTATTCAATTCCCAACCAGGAGAAAATCATGAAGGTCTTAGTTTGCGACAAAACCGAAAAAGAATGCATCGAAGAGATGCGCGCTGCCGGACTAACGGTGGATACCAACTTCGAGATCACGCCCGAAGACCTGATGACCACCCTGCCCGCTTATGATGTTGCTGTGGTGCGTTCCCGCACCAAGATCCGCCAGCCGTTGATCGACGTTTGCCCCAACCTGAAACTGATCGTGCGCGGCGGCGTCGGCCTGGACACCATCGACGTGGAATATGCGCGCGGCAAGGGTGTCACCGTCAAAAATACCCCGCTGGCTTCGTCCGACTCTGTGGCCGAACTGGCGATCGGCTACATGTTCATGATGGCGCGCTCGCTTTACAAGGCCTCTGAAACCATGAAAGCTGAAAAATGGGAAAAGAAAGCCTTCAACGGCGATGAAATTGGCGGCAAGACTCTCGGCCTGATCGGCGTCGGCAACATCGGCAAAGCCACTGCCCGCCGGGCTGCCGCCCTGGGCATGACCGTGGTTGCCTACGATCCCTTCGTCAAAGAATTGGCCGAAGCCAAGCTGGTTTCGCTCGATGAACTGCTCGCCCAGGCCGATTACATCAGCCTGCACCTGCCCAAAACAAAAGAATCCGCCAATATGATCGGCGCGGAACAGTTCGCCAAGATGAAAGACGGCGTGCGCATCATCAACTGCGCCCGCGGCGGCATCATCAACGAAGACGCTCTGTATGAAGCCCTGACCAGCGGCAAAGTCGCCGCGGCCGCGCTGGATGTCTTCGTCGAGGAACCGCCCACCGACTGGAAGCTGCTCAAACTGGATAACGTTATCGGCTCCCCGCATATCGGCGCCGCCACCAAAGAAGGCCAGGGCCGCGTCGGCGCGGAAGTGGCTCAAATTGTGATCGATTTTGCCAAGAAATAATCCCGTAGGGGCACAGCATGCTGTGCCCCTGCCAATTTAACAGGTGACCAATGAAAATTTTTGAAGATATCGGTATTCTGATCCCCGAAGTACTCCTGCCCAAAAAGGATGTCGATCTGCACAAGTGGGCAGTCATCGCAGTCGACCAGTTCACATCCCAGCCCGAATATTGGGAACAGGTCGAAGCGATCATCGGCGATGCGCCGTCCACCTTCCACATCACCCTGCCCGAGATCTATCTCGAAAAACCAGGCGAAGCGGAACACATCCAATCGATCCAGAAGACGATGCGCGAATATCTCGACGCGGGCATTCTCGAACCGCGCGAAGGCCTGATCTACGTCGAGCGCACCGCCGCCGGAAAAACCCGCAAGGGACTGGTGATGTGCCTCGACCTGGAACACTACGATTACACCAAAGGCTCGACCAGCCTGATTCGCGCCACCGAAGGCACAATCGTCGATCGCCTGCCGCCGCGTATGAAAATCCGCACCGGTGCGCCGCTCGAACTGCCCCACATCCTGGTGCTGATCGACGACCCGCACAAGACGGTCATTGAACCGGTCGGCGCGGCCAGCGGCAAGCTGGAAAAACTCTACGATATTGATCTGATGCTCGACAGCGGCCACCTGGTCGGCTACGCGGTCAACGACTCAGCCCTTGAAGCGGGCGTGATCGAAGCCCTGCGCGGGCTGGCCAAACCGGAAGTCTTCGCCGCCAAATATGGGGTTGGCAGCGACAAACCGGTTTTGTTGTTTGCCATGGGTGACGGCAACCACTCGCTCGCCACCGCCAAAGCCGTCTGGGAACGGATGAAACCTGAAGTCGGCATGCATCACCCGGCGCGCTATGCGCTGATCGAACTGGAAAATGTCCACGATGAAGGGTTGGAGTTTGAGCCGATCCACCGCGTGCTGTTCGGCCTGAAGACCGACATCTATGCTGCCCTCGAATCCGCTTTTGGCGCAGATTACTCCTACACCCCGGTCGAAAACGCTGAAGAAATGGCCCGGCGCGTCAACGCGGGCGACCCAACCCGGCAGTTGATGGGCTTCGTCGGCGGCGGAAAAGGCTTCGGCGTGGTCGCTATTGCCAACCCGAGCACCAACCTGTCGGTGGGGACCATCCAGACTTTTGTTGACCCCTTCCTGAAAGCTGGCAATGCGGAAAAAATCGACTACGTTCACGGCCAGGATGTGACCGTGCGCCTCGGCCAGCAGCCCGGCAACGTTGGCATCTATGTGCCCGGCATGCAAAAAGGCGAGCTGTTCAAGACCGTCATTCTCGATGGGGCCCTGCCGCGCAAAACCTTCTCAATGGGCGAGGCTCGCGAGAAACGCTTCTACATGGAAGCGCGCAAGATACAGTAGGCAGTGAGCAGCATCCAGTAAACAGAAACCGCCCATTTCGGGCGGTTTTTTTTATTGATGTACCTCAATTCAGCTTGTCATTTCGAAGAAGCCGCGCTGCGGCGACTGAGAAATCCCTGCGAGGCAGTATAAGATTTCTCGCCGCTGAGCGGCTCGAAATGACAAACGCGCAGTATTAATCCTTCCCCAAATACTCGCGGATCAATTTCACGCGGTCGTGCCGCCCGCGGGCCTCATTCGGCGCAATCTGCAATTCGATTGGCGGGACGAGAATTTCATGACCCTGCCAGACGATCGGTTCAACATGCGCCTGGGCATACGGGCCAAAATCGACCGGGCCCTGACCGTCGACCCACTCTTCAGGTTCGAAGGCAAAGTCGATGCGATAGCGATAATTGACCACCCCGAAGCCCTTGACCACCCAACCATTAACATGGTGGAACGGCTCGACGGTATATGGCGCAACCATCTCGCGGATTTTCTCAATCTCGGTCTTGTAGGTCATGACATCGATGTCGTGCGGCTTGAGCGCGAGACCGCGCGCATAGAGCGCCGCGCTCCCGACCAGCCACCAGCGCACACTGCGCCGTTCGAATTCCGCGCACAGCCACTCCAGGGCTGCATCCAGGTCGGCCAGGCTGCGTCTTTCCTGGTGCAACTCATCCACAACATAAACGTTGTAGTTCTTCTCCATCAGCGCCGGGTCTTGCTCGAACATGAGCGCCTTTTTGGGGTAGCCCTTCAACCAAACGCCATCTTTAAGCGCATAAAACATGCCTGTCAGGATTTCATCGCTGACAGACTCGTGCGCCAATACGCGATACTCGACATTTTCTTCAGTTTCGGTAATGTGGACTTTCATTGTCGTTCCGATGCTTGAGTTGAAAGTCAGGCCCGCAGGGTGTTACCCAAGGGCTTTCGGCTCCAGTTTCTTCAAGGCCTTTTTGAAATCGGGTGCATATGGCGCAGTAAAGGTCACGCGCTCGTTGATTTCAGGGTGGGTGATGGTCAGGCTGAGCGCGTGCAGGGCCGGACGAGCGATCAGGTCAGTCGGCGGGGCGCTGTACAGGATATCGCCCACCAGGGGATAGCCCAACGCATAAGCATGGACCCGGATCTGGTGCGTTTTGCCCGTTGCAGGGTGGCACTCGAGCAACCCGTAGCCGTCAAAGCGTTGGATAACCTTGAACGCCGTTTCGGTGGGTTTGCCTTTGGCGTGATCGACCACGGTCCTGTGGCTGTGCCCTACGTTGACGCGCAGTTTATGCCTGGCAGTGTGTTCAGACCAGACGGGTTCGCCATTGACCAGGGCGTGATAAACCTTTTCAGTTTCATGGCGTTCGAACTGGCGGTTCAGCACCCGGTGCACATCAGCCGTCCGGGCGAAAACCATCACCCCGGAGGTGACCTTGTCCAGGCGGTGCACCACCCATAGCTTGGCGAACTGCTCCTCGAGCAGCTTGACAAGATACGGGGCGTCCGCATCCCAGCCGTCGGGCAGAACGGGCATTCCGGCGGGCTTATCGACAACCAGCAGGGCAGAATCTTCGTACAAAATGTTCATATAAACTCTCAGGCCGATTGCGGCACAACCCGCACCGGCGTCACTTTCCAGAAAAATTTCCAATACATGAAAACTGAGAGCGAATATAACACAACCACCAGCGCAAAGACCGGGGCAAATCCATAGTGGACTTGCAAATAGCCGCTGATCGAAGGGCTGAAAGCCCAGCCAAAACTGTTGGCCATGCTGACCAGGCTGGCGACGGTTGCGCGCGAATCGGGCTCGACATGTTCCATGACAAAGGTGGTGTAGATCGGGCCGCTCATGTTCATCAGCGACAGGCGCACATAATGCCCCAGGGCGCTCATCCAGAACCAGGGCGAGTAACCGAGCATGATCAGGAAGGGGATCGAGATGCCCTGGGTGATCACCACCAGTTCAGCCTTGCCGAGCCGGTCAGCGAGCGGCGGCGCGATCATCAGGCCGATGCCCATCGCCAGCGCGCCCCAGGCCAGCACGTTGCCGATGACCGGGTCTGGCTGCTGGTGAACAACCCGAAAAAAAACGTTCATGAAGGGCATAAACAGGCCCGCGCCAATAGATGTCACCAGCATGGGTGCGATCAGCTTGGTCAGGGTCACCGGGTGCTGGCGGGCATAAGCAAAGGGCGCAAATAAGGCGCGTTCCGATTTTTTTAACACGGGAGTGCGCAGCCAAAAGAGCGGCAGTAATCCGAGCATGGCAATCACGCTGATGATGCCCAGCGCGCCCGAATAGGCAACGCTGCTGGTGGCCGCAACACCCTGCTGCGAGGCGATCCAGCCGGGCAGGTAACCGCCGATCGAATTGCCCACAAAGGCCGCCGCCATTTGCATGCCCGAACTCAGGCTGAACAGGTAAGTGCGCTCTTCCTCGCCCGAATTTTCGAGCAGGAAAGGCGCCATGGTCACCGTCTGCAAACCCTGCGCCATGCCCATCAGGATGTTCATGGCATAAAACATGATCACGGAGGGCCACAGGAGCATGGCCCCAACCCCCGCAGCGACCACCGCGCCGCCCAGCAGGAGCGAATTTTTGCGCCCCAGCATATCGGCCAGGTAGCCCATCGGCAGGGCCGTCACGAGGGCCGCCATGCTGGTGATCGTGATCAACTGGCCGAGCAGGCCCTCGTCGAAACCCATGCTCAAAACATAAAAATTGAACAGCAAGCGGTAGACACCAAACGCGGCGCCGGTCAGAACTGCGCTGACCAGGTAAAGCCGGGCATTCGGATGAAAAGCGCTGATACGCGCCCAATAAGTGGATAAGATGCTTTTTGCCATATATTAGATTATCATCTAACTGTTGATGCAAGTCAAGCCGGGGGCGCAACAAAAATGTCATAACTTCGTAAAACAAATAGCACATCCTTCCCAGTTGCCGGCCTGTCCTTATCCCTTATAATAAACTTATCAATTGGAGGAACACATGGATAATAAACCACGCAGCATCATCCCGAGCCAGAACAATGCGCTCGAAGAACTTACCTTTCGCGTCAAACTCATCTGGCGGCTGATGGCCGACCGGCGCGTCAGCCCACTGGTGAAATTGCTGCCCGTTGGCGCGCTGATTTACCTCATCTCACCCATCGACGCCATCATGGGCATCCCCGGCATTTCGGCCCTCGATGATATGGGCATCTTATGGTTGGGTTCTTATTTCTTTATCGAACTCTGCCCAACCGATGTCATCCAGGAACATGTGCGCGAGATGACCAACAACAATACGATCGTGGAAGATGCCAAACAAGGCCAGCCGCCCGCCGAAGTGATCGACGGCGAAGCCACAGACATTCAGGAATAACGCCGGAATATTCCGGCATAAGGAGAAAGCAACATGACAACCCGGCGCCTGTTCGCCGTTTTACTGGTATTTGCCACGCTGCTCACTGCCTGCACTCCCGCTGCGCCGCAGCAGGAACCCGTCATCCCGGCCCCCACGCTGCGGACGATCGTCCCGGCAGCCACTGAAGCCCCTGCCCTTGAAGAATCGACCCCGACCGCCGAAGAAACCACCCTGGCGGCGGCGACAGCCGTCCCGGTTGCCCAAAGCCTGCCCGACCCGGCCAGCGTCACCTGGCGCGAAATCGCCAGCGGGTTGGAAAAACCGACCGACATCAACGCCCCCGGCGACGGGTCAGGGCGCGTCTTCGTGCTCGAACAGCCCGGGCGGGTCCGCATCATCCAAAACGGACAGCTGCTTCCGGCACCCTATCTCGACATCGTCAATCTTGTCGGCTCGGATGCCTCCGAGCGCGGCCTGCTGGGAATCGCCTTTCACCCCAACTACGCTGAAACCGGCTTTTTCTTCGTCAACTACACCGACAAGGACGGCAATACGCGCATCGCGCGTTTCAGCGTTTCAGCGGCCGATCCCAACCTGGCCGACCCGGCCAGCCGCCTGGAGTTGATCCGCATCAACCAGCCTTACGGCAATCACAATGGCGGATCGCTGGCCTTTGGGCCAGACGGCTATCTATACGCAGGAATGGGTGACGGCGGCTCGGCCGGCGACCCGCAGGGGGCCGGTCAATCGCTGAACACCCTGCTCGGCAAGATCCTGCGCTTCGATGTGGACGGCGGCCAGCCCTACGCCATCCCGGCCGATAACCCCTTCGCGGCGAGCGGCGGCGAGGCCGAAATTTGGGCCTACGGCCTGCGCAACCCCTGGAAAATCGCCTTTGACCGTTTCACCGGCGATCTCTACATCGCCGATGTCGGCCAAAACCAGTGGGAGGAAGTGAACTTTGCGGCGGCGGGTTCGCCCGCCGGGCTGAACTTCGGCTGGAATCTGATGGAAGCCAGTTACGATTACAGCGGCACACTCTACGACGCCGCGACGCTGGTTTTGCCGGTCGCCGAATATTCTCACGGAGACGGCTGTTCCGTTACCGGCGGCCAAATCTACCGCGGAGGGGCGCTCCCGGCCTGGCAGGGCGTCTACCTGTACGGCGATTTCTGCTCCGGCAATATCTGGGGGCTGCTCAAAACCAGCGATGGGTTCAGCAACAGCCTGCTTTTCAAAACCAATTTCGGCATCAGCGCCTTCGGTCTGGATGAAGCTGGCGAACTCTACCTGGCCGATTACGGTGGCGCGATTTACAGGCTTGAGTCGAAATAACATTGTCAGAGTTGCATGACCCTGGCAATGTTCAAAGTCAGCAGGCTTTCCCTGCCTATTTTGGCGAGGATATTCCACCTGTCTCATAGTTTTCCAAAAAACTTGATAAAAACAGCCGGAAATCTCAAAATGGATGTACATCTGGCTGTTTTTTGTTGTACACTGATAAATAAACCCAACTGGAGGAATATATGGAAAATCGAACTGTTGCAATTGTTATCACCGTCGTCACCGCTCTGTGTTGCGGCTGTCTGGCCCTTACATCCTGTGTATGGGGTGTGATCGGCGTCTCAGGAACACCCATTACCACCACGGTCAATGGTGTGGAATCGCTTGAACCGATGGCCATGCCGCTGGCGATCGGCCTCCTGTGTGTTTCTGTGATCTTCATCGCCATTCCTATCGGAGTTGGGTTCTTCGCTCTGCGCAAGAAGCCAGGCTCGGCCATGCCGGTCAACAATGAAGTTATTCCGCCCTCGGCTTAAATCTAAATCTTGACTTAAACAAAAACAAGGCCGGTTTTGCACCGACCTTGTTTTTGTTTAAGTCAAACTAAAAAAATCAATCCTCGTCCGGGTAATTGCCCAGAATCTGCTCAATCTTTTCAAGCACATCGTCTGACAGCTTTTCGACCGCTTCGGCTGAATCAAGATTATCCTGCAACTGGCGAATATTGGTCGCACCGGTAATAACACTGCTGACTTCCTTGCGGCGCAAAAGCCAGGCCAGCGCAAGTTGCGCCATGCTGACATGCAGATCATCGGCCACCTGGCTCAACTCGCGCACGATCGCCACGCGCTCCGGGGTGATGCGATCGCGGATCCAGGCCATGCTGTCCAGCGAAGCGCGCGAACCTTCAGGAATGCCGTCGTTGTATTTGCCGCTCAAAATCCCATAATACAGCGGACTCCAGGTGGTCAGGCCGATCCCATGCTCTCGGCAAATCGGAGAAAGCTCCATCTCAACCCGGCGGCGGTGGAACATGTTGTACTGGGGTTGCTCCATGGTCGGCGGCGCAAGATGATGGATGCGCGCAAGATTGACGGCTTCATTAATCTGCCAGGCGCGCCACTCAGAAGTGCCCCAATACAAAATCTTGCCCTGGCGGATCAAGGTATCCATCGTGTAAACCACCTCGTCCACCGGGGTATCCGGGTCAAAACGATGGCAGAAGTACAAATCCAGGTAATCGGTATCCATGCGTTTCAACGAAGCATGGATCGATTCGGTAATATGTTTGCGCGAAAGTCCGCGTCCGTTGGGGCCGGGCATGGTCGGCCAGAAAACCTTCGAAGACAGCACCAGCGCCTGGCGCGGCAGATCTTTGATGGCCGCCCCCATCACTTCTTCAGAACGGCCGTCCGCGTACATATCAGCATTGTCGAAGAAATTAATCCCTGCCTCGTAAGCAGAATGGAGCAAATCCGAAGCAACATCTTCATCCACCTGGCTTCCAAACGTCACCCATGAGCCAAGCGCGATCTCGCTGACTTTCAAACCCGAATGACCCAAGCGTCGGTAATGCATGGAAAACCTCCTTGTTGCTTAACGGCTAACTGAAACGATCGCCCCAAAAACATTAAATTCGAGCGTCCACTCTGTGCCAGGTTGTAATTGCAGGAACAGGTTCTCGTCCGTAGTTGTAAATTCCTTAATGCCATCATCGGTCTCAAAAAAGATCCGGTACTCTTCACTGCGCCCGCCCTCGCGCCGCTCCTCCGATGTCTGCACCTGCGGCCAGTAAGGCTCAAAATCCGTCCCTTGGGCAACAGCCGGTTCCACATCCATCCAGTCGCGGGCGGAATATTTGCAGTAGTCATCGTAGACTTCATAAACACAATCCTGAACCACTTCGGCAACGCCAGAACCGGTATCCACCGAATACGGTGTGCCACAAACTTCCTTCGAGCCTGAAACCGGTTCATTCTCGGTGCTGCGTAATTCTTCAGAACAGGATAGCGGCTGGGCGCCCTCGGGCAACTCGTCGCGCCAGGCCTCGCGGGTTACATCCCCGATTTCCTGGACAACGATCGAGCGCTCCCAGGCCACTTCTTGCACAACCCCCTTCGCCTCGCTGGTGCGGAAAAGCAGGGCTGCCGCAACACCACAGCAAAGCAGGAGAAACGCGACAAGCGGGATCAGCAGCCACAGTTTTTTCTGCGCGCCCGGCTTGCTACCATCAGCCTGGGTCGCCGTTGAAGCAGCCGAAACGGCATCCGCTTTAAGGTTGGCGCCACAGGCCGAGCAGGTTTTATTTACGCCCGGGTTTTCGGCCCCGCAACTGGGACATTTAACTGGCGCGAGCGGCCCGGCCTGCGCCGAAAACGCCCCAACCACCCGCCCCGAAGCACGGCGCGTTCCCTCGACCAGATCGCCGCCGCACTGGATGCAGGCGGTCGCATCGCCAAGGTTGCGCGTCCCACAGTATGGACAGTGAATATCCGCGCCTTTTTTGGCAGCGGCAATTTTGGCTTCATCTTCGAGAAGGGCCGCTCCCTGAGCCTGTTCGAACTGCACATTTTCAGGTTGGGGAGCGCCACATGCCTTGCAGGTTTTGCTTGTTCCGGGGTTCTTGCCGCCGCAGTTTGGGCAGGCCCATTCTAATTCAACATAACCGACAGTTTTCTTTGCCATAAATTCATCTCCATAAAATCATCACAACAACTATCGCTCAACCCGAATCACCATGTCAAATGTACAAAAAGGCGTATCCCTATTTTCGCGGCGCAAGCCCCAGGTCGATGAATAAGTTCCCGCTTCCTTCGGGGAAGTCATCGCAACAGACAGCAGGATTTTGTCTTGAGGATAAACATTATAGGCAAGCTTTGCCCCTTTGGCTCGATCCGGATCATTGAAGAGTTTATCTCCGCCAACAAAATAAAAGATTACACCATCCCACTTCCAAATCACCGCCCCGCGATTCCACACCCGCCATTCTGTGCGAAAATGGTAGCCAGGCTTAAAAACAGTATAAGGTTCAGGCTCTGTTTTGTTCAGATCACATTTGAATGGTTCAGGCGTTGGCGTCCATAAAACCAACGGGATTCTGGCTGTACCTGAAAGCGGTGTGCCAGGACCTGGCAACTCAAAGATGGATGTTGGAGAAGCCATCATTTGAATTGTAGGGGCAGGGGTATTGGATGGCAGCTCTGTCGGTGTATTGCGAGCGCGAGTCGGCGATGGAGAAGCAGTCCAGGTTGGCTGGGGAGTATTGGAAGGCAAGGCCGCGATAGTGGCCGCCGCAATGGTGGCAACCATATCCTGAGGGCTTTCCCCTGATTGATCAGGTGATGGCGCGCAACCGCCAATCAAAATAAATAATAACGTGCAAATAAGTCCAAAACGTCGAATTATCACCAAGTTATGCTCCTTATCGCACAGATATTCCCATAATTAACTGGCAAAAAAGGTTGTCGCCTCGTTCCAACCCATACGTTGTCAGATAGTCTCCACCTGATGACGGAGCACGCACTACAATAACAATATCGCGCGTCTCTCCAGGCTTGACAGTGATGGACAGTTCCTGTTTCGGGCCATATTCATAAGTTTTTGTGCCACTTTGGTAAACAACATCCAGGTCTCCCTTGCCCCATTCTTTCGCGCCGACATTCTTAACCGTCCAGGTGGCATAGATAAGGGTTCCTGGCTCGAATTTGCTCCAATTGGTAGGCTTTTGGTTCATAACCATGCAAGCATAATTGCCGCTGCCCTGGTAAACGCCCTGCCGGGCAGCAACACCTACTTCTGTCGGGGTTTCAGTCAGTGTGGGTGTAAGAGTAAAAGTCGGGAAAGGCGTTACAGATACGCCCGGCGTGGGCGTAAAGATTGGCGTTGGGGGCAAACGAGTTGGACGCGGGGTTTCTGTGCCTGTTGGCAAAGGTGTAATGGTTGGCAACGCCTGTACGGTCGCAGCAACGATCGTCTCAAGCATGCCCTCAGGAGCAGGAGTCGCTGCCGGAGCACAAGCAGTTACGATCAACAGAAAAATCAACGAGCCGGTCTTTATGAAATTACGGGTTGCTGATGACATCAGGGGTAACGCCTCCTGTTTTTATTTTACGACAAGGCTGAAGGAAAATTCACAAAATGGTGTGCTGCCTCGAAACAAAGCCCAGGTGGTGTTATAGGTTCCGGCTTTATCAGGCGCTTCGAATGTGATGATAATATCTCCCGCCTGTCCTGACGGAATGGTTGTTTCAAGATCGAAGCGAGTTCCGCCAATCGCCATTTTTTGGCCTGAAATATAGCCATAATCGATATTTTCTTTTTCAAAATCGCGATCGCCCACATTTTTTATGCGCCAGGCAACCGGAATATCCTGCCCTGCGCTGGCCTCGGTCAACCCCGAAGGAATACGGGAAAGAACGACACAGGAAAATTTCGCATCACCCTGCGTTTTGCCAATTTCAGGGCCACCGGCAGGTTTTGCAGTCGGCATAACCGTATCGGTCGGCAGCGGGGTCAGGGTCGGCAAGGGTGGAATGGTAGGCAGGGGCGTTTCAGTTGAGATTTCGGTCGGAGTGGGTTGCGTGAGGGTTGGTTCAAAGGTTTCAGTGGAAGTGGGCGCGCTGGTCACTGAAGGTAACGACTGGACCGTTGCAGCCACCATCGTTTCAATAACAGCCTGCGAGTCTACATCCGGGTTACCCGCCAGAACACAGGCCGAAGTAACCAGAAGAATTGTTAGCACACAAGACAGGCGCAAGAAGTTGTTCATAACAATCATTTAAAAAGCGGGGAAGGCAGACCAAACAGCCTTCCCCGCTTAATGCAATTACTTTACTGTGATGATCAGGTAAAACTGGCAGAAATGGGAGGAGCCGTTGGCCAGCCCCCAATAGCTAACATAGGTTCCTTTGTTTTTCGGCGCCATCATATCGACATACAGCGCGATCTTGCCTTCAGATGCTACATTCTTGGGCATATCGAAGGCACTGCCCTTGGTGTGCAACTGTGCACCCCGAATATATTTATAGTCGGTGCCATTGGTTGTCCACGTTTTGCTGCCGGTGTTCCGCACCGTCCAACGCATATCAAAATCCTGGCGAGACTTCATCTTGGCCCAATCTTTGGGGCTTTGGGAAACCACGGAGCAGGCATATTCTTTCGTGGCAGCCACGCTCAAGCCGGGCAGGTCAGCAAGGAAAACATAAGGCGATTCAGATGCGACGATCGCATCGCCTTCTGCAACCAGGCTGGCTGAAACCGCGTCATCAGAAATCGCCGCAACCTGGGTTGAAGGCGCCATTGCTCCGAACATGGTCAGGAGCAGGATGCCAACAATAACGAGTGGAAAGTAACGGGAAATTTTCATTTTTTTGTTTTCTCCTTGTTTATGGTAACACTCTTACGCATCCCATTATACACAATCAAAACGCATACGGAATCCGATATCAGTCCTAATTCGGAAACCGTATGCGTTCTGCCTTGTCAAATCAGGCGTTTAATCAGTTTCGCCAGAGCCGATACCGAGCGGTTTCCACTTATTTTCATCTTTCAACCGATGCTGGATCCCGTCGCGGCCATGGGTTTGTTCGAAGCCTTCGGGCTTGATGAACAGATCTTCCCCGTCAAGAAGAGCGGTAAGCCCCATTTGGCCCGGTTCAGGCCGCTTGAGCCCTTTGTATTTGGCCGCCCTGGCCGGGGTGTAATCGGTCGGCTCCTCGTAAGTGGTGATGAAGCCTTCGAAGTTGCGCAAAATGATCTTGTGGTCAGACATGCTCATCAGGTAATTGGGCATCAGTGGGATCTTGCCGCCGCCGCCGGGTGCATCGACGATGTACTGCGGCACAGCGTAACCGGAGGTATGTCCGCGCAAACCTTCCATAATCTCGATGCCTTTGGAAACCGGGGTACGGAAGTGGCCTGCCCCTTCGACCAGGTCGCACTGGTACAGGTAGTACGGGCGAACGCGGATGCGCACCAGTTTATGCACCAGGTCACGTTGGATATGAACGTTGTCGTTGACACCCGCCAGCAGCACCGACTGATTTCCTAACTGGATCCCGGCGCGGGTCAGGCGGTCGGTAGCCGCTTCCAACTCAGCAGAGATCTCATTCGGGTGGTTGACGTGGATGTTCATCCACAGCGGGTGATATTTTTCAAGCATATCGCACAGTTCCTGCGTGATGCGCATCGGCATGAAGACCGGCACACGCGACCCGATGCGGATGATCTCGATATGCGGGATCTCGCGTAGGCGGCTGAGCAGCTCTTCGAGGATTTTCGGAGCCAGCACCAGCGGGTCGCCGCCCGAAAGCAGCACATCGCGCACCTGGGGAGTGCGTTTCAGGTAATCGATCTGCATTTCGAATTCTTCGCGCTTGAAAGTCTGGCCAGGGTCGCCGACGATGCGCGAGCGGGTGCAGTAGCGGCAGTAGGAGGCGCACTGGGTCGTGACCAGCATCAGCACCCGGTCCGGGTAACGGTGGACTAGCCCCGGCACGGGAGAGTGGCGGTCTTCGGCCAGCGAATCTTCCATCATGGCGGTGAAAGACTGCATTTCCTCGGCGCGCGGAATGATCTGCAGGCGGACCGGGTCTTCAAGATCGTTCGGGTCGATCAACGAGATAAAGTAAGGGGTGACATCCACCCGGAAAATGCCCTGGGTTTGCAAGGCTTTGCGCTCGCTATCGCTCAAGGGCAGAATCTTTTCAATATCTTCAACACTGTTCAGGCGGTTGCTCAATTGCCAGCGCCAATCGTTCCACTTTTCATCGGGAACATCTTTGTAAATGGGCGCGCGTTTCGAAACAAACTTTTCAGGCATGGGGATTTTCTCCGTTTTGTCGGTATAAGGGTAAGGAAACAGGATACGAATAAGTGGACAGACGGTTCTCAAAGCGGAGGGTCGTGGTCTGGCCGGAAAAATCCGCAGGTATGGGGTTGAAAACGCGGGAATGGTTTGCACGGACAAGACATAGAAATATTGTAAGAGGAAAAAATGCGCAGGTCAATCACCGGTTGGTTCAATGTTTTTTTTTCGCCGAATGCAAGTCTGACATTGTAGGTAAGTTTTTGGTGGTTTTATGGTAAATTAGACACCTGTCTAATCGAATGGAACCAGTATGAGCCTACTTACCTCCCCTGCCGAATTCACCATCAAACGTCCCGCGTTTGTTCGCACCAGCGCCATTCGTTGGGTATTTTCGCACGTCACCCGTCACAACTGGATCATTTTAATGGTCTTCCTCGGCGCTTTTGGGAATGCCGCCCTGGCCGCCATGGTTCCGGTGCTGGTCGGGGATGCCTTCAACGCCATGCTCCAGCCCCTGCCCGATGTCAGTGTACTGCTCCCGCTGGCACTGTTGATCGGCGGCACCCAGGTCGTTCGCGGCGTGCTGCAGTTGGGGCGCAACTTCGGTGCGGAACTGCTCGGGCAGCGGCTGGAAGCCGAGATCCGCGACGAGTTATACATCTCGCTGCTTGGAAAAAGCATGACCTTCCACAGCCTGCAACCGGTCGGCGACACGATGGCGCGCGCCACCAATGATGTGCGTGAGATCAACCTGATGTTCAACCCCGGCATGAACCTGGTGATCGGCTCATTCTTCTTTCTCGTCATGCCGATCCTGGCTGCGCCGCGTTACCATCCGGCCCTGCTCATCACACCGGTTCTATTCGCGATCGCTTATTTTGCGTCCCTGGCCCGCTATCTCCAAAACCTGCAGCCGATCTCAGATGAAGTCCGGGCTGCGTTTGGCAACATGAACAGCCATTTATCGGAATCCCTCGACGGGGTCGAGACGGTCAAAGGCGCAGCGCAGGAAAACGCCGAGGTCGAGCGTTTCGTTGTAAATGCAAAAAGAGTGCGGGACGCCTTCATCACACAGGGCGATACCGAAGCCAGATTTATTGCCTTTCTTTTGTACGGGATCGCCATCGCCGGCGGACTGACCCACGCCTTGTTCCTGTTCCGAGAAGGGTTGCTCAACACCGGGCAGGTCATCGCCTATTTTGGTCTGTTGCGCATGCTCGACTTCCCGACTTTTACCTCGACCTGGGCCTACACCCAGGTTTCGATGGGGCTGGCCAGCGCGCGCCGCATTCTCGAGCTGCTTAACCGCAAAACCGACCTCGACCAGAACACGGCCGGTCATACAGGCGAGATGAAAGGCGAGATCGAGTTCAAAAATATCAACTTTGCCTACCCTGATGGCTCTGTGGTTCTTGAAAACATCTCCTTCAAAGTCAAACCTGGTCAAACGGTAGCCGTTGTCGGACAGACCGGGGCGGGCAAGACTTCGCTCGTCAGGCTGCTCAACCGCACCTATGATGTTACATCGGGCCAGGTGCTGGTGGATGGGATCGATGTACGCGAATGGAACCTGGCCTCGCTGCGCTCACAGATCTCGATGATCGAGCAGGACATCTTCCTTTTCTCGCGCTCCATCAGCGATAACCTAGCCTTTGGCAAACCGGGCGCAACGCAAGATGAAGTTGAATCAGCCGCCAAGGCCGCCCAGGCGCATGAATTCATCGAGACTTTCGAGAAGAGCTACCAGACCGTTATTGGCGAACGCGGTGTCACCCTTTCAGGCGGGCAGCGCCAGCGCCTGGCTCTCGGGCGCGCCTTCCTGACCGACCCGCACATCCTGATTCTCGACGATTCGACCAGCGCCATCGACTCTGCTACTGAAGATCTGATCCAGCGCGCCATCTCGGCTGCTGCAAAAGGGCGCACCACCTTCATCATCACCCACCGCCTGAGCCAGATCCGCTGGGCCGACCTGATCCTCGTTCTGCGCAAAGGCCGCATCGCGGCAATGGGCACACACGATGAACTGATGCAAACCTCCGATGCTTATTCACGCATTTTTCAAGAATAGAGCTTCGCAACCCTTCTTGAGTAAAATAGCGACTAACTTTAGAAACAACTTTTACGAGGAGAAATAATGAAAAAACAGTTTCACATCCTGCTGACCCTGCTGGTACTGATCAGCTTTTTTGTTGCTTCCTGTGACGTTCTGGAAGATGAAGAAGTGTATGAAGAAGAACCCGTAGCCGAAGAAAGTTATGAAGAAGAAGACTATCAAGAGCCGGCCAGCGAAGATGCAGTCCCACCTGCCGAAGACATCCCATCAGAACGCCCCGGAACGGTGATCTACGATCTCGGTTTTCGCCCCGACCAGAACGGATTTAGTTTCGAGAATTACGGTGATGACATTCAAGTCACCAACCTGACCGCCGATGAAATGCGCCGCATGTTTGGCGACCAGGTTTGTTCGCGTCTGAAAGACGATCAATGCACCCTGACTCCCCCGGCAAAACAGTGGATGGAACAGATCAACGATGCCATGGCTGGCGGACACTGCGAAGGCATGGCTGTGCTCAGCCTGATGATGTATGCCGGGCAGATCACTCCTGACCAATTCGGCGGAAGCGTGGCCGGCGATCTCGACATCAACGACGAAACCTTGCAGCGTGAAATTGCCTATTGGTGGGCCACCCAGGCCACCGCCCCGACCGCCGAGAGCGTTATCCGCGGCACACCGATGGAAATCATGGAAACCATCCAGGAAATGGATGCCAACGGCGAGACCTATACCATTGGCATTTACAAGGAAGATTTCAGCGGCGGCCACGCCATCACCCCCTTTGGCGTCAAAGATGTTGAAGATGGCCTTTACACCGTTTTGGTTTACGACAACAACTACCCCGGCCAGGTGCGCGAACTGCTGATCGACAGCCGCGACAATTCCTGGGCTTATGAAGCCGCAACCAACCCGGATGTCGAATCGGAGCTTTACACCGGCAACGCCGACACCCAGACCCTTGATCTGACACCCACCTCCTCCCGGCTTGGCGAACAGCAATGCCCATTCTGTGAAGAAGGCAACAGTTCCCTGTCTGGCGCAAAACTGGCCGCCCCGGCCCAGGCTTACAACCAGATATTCCTGGATGGCAAAGGCCACATCCTGATCACCGATGACGAGGGCAACCGCCTGGGTTATGTGGATAATAAAATTGTCAACGAAATCCCTGGCGCAAGCTATAACGCATACCGCATGGGCGCCAGTATGGAAGCTCCCGACCCGATCTACTCCATCCCGGATGGGATCAATGTGACCGTCACCATCGATGGCAATGCGTTGGATGCAGAATCTGAAACCGACCTGGTCTTGATCGGCCCCGGCTTCAGCATCGGCGTCGAAGAGATCATCCTCGAGCCGGGTCAGGTCGATACGGTAACCTTCCTGCCCAATGACCAGATGATCATCTACGATACCGACCAGGACGAATCACCGTTTATTGTGGTCTCAATTGAAGATCAGGCTGGCGCAGACTATTACTTCGAAGTCCAGGGCATGGATATGCAAGGCGGCGGTGAAATTTATGTTTCACTCGATACAAAAGCCGGCGACCTGCTGATCGGCACCGAAAAACTCACCAACGAAGGTGATTTTGCGCTCTATATCGAGCGCTTCACAGACGATGATGAAGAAGAATTCTATGCCGAAGGCATCATGCTCCAGGCAGGTGCAACCATCTATGTCAACTATGCTGAGTGGACAGATGCCACCCCCGAAGGCCTGTACATCGATGTAGATCTGGATGGCGATGGCGAGCCCGATGACCAGTATGATGTCAGTGATTCTGAGTAAATGAGCAAAAGAGTTGCTGGGTGAATTGAAAAACTCATTCACTCAGCAACTCTCAGTATGATCTTTATGCCTGGAGAATTATGGGTTTCTTTGCCGGACTGAACGAAGAAAAATACGACCGCCAGTATAAAGACAGCGATCTGGCGCGGCGCATGTTGGGCTTTTTTGCCCCACAAAAGGCGCGCATGGCGGCCATTCTGGCCCTGGTCTTGTTGATGGCCGGTTTGGGCGCCGCCCTGCCGGTCATCGTCAGCGCCATTATGGATTTGCTGGCCGAGCGCCCAACCATCGAAGCCATCCTGCTGGTCGGCGGCGGCATGACCCTGATCGCCTTCCTGAACTGGGGCCTGAACTGGCTACGCCGCGCCCTCACCGTCCGCGCGGTGGGTGACGTGGTGCTCGACATCCGCACCCGTGCCTTTCGCGCCGCGGCCGAGCACGATCTTTCGTTCTACGACCAATTCTCCAGCGGACGCATCGTCAGCCGCATCACCAGCGATACCAACGATTTCGGCCAACTGGTGGTGATCATTACCGATGTCGGTTCACAGCTTGTCCAGACCGTGATTTTGGGCGTTGTCCTGTTCAACACAGAATGGCGGCTCTTCCTGATCATGCTGGCATTCATGCCGGTTGTATTCGCAATTGCCATGGGCTTCCGCAAACTGGCGCGCATCGTCACCAAACGCGGTATGCAGGCCATGGCCGATGTCAACGCCACCATCAAGGAAACCGTCAGCGGGATCGCGGTCGCAAAAAACTTCCGCCAGGAAAACAGTATCTTCGATACCTTCGACCTCGCCAACCAGCAGGCCTACCGCGTCAACGTCCGGCGCGGATTTGTGCTCTCGCTGGTTTTCCCGGTCTTGAACGCCACCAGCGGCATTTTTGTCGGCGTGTTGGTTTATGCGGGTGGGATGAGCGCCGCCCAGGGCATTGTGACCGTCGGCGCATGGTATTTGTTTATCAACTCGCTCGATTATTTCATGTTTCCCCTGCTCAACCTGACCTCCTTTTGGGCGCAGATCCAATCCGGCCTGTCGGCGGCTGAGCGCGCCTTCGCGCTGATCGACGCCGACCCAAACGTTCACCAGACAGACAAACGGGACGTGCCCCCGCTTAAAGGGGAGATCCACTTCGACAACCTGCATTTCCGTTACACCGATAAAGAGCCGATACTGACCCAGTTTGACCTGCGCATTGCTGCGGGAGAGAATCTGGCGCTGGTGGGTCACACCGGCGCTGGCAAATCGTCGATCGCCAAGCTGATCGCCCGTTTCTACGAGTTCCAATCGGGCGGGCTGTTGATCGACGGGCAAGACATCCGCACTTTTGATCTTCAGCAATACCGCCGCCAGTTGGGAATCGTCTCGCAAGTGCCTTTCCTGTTCTCCGGGACGGTCGAGGAAAACATCCGCTACGCCTGCCCCGATTGCACCGGACGGGCCGAAATAACGGAAATGGCCCGCCGTATCGGCGACGGCGAATGGTTGGAAACCCTGCCCAATGGTCTGGATACAGAAGTCGGGGAGCGCGGCGCGCGATTAAGTATGGGCCAGCGCCAACTCGTCGCGCTGATGAGAGTCCTCGTGCAAAAACCGGCCATCTTCATCCTGGACGAAGCCACCGCCAGCATCGACCCCTTTACCGAGTGGCAGATCCAGCAGGCTTTGAATCTCATCCTGCAAAATTCAACCAGCATCCTAATCGCGCATCGCCTTTCAACCGTCAAAGCCGCCGATCGGATCGTGGTCATGAAACAGGGCGCGATCATCGAGCAGGGG
The DNA here is from genome assembly GCA_002840685.1 of Chloroflexi bacterium HGW-Chloroflexi-6. Classification (GTDB taxonomy): domain Bacteria; phylum Chloroflexota; class Anaerolineae; order Anaerolineales; family Villigracilaceae; genus UBA8950. The sequence continues at coordinate 73,539 of PHBU01000007.1, read as the reverse complement.
AATCATGACGCCTTGCTTGCGCAAGGCGGTCATTATGCCGAACTCTATAACACTTATTTCAGGCATCAAAGCCTGGCGTATGTCGAACAAATGAGAGAAGTTGTAGCCCCAAAAATTTAGGCGCCACCGTCACCGTAAATCTCAGGATCATCTGGTGTATTGCCGGTGCGGTCATGAACGTAAACCCAGTCGCCTTCGCTGGCCCAGTTGAAAACCCAGGCCGCGTCGCCGATCGACATATTGACACAGCCATGCGACTGCTCATACCCCAACGAAGTACGCCAGTAAGCCCCATGAATGGCGCGCGCTTTGTCAAAATACATGGTGTAAGGCACATTTTCGAGATAGTAATAATCAGAGCGGTCAGATTCAAACGCGCCGCTCATATCTTCAGTCTCTTTCTTTGTGTAAATCTGGAACAAACCCGGGCGCGTCCAGTAAGGCTCCATGCCGGTGGCGATCAGGCTGGCAAAAACCAGCTGATAATTCTCGTAAACGGTCAGGGTTTGCTCTGCCAGGTCAACATCGATCCAGCGGCCATTGGTAACGCCAGGCGGCGGAGCGGTGTTCGGAAAAACCACACCCACCTGGCTGCCCGGCACCCACTCATCCGCTCCGATCAATACCCATTCTTCGCCCTCGACATTGATGACATTATAGACCTGCACCACCTCGTGCTTGGCGAGCGTGCGCACAACCGGGATGTTATAAGCATAACCAGGGCTGGAACGCACCTCCGTACCAAAAACAGCCCAGCCAAAGGCCGTACGCGGTGTACTGAGAAATTCAAGCCCCCGGAAGAGATCGGGGGTCGAAACGCGAGTCCCGTCCCCGGGCATCCATTCGCCCGAAGGCAGGAGAAAATACGTGCCCCGGTCGCTCTCGTCCACATCGATATAGGTCAGGTAAATCAAATCGCCCGGCCCGATCTGACGCAGCGCACCAGATTTATTGATGGCGCCATCCAGGCTGGAATAGGTATTGGTGGTATATTCGGTAATCTTGTAGTAAAGAAAGGGAACCTGGCTGAGGGCATCGTCACGCTTGAGGGCCGCAAAAGGCAGAGCCGGGTAAGGGAATCCCTGGCGAGCCAGATCGGTCAGGGTTTGAGATGGGCCAAGGGGCAGGCAGTTGCCGGGGTCTGAAAGATAAACATCCGGAGCGCAGACTACCGCGCCATCATCCGCTTCAGTTGCAGCAAAATTCTGGGCTATGGCAGGCTGGGCCGGCAGCAGGCTAAAAAACAGGCTAAAAACAAGCAAGAAAAAGGATATTTTTTTCATAGTTTATACCATTATCAAGGTCCAAGAATTATACATGCCTTTTTTTTGAAAGTGTAAGCTCTTTGTAAGTATCATGCTATAATTAAAAAGTCATTGCAACTTGACACACCCTAGTCGCTGTGCTAAAGTAACGGGTATTGATTTGTGTAAGTAATTTTCTTCTTAAAAGAAAACACTCTTGTTAGGAGGGTCGTCTTGTCTAAGTCTCGTACTCAACAAATGGTGGATAGGCTGCGACAGTTGCAAGCATCTTCCCCAGACATTGAAGCATCGGCGATCGTCAGCGTAGATGGTTTGATCATTGCCTCGGCTCTCCCTCAAGGTGTTGAAGAAGACCGCGTTTCGGCCATGTCCGCTGCAATGCTTTCACTCGGTGAACGAATTGCATCTGAACTGGGACGTGGTTCGCTCGAACAGGTCTATATCAAAGGCGAAAAAGGCTTTGTTATTCTGGTGTCTGTAGGTGAAGAAGCCGTGTTGACCGCCCTTGCCCGCGAACAGGCCCGGTTGGGATTGATTTTCCTCGATATGCGCCGGGCTACTGAAGACCTGGAAAAACTCATCTAAGGCGGAGACTGTTATGAGCCCAATTGAAAAAGCAGGACTTTACTACCCCAATAAGTTTGGGCTGATCATAATCAAGGCCCTTGAGGAAGTCATGGGAAAGAATGGTTTAAATGCTATTCTTAACCTGGCAGGCCTGAACGAATATATTGATGATTACCCCCCCGATAATCTCGAAAAACAATTCGATTTTGCAGATGTTTCCTCCATCAATATTGCGTTGGAAGAAATGTACGGCCCTCGCGGCGGACGCGGCTTAGCCTTGCGCGCCGGTCGCGCCACGTTTGCCGATGCGCTGCGCAACTTTGGCGCCCTGGCCGGCGCCGGCGACCTGGCCTTCAAGGTTCTACCGTTACAGGCAAAAATGCGCATTGGCATCCCTGCCATGGCCAAAATTTTCAGCCAGGTTTCGGACCAACACAGCACGGTCGAAGAACGAGAAAATGAGTTCGTTTATACGATCCATAAGTGCCCGGTTTGTCAGGGCCGTTCGGGCGTAGACAAACCCGCTTGCTTCATTGCGGTGGGCCTGCTGCAGGAAGGCCTGAAATGGGTTTCAGGCGGCAATGAATTTCGCGTCAACGAATCGCGATGCATTGCACTGGGTGATGATGTTTGCGAATTTATCATCCAAAAAGAGCCGATCGCTTAGCGCTTACAAAACCAATTAAACACAATAAAAATGGCCCATCCTTGAGCCATTTTTATCTATAAAATCCTATTTTCGATATCGCCTTTGGTGAGGCCGCTGTGGCAGAAGAAAAATCCAAGATCCTGATCGTTGAAGATGACCTCGACGTTGCCGATATGCTCAATGCATATTTTCGCGTGCAAGGCTACGAGGTTTTTACCGTCAACTGGGGAGAAGATGGTGTTCGCGCCGCCCTGACCGCCCGGCCAGACTTAATTATCCTCGATATTCGGTTACCAGATATCGACGGTTACGAAGTTGCCCGCCGCCTGCGTTCAGACCGAAAAACAAACGCAATCCCGATCATTTTCCTGACCGAAAAACGCGATCGCTCTGACCGCCTGCACGGACTGGAATTGGGTGCGGATGATTACATCACCAAGCCGTTCGATGTTCAAGAACTGCGTTTGCGTGTGCGAAATTCATTGCGCCGCACCCAGCAAGACACATTAACCAACCCCGTCACCAGCCTGCCTGAAGGTGAACTGGTGGATGAAAAACTTTCACAATACATCTCTTCGGGTCGCAATGGCGGCCTTATGGTTGTTTCGCTGGACAATCTGGAAATTTTCCGCGACCACTACGGGTTTGTAGCCTCCGACGATGTGATGCGAGCTGTCAGCCTCATGCTCCAAAACGCCATGCGCGAAACCGGCGTAACCGAGGATTTTATCGGACACCTGTCTGGAACCGATTTCGTGCTCGCCCTGGACCCGGGCTCACTGCCTGTCATGGAAGAACGTGTCCGCACCCGGCTTGAACAGTCGCTTGACTATTTCTACCCGATCAAAGATCGCGACCAGGTTATGTCGCGCAAAAACCGGCTTGCTGTGCATATCGGAACATTGGCGCTTTCTGGAAAACAGTTCACTGGCGTAGAAGATTTGAAAAAGGCGTTGCTGGCCTCTTGCAAATAGGAGTTACTTGCGCACGACGATTATTTTGCCAACTTACAATGAAGCGGAGAACCTGCCTGGGCTGGTCTCCGCTTTATTTGCGCTTCCGCTCGATTTACACCTGCTCGTGGTTGATGACAACAGCCCCGATGGCACAGGTCAAATCGCCGATAAACTGGCCGGCGACCATCCAGGGCGGATCAAGGTGTTGCACCGGCCCGGGAAATTGGGACTGCGCACCGCCTACCTAGACGGAATTCGCCAGGTTATCGACGAAGGCGCCGAAGCGATCGTCCAGATGGATGCAGATTTTTCGCACGATCCGGCCCGCTTGGTGGAAATGACAGCCTCCCTGCAATCCGGGGCCGATGTTGCCCTTGGTTCGCGCTATGTAGCCGGAGGAAGCGTCGATGAGCGCTGGCCTTTCTGGCGCAAAGCGCTCTCAGCATTTGGCAATTTCTATGCGCGCACGATCCTCGGCTTTCAACTGCGTGATGTGACTACCGGCTACCGCATCTGGCGGGTCGAGACTTTGCGCGGGATGCCGCTCGAGCGCATCCAGTCAAGCGGATATATCTTCCTGGTTGAGATGGCCTACATGGCCTACTGCCTGGGATACCAGTTCGCCCAGGTGCCGATCTATTTCGCCGACCGGCGCTGGGGCAAGTCTAAAATGTCGCTACGGATCCAGGCAGAGGCCGCTTTGCGTGTCTGGCAGGTGCGCTGGAATTACCGCGACCTGCGCCGCCTGGGCAAATCTGGCCGGGCATAACTCCAATTCCCCTCAATATGATAACCTTTAGTAAAAGCCCGCAGACGGGTCAATTTGGGTTGCATAAGCGTCGATACCACCGGCCAGGCTGAAAACATTCTTCCAGCCCAGGCTGCGCATCCATTGGGTGACTTGCATCGAACGCACACCATGATGACACATAACAACAATATCGGCTTCAAGGTCGCGCAATTCTTGCGGGAAAGCCTCTTCGCGTTCGCGCGCCATTTGACTCATCGGTAATACGCTCACACGCGGGTGGCGGATCTGGGCATGATCCAACTCCCATAACTCGCGCACATCCAGCAAGGTAAAGTGGGGATTGTTTTGCAGTTTCTCGGCCAGTTCTTGAGAGCTGATCTCGGGGTAATCTTCAGGATTCATATGATCGCTATGCCCTCCAGAAGCCGCGCCGCAACGGGCGCACATCTTCAGAAGTCACGAAAGCTTCCGGGTCTTTTTCATAAACGATTTTTTGGACCCGGTTGACATCCTTGCGCAAAACCGAAACACTCAACATGCTGACCATGCCATCCTTGCCGCGCGCTGATATTTCGGTAACGCCATAGCCGGCCTCGCGCAGAACCTGCGAAAGCGCCACACCCAAACTCGGGCTGATGATGCGCAGGTGGATGTGGCCGATGGCCAGCTTTTCTTCGATTAACATACCAATCACATTCCCGGTGGCAAAGCCGGCTGCATAGCCGATAACGTTCAAAGGATTGTCGAGGTTGCTCAAAACTGATGTAATGGCAATCACAAAGACAACAGACTGAAAAAAGCCCAAAACCCAGGCGGTCGCTTTGCGCCCGCGCACAACGAACAACATCCGCAGGGTGTCGAGACTCATATCGACGACACGCAGGCCAAAGATGGATAATGCCGCGAGCCAGGCGGCAGGTGAAAGGAAAACTTCAAACATTCTTGCTCCTACTTGGTTAAATCAACGGGGCGCAGTTTTGTCTGCGCCCCGGAGTGATCTTACTTTTTGCTTTTGGCAGGCTGTGGCATACACGAGATGTACAATTTCTCAGTATATTCCTTGACCATGCGCCGGGTGCTGAATTGGGGCGTAATGGTGCGCATTGATTCTTTGGAGCGCTCCACCCACTTGACGGGGACATCATTGGCATCACGATTCTCGTAATAGAGCGGGATGATCTCTTTTTCGAGTGTGGTGTACAGGCTTTCAGCGTCAGCACCATCCTGAACTTGCTCATCCAAATCAGCATCGCGGCCGATCGCCCAGCCGTTGTCGCCATTAAAGGCTTCACGCCACCAGCCGTCCAGCACGGAAAAGTTCATGCCGCCGTTAATGGCTGATTTCATACCAGACGTGCCGCTGGCTTCGTTCGGACGGCGCGGAGTATTCATCCAAACATCAACGCCCTGCACCAGATAACGCGCCAGGTTGATGTCGTAGTCTTCAAGGAAAACGATACGTCCGCCGTTCTCGGCCTTTTTGACCTTGCGGTAAACTTCCTGGATCAAGGCTTTGCCGGGCTCGTCAGCAGGATGCGACTTTCCGGCAAAGATGATCTGAACCGGGCGGTTGGGGCGATTGATCATTTCAAGCAAACGATCAAACTGGCTCAAGGCCAAACCGGCGCGCTTGTAAGTTGCAAAACGACGCGCAAAACCGATCGTCAGAACATACGGGTCAAGCATGGCGCCGCCCGCAATAACCTGAATTGGATGAATACCGGTCTTGATCCAGCGCAAGCGGGCGCGCTCCTGCATGTAGAAGGTCAATTTGCGTTTGAGATGGTTGCGCACCGCCCACAATTCCTGGTTGGGGATGGCATCCATCTTTTCCCACATTTCGAGGTCGTCGATCTGTTCGTACCAATTGGGGCCAAAATATTTTTCGTACAAGACACGGATGCGGCGCGCCATCCAGGTGCCGGTGTGGACGCCGTTGGTGACATACGTGATCGGCACATCTTCCACGTTGCGGTCGGGCCAAAGCGGATGCCAGATGCGACGCGAAACATGGCCGTGCAATTCCGATACGGCGTTGTGCAGGGCGGAATGGCGTAAAGCCATCACGCCGACACTGAAGGTTTCGCCCCAGTTCTGCTGATGGCGGGCCAGGTCTACAAACTGATCGCGAGTCAGGCCCAGTTCTGGCCAGAAAGACGACAGATATTTATCGACCAGCCAGAGCGGGAACTCATCGTTGCCAGCCGGGACAGGTGTATGCGTGGTAAAAATGTTATTCTTGCGGGTTTCGGCCAGGGCAGTCTCGAAAGGCTGTCCCTGCAAAACCTGTTCGCGGGCGCGCTCAAGGGTCAGGAAAGCGGCGTGGCCTTCGTTCATGTGCCAGACAGTCGGGTTGAAACCGAGCGCGCGCAGGGCGCGAACGCCGCCAATGCCGAGCAGGATTTCTTGCATGATGCGCAAATTGATGTCGGACCAGTACAGGCGGGTCGTCAGCTGGCGCGTCATCGGCGGGTTGGCATCGATATTGGTGTCGAGCAGGTAAAGGGGAGTCCGGCCGATGCGCACTTCCCAGATGCGGGCCGTGGCCGGCCCATCAGGAAAGTCCACGCTGAAGGTCAGGGGAGTCCCATCCTCGTGCAAAACCGGCGAGAGCGGCAGGGCATCAAAGTCGAGCGGATTGTTGATGGCTTCCTGCCAGCCGTCTTCGGTAATGTGCTGGGAAAAATAGCCTTCGGTGTAGAGCAAGCCCACGCCCACCAGCGGCAGGCCGAGGTCCGAGGCTTCTTTGAGATGATCGCCAGCCAGCACACCCAGGCCACCCGAATAAATCGGCAGGGTTTCGTGCAGGCCAAACTCCATTGAGAAGTAAGCGATGCCCTGTGGGCCCTGTTTGGCATGCTCACTGGCATACCAGGTGTCTTCAAGATTAAGATAAGCGTCAAAATCTTTGAAGACCCGGTCGTACAGGTCGAGATAGTTGGTGTCTTGGGCAGCAGCGTTTAGCACGCTGCGCTCGATCTGGCGCAGGAACAGGATCGGGTTGTGATTGACACGTTCCCAGAGCGCATTATCGATACGATTGAACAAACGCTGGGCGACAGGATTCCAGACCCACCACAGGTTATAGGCCATTTCGCTCAGCCGGCTGATGCGGCGTGGCAAGTCAAAATGGTTGGGAATTTTTGAGTGAAATTTCATCTTATTTCCTTCCTTGAAAATAGCGCGATAATCTTACCATGAGAGCTAAAAAATCAATGTTTAAATTGAGTTAATAAAAAAAATAAACCAAGTACCGAAAATTTGGCAAAAACAGGGGTTGTTCCCCAACAATACCTGCACAATCAGCCCGGAGACTTGGCAGATCTGCGATTTAACCTTAAGATTCAAAGTGCCGTTTTAGCAAAAAATGACTACACTGTTCAACTCATCTGCATGAAAGGTAACCCCATGAACCCAGTTTCGATTTATCGTGACCCATCGCAACCCATCGCAGCCCGCATCGCAGACCTGCTCGCGCAGATGACGCTTGTCGAAAAGTGTGCCCAGCTTGTCTGTGATTTTGGGCTGGAAACCCCCGATGTTAATTTTTCGATGGATCTGGCCCGTCAGCATCTTTCAAACGGGATCGGGGTCATCAGTTCACGCCATCGCATACGCAAAACACGCCAAACGGCGGCTTTTCTAAATGCCGTCCAAACCTTTCTGCGCAATGAGACCCGGCTCGGGATCCCGGCGCTGGTCTTTGGCGAGGGCCTGCATGGCTACATGGCGCACGAGGCAACCAGCTTCCCACAGGCGATCGGGCTGGCAAGCGCCTGGGATACTGACCTGCACGAACGTGTCTTTCAGGTTGTCGCAAAAGAGATGCGCGCGCGTGGGGCACAATACGCTCTCTCACCGGTGCTGGATGTGGCCCGCGATCCGCGCTGGGGACGGACCGAGGAAACCTACGGCGAGGACCCTTATCTCATCTCGCGGTTGGGTGTGGCGGCCGTGCGCGGCCTGCAGGGGGAATGCTTCAACGGCGCGGCCGATAAAGTGCTGGCGACCGCCAAGCATTTCTCAGCGCATGGGCAGCCCGAAGGCGGCACGAACTGCGCCCCGGCCAATTACGCTGAGCGTACCCTGCGCGACGAATTATTTGCGCCGTTTGAAGCGGCGGTGCGGGAAGGCAAGATCGGCTCGGTGATGGCATCCTATAATGAGATCAACGGCATCCCTTCGCACAGCAATCCCTGGCTTTTACGCGACCTGCTGTGCGGCGAATGGGGCTTCGAAGGTCTGGTCGTCTCGGATGGCTGGGGGGTGGATGATCTGTACCGCCTGCACGCCGTCGCCGTTGATGAGGCCGATGCCGCCGAATTAGCCTTCAAAAGCGGTGTGGAAGTTGAACTGGGGAGCTGTTTCCGGCAGCTGGAGCACGCCGTTCGGGCCGGGCGCATCCCCGAAGCAGAGCTGGATGCAGCCGTGGCAAAACTGCTGCAAGTCAAGTTCCAGTTGGGGTTGTTCGAGAATCCGTTTGTCGATGAAGAAAAAGCCGTGGCTGTCACGAATTGCGCCGAACACAAAGCCCTGGCGCTCGAAGCGGCGCACAAATCGATCGTTCTGCTCAAGAATGAAGGGAATCTCCTGCCGCTCGATAAATCCAACTTACGCTCGCTGGCGGTCATCGGGCCAAATGCCGACGCGCTGCGACTCGGCGGTTACAGCGGCGACCCCGGCTGCGGGGAGTCTGTGCTGAGCGGCATCCGCAAAAAGGCCGGAAACGCTGTCGAAATCCTGTACGCCGAAGGCTGCGGCCTGACCCTATCCCCCGGCACAGCCGGCGAACTGTGGGATCTGGATGAAGTCATCGTCCCGGACCCGGCCCGGGATGCGATGCTGATCGCCGAAGCCGTGGCGACCGCTGCCAAAGCGGACGCGGTTCTGCTGGTGCTGGGCGACAACGAACAGACTTGCCGCGAAGGTTGGTCGGAGCAGCACCTGGGCGACCGCGACAGCCTCGACCTGCCCGGCAGGCAGGAGGAACTGCTGCAAGCGGTCGCCGCCACCGGCAAACCGGTCATCTTGCTGCTGATCAACGGACGCCCGGCCAGCATCAACTTTGCCGCCGAACACGTTGCGGCAATTCTGGAGGGCTGGTATCTCGGCCAGGCAACCGGCCCGGCGGTGGCCGATGTGCTGTTTGGGGATGTCAACCCCGGCGGCAGGCTGCCGATCACCTTCCCGCGCTCGGTTGGGCAGATCCCGGCCTATTATTACCGCAAACCTTCAGCGCGGCGCGGATACCTGTTCAGCAACAAAGAGCCGCTTTTCGCGTTCGGGCATGGGCTGAGCTACACCACGTTTGCCTACAACAACCTGCGCTTAAGCGCGGACAAGATAACCGCCGATCAAAGCACCACACTTGCGGTGGACGTGACCAATACCGGCAGCCGCTCCGGCGACGAAGTTGTACAGCTTTACATCCACGATGTTTTAAGTGAGCGTGTCACCCGCCCGGTGAAGCTGCTCAAAGGCTTTCAGCGCATCACGCTCCAGCCAGGAGAAACCCGCACGGTGATGTTTGAAGTGGGTCGCGAACAGCTCCAGTTTTGGGGCGAATCGATGCAAAAAGTGGTCGAACCAGGCAAGTTTGAATTGATGGTCGGCGGCAGTTCACAAAACTTGAGCATGGCTTTTCTTGAGGTGACGGGCGGTTAACTCGGCCTGTCTTGGCGCTGGTTTGAACACATGCCGGTTGTTGGCGCAATCTGTTCCAGTCACCCGAAATACCGGTATTATGACACCTTGACTTTTTATAGTTAATCCATAGAATAGTTAACAACTATAACTATTCTATGGATTAACTATGTCAAATCCCCTGATCGATAAATTTTGGGAAGTTGTGCCCCCGGCCTGGTTTCAGGCTCGCGCCCAGATCCGCCGCACCGCTGCGGAGCAGTTCAACTTGACCGTTGAACAGTTCCAGGTGCTGAGGCGCATCCGGCGCGGATTCGATTCTGTCAGCACGATCGCCGAAGACAGCCGCACCAGCCGTCCCGCGGTTAGCAAGGCGGTCGATGGGCTGGTCAACCGCGGCTTCGTGACACGCCTGACCGACACCAACGACCGCCGCCACATTCAGCTATCCCTGACCGAGGAAGGCGCGCGGGTCATGAACAGCATTTATGCCGAAACCAACACCTGGCTCGAAACCAAATTCACTCAGCTTGATCCCCCGGCCCGCACCCAGGTGCTCGACGCGCTCGAACTTCTTCAAAAAACGCTCAAGGATTAAATTTCCCGCTTTCCATTCTTCATCCTGCATTCTAAATTCTGCATTCCAAAAAAAACTATGTCCCTCTTCCGCCTGCGTTTTGTCCTCAAACCCTACCTGCTGCAACTGACCCTTTCGATGCTCAACCTTCTGGCGTTGACCGGCCTGAGCCTGTACGTGCCGCGCGTCATCCGCCAGGTCATTGACGATGGGCTTGCGCCTTCAAATTTGGAGGTTATCATCCGCTCGGCGCTGATCCTGCTCGGGCTGGGACTGTTGACCGCCGCCCTGTCTGGCTTCCAGCGCTTCATCTCAGAGTGGATCGGCAGCCACATTGGCTACGATATCCGCAACAAGCTTTATGACCACATCCAGCATTTATCGTTTTCGTATCACGACCATGCCCAGACCGGTCAGATCATCTCGCGCTGTATTGAAGACACCCGCGCTGTGCAGAATTTTATCGGCGGCTCGGTGGTTGAAATTATTCAATTGCTTTTCCTGCTGTTCGGGGCACTGGCGATCATGTTCAGCGCCAACTGGCAATTGACCCTGATCGCCATCATCCCGATATTCCCGATGGTTTGGATGACTTTTGATTTTGGCAACCGTATCACGACCCTGTTTTTTCAGGTTGACAACATGCTCGGCGAACTTTCGGCGCGCTTGCAGGAAAACGTGAGCGGGGTGCAGGTGGTGCGCGCTTTTGCCCGCGAAAATCACGAGATCAGCCGCTTCGATGAAACCAACCGCGGTTATTTCAACGCCCGCATTAAAGTCATTGGCACCTGGGCCAAAGTTATGCCAACCACCGACTTTCTGGTGACGATGTGCACCATTTTGATCCTGTGGTTCGGGGGCGGCATGGTTTTAAGCGGCGAATTGAGCGTGGGCGAATTGGTAGCTTTCAATGCCTATGTGCTGATGCTGGCGACGCCCGCCCAACAACTGACCTGGCTGGTCAATGCCGCCGGTGAAGCATCTGCCGGGGCCAAGCGTGTGCTCGAAGTACTCGATACCGACCCGGAGATCGAAACCCCGGCAGATGCGCTCAAACCGTCCGTGCTGCGCGGCGAAGTCGAATTTCGGGATGTAACGCTGAAATACCTGGATGAGAAAAAACACTCTTTGACGGAGATCAACCTGCGGGTCGCCCCGAATCAGTTAATCGCATTAATTGGCACGACCGGTTCCGGCAAATCATCGCTGGTTAATCTCATCCCACGTTTTTACGATGTATCCGATGGTGAAGTGCTTGTGGACGGTGTGGATGTGCGCCGTTACGACCTGGTTGGACTGCGCAGGCAGATCGGGCTGGTCTTGCAGACCTCGCTCTTGTTCTCAGACAGCATTCGCGAAAACATCGCCTATGGCCGCCCGGACGCGACCGATGAAGAGGTGTTCGCCGCGGCCCGCGCCGCCCAGGCTGATGAATTTATCCGCGGCTTCCCTGAAGGTTACGGGACGATGGTCGGCGAGCGCGGTGTGACCCTTTCGGGTGGGCAGCGCCAGCGCGTGGCCATCGCCCGCGCCCTGCTGATGGATCCACGCATCCTGATTTTGGATGATTCGCTTTCGAGCGTCGATACCCAAACCGAACAACTCATCCAGCAAGCGCTCGACAAGCTGATGGAGGGCCGCACAACCTTTGTCATCGCCCACCGCTTGAGCACTGTCCGCCGGGCTGACCTGATCGTGGTCATGGATAAGGGACGCATCGTCCAGACCGGCACGCACGAAGGTCTGCTGGCGGAAGGCGGCCTGTACCGCGAAATCCACGATCTGCAGCTGATCGAGAACAAGCCCGATGAAGAAGAAATCGTGGAAAAAGAAAAGCTGGAAGTAAGACGAACCAAGGATTTTGGATAGTATGACCCAAACCACAATTACCCCACCCGCCTATGTTGTCCAATCCGAGGAACTGTACGACAAGGCCCTCGACCCGCATGTTGCCCGCCGCTTGATGGGATTCATCGCCCCCTACAAATGGGAAATGCTCATATCAGCGCTCCTGATGCTGGTGGCAACCGCCTCATCGGTGATCGGCCCTTACCTGGTCAAAATCGCCATCGACGACGGACTGATGGCCCGCAACCCGGTCGCTCTGCGCAACGCCGTGCTGATCTACCTCGGCGCAGCCGTCGTCCGCTGGGGATTTATCTACCTGCGCGTCAACATCATGGCCAAGGTTGGCCAATCGGTGATCTATGACCTGCGCAAAGTGCTCTTTGCCCACCTGCAAAAACTTTCGCTCGGTTTTTACACCCGTTACAGCGTCGGGCGCGTTATCACGCGCGTCATCAACGATGTTGAAACCCTGCGCGAATTCATCACCTGGGCTGTGCTGGCCATCGCCCGCGACCTGTTCGCCCTGGTCGGGATCATCGTCGCCATGCTGGCACTCAACGTCAAACTGTCGCTGATCACCTTTGCCACCATCCCGCTCATGATCCTGGCCACCTACATCTACCGCACCCGCGCCCGCTTCGCCTATCGCCGCGTGCGCGCCGCCATCTCGTGGGTCAATTCGGTGCTGGCAGAGAACATCAACGGCATCCGCGTTGTGCAGGCCTTCAGCCGCCAGGCCCATAACTATGCCAGGTTCAGCGAGGTCACCAACCGCTACCACCTGCAAACCGCCATCAGCGCCGCCAAAGTCGCCGCATCCTTCCTGCCGGTTGTCGATATTCTCGGCGCGCTGGCGACCGCCGCCGTCATCTATATCGGCGGAACGGCCGTGCTCGGCGAAAGCATCACCGCCGGGGTGCTGGTTGCCTTTGTGCTTTACATCGATCGCTACTTTGAACCGATCCGCGACCTGTCGCGTCGTTTCGACACCCTGCAATCGACCATGGCCGGCGGCGAACGCCTGTTGGATCTGCTCGATACCCCGGTGGAAGTGCAGGATGCCGCTAACGCTGCCGCGCTGCCGCCGATTAAGGGCGATGTGCGTTTCGAGAACGTTTCCTTCAACTATTCAGACGACCCGACGCCTGTCCTGCGCCAAATTGAGCTTTTCGCCCCGGCAGGTTCAACCGTTGCCCTGGTCGGCGAGACGGGAGCCGGAAAAACGACCCTCGTCAAACTGCTCTCGCGCTTCTACGACCCGGTCGAGGGCGCTGTCCTGGTCGACGGCCACGATCTGCGTACGGTGACTCAAGATTCCTTGCGCCAGCAGATGGGCATCGTTCTGCAAGATCCCTTCCTGTTCAACGGCACGGTCAAAGACAACATCAAGTTTGGCCGCCTCGAAGCTACAGACACGGAAGTCGAATCTGCGGCCCAGGCTGTTGGCGCACATGATTTCATCATGAATCTAAAAAAGGGTTACGAAACCTCGGTCGAAGAAGGCGGAGTTTTGTTGAGCGTCGGGCAGCGCCAGTTGATCTCCTTCGCACGCGCCCTGCTGGCTGACCCGCGCATCCTGGTGCTGGATGAGGCCACCTCCAGTGTGGATACCCAGACCGAGCAGGTCATCCAAAAAGCCCTGGCAACCCTGCTGCAGGGACGCACCAGCTTCGTCATCGCCCATCGCCTTTCCACCATCACCAATGCCGACAAAATCGTTGTCGTCCACGACGGCCAGATCGTCGAACAGGGCACGCACGCTGAATTAATGGCGAAGCAGAGCATGTACTACAACCTGTACCAGAGCGGGTTTCAGGAATAAAATTCCGGCCTGATATGCAAACTCGAAAAATTTCTGATGTCAGCCTGCCCCCGAATGTTTTGCTCTGGGTTCATCTCGCCCGTATTATCAGTGTTCTGGGGGTGATTGCAATCCATGTCGCATACCCCCTGACCGCCAAGTGGGGAGAAATATCCACCAAATGGTGGCTGATCGCGGAAGCCGCCAATGCTTTTGGGCGCTTTTCGGTGCCCTTGTTTTTTGCGCTGAGCGGATTCCTGATCTTGTCTCGCCCCGAACCACTCTCAGTCTTTTTTCGCAAGCGCTTCGGAAAAGTTATTCTGCCCCTGCTGGCCTGGTCGATCATTTATGTTGTCTGGACGGTGGCATCGGGAGAGCGTCAGTACACCATTTTATCGGCCCTGCTTTCCATGCTCTCCGGCCCGGTGGCAGACCATCTGTGGTTTCTCTATGTTCTGATCGGTCTATACCTGGCCGTGCCGCTTTTCTGGAAATGGCTCGAAGGCGACTCTGACCGTCTGGTAACGTATTTCCTGGCTTTATGGTTTATTTTTGTCCCGTTCAAAAATATCGTCTCGATGCTATTTGCAATCGAGATCGGGTTTAATTTCCCGCTGGCTGGCGAATATGCCGGGTATTTTTTGCTTGGCCACTGGCTTGGACAGCGACAAATTCCGCCCGCCTGGCGCGCAGCAGGGTTATTTGCCTTTTTCCTGGCGGCCAGCCTGGCGATTTATGGCAATTATGCCCGCAGCCTGGCTGCAGCTCGTTTTGATAATTTCTTCGATAACTACCTGGGCCTGTTGGTTTTTATTGAAGTTGCCGGGTTGCTGATTTTTCTACCCGGGATCGAAGCAGGTTTGCATGCGCTACCAGCCTTCTTCCAAAACAGCCTGGCAAATCTTGGCGCAGCCAGTTATGGGGTTTATCTGGTTCATATGATCTTCATCGAAGCCTTTCGGCGCGGCTATTTCGGTTTCCAAATGTCGGCGACTGCCTTGCACCCTTTGTACGGCATTCCAATAACGATCTTGAGCGTATTTTTGGCATCCCTGTTATTCACGCTTGTGCTCAGGGCAATTCCTTTTCTCAAGAACATAGTTCCATAAAAAGAAGTGGCCGTTTTTTGAAAACGGCCACTTTCGCATCATCAAGTCATTACAGCTATTCTGCATTGGTTTGCAGCGTCATCCCTGCCAGCTTCTCCAACACCCCAACCACCGCCGAATTGTCCAGCTCGCCCATGCCCATTTGCAGCATGGCGTTGAAGAGTTGGGCATTTTCGGCTGTCCCCGGCAGCGGAACGCCGTACTCGCGGGCAGTTTCCATGACAATGTTCAGGTCTTTGGCCTGCATGTAGGCCTTGAAACCAGGGTTGCGATTGCCGGCAAACAGGCGCGGCGGCTTGACATCCAGGGTCCAGCACTGGGCGGCGCCGCCCTTGATGGCCTCAACCACTTTTTGCGGGTCGACCCCGGCCTTTTGCGAGAAAACCAGCAGTTCTGCCATCGCCACCATCTGCGCGGCAACCATGATCTGGTTGGCGGCTTTGGCCACCTGCCCGGCCCCTGGCCCGCCGACATGCGTGACGGTCTTGCCCATCGCCATGAAAATTGGCCTGACCTTTTCGAGCGCCGCCGCGTCGCCGCCGACCATGATGGTCAGGGTGCCATTCTTCGCGCCGATATCGCCGCCGGAAACGGGAGCGTCCAACGCGAGCGTTCCTTTTTTCGCCAAAGCCTCCGCAATGTGGCGGGCGGTGGCGGGTTTGACCGTGCTATTGTCCACGTAGACCAGCCCGGGGTGGGCAGCTTCCAGAATCCCGCCGCGGCCAAGCACAACGCTTTCGACATCCGGCGAATCTGGCAGATTGGTAAAAATCACATCCACCTGGCCGGCCAGTTCCGTTGCTGAAAAGGCTTCGGTTGCGCCCTCGGCCACCAGTTCGGCCACTGCCGCGCGGCTGCGGTTATGCACCACGACCGGGAACCCGGCTTTGAGAATGTTGCGGGCGATCGATTTGCCCATCAAACCCAAACCAATATAGCCGACTTTTAACATTCCAAGCTCCTTGTTACAGATTTTGGATGATTATAACGCTGCCCCTGCGGCGAGGGTTAAAAAAGCATCCCCCGCTTACGCGAGGGATGCAGTCAGGGGAGGAAGTTGTCAGGATTATTTGATTTCGTACGAAATCGTCACGGTCACGGTCAACTGCATCGTGCCAGGGTTGATCGGCACAGACATTGCTTCTGCCTGGCCACCACCCCGCCCAACACCGTCAAAGACCGGGTAAGGCACGCTGTCGAAGTACGAAATGGTCTGGATCTCGCCCAGGCTCACCCCGGCAGCATCGGCCAATTCCTGGGCCTGCGTCTTGGCGGCGGCAACGGCAGCCTTGCGGGCATCGGCCATGGCCTGGGTCTTGTCGGCAACATCGAACTGGATACTGTTGATGTTGTTGGCGCCCGCCTGGACGGCGGCGTCGAGCAGGTCACCCAGACCGGCCAGGTCGCGCACGGTCACATAAACCGTGTTATCGACCGCATAGACCGGCGCGCCGGGCAAACCATCCGCGCCATAGGGGGTGTTGGTCCAGATCGAGAAATTGGTTGTGCGAAGATCATCCGCGGCAACGCCCTGCGCCTTGAGCGCATCGATCAGCTTCTGGGTGTCGGCGTTGTTCTTGGCAACCGCATCGGCGGCGCTGGGGTCTTCAGTGTGAACACCAATGTAGATGTAAGCGATATCCGGTTTCAGCGTAACCTGTCCGGCGCCACTCACGCTCAAGTTGCGGACAACGGCAGGCTGGGGCTGGGCGGCGGGCAAAGCGACACTTCCACAGGCGCTCAAAAGCACCGCTAAAACCATTAGAATTGATACGATAAAAAATTTGTTACGCATGTTATGCTCCTTGTGAATGTTGAATATTTCCCCTATAACGCTCCGGTTCCACAAAAAGTTCCCCAAAACCCCCAAATCGATTAAAATACAACAAATGTTCTAATAGGTGACTCGATGGCACTGGACTTTCAACAGATTTATACAAAAATACACGAGATCGGCGCAACCGCCCGCCAGCGGCGCGAGCGGCTCGAAAGTCTGCGCCGCGAGGCCCGGGCGCTCTTTCGCCAAACGGCACAGGATGTGGATGCCCTGCGCGACAAGGTCGAATCCGCCAAAGCGGTTGACCCGGCCATCCGTTGCGCGCTCCCGCTAAAAGAAGCGCTCGACACGCACCACCCGACGCCTGGCCTGCCGTTAAACGCGACTCTGATCGCCGCTGACGGTTCGCAGATCAACCCCGACCGACATGGCGCCGTTCAATACGGACTGGTCAATGTCGGGGCGATCGTGCTGCAGCCTGGCTCCGGCCAAACACCCCAAACCTTTACCGACAGCCAACTGCTCTACGACGACGAGCTCTACACAGCGGAAGGCAATCCGCTGACCGACGGCATGGTCGCCCTCAAGCGCGACCTCGACGAGCGCCGCAAACTGGACGAACTCTCCGCACAGTACCCGGCCCCGGTCATCACCTTTACCGACGGCCCGATCGAGCTGTGGGGCGCAAAAGATGGCCAGGACGCTGCCTTCAGCCAGAGCCTCGAAACCTACAAGACCGTGCTCTCGCGCCTGCAAACCAACGGGGTCACCACTGCCGGGTATGTCGACAAACCCGCCGCCGACCTGGTGGTGCGCCTGCTCGAACTGATGAAACTCGGCGATCTGTCGCAAGTCGAAAACCTGCGCGCCCAGCATCCGTTTCGGGGTGTGAGCGACCGCTGGCTGTTCGGCGAAAAAGGCAACCCGCTGCTCGAACCCGGTGAACGTTCGGCGGTATTCCAGTTGCAAGCCAAATCCGAAAAGGATTATCGCGGCCTGCTGGCCCTGCATTTTTTCTATCTCAACGTCGGCACCCACGGACATCCCTGGCCGGTGCGCGTCGAAATCCCCCGCTGGGTGGCCGACGACCCAGAAAAGCTGGATGCGCTGCACGCCGTGCTGATCGAACAGTGCCGGGTAATGGGCGCGAAACCGTATCCGTACCTGTTGCATCGCGCCCATGAAACGGCAGTCGTCAAGCACGAGGAAAAAAACCAGGTCGAGCAAATGCTGCTGATGGAGATCCGCCGCGCCGGTGAAGAGACCGACGACGGTTCGTTCAAACAATCGGCCAAGGATTTATCAGGAAGGGGGCGTTTTGGGCAGTAGAAAACGTTTCTCTGTTTTAAAACGGCTTTCGTTTCTTTCCTGGGCAATCATTACTTCTTTGCTCGTCTGTGGCGCGTATTTTGTCTATAGCTCATTACGTATAAAACAGGCCCAAATCGATATAAGAGATTATTCAACAGCGCCTTTTTGTGATCAGGGTGGTATTTGTCGCAAAGTGATACCGGCAAGAGTTTTGCAACGTCAAACAGTAGACATATCACCTATCAGATCCTCAACCAATAAATACGGAGGAATAACCACCTATAAAAGAATCTATGAAAAATACGCTTATCTGGTTGTCCTACAATCAAAAGAGCTCGATAAATATGAAGTAGGAATTGTGCCGAATTTGGAAATAGATCCGAAGTTATTTGGCGTATCTGATATATATTTTCCCGTTCATCGCCGCAACGATGTGCTTGATAACTTTGCCGAAATTAGCTTTCCAAGAGGGGCAATTCTCAATATTGAGATATGGAATGGTAAAGTGACACTAATCTATTCCCAATATGTCAATGCTCCATATTCAATCAATACTTGGATATTTTCTGACTCTTTTCCTCCTATTACCGGTAAAAATACAGATCTTTCGGAATCTGTCATAACATATGCGATTCCAACAACTGATAATCCATTGGTTGCTTATGAGATTATTCAAGATAACTTTGATCAATCTTTGGCGCTAATAGCCCTTCTGCCCACTTTTTTCATCATTTTGAAAGTAATGCCAACTAAGCGATAATATTTTCTTTTGGAGGCAACATGCCATCACAAATCGAAATCGGACGTTTGCTACGCGCCGGGACAACCGGCTTCATCGCCGGCTGCTCGGTCTCGCAGTTCGAAGCCCCAGCCTTTGGCGCCCTCGTCCGCGCCCCGCTCGGGAACGGCTACCAGGTCTACGGCCTGATCTACGATATCCATATCGATGATGACGGGCTGGTGCGCCAACTGGTGACCGCCGAAAACGTCAGCGCCGAGGTGATGAAAGACAACCGCGAGCGGCGCATCGTGCCGGTCGAAATGTCGGTGTTGTCGGTCGGCTACGAACAGGATGGCAAAATATTCCACCTGCTGCCGCCCCGTCCGCCGCTCAGCCTGGATGTGATCTACCTGTGCGACGACAGGGAACTGGCACGTTTCACCAGCGCCGGTAAATTTGGCTACTTCCGCCACATCTTGAGGGCCAAAGACGCCCCGATCGGCGAGATCCTGGCCGCGCACCTCCAGCAGGCCGGTGCGGCACAATCGCCAGCGTGGAAAGAAAAAGCCACCCAAGAGTTGATCACGCTTTTGCGAGATGACTATCCCACATTAATGAGCGTGCTTGGCGCCTTAGGGGAAATAATTTAACCACAACGGCAACGACGGGACACGACGGAGAATTTTTTATTATGGAAAACTCAAGCACAAAATCCAGAATATATAAACCTATCCCTTTAGAAGTAGATGATGTTGGCAAAAAAGTGCTCGACGCAGCATATACCGTTCATAGCGCACTTGGGCCAGGCCTGTTGGAATCGGTCTATGAGGCTTGTCTGGCTTATGAGATTAAAAAACTGGGTTTGAGCGCTGAAACACAGGTGGCAGTCCCTGTCAAATATCAGGATGTTTTTGTAGAAACTGGGCTGCGGCTCGATATTTGGGTGGAGCGAAAGGTCATTCTTGAACTTAAGGCAGTTGAAAAGATGAATCCCCTGTATCAAGCCCAATTGATCACATATCTTAAAGTAACAGGCTGCCGCCTGGGCTATCTGATGAACTTCAACGTTCAGCATTTCAGGGATGGCTTCACTCGTAAGGTTCATTAAAAGGTTTTCCGTCGTGTAACTTCGTTACCGTCGTGGTGAAAGGTTTTTCTTATGACAAACAACCAACAAATCGGCTATGTAATCGGCGGCGGATTGAAGGAATCCTTCTCCGCGCGTTTGACCGTTGACCCGCTCGATGTTCAGGAAGGCGGATTCGTTGTGATCGACAGCGGCGACTATCGCTTCTACGGGCTGGTCACGGACCTGCAACTGGGCGCAACCGACCCGCGTTTCGCGGACGAACAGACCGAGACGCGCCTGCCGCCCGCCCTGGCCAAGGCCCTGCACGGGCAGACCCTCTACACCAATCTCGAAATCCTGCCGGCGCTGATGCTCGAACGCGGACCGGAACCGGGCACGCCCGACTACAAACTGTGGCGCACCGAACACCCCGAAGACCCGCGCCCGATCCCGGTCAAAACCGTCCCGCTGCACCACGCCCCGGTTTCGCTGGCCGACCAGGCCGATATCGCCGCCATTTTCGGCGACCCGGACAAGGACGGCAACTTCGTCATCGGCTACACCCGCGAGCAGGGACATCCCGTGTGCATCAACCTCGACAAATTCATTCAGCGCTCCTCGGGCGTCTTTGGCGCGACTGGCACCGGCAAATCCTTCCTGACCCGTCTCGTGCTGGCCGGGCTGATGCAGCACAACAAGGCCTCGGTCCTGGTCCTGGATATGCACAACGAGTACGGATTCGATGATATCGCCTCGGACACCAAGTTGAAAGTGATCGGGTTGAAAACCAAATTCGCGAGCCGCTTAAGCGTCGTCGGGTTAGGCGCGGGAGCCAGGATCCGCGGGGCGAACACCCCCGATTTCAATCTCGAAATCGCGATGAACGATATCGCCCCCGCCGATATCGAAATGCTCAGCCGCGAATTGAATCTCAAGGAAACCACGCCAACCACCCTCAATGCGCTGATGACCACCTTCCGCGAGCGCTGGTTCCAGGCCTTCAAAGAGATGAACCGCGAGGAGATCGAGGTCGAGGACGAGAAGGGCCGCATCAAAAAGCAGCCGCACCCTGAGAGTGTTGCTGCCTGGGCGCTGGCCAACGGAGTCAACGTGGCCGCCGCCGAGGGCCTGCACGATAAACTGCGCCGCCTGTTCAACAAGCATTACATCGTCGAAAAACCCGCCGCTGACAGCATCAAACAGGTCATCGACACGCTCGAAGCCGGGCGGCATGTGGTGCTCTCGTTTGGCGACAACGAAAGCGACCTGGATTACCTGCTGGTCTCGAACCTGCTGACGCGCAAGATCCGCGAAGCCTGGGAGAAGCGCACGAACGAGTTTCGCTCACACGGCGGGCTGGAGCCGCGCCCGCTGATCATCGTGGTCGAGGAGGCCCACAAACTGCTCAACCGCGAGATGGCTGCCCAGACGGCTTTCGCCACCATCGCGCGCGAACTGCGCAAATACTACGTCACCCTGCTGATCGTTGACCAGCGCCCCTCGCAAATTTACGACGAGGTCATGTCGCAGCTCGGCACGCGCATCAGCGGCTGGCTCGGAGACGACTTCGACATCCAGGCCGTGCTCTCGGGCCTTTCCGGGCGGGACGCGATCCGCGGCATGCTGGCGCGCCTGCAGCCCAAGGAAGAAGTCCTGCTGCTCGGCTGGGGCGTGCCCATGCCGCTGCCGGTGCGGTCAAGACGGTATGACGATAATTTCTGGCGTGATTTGCTCGGCAACAAGGGCAGGCAGAGTGAGGGCGAGATTTTGAAGGATTTGGGGTTTTGATAACATTGTAGGGGCGACGCAATGCGTCGCCCCTACGCCAATCGACCACACATCCGGAACGTGACCAAATTCAACCCCAAAACCCACCACCGCCATTCCATCCGTCTGCCAAATTAAATACCATCGTAGGGGCGGTTCGCGAACCGCCCCTACGCCAACCAATCTAATGCCATGTCCCCATTCAACCCTAAAATCCACCATCGCCGATCTATCCGCCTACCAGGATACGATTATTCCCAGGCCGGGGCGTATTTCGTCACGATCGTGGCCCAAAATCGCGAAACCCTTTTCGGCGAGGTTGTCAACGGGGAAATGAAATTATCCCCCTTCGGCCAGATCGCGGATGAATGTTGGTGCGCCATTCCGCAACATTTCCCGAACGTTGAATTGGGCGCGCAAATTGTCATGCCCAATCATGTGCATGGGATTATTTTGATTAACGAGGATGATTCGCGCAACAACGTAGGGGCGACGCAATGCGTCGCCCCTACCACCCCCGGAATACGCTCCAAGGGACCAAAACAAAGATCATTAGGATCAATCATCGGTTCGTTCAAATCCGCCGTTTCACACAAAATCAACAAACAACTCAACGCCACCGGCATCTGGCAACGCAACTATTATGAACACATCATTCGCAACGACCGCGAAATGGGCAACATCTGGCGTTACATCGAATCCAACCCCGCGATGTGGGCCGAGGATGATGAAAACCCGGACAACGCCCGGACCCCCAAGGAGATAGCCCAACATTGAACACGCTCAAAACCATGCTCTTCCTCCTGGCCGTGCCGGGGTTTGTGCTCTTCGTTGTTCCGGTCACGTTCATCCTGCCAGTCGAGAAAAATGCCATCGACCTGGGGCCTTTCGCCTGGGCCGCCCTGCCTCTCTGGGTCAGCGGACTGGCGATCCTGCTGTGGTGCGCCATCGATTTCGTCCGCACCGGAAAGGGGACTCCCATCCCGGTCGACCCGCCCAAAGTCTTGGTCATCGGCGGGCTGTATCGCTACGTCCGCAACCCGATGTATTTGGGCGTGCTGACCGTCGCCAGCGGACAGGCACTCTGGCGCGGCTCACCGTTCTTGTTCGGGTATGTACTGCTGCTGTGGGGCGCTTTCCAGACCTTCATCCTGCTTTATGAAGAACCGCACCTGCGTAAAACCTTCGGCCAGGCCTATCTCGATTACTGCCAGACCGTCCCGCGTTGGCTCCCGCGCCTGAAACGGACAACCAGAAAGAACGAGAAACAGCCATGACCCCCATCTCCATCTCGAAAACCACCTACAAACGATTCATCATCGGCCGCCAGGGATTGTGGCCGGGGCGGCGTTTCGCGGGCAAGGACGGGGTTGCCGCGGCCATTCGCAACAGCGAGGCGCTCCAGCTTGACCCGCTGAATGTCGTCGCCCGCAGCCAGGAGATCGCCATGTGGGGCCGCGTGCTCGATTTCCATCCCGAGCATCTCTACCAGGTCGCCTATGACGAGCGTCAGTTTTTCGATTACGGCGGCGGGTTGTTCTTCTATCCCATGGAAGATTTCCCCTACTGGCGCGCCGGCATGCAGCACCCGGAACTCTATCCGCGCTGGACGAATTTCATAGCCGAACATCCCGAAGTTCTGAGCCAGGTGCTGGAGGCCATCCGCGAGCGCGGCCCGCTCGGCAACCGCGATTTCGAAGGCAACCAGGCCGTCAAAAGCTACCGCGGGCGCAAAGACACCGCCCTGGCACTCTACAGCCTGTGGCTCAAGGGCGAGTTGATGGTCCATCACCGTCAGAGCTTCGACCGCTATTACGACCTGCGCGAGCGCGTATTGCCGCTGCAGCACGATCGCATCGCCAGCGACCAGGAAGCCCTCGACCGTTTCAGCCGCAAAGTTGTCGCCTTCCTCGGCCTGACCCGCGAAAAGCGCTGGCCGCGCAACCTGCTCTTTTTCGATATGCAAGTCAGCCCGGAGCAGGCCAAAAAACAGTTAGCCGCGCTCTACGAACAAAATGTGTTCACAAAAGTCAATGTTGAAGGATCAAAGGAGGATTGGATCGCCCTCTCAAGCGATATTGCGCTGCTCGAGACGATCGCCAATGGAGAAATTCCATCAGCGTGGACTCCCCTTGGGCCGTCCACCCTCGACGAAGTGACTTTTCTTGCCCCGTTGGAGATCGTCAGCGCCCGTGGGCGCGCCAAAGATGTCTTCAATTTTGACTACATCTGGGAAGTCTACAAACCGCTCGAACTGCGCCGCTGGGGTTACTACACCCTGCCGATCCTCTACGGCGACAACCTGGTGGCCCGCCTCGACCCCAAACTCGAGCGCAAGACGGGCACGCTCAAGATCAACGGTTTCTGGCTGGAAGATGAAGCCCCGGCCGGCGATCCCGCTTTTGCCGACGCCCTCGGCAAAGGCCTGGCGCGTTTCGCCGCTTTCGTCGGCGCGCGTCAAGTCGATGTAAGCCTCATCCAGCCGCAGAAACTGCAAGTTCACATCCAGAAATTTTTGGAATAACGTTCTCGTAGATGCAAGGCGAAATAAAAATCGTCCCTGCCATTTCGACAGGGACGATTTTTCGACTGATCAGGCTAGGCCCGGATCATGGTCAGCAGCATCTTGAAGGGTTTGCTGGCCCGCAGGGCGTGTGGTTCATTGGCCGGCATGACGATGGCCTGCCCGGCGTCGACCGTGAAATGCTGGCCCGAGATGGAGATATCGGCGCTGCCATCCAGGACGTGCACCAGGGCGTCGTACGGGGCGGTGTGTTCGCTGAGAGCCTGGTCGGTATCGAACGCAAACAGGGTGACATTTCCGGCTTCAGATTTGGTCACCTGGCGGCTGACAATGCTGCCTTCCTGGTAGGAAACCATCTCGGCCAGGGTCAGTATTTGGGAAACAGGGGCTGTGGACATATTTTATTCCTTTCGTTATTCCGGCACTATAACACAAGATGTGATATTGTTTCTGTGCCTAAAGTTACAGGAGAAAGATTTTGCGCTTTGTTGTGATGCCAGATGACATTTGTAACTTGAATTGGGCATCCACAGGCAGTAAAATAAACTCAACATCGCAAATTAACAACCTGTCCAGTTCAAACATTGGTTCGGCGGTCGCTAGGGTCAACCCCGCGGCGTGAGAAACACTCTCGAAAAGTGCCGCCGCTTTACCCCCCTCAATCCCCCCATTTGGCGAAAAGCGCAAAATAGGGGGAGGCCTTCGAAGGAGCCGACCCTATGAGCCTCTGGAAAGAATATCTGCACCCCCAGACCGTACAAGAAGCCGTGGAGGCCCTCGCCTCCGCACCCGCACCCGCGATCCCCATCGCGGGCGGAACTGATTTAATGCTCGACTTGCAACAGGGCCATCACGCCCCGGTTCATACCCTGGTCGACCTGACCGGCATCGCCGAACTGCGCGCCCTCGAGATCCGCGGCGACAGGCTCTTTATTGGCGCGGGTGTGCCGCACAACCGCATCGTCGAATCGCCGCTCGTTCAGGAACATGCCCAATCGCTGGTCGAATCGTGCGGGCTGATCGGCGGACCGCAAGTCCGCAACTCGGCCACGCTGGGCGGGAATGTGGCCCATGCCCTGCCCGCCGCCGACGGCATGATCGGCCTGTTGGCTCTCGAGGCTGAAGCACAGGTTGCTTCGCCCACTGGCCGCCGCGTGAAGCCGTTACAGGAGTTGTTCGTCGGCCCCGGCAAATCGTCCCTGAAAGCGGACGAGATCATCGTCGGCTTTAGCCTGCCGCTGATCAAAGCCCACCAGGCCTCAGCCTTTTGCCGCGTCATGCGGGCGCAGGGGATTGCCCTGCCAATTCTCAACCTGGCCGCCTGGCTCGAGCGCGACGGCGAGACCATCCGCGCCGCGCAGATTGCGGTTGGCCCGGCCGGCCCGGTCCCCTTCCGCGCCAGACAGACCGAAGCCTATCTGACCGGGAAGGTTTTCTCGGCTGAAACAATCGCCGAAGCACAGGAAACCCTGCTGGCTGAAGCAAAATTCCGCACATCGCCTTCGCGCGCCACCGCCGAATACCGCCGCGAACTGGTGGTGGTTTTATTGAAAAACGCCTTATCGACTGCCTGGGAACGGGCAAAATAGGCTGGTTGAGTAGAGCGGTGATTTTCCACTCATATCGAAACCAGCACTTGCGGGTCTCGATACGCCGGCTCTCGACGAGCTCGATCACCGGCTACTCGACCCTCGTAATTCGAGGACTTAACCCATGAAAAAAACTCAACTTTCCTTAACCGTAAACGGACAAAACTATCAGCTTGCCCCCCTGCCCGGTGAAACGCTGGCAGATCTGCTGCGCAATCGGCTCAAATTAACCGGCACCAAGATCGGTTGTAACGAGGCCGAATGCGGCGCTTGCACCGTCATCATGGATGGCGAACCGGTTTTATCGTGCTCGACCCCCGCTGAACGGGCGGATGGCAAAACGATCACGACCATCGAAGGTCTTGCCAAACCGGAAAAACTTCACCCGCTGCAAGAAGCCTTCATCAAACACGGCGCGGTCCAGTGCGGATTCTGCATCCCTGGCCAGATCATGACATCCTATGCCCTGTTGCAGAAAAAACAAAAACCGAGTTCAGCAGATATTCGTCACGCGCTCAAAGACACGCTCTGTCGCTGCGCAGGCTACCCGACCATCGAAAACGCCATTCTTGCAGCCGCGGAATCGCTCCAGAGCGGGCAGCCAGTAGCAGAACCGCAAGTGCCGCCCTCAGCCACCGAAGGCGCAACGGTCGGGACGTTGAAGATCCGCCCGGATGCCGTCGAGAAGGTAACGGGGGAGGCAATCTTCACCGACGATCTTAAATTCGAGAACATGCTTTTCGCCGCGGTCAAACGAGCAGGCGTGCCGCACGCTTTTGTCCAAAGAATCAACGTGGATAAGGCCCGCGAAGTGCCCGGCGTTGTGACCATCATGACCGCCAGGGACGTACCCGGCGAGAACATTCACGGGCTGGTGATCCTCGACTGGCCGGTGATGGTCGGCGTTGGGGAACGCGTCCGTTATGTCGGCGATGCGATCGCGATTGTCGCCGCCGAGAGCCAGGAAGCCGCCAAAGCGGCGGTCGAACTGATCGAGGTCGATTTCGACCTGCAGCCGGTGGTCAGCGATGCCGTCCAGGCCCGCAAGGAAGGCCAGCCGCAGATCCACGAGAAGGGCAACCTGCTCAAACACATCAAAGTCCGCAAGGGCGACCCGGAGATCGGTTTCGCCGAAGCGGATGTGGTGCTGGAGCACACCTTCCATACCCCGGCCACCGATCACCTGTTCATGGAGCCGGAATGCAGTATTGCGGTTCCCGAAGGCGACCGGATGCTGATTTACGTTGGCTCGCAAATCCCCTACCAGGACCGCACTCAGGTTGCGCGGGCGCTGGGCTGGGAAGAGACGCGTGTGCGCATCGTCGGGCAGTTGATGGGCGGCGGTTTCGGCGGCAAGGAAGATATCGCCGGGCAGATCCACGCCGCGCTATTGGCAAATGCTACCGGGCAGCCCGTCAAATTGCTCTTTGACCGCCACGAAAGCCTGATCGTGCATCCCAAGCGCCATGCCACCCAGATCAAGGTCAAGCTCGGCGCGAAGAAGGATGGCACACTCGTTGCCGCCAAGACCGAACTGTACGGAGATACCGGGGCTTACGCCTCGCTCGGCGAAAAAGTGCTGACCCGTGCCACGACCCACTCGGCCGGCCCTTACAAGATCCCGCACGTCCACGCCGACTGCTATGCGATGTACACCAACAACCCCCCGGCAGGCGCCTTCCGCGGATTCGGTGTGCTGCAATCGGCCTTTGCCTTCGAAACCATGATGGATAATCTGGCCGAAATACTCGGCCTCGACCGCATCGAACTGCGCCGCAAGAACGCCCTGCGCGTCGGTGACGAAACCAGCACCGGGCAGATCATGCGCGAGAGCGCCGGCTTGGTCGAGTGTATTGATAAGGTTGAAAGTTCCATGTTGAAGGTTTCAGGTTTGCCGTATGAAGAGTTGTTCAAAGCGCGGCGCGTGCCAGACGCAGAACATTTGGTTCGCGCCTGGGGTTTTGCCTCGGCCTTTAAAAATACCGGCCTGGGCGGCGGCGCGGACGACACTTCCGGTGCGGAAGTCGAACTGTACGAAGACGGCAGTTTCCAGGTCCGTTCGGCGGCTGCGGAGCTCGGCCAGGGCCTGGTGACGATCATGCGCATGATGGTCGCCGAGGAGTTGGCCGTCCCGGCCGAGCAGGTTTCCGTGCTCGTCATGGACACCGACCTGACCCCCAACGGCGGCCCGACGACCGCCTCCCGCCAGACCTACGTCACCGGCAACGCCTCGCGGCTGGCGGCCAAGACCCTGCGCGAAGCGATCACGGCGACCCTCTCTGAAAAATTTGACATGGCCCCCGAGAAAATCCGTTTCGCGGCAGATGGCGTGCATGTCAACGGGCACACCCTGAACATGCGCGAAGTTTACAGTGAGATGAAAGCCTCCGGCAAAGACCCGCGCGTTTTATATGAATATCACGCTCCCGAGACCAAACCGCTCGGCCAGGGCGGCGACATGCACGTTGCCTTCTCGTTCGCCTCGCAAGCCGCCGAAGTGGAAGTCAACACCAACACCGGCGAAGTGCGTGTGCTGCATGTGATCTCGGCCAACGATGTCGGCCGCGCCATCAACCCGCTTGGCCTGCGCGGACAGGTGGAGGGCGGCGTGGTGATGGGCGTCGGGCATGCCCTGCTCGAGAACTTCATCACCAAAGACGGCTACGTGGTCACCGACCGCATGTCGCGCTACCGCATCCCGTCGATTATGCATACGCCCGAGATCACCTCGATCATCGTTGAAGACCCGACCAAGGATGGCCCCTACGGCGCGAAAGGCGTCGGCGAGATTGTGCTGATCCCGACCCCGCCTGCGATCACGAATGCGATCTACAACGCGGTCGGCGTGCGCTTCGACAGCCTGCCGGTCGATCAGGAAAAATTGCTCTGGGCGATGGAAGAAAACAAGCGCGAATTATTGTCTTGACAAATCTGCCTGACTGCATATAATCACGCCAACTTAACAAGCAAAAACAAAGACGTGGACGAGTACGTTTCAAAGCGATTTTCAGAGAGCCGGTGGTTGGTGTGAATCCGGTAAAAGCGCAGAAGCCGAATGGCCCACCGAGTTGAGCGGGTGAACGTTGGTCGAGTACGAAGGTATCGAGACCAAAACCAGTAACCCAATCCGGGAACTCCCGTTACAGGGTGAGGGTATAAGCCGATCGAGGCCGTACCCGAAAAAAGTGACGCTGGCCTTTAATCCCTGTGCATCATCACAGGGATTTTTTCTTAAGCCCCGAACAACGGGATAAGCGCAAGCGTAATTTGGGTGGTACCACGGGAGTCCCCTCTCGTCCCAACGGACGAAGGGGACTATTTTGTTAAGTCACAAGGAGAAAATTATGCATTCATCCAAACCGCGCCTGCTGACCGGCGACCGCCCGACAGGCAAACTGCATCTCGGTCACTATGTTGGTTCGCTCGCAAACCGCGTCAGACTGCAGCACCAGTACGAATCATTTTTTATCATTGCCGACCTGCACACCCTGACCACCCGCCCCGAGCGCGCCCACATCGGGCAGATCCCGCTCTTCATCCGCGAGATCGTGCTCGATTACCTGGCGGTCGGCATCGACCCGGAGATCAGCACCATCTTCGTCCAGTCGGCCATCCCTGAGACCTACGAACTCAACCTGCTCTTCGAGATGCTGGTGACCGTCCCGCGCCTGGAACGGCTGCCCTCGCTCAAGGATATGGCCCGCGACGCCAATCTCGAGACAATGCCCTTTGGCCTGCTCGGCTACCCGGTGCTGCAAGCCGTCGATATCCTGCTGCCGCGCGCCCAGGCAGTGCCGGTCGGCAAAGACAACCAGGCCCATGTTGAACTGGCCCGCGAAATGGCGCGCCGCTTCAACAACCTGTATGGCGAGGTTTTCCCCGAACCGGAAGAGATCGTCGGCGATGTGCCGACCCTGATCGGCACGGATGGCAAGAACAAGATGAGCAAATCGCTTGGCAATGCCATCTTCCTGTCCGATGACGCCGCAACGGTCGAGCTCAAGGTCAAGGGCATGTACACCGACCCGAAACGCCTGCGCGCCACGGACCCCGGCACAGTTGAAGGCAACCCGGTCTTCGATTATCACGAGGCATTCAACCCCGACAAAGATGAAGTCGCCGAACTGAAAGAGCGTTATCGGGCTGGCAAAGTCGGCGACGTGGAAGTCAAAGCCAAACTGACCCGCGCCCTGAACAACTTTCTCGAACCGATTCGCGAGAAACGCGCTTATTACATCGCCCACCCCACCCTGCCGCAGGATGTGCTGGCCAACGGCATCCGCCGGATGCAGGCCGAAGCCAAAGAGACGATGGAAATCGTGCGCGCCCACACCGGATTATCCTATTCGCTCGATTTATTTGTAGATGATATCGACATTTTTGGAAACGAGTAAATTATGGTCACTGAACTGATCCGAACCAGCACCAGCATTGCCCCGATCGTCCGCCACCTGCCGGCCGACCTCGATACCCCGGCCAGCGTCTATCTCAAAGTGCGCGGCAGCGGCCCCTCCTTCCTGCTCGAATCGGTCGAAGGCGGCGAGCGCATCGCCCGCTACTCCTTTATCGGCCTGGAACCACGCTATGAGTACCGCATCACAGGCCAGAGCGTGGAACGCCGCTCGGCAACCTCCGTCGAGCACTTCCAAATCCCCGAGGGGCAGGATCCGCTCCATTACCTGCAATCCCAGCTCGACGGGTTTACGCCCGAGCTGCCCGAGGGCATGCCGCGCTTTATCGGTGGGCTGGTCGGCTATCTCGGCTATGAAACCATCCGCTACTTCGAACCGCGTCTGCAAAAGCACCTGCAAAGCGGAAAATTGCCCGAATCGGTTTTCTTGCTGGCCGATACCCTGATCGCCTTCGATCACGCCCGCCACAGCCTCGAGATCATCACCTATGCCTTCGATGGAAATGTGGAAGCTGCCAACCGCAAGCTGGACGCCATTGAAGCGCGTTTGCTCGCTCCCACGCCGCTCCCGCGCGCAGCGGACTCACCCGCAGCGGCCACCGTGGAAGTGGTCTCGAACCTGACCCAGGCCGAGTACGAACAGGCCGTGCTGACCGGCAAGGAGCACATCACGGCTGGCGATATTTTCCAGGTCGTGCTCTCGCAGCGCCTTTCGCGCCCGGCCCACGGCGACCCGTTCAACATCTACCGCGCCCTGCGCCGGCTCAACCCCTCACCCTACATGTACTTTTTCGATTTCGGCGACCTGGACGGCGAACCGTTCTACATCGTCGGCGCTTCGCCTGAGATCTTTGTGCGGCTCGAGGGCCGCAAAGCCAGTCTGCGCCCGATCGCCGGGACGCGCCCGCGCGGCACAGACATCGCTTCGGACGAGGCCCTGGCTGTCGACCTGCTGGCCGACCCCAAGGAGCGCGCCGAGCACCTGATGCTGGTTGACCTGGGCCGCAACGATCTCGGGCGGGTCTGCGAGTTTGGCACGGTCAAAGTGCCCGAGTTTTTCACCATCGAACGCTATTCGCACGTGATGCACATCGTCTCGCACGCCGAGGGCACGCTGCGGCCCGAACTGAACGCCTTCGACCTGGTGCGGGCCACCTTCCCGGCCGGGACAGTTTCCGGCGCGCCCAAAGTCCGCGCGATGGAGATCATCGCCGAGCTCGAGCCGGATGCGCGCGGCCCCTACGCCGGTGCCATCGGCTACTTCTCCTTCGACGGCAACATGGACACCTGCATCGCCATCCGCACCCTGGTCGGCCACGGCGAGACGGTCAGCGTCCAGGCCGGAGCGGGCATCGTGGCCGACTCTGACCCGACCAAGGAATATGAAGAAACGCTCAACAAAGCCCGCGCCGTTTTGAAAGCTGTCGAAATGGCGGAGAAGAGATAATGCGGAATGCAGAATGAAGAATAAAACCACGCATCTCGAATTACCAATTACCAATCTCTAATTTCTAATCTCCAATCTTCAATTCTGCACTCTGCATTCTCCATTTAGAAAGGTTCTATTATGCTCATCCTTATCGATAACTACGACTCCTTTACTTATAACCTCGTCCAATATTTTGGCGAACTCGGCGCGGACATTCGCGTCTTCCGCAATGATCAGATCACGCTCGACGAGTTGATCGCGCTCAAACCCTCGCACCTGGTCATTTCTCCCGGCCCCGGCCAACCGATCGCGGACGGCGGCATCTCCGCCGAGGCCATGCGCCATTTCACCGGTCAGATCCCCGTCCTGGGCGTTTGTCTCGGCCACCAGTGCCTGGGCGCAGTCTACGGTGGAAAAGTCTCACGCGCCCCGCGCCTGATGCACGGCAAGACCTCGCGCGTCCACCACTACGGCCAGGGACTGTTCAGCGGCATCCCCAGCCCGTTTGAAGCCACCCGCTACCACTCTCTGATCGTTGAATCGCCTGTCCCGGCCGAATTGGAAGTGACAGCCTTCACCTCCGAAGGCGAGATTATGGGTCTGAAACATAAAACAGCCCAGACCTACGGCGTCCAGTTCCACCCAGAGTCGATCCTGACCCAGCACGGCAAGCAAATCTTGCAAAACTTTTTGAACCTGTAACAAATGCAGAATGAAGAATGCAAAGTGCAGAATATTCATCATTCTGCATTCTTCATTCGGGAGGCCCTTATGTTAAAACCCTTTATCGCCAAAGCCATCAACACAACCCACCTGACTGCCGATGAAGCCGAGCAGGCCATGACCATCATCATGACCGGCCAGGCCACCCCGGCTCAGATCGGGGCTTATCTCGTCGCCCTGCGCATGAAAGGTGAAACGGTCGAAGAGATCACCGGCTCGGTACGCGCCATGCGGGCCGTGGCCGTCAAGGTGCCGGTCAGCGACCGCACCACTCCCATCTACGACATCGTCGGCACCGGCGGCGACGGCGCCCACACCTTCAACATCTCGACTGCCGCAGCTTTTGTCCTGGCGGGTACTGGCCGCCGTGTCGCCAAACACGGCAACCGCGCCGCCTCGTCCCAATGCGGCAGCGCGGATGTGCTGGCTGCGCTCGGCGTCAACCTCGAACTGACCCCTGAACAGGTCGGCCAGGCCATCGACGAGATCGGCATCGGCTTCATGTTCGCGCCCAAATTCCACCCGGCCATGAAACACGCTGTTGGCCCGCGCAAGGAAATCGGCCAGCGCACCATCTTCAACCTGCTTGGCCCGCTCACCAACCCGGCCGGGGCCGAGATCCAGCTAACCGGCGTCTACGCCCCCGCCCTGACCGAACCGCTCGCCCACGTGCTCAACGAACTCGGCTCGCGCGCCGCGCTCGTCATCCACGGCGCAGGCGGCACGGACGAGCTCAGCCCGGTCGGCGTCAACCGCGTCAGCCACCTGCAAGACGGCGTTGTCCGCACCTACGATCTTGACCCGCTCGACTATGGCTTTGCCCGAACCACCGTCGCCGACCTGCGCGGAGGAGCGCCCGACGAAGCCGCGCTCATGATGCGCGATATGTTCAGCGGTAAGCTGTCCGGCGCGCGCCGCGATGCCGTCCTGCTGAACGCCGCCGCCACCCTTTCGGCTGAAACCGGCAACTTCAAAGCCGCCCTGACCGAATCTGTCCACGCCATCGACAGCGGCGCGGCCCTCTCCAAGATGAACCAACTCGTTGAATTCAGCCAATCCTTTGCCCTGTAGGGGCGCAGCAATGCTGCGCCCCTACCCAAATCACATGACAAACATTCTCGAAACCATCCTCGACCAAAAACGCCTGGAAATCGCGGCGCACGACGCCCCGGCCTTGCGCCGCGCCGCGGAATCCGCCCCTGCGCCCAGAGATTTCCTCGCCGCAGTTTCGCGCCGCCGGAACTCTCTGCCCCCGGCCTTGATCGCTGAACTGAAGCGCGCCAGCCCATCCAAAGGGATTCTTGCCCCGCATCTCGACCTGTTCCAGGTGGCGGAGATCTACACCCAAAACGGCGCGGCCGCAATCAGCGTCCTGACCGATGAAAAATTCTTCCAGGGCAGCCTCGAAACATTACGCCAGTTACGAATTATCAATCACCAATTACCGCTCTTAAGAAAAGATTTCATCATTGACGAATCCCAAATTTTCGAAGCGCGCGCCAACGGCGCCGATGCCATCCTGTTGATCGCCGCGGCCCTGCCCGACGATGTCCACTTCGCCGCCCTGCACGAATGCGCCCTCAGCCTGGGGCTGACCGCCCTGGTTGAAGTTCATGACGAAGCCGAAACCGAGCGCGCCCTGAGAATCAACGGGATCCGTTTAATCGGCATCAACAACCGCAACCTGGCCACCTTTGAAGTTTCCCTCGCAACCACCGAACGCCTGCGCCCGATGATCCCGGCCGGGATCACCGTTGTCGCCGAAAGCGGCATCTTCAGCGCGGACGATGTTTCCCGCCTGCAAAAAGCAGACATCGACGCCATTCTCGTCGGCGAAGCGCTGGTTACGGCAGCGGATATCCCTGCAAAGGTGCGGGAACTTTCCATGTTCAACGTTCAACGATAAACGTTTAACGCCTATGACCAAAATCAAAATCTGCGGAATCACTGTCCTGAAAGACGCCCTGGCCGCCATCGACGCCGACGCAGATCTTTTGGGATTCAACTTCTACCCCAAAAGCCCGCGCTATCTCACACCACAAGCCTGCCGCGAGATCACAGCCATTGTGCGAAAAGACTTTCCGCAGATCACCCTGGTCGGGGTTTTTGTCAATGCGCCGGTTTCAGAGATCCGTTCCATTCTTGAAACGGCACAACTGCACCTCGCCCAACTCCACGGCGACGAAACCCCAGAAATGCTGGCCGAACTTCAACCGCACGCCTTCAAAGCCATTCGGCTACAATCAGATGCGCGGACGGATTTTGAAGCAGACAAACAGATTCCAGATGCCATCCGCTTTTTCGTTTCCGAATCCGCTCACGCATCCGTTCCCGCCCTGTTGGTGGATGCCGCTGTCAAAGGCATGTACGGCGGCTCAGGCACGGTAGCAGACTGGTCCGCTGCCGCGCAACTGGCCAGGCGGATTCCGCTCCTGCTGGCGGGCGGCCTGACCCCCGAAAACGTTTCCGAAGCGCTTGAGC
Organism: Chloroflexi bacterium HGW-Chloroflexi-6; assembly: GCA_002840685.1. Taxonomy (GTDB): domain Bacteria; phylum Chloroflexota; class Anaerolineae; order Anaerolineales; family Villigracilaceae; genus UBA8950. The sequence goes on along the minus strand of PHBU01000007.1, from coordinate 38,571 downwards.
AGGTCCAACCCTGGGGTGTGGATGTTGCCTCCGGTGTGGAAACCAGCCCGGGGGTGAAAGATCCCGCAAAGATGCGCCGGTTTGTAGAAGCCGTCCGAAAAATCCAATAGAAAGTAGAATCTTTCCACCTTCCACTTTCCAAAGAGAGAAATCATGACAAACACCCTGCTCCCCTCCAAATTCGGCCCCTACGGCGGACAATTCGTCCCTGAAACCCTAATGCCCGCCCTGACGGAGCTCGAAGCCTGCTTTGTGGAAGCCCAATCCGACCCGGACTTTCAGCGCGAGTTCAATCAACTGCTGGCCGAGTTCGTTGGCCGCCCGACCCCGCTAACGTATGCCCGGCGGCTTTCGGAACAGCTCGGCGGCGCGCAGATCTACCTGAAACGCGAAGACCTGGCTCATACCGGCGCGCACAAGATCAACAATGCCCTCGGCCAGGCCCTGCTGGTCAAACGCATGGGCAAAAAACGGATCGTCGCCGAGACCGGCGCGGGCCAGCACGGGGTCGCCTCGGCCACTGCCGCCGCCCTGCTCGGGCTGGACTGCGTTGTTTATATGGGCGCGGTCGATATTGCCCGCCAGGAACCCAACGTTTTCCGCATGAAATTGCTCGGAGCGGAAGTCCGCCCGGTGACGAGCGGCACGCAGACCCTCAAAGACGCGATCAATGAAGCCATCCGCGATTGGGTCACCAACGTCCGCGATACGCACTATTTGCTCGGCTCGGCGCTCGGCCCGCACCCCTACCCGACGATCGTAAAGACTTTCCAGTCTGTGATCGGGCGCGAGGCGCGCCAGCAAACCCTGGCCCAGCTTGGCCGCCTGCCCGATACGGTCGTGGCCTGTGTTGGCGGCGGCTCGAACGCGATTGGCATTTTCAGCGGCTTTATCGATGATGCGCAGGTCGAGTTGATCGGTGTCGAGGCGGCGGGCAGCGGAATCGCAACGGGCAAACACGCCGCCCGCTTCGGCGACCCAACCCGCGGACGCCTGGGCGTGATCCACGGAACCCGGACTTTTGTCCTACAGACCGAAGACGGCCAGATCGCCGATACTCACTCCGTTTCGGCAGGTCTCGATTACGCGGCGATCGGCCCCGAGCACGCCATGCTGCGAGACCAGGAACGCGCCTTCTACACCTCCGCTACCGACGAGGAGGCCCTGTCGGCCTTTTCGACTCTCTGCCACACCGAGGGTATTATTCCTGCATTAGAGTCGTCTCACGCCGTGGCCGAAGCCATCAAACTGGCCCCAAAGATGAGAAAAGACCAGATATTGCTGATCAATCTTTCCGGGCGCGGCGATAAAGACCTGAACACGGTCATGAAAGAGTTTGGCAACATTTGATAATTTGAATGTCAAATTATCAAATACCAGAGAGGACACAGCCAATGATTATGGAAGTCGCCATCCTGAACGTTATTCCTGGCCAGGAAGCTGAATTTGAAGCCGCATTTGCCCAGGCCTCGCCCATCATCGCCAGCATGCCCGGCTATCTTTCCCATCAGTTGCAGCATTGCCTCGAAAAGCCCAATCGCTACATTTTACTGGCCCATTGGGATACGCTGGAAGCGCACACTGTCGGTTTTCGCGGCTCGCAAGAATACCTGGAATGGAAGAAACTCCTCCATCACTTCTATGACCCATTTCCAACGGTGGAACATTACAGCCTGACTCTTGCCAACCCCGCCCCATAACCCCGTGCCTGTACTCTGCAATTCCATCGAAAAAGTCCGCGCCTGGATCGACCAACTTGACCGCCAGATTGCGGTTATCCTGATCGAGCGGGAAACAGGAAAACGATTTCTAATCACGACAATGAAGCTTGATAACAGGCATTGCGATCAAAGACGCTTATAATTTGGTCACATGAAAGCCTTCCATCCAACCCTGATCCTTGGCGACACACTGACCCTGGCCGTGGTCACCCTGGCCGGATTTGCCACCCACGGCGAAACCAGCCTGACGCTCGCGCCGCGCATAATGCTGCGCATGCTGACCAGCTTCCTGCCTTTGCTCGTGGGCTGGTTCCTGCTTGCTCCCCTGCTCGGATTGTTCTCAGCACAGATCACGATCAACCCGCGCCAGTTGTGGCGACCGGTTTATGCCATGCTCCTGGCGGCTCCGTTGGTCGGGGTCTTGCGCGCGGTCATGCTGAATGGGATTGCCCTGCCTTTGTTCGTGTTGATCCTGGGGGCCAGCGCCGCCCTGGGAATGCTTTTATGGCGCGCACTCTTCCTGTTCATCCAACACCGCCTGTCTCTGGTACAATAATCGCTGTTCAAAGGCTGGATACTGATATGGACGAAAATGCCCTGATTCACGATGCTCAAAACGGCGACCTAGATGCCTTCAACCGGCTGGTGCTGGCTTATCAAGACTCGCTCTATAACACCGCCCTGCGCATCCTTGGCGACGAAGACCAGGCCGCCGACGCCACCCAGGAGGCCTTCATTTCGGCCTTTCGGCATATCACCAGTTTCCGCGGCGGATCGTTCAAGGCCTGGCTGCTGCGCACCGTTACCAATGCCTGCTACGATGAATTGCGCCGTAAACAACGCCGCCCCACCACCCCGCTCGAACCCGCCACCGACGATGATGAAGAGATCGAATCCCCGCGTTGGATGGCCGACACCTCCATGACCCCCGAACAAAAAAGCGAAGCCGACGAACTGGAACACGCCATCCAGCACTGTCTGAACGCCCTGCCGACCGACTTCCGAACCGTCGTCGTCCTGGCCGACATTCAGGGTTTGGATTACAGCGAAATCGCCGACTCGATCCGCACTCCACTCGGAACCATCAAAAGCCGCCTGGCGCGCGCCCGCTTGCGCCTGCGCGAATGTCTGCAAGGATTCAGGGAACTTTTGCCGGCATCTTTTCGTCTTGAGGAAGGGAGCCAAGCATGACACAAACTTCTTTCCGCGACGTTGAACAACTTTCTGCCCTGATCGATGAAAAACTCGATCCGGCAGATGTTGCGCGCCTGCAAAACCGTCTCAAAATCGAACCCGAGCTGCGCGCCGTCTACAATGATCTGCGCGAGACTCGTTTCTTGCTGAACCAGTTACCCCAGCGCCGCGCTCCGCGCAATTTCACCCTGAAACCTTCTGCCGCACGCGTCCGCCCACCGCTGCCGCGCATTTTCCCGGTCTTCCGCCTGGCCTCCGCCCTGGCAAGCCTCCTGCTCTTCTTCTCTGTCGCAACCAACAGCGCCCTGCCGGCGCTTTCGCGCATGGCAGCTTCTCAACAAATTGCGTATGGCATGGGCGGCGCCCCATCGATTGACCGCGCCATGGGTGGCGGCGGCGGGGACCCGGCCGAAGATGCTGCGCCAGAAGCCGCCCTCGAAATGGCCCCGGCTGCCGAAGCTGAGGAACCCTCCGCCAAGACCGCCGAACCTACCGCTGAACTGGCCGCTGAAGCGACCCTGGCGGCAGAACCTACCCTGGAACTTGCAGCGCTGCCCCCGGCCCCGGTCGAGGAAGCAATGCCAGCCCCGGAAGAACAGCCTGTACAAGAGCCACTCCCCGATCCTGAGCCCGTCGCTCCACCCATCCCCGGTTGGGTTATGATCGTGCTGGGCGCGCTGGCCCTTATCAGCGGCAGCGCGGCCATCTTCTTACGCTGGCAATCGGACCAGCGCTGGAAAGTAAATACCGCCAGCAAAAAGTAACCATCCTTGACCGCCCGCTGACCCGGGCGGTTTTTCTTTTTGGGTTACAATCCCATTATGCGCCTGGAAGATATTCGTTTTTGCCCCTCGTGTGCCACCGCACTCGTCAGCCGTGAAAAATTCGGCCAGTCGCGCCCGGTCTGCCCGGCCTGCGGCTGGGTCTACTTTGACGACCCCAAAGTCGCCGCCGCCGCGCTGATCGTCCAAAACGGCAAGATCCTGCTGGTGCGGCGCGTCAATGAACCCCATCGCGGCCAGTGGACCCTGCCGGCAGGATTCATCAACGGCGGCGAAGACCCCGCCCGGGCCGCCATCCGCGAATGTCTTGAAGAGACCGGTCTCGAGGTGCGCATCACCGCCCTGCTCGATATCTATGCCCGCCGCGAACATCCGCGCGGGGCCGACTTTGTCATCTTTTACCAGGCCGAGATCGAAGGCGGCACGCTCCAGCCCGCCGACGACGCCGATGCCGCCGAGTGGTTTTCGCCCGAAGACCTGCCGCCGCTGGCCTTCGAGGCCACGCGGTATATCCTGGACAAGACAAAAATGGGTAGAGCGAGATAATATCTCGCTCTACAAAATGCTACAATAAAATAAAAAGGAGGCTTTTCCATGCAAACCGTCTCCGAAATCCGCCCATCATCGATCGCCGGAACATGGTACGAAGGCCAGCCCAAACGCCTGGCCGAATCGGTCGATTCTTACCTTGAACGCGCGAAAATCGAAGAAATCACGGGAAAAGTGATCGGCCTGGTGGCCCCGCACGCCGGGCACCGTTATTCAGGGCCGGTCGCCGGCTATGCCTTTGCCGCCGCCCGCGGGCTGACCCCCAGCCTGGTCGCCGTTATCGCACCGATGCACCACCCATATCCCTACCCGTTAATTACATCAGCCCATGCCTATTACCACACCCCGCTCGGCGACATCCCTGTAGCCCGCGCCGCGCTCGACGATCTATCTGCCCGTCTCGAAGCGCAGCTCGGCTTTGGGCTGTCCGCGGTCGCCAATGACCCCGAACATTCGCTCGAGATCGAACTGCCCTTCCTGCAGCGGGCTCTGGCCGCGCCATTTTCACTGATACCGATCATGGTGCGTCAGCAAGACCCGCATACCACTCGCATCCTGGGTGAAACCCTGGCCGAGATCCTGCGCGGACAGGACTGTCTGCTGGTCGCATCGACCGATCTATCGCACTTCTACGATCAGGCCACCGCCCAAAAACTCGATTCGGCCATGCTCTCCGCCGCCGAATCCTTCGACCCTGATTTGCTCTTCGAAGTCGAACGCAGCGGAAAAGGTCAGGCCTGCGGGATCGGGGCTCTGGCCGCCACGCTCTGGGCCGCCAAAACGCTCGGCGCGGATGCCGTCAAAATTCTAAATTATGCCACTTCTGGCAATGTCACAGGGGATTATGAACGCGTTGTCGGCTACGGCGCCGGGGTGATGCTTTCAACCGGGTAGGTTTATTCTTTTTGCAGCAACCTGAAAGCCACCCCGCCCAGAGCGATCGGCAACCAGAAGGTTAACCCGCGATAGGCCAGGGTGACGATGACGGCTTCCTCCAGATCAATCCGCAGGGAACCCAGCGCCAACGGCAGGAGCGTTTCGACGATCCCCACACCCGAAGGCGTAGGGGAAACGATCAGGAACAGATAGAACAACGAGAAGCCGGCGATCACTGTCCCGGCAGAGAATTCCACCCCGAAACCCAAAAACGTCAGCATCAAAACCAGCGTCTGCAGCGCTTTGCCGCCCAGCGCCATCACGAATGGCACGATCAGGCCGCGATGATTGGTGCGCAAGATCGTCAGGCCCTCGGCAATTTCCTGGGCAAATTCGTGGGCACGCGCCTCGCGCAGATAATCGCGGCGGATAAAAGGGCGCAGCACGCGGTTGATCTGGTGCGCCAGCCAGCCGAGAACTTTTTCCAGTTGCGGGCCCGAATGGGAGCCGATGTAAAGCAAGGCTCCCAATCCGCTAAAAATGAGTGCCATAATGGCCGAAGCAAAAAGTTCACCGGAATTCAGGTTGTTGCGCCTGAAAAGCACCAGGATGCCCAGGGCCAGGACGCACATAAACGCACCATAATCCAGAAACAGGAACAAGGCCGCCGCCGCAGAAGCGCGGCCGCGCGGCAATCCGCGTTTTTGGGCATCGTCGGTAAAAACGGCAATACCACCGATACCGCCAGTCGGCGCAACCACATTGATGAAATTGGCTGCCATGGCCAACAGAATCAGGTGGCGCAGATTTTCATCCATATCCATCAGGCGGTAAAGCTTGCGATAAATATAAGCCTCGATCAGCACCCAGGCCGTCACCGCCAGCACAGCCAACAGGATAAAACGCCCGTCGCTTTGCTCGAAAGTCAACAGAACGTTTTCCAGTTCGCCAAAGCTCAGGATAAAAAATCCGATTGCCAGGAAGAAAACCAGAAGCAGGAGAATTTTTCGCATAACGGCGTGATTATACAGTAAGAAAAAAGGCGGCATCCCTGTGGAATGTCGCCCTGTGACCGATGGGGGGATGCTCAAGGCGCTGGCGCGGCATCTTTGAGCGTATCGTGGTCGGGCAGCAGATCTTCAGCATTGCGAATGGCCGGGATGAAATACCCCGTCAGACCGACCAGAGCGGCAGCCAGACCGCAAACGACCATCAGCAACCCCATGCCCGCGCCAGGGCCGGTGCCAACCAGATCGCCAAAGATCGAGGCCATCGCGCCATTCGAGCGCATGGCAGGCTCCAAGGCAAAGTCCGCCAGCGTTCCGGCAATGATCGGCGCAATGGGCTGGGCAAACCAGGCAATCAGCCGCCGTGCAGAGAAAACCCGCCCCTGCAAATCGGGCGCAACTTTGGCCTGCCAAATGGCCTGGTTGGAGGCGTTGATCAATGGCCCAAACAGGGCCCCAAACACCATCGCCGGAATCCAGATGGACAAACCCTGGCCAATTCCAAGCAGGGCCATACCCGCCAGGCTGCTTATGATCCAGCCAAGCAGAACGCCATGCACCCGGCGTTTGAAACCGCCCCAAACGCTCATTAAGATTCCGCCTGCGACCGCACCAATAGCCCCGGCTGTTTGAACCGTGCCAAAGATCAGGCTGTTGCTATCCGTGCGCGCCAGGATCATGGGGGCCATCACCGTAAAGCCGATGCCGCTGAACAGATTTCCAAAGAAAAAGACCAGTTGCAGCCCCAACAAACTGGGGCGGGCAAAGATGTAAGTAAACCCGTAGGCGGCCTCGCTCCAGATGTTGCCTGATTCCTTCTGGCCTTCCTCGGTTTTGCGCGGCTGAGGAATGTGGACAAACAACAATGCGCCGATCGCGAAGAAGAACGTGACCACATCAATCCCGAGGATGCCGGTTAAGCCAATAAAGGGCAGCAAAGCCCCGGCCAGCAGCGGAGCCAGCACGCCCGGCCCGGCTTCCATCAGCGACATCAGACCGTTGGCGCGCCCCAATTGCTCTTTGGGGATCATGGTGCTGATGGCCGCCGAATAGGCCGGCCACTGGAAGGTATTGCCGATCCCATTCAGCACGGCTGCGATGTAGAGGTGCCAGAATTCGAGCATCCCCAACGAATACAGGATGAAGATCGTGCCTGTCGCCAGAATGGCCGCCAGGTCGCTGATCATCATCATCAGCTTGCGGTTGTAGCGGTCAACCATCACCCCCGCAAAAGGCGAGATCAGCAGAAAAGGGACGATGAAGCAGACCTGCATCCAGGCCATCGCCAGGGCGCTTTGGGTCTGCTGGTACATCCAGATCGTCAGCGCAAAGTGGCTCATGCTGGAGGCCAGCACCGAGACCAGTTGCCCGATCCAGATAACGATAAAAGCAAACATGCCGGTCGGTCTGTTGGTATTTTCTTCCATGTTCATTCCTTTTTATATGTTTTCAACCACCAGCCAGCCACGGTTGAGCCACTTCTTCTGCATGCGGACCCGGTAGCCACGCCGCGCCAGGCCATCGGCGCTGGCAACAAACCACGGGCGCAGGCCAAACGTCCGTATCGGGGCGCTTTCGGCGGCGCTGGCCTTCCAAGCCTCGAAGAAATTATATATCGTCTCACCCGCAACAACGCGGTGGATGTAGTTCTTGGGCAAAATGGTCTGGAATTCGGCCGGGTCGAACCCCAGCCGGAAATTGGTGTAAAAAACGAGAGCCTCCCGCCGCCACGGAGCGGATTCATCGTCCACGCGGCGCAGGACGTTCGCCGCCAGGATACTGCCAAACGGGTTGGAGGTGCCTTCGACCAGCAGCCCGCCCGGCAAGACCCCGCGCGCCATCTGGGCCCAGGCCGGGAGCACATCCGCTTCTTCGTACTGGCGCAAAACGTTGAAAGCCCGAATGGCGCGGATAGATTCGCCGGATAAAAGCGGGATATTGAAGCCGCCTAGCCGGAAAAATGTCCGTTCATCGGCGAAGGGCAGGGCGCGCGCCACCCGTTCCGGTTCGATCTCGATCCCCAGAATGCCCAGGCCCGGATTAAGCTTGCGAAAACGGGAGGCCGTCTCAAGCGTGGTGACCGCCTCGGCCCCGTATCCCAGGTCGACGAACAGGGCTTTGGCAAAATCGCCGTCGCAGCGGGTCAGCAGGCCGGGATCGTATTTTAGGAAAAAGTTATCGACCGGGCGCAGGCGATTGCGGGCCGTTTTGCCGCGGGTGATTTGTCCGAGCGGCTTTTTGGGTGCGTGGCGCGGGTGCGTGATGTTCACAAACGCGGATTATACACTTATTGGAGCTTTGTCATTTCGAGCGCCGAGCGATATCGCAGGGCAATCGCATCTAATTTTTCGTTGGAAATCATCAATTTTTGCCGGTATCGGCGCGGCTAAAGCCCCTACTCATGGCATGAAAGTCCTTCGGACTGGTGCCTTAAGCCCCAAAGGGGCTTCCATGTAATGAGCCAGGGCTTTAGCCCGTTGGCGAATCTGCAAAATCATAGCAAATCTGGATTTAGATGCAATCGCCCTGAGCAACATCGTGCCCGTAAGGTGGAAATCTTCCCATCCCCATGCATAAGATTTCTCGCCAAAAACGGCTCGAAATGACAATCACTGCCGGGTTTTCCCGGAAAAAAATAAGCGTACCTGAACATTTTGCTGTATACTTAACGATTGCCTTGTTCACGGGAAAACGCCTGATGGAACTTCTTCTCACATCCCTTCGCTCGACTCCTGAATATCAATCCTTCCTCGCCCAAGTCCGCGGCGGCAAGCCCCTGCCCGGGCTGGGACTGCCGCGCGCGGCGCGGCTGCCAACCCTGGCCGCCCTGCATGGCGATCTGGGCCAGCCGATCCTGTTACTGACCGACCGCGCCGACCATGCCACCGCCCTGCACGATGAACTGGCTTTCTGGCTGCCGGGCGCCAAACGCTATTTATTCGCCGAGCCCAATCCGCTCTTTTACGAGCAGGCCGCCTGGGGGGTCAACACCCGCCGCGAACGCCTGGATGCGTTGAGCGCCCTCTCGGCCTACCACCTGCCCGGTGCGCAAAAGCCCGAAATCCCACCGATCATCGTCGCTTCGGTGCGGGCGCTGATGACGCGCACCCTGCCCCGCCGTGATTTTCTCAAAGCCTGCAAACGGCTCAAACTGAACGAGGAATACCAGACCGAAGCCCTGCTCCGCGCCTGGAGCGAGTTGGGCTACGAACTGGCCGACACCGTCACCGGGCCGGGACAGTTCTCACGGCGCGGCGGCTTGCTCGATATCTGGCCGCCCGCCCAGCCCGCCCCCGTCCGCCTGGATTTTTTCGGCGACGAGCTCGACACCATCCGCAGTTTCGACCCGGCCACGCAGAGAACGCTGGCGAAACTCGAATCAGTTTTAGTAACCCCGGCGAGGGAATTCATCACACCCACCGAGAAAGTGGAAAGTGGCAACCTTTCTACTTTCCAGCTTCCAGAAAGCCCCGAACTCTCCGAATTTCATATCCCGATCCTGCACCCCTTCCCGGCAACGCTGCTCGATTACCTGCCGCATAGGGCGCTCATTCTGGCCGACGATTTCAGCCTGATGGAAACCATGGCGTCCGAGGTCGAGGAGCAGGCCGTGCGGTTCAGGCAGGAAAGCATCAACGAGGGCACCCTGCCCGCGGACTTCCCGCTGCCGTATCTCTCGTGGTCGGAACTGAACGATGCCATCCGGGTCAAACCGTCGCTGGCGTTGGGTTTTTCGAGCGCGGAGGAGGCCCCAGGCCCGGACGCAGGCCTCGGCCTGGCCTCCGTTTTCGGGCACGACCAGCGCTTCGGCGGACGGTTGAAGCCGTTCATCGAGTATCTGTTTGCGCTGACCGCCCAGGGCGACGAGGTGCTGATCCATTCGCGCCAGAGCAAACGCCTGCAGGAGTTGCTGCAAGATGCCACAGATTGGGAAACGCCCGATCAACGCGAGCCAGGCCACGGGCAGGGCGAGTCCGAACAGATCCGCTTCTTCGACGCCTCGCTCTCCGAAGGCTTCATCCTGCGCTCGGGGCAGGATCAATCCCAACTGATCCATCTCATCACCGATTCTGAAATTTTCGGCTGGGAACGGCCCCTGCCGCGCAGCCGCCAGCGCCCGCAAGCCGAAGCGCCCGAAGCGGCCTTTGCCGACCTGAAGATCGGCGATTACATCGTGCATGTCGATTTTGGGATCGGCAAGTTCGCCGGCCTGGTGCAGCGCCTGCTGGATGGGCACGAGCGCGAGTTCCTGGCGGTCGAATATCAGGATAACGCCCAGATCTTCGTGCCGGTCCATCAGGCCGATCGGCTGACGCGCTACGTGGGCCGCGAGGGCGGCGCGCCCAGCCTGAGCCGCCTCGGGACGCAGGAATGGCCGAATGCCAAGCAGCGCGTGCGCGAAGCCGTGCAGGAAGTGGCCCAGGAGTTGCTCGAACTGTACGCCAAGCGCCAGACCGTGGGCGGATATGCCTTTTCAGCCGACAGCGCTTGGCAAAAAGAACTGGAAGACAGCTTCCCGTACGTTGAAACGCCCGACCAGGCTTCGGCGCTGGAAGCCATCAAGCGCGACATGGAAACAGCGCGCCCGATGGACCGCCTGCTGTGCGGGGATGTCGGCTACGGCAAGACCGAAGTCGCCTTGCGGGCGGCTTTCAAGGCCGTTCAGGACGGCCGGCAGGTGGCGGTGCTGGTGCCGACCACCGTTCTGGCCCAACAACATTATGAAACCTTCAAACAGCGTCTGGCGGCCTTCCCGGTCACGGTCGAGATGCTTTCGCGCTTCCGTTCGCCGCGCGAACAGACCGAGATCATCCGCAAGCTGCTGCTCGGGCAGATCGACATTTTGATCGGCACCCACCGCCTGATCTCGCAGGACGTCGAGTTTAAAGACCTTGGACTGGCGATCATCGACGAGGAACAGCGCTTCGGGGTGACCCACAAAGAACATTTAAAGAAGCTGCGAACGGAAGTGGACGTGCTGACGCTGACGGCGACTCCCATTCCGCGCACGTTGTACATGGCTTTGAGCGGCGTCCGCGACATTTCGACCCTCAACACGCCGCCGGAAGAACGGCTGCCGGTCATTACCCATATCGGGCCGTACTCGCCCAAGCTCATCCGCCAGGCCATTTTGCGTGAACTCGAGCGCGGTGGGCAGATCTTCTTCGTCCACAACCGCGTCCAGACCATCCACGCAATGAAGATGCACCTCGAGAAACTCGTCCCTGAAGCGCGGATCGGGGTCGGGCACGGCCAGATGGACGAGCACCAGCTCTCGAACGTGATGCACGATTTCAGCGAGGCCAGGATCGACATCCTGCTCTCGACCACCATCATCGAAAGCGGGCTCGACATCCCGAACGCCAACACGCTGATCGTCGACCGGGCCGACACCTTTGGCCTGGCCCAGCTCTACCAGTTGCGCGGGCGGGTTGGGCGGGCCGCTTCGCGCGCCTATGCTTATTTCTTCCGGCACCGCAAGAAGCCGCCGACGGTCGACGGCCAGGAACGCCTGGAAGTGATCGCCGAGAACACCCAACTGGGCGCAGGTTACTCGATCGCCATGCGCGATCTGGAGATCCGCGGCGCAGGCGATCTGCTCGGCGTGCGCCAGAGCGGACAGATCGATGCAGTCGGATTCCATCTGTACACGCGCATGCTGGCCGCGGAAGTCAGGCGCTTGAAGGTTGCCGCGCTGGCAGTCGAAAGCGGGGATGTGGAAAGCGGCGAAATGGTCAAGGCCCTGACGGCGCTGCCCTTCGCCAGCTTCGAAGACGAACTCAAAGAGCCGGTCACGGTCGATCTGCCGCTGGCGATCGGCATTCCGAAATCCTACGTTTCGAACCAGGACCTGCGCCTGCGCCTGTATCGGCGCCTGGCCAGCCTGCGCGACGAGCAGGGCGTCGAAGCCCTGGCGGCCGAATTCGGCGACCGGTTCGGACCGCTGCCCGAGATGGTCCAAAACCTGTTCTTCCAGATGAAGGTCAAACTGCGCGCCGATGCAGCCGGGCTGCTCTCGGTCAACGCCGAAAGCAGCCAGATCGCCCTGCGCTACCCGGCCCTGACCGAGCATATGTCACAGCGTGTGCTCTCTGATCTCGGCCCCGGTGTGCGCGGCGGCAAGAATGCCTACTGGTGCACCTTCCTGAAAGACCCCGACTGGCAGGAACGCCTGATGGAAGTGCTCGACCGGTTGAACAAACGCGTGATCGATGTTTTGGATGGCAAGTTTTTGCCGGGATAAATGTAAGAGGAAAGAAGAAAGAGAACGGATGCTTTCTTCTTTCCTCTTTTTGATTGAACGAGGGCCAAACATGAAACGACTTTTTATCTTTTTTGTCACTCTTACAATTTTGCTCTCGGCCTGCTCCGCCCCAACAGTGGACATCCCCGCCGCCAGCCCAGGCCCTTCCACAGAGGCAACCAGAACCCGGCGACCAAGCAGAACTCCCGGGCCAACCAAAACGCTCATTCCGTCACACACGCCCAAGTCAAGTAATACCATTACTCCTATTCCAGGCCTGCCAATCATCCCCACCTTCACCCCAACCTTCGATGTGCGCACAATTGTCACCGCCACGCCCGCGCCAAAGGCAGAGTGCCCAAAAGTTACATCTGCAGAAAACGCCGATCTTGAATTTCTTGATTTATCCTTCGAGAAAAAAGAAAATCGGTGGAACGCAGAAGAAAATTTATTAAATTTTCTCAATCAATATGGTGCAAAAGCGCTGTATGATGCCGCAAAATCGCCACAAGCAAATGATATTCATGATGTTCTTCTGCAAGATTTAACAAACGATGGCGAACCAGAAATAGCCATGGGAGCAATATGGTTCTATATCTTTGGGTGCAAAAACGGGAAATACGAGAAACTTTTATTTTTGGAACCAGATGGCTACCTACATCCAGCAAGCATATTCTCCGTTAAAGATATAAACCTGGACAATATTCCCGAAATGACCCTCTTGACAGGGGTTTTGTCACAAGGAGGACATACATACCAAATTTACGCCTGGAATGGGGAAAGATTTGCTAATTTGTTGGTTTCTGGCGATAAAGATTATCCAGATTCAGGCAGAATTTGGGTAGAAGCAACCGGAAAAATTCATTATACAGATATCAATAATGATTTTGTCCAAGAACTAATACTGGATAGCGGAATTCCAGTTTGGTCCATCTACCATGATGGTTTACCCTGGCGCAATGAGCGAACTGTTTATTCCTGGAATGGGAAAAACTATGAGCCTGGACATAGAGAATTCGCAGAACCGGAGTTTCGGTTTCAGAGCATTCAGGATGGTGATTTGGCACTTTCCCAGCAAGAGTATGACAAGGCGATTGAACTTTACCAACAAGCAATTTTCAACGCCGAGCTCAAAACCTATTCTTCTGAAATCAGACAGAATTTGCAATATGCCTGGTTAAACGGACTCAACAATTCAACACAACCAACCCCAACACCTCCCGCTCCCGATCCCGCCGAATACCCGCGGCTGGCTGCCTACGCCTACTACCGCATGGTCATCCTGCACAGCTTCCTCGGCGAAACGGAGGCAGCCCAGGTCAAATACGCCACCCTGCAAGAGAAATTCCCGGTTGAAAGCCCCGGCCACCCCTACGTTGAGATGGCGACCGATTTCTGGAACGCCTACCAGTCCAGCGGACTGATGTACGAGGCCTGCGCCGCCGCCATCGCATATGCCGACGCCCACCCTGAGATTCTTATTCCGCTCGGCAGCGATTATCATGGCATGCAAAGTCACCAGTACCAACCGGCGGATGTCTGTCCGTTTCGGTAAAGACATTTTCACCACGACCCCGCAAAGAACACGGGGCAAGCGGACACCACGGGACACAAAGGAAAACCTTTCTAGCTTTTCCTTTGTGTTACTTTGTGCCCGTTGTGGTTAATATTTTGTCCCGCTCGGCGGCAATTATCACGGCTGGCAAAGTCACCAGTACCAAGCGGCGGATGTCTGTCCGTTTCGGTAGTAGGTTTATTGCCAATTTTGCTATAATCTAAGCATGGACACGCTGAAAATCCCAATCCCACGCCAGAAATTGTCCGAGTTTTGCCGCCGCAATCACATTCGTCGGCTGGCATTTTTCGGTTCTGTCGTGCGGGATGATTTCACCCCAACCAGCGATGTGGACGTGTTGGTCGAGTTCGAGGCGGGATACACTCCCGGTCTGGCATTTTTTGCCATGCAAGAAGAACTCTCCGATATTCTTGGCCGCAAAGTGGATTTAAATACGACCGGCTTTTTAAGCCCTTATTTCCGCAAGCAGGTTCAGGAAGAAGCGGTTGAATATGTCGCGGCGTGATGTTTTGCCTGTCCGCCAGATGCTGGATTATGCCCGCGAGGCGCTAACAATTTCACAAGACAGGCAGCGCGCCGATTTGGACAATGACCGCTTGTTGGATCTGGCATTAACCCGCCTGCTCGAAATCATCGGCGAAGCGGCCAATCGTGTGCCCGAAGAAATACAGGAAGCGCATCCTGAAATAGCCTGGGGACAAATTATCAGCCTGCGCAACCGCCTGATCCACGGCTACGACTCGATTGATTTTGACATCCTGTGGGCCATTGTCAAAAACGATCTGCCAGAACTGATTAAAAATCTCGAAAAAATCGCTTAAACAAAAACAACGCTGGGGGATACTTGTCATAGGAGAAAACCCATGAAACGCATCGCCCAACTCATCATCCTGACCGTTTTGCTCGCCGCCTGCGCTGCCCCAGCAGCAGACGCTCCCGCCGCAACCGTCACCGCGCCCGCGCCGACCGCGACCCCGGTGCAAAGCGTGCCGGTTCAAGTCTGGCTGACCACGGCCGACCAATCCAAATTGTTGGAGCCGCAGCCGGATCTCGCCTTTGAACTCCAGCCGGTCGAGGCTGCGAAGATCATCCAGGTTAACGAAAACAATCCCTACCAACAAATGGACGGGTTTGGCGCGTCGATGACCGATTCTTCGGCCTGGCTGATCTATACCCAATTGTCAGAAACCCAGCGGGCAAACGTCATGTCGGCCTTGTTTTCCCCAACCGAAGGCATCGGGGTCAGCATCACGCGCATCCCGATGGGAGCCAGCGATTTTGTGCACGGCGACCCGTACACCTACGATGACATGCCCGCCGGCCAAACCGACCCTGAGCTGGCAAACTTTTCGGTCGAACACGACCAGGCTTACATCATCCCTGCCCTCCAGGATGCCCTAAAACTCAACCCGGACCTGAAGATCATGGCTTCGCCCTGGAGCGCGCCAGCCTGGATGAAATCCAGCGACGCGCTCGGCAATGGCAAGTTGTTGCCCGAATACTATTCGGTTTATGCCAATTATTTCGTGAAGTTCATTCAGGCTTATCAGGCTGAAAATATCCCGGTTTACGCCATCACCTTGCAAAATGAGCCCCACTTCGAGCCGCATTCCTATCCCGGCATGCGCATGGAGCCGGAGGAAGCTGCCGAATTCGTCAAGAACCATTTGGGGCCAGCCTTTGAGGCTGCCGGGCTGGATACAAAGATCATTATCTGGGATCACAACTGGGACGAACCGGACTACCCGATCGCCGTTCTCGACGATCCTCAGGCCAAAGCCTACATCGCCGGTTCGGCCTTCCATTGCTACGGCGGGACGGTCATCGCCCAGGGGCTGGTGCATGAAGCCCACCCCGACCGGGATATTTATTTCACCGAATGTAGCAGCGGCGCCTGGATTCCCGGCTTTGGCGCGCAACTGAAACGCGATGTGAAGGAACTGGTAACAGGTTCCACGCGCAACTGGGCCAAAACGGTCATCCTGTGGAACCTGGCCCTGGACACATCTTATGGCCCGCACAACGGCGGGTGCGGCAATTGCTACGGCTTTGTGGCAATAGACCCTGCCTTAGAATCCGGGTTTACCTTCAATGCTGATTATTTCTCGTTTGGGCACGCCAGTAAATTCGTTGCGCCTGGCGCTTATCGCATCGCTTCATCGTCGTTCACCTATGAAGGGCTCGAAAGCGTGGCCTTCCTGAACCCGGATGGCTCCAAAGTGTTGATCGCCTCCAACACCGGCAGCAAGGAGAAGGCCTTTGCCCTCCGTTGGGGGGACCGGTTTTTGGCTTACACGCTCCCAGGCGAGTCGGTGGCAACTTTCACCTGGGAGGGCGCCCAGCAGAATTCAAAAATCCCGGCCAAACCCACCGATCTGAAAGTAAGGAGCAACCCTGCCGGCCAGTTGATCGTCACTTGGGAGTTTTCAGCGCTGGCAGAATCCTATAACGTTAAGCGTTCCACCGAATCTGGCGGGCCTTACACAGTGCTTGAAACAGGAATTCAAACTCCCGAATACGTGGATACCCAGGCAGAAGCAGGCAGTTCGTATTTTTATGTGGTCAGCGCCGTCAACGCCCTCGGAGAAGGCTCAGACTCGGCCGAAACGAGCTTGGCTCCCTAACCAACCGGCGGATGTCTGTCCATTTCGGTAAAACTTTTTTAACCACAAAGGAGCACAAGGCAACACAAAGGAAAAGCTAAAAAGGTTTTCCTTTGTGTCTCGTGGTGTCCGCTTGCCCCGTGTTCTGGGCGGGGTCGTGGTTAAGATTTTGATTTTTCTCGACAGCAATTATCACGTCTGGCAAAGTCACCAGTACCGGCCGGCAGATGTCTGTCCGTTTCAACAGGGGTGATAGAAAAACAACCCTTGACCCTAACCTGATAACTCAATAGAATGGCAGTTTGATTTGTGCTTTTTTCGACAATCGAATGGAGGAACGATGGGCAAGATCCAACTCAGTTACAGCACCTTCGGCCTGACCAATCTCGATTTCCTGACCGCGATCGATGAAGTCGACAAGGCCGGTTACCCCGGCATCGAAATTTCCTTTCACCGCGACCAGTTCAACGCTTTCGATATCTCCGACGAAACGCTCGCCGCGGTCAAAAAGCGCCTCGACGCGGGCCGCGTCAGGGCCGCCTGTGTGGCAACCGCCTCGCACTTTTTCACCCCCCAGCGCCCGCACGAACCGTCCCTGATGGCCCCCGACCTGGCCGGGCGCAAACGGCGCATCGCCCTGGTCAAGCGCGGCATCCACGTTGCCCGCCAACTGGGTGTGGACCTGGTCACCTTCGGCAGCGGATTTATCCGCGACGAGCACGTCAGCAACCCATCCGTCAACCCGCGCGAACTGCTCATCGACAGCATCCAACAGTGCATCGCCGAGATCCGAGACGATGAAGACATCACCCTGCTGATCGAACCGGAACCCGGCATGTTCATCGAAACGATGGAACAGGGCCTGTCGCTGATCAACGAGATCAACTCGCCGCGCTTCCAACTGCACGTCGATATCACCCACGCCTACTGCTCCGAGAAAAACTACATCGAAACCCTGGCCCAAGCCGCGCCCTTTACCCGCTACCTGCACATCTCAGACGCCCGCCAGGGCTACAACCTGAAGATCGTCAAAGACGCCCAGGACCTGTCCTTCGACCTCGATTTTGCATCCTATCTCGTTTATTTCCCCGAAACAGCGGATTATGCCCTGCTCGACCGGCATTTCCCGCGCTATTTCTGCGACCAGACCCCCGGCCTCGCCCAACGCAAACGGCTGGATGCGCTCCTGGCCGAGGCCGGAATCCAGAAATCCCCCGAAATTGTCCACTACCCCGGCCTCTACGCTGGCGCATCCCCCTTCGACGATGAGTTTTTCACCTACCTGATCTCCGTCCCCGGTCTGAGTTATGATGTGCTCGAACGCACCAAACCCATCCTCGGCTATTTGCGCGGCGTGCGCGGCCCGCAACTGGTCGATAAAATGGTCGCCAACACCCTGACGGGAATCGTTCACTTCCACGAGATTCCCGGTGAAGGCACGCTCGATCTCGCCGCCAGCTTCAAGGCCCTGACCGAGAACGGATTCTCCGGCTATGGCTCGGTCGAGCTCTACCACCACGTCGAATCGTGGCAAAAGGCTTTGGCCGACAGCTACCGGCACTTGTCGCAATTTGTTTAATTCACGAACTTGATGTCATTGCGAAGCGGCGGTCTTTACCGCTGAAGCAATCTCCGATAAAACGGTATTTGCTTTTCGACCAGTTTCGTCCGCTAAACGGGAGATTGCTTCGCCCTTGCGGGGCTCGCAATGACATATAAAAAAATAGGAGTCACCATGATCAACATCCAACAACTCGGCTGGGACGTCCGCACCGTTGGCGAACTGGATCATCGCCTGCTCAAAGCGCCGCGCGTCAAGCTGCGCTCGGCCAACCCTGGCAAAAGCGGCGATGTGGCCTACTGCATCGACCTGCGCGTCAACAAACCGAATGCCGGCGAATATTTATCGTCGACTGAATTACATTCCGTTGAGCATTTCCTGCTCGAAGGCTTGCAGCGCTACCTGCCCGAAAACTTCCTGTCGATCGGCATCATGGGCTGCCAGACCGGTTTTTACATTGTCCTGCTCAACGAAGGCCGCTCGGAGAAAATTTGCAGCGTGCTGGCGAACATCTTCAACGATATGTTAACCGCCACGGCGGTGCCCTATACCAGCATCGAGCAATGCGGCAATTACATGAACCACAACCTGGAACTCGCCCAAAAAGTTGCCCGACGGGTGCTGGATGCGAAACCAGATTGGCTGGAAGTGGTATGACCAGTGGAACCAGCCGCTGGCGCGTTGTTTACCAGCGCCCAATAGAATACGAGATCGTCAACGCCCCGAACCTGTTCGAACTGCAAAACGAAGCCCTTTTATCGGTAGGCAAGATCCGGGGCGGACGCAGGTTTGTTGTCGTCGATGGCAACGTCGCCCGCTTCTACGGGGACAAGATCCACAGCTATTTCGCCCACCACGAGATCGAAGCAAAAATCATCACCTTCCCCGGCGGCGAGGAAAACAAAACAGTCGATGCCTATCTCGGCATCCTGTACGAATTGGATTCCTTCCCCATCCACCGCCGCGACGAACCGATCATCGCCGTCGGCGGCGGGGTGCTGACCGACGTGGTCGGCTTCATCGCCAGCAGTTACCGCCGCAGCGTGCCGCACATCAAAGTTCCGACCACGCTGATGGGTTACATCGACGCTTCGGTCGGCATCAAAACCGGCATCAATTTCAACGGTCACAAAAATCGTTTGGGCTCGTTCGAGCCGCCGCTGCGGGTCTTCCTCGATCGGGACTTTTTGAAGACCCTGCCCCGCCGTCACATCCTGAACGGGATCTGCGAGATCATCAAACTGGCCGTCATCAAAGACACCGGCTTGTTCAGCCTGCTCGAATATCACGGGGCGCAGAGCGCCGCGATCAACTTTCAGGATGAACGCGGCGGAGAAATTCTCAACCGCGCCATCAGCGGCATGCTCGAGGAACTTGAGCCCAACCTGTACGAAGAAAACCTGGCGCGCAAGGTCGATTTTGGACACACCTTCAGTTATGGACTCGAAACCCGCCACGAAGCCCACCTGCTGCACGGTGAAGCCGTTCTGCTCGATATCGTTATCTCAACCCTGATCGCCCGCGGACGGGATCTGCTCTCGGAGCAGGAAACCTGCCGGATTTTCAACCTGATCGGTCAGCTGGGAATCGTTCTAAACACAGATGTTCTCGATGCCGGCCTGATGTGGCAATCCCTGCTGGAGCGCGTCGAGCACCGTAATGGCTACCAGCGCGTACCCATGCCCGATTCGCTGGGCAACTGTATTTTTATCAATGACATTACCTACCAAGAAATCGAATCCGCCGTAAAAAACCTTAATGACTGGATAAGCATAAAAAATGACCCAATTCTCGAACGCTGACGATCAGGAAATCACCAAATTCGACAAAGTCTCGCAAATCTGGTGGGACACCAAAGGCGAGATGGGAACGCTGCACACCATCAACCCGCTGCGCACAAAATTTATCATGGACAATATCGACACGCCCAACCCGCGCATCCTGGATGTCGGCTGCGGCGGCGGGATCCTGTCTGAAGCGCTGGCAAAGGCCGGGGCCAGGGTAACGGGCAGCGATCTGTCGCTGCCCTCGCTGGAGGCTGCCCGCCTGCACGCCAGCGCCGGGGGGCTGGAGATCAATTATCTTTATCAGGGGGTCGAACAGATCGCGCAGGAAAATGAAGGCGGGTTCGACGCTGTCACCTGCATGGAAATGCTCGAGCACGTTCCCGAACCCGCCAAAGTGATCGCTGCCTGCGCCCAGGCCCTCAAACCGGGCGGGCGGGCTTTCTTCTCGACCATCAACCGCTCGCTCAAGTCGCTTTTTGCGGTCATCCTAGTTGGCGAAAATATTTTGCGCCTGCTGCCGCGCGGCACACACACCTACAGCAAGCTGATCCGCCCATCCGAGCTTAAAGCCTGGTCACAACAGAGCGGGCTCGATTTTGTGCGCCTGTCCAGTCTGATGTACAATCCACTCACAGGCAAATTCAAAGTTGCCCACGATAAAGAAGATATGAATTACATGGCTTATTTCATCAAATCAAAAAAACAGTAAACACGAAGGAAATCCTTTTCATTTGCTTAACCTTCGTATACTTTGTGTTTAAGAACTTTTTTTCGGAGTGATCTCATGCTTTCTCGTTTCTTCGCCCTCTCCCGCACCACCCACGGCGTTTTGGATGTAGCCATGCCCGGCTTCACAGCCCTGCTCTGGCTGGGGGCCTTCCCCGCATGGCAGACCCTGCTGCTCTCGCTGTTGACCGCCTTTGCCGGCTACACCGCCATCTACGCCCTGAACGATCTGGCCGGGGTCAAAACCGACCAGGAAAAATTTACCGGGCCGGGCGGTATTAACCAGGGCTATTCGGTCGAAGCCTCCGATATGCGTTATCCGCTGGCGCAGAAGCTGGTCAGCTTTCGGGGCGGGCTGGCCTGGTTCGCTTTCTGGTACGGACTGGCGCTGCTTGGGGCTTACCTGCTCAACCCGTCCATCGTTTTCATTGTGCTGGCCGCCGCCGTGTTGGAAGTGATCTACTGCCGGTTGTTGAAAGTGACCTACTGGCGCACCCTGGTCAGCGGATTGGTCAAATCCTGCGGGCCGGTTGCAGCTGTTTTCGTGGTCAACCCCGAGCCATCCCTGCCGTTGCTGCTGCTCATGCTGGCCTGGCTGATGCTCTGGGAAATCGGCGGGCAAAATATCCCCGCCGACTGGAATGATGTCGAGGAAGACAAGCGCGTTGGGGCCAAGACCATTCCTCTGACTTTTGGGCCGCAAAAAGCCGGGATGCTGGTGGTCATCACCCTGACACTGACAGTTCTGACCAGTCTGTTCCTGCCGCTCATGTCTCCCCAGGCGCTCGGCATCCCATACCTGGTCGCGACAGGCCTGGCCGGCCTGTTCCTGCTGATCTTGCCCGGCATCCAGCTCTACCAGAAACGTGAAAGCCGCCAGGCGGGCCGGCTTTTCGACCGCGCCAGCTACTATCCGCTGGCGCAACTGGCGATCATAACGGTGTTTGTGCTGCTCCCGTAAACAAAAAAACTCCCCTTGCGGGGAGTTTTGATTTCTTACCAATTGACTTTACTTGATCCCGGCCACTTTCAGGCCGTCCTGCAAGATCGCCTGGACTTTGTCGCCGTGGCGGGTTTCGCAGTAGACGCGCATGATCGGCTCGGTGCCGCTGAAGCGGATCAACATCCAGCCGCCGTCTTCCATGCGGAACTGGAAGCCATCGACCGTGACCAGCTCGGTTACTTTCAATCCGCCCAGGGTTTTCGGGTTGGCATCCAGGATCATCTTCTCGCGGGTGGCGCGGTCGCCGCTGAAGGCACTGTCGACCCGGTCGTAGAAGTATTCGCCGCCGACCTTCTCGAACAGGATCTTGAGCAGCTCGGTCGGCTTCTTGCCGGTGCGCACCATCAAATCGAGCATATACAGGCCCGCCAGGATGCCGTCGCGTTCGGGCACATTGCCGCGGAAGGCGTATCCGCCGCTTTCTTCGCCGCCGATCAGGGCGTTGGTCTCGGTCATCTTGGGGGCGACATACTTGAATCCGACCCCAGTCTCGTGGACAGGCACTCCGTAGATCTCGCCCAGGCGGTTGAGCATGTTGGTTGTCGAAAGCGTCTTGACGATATCGCCGCGCTCTCCGCGCACTTCGAGCAGGTAATAAGCCAGCAGGGCATACACGCGCAACTGGTTGATAAATTCGCCGTTCTCGTCGCCAATCCCACAGCGGTCGGCATCGCCGTCGGTCACGAGCAAAATGTCTGCCTTGTTCGCGACGGTGGCCTTTAGCCCAACATCGATGTTGGGGCGGATCGGTTCGGGGCGTTTCATTTCAGGAAAAGACGGGTTGCGCTCGTTATGGATTTCAATGATGCGTGTCTTGCCGCCGCCCAGCAGTTTGGTGAAATAGCCCGCGCCGTTGCCCCACATCACATCCACCACCACGGTCAGGCCGGCGTCGCGGATGGGCTGCAGGTCAATCAGCTTGCGGATGTGCTCAAAATAGGGCGTATGGGCATCGAAAACAACGATCTTGCCCTCAGCCTCGGCCATCGCCAGGCGTTTGGCAGACTCCACCGAATCGGGGATCAGCGCTTCGATGCGCAGCAGTCCTTCGGGGTCGATCGCCCCGCCGGTCTCGTTGCGGACCTTGAAGCCATTATCCGCTGGCGGGTTATGGCTGGCGGTGATGTTGACCGCGCCGCAAGACTTGGTATTGACCACCGCGAAAGCGATGACCGGGGTCGGCGTGGCGCTGTCGGTCAGGAAGACCTTGAAACCGTTGCCCGCCAGCACTTCGGCGACGGAAGCGGCAAAATTTTCGCTGCCAAAGCGCTTGTCGAAGCCGACCACGATCGACTTGCCGACATTACCTTGTTCGAGCATGTACGAAGCGTAGCCCTGGGCGCAGCGCCGGACGTTGTCGAAAGTGTATTCTTCGGCGATCACGCCGCGCCAGCCATCGGTGCCAAATTTAATTTTGAAGGTCATAAGGGTCTCCTAAAAAGATATGAGATATACCGTTGATTATGAAATTTTATAGCGCGAGAGAATAATGCCTCGCGCTACGGGTTTATGGGGTTGCGCCTGTCTCGGGCAAACCGAGCACCAGCAAGTTCCAGGCAATATTCAGATCATCGACTGCGATGACGGGGAAATCGGGCAGGTTGCCCAAAACCAGGTCGAGGCGGGACAGCACTGCATCGAGCGAGGCCAGTTTGTCGGCCGGGAATTCCACCCGCAGCCCGGTCAGCAAATCCCGGGCCGATTGCACATCTAGGCGGGCCTGGCCAAAATTGCTTTGCGAAAGATACAGGCGCGCGCGGGAGAGCAATTCGATGGCGCGCGTCAACTCTATCTGGCGCGATAGTTCGGCGTTGAGTCCTTCGCGCTCCTGGTTGGCGGCCAGGTCGAGCTTGGCCTGCATTTCATCCAGCCGGGCCAGGCTGGTGGTATGGGTCTCAATCGCGGTTTCAATCGTTGCCAACTGGGTTTCGAACTGCATATCGCGTTCTTTGAGCAAGTCGATCTCAGCTTGCAGGGCCAGCACATCCCGCGCCTGTTGGTGGGCAACATCGGCGATGCGGGCCGTGTTCTGGTTGACCGGCACAACATACACCTGATACAGGTAAGGCAGGCCGAAATACAGGCCGGCTCCGATCCCGCCCAGGATGACAAGGATGATGAAAAGCGTCAAAAGAAATTTGAGAAAGCCAACGAAAGCGCGCCCCAAGCGCTGTCCAAAATTCGACTGCGGTTTGGGGGCCAGCTCAGGTCGGGACGGGACGGATTCGGGTTCGGGCGACGGGCTGGGGACAAGCGAAGTTTCTTCGGACATGGCTATTGTTCCCTGAAAAGAATCCTGCAAACGCTGGATGAGTTTCTCGCCCAGGCCGCTGACGCGCCGGCAGTCTTCGAGGCTGGCGAAAGGCCGCGCGGCGATGATCCGTTCGGCCAGGGCCGGGCTGACGCCGGGCGTTTTTTGTAAACTTTCGGTATCGGCAGTGTTGAGAAATTCGAGAAAATCGTTCATTTTTAGCCTTCTTTTGCGATACTTTCATTTTACAGCAAAATCGGCCAGGACTGAAAATTATCCGCCATTTGCGCGTCGATCGGGGCGCAGGAAGAGCAGGAAACCGATCAATCTCAATCCGGCGCTGACCAGCAGGGCCCCCGAAAGGCCGATCGTATCGGCAAGAAAGGTTCCGATCAGCGGGGCCAGGATCGCGGACAGATATTGCAGGCTTTGGGCGATCGAAACCAGGGTTGCGCTGTATTCAGGCGGAACAGTTTTCATCAACTCGTCGAAGAAGACCAGGTCGATGCCCGCCTGGAAAAAACCCGCCAGCCCCGCAAAAGCGATCATCAAGCGGATATCGACCGAAGTGGAGGTGAGCGCCGGGTAGAGAGTCAGCCCGAGGGTCGTCACCAAAAGCACAAAACGAGCGCCGCGCTTCGGGGAAACACGCGCCCAGGTGAAGTAGCCCACCATCAGCATCAAGGTCAGGGTCATGTTGATCGTCCCGATCTGGGCGTCGGTAGCGGCTGCCTGGCGGACGTAATAGAGTGGGAAGATCGGCGCGCCGAGGGCAATCGCCGAAAGGTAGACAAAACGCTTCGAGACAAACGAAACAAATGCCGGGTTGGTGCGCAGCAGTTCCCGATAATCGCGCAAAATCGCGCCCAGGGGTTGTCCCGTTTTGACAAGTGGCGGAGGCGATTGGTCTGGCAGGGTGATGCGGCTCGAGAAGTAAAAACTGATCAAGCCACCGACCGAGAGGGCGATGAATAAAAGCTGGTAGTTAAGCGGAAAAACAACCCGGTCGAGCATCTGGGTTGCCAGAAACGTCACCACCGTATTGGTCAGGCCGATGATCGCCCAGCGACGGCTGAGCAGGTTATAGCGCCCGTCCGGCCCGGCGACGGCGTTCATCACCACGCTGAAAGCCACCGCCAGGGCGGTTTGTGGCAGGGTCGCCAGCGCCCAAACCGCCAGAATGGATTTAACCGCCAGCGCCTGGGCAACAAAAATGGCGATCAGCCCGGTAAAGGCATAGCTGGAGAGTACCAGCAAACGCGACAGGCTGAACCAGGGTACGATGTTGCGGCGGGTTTGCAGGAAGCGCCCGACGATGATCGCCAGGATCAATCCGGTGACACCCGGCATGGATGAGAGCAGGCCAACCTGGAAGTTGCTGGCCCCCAGGCGCGCCAAAAAGACCGGCAGGAAAGGCGCAGCGGCAGAAGCCAGCCCAACGCCAATGGCATCGAGTTGAACGTTGCGATAATTTTGTCTTTCAATATCAAAAGGGGAGGTTGGGGCTTGGTTTGTCATAACCCTGGCAGAAAAATGGAGTGCCAGAATTATACACCCCACGCCAGGAACAAATTGCCCCGCAGATTTCGGCCCGTGAAACCTTGCAATTTCATGAGGTCACTCGGGAAAACCTGCGGGGCATTCGCTAAAACTAATCGTCGAGGCGGTTGGCCTTGCGCACCAATTCGACAAACTCTTCGACATCCGGGTCGCGGATCAATTCATCGGCCACCCGGCGCGCTTCGACCAGCACATCGCCAAAGCTGCTTTCCCGGGCCCAGTAACTGTCGCGCAGCACTTCGGCGTATTCGGCCACGATCACCGTCCACTGGAAGTAAGGATCGGCGTCCTCGAAATCTCTTTCCATTTCGTTGGCGTTGAAATCGCTGGAGAGCTCGACCACCTCACCCGTATCCGGATCCTGCCAGCGCAGGAAAACGGTGGCGATCCGGCCTTCGGCCTCGGGGTAGAGTTTGATCTCGTACAGGGCGGTAACGCTGTGCCCGGCGCCAATCTCACCGGCATCGACATCATTTTCACGGAAGTCTTCATCGGCGACATCGCGGTTCTCGTACCCGACCAGGCGGTAGCGCGCCACGACCTCGGGGTTGAACTCAACCTGCACCTTGGCGTTCATTGCGATCACCTGCAAAGTGCTGGTCAGGTCATCGACGAACAGGCGTTCGGCTTCCTTGATGTCATCAACGTAGGCATAGAAACCATCGCCATTGTCAGCCAGTTGTTCCATCAGCACATCGTTGTAATTGTCCATCCCAAAGCCAATGCTGGTCAGGGTAATACCTTCGCGGGCATAGCGTTCGATCTCTTCCCAGATCGAGCCAGCTCCGGTCGCGCCAACATTGGCAACCCCGTCCGAGCACAAAACGACACGATTGATGGCTTCGGAGTTGAACGCTTCAGATGCCATCTGGTAACCGAGCCGCAGCCCGGCCTCGGCATTGGTCGAGCCTTCGGGGCGCAGCCTGCGAATGGCTCTCAGGATGATATCCTGCTCGTCCCCGGGAGTTGGCTCCAACACGACCCGCGCATCTGACCCGTAAACCACGATGCTGACCCGGTCGCGCCGGCCCAGCCGCTCAACCAACAATTCGAGCGAGCGTTTAACCAGTTCCAGGCGATTGTCCATGTCCATCGAACCGGAAACATCGATCACAAAGGTCAGCGAAACATCCTTGCGCTCATCTTCGGGAACCTCATACCCCTGGATTCCGACACGCATCATCTCGTAGCGTTCGGTTTGGGCAAAGGGGCTGGGCGCTCCATCGATGTGAATGCCAAAAGCGCGGCGTTCCGGCGGGAAAGGATAGCCCTGCTCGAAATAGTTGATAAACTCCTCAACCCGGACCGCATCCGTGGGCGGGATATTGCCATCCATGACATAGCTTCTGGCTACCGTATAGGAGCCGGTATCAACATCCAGCGCAAAGGTGGACAGGTTATCATCCTCGACATCCACCATCGGGTTGACCCCGTAGTCTTTGAAGAACATATCATCAGCCGGGTCGTTGTCTGGCGCTGAGTGCGGCGCTGGAGCCGCTAACCCCTCTTCGGCGGGCGCAGACTCATACTCGGCGGCAGGCGCAGCAGGCTCCTCGTAAACCTGTGCACCAGGTTCAAGATATTTTTCAGAAGTTGGCGCGGTAGCCGCTGGAGCCCCACAGGCTGAAATCAAACCTACCAAAACAAGCAATGCAAAATGAACCAAAAACTTGGCGGTCATTTCTTTCTCCTTCTTACAGTTGTTCAAAAAAAAGCGACAATAGTACGTTCCGGGCCCTCGGCGTTGGGCAGGGAACAAGCCACAAACAGGAAATCGTATCAGTACGTTTTGCCTCCTGCCTTTGTGTGTGTGCAACCCCCGTCAGAATGTTAGTTAGCTCACAGACGCACGGAGACCTCAAAAAGTTTCCGTGTTGATTTAATTCTATAGCCAATTTCAATTATTGTCTTGACAACTTCCTAACAATCCATATAATTGCGCGAAATCTTGAAAGAGATAAATCTGATGAAATATAAACCCTGTAGCTGTTTACCCATGTCCATGCCCCGGGCGGGAGCTGATCCCACCGCCTCGGAGGTTGAGCATAACGCTTAATCCGAGCGCGCCCTCTCAGGGCGCACCGCCAGGCGGCGGACAGTCTTCCCGCAAACTTCCAGTTTGCGAAAGGCTGTCCGCCGCTTTTTATTTTGCCAATCACCGGACCGCCAAATCCGTTTGATTTATCCCAACCCTATCTCATCAAAGGAGAGAAAACCAATGTCTGACAGCACCCACAAGCAAGGATTTTCCACCCGCCAACTGCACGCTGGCTACAGCCCCGACCCGACCACCGGTTCGCGCGCCGTCCCGCTCTACCAGACCACCAGTTATCAGTTCAAGAGCACCGAACATGCCGCCAATTTATTTGCACTCAAAGAACTCGGCAACATTTACACCCGCCTGATGAACCCGACCACCGATGTGCTCGAACAGCGCATCGCCAGCCTGGAAGGCGGCGTGGCCGGCCTGGCCGCCAGCAGCGGGCACGCCGCCCAGGCCCAGGCCATCTTCACCCTGGCCGAAGCCGGGGACCATATCGTCTCATCCAGCCGCCTGTATGGCGGAACGTACAACCAGTTCAAGTACAGCCTGCCCAAGCTGGGCATCGAGGTCACTTTCGTCGACCCGACCAAGCCCGAAGAGTTCGAGAAGGCCATTCGTCCGAACACCAAGATCCTTTACGGTGAAACCCTGGGCAACCCCGATATTTCCGTGTTCCCGTTCGAGGAAGTGGCCGAGATCGCCAAAAAGCACAATATCGTGCTGATGATCGACAATACCTTCGCCACGCCCTACCTGTTCCGCCCGTTTGAGTGGGGCGCAAACGTCATCACCCACAGCACCACCAAATTCCTGACCGGCAACGGCACCAGCATCGGCGGCGTGATCGTCGACGGCGGCAACTTCGATTGGACCAGCGGACGCTTCGCCAATTTCACCAGCCCCGACCCCTCATACCACGGCCTGGTCTACGCCGACCTGCTCGGCGCGGGACTGCCGCCCTTCGCGATCAAGGCCCGTGTCCAGGTCCTACGCGATTTCGGCGCCTGCCAGTCACCCTTCAACGCCTGGCAAACCCTGCTCGGCATCGAAACGCTCTCCCTGCGCCTCGACCGGCATGTCCAGAACACCCAGGCGGTTGCCGAATACCTTGAGAAACACCCCAAGGTCAGCTGGGTTAAATATCCTGGCCTGAAGAGTCACCCCGATTACGAACGCGCCAAGCGTTACCTGCCCAAGGGCGCCGGCGCCATCCTCGGGTTCGGCATCAAGGGCGGCGCGGAAGCCGGTAAGAAGTTCATCGAAAGCCTGCAGCTCTTCAGCCACCTGGCCAACGTTGGCGACGCCAAGAGTCTCGCTATCCACCCGGCTACCACCACCCACAGCCAGCTGAACGAAGAACAGCAGGTCAGCGCTGGCGTCAGCCCCGACTTCGTGCGCCTGAGTATCGGCATCGAAGATATCGAAGACATTTTGTGGGATCTGGGTCAAGCGCTCGGGTAATGCAAAAGTCAGAGTGCAGAATGCAGAATAAAAATCTGCATTCTGCACTCTTCATTGGCTATAATGCATTCACAACTGCACTTGCGTGCGATGCAAGTGTCATTCACCATTCTGAGTTAAAGGAAACTTATGCCCGTTATCATTCCCCCAACCCTACCCGCCAAAGCCACGCTCGAAAGCGAAAACATCTTCGTTATGGACGAAGAGCGCGCCCGCCGCCAGGACATCCGTCCGCTGCGTCTGGCGATTCTCAACCTGATGCCGACCAAGATCGCCACCGAGACCCAACTGCTGCGCATGTTGGGAAACTCGCCCTTACAAGTCGAGATCACCCTGCTCAACACCCTGACCCACGACTCGAAGAACACCCCACCCGAACACCTGCTCGAACACTACGTTGCCCCGCGCGATATTTTCGATCAGAAATTCGATGGTCTGATCATCACCGGCGCGCCGGTCGAACTGCTGCCCTTCGAAGAAGTGGACTACTGGAACGAACTGCAGGAAGTGCTCGACTGGAGCGAAGAGAACGTTCACTCCACTTTTCACATCTGCTGGGCGGCCCAGGCCGGGCTGTACCACCGCTACGGCATTCCCAAATATGAACTGCCCGCCAAAATGTTCGGCGTTTTCCCCCATACGGCCAACTTCGCCAACGAACCCATCCTGCGCGGATTCGACGATATCTTCTATGCCCCGCACTCGCGCCACACCGAGATCCGCCGCAGCGACATCGAAAAAGTGGCCGAGGTCGATATCATCTCCGAATCACCAGAAGCCGGGGTCTACATCGTCGCATCCAAGAACCGCCGCCAGTTCTACGTCACCGGCCACTCGGAATACGATCCCTTGACCTTAAAAGGCGAATACGATCGCGATGTCAAGAAGGGTTTGCCGATCGCCCTGCCGCACAACTACTACCCCAACAACGACCCAGGCCAGCCGCCTTTCGTCTTGTGGCGCTCACACGCCAACCTGTTCTACACCAACTGGCTCAACTACTACGTTTACCAGAACGTGCCTTACGACATCCAGAAAATTCCACAGGAATGGAAATAGATTCTGGGGTAAAACGTCAGAATTTTTTGATTGTTGTTGAATTCTAAACGCCAGAAATAACGGTCACGGGTATAATCACGGGCATGGAACAACCAGCGCCCGAAACAAAACCACAATTCGCTTATCGACGTTTTCTCGTCCCTACCCTGCTGATGATCATCGGTGGTTGGGGCGGTTTGGCTTTAATCACCAACTATACCCTGCCCACCGTCTGGCCGCGCTGGGGCTTTTTCGCCCTGATCGTGATCGCCCTGACCGGCACAGCCCTGCCCATTTCGTACCTGATCAACAACACCTTCTCGACCAATCTGCGCCCGGGCACCGTGCTGCGCGAATCGATCTGGGTCGGCGTCTACGGCGCAAGCCTGGCCTGGCTGCAACAGGGGCGCATCCTGAACTTTTCGCTTGGCCTGTGGCTGGCGGTTGGCATTGTCATCATCGAATACCTGATGCGCTGGCGCGATACGCCCGCCCCACCCCCGCAAGCCGATGACGCTCCGTAACATCCCCTCCGTTGAACAACTGCTACAGGCTGCGGAAGAACTCATCCGCAACTTTGGCCGGCCGCTGGTGACCCAGGCCATGCGCGAAAGCCTCGAAGCCATTCGGGCGGATGTCCGCGCGGGTGCGGATGTCCCGTCAAACCAGGCCCTCCTGGCCCTGGCCGAATCCCGCCTAACAGCCTGGACGCGTCCCACGCTGGAGCCGGTCATCAACGCCACGGGCGTCATCATCCACACCAACCTGGGCCGCGCCCCGTTGAGCAAATCCGCTATCGAGGCCATGCAGGCCGTTTCAGCGGGCTACTCCACTCTTGAATTTGACATGAAAACCGGCAAACGCGGCTCACGCCTCGTCCACGCCGAATCTGTGCTGCAGCGCCTGACCGGGGCCGAAGCGGCCGTTGTCGTCAACAACAACGCCGCCGCCATCCTGCTGGCGCTATCCGCGCTGGCCAGGGGCAAACGCGCCATCATCGCCCGCAGCCAGATGATCGAAATCGGCGGCTCCTTCCGCGTGCCGGATGTGATGAAGCAAAGCGGCGCAAAACTGGTCGAAGTCGGCAGCACCAACAAAGTCCACCCGTCTGATTACGAAGAAGCGCTAGCCGAGTCCGCTTCCCAGTCCGTTGTCGTGCGCGCTCACCGCTCGAACTTTAAGATCGTCGGGTTCACCGAAGAACCATCCCTGAAAGAAATTTGCGAGCTGGCCCACGCTCACGAAGCGATCGTTATCGACGATCTCGGCTCGGGAACCTTCTTCAACGTTGAAAAATACGGGCTGACCCACGAACCGACCATCCTTGAATCGCTCGCCGCCGGGGCAGATGTGGTCACCTTCTCAGGCGACAAGCTGCTCGGCGGGCCGCAAGCCGGGATCATCATCGGCAAAAAAGCCCTGCTCGATAAAATAAAAAAACACCCGCTGGCGAGAGCCGTCCGCGCCGATAAAACCTGTCTGGCAGGCATCAGCGCCACCCTGTTGCATTACCTGAAAGACGAAGCAGAGCGTGAGATCCCGATCTGGCAGATGATCTCGCAGACGCCGGAGTCACTCAAAGCCAGGGCCGCGCACTGGCAGCGCGAGACAGGTTACGGTGAGATCGTTCCGGCTGAATCAACCGTCGGCGGCGGATCGCTGCCGGGTGAGAACCTGCCCACCTACGTATTAAGCCTCAATATCCCCAAACCCGACGCCTTTTTAGCAAAGCTGCGCAAACAAAGCCCGGCCATCATCGCCCGCACCGAAAACGACCGGGTGCTCTTCGACCCGCGCACCGTTTTGCCCGAGCAGGATGCGGTATTGGTTAAAACGCTCAAACGAATCCTGTAACTGCACGCATCAGCCGATCGTCAATTATCCTTTGCAATGAAAAGCATCCTGAACAAGAAAACTCCCTGGCAACCCGGCGACAATGCAACCTTGCGCGGGGTTGGGGTCAAAGTTTTTTGGGCTTACCCAACCATCGTCGTTCAAGACTTGCCCGATTTGATCGCCCTGTACATGCCCGCCGGTGTTCTCGGCAAGGACACCGACCACAAACCCACTCCGCAAGAATTGCTGGCCGCAGAAAAAATCAATATCACCGACTGCCAGTGGGATAGAACCGATGTTTTGATGCTGATCGTGCCCGGTGAAGCGTTCAGTACTTACGTTATGTGGGAAACCGGCACGAAAAACCTGGTCTGCTGGTATATCAACTTGCAGGAACCCATCCGGCGCACCCAAATTGGTTTTGACACCATGGACAATATGCTGGATGTTGTTGTCAGCCCGGATATGTCCGAATGGAAATGGAAAGATGATGATGAGTTTGCAGAAGCCGAGCAGGTTGGTTTCTATTCCCACGAGACGGCTCGTGAAATTTGGGCTGAAGGCGAAAAAGCGGCCAGACTGTTGACTTCTGAACGGCGCGACTTCTATCAACAATGGCAAAACTGGCAGGCAAATCCTGAATGGGAGATTCCGAAATTATCACCACTTTGGGACAAAATTCTCGGAGAAGTTGAATGAAAAGCTGCCTGTTTCAAGATGAGTCAGATATCCAATCCATGCGGGATTTGATCGCCC
This sequence comes from Chloroflexi bacterium HGW-Chloroflexi-6, assembly GCA_002840685.1. Classification (GTDB taxonomy): domain Bacteria; phylum Chloroflexota; class Anaerolineae; order Anaerolineales; family Villigracilaceae; genus UBA8950. The sequence goes on along the minus strand of PHBU01000007.1, from coordinate 5,996 downwards.
GCCTGCCGCAGAAATCAACAGCGATTGACTTTGAAGAGACAATCCAGCTCGATTCTATCAGGGCCAGGACCCGGCTATGGAAAAATGACCGCCAACTCATCGGATTCGCCTATGTCGACGATTTCAACAATCTTCGCTTTGAAGTTGAGCCACAGTTCCGTTCTGCCCAACTTGAAGATGAAATAATCGCCTGGGGCCTTGGCTGCATGAAAAAGCGAAATGCCGAAACCGGCCAAAACGACACCCTGGACGCATCGTTCCTGATAGAGAATGCCTGGCAAGTCACATTGCTTCAAAGAAGCGGTTTTGTGCAGGAAAACCTGCGATTCCTGCATTACGCCCGCACCCTGAACGAACCGATCCCCGAACATCCCTTGCCGCCGGGGTTTTCCCTGCGCTGCGTCAAAGGCGAAGATGAAGTCGAGAATCTCGTAACTCTTCATCGCGCCGCTTTTGGCACAGAAAACATGACCGTGGAAGAACGGTTGGCAATCATGCGCGCGCCACAGTATGAACGAGAATTGGATCTGCTGGCAATTGCGCCAAACGGCGAACTGGCTGCCTTTTGCATTTGCGGGATCGAAAATAAAAATATCGGTTATACCGACCCTATCGGCGTGCACAAAAACTACCAAAGGCTTGGGCTGGGGAAAGCCGTACTCGGTGCGGGATTACAGGCACTCAAGCAAAGGGGCATCGAACGCGCAGAACTCGGCACGAGCAGTGAAAATATCGCCATGCAACAGTTGGCAACAACAATGGGATTTGTCGTCATATCCGAAAGTTTGTGGTTTTCTAAAAAAGTCGGCTAACATAAATATAAACTTGGAGACTCCATGAAATCTGATCTTGATGCCCTGATGGCACAAAAGAACTTCGATGCCTTGCTGGTCTTTGGCAACGCTGAAAACAACCCGCCCATGACCTACCTGACCGGCGGCGGGCACGTCAGCGCGGCCACCCTCATCAAAAAACGCGGTGAAACCGCCGTGCTGTTCTGCAACGATATGGAACGCGACGAAGCCGCCAAAAGTGGATTAACCGTCCGACTGTACGGCGAATATCCCTGGCAGGAAATGCTCAAAGAAGCCGGCGGCGATACCGCCCTGATGAGCGCCCTGCGCCTGCGACGGATGTTCAAGGATCTGGAGATCAGCGGTCGGGTCGGCCTGTACGGTTTCAGCGATGTCAGCAGCCTGTTTGCAGTGCTTTCCCATTTCGAACGCCTGACCCCTGAAGTGGAACTGGTTGGTGAAACCCGCGAAAACTCGATCTTCATGATCGCCATGGAAACCAAGGACGCCGGCGAAGTGGCGCGCATCCGGCGCATGGGCAAGATCACCACCGAAGTTGTCGGCCTGACCGCCGCCTATCTTAAAGAACGCGAAGTCCGCACCGATGAAGTTGTCTTAAAAGAAAACGGCTCCCCGCTGACGATCGGCGACCTGAAAGAAAAGATCAACCTGTGGCTGGCCGAACGCGGCGCAACCCCGAGCGAGGGCTATATCCTGGCGATCGGCAAGGATGCCGGCGTGCCGCACTCGCAGGGCAACCCGGTGGATGAAGTCAAGCTCGGCCAGACGATCGTCTTTGACATTTATCCGCAGGAAAACGGCGGCGGCTACTTCTACGATTTCACCCGCACCTGGAGTCTGGGCTACGCGACCCCTGAAGCACAGAAACTTTACGATCAGGTTAAGAATGCCTACGAGCGGGTTGTCGAAAACCTGGATATGAACGCCAAATTCAAGGATTACCAGGCCCTGACCTGCGACATTTTCGAAAAAGACGGCCACCCCACCGTCCGGACAGAGAAAGCGCCCCTGCAAGGTTACGTCCACAGCCTGGGACATGGGCTGGGCCTGAACATCCACGAGCGCCCGTGGAGCGGCCTGACCGCCACTGATGACAACCTGCTCAAACCCGGGGTGGTCTTCACCATCGAACCCGGCCTGTACTACCCCGAACAGGGCATGGGATTCCGCATCGAAGACAGCTACTGGATGAGCGCTGAAGGTAAAATCGAACTGCTGGCCGAATATCCGTATGATTTTGTTTTGGAAATGAAGAACTGGAAAAAATAATGCGTTTACTTGCCATTGAAACATCCTGCGATGAAACCGCAGCGGCCGTCATCGAAGATGGGCGCGCCCTGATCTCGTCGGTAGTCGCATCTCAAATGGAGATGCACGCCCGCTACGGCGGGGTCTTCCCTGAAGTGGCTTCGCGCCAGCACGTTTTGAGCATCCTGCCGGTCATCGAAGAAGCGCTGACCAAAGCCAACCTGACCCTGAACGAGTTGGATGCCATCGCGGTCACGCGCGGACCCGGCCTGGCCGGATCGCTGGTGGTCGGGATGAACGCCGCCAAGGGGCTGGCGCTCGGCAGCGGCAAACCGCTGGTCGGCGCGAACCACCTCGAGGGGCACATCTACGCTTCCTGGCTGTACGACCATGGGGCGGAGAATCCGCCCGAAGCGCCGGGATTCCCGCTCGTGGCTCTTCTCGTCTCGGGCGGACACAGCGAGATCGACCTGATGACCGCCCACCTGACCTACCAGCGCCTGGGCGCCACCCTGGACGATGCAGCCGGCGAGGCCTTCGACAAGGTTGCCCGCCTGCTCGGGCTGCCCTACCCCGGCGGCCCTTCGGTTCAAAAAGCCGCCGAAAGCGGCGACCCGAAAGCCTTCAAGTTCACCCGCCCCAAAACCGACAAACGCTGGGATTTCTCGTTCAGCGGCATCAAAACCGCCGTGCTCTACACCATCCGCGACCTCGAAAAAGCCGGCCAGCCGATCCCAGTCAATGATATTGCCGCCAGTTTCCAGGCAACTGTCGTCGATTACCTGATCGCCAAAACCGTCGATGCGGCCCGCGCCCACAGCGTGCGTGAACTGCTCCTGGCAGGCGGGGTCTCGGCCAACAAACCGCTGCGCGAAGCCTTCCTGAATCTGCAAAACGACGGGTTCAAGGTTCACATCCCCAAGTTCGCCTACACCACCGATAACGCCGCCATGATCGCCGCGGCGGGGTCGTTCCGCTATATGCACGGACAAACCAGCGGCCTCGAGATGGATGTTCTGCCGACCTGGCCGCTGTCGTAAATCATTGACAGTTTCTTAAAAAGATAAATTCCCGAAAGGAAACACATGTGCGGTATTTTTGGCATCGTAACAAAGAATGAGCAACCCCTCGGCAACATCCTGGCCGAAGCGGCCCAGCGGCTGACCTATCGCGGCTACGATTCGGTCGGCGCGGCCACCATCAGCGGCGCAAAGGTCGATCTGCGCAAGGACGTTGGCCGGGTCAAGGATGTCGCGGTCAAATACAATTTCGCCGAGATGAGCGGCCAGCGCGGCATCACCCAGTTGCGCTGGGCAACCTTCGGTGAGCCGTCCCAGATCAACTCGCAGCCCCATCTTGATTCGGACGGCGACCTGGTCGGCGCGCACAACGGCAACGTGGTCAACAACGTTGAACTGCGCCAGCAATTCATAGCCGAAGGCATGACCGTGCGCTCGATGAACGATGGCGAAAGCTGCGTGCATGCCGTCGAGCGCTACATCAACCGCGGCGAGGGCTTCATCGACGCCATCCGCCATGCTTATGACGATCTGCAAGGCGATTATTCCTTTGTGATCGGCAGCATTACCGATGACAAACTCTACGCCTTCAAAAAAGGCTCCGGTCTGGTGGTCGGCCTGGGCGAAGATTTCTCCTGCGTTTCATCGGACTTGCCTTCGATTCTGCCCCTGACCCGCAAGATCATGCGCCTGAACGACGGCGAGATCATCACCCTCTGGCATGACCGCGTCGAACTGCATTCCGTCAAGGACGGTTCGCTCATCGCCCGCGAACCGGAACTGGTCACAGAGACGATGGAAGCCGTCCAAAAGGGCGGATTTTCCCATTTCATGCTCAAGGAAGTCCACGAACAGAGCCAGGTGGCGCGCGAAGTGCTGCATATGCTGGATGGCTCCCCGGACGTGGCGAGCGTTGTCGAAAAAATGAAGAACGCCCGCAACCTGTACTTCATCGGCTGCGGGACGAGTTACCACGCCTGCCTGACCGGGGCCGTTTATTTTGCGCAACTGGCCGGGCGGCCCGTTATCCCGGTCCTGGCCCCGCAGTTCATGCCGCAGTACGCCCCGACGGTCAACGCCCAGGATGTCGGTCTCTTCGTCAGCCAGAGCGGCGAAACCAAGGATGTCTTGAATGCCCTCGAAGTAGCCGAAGCCAGGGGCATGACCTGCTTCGGGCTGGCCAACGTTATCGGCTCGACCCTGACCAAGGCCACCGTCTGCTCGCTGCCGCTGTGCTGCGGATACGAGATCAGCGTCCCGGCCACCAAGACCTTCACCAATCAGGTTGTATCGTTCCTGTATCTCGCCTACCGCCTGGCCGGGCGCGATACCAAAGAGTTGGAGACTATTCCGGCGCTGATGGATAAAACCCTCGAGATGGTTTCCGAACAGGTTGAGACAATTGCCGCCGAGATCAACAGTTGGAACGATCTGTACTGCCTGGGCTACGGCGCAACCTATCCGATCGCCCTGGAAGGCGCCTTGAAACTGAAAGAGATCACCTACGCCCACTGCGAAGGCATGCTCTCGACCGAGTTCAAGCACGGACCGCTCTCGGCGGTCACCAAGGGCTTCCCGATCCTGTTCGCGGCCGGGCCAAACGATTTACCGCTGCTGGTCAGCGGATTGAACGAAGTCACCTGCCGCGGCGCGCGCGCCATCGCCATCGGACAGGATGACCCGCGCCTGCACGCCAACGCCAGCGACGTGATCGTCATCCCCGATTCGACGCCCGAGATCGCCGCGCTGCTGGCGGTTCTGCCGCTACAGCTGCTTTCCTACCACATGAGCGTCCTGCGCGGCTACGATCCCGATTTCCCGCGCAACTTGTCCAAGACGCTGACAGTGGATTAAATTAAAATCTGTTACTGCACTGCCTGTCAGTGCGATCATCTTACTTGTGACGGTGATCGCATTGACAGGCATAAAATTCATTCAGGAGGGTTAATAATGACAGAATATGATTACTTGCATCCGCTTCGCACAGGCGAACTGTTGGACAGAGCCATCCGCCTGTATCGGAATAATTTTCTGACTGCCACATGGATCACAGCCGCCTTCAGCCTGCCAGCTTTGGTGCTGGAGTTACTAATTCCGGGCGATTTGTCGTCATTGACAAACCTGATCGCGGCACCACTGGGAATTATTATGACCGGCGCGCTTGTGTATTTGTTTGGGCAAACCTATCTATCCAAAGATGCGGCTTTCAAAGATTCTGTAAGGATCGGCTGGGCGCGTTTTTGGACAATCTTCGGGGCAAATTTTCTTCAGGGTTTGGCCATCGGTCTGTCAGCAGGGATTCCCTATGCCATCATTGCGCTGGCATTGAAGAATCCTATCCTTGGGTTTATTATCATAATGCCGATTGCCGTATTTCTGGGCGCGCGGTGGTCTGTAACAGATTGCGCCATCATCCTGGAAGGTTCGGGAGCATCCGATAGTCTTACAAGAAGCTGGGATTTGACCAAGCTCTCCATGTGGCGGGTGATCGCAATCAGCCTCACCCTCAGCGCTTTGGGCTTGCTGTTAAGTGGCTTACCGATAATATTCTTCACCTACTTCTCTCAATTCGTGGAAAACGATCTGCCGCCCAACCTGCTCTCAGGCATTGGCAGCGCGATTGGAACATTCGGAGCACTGATTACAACCCCGGTCAGCATGGCTACTTACGTGGTTATGTTCTACGATCTGCGCATCCGCCACGAAGGCTTCGACTTGTTGATGCGCGCCCAAACCGAAACACCGGACGAACTGCCAACCAGTGAGTAAAAAACCTGGATGGATGCAAAGGCCCAGAACTCGCCCCCAAAGATAAAAAAACATGATTAACCCCGAATCTCAGGAAACGGGGTAATAGAAAAGAAACAGACCTTCTGGTAGAGTTTTGTGTAGCGAGCACAAACGAGCCAGGAGG